>NZ_JBYTDU010000007.1:0-135626 GCF_058791715.1 Cytobacillus sp. EB106-05-05-XG126 | reverse complement strand
TTAGCGACACTAGAACGCGACTAACAATCAGTGGGGGATAAGGAAAACCCCCACTGATTGAAGTTTCACTTTATTGTATTAGGAAAGTATTTTCGATTGCAAGAATAATAGAAATTTTGACAAAATAAAAGGAATTTTGATATCCCTCAACGAATATAAGCAAAGAGATGTTTTGAAAGGATGAGAGAGATGGCACAAACAGAAGTCGTAATAGTCAGCGCTGTCCGGACAGCAATCGGCAGTTTCAATGGAAGTCTTAAAGATGTATCAGCACCAGAGCTTGGGGCGATTGCGATAAAAGGCGCTCTTGAAAAAGCAGGTGTAACACCGGATCAAATAGATGAAGTAATCCTGGGAAATGTCCTGCAGGCAGGCCTGGGCCAAAACACAGCAAGGCAGGCAGCTCTTAAAGCGGGTCTTCCTGAAAGCGTTTCCGCAATGGCAATTAATAAAGTTTGCGGTTCAGGGCTGAAGGCGGTCCATTTAGCAGCACAGGCCATTTTGGCCGGCGATGCCGAAGCAGTGATTGCAGGCGGCATGGAAAATATGAGCCAGGCGCCTTACATACTGAAAAATGCAAGAAATGGCTTTAAAATGGGAGACCAAAAACTTATAGATTCGATGATTTCAGACGGTCTCTGGTGTGCTTTTAATGATTACCATATGGGAGTTACGGCTGAAAATCTTTGCTCGAAATATGAGCTGAGCAGGGAAGAACAGGACAAATTTGCCGCAGACAGCCAGGAAAAGGCGGCAAAGGCAATTGAAGAAGGAAAATTCAAAGATGAAATCGTTCCGGTTGAAATTCCTCAGCGAAAAGGGGATCCAATAGTTTTTGATACAGACGAGTATCCGAAAAAAGGGACAACTGCTGATAAGCTCGCAGGCCTGCGTCCGGCGTTTAAGAAAGATGGCAGCGTAACAGCCGGAAATGCGTCCGGGATTAATGACGGGGCAGCTGTATTGCTGGTTATGAGCAGAAAGAAAGCAGATGAACTGGGGCTTAAACCATTAGTGACAATTAAAGGAAATGCAAGTGCAGGTGTGGATCCAAGCATCATGGGCATTGGTCCTGTTGCTGCTGTGAAAAAAGCGCTTGAAAAGGCATCTGTTTCCATAGAAGAATTGGAGCTGATTGAAGCAAACGAGGCATTTGCAGCCCAGTCGCTTGCAGTTGACAGGGAGCTTCGTTTTAACAAGGAGATCCTGAATGTTAATGGCGGGGCCATTGCACTCGGACATCCGATCGGTGCAAGCGGAGCACGAATCCTTGTAACTCTTATTCATGAGATGCAAAAAAGACAGGCAAAGAAAGGCCTTGCAACTCTTTGCATTGGCGGAGGCCAAGGGGTAGCTACAGTAGTGGAGCTTGCATAGCCGTTTTTGATAATAGTCAGTAAAAATAAGTATTTTTTAATGAAAGGAGAGATTGAAGTGAAGAAAATTTGTACTTCCTTCAGTGAAGCGGTTCAGGAAATTCACGATGGTGCTGTCCTTATGGTTGGCGGTTTCGGTCTGTGCGGAATTCCGGAAAACCTTATTCTGGCTTTAGTTGAAAAAGGGGTTAAGGATCTGACAGTCATTTCGAATAACTGCGGTGTTGACGATTGGGGACTTGGACTGCTTTTAAAAAATAAACAGATTAAGAAAATGGTTGGTTCGTATGTTGGGGAAAACAAAGAGTTTGAAAGACAGGTTCTCTCAGGGGAAATTGAAGTAGAGCTGCTTCCTCAAGGAACACTGGCAGAGAAAATACGTGCGGGCGGCGCAGGCATTCCTGCTTTTTACACACCAGCTGGAGTAGGGACTCCAATTGCAGAGGGGAAAGAGACGAAGATGTTTGACGGCAAGGAATATCTCCTTGAAGAAGCTCTGAAAGCAGACTTCAGTCTCGTGAGGGCATGGAAGGGCGATAAGATGGGCAATCTTGTTTATCACAAAACGGCCCGAAACTTCAATCCGATGATTGCAGCAGCCGGCAAAGTGACAATTGCAGAAGTGGAGACGCTTTATGAGATTGGTGAACTGGATCCGAATTATATTCATACCCCGAGCATCTATGTTCAATCACTGATTGAAGGGAAACAGGAGAAGCGCATTGAAAGACTGACGGTGAAGAAATAAATACCAGTGGCGGAAGGAGATGGTGTCATGAGTAACGATAAAGCGGCAGTACGCGAAAAAATTGCCAGACGGGCTGAAAAGGAAATTGAAAATGGCTTTTACGTGAATTTGGGAATCGGTATGCCAACATTGGTTGCCAATTATATTTCTGATAATAAGGAAGTGGTCCTGCAATCTGAAAATGGATTACTGGGCATCGGCCCGTATCCTGCAGAAAGTGAAGTTGATCCGGATCTGATTAACGCAGGAAAAGAAACAGTTACAGCCATCCCGGGATCATCTTATTTTGATAGCGCTGAATCTTTTGCAATGATCAGGGGCGGCCATGTGAATATTGCCATTCTCGGCGGTATGGAAGTCTCTGAAAAAGGAGATCTTGCCAACTGGATGATTCCCGGAAAAATGATCAAGGGAATGGGCGGTGCAATGGATCTGGTTCATGGCGCCAATAAAATCATTGTCATTATGGATCACACTAATAAAAATGGCGATTCAAAAATTATTAAAGAATGCAGCCTGCCTTTAACAGGTAAAAATGTCGTTGACCGCATTATAACTGAGCGGGCAGTCATCGATGTCACCGAGTCCGGTTTGAAGCTTGTTGAAGTAGCTAAAGGCTTCACAATTGAGGATATTATCAATTCGACAGAACCCCAATTGCAGGTTGATGAAAACGTTGTAACAGAAGCATACTAATACATCTGAAAGTACAGCTGCATGCTGTGCTTTTCATTATTTTCAGCCTAAAGAAAAGAGGAGAAAAAATGAGTTTTTCCTTTAAAGGAATTGACCATATCCAGCTGGCAGCTCCGAAAGGCTGCGAGGAGGAAGCCAGAAAATTTTACGGTGAACAGCTTGGCCTGAAGGAAATTCCCAAGCCTGAAAATCTTCAAAAGCGAGGAGGCTGCTGGTTTATTTGCGGAAATCAGGAAATTCATATCGGGGTGCAGGAGGGCTTCCTGCCTGCCAAAAAAGCCCACCCTGGATTTATTGTGGACAACCTGGAAGCCTTGAGAAGCAGTCTTCAAGAGCAGAAAATAACAATAAAGGAAGAACCTCCGATAGAAGGAAGAGAGAGGTTCTTTGTAGATGATCCATTCGGAAACAGAATTGAGTTTCTGGAATTTTTACCATAAAAGTGATTTAGCCTGCTCCTTCATGAATAATAAAATATGCTATAATAAATGGCAAAATCAGTTGATGAGGGGATTATATGAAAAAGAAAAAACACCATTCCCAGCCTAAGAAAGACGACAAACCAGTCACGCTAGGTGACATGCTGAACCAGGACCTGGTGGAGCAGCTGAAAGGGAAAAAGCAGGAATTAAAGGCTGCTGAAGATAAACAGAAGGAAGAAGAAGAGCGCAGAAAAAGAGAGGAAAGAAGACTGCGCGAAAAAAATAAAAGTTTTGAAGAACTGCTTGGAGAGAGCGATCTTAACTGGAAAGAATACAAATAACATTAAAAGAAGGGGCCGACTTTTCCGTCAGCCCCTTTCTTGTCTTAAATTATGGACTTTCGATCATCTATGCTGCTCATATTTATTTAGCTTTGCAATAGATTTAATGATAGCCAATTCATCTTCATTGAGAGGAATGGCTCTTGCTGCTTCTGCATTGGCTTTTACTTGCTCAGCCCGGCTTGCACCTGCTGTAATAGAAGCGACTGCTGGGTCCGCGAGATTATACTGAAATGCTATCTCATTCATGGTGCGCTGGTCTGAAATTTTTTCCCGTAGGCTGGTGAGCGTTTTTTCCAATTCAGCATAGCTGTAATCCAAATAGCCTTTCTCTTTTACCGATTCTGATGCTTTATCCAGCATTTTGTCGCTGAGCAGCCCTTTGGCCAGCGGTCCTCTAGTAACAGCACTGATGCCTTTTTGATTAAGAAGAGGCAGCGCTTCTTCTTCAGGACGCCGGTCTAAAATGCTGTATTGCATCATGACAGAAACAATGGATGATTTTGAGGTGAATTCCCGAATGACATTTGGGCGAATGGAGGAAATGCCATATTGGAGGATGTATCCTTCTTCCTTTAGTTCCTCAAATGCTTCAATGGTTTCATCAATCGGATCCTCAATTGTGCCGCCGTGAAGCTGATATAAATCGATATAGTCCGTAGCCAGTCTTTTCAAGCTGTCTTTTACAGCTTCTTTGATATGGCGTTTAGAGGGATCCCAGCTCCAGCCGTCTTTATTTTTATTCCAGCGGTTCCCGGCTTTGGTTGCAATGATCACCTGTTCGCGGACATTCTTTAAGGATTGTCCGACAAGCTTTTCATTTTCGCCAAAGTCGTATAAATCAGCTGTATCAAAATAATTAATTCCTTCTTCAAGAGCCGCTTCAATAATTTCCTGGGCCTTATAAGGGTTGGTGCCAATTGACATGCAGCCCAGCCCCAGCTCGCTTACGTACAAGTCTGAGTTTCCAAGTCTTCTCTTTTTCAAGTACCCACCTCATTTGAATGTTTTCTATAATTGTACATAAACAAATGAGGCATACTCAAATTTAGAGGCTTATCATTTTATCGTCTAATGGGCAGTAAGACCCCCACTTCAAAACTAATATTAATCAAAGGAGGATAAGTTCAACTGACAATCAGTGGGGATAAGGAAAACCTCCACTGATTGAAGTGTCACTTTATAATGTTCTGAGATTCAACCCAGTCTTTTACAAGGACATACTGCCTGCTGTATTGTTTTAGCTTCTCACGGACTTCCCAGGCTTTGCCGGCCAGAATAATTCCCCTATTATGGACATACACCTTCATGCCAACTCCCCCTCATCAAGTATGATAAAATGTATGAGCAATCATTACCGGAATAGAACAGGAGTGACTGAAAACAATGAGCCGCCTAGAAGAAAAAACAATTAAGACGGAAAAAATCTTCACAGGAAAAGTCATTAGTCTGCAGGTGGAGGATGTTGAGCTGCCGAATGGCAAAACATCGAAGCGGGAAATTATCAAACATCCCGGAGCAGTAGCTGTATTGGCAGTAACAGAAGATAATAAAATTGTGATGGTTGAACAATATCGAAAAGCACTGGATAAGATTATTGCTGAAATTCCTGCCGGAAAGCTTGAAGCAGGAGAAGAACCCAGCGTGTGTGCAGAAAGGGAACTGGAAGAAGAAACAGGGTACGCCTGCACGGAATTGGAATGGCTGATCTCATTCTACACTTCTCCCGGATTTGCCGATGAGCTCGTACATCTATATATAGCAAAGGGTCTTAAGAAAAAAGAAGATGCCGCTTCGCCTGATGAAGATGAATTTGTGAACCTTTTAGAGGTAACCCTTGAGGAAGCCATATCCCTGCTTGAGGAGCAAAAGGTTTATGATGCGAAAACTGCTTATGCAATCCAATATCTGCAGCTACAAGAAGCGCTGAAAAAATAGCATGAAGCGCTTTTTTGCTGATCTTCATATCCATATTGGACGTACGTTTACGGGAAAGCCAGTTAAAATAACAGGCGCTAAATCCCTTACCTTCACTAATATCATCAGGCATGCCCGCAATGAAAAGGGGCTTGATATCATTGGCATTATTGACTGTCATTCTCCTGAAGTCATCCTTGAAATCGAGGACTTGGCCCAAAAAGGCTTTATAACCGAGCATAAGGACGGGGGACTCCAATACGGAGATTTGACGATTATTCCCGGGTCGGAGCTTGAAATTTATGATGATTCCTGTAAAGGCCCTATCCATGTCCTTTGCTACTTTCCAACCCTATCCGCAATGAAGGATTTCTCTTCCTGGCTGACAGGGTATTTGAAGAACATCACATTAAGCTCTCAAAGAATTTATGCCTCAGGCAGAATGCTGCAGGAAAAAGTAAAGGAACTGGATGGGCTTTTTATTCCTGCCCATGTTTTTACCCCGTTTAAGAGTCTATTCGGGAAAGGCGTAGAGCGGTCGCTGTCAGAGGTTTTTGATCCTGATCTAATTGATGCAATTGAGCTGGGGCTTAGTGCAGATACGATGATGGCTGATCAAATAGCTGAACTTCATAGATATACATTCTTAACAAATTCAGATGCCCATTCACTAAAAAAGATCGCCAGAGAATATCAGGTTCTGGAAATGGAAGCACCTACATTTGCTGAACTGCACAAGGCTTTGGCCGGAAAAGAAAAATGCAGGGTTAAAGCCAATTACGGGCTGGATCCTCTGCTCGGAAAATACCATCAGACTGTTTGTTCCGAATGTTTTGGCCCCTTTGATGAAGAGAATGGTAAATGTCGAAATTGCAATCACCTCAAATTTATCAAAGGCGTGGCTGACCGGATCTCTGAACTAAAATCTTCAGGAGGATTGCCCGATGTACGGCCGCCTTATATTCATCAGGTCCCTCTTGAGTTCATACCAGGGTTAGGCCCGAAAATGCTCGAGAAGCTCCTGAATCATTTCGGAACTGAAATGGCCATTCTGCATGATGTTCCTTTCTCAGAAATCAGCAAAGTAATTCCTGAGAAAACAGCCATGCTTATTGGAAAAGCGCGTGAAGGAAAGCTAAACCTCCAGGCAGGGGGCGGAGGCAAGTACGGCAGAATTGTTGATTCATAAAAAAAATAGAGCCCATCGAGGCTCTATTTTTTTAGCTGCTGACTTTAGCATAAATACAAGTATCTCTAAGCTCTTTTCCATCTGCGCTTAGACTGTCATTAATCAGGATTCCTTCAAGCTTGTACCCCAGCTTTTCGGGAATTCTCCGGCTGTTAATGTTTCTCGGATCACATCTGATTTCCACTCTGTTTGCTTGAAAATGCTCAAAGGCAAACTTCGTCAAGCCTGCAGCAGCTTCAGAAATATAGCCGTTCTTCCGAAACCTCACATCTCCCCAATAGCCAATTTCGAATTTGCGGACATCCCAATCTATGCGATGCAGGCCAGTAGAGCCGACAAATACATCGTCTTCTTTCCTATAAATATGGATACGGAAATCTTCCCTTTGAATAAACTTGGCATAGGAATTGCGGATACCTGACTCAACTTCATCAGCTGCTTGTTCATTCTGTGCAAAAGGAAGCCATTTTTTAAGCTCGGCAGCTGAAGCTGACACAGCTTCATGAACAGTTTTTCCGTCTCCGGGCAAGGCGGGCCTCATATAAAGTCTTTCTGTTTCAATTCTTTCTGGAAACTCTATTAAAATCGGATCCATTTTCTCTAGCGCCCCCAATGATAATTTAAATAATTTTGAAAATTATAGCAAAAAACATATGAATTATTCAAGAACTTTTTTCACAATTGTGAGCAGCACAATTCTTTGTCATACAATTCCCGGACAGGCATACAATTTAATATCCAATTTGTTTTGTCTTAGGAGGAAGAGCAATGAAGAAAAAAATGTACCAGAACGCCGCAGCAGCCCACTTTCGCGAACATTCCTCAATTTACTTATTTGTTATTGTTTTATTTCTGATGGGTGTGATTTTTGGAGCTATCGTTGTAAATAGCTTGAGTTTTACACAAAAAGAAGATTTATTTTATTATCTGTCTCAGTTTTTTGGACAAGTATCAGATGGGCATATTGCAGCAGCGGATGAATTATTCAAACAAAGCTTTTTCCATAATACAAAATTTATAGGATTGATGTGGATCTTGGGAATCTCCATAATTGGACTGCCAGTCATTCTGATACTGTTATTTATGAAAGGCATGGTGGTTGGCTTTACAGTTGGCTTTCTCGTTAATCGAATGGGATGGGAAGGATTTATGCTTTCCTTCGTATCGGTCCTTCCCCAGAACCTGATCATCATACCTATCTTTATAATCGCCGCAACACTGGCTGTGTCTTTCTCTTTAAAGATGATTAGAAGACAATTTATGAAGAAAGCCGGACAGCCCATGATGCCTCTTTTTGGAAGATATATGATTGCTTTTGCTGTGGCCATTCTGTTTCTAATCGCTGCAGCCGGGGTAGAGGCATTTATCTCGCCTGTCTTAATGAAGTCTGTTGTTAGTTCAATCCAATCCTGATAATAATCATTGGAAAAGGCAGAGCTGCAGGCTCTGCCTTTTTGCTGTACGGGAAAAGGATAAAAATTATAATATAGGGTACATATAAAGAGGTTTAAAACTGTTTTAAATGAAATTATAATTACTATTATATTAAATTCATTATCGTTTGTTATTTATAATTATTTTATTTTGAATGTGAACTTATTTCTGTTATAATGAGAATGTTAGTGGCGAGGGAGGGACTTTCGGTATGGAAAGCAGAATTGAAAGAATCAAAAAACAGTTGCATTCATCCAGCTATAAACTAACACCACAGCGAGAGGCAACAGTTCGCGTCCTGTTAGAACACGAAGAGGATCATTTAAGTGCGGAAGATGTCTACCTCCTAGTAAAAGAGAAATCGCCTGAGATAGGCTTGGCAACTGTATATAGAACACTAGAATTGCTGACTGAATTAAAAATTGTCGATAAAATCAACTTCGGTGATGGAGTTTCCCGTTATGACCTGCGTCAGGAAGGGGCAGCCCATTTTCACCACCATTTAGTCTGTATTGAGTGCGGAGCTGTTGATGAAATACAGGAAGATTTGCTTGAAGACGTAGAAGAAGTGGTTGAACGCCGCTGGAACTTCAAAATAAAGGATCACCGCCTTACGTTCCATGGCATCTGCTACCGCTGCCAGGATAAACAAACAGAAACCGAAGCAGATGAAAATTAATATGATTATTGGCAAAGCTTATTCTACATTAGAATAGGCTTTTTATTTTGGGTGTTTTCGAAGGGTTTGTTGCTTTTTGTATCTTATTTACTGAGTTGATTGTAGCGGAAGGTGCGAGATCCTCGAAAATGCATTCGCATTTCTTCATGCGGTGTCCGGGAAGCTTATTCAAAATCCCGCGGTTCGCTGAGCATCCTGAGCGGAAATCAACGGGGAATATTTATTTGAGCTGTTTACACAAAAAGAATAAGTGCCCTGAAGAAACACTATTTATGCAAATTCAGGTATAATTCTTGTCCAAAATGGCATACCTTTTAATAATAGAGAGCTGAATATCTTTCTTTTTTATTAAAAGTTATGGAGGACCAAACCATGAAATCCTGGCTGGGCATGGCTTTTCAGACCATTAAAGTATTTGTGATTTTTACTGGATGCACAATCCTTTTTTATTATGGTATTATGTGGTTAAATGAAGAATACCAGGATTATCACCGCTATGACGAACCAAGGGGAGCGGCTGTTAAGGTGTCAGCGAGCGGAACTGATGAAGATAGGAGCTTGCTGGACCGGTTAATTCTTTTCTACTTAAACGGGGAGTAATGCTATCATATGGATGATCAGATAAAAGACTTTATTCATTATTTACTTGTAGAAAAAGGCCTCGCCAAGAATACAATTATCTCTTATGAAAGAGATTTGAAAAGTTATCTGAAGTATCTCAAGTCGGAAGAGAAGCTTGCAAGCCTTGAGAATGTGCAGCGCATGCAAATTGTCCAATTTCTCGGCTTTTTAAAAAAACAGGGAAAATCCTCAAAAACTCTGGCCCGGCATATAGCCTCCATAAGGGCCTTTCACCAATTTCTGCTCCGCGAAAAAGCAGTTGGCCATGATCCTTCTGTCCATATAGAAACACCGCAAATGGAACGTTCGCTTCCAAAAGTATTAAACATGCAGGAAGTGGAAACTTTATTGGATTTTCCGGAGATTAAGGATCACTTTGGTCTGCGGGATAAAGCCATGCTTGAACTTTTATATGCTACAGGCATTCGTGTAAGTGAACTGATAGGCCTGAACTCAGGTGATGTTCATTTAACGATGGGCTTTGTAAGATGTATTGGCAAAGGGAACAAGGAACGGATTGTGCCTATTGGCAAAACAGCTTCTGAAGCGCTTGAAAGGTATTTAACTGAAGGAAGAGGCAAGTTCGTTTCTAAAAAGTATAGGGATGAAGCTTTATTTTTAAATCATCACGGAAGACGTCTTTCGAGACAGGGATTCTGGAAAATACTGAAGCGGCTGGCCCAGGAGGCAGGGATCGAGAAGGAGCTGACTCCACATACGCTGAGGCATTCATTTGCCACTCATCTGCTGGAAAATGGGGCAGATTTGCGGGCTGTCCAGGAAATGCTTGGACATGCCGATATTTCCACTACGCAAATCTATACGCATGTAACCAAAACACGGCTTAAAGATGTGTACAGTCAATACCATCCGCGTGCTTAAAATAGAAAAAATCAAATGTCATAAAGCTGCCATAAAAATAGGCAGCTTTTTCTTGTCATTTTACCTGTTTATTAGGTAAAATATAGATGTCAGACTTCTGACAAATGAAAGGGCTATCCTTAATATGTTTTAAAATGCGGGAGTGGCGGTATACACCCTGGCTCCAGCAAGACAATCAGTGTTAAATAAACCTAAAAAGGGTACTATACGAATATGATTTTTGTAACCGTATTCAAATAATTAGGAGGTTTTCAAATGTCTGCATATACATATAAGCGCGTTTTTTTAATTGTCATGGATTCAGTGGGAATCGGAGAAGCGCCTGATGCCGATAAGTTTGGTGATAAAGGTGCCGATACGATCGGCCACATCGCAGAAAAAATGAATGGCCTGAAGATGCCGAACATGGGCATACTTGGTCTCAGTAATATCCGCGAAATCAAAGGAATCGAAAAAGCGGATAACCCTATGGCGTTTTACACGAAGATGCAGGAAGCATCAAACGGAAAAGACACAATGACTGGCCATTGGGAAATTATGGGGTTAAATATTCAAACTCCATTTAGAGTTTTTCCTGATGGATTTCCGGAGGAATTGATTTCAGAACTTGAAGCACGCACCGGCAGGAAGATTATTGGAAATAAGCCTGCAAGCGGAACAGAAATCCTGGTTGAACTAGGAGAAGAGCATATGAGAACAGGAGCTTTGATTGTTTATACATCAGCCGATTCAGTTCTGCAGATTGCGGCACATGAAGATATTATTTCAATTGAAGAACAGTATAAAATCTGTAAAATCGCACGAGAGCTGACACTTGATGAAAAATATATGGTAGGCCGTGTGATTGCGCGACCATTCATTGGAGAGCCGGGAAATTTCCAAAGAACATCAAACAGGCATGATTATGCGCTAAAGCCATTTGACCGCACAGTAATGAATGAAATGGCAGATGGCGGACTTGATGTAGTGGCAATTGGGAAAATCTCCGACATTTATGATGGAGAGGGAGTAACTGAGGCCATTCGCACAACATCAAATATGGATGGAATGGATAAGCTGATCGAAACGTTTGATAAAGAATTTACAGGCCTGAGCTTTGTAAATCTGGTGGACTTTGATGCATTATTTGGCCATAGACGTGATCCTGAAGGGTATGGAAAAGCTCTTGAAGAGTTTGATGAACGCCTGCCTGAAGTATTTGAAAAAATGCAGGATGGCGACTTATTAATCATTACGGCAGACCACGGCAATGATCCTGTCCATCATGGCACAGATCATACAAGGGAATACGTCCCGCTTCTTGTTTATTCAAAAGATATGGAAGAAGGAAAAGAGCTTCCGGTTAGTGAAACCTTTGCAGATATAGGAGCGACTATAGCGGATAACTTTAACGTGAAAATGCCTGTCTATGGAAAAAGCTTTTTGAACCAACTGAAATAATTACATTAAAAAAGAAGATGAGGAGATTGAAAATGGATTACAGCAAAATTCAAAACGCAGCTGAATTTCTTAAAAATAAATATACAGGCCAGCCAAAAATTGGGCTGATTTTAGGCTCAGGACTTGGTGTATTGGCAGACGAAATCGAAGAACCGGTTAAAATCCCATACAATGAAATTCCTGATTTTCCTGTATCAACAGTAGAAGGTCATGCAGGACAGCTTGTATTTGGACGCTTGAACGGCATTGAAGTGGTTGCTATGCAAGGCCGGTTCCATTATTACGAAGGATACTCCTTCGATAAGGTAACCTTCCCTGTAAGAGTTATGAATGAGATGGGTGTTGAGAAGCTCATTGTTACGAATGCGGCAGGCGGAGTGAATGAAAGCTATTCTCCAGGGGATTTAATGCTTATTTCAGACCATATCAACAATATGGGCAGCAACCCTTTAATCGGTCCTAATGATTCCCGCATGGGTCCGCGTTTTCCGGATATGTCAGAAGCATATTCCAAAGAATTGAGGAAACTTGCCAGAGGACTATCCGAAAAGCTGAACCTGAAGATTCAGGAAGGAGTATATGTCGGCAATACAGGCCCAACATATGAAACCCCTGCAGAAGTTCGCATGCTGAGAACAATGGGCGGAGATGCAGTCGGGATGTCAACTGTTCCGGAAGTCATTGTGGCACAGCATTCAGGCATGAAGGTCCTTGGAATCTCCTGTATCTCAAACATGGCTGCAGGCATCCTTGACCAGCCCCTTAACCATGAAGAAGTAATCGAAACTACAGAAAAAGTCAAAGCTGACTTCCTTCGTTATGTGAAAGCAATTGTTAAGGAACTTGGTGCCTAAGCTTAGTAATTTTGGCGGTTATGCTGCTAACTTGGTTTAATAACTGAGTTTATTGGAGCGGAGGGTACTTGATCCTCGAAAATACTATCTCATTTTCTTCGTGCGGTGTTCATTCGAGGGAGCTTATTCAATGCCCTGCGGGAGGAGAGGGGTCGGGAGACCCACAGGCGAAGCCGAGGAGGCTCCCGTTCCTCCCCGCGGAAAGCTGTTGAAATCAACGGGCTGACTTTTTAAGCAAAACAACAATCGATTAGACTAAAGCCATAAGAAATGAATAAATGAAAGTGGTGTTTGCTGATGAGAATGGTGGATCTTATTGAAAAGAAAAGAGACGGACTGGAGTTAACGGCAGAAGAAATTCAATTCGTCATTAAAGGATACACAGACGGTTCAATCCCGGATTATCAGGTAAGTGCATTAACAATGGCAATCTTCTTCCAGGGGATGACAGAGAACGAAAGAGCCAACTTAACTATGGCAATGGTAGAATCCGGTGATCAAATCGACTTATCCAAAATAGAAGGAATTAAAGTAGATAAACATTCAACTGGCGGTGTAGGTGATACAACAACACTCGTACTGGGCCCGCTTGTAGCTGCAGTAGGTGTTCCGGTTGCGAAGATGTCAGGGCGCGGCCTTGGACATACAGGCGGAACAATCGACAAGCTTGAGGCTGTTGAAGGATTCCATGTTGAAATAGAGAATGAAGAATTTATTAAGCTTGTTAATCAAAATAAAATTGCAGTCATTGGCCAGAGCGGAAACTTAACGCCTGCAGACAAAAAGTTATATGCACTGCGCGATGTAACAGCTACAGTGGACAGTATTCCTCTGATTGCAAGCTCGATTATGAGCAAAAAAATCGCTGCAGGTGCTGACGCCATTGTCCTTGATGTTAAGACAGGCGCCGGCGCATTTATGAAGACACTTGACGATTCACGTGAATTAGCAAAAGCGATGGTCCGCATTGGAAATAATGTTGGCAGAAACACAATGGCTGTCATCTCAGATATGAGCCAGCCGCTTGGTTATGCCATTGGCAATGCCCTTGAAGTAAAGGAAGCTATCGATACATTAAGAGGCGAAGGACCTGAAGATCTGACTGAGCTTTGCCTGACCCTTGGCAGTCATATGGTTTTCCTTGCGAAAAAAGCGGATTCATTGAAGGAAGCGCGCGAAAAATTAGAGAATGCTATGAAGGACGGTTCAGCTTTAGAAACATTTAAAGTATTCCTAAGCTCACAAGGCGGAGATGCGTCAGTTGTCGATGATCCGCAGAAACTGCCTCAGGCAAAATATACATTTGAATTAGAAGCTAAGCAGGATGGCTATGTTTCTGAGATTGTTGCGGATGAAATTGGAACTGCAGCCATGCTATTGGGAGCAGGAAGAGCAACCAAGGAATCAGAAATTGATCTGGCGGTCGGCCTGATTTTAAGAAAGAAAATCGGCGACCGTGTACAGAAGGGCGAATCTCTCGTCACCATCTGCAGCAATTTCGAAAATGTAGAAGAAGTAAGAGCTATGCTTTATGAAAACATTACACTGTCCACTGAAAAAGTGGAGGCACCAGTATTAATTCATGAAGAAATAACTGAATAAAACTGAATCAAGAAGCCGCCGGGTGTTATCCGGCGGCTTTTTTGCGTGGAGCTGACTGTTTAATTTCTGTTTTAGTCTTACTGAACTGTATAAATTTTCTTTAACTGGAAAAAATGGAGGCTATAAAGAATGGAGGTATTGTGTGATGAAACGACTCGTCTCATTAATGTTAATAGCATTATTAATGGCAACAATCTTTGCTCCTTCCGGGTTTGCAAGAGAAAGCAGCGCAGATTTAGCGGATAATGTGAAGTCCGCAATTCTTATCGAGCGTGATACCGGTTCGGTATTGTATGAAAAAAACAGCGGTGAACAGCTTCCGCCTGCCAGCATGACAAAAGTCATGACCATGCTCTTAATTATGGAAGCGATAGATGAAGGAAAACTGTCATGGGATGAGAAAATCCGGACAAGCGAATATGCGGCATCAATGGGCGGTTCGCAAATCTTCCTGGAGCCAGGTGAAGAAATGACCACCAAGCAAATGCTGCAGGGGATTGCCATTGGTTCCGGCAATGATGCATCCGTTGCAATGGCTGAGAGAATTGCCGGTTCAGAAGAAGCTTTTGTTGAAATGATGAATAAAAAGGCAAAGGAATTAGGGCTGAAAAATACCCAATTCCAAAACCCTACAGGCCTGTCAGCTAAGGAACATTACAGTACTGCACATGATATGGCCATAATGGCCAAAGAGCTTCTTAAATATGAGAAAATAACTGATTATACGGGCACATATGAAGCCTATCTTCGTGAAGACACAGATAAAAAATTCTGGCTGGTCAATACAAATCGCCTTGTGCGTTTTTATCCTGGTGTTGATGGCCTCAAAACCGGCTTTACCTCTGAGGCAAAATACTGTCTGACGGCAACAGCCGAGAAAGACGGAATGCGGGTTATAGCCGTTGTTTTTGGCGCACCGACTTCAAAAGAACGCAATGCCCAAGTGACTAAAATGCTCGACTTTGCATTTAGCCAATATAAGACACACCCAATGTACGAAAGAAATCACGTTCTTGGAAAAGTAGAAGTCAGCAAAGGCGAAAAAAAGATGGTTGAAGCCCTGACCAGTGAACCGATTTCCCTTTTAACTAAAAAAGGTGAAAGCATTAAAGAAATTGAACAGAAGATTACTTTAAATAAAAAAATTAAAGCTCCTGTCCAAAAGGGTGATCAGATCGGAACATTAACTTTGAAAAAGGATGGAAAAGTCTTAGTTGAAAGTCCTTTAGTTGCTAAAGAAGACAGCAGTGAAGCATCATGGTGGACATTGTTTAAACGTTCCATGGGGTTATTTTCAAAAACTGAATAATTTATTTTTGTCGAAAAACATCCCTATGATTATTATTTTTAGCGAAAATACACTAGTTTTGTCTCCAGGAAGGAAATGAAGCTACAGGCATCGAAATTGACTCACTATAAGGGCGGATACCGGAAGTTTATAAGATTCCGGATTATCCTATCCGGAGGAAAAGCATGAGCATTAGCGGCTTTTTCAGTGCGGATACCAGATAAGGAGGCTAAGATAGTGAGTCTTAACATTAATTTGGAAGTAAAGCATGATGTCTTATGTATTCGTTTAAGCGGGGAACTGGACCATCATTCGGCAGATGAACTGCGTGAACAGGCGACAAAGGCGATTGAAGATTATGACATCCATCATATTATATTAAACCTTGAGCAGCTTTCTTTTATGGATAGTTCAGGGCTTGGAGTGATTTTGGGCCGCTACAAACAAATTAAACAGAAGCATGGTGAAATGGTTGTTTGTGCGATTTCTCCAGCAGTGCAGAGACTATTTGATATGTCGGGTTTATTTAAGATAATCCGTTTAGAACCGACAGAAGAAAACGCACTGCAAAGATTGGGGGTTGCCTGAACGATGAAAAATGTGATGAACCTCGAATTCAGTGCGCTTAGCCAAAATGAATCATTCGCCCGTGTCACTGTTGCTGCCTTTATTGCCCAGCTTGATCCGACAATGGACGAACTTACAGAAATTAAAACGGTCGTTTCTGAAGCTGTAACCAACTCCATTATTCATGGCTATGAAAATGATCCTAATGGGGTTGTCTATATTTCTGTCCTGATTGAAGATGGATTTATTGATCTGACCATTAAGGATAAAGGCCTTGGGATTATGGATGTGGAAGAAGCACGGCAGCCATTATTTACAACAAAACCTGAATTGGAAAGATCAGGTATGGGCTTTACCATCATGGAAAATTTCATGGACGAAATTGAAATCAAATCGCAGCCGGGAATAGGCACAGAGATCCGATTAAGGAAGCATTTATCAAATAGTAAAATGCTATGCAATTAAGGGAGTCTTGCTATGGATGTGGAGGTTAAAGCAGAGAAGGGCCAAACCTATTTAAAGGACAATGAAGTCAAGGAGCTAATAAAGCAAAGCCAAAGCGGAGATCAGGGTGCAAGGGACAGAATTGTTCAAAAAAATATGCGTCTTGTCTGGTCTGTCGTTCAGAGATTCTTGAATAGAGGATATGAACCTGATGACCTCTTCCAGATTGGCTGTATCGGCTTATTGAAATCGGTTGATAAGTTTGATCTCAGTTATGATGTAAAGTTTTCGACCTACGCGGTTCCAATGATTATCGGAGAGATCCAAAGGTTTATACGGGATGATGGAACGGTAAAAGTAAGCCGTTCTTTAAAGGAAATGGGCAATAAAATCAGGAAAGCCAAAGACGAGTTATCAAAAACGCTTGGACGCATCCCAACCGTTACAGAGCTTTCCGAGTTCCTGGAAATTTCTCCTGAAGATATTATCCTTGCCCAGGAAGCAAGCAGGATCCCTTCTTCTATACATGAAACAGTATATGAAAACGACGGAGATCCCATTACACTGCTCGATCAGATTGATGATGGAAATGAAGGAAAATGGTTTGATAAAATAGCATTAAAAGAAGCGATCCGTGAATTGGATGAGCGGGAAAGACTGATTGTTTACTTGCGCTACTATAAAGATCAGACTCAATCCGAAGTGGCGGCAAGGCTTGGCATTTCCCAGGTGCAGGTGTCGCGTCTGGAAAAAAAGATACTACAGCAAATGAAAGACCGGATGGATATTTAAATCCATCCGGTCTTTCATTTTTTTGTCTAACAGCCAATTATTGGAGTTCATGAAGCTAATATATGTAACTCATACTAAATATAGACACAAAAGCGAAAAGCTCCAAATAGGCGATCAATTTCGAAGAGGATATCACTTTGTGGGAAGTGAGCATATTGGAAAAAACAGTTTATATTCGCTTGCGGCATCGGCTGCAAATACGGCCCAATCAGAGAATACTGCTGAAAGATATTGCACAGGTCATTGCCGATGATGACATTTACGAAAAGCTTTGTGCACTTCCGCTTTATCAAGTAAGCGAGCAGGACCGGAATATTGTGGTAATTGATGTTATGAAGGTAATTAGGAGCATAACCCGGATATTTTCAAACATTGAAGTCCAGTCGATCGGGCCTGCTCAAGCGATAGTTGAGGTTGTTACAAAGAAGCGTAAAGTATCATTTCCTCTATTTCTGCTGGTTTGGCTGCTTCTGTTCATAGGTGCTGCCCTCGCCATTATGAATTTTCATGAAGACGTGAGCATGCAGGCTGTACAGCTTAGAATTTACACTCTCATAACCGGGGAAGTGGACAGCAGGCCTCTCATTTTTCAAATCCCCTATTCGATTGGCCTGGGGCTTGGCATGATCATTTTCTTTAACCATGTTTTTAAGAAGCGGCTGAACGAGGAGCCAAGCCCACTGGAAGTAGAAATGTTCAATTATCAGCTTGATCTTGATAACTATGTTGCGTTGAAAGAAAACAAGGAGAGTATGAAGTATCTTGATGACCATTAATGTTGTCCTGGTAATGATCATAGGATTTTCAGGCGGGCTCGCTGTTGGTTCTGGTTTTGTTGCTTTCCTGGCTGTTTTGGGCATTATCCCAAGGCTTACCCAGTTGAGCAAAACGATGAAGATGATCCATTATTATGAAGCTGCAGTTATAATGGGGGCTTTGGCTGGTGCACTGGCAACTTTATGGAATCCGGTTTTCCACCTGACAGCCCTGTTACTAATACCCATTGGGCTTGCTTCGGGCATATTTATTGGCATGCTGGCAGCTGCTTTAACTGAAGTGCTGAATGTTTTTCCAATCCTTGCGAAAAGAATCGGAGTGGATGGGAAAATTGCGATTTTATTAATGGCATTTGTATTTGGAAAGGTGTTCGGATCACTGTTTCAATGGATTTATTTTGTAAATAAATAAGCAATCGGCTGAGCATATTTAAAAATGAGGATTCGGAAAGGAAAAACCGCTATGGATGAACGGAGGCACGTCATTCTTATAACAGATGGAGACGATTTTGCAAGGAAGACAGTTGAGTTTGTTGCTCAGGAAATTGGGGGAAGATGTTTATCCTTGTCGCATGGAAATCCTTCAATCTTAACCGGTCAGCAAATCGTCAAGCTGATAAAAAAAGTCTCCCACGATCCTGTGCTGGTCATGTTTGATGACAGCGGGTTTATCGGGGAGGGAGCTGGGGAGAATGCGCTGAAATATGTTGCGTGCCATAGGGATATCGATGTTCTGGGAATCATAGCTGTTGCCTCAAAAACAAGACAGGCTGAATGGACAAAAGTAGATGTATGTATTGATAATAATGGCGAATTAACCCCCTACGGAGTTGATAAGTTTGGAGTTCCCGAGATGGAAACAGGCAGAATCAATGGTGATACCGTTTATTGTCTTGATCAGCTGGATGTCCCGATAATCGTGGGGATTGGCGATATCGGGAAGATGTCCAAAAAAGATCATTATGAATTAGGATCACCAATTACTAAAAAGGCAGTAGAACTTGTATTGGAAAGGAGCGGCTATTATGGCACAAAGCAAGACGAAGGAAGATAAGACACCCATTTTTGAATCTGTACATGAAATTGAAAAATATATGAAAAAAAGAGTCGGTCTGGGAGATAGCTTCGATCTAGGTGTCAGAAAGCTAACGATATTAAGGAAAGATGTGCATTTCTATTATATTAATGGATTAACGGATACAAGTTTCATTATTGCCATCATTGAGGGACTGGTTGGGATCAATGACAGTGAAAAACTTTCCGCTAATCTATTTAAAATCATTGAAAACAGACTGAGGCATCAATCAATTGAGCACATTAAAACAATGGATGAGCTGGTCGATCAGGTGCTTTCAGGCCTAATTGTAGTTGTGGGCGAGGGAGAGGGAGAAGGGCTTGTCATCGATGTCAGAAGCTATCCCGGCAGAACTCCTCAGGAGCCGGATACTGAAAAAGTTGTCCGCGGATCAAGAGATGGCTATGTAGAAAATATTATAGTAAACACTGCCTTAACCCGCAGAAGAATTAGGGATGAAAGACTCCGGTTTGAAATAATGCGCGTAGGAGAAAGGTCAAAAACAGATGTTGCCATCGGGTATATTAAAGATGTTGCCAATAAAGATTTAGTTGATTTAATTAGAAAAGAAATAAAGGCAATTGAAATAGATGGAATTACCATGGCTGATAAAACAGTTGAAGAATTTATATTGAAACAGGGATACAATCCTTTCCCGCTGGTCCGGTATACGGAAAGGGCCGATGTGGCAGCAGCCCATTTGCTTGAGGGGCATGTTATTGTATTCGTTGATACTTCACCAAGTGTCATTATAACACCTACTACTTATTTTCATCATTTACAGCATGCGGAAGAATACAGGCAATCGCCAGCTGTCGGCACATTTCTCCGCTGGATTCGTTTCTTAGGCTTAATGGCATCGATTGTGCTGCTTCCGCTTTGGTTTTTGTTCGTTTTGGAGCCTTCACTCCTGCCTGAAAGAATTGCGTTTGTCGGTCCTAATGAAGAAACGAATATTCCTGTCATTGTCCAGCTGTTCCTTGCCGATGTCGGGATTGAATTTCTAAGGATTGCCGCTATTCATACGCCAACTCCGCTTTCAACCGCAATGGGTTTGATCGCAGCAGTACTTATCGGGCAAATTGCTATTGATGTTGGTTTGTTTGTGCCCGAGGTCATCTTGTATGTAGCGCTTGCAGCAATCGGAACATTTGCAACGCCGAGCTATGAATTGAGTATTGCCAATAAGATTGTAAGACTTGGCCTGCTTATTGCTGTCGCGATTTTCCATACACCAGGCTTGGTAGTAGGGCTTACACTGACCATTCTTCTGCTTGCAAGCATCAAATCATTAAACACACCATATCTTTGGCCGTTTATTCCATTCAGCCCGGTGGCTTTAACCCAAATCCTGATTCGCCGTTCGATGCCGGGCTCTAAAATACGGCCAAGCATTGTCCAGACTAAAAATCGTTACAAGCAGCCTGTAAAATAAGAAATACGCGTAATGCCGATTGCTAAGATACACGAAATATGGTAAAGTTTTTTTAATTAAATAAAGGATTAAAGGAAACAGAATAGACAGTCTCTTGGGATGCTGTCTATTTCTTTCATAAATTGATCAGTCTCGGGGGGCAATGACACCCGAGGAAAAGGAAGAGGGGGAACCATGTTTTTTCACGGCACCATGAAGGCAAATGACAAAGGGCATCTTGAAATTGGCGGTATGGATACAGTCGAACTCGCCGGTCAATTTGGAACACCTTTATACGTATATGATGTGGCATTAATAAGAGATAGAGCAAGGGGATTTAAGGAAACTTTCGAAAAGCTTGGAATAGAAGCACAAGTTGCATATGCGAGCAAAGCTTTCTCAACAGTAGCAATGGTTCAGCTTGTAGATGAAGAAGGACTATCATTGGATGTGGTATCAGGCGGAGAGTTATACACTGCTCTTGCTGCAGATTTTCCATCTGAAAGAATCCATTTTCACGGGAACAATAAGAGCAGAGAAGAACTTGAGATGGCTCTAAAGAATCATGTCGGCTGTATTGTTGTCGATAATTTTTATGAGCTGGAATTATTAGAGGAAATCTGTGAATCTCTTGCGGTTAAAACTAAAATTTTACTGAGGGTCACGCCAGGAATCGAGGCACATACCCATGACTATATCTTAACCGGTCAGGAAGATTCAAAGTTTGGGTTTGACCTGCAGAATGGTCAGGCTGAAAAGGCTCTGCTAATAGCTCTAAATTCAAGCTGGATTGAAACGCTTGGACTGCACTGTCATATCGGCTCTCAGATTTTCGATACAACAGGCTTCATTTTGGCTGCCAAGAAAATTTTTGAGAAGATGGCAGAATGGAAAGAAAAACATGCATATGAACCTAAAGTGCTTAACTTAGGCGGAGGTTTTGGAATCCGCTATACAGAAGAAGATGATCCGATTCATGCATCTAAATATGTTGAAGAAATTATCCTGGAAGTAAAAAAACAGGCTAAGCATTTTTCCATGAAGATGCCGGAAATTTGGATTGAGCCGGGGCGTTCCCTAGTGGGAGATGCCGGAACAACTTTATACCAGACTGGGTCACGCAAAGAGGTTCCAAATGTAAGAAATTATCTCGCTGTGGATGGCGGCATGAGTGATAATATCAGGCCGGCCCTTTATCAGGCTAAGTATGAAGCGGTATTGGCAAACCGGGTATTGGATAAGCCGGAAGAGACAGTATCAATTGCCGGAAAATGCTGTGAATCAGGCGATATGCTTATTTGGGATTTGCCTCTTCCAAAAGCAGGTGATCAGGACCTCCTGGCTGTTTTCTGTACAGGCGCATACGGTTATTCCATGGCAAACAATTATAATCGAATCCCAAGGCCTCCTGTAGTTTTTATTGAAAATGGAGAGGCTAAGCTTGTTGTTAAAAGGGAAACATACGAGGATCTATTAAGATTGGATCTGCCCATTAATGAAAAAATAAAAAATTAAGCTGCCCCTAAGGCAGCTTAATTTTTTTAAGAAAAGAAGGCTTTAATCGCATCTATTGCACTAGTGAAAAAACGTTTTAGGCTTTCTAAAAATCCCTGGCCTTCTTCACTTTCAAGGTACTTGGAAATTTTGTCTTTTGCCTGGTTAAGCTGTTCACCGACCTGATTCCAATCGATATCAAGCTCTTTCAGCTTGTTAAATAAATCTATTAAGCTTAGAATCTCCTGTTCGGTAAGAGTGATGCCAAGGTCCTTTGCTGCATTTTCGATAATTGTTCTGAGTTCTGCATCGGTTTCAGGTGAATTTTTGGCAATTTCCTCTTTGATTTTGGTAATTAAAGCAGCTGCATTCTCGTTTCCAACCGAATCGCCAAGCTTTGCTGTTTCCACCATTTCTTCATTTGCCGCCTGTTTTACATCTTCAGGGATCGTTTTTTCAGCTGAAATTTCATATGCCTTAATAATGCCTGTTAAAGCAGCTGTTCCAGAAACATTTGCAGGTGCTGTAATATAAATTTTTGCATCTTTTACACCTGCGGTAATCAAAGCATTAATGTACATTTCATCAGTGACCCAGTTAATATTCTTAGTCTCGACTTCAAGGCCGGAGCCTTGTTTTGCTACTGTGACTGCTGAAGAAGATATCGCTCTTGTTCCTATAAGAGCCTTAGAGATATAATTTCCAAGATACTGATGTTCTTCCTCATTTGAAACAGTAATGATGGTCGCATCTTTTGGAGCTTTCATTTCAGCCAGAAGCATATTTTTTTGTTCTTCTGATAGATTCTCACCTAAAGTGACAATTACATCACCTTCCGCCATATCTGCAAATGCCTGTATCGGCAAAATAAATAATAGCGACATTATGAATAGTAATAGCATTTTATTCCATTTCATGCGGTTACCTCCCGGAGTAAAAATAGGGAAGCCATTTGTGCCCGTTCTGCGGCTCGCTTAATGGCTTCCTGTAAATAGACGATTCCTTCTGCGAAAAAGTTTCAACTCTCCTCTAACAGAAACCTTAGCTCAAAATGCCTATTTCAGCAAGCAGAATGGAATTATGAGAAAGAATAGTGTAAAATGAATGATAGTTTGTAAGTCATAGGATTTATATATAAATGGGGGCAGTAAGGAAATATGAAAAAAAGCAATTGGCTTCTTTTTATAATATTGCTTGTGTTAAGCATCGGATGGGGACTTGTTTACTGGTTCTTTATAGTATAGGCTTTGCCGAAGGCGTCAAGGTAATGAATTAGCCGGTTTTATTCGAAAATAGCAACATTCAGCATGAATACATATACTGTTATGAAAAGTTTACAAACATTAAAATATGGGAAAAATAGTTTATGATGTTTTTATTCAAATAATGAGGGATTAATATGCTAATTCGATATAAAAAGTCATTTGAAAAAATTGCAATGGGTCTTTTATCTTTCATGCCTAATGAAAAAGACTTGAAAAGGCTGCAGCAGACGATGAAGCAATATGAATCAGAAGAAAATCGGCAGCTGTTTTTGTGGAAGGAAGGCGAAGATATCATTGGACTGGTCGGCGTTACTTCAAGTGATCAGACAATGGAGATTCAGCATATCTCTGTTAACCCGTCACACCGGCATCAAGGCATTGGCAAAACAATGATAAAAGCATTGGATGAACTATATCCTGGGAAAACTTTAACTGCAACCGATGAAACCGAATCTTTTCTAAGCAAATGTGATGTTAATTAACAAAAGCGGAAGTGCCTGCACAAACCCGCACCCGGTCAGCTTAACCGCTATCGGGGTTCAGCAATATGCTTTGCTACATGGAAAAGGCAGCGAATAAATTATTCCTGCCTTTTTTTCCGGTTCAGGGCATAAAGTCTTTCTTTAATAACCATGGTTCTATCTCTTCTTTTATGGCGGTGCACAATATCTTTATCTGGTAAATTGCTGTCAAAGCACCAGGAAAATCCTTTGGATGCGCAGAACTTCATACATTCTTCCTTAAGTAAGGGATCTATAATTGGCAAGTTAACGCTGGAGTAATGTCCGCCTTTTTGAATCAGTAGAAGCCTGTTCTTAAGATCCTTTATCAATTGACCTGTTTCCAGACCCAGTGCCTGTATCTCTTCAGCTCTGCTCTCCAAAATGACGATTCCTTTGCGGAGGGTTCGTTCAGCACCATTTAAATTCTTTCTGCGATGATGATAAAAAGAAACTGCCATAAGAATTAATCCGACCCATGCAGACTTTTTATTGTTTGGGTCCGTACTCTTCCAATATTCCTCCAGTAACTCGTGACATTCAAAATAATCTCGGTCACCATGAAAATGGACCAGGAACTCAATATATTTATCAGGATACATACTTTCACTCCTTGACAATTCTTACTTCATTTTACCACAGCACAATCGATTAACAGAAAAATAAAAACCCGGCGCTTAACCGGGCTTTAACAGCTGATAAATCTGAACATATATATTGGTGATTTTGGTTTCTAACAGGACAGCCTTGTCTATCGGCAAATGTGCAGAATCTGCTTAATAAACAAGGAGGTTTAGAAGAACCAGGAAGCTCCGACAATAATTAATAGGATGAACAGAACGACAATTAAAGCAAACCCGGTTCCGCAATCTCCAAATCCAGTATTAGACATATAAAATACCTCCTGTATCTTTATTTCCCTACATCGTATGTAGGCAATTGCCTTATTGATTGGGCGGTTCAAAAAAATCACGAATGAAGCAGGGGCATTGCTGACAGGGTTATTTTTCTATTGGATAACATCCATGAATAATCTATACTAGTTATAGCCTTTTGGCATTTAAGGGAATTTATATTAGGAAAATTTGGTGGGTATTTTATGCAATATGATCATTATAACGTCAAAATAGATGCTTTCGAGGGGCCTCTGGATCTTCTTCTTCATCTTATTAACAGGCTGGAAATTGATATCTATGACATTCCTGTATCAGAAATTACCGAGCAGTACCTCATTTATATACATACAATGAAGGAGCTTCAGCTTGACGTAGCAAGCGAATATCTTGTAATGGCCGCAACGCTTCTGGCAATTAAAAGCAAAATGCTGCTGCCAAAGCATGATGAGGAAGAGCTCGAGGATGAATTTGGAATGGAAATGGAAGAAGACCCCAGAGATGAACTTGTAGAACGGCTGATTGAATACCGTAAATATAAGGAAGCTGCAGAGGAGCTTAAGGAGCGGGAACAGGATAGAAGTTTAATGTATACAAAGCCGCCTGCAGACCTTTCGGAATATGTGAATGAAACACAGCAGGAAAAAGCTGATTTGAATGTAAGTCTTTATGATATGCTTGGCGCTTTGCAAAAGTTATTAAGAAGGAAGAAACTGCAAAGGCCGCTTTCTGCAAAAGTTGCCCGCCAGGAGATTCCCATTGAGAAGCGGATGTCTGAAATTGTGGAACAGTTAAGAAGTGTAAAAGGCAGGAAAAAATTCACCGATCTTTTTCCGGTATCGGACAGAGAGCATATAGTAGTAACTTTCCTGGCGGTACTGGAGTTAATCAAGCGAAAAGAAATTCAGGTCGAGCAGGACAAAAATTTCTCTGATATTTTTGTAGCTTCCATGGAAGGAGGAAAATAGTGTGGAGATCGTTAATTGGAAGGGGATAGCCGAAAGCCTCCTGTTTGCAGCTGGTGATGAAGGCTTGTCTCTTAAGCAAATTGCCCATGTGCTGGAGGTGGAAGAGAATCAGGCCCGTGAAATAATGGACAGTCTTATGGAAGACTACAATACTGGCAGCCGCGGAATAATGGCTGTTGAATTGGCGGGGACTTTTCAGCTGGTTACGAAAAAAGAGTTTTCCCCATACCTGAAGAAGCTGGTAGAGTCTCCTTCTGCCGCTTCCCTTTCTCAGGCGGCACTCGAGACGCTCGCAATTATTGCTTACAGACAGCCCATTACAAGGACAGAAATTGAGGAAATTAGAGGAGTCAAGACAGAGAGACCTCTTCATACATTGTCTGCTAAAGCCTTGATTAAAGAAGTTGGACGGGCAGATGGAACAGGGCGTGCCTATTTGTATGGAACGACTAAAGAGTTCCTTGATTATTTTGGCCTTAAAAGCATAGAAGAGCTTCCGCCACTCCCGGATAAGATCAGTGAAGAAGAGGATTCATTACAGGAAGAGGCTGATTTATTCTTTGAAAAGTTCCAGGAGCTCGATTCTTGAGTTTTCTGACACATTACATAGGAAGTGTGGTAAAATAGATTTAAATTTTTCCCTTTCCTTTTAATACATATTAATCTTGTAAACCATCGGGAAATAGGAGGGTTTTGCTTGCTGATTAAACATTGCAGGGGATATGAGCTTGAAAAAGAAAAGCCAAACACCTCGGAAGATTTTTTTAACAGAAGTGAGATTGTGTTCGAAGAAGATGGACAGGAGAAGACTTTTCATGTTTTATACGTCCGTTTCTTTGATGAATCCATGAATGAGTTCACACCATATGAACAGGATCCAGTCTTTAAGGCTGGTTCTAGAGAAGTTCAGTTCAAGGATATTGTTGCTCTTTCATGTTTATTGAAGAATCCGGGTTTTAGACATCGCAAACGAATTTATCTTAATTCAAAGGCTGATTTTGCATCCTATTTTCAGGATCTGGACTTTTCCAAGCTTCCCTCCATTTTTGAAGCGCTGGAGAGTAAAAAATCCTATGACCTGCGATCACCTTTAGATTTCATTGTTCAACCGCAACAATAGCCAGTTTATAATAATGGGGGTGTAATGGATGGGGAATTCAATAGTTAAATCACAGATGGAAGATGTGAAAAATTTCCTCGGTAATAGCGTTGCCGCATTTGAAGATTTCTTAAATAATACAACAATAAAAGATCTTGAAGCAGAACAACAAGGGAATGTGAATTATTATAAAAGTATCCTCTCACATGTTAGAAAACTGCTTGTATATTGTGAAGAAGGACTTGATGCCAGCACAATCATATTAAAAAGTGACCCTTTCCAAAAAGGGGCAGCCGAAAAGACGTTATACCGGATTTACCATCAGTGCATTGAAGAGTTTTTTTCTCCGAAAAATGATGCATGGTTTGAGAATAGCCGTTCAGCATATACAGGAAAAAACTCAATCCAGTTTCATGATGAAGTTCCGGACAGCCTCAAATCAATGTTCAGGCAGCTGGAAGGAGAGTTCCAAAGGGTTCGTGAGGAACTTGAATATTACGAAACTGATTATCGGACAAAAATGATTCAATCAAAATAGCATTGGAAGTGGAGAACAGCGGGCAGCTGTTCTTTTTTTTCTGGCACGTTATAGGGAGCTTTCCATTTTCATTGGAAAACGTACAAACTTTCACTCATACAAATAGAAAGTGAGCTATTTATGGAAGCGAGTGAGGGGATTATATGAGTAAAATGGAAGATTACATTAAGGACGTTACAAAATGGAACAAAGAGCTAAGAGATTTTTTAGACTCGGAGGATGTTGAACAAAACGATGAATTGTGGCAGAGGCTGGATCATTTTACCGATATTATAGATGGAATAAACGGCCCACTGGATATAGAAGCTTTGGAAAAGCTGCAGAAACAAGTGGACTCTCTTCATTCTGATATGGAGAATTACTTTTCCAATAGACAGCAGCTTGGAAATATCTATATGAATGAAACGTACATTTCTGCGGGAAAGCATATTTTACCCCCGCTTCCTTACGATTACAGCGCACTTGAACCGCATATCTCAGGGGAAATTATGAGGCTGCATCATGATAAGCATCATCAATCATATGTAGATGGCTTGAACAAAGCAGAGGTAATGCTCCAAAAAGCAAGGAATAATAATGATTACAGCCTCGTAAAACACTGGTCCCGCGAGCTGGCCTTTCATGGTTCCGGTCATTATTTGCATACGGTCTTCTGGAATAATATGAGTCCTGAAGGCGGTGGGAAACCTTCCGGTGCACTCCTGAAGGAAATGAACAAATACTTTGAGAGCTTTGAGAAATTCAAAAGCCACTTCACTGAAGCAGCCAAGCAGGTAGAAGGAGTGGGCTGGGCAATCCTGGTGTGGTCTCCAAGAGCGCGCAGGCTCGAAATACTTCAATCGGAAAGGCATATGCTTTTAACCCAGTGGGATACAATCCCTCTGCTTGCTTTGGATGTATGGGAACATGCTTATTATCTGCAATATAAAAATAACCGTGGTGACTATATTAAAAATTGGTGGAATGTTGTCAACTGGAAGGATGTAGAAAACAGGTATTTAAAAGCATCTGAATTAAAATGGAAGCCTTTCTAAATAGGAGCAGAAATAAGCAAGAGGGGAGTACTAAGCGTATTCCCCTGTTTTTTGATGTACAAGCCGTTTCCAAATCCACAATACAAGTCAAACATAATAGTCATATCACTACTTGTCCTGCATAAACTTGTACAAATAAATGAAAACATGCGACTCCTCCTTTTGGGGAGATCATGTATTTCGCTCAATCTGACATCCACAAAGGAGACGGGGTTTTGTGCAATGAAAATGTTTAGCAGGCTGATGGCCATATCTTTGGTCACCGCGTTGATGATGATGAATTTCCCTCAGAAGACAGAGGCTTCAGTTTCAGTAAGTGCCCGGAGCGCAATATTAATGGAACAGGATTCTGGCCGTATCCTTTACCAGAAAGAAGCAAATGAAATGAGGAGAATAGCAAGCATTACAAAAATCATGACGGCAATTCTGGCCATAGAATCCGGAAAAATGGACGATATGGTTAAAGTAAGTGATCGTGCTGTCAGAGCGGAAGGGTCATCGATATATCTAAAGGCAGGAGAAAAAATAAAGCTTGAAGATCTGGTTTACGGGCTAATGCTTCGTTCAGGCAATGACTCTGCAGTCGCAATCGCAGAACATGTTGGCGGAAGCCTTGAAGGATTTGGCTTTTTAATGAATAAGAAAGCTGAAGAAATCGGCATGAAGAATACCCATTTTGCAAACCCCCATGGTCTGGATGATCATGAAGACCATTATTCGACTGCTTATGATATGGCTCTGCTGACCAGGTATGCAATGAATAATGAGAGCTACCAAAAGATTGCAGGAACAAAGGTTCACCGTGCACCAAACCCGAATGAAAGCTGGGACAGGGTGTGGAAAAATAAAAATAGGCTCCTGACCGAATTATATGAGTATTGCACAGGGGGGAAAACAGGATATACAAAAAGGGCGAAGAGAACTCTTGTAACAACAGCATCGAAAGGCAGTCTTAATTTGATTGCAGTCACCTTAAATGGGCCAGATGATTGGAATGACCATATAAATATGTATGAAACAGCTTTTAGAACCTTTGATTCTGTGGAAGTCATGCCTGAGGGAATTATATCGGATATTGATGATGAATTTTATAAAGGCAGGGTTTATATAAAGCATTCATACAATTATCCTGTTACCAAAGAAGAGAAAAACAACTTTAAAATTGATATAAAGCTGCTGAAGCCTGAATCAGAATGGGATGACGGCAGGACAACACCTGACGTGGTCGGTCAGGCAACTGTGTATTTTGAAGACCAGCAAATTAAAAAGCTCCCAATCTATTATAAGCATGATGAGGTAAAAGAGGATAAGTCGCTATTAGACTACTTTAAGGGTCTTTTCACCTCAATTGCAGGAGTGAAGACAAATGGTTAATATCATTTGGGTGATGCTTACAGCTATAGGCTTAGTTTTTGCTATGATAAACGGCACCATAAATGAAGTGAACGAAGCCATTTTCAATGGTGCAAGAGAAGCGGTCACGTTGTGCATCGGTCTAATCAGCATTCTTGTTTTTTGGCTGGGAATGATGAAAATTGCCGAGGACGCAGGCCTGCTGAATAAGCTTGCTTCCTTATTCAGGCCAATTGTGAAAAAACTTTTTCCGGAAGTGCCCGGTGACCACCCGGCAATGGGATATATGCTATCGAACATGATGGCCAATATGTTCGGTCTCGGAAACGCAGCTACCCCTCTTGGCATAAAAGCAATGGAAGAGCTGAAAAGATTGAATGGGGGTAAGAATGAAGCAAGCCGTTCTATGATAACCTTTTTGGCCATCAACACTTCAAGTCTGACCTTAATTCCTACAACCGTGATTGCCATACGGATGAATTATAATTCTGCCTCGCCCACCGATATCGTAGGTCCTACCTTAGTGGCTACATTCTGCTCTACATTGGCCGCAATAATGATTGACCGTTATTTCTATTACCGAAGAACGCGAAAAGGATGAGGTTAGGATGGAGATTGTTTCAGCTGTTTCCCTTTGGTTAATTCCTATTTTAATAGGCTTTATATTAATATATGGAACATTTAAGAAAGTTCCTACCTATGAAAGCTTTACTGAAGGCGGAAAAGAAGGAATAAAAATTGCTGTATCCATTATTCCTTTTCTTGTCGGGATGCTTGTAGCCATATCGGTTTTCAGGGCTTCCGGTGCCCTGGAGTATTTTATGAATCTGATCAGGCCTGGACTGGAGGCAATTGGAGTGCCTCCTGATATCGTACCCTTGGCTATCATTCGCCCGATCTCAGGAACTGCAGCACTGGGAATGACCAGTGACTTAATTGCTGTCCATGGTCCGGACTCCTTCATAGGCAGGCTTGCCTCAGTACTGCAGGGCAGCACAGATACAACTTTTTATGTCCTGACGGTCTACTTTGGAGCAGTGGGAATCAAAAAAATGGGAGATGCACTTAAAGTCGGGCTGCTGGCCGATTTGGCAGGCATCATAGCATCCATTGTGATCGTAACACTTGTTTTTGGCAGTATGTAACCATTAAAGAAATGATCCGGAACAAAAGATACCTGAGTGTGGGTATCTTTTTTATTTTACTTTCAAATCTCAACTTTCAGTAATTACAGTTTATTACTTACCTAAGCTGTTTTGGCAATGGTTTGCTTTGAAAACTTGACGAATTATGTCATAATTCATTAGGAGTGAAAAAGTATGAAGTATTGTTAATAAAACTTTGAGGTGACATAAATGGAAAGATTGCAGAAAGTTATTGCCCATGCAGGGGTTGCTTCGCGAAGGAAAGCTGAAGAGCTAATGGCTGAAGGACGTGTAAGGGTTAACGGAAAAGCAGTAAAGGAACTGGGTGTTAAGGTCTCTCCTTCTGACCGCATAGAAGTGGATGGGATACCGCTGGAGAGAGAGGAGCCTGTTTATTTTCTTCTCTATAAACCAAGAGGAGTCATTTCAGCCGTCTCAGATGACAAGGGCAGAAAAGTCGTCACGGATTTCTTTGAGGGAATCAAACAAAGAATATACCCTGTTGGAAGACTGGATTACGATACATCCGGAATCCTCATTCTTACCAATGACGGGGAGTTTGCAAATCTTTTAATGCACCCAAGCAATGAGATTGAAAAAGTCTATGTTGCCAAGTTGAAAGGCATTCCTTCAAAAGAAAAAATGAAGAGCCTTCAAAGAGGCATCGTGCTTGAAGATGGAAAAACAGCACCTGCCAAAACCAAGCTGTTATCAATGGATAAGAAAAAACAGACAGCTATTGTGGAAATCAGCATTCATGAAGGACGCAACCGCCAGGTTAGGAGGATGTTCGAAGCCATTGGACATCCTGTTCTGAAACTGAAGAGGGAGAGATATGGGTTCCTAACTCTGCAGGGATTATCAGCGGGGGATGCAAGAGAACTTACTGCCCATGAAGTTAAGCAGCTTCGGACACTCGCGATGAAGAAGAAATAGTCAGCTTTTAGAAAAATTCATAGAAGTGTCACAGTTACGCTAATTTGTAAACAATATAGGTATGATGAAAAATGCTATAATAGTAAACAGCTATGAGGCAAAAATCTTTTCCATATGTTACATATAAATTTGTTAAGGTACGGTCTTTTGGCCTGATTAGGATGCCTTAGGAGGGGAAGTTTTTTATGAAAAAGCAGCGTCTGGTAATGAGAACAGTCATATTGCTTGTCCTTGGTGCTGCCGTGGCATATACGCTATACGCAAATTTTACGAAAGATAAAATTCAAAAGGTTGCTGTTGGGGAAAAGGCACCTGATTTTGTTCTGACAGATATGGATGGCAATAAACACAGGCTATCCGATTATGAAGGCCAGGGTGTTTTCCTGAATTTCTGGGGTACATGGTGCAAACCCTGTGAGAAAGAAATGCCATATATGAACAATCAATATGAGCAATTTAAAGATGAGGGTGTTCAGGTTTTGGCTGTTAATGTCGGCGAGACAGATTTAGCAGTAAATAAATTTTCTGAGCGTTACGATCTGGCTTTCCCGATTGTAATTGATAAGGATAGCCAAGTCCAATCTGCTTACGGAATTAATCCTCTTCCTGCCACTTTTCTCATTGATAAAGATGGAAAAGTTGTCAAGTATATTACAGGCGAGATGACGGAAGAAACGATCAAGAACTATATGGAACAGATTAAACCATAAGTTACGGGGAGTTTTATATATGAAAGAAGTAAAATGCGACTGCGGCCATGTTAATCCCATAGGTACTATACTATGTGAGTCGTGCGGGAAGGTATTGGAAGAAAAAGAAAAAGACAAGAAACTTCTCGATATGCGGTATGAAGGCAGTGCACGCCGCTCGCAAACCTATAATAAAACGATAATTGATAAGATATGGAATTTCTTCTCATCTGTTAAGGTTGGAGTCTGGCTGATCGTAATAACGCTGATAGCATCAGCCGTTGGAACTATACTGCCTCAGGAAATGTATATTCCGCCAATCATGCCTGCTGAAGAATATTACGAAGATCAATATGGATGGATTGGTAAATTATACTACGATCTTGGATTTCATAATCTATACAGCTCATGGTGGTATTTGATTTTGATTGCCTCAATCGGTATATCTCTTGTAATCTGCAGTCTGGATAGGGTTGTCCCTTTGTATAGAGCTTTAAAAAAGCAGAAGGTAAGCCGTCATGAAAGCTATCTGCAGCGCCAGAGGGTTTTTGGTGCCTCACAGCCTGAAGATACTGATAAGGCCTTCACAATGGCAAAAGAAAAATTAAAATCCAAGAAATACAGCATCCGGGAAGAGAATGGAAACATCCTTGCTGAAAAGGGACGTTTCTCAAGATGGGGCCCATACGTTAACCATGTGGGGCTTATCATATTTTTAATTGGAGGAATGCTCCGTTTTGTACCGGGCATGTATGTTGACAAAATTCTTTGGATCCGGGAAGGCGAAACAAAGGTAATTCCGGAAACCAATGGTGAATATTACCTTAAAAATGATGGCTTCATCCTTGAAATGTATGATAAAGAGAAAGATAACGAAGTGTTTGGGGAAGCGATTGACAAAGCAGGAATGGTAGCTAAAAATTATCAGTCCAATGTCATTCTTTATAAAAAACAGGGCGATACTGTTGCAGGTGAAGAGGCTGATCTCAAGAAAGTTAAGGACTATGAAATTAAGGTAAATAAACCTCTGAAATTTGAGAACTTTGCATTATACCAAGTAGATTATAAACTTAATGAACTTAACAAAATGTCATTTGCCCTTACAAATAAAAAAACGGGTGAGGAATACGGGGATTTAACAGTCGACCTGAATCATCCACAGGATGAATATGATCTTGGAAATGGCTATAAAGCAGAAGTTGTCAGCTATTTTCCCGATTTTGAATTTGATGAAAATGGAGAACCTGTTACAAAGTCCAGAATCCCAAATAATCCTGCCTTTGTTTTTAAAATGTTTACTCCGGATAAGCCTGATGGCGAAATAAGTTTTGTTGCGATCAGACAGACTATTGAACCATTCGGCGATAATGAATACAAGATGGCCTTTAAAGGCATAGATACTAAAAATGTATCGGCCCTGACCGTCCGAAAAGATTTAACATTATGGATTATCGCATTGGGCGGCGTTATTTTCATGATAGGTGTTGCACAGGGATCTTATTGGAACCATCGGAGAGTTTGGCTGCGCCGTGTGAATGGAGAGGTGTGGGTAGCAGGACACACTAACAAAAACTGGCATGGACTAAAAAGGGAAATTGAAGCAGCATTGGATGGAACCGGAATTACGATGCCGGAAGATCAGCTGCAAAATCAAAGTGAAAAGAAAGGCTAAGGAGGAATCTGAGTGGTTACAATAAGCAGCAATTTACTATACACAGCTTTTATCCTCTATTTAATTGCTACTGTCTTTTTTGCCGGCTCTATAAAGGATAAGAATAGAACGAAACAAGGGCCAAACAGATGGGCAGCAATTGGATTATGGATCTCGATTATCGGGTTTGCTGCACAGCTTGGCTACTTTATTACAAGGTGGATTGCAGCCGGGCATGCGCCTGTCAGCAACCTTTTCGAATTTACAACATTCTTTGGAATGTCACTTGTTGGTGCTTTTATAGTGATTTACTTAATTTATAAAACACCTATTTTAGGAGTCTTTACGCTCCCGGTTGCGGTACTGATGATTGCTTATGCAAGTATGTTTCCGCGGGAAGTTTCACCGCTGATCCCCGCCCTGCAGAGTGATTGGCTTCATATTCACGTTACAACAGCTGCAGTTGGGCAGGCTATTTTGGCTGTAAGCTTCGCTGCCGGATTAATTTATTTGGTAAAATCAGTGGATCAAACTAAGCAAAGCAAACAGAGATTCTGGCTTGAAGCCGTTATGTTTGGCCTGGTTTGCACACTTGGGTTTATTGTTATAAGCTCAGGCTTCTCAGCTTCAGGCTACAAAGCAGAATTTAACTGGATTGATAAGAACGGTCAGGAAGATGTTCTGGAATATCATATGCCTGCTTTAACAGGTCCTCACGACGGTCAGCTGATTACGGAAGGTAAATTTGAACCGCTGGCGGAAATGCCTGCAATTATTAATGCAAAAAAATTAAATACCGTTATATGGTCTTTGGCTTCAGGTGTTCTTCTATATCTTGCTTTAAGATTGATTCTCCGCAAAAGGGTGGGAGCAGCACTTCAGCCGCTTGCCAAAAATATTAATCTTGATTTGGTTGACGAGATCGCTTACCGTTCAGTATTAATAGGATTTCCGGTCTTTACACTAGGAGCTTTGATTTTTGCCATGATATGGGCACAAATTGCCTGGACCCGTTTCTGGGGATGGGATCCAAAGGAAGTATGGGCTCTCATCACCTTCCTATTTTACGCTGCCTACCTGCACCTTCGCCTTTCAAAGGGCTGGCATGGCGAAAAGTCTGCATGGCTCGCTGTAATCGGATTTATCATTATTATGTTTAATCTGGTTGCGGTAAACCTGGTCATTGCCGGATTGCACTCCTACGCTGGATCATAACAAGAAAAGCGGAGGCGCCTTGCTCACCCCCGACCAGCACAAGACGAGCCTTCCGGAAAGGCGTTCTTTGCCTTTTTGGAAGGATTGGCTTGTGACCTCGAGGGGGTAGGCGCTGGAGCTAGACCGTTCCCAAAATTCAAAGATAATATTCCTGATATTAATCATACAAGCCTTCACTTCACAATAGTGAAGGCTTTAATTAAAGATTTTAATCTTGTAAAATTTAGTGTTTTTCTGCTTTGTATACTATATTTCACCGCTGAGTTGATTGGAGCCTACGGGAGTATCGTACCAGGAAGAGACCCCGCAGACGCAGAGCGTCGAGGAGGCTCCCGGTAGCCCCGTGGGAAAGCTTGAGTGCCTGCAGCGGAAATCAACGGGCAGAATCCTTTAGCAAAAATGAATTTTGAAAAGAGCCAATTCTATTGACGTTAGGGGGACTTGAAAATGGAAAACCAAGTGAAAATATTGCTAGTGGATGATGAAGAAAGAATCCGCCGATTATTGAAGATGTACCTTGAGCGTGAAAATTTTTCAATTGATGAAGCAGAGAATGGAAACCAGGCTTTGTCAAAAGCCCTGGCAAATGATTATGATGTTATCCTATTGGATTTAATGATGCCCGGCAAAGACGGTATAGAAGTCTGCAGAGAACTGAGAGAAAAAAAAGCTACTCCCGTGATCATGCTTACAGCTAAAGGGGAAGAAGTTAATCGCGTACAGGGCTTTGAAGTCGGCACTGATGATTATATCGTAAAGCCTTTCAGTCCTAGGGAAGTTGTGCTGCGTGTTAAGGCTTTATTGCGCAGATCTTCTAAAACTACTTACCTGCAGACAGAAACAACAGCAAAAGATGTAATCGTATTTCCTCATCTAACGATCGATAATGATGCTCACAAAGTATTGGCTGATGGAAAAGAAGTCAGTTTGACGCCAAAGGAATATGAACTCCTTTATTTCCTGGCAAAGGCGCCCGATAAGGTGTTTGACAGGGAGCATCTGCTTAAAGAAGTATGGCATTATGAATTTTTTGGAGATTTGAGAACAGTTGATACTCATGTGAAGCGCTTGCGTGAAAAACTGAATAAAGTTTCTGAGCAGGCTGCCAGAATGATTGTCACCGTTTGGGGAGTGGGCTACAAGTTTGAGGTTATTAATGAATGATGCTCTTTAGGAGTGTTGCCGGAAAGCTTTGGGGCACAATTCTTTTATTAGTTTCCTTTGTACTGCTGATTTTAACAGTTATGCTGCTTGAATTTTTTGAGAATTACCATATAAATGAAACAGAAAAAGGATTATCGAATACTGCCCATAAAATAACCAGAATTTTAAAAGAACATAATCGTGATGTCGGTTTGGAGATTTCCTGGGAGCTTGTCGATGATGTTACAAAAGTAGTCATTATTAACTCGCCGAAAGAGTACTACTATTCTCCAAACCATACAGATTCATTAAAACTGCCCATTTCCTACCTCACCGAGGAAGATGATTTAAAAGAAGTTCTTACGAAAGACAAGACTGTAAAAAAAGTAACATCCGTTAATCCGGAGTATACAGACGTATCTGCAGATGACGACAGCAAAATTCTAATCATTGGAGTCCCGCTTGAAGGTGACGGCAGCAATGGAGCCGTTTTTATTTATCAGTCCATTGAGGTAATGCATGAAACATTGCGTTCAACCACAAAGTTTATTTTGCTGGCTGCGGGTGTAGCCATCATTTTAACAACCATCTTTGCTTTTTTCTTATCGACAAGAATCAATGCTCCGCTGAGAAAAATGAAAGAAGCTGCCTTTGAGGTAGCAAGAGGTAAATTTGATACAAAAGTTCCGATTCTGACTAATGATGAGGTTGGCGAATTAGCCATGGCTTTTAATCAAATGGGCAGACAGCTGAAATTTAATATGAATGCCTTAAGCCAGGAAAAAGAACAGCTGGCAAGCATTTTAAGCGGGATGGCTGATGGGGTAATCACCTTCAACCGGGATGGAACGATCCTGATCACCAATCCTCCTGCAGAGCGTTTTCTGCAAAGCTGGTTTTATGAGCTGGATGACATCGAGAATAATACAGAGGAAGTCCCTTCCAAAGTGATGGAGCTCTTCCAGCTTGCTGTTAATACTGAGAAGGAACAGATTGGTGAAATCCCAATACAGGGACGTTCATGGGTGATAATCGTCAGCCCTCTTTATAATAATAAATATATTAGGGGAGCGGTTGCAGTTATCAGGGATATGACGGAGGAGCGTAAGCTTGATAAGCTCCGCAACGATTTTATAGCTAATGTTTCTCATGAATTAAGAACACCAATTTCGATGATGCAAGGATATAGTGAAGCGATCGTCGATGATATTGCCGGAACGGATGAAGAGAAAAAAGAGATGGCAAGTGTCATTTATGATGAATCCCTTAGAATGGGCCGGCTTGTGAACGAATTGCTTGATCTTGCCAGAATGGAAGCTGGGCATATTCAGCTGACAATGGAAGAAACTGATGTAAACTCCTTTCTGCAAAGAATCACCAGGAAATTTCAGGGGCTCGCAAAAGAGAAGGAAATTAACCTGGAACATGATTTGCAAAGCAAAAATTTATCTATTCAATTTGATCCGGACAGAATAGAACAGGTTATGACCAATCTGATTGATAATGCCATCCGGCATACCCCCCATAACGGAGAGGTTAAAGTTATCGAACGGAGTGATGAACGGGGATTGCTTATCGAAGTGAAAGATTCTGGCTCGGGAATCCCTGAAGAAGACCTGCCCTTTGTATTTGAGCGTTTTTACAAAGCTGACAAAGCAAGGACACGGGGCCGCTCCGGAACTGGCCTTGGACTAGCCATTGCCAAAAATATTATTGAAGCTCATAAAGGTCATATTACCGTTCAAAGCAAGACCGGACATGGTACGACATTTTCAATATTTATCCCTCGAAATGACGGATAAAGACGGGAATTGTGGCGATTGTTCTTGATACACGGGAAACAATTAATTATAGGCCGGGGAAGGAGATGCAAGAATTTCCTTCCCTTTCTTTTTGAATTATAATGAAAAGGCATTGGCCATTCGTATCTGCAGGAAGGGAGTAATCCTCCACCTAAACAGGCTCTTGCGCTTTTCTGCACAATAATAATATAGTAAAACTGTAACTTTTTTTAGAGAGAGAACGACTATTTTATTGAACGGGGAGGGGAATTCATGGACTCCGTTTTTGATGAACTTTATAAAAAATACCATCAGGACGTTTTTCAATTTCTTTTTTATATGGTCAAAAACAAGGAACTGGCTGAGGATTTAGTCCAGGAAGTCTATATAAGAGTATTAAAGTCATATGAAAGATTTGAAGGGAAAAGCAGCGAAAAAACATGGCTCTTTTCAATTGCGCGGAATGTTGCCATTGATTCCTTTCGCAAGCAAAAGGGCTGGAAACAAAAGATTATGGAGAAATTTGACTGGTCAACTCAGCAGGTAAAGGATGAACTCCCCTTGCCTGATGAAATTGCTGTTCAACGGGAAGAAATCCAGATGATCTATCGCTGTCTGGATTTATGCACCATTGACCAGAGGCTAGTCATTATTATGAGATATATACATGAACTCACCATTACAGAAACAGCTGATTCACTTGGCTGGACGGAAAGTAAGGTAAAGACAACACAGCACCGTGCGTTAAAGGTGTTGAAAAATCATATGGAACATTTTAAGGCAAAGGAGGGATTGGATAATGAAGGAATCAAAATGGAGCGATGAGCAGCTTCAGGAATTGCTGAGCCAGATGCCTAAGATAAAAGATAGTCGAGACCCGAAAGAAATCTATCAAACCATACAAATCAAGATGGGCAAACAAAAGAAAAGAACATGGGTCATGCCTGCTGCAGCAGCGGCTGCTGCATTGCTCCTGCTTTTCATTCTTGCCCCGAACCTTATGAATTGGCAGGAGTCTGCTGATAATCAAGTCGAAATTCAATCAGATCAGACACAATCATCTGAACAAATAACCGGTGACAATTACAGTATATCGGAAGCCAAAGACGAAGATTCAGACCCGGAACCTCTTGCAAAAGAAGCAGATCCACAAGAGGATCATGCGCAGCTTTCCGGTGACCCGGAAAAAGAATCTAGCAATGATATAAGCATGAAGTCTGTTTCATCCGAAGCAAGCCCTACTGCCGTTTATGAAGAAGACTTGGCAGGAAAAGAAGTCCTAACCTATGCAATTCCGGATAAGGAAGCTCAAAATATTGTACCTGTCAGCGTTCTGGTTGATAATGACCCGGCCAGGACGAAATTTGCTCTGTTTGAAGACACGATGAGCAAACTTACTGAAGATGCATGGGGTTTAGATGATTACTATCCCTTAAAAGCAAATTTAACTCATGACCAGGAAAATAACATCCTGACAGTTGATGTGCCGGCGGATCACCCATATAGTATTTCCTCCACCTCAGAGTTACTTTTAGAGAAGGTTTTGGCGAATATCATGAACAATTTAGATATAGAAAAGATTAACCTCAGAACGGAAGGGAAAGTCGGCATTGAGTTCGGCCATTATGGATATAGAGACGAATTTATACCGGAAAATAGCAATGGTAACTTAATTTATTATTTCTTATATCCTAATGGTGCGGATTCAACACCATTCCTGGTGCCGTTAAGAGAAGAGCTCAATTCGGTAAAAGATGCTCTGAAAGCCATGAAACAAAATAGGACTGAAAATAATTTACAGGCATCCATACCGGATGATGTTGATTTTGAAATAGAAGAAATAAAGGATGGCAAACTCAAAATCCGTTTTAATAATGAATCAGAAATAATCGATAATGCACCAACACTTCATGCGATCGAAGCAATCCTTCTTACGGCAAAAGACTTTGATTTCGACACGGTCAAATTAGAAAATGCAGATGTTGATAAAATAGGCAAGTTTGATCTTACTGAGGAATTAAAGGTACCTGTAGCAGCTAATAAACGAGATTTGCCAAATTAGAAAGGCGGCCCTATGTGGCCGTCTTTTCCATTTTAGGATAAAGTTCCTCCATATCTGCATAAAAACCTTGCTGCTGGAAGAATACTAATCACTGTGCTTTTATGAGCTTCATTATTAATTGTTCTAAAAGAGTACAAGCTGTCATAGGGTGAAAGAGAGTGCGGATAGAAAGCGCTCGACGGATATTTCAGCTGACATCATAGGAGGAAAAGAATGAAGGATTACATAAGGCGTTTCTTTATCGCAGGAATAATGGCTCTTTGTGTGAGTCTGCTATTTCTGGGAGGGAAGCATTCTAAAGCTGCTGAGCCAAAAATTTCTGAGTTGACAGAGCATTGGGTATGGCCGGCAGATGGTGTAATTACGGACACGTATGGTACAAGAAGTGGTCAGCATAAGGGCATTGATATTGCCGGAGATTCCGGTTCTCCGGTTTATGCCGCTGACGCTGGAATTGTGTCCAGGTCGTATTACTCTCAAACATACGGAAATGTAATATTTATTAAACATAACAACCAAACCGAAACAGTATACGCCCATCTGAATAAACGATTATCTGCTGAAGGCGACAAAGTTTCGCTCGGACAGAAAATCGGATTGATGGGAAGTACGGGTGACTCTTCAGGAGTCCATCTTCATTTTGAAATACATGCGCAGGCATGGACAGCTGATAAAATAAATGCAATGGATCCCTCTGTGGCATTTGGCATGGGAGAAGTTGGACAAGCTGTAAATGCAGCGGCAAGAACTGAAAACGCACGTGAAGTTTCAGCCCGGCCGTCTAATTTTAATTCTGGGCAAATAACAAATGATTCCGGGGAAACCTACCATATAGTTAAAACCGGGGAAACATTATGGTCCATCGCTGCACACTATAATCTGCAGCCCGTTGATATTGCCGGTTTAAATAATATTAATCCTGATCACATTCTTACAGGTCAAAAACTGATGATAAAACCCGGCAAATTTAGTGAATACACTGTTAAGCAAGGCGATACATTAACTTCTATAGCGAAAATGCATGATACAACAGCAGAAGCTATTAAAGAGTTAAACAATTCAAATTCAGATGTTATCAAAATTGGACAAATTCTAATCATTCACAAAAAATAGAATAGAAATGATTGCACCGCTTTACTCCCTTAAAGTATAATGGGTAAAAAACTGGGGGAGTTAGAGAAATGCTTACAGACTATCATAACCATCTTGAAAATGGCACGTTAAGCCTGGATTATTTAAAAAAATTCACAGATGCTGCTGCCCAAAAAGGGATTGAATCTTTTGGGATTTCGGAACATGCATATCATTTCTATCAGACAGCAGACATTCTGCAAAATCCATGGGTAAACGAAAGACGATTTTATGATATGAAAGACTATGTGAATGTTTTTCAAGAAGCGTGGAGTAATAACAAAGATGTGAAAATGTCAATAGAAATGGACTATACGCCGGGCAAGCATGATGAAATGACGAAGTTTATTAACAGTTACTCATTTGATTATGTAATTGGATCCATACATTGGGTTGGAGATTTCGGCATAGATCTTGCTGAATTTAGAAAAGAATGGGATAAACGGGATCTTTATGAGATATATAGGAAGTATTTTGATCAAGTGGTCACACTGGCCCAATCCAATTTATTTGATATTGTAGGCCATTTAGACCTCGTGAAAATCTTTAAATATGTTCCTAAGGACGAAGAGTTTTTGCTGGAGCAGTATGATCGTGCAGCCAATGCACTGGCAGAATCCAAGACATGTGTAGAGATCAGCACAGCCGGTCTGCGAAAGCCAGTCGGTGAACTATACCCGGACAAAAGGCTCCTGCAGAAATGCTATGAGAAAAATATCCCGATTGTACTTTCATCTGATGCGCACTTTCCTGAACATGTAGGTGCCGATTTTGATAAGGCAATTGCTCTTGCAAAAGAAGTGGGATATGAGTCCATCATGACTTTTTCCAAAGGAGAAAGAAAGGAATATCCGCTTAGATAATGCAAAAGGGATGGCAGAGCCTCCCTTTTTTGTATTATCCAGAAACATTTTAATAGGTATGGACATGGATATATATATGTTTCAAATCCATACAGATAAACAAATCCCTTCACAGAATAACTTTTTTTCAGTATAATTAATCTGTATAAATAAATACGGTCTATCTTCGGGGCAGGGTGAAATTCCCGACCGGCGGTGATGGGTTAATCTTAACTCTAAGCCCGCGAGCCTGAGAGAAGCGTTTTGGTCGAAAAACGCTTTGCATTTAATTGGGCAGGATTTGGTGCGATTCCAAAGCCGACAGTACAGTCTGGATGGGAGAAGATGGAGGTTCTGCAGACGTTCAAAAAATGCAGGTTTTGAACGTTATTAAGCATGCCTTTGCAACACTCCCTCAAGTTATTTTAGCTTGAGGGTTATTTATTGCGAAGATATTTGCTTAGCCGAACCTTTCTTCTATAGGAGAGATAGTCCTAAAAAGGAGAGAGGAACTTGAAAAAACTTAATATCAAATCAATGGTTGCCATCGGAATGCTAAGCAGCATCTCTTATGTATTAATGCTGCTCAATTTTCCAATTCCGCCGTTTCCGCAATTTTTGATGATTGACTTCAGCGATATTCCTGCATTAATCGCAGCGTTAATCTTTGGCCCGGCAGCAGGAATATTAGTGGAGCTTATTAAAAATATTCTTGATTACTTCATGACTGGGAGTGCAACAGGGGTACCTGTCGGACATATTGCAAACTTTGCGGCAGGCATTTTGTTCGTCTTGCCTACTTATTATGTATACAGCAAGCTGAAGACCAAAAAAGGCATGACGTTTGGGCTCGTAATCGGCACCATGGTTATGGCTGTTATTATGAGTGTGCTTAATTACGTTGTCATTCTGCCGGCATATACATTCTTCCTGAATTTCCCGGCAATGTCAGCGCCTGAAATGAGAACAATGATTGTTACAGGGATATTGCCATTCAATATTCTAAAAGGAATTATTATTTCAATTGTTTTCATGCTCATTTTTACACGCATGAGAACCTGGGTAGAAAAGCAGGCTGTATTAAAAAGTGCAGCATAATGAATATATAAATTTAAAGCAGCGGCAAATGTTCCGCTGCTTTTTCAATTTGTAAGCCAAAAAACTCCCTTTCTAGTTGAAAGGGAGCAGTAGCTTAACAAAGATTAGAGTATGGCTGAGGGATTATTCGTATTTAAGCGGGTCGCCATCAAAAGCGTCATCAGCAACTTTGATTGAATCGGTTGGGCAGCCTTCGAATGCATCCATCATATCGTCCATCAATACATCTGGAATCTCAACGATACCCTGGTTATCATCAAGGGTAACAAATGCGATGCCTTCATCATCGTAATCATAAATGTCCGGTGCAGCTGCGCCGCAAGCTCCACATGCAATGCATGTTTCTTTGTCAACAATTGTATACTTTGCCATGAAAAAAACCTCCCAAGAATTAAACAATTAATCTCCCATCAAGATGATGGTAACACATTCCTCACATCCTATTGTAAAACTGTATGTTCAACTTTTCAATAGAAAATGTATTGAGAATGCTTATCACATAAGGGTTTAGGCATAATTTACCCTGTTAGAAATAATTAAAACGGCCTGCCGATTTCTTTCATGATAAAATAGAAGTAAGAAAAAGAAGGTAATGAAAAAATAAAAAATCTTAAGCCGTAAGGTGAACATAATGCAAAGAGCTTATTTGAAATCTGTAATAATGTACTGTGTTAACGAGTTGCAGGGACAAAGAACTATATATTCCATTTTACATTTGCTTAATGGAAAAAAGTCTTCCCAGACCATCCAAGATGCTCATCTATTTCAACTAACCCCGTTTTTTCGTACATTTGGAAATTTAAGCAGGGGAGTACTGGACCATCTTGCAGAAGAAATCCTAAGCAGCAGCTGGATGACTGCCATTGATGAAAAGCATTACATTTTAACTGAAGAAGGGAAGAAAGAGCTCGAAAGATCTCTTTTAGAATGTCCAATACCTTCATCATTAAACGGATGGCTGTATCATAGTACAGGTGAATTGTTTTGGGAGAGGATTACACTTTTAATTCAGGTAATATCCCACTTAAATAATAACAATGTAAAGTACCTTCCTATCCAAAGAAAAAGAGATATTCATGAATGGCTGAAAGACTTTCTGGGGAAATCTGGATTTTCCCGCGGTGAAGTTGGGGTTATGCTGTACAAGGAACTTGGTCAGTGCCTTGAAGATCTGAATAATATTAATCCTGCTGTGCTTACATTGAGGCTGACAGGCTATAACCGTATTGGCCTCACAGCTGTTCAGGCTTCTGAACAGCTTGGAATCAGCCAGGATTATTACCACCATCAGTTCCTTGGGGCTATTCATCATATACTGGCAAGCGGAAGAGATAATTCTGCCGAATATCCGCTTATCAATAAGATCGTTAGCGATGCAGGAAATGAAGTTCAGCTAACATTGTCTGCCCAAAAGACTTACACAATGTTAAAACAGGGACTGGATTTGGATGATATAGCTAAAATGAGAAGATTGAAAAAAAGTACAATTGAGGATCATATTGTGGAAGTAGCATTAAACGACAGCTGCTTTAATATCACACGTTATGTCTCCGAGGAAAAACAGAAGCTGATCCTTCATGCAGCCAATCGTGCTGATTCAATGCAATTAAAGCAAATACGTCAAATAGTGCCTGAATCCGATTATTTTGAAATCAGATTAGTAATGGCAAAGCTTGGAGAGGGACAATGAGATTGGACGAACTATTGGAAAGAAAATTTGGATATTCTGCCTTCAGACCTGGACAAAAGGAAATCATTGAATCCGTGCTCGCAGGCAGGAATACTGTTGCCATGCTGCCTACAGGTACAGGTAAATCCCTTTGTTATCAGCTGCCGGGATATATGATTGAAGGCCAGGTAATTATTATTTCTCCTTTGCTGTCCCTGATGCAGGATCAGGCAGAACAGCTCATGATGAATGGAGAAAAAAAGGTGATAGCATTCAATTCTTTTCTATCCCGTTCTGAAAAAAAGCAGGCATTAACTAATCTGGATCAGTATAAGTTTATCTTTATTTCACCCGAAATGCTTTATTTTGAATCAGTACAAACTCAGTTGAAAAAATTGCGCATCGCTTTATTTGTTGTTGATGAAGCACATTGTATCTCCCAATGGGGATATGATTTCAGGCCTGATTATTTAAAGCTTGGCGAAGTGAGACACAAGGTAGGGAACCCGGTTACACTTGCTTTAACTGCCACAGCTACGCATGAGGTTAAATCAGATATAAAAAAGTCACTCGGCATACTGGACTGCAGCGAAATTATTTATTCGGTTGACCGTCCTAATATAGCACTAACTGTAGAAAAGGCAGAAAATTTCCGTGTAAAAACAAAGAGGCTTGTGGAGCTTGCTGAGAGCCTTGAGGGTCCTGGCATTATATATTTTTCCAGCAAAAAAATGGCAGAACAAACAGCCGATATGCTGAGAGTAAATGGAGCTAAAAGAGTGATGGCTTATCATGGGGGAATGGACCAGGAAAGCCGCATCCTTGTGCAGCAGCAGTTTATCCATGGGCAGCTCGATCTTATTTGCGCTACAAGTGCCTTTGGCATGGGCATTAATAAAGAAAATATCCGGTATGTGATACACTTTCATATGCCTCTTCAGATTGAATCTTATTTGCAGGAAATTGGGCGGGCAGGAAGAGATGGAAAACAAAGTATAGCTATTATGCTCTATACACCCGGTGATGAGCAGCTTCCCATACAAATTGCAGAAAATGAATTTCCTGACAAGTCTCAAATTGATTGGATCAGCGGCTGGATGGAAGAAAACCCGAATGCGATCACGAATATCAGTGCTTATGAAGAACAAATTAAACAGTGTTCCGGTTTAACAGAAATTCAGTGGAGAATATTTTACGATTTTTTTGAACGGAAAGCCAAATCTGGACTGGGGTATAAAAGGATTCTGCAGGAAATGAATGGGTACTGCGAAGGCAGAATCAAATTGAAAAGAAATAGCATTGAGGAAGTGTATAGGTGGATACACAATAAAAATTGCCGGAGAGAAAATATACTTTCCTTTTTTGATGAGGAAAAAAATACCCTGGTCCAATACTGCTGTGATATATGCGGTTTGCAATTTGATGAATTCATAAGAAACACAAAATCAGATAATCAGGATAGTATGATTTATGATTGGAAAAATCATTTAGAATATCTCCTGATTCCAAGTGAGTGAACCGGATTGAAAAAAAAATACGAGGACATCATTAAGGAATTAACAGACAAGGAGCTATTATTCCATCTTTATCTTACTCAGGTGCTTATTTTAGCCATTGCTTTCATCTTTAGTATTATATTATTTAACAGCTTTAAGGAATTCCAGGCTCTTTTTGTACTTGATGATATTAATATTCTTGTCATTGGGGCAGCGGCGGGATTGACTGTTGTCCTGATTGATATTGTCTTGATGAAGCTCCTCCCTGAGGAAATGTATGATGACGGAGGGTTAAATAAGAAAATCTTTCAAAACCGCCATATTCTTCATATTGCTTTTATTGCAGCAGTGGTGGCAATAAGCGAAGAACTTTTGTTCAGAGGTGTCATTCAGACCCATTTTGGACTGGCAATTTCTAGTCTTATTTTTGCACTTGTTCATTATCGATATCTTTTTAATTGGTTTTTGTTTGTAAATATTATTACATTAAGCTTTTTTATAGGTTATATTTATCATATATCCAATAATTTGCTTGTTACGATTGTTATGCATTTTCTGATTGATTTTCTTCTGGGTATTCTTATTCGAAAACGGTACCTGAAAAAATCTAAAGAGGAAAAGGCAATGAACAAAGTAGATAACAGCAGCGTCAAATAAACTTCTTATGATTTTTTTTACAGGAAGGGATGAAACATGAGTAAAGAAGACCCATATAGAGATCAGGCTGAAAGACTCCGCAAGAGGATTGACAGAAAACAGGAGACGGGAGACAGCGTGCAAAAATCCGCTTTGCCGCCGCGGAGCCGTATACATCAGGAAAAAAGAAAAAAAAATAAATGGAGAGTTAAATACCCTGTTATTCGCTTGCTGGCTTTATTTTTTATCCTGCTCCCGATTACTATTTTCAGCATTTATCAATATGTAAGCAGTGATAAGAGCATTAATACCGGGTTAAATGCAGAATCTGAAGAAATAGGTTCTGAAACGGTCGTTTTTGCCACAAATGATGAAGGTGAAGGGACGACCATAGAAGCAAGAGAAGAGCAGGAAACTGAGAAACCTGAACAAGCTGAGAAACCTGAAAAAACTAAGAAAGCTGAAGAGTCACAAGAGAAAGATGATGCCAGCGACCAGCAGGAAAAACAGACTCCACAAAAGCCTGATGAAGAAGATAAAGGTTCTGAATCCGCTTCTGAAAAGCAGGCCCGGCAAACAGCTTCTGATCGTACAGACTCGTCGAAAACTGCCGGGACACAAGAAGAATTAAATAAGGAAGGCAAAGTTGTCTACCATACGGTTAAACCAAAGGAAACAATCTTTCGAATTGCCATGACCTATTATAAATCCCAATCCGGAATTGAAATAATAAAGCAAGCCAACAATTTGCCGTCAAATGAAATACAAACGGGCCAGGTATTAAAAATTCCGCTTGAGCAATAAACGAGTCTAAGACCATTTGCTGTCTTCTCTCCCAGTCATAGAATAATGTACAAGCTCATACATTATTATGAAAGGGAGGGAGCGTTTTTGGAATCGCCGATTAGAATGCTTGACGAACGTACAGACCAGGCAACAAGAAAAATGCTAGAGAAAGTTGTGGAGAGAAAACAAAAGTTTGATCGATTCAAGTCCTGGCATTTGATTGCCATGTGGGCGACCGTTTTTATATCCTTTTTATTCTTTTTTTATCTTTATAAAAGTGTTATGCAGCCTTACTCTTACTCGTTTGCATCGATGTTTTCGGCTTTTGTCAATCAGACTGAAAATTTCTATTTGCTTGTTTTTACGGTTGGCCTTTATGGGTTTATGAATCTTCTGAGAGAAAAAAGAGAAAAAGCAGAAAAAGAATTTCATGCACTAAGGTGTGAAATAATTGATAAGAGCAAAGATCTCTGGAAAAAAGAAGATGAATGGAAAAATCGCCATAACGTTTTCGAAATGATGAAAAAAAATTATGATATAAACCTTTATCATGAAAACAAATGAAAAATAAACCAAATGGAAAAAGAAGCAGCCTGCCTGCTTCTTTTTGTTAAGTATTTAGAAGAATTTCTTTTTATCCCGTTCTTCCTTTAGAATCTCAACGGCTTCTCTGAAGCGCTGTGAATGGATGATCTCTCTTTCTCTTAAAAACCGGAGTCCGTCATTTAGATCCGGATCATCACTCAAATTTATAATCCACTGATAGGTTGCCCTTGCTTTCTCTTCTGCGGCGATATCTTCGTATAAATCTGCTATTGGATCGCCTTTTGCCTGGATATAAGAAGCTGTCCACGGCACACCTGCAGCATTATGATAAAACAGAGCATTATCATGGTTAGCATAATGGGCATCCAGGCCGGCAGCCTTCATTTGATCAGGTGTAGCATCCTTCGTTAATTTGTAAATCATTGTCGCAATCATTTCCAGATGTGCAAACTCCTCTGTTCCTATATCTGTAAGTAGTCCGATGACCTTATCCGGTATAGTATAACGCTGATTCAAATATCTTAGTGCGGCAGCAAGTTCACCGTCCGCTCCCCCATATTGTTCTATTAGATACTTTGCCAGCTTAGGATTGCAAGTGCTTACCTTCACCGGGTATTGCAGTTTTTTTTCATAAACCCACATTTTATTCTCAGCCTCCTTTGGAAGTCCGTTAGTAAGTCTTGAGCGCCTCCCCATGAAGAAGGCGCCTGAAAATCAACTATACCTGCCATGGCCACGGGGGATCATCCCAATTCCATGGCTGTCCCGAATAGCTGTGGCCAAATTGCATTAATGGACCATATTTGCTTTCAATGGCATTTCTCAGTTTTTTCCGTTCTTTTGCATAATGGTTGAATTGCTTAATGGCTTCTGTATCATTATTGTGCGTATCAAGGTATAAAGTCAGCTCAACAAGAACAAAGTCCACAGCCTGAAGCTGTTCAAGAAGCTGGTAGTAATCTGCGGGTAATTGTTTCATTACTGCTGTCCCTCCCTGGATTTTTCATAGGGACTGTACCATGGATCATAGAAAGCCTTCCACAGAGTTCCTGTTTTTAAGGCCTGCATTGGTGTAAATTGTTCCAGTCCTGGCGGCTGAAAACCCATATAAAGGTTTGGAGGTGTGGAATAAGTTTTGACCTTTATAGGAGTGCAGGGGTCAAAGGGGCTAACATATGGGTGCCAGGTCTTGCGGAGTGTATTCATCATAATCCCTCCTTTTTATGCGTCATTGAAACTTATGAAAAGCACAGTGATTTTATGATCGTTTACTCCAATAAAAAGAGGGGAAAGTTGAATAAATGGCGAATTAAATGTTAGGTCTAATTAATATTATTCTTGAGGTGATGGCAATGTTTGTGAAAAGTATTATGATCCCTAAACATAACTGTAAAACGATCAGACAGGATGAAGCATTGAAAGATGCTCTGGATTTGCTTGAGGACAACCAGATTGATGGACTTCCTGTGTTGGACGGCGATCAATATGCCGGCATAATTACCAGATATGGAATATATGAGAACTTCTTTTTGTCAGGAAAATCAAAGGAAGAGTTTCTTGGAGGAACACTCGTAAAAGATATTGCCACACATCAGGAACAATATTTACAGGGGAATGAAATTTTTGAAAAAACACTGCTGGATTTAAAGGATTTTCCTTTACTTGCTGTTTTGGGCGAAAACCGTAAATTTCTGGGCATCGTTACCCGCTTTGATGTTCTGGCTCAATTTCAATCTGCCTTTGGGACGAATAAACCCGGTGTCAGGATTGCGTTTACCTCTGTGGAAGCGGAGGGGCGAATTGCCCGTTTGGCCGAAATCGCCCATTATTTCCATGAACACATCATATCCCTTGTTACTTTTGATGAAACAGACAAGCTGGTCCGCCGCATCGTGATGAAAGTAGAGAAAAATGATAATATGGATAAGTTCATCAGCCGGCTTGAAAAATCAGGTTTCCGTGTTCTGGATATTACTGAAGATTAATGTATATATAGTCAACAAAATAAATCCTTCTCATACACTCTGTATGGGAGGGATTTTTATTGTTTATTATTTTGCTGAAGCTGGTGACAGGCTTTATTGGCGGCATTTTATATATTAAACTTTTTCCGGTGTCTATTCCCATGGGCATTTCAGATATGATTGTTATTTTTGTGCTCGAGCCGGCAGGCTTTGTCCTGGGAATGACTTTTTTTCTTATCTCCTTTATTGCCAACGCAGAAATCATTAGGATGATCATCGAATGGGCTGCAGGAGTTTTTAAAAATTTCAAGTCATTGAAAGAAAGCAATGCTTTATTTGGGACTGTTCTGATCTTATTGCTGATGGGATGCTTTTTTACTTTATCAGTCCTTTCGCCATGGGAAGCGTTTGTCCTTTTCTGTTTTTCGGCAATCTATGGTATTATTTCTTTAGATTTCAAGAAAATCAATTTTGCTGGAGACTGAGTAAAGGAAATTTATGGCAGGAGGATTTATGATATACTTAATAGCTTTAGCCTTAATTGGCGTTGCGGGTTTACTATTGTTTATGCTTAGGGAGGCATTTGCAGATAGAATTATATATAAAGAGCTTTCTTTTCCTGAATTTCCGGAAACCTTTGGTGAAATAAAGCTTTTTTTTATTTCTGATATTCATAGGAGGACAGTATCAGAAACCATTATCGGGGAGATAAAAGAGAAGAAGCCTGACCTGGTGATTATCGGCGGCGATCTCTTGGAAAGAGGAATCCCTTTTGATAGAGTAAGGAAAAACCTGCTGGGTTTGAAGGAATGCGGGCCTGTCTATTTCGTGTGGGGGAACAATGATTATGAAGTTGATTACCATCAGCTCGACGCCCTCCTCCTCGAATGCGGAGTTAAAATTCTAGATAACACTGCCCTCTCTTTTGAATCAGAGGAAGGTGAGCGTTTTATTCTGCTGGGTACAGATGATTTCAGCAAAGAGAGGGATCGGCTCGACCTTGCACTTGAGGATGCAGGCTCTGACGGATTTAGGGTTCTCGTCAGCCATGATCCACGAATCATTAATAGTATAGAAAAAGAACAAAATATTCACCTTGTCTTAAGCGGGCATACGCATGGCGGACAAATACATATTTTGGGTTATAGCCCTTATGAAAAGGGACGGATAAAAGTGCTGCCGCAAACAACAATTCTGATCAGCAACGGCTATGGAACGACTGGAGTGCCTTTAAGGCTGGGAGCAAAGTCTGAAACTCACTTCATCACCTTAAAAAAAGCTGATATCTTAGCTTCAAAATGAAAACACATCCAGATTTTACAATACTTACTGTTGTTTTTATACTTTTTAAGTAGGTATAAGTTCTGAAATTTAATCGCTGTCCAGCGATATTTGCTAATTAGCATTGAAGGGAGGGCTGAGCATGGCAACTGAAGAAGGTAAATATAATATTAAGGCTGTTTCTAAGATGCTCGGTATTCAGCCAGGAACCTTAAGGGCGTGGGAAAGGCGGTATCAAATCGTTGCTCCAAAGAGAAATGAATCAGGCCATAGACTATACACCGAAGAGCATATCAAAATACTAAAATGGCTGATCATGAAAGTAGATCAGGGCTTTTCCATCAGCCAGGCTGTTTCCCTTCTTGAGAATAAGGAATTAAATGCCGAGCCGCTTCAGGTGGATAAGGAAGGAGACCGGTCGGGTGCCCTCGCCAATGAGCTTCTTGAAGCTCTCCTTCAATTTAATGAATCGAAAGCGCATGATTTGATTAATCAGGCTTTTAGTTTTTACACAATAGATAAAGTCCTAATTGATATACTAGGCTCTCTTTTAGTGAAAATTGGACATCTATGGGAGGATGGGAAAATTACCACTGCTCATGAGCACTTTGCCTCTTCCATATTAAGGTCAAGAATAGGGATGATTCTGCATTCATTTCCGCATAACGGGGTTCTGCCAAAGGTGGTCGCAGTTTGCGGGCCTGGAGAAGCTCACGAATTAGGACTTTTAATTTTTACGTTATTTCTGCGGAGAAGAGGATTTGAGGTTGTTTACCTTGGGACAAGCATTGCTGATGAAGATATTGACACTGTAATTGGAGTGGTTAAACCCAAGTTTTTATTTCTGTCGTGTACAATGAAGGCAAACGTGCCGGAAACCCTTAAACTTTCAGAGAGACTTACCGGGACTTATGGAAACCTCCATGTAGGCATTGGGGGATTCGGCATTGATTCCCTAAGCAATGAAGAAAAAATGAAGTATGAACAGTTTATACCCGGAAGTTCTCCCCAAGAATGGGAAGAATGGATTAAAGAACGGCTCCTTTAAACAATAGATCTGGCGGTTAATTGCCGGGTCTTTTCTTTTTTTAGTCACAGAAAAAAAGACGACTCACAAACTAAGCAATATATCATACACTAAACCAAAGAGTTGGTTCAGGTCAGGGGGCTTATCATGCGCTTAGAACGTTTGAATTATAATAAAATCAAAATCTTTCTCACTTTAGATGACTTGAATGATAGGGGACTGACTAAGGAAGATGTCTTGAAGGATTCATTAAAATGGCATCAGCTTTTTCATGAAATGCTGGAAGAAGCAAGTGAAGAATTCGGTGTAGACATTCATGGGTCAGTAGCAGTGGAAATATTCTCCATGCAGGCACAGGGAATGGTGATGATTGTTACGATGGAGGAGCAGATGGATGAAGAGCTCCTTGAGGATGGTTTTATTGAAATGCAGGTAACTGTTGATGGCAGTGAAGATATATTATTCGAATTCCTGGATTTTGAACATGTAATTCAAATGGCAAAAAGTCTGAACAGCGTGCAGATTGAGGAAGGAAGCCTATACTTTTATAAAGAAAAATATTTTTATCATGCAGCAGATTTGGAGGGGGGGAATATTCACCGGGTAATTGCCATATTAGCTGAGTACGGTGATTCGGCTTTTACCAGCATTCACGTTATTCAGGAATATGGGAAAGTGCTGATCGAAGCCAATGCAGTAAAAACGCTGGTGGAATATTTCTCATAATGTAAAGAGGGGATCCAACCTCTTTTTTTTATGCAGGTTACTCTTTTGCAATATGCATTCGCTGCATCCAGCAACGAATCTGGATTAATAGCTCATGAATTATATAAAAATTGGGTAAACCAAATATAGTCAAACAGCTGCAATAATATCATATATAAAGATGTTACTTTACAAAAGGAAACAGGAGGTTTCTTTTGCCCTTCAGCGGGAAAAGGAGTACTGGGAGTAAACAGAAAATTCCCTTTAATACCAACGCTGACAGCGTTTTCACAAAAATATCAAAAAATGAGGAAAACCGCATTATTCTTCTTGCATAAATTAGGCAAAGGTGTATACTATTCCATGGAAGCGGACAACTAATGAAAGTGATTTTTCTAGGAGGTTTACAAATGGTAGCCGAGAAAGGTACTGATTCAAATAAAGCTGAAAAATTGGACGTTTTAAAGTCGACTCAAACGGTCATACATAAGGCTTTAGGGAAGCTGGGTTATTCCGATGAGGTGTATGAGCTTCTTAAAGAGCCAATTCGTATGATGACAGTGAAAATTCCTGTACGGATGGATGACGGAACAGTAAAAGTCTTTACTGGCTACCGGGCCCAGCATAATGATGCTGTTGGTCCTACTAAAGGCGGTATTCGTTTTCACCCGAATGTAACTGAAAAGGAAGTAAAAGCACTGTCGATTTGGATGAGCTTGAAATGCGGAATTGTAGATCTTCCATATGGCGGAGGTAAAGGCGGAATCGTTTGTGACCCGCGCGATATGTCCTTCGGTGAGTTAGAGCGGCTAAGCCGCGGATATGTTCGGGCAATCAGTCAAATTGTAGGACCTACTAAGGATATTCCTGCGCCTGATGTATTTACCAACTCGCAGATCATGGCATGGATGATGGATGAATACAGCCGGATTGATGAATTTAATTCCCCAGGCTTTATTACCGGTAAACCACTTGTACTTGGGGGTTCACATGGACGGGAATCAGCAACAGCTAAAGGGGTTACAATTTGCATTCGGGAAGCTGCCAAGAAAAAAGGCATTAACCTTGAAGGTGCAAGAGTTGTTGTTCAGGGATTCGGAAACGCTGGAAGTTTCCTCTCAAAGTTTATGCATGATGCAGGTGCAAAGGTTGTTGGTATTTCAGATGCTTATGGCGGTTTATATGATCCAAACGGCCTTGATATTGATTACCTTTTGGATCGCCGTGACAGCTTTGGCACTGTGACAAAATTGTTTAATGATACAATTTCAAATAAAGAGCTGCTTGAACTTGATTGCGATATTCTGGTCCCGGCAGCCATAGAAAACCAGATAACAGAAGAAAATGCACATAACATAAGAGCTGGCATTGTAGTGGAGGCGGCTAACGGGCCAACTACTTTGGAAGCAACACAGATTCTGTCTGAGCGGGGAATCCTGCTTGTCCCTGATGTACTGGCTTCTGCCGGCGGTGTAACAGTATCCTATTTCGAATGGGTTCAAAATAACCAGGGATATTACTGGACTGAAGAAGAAGTAGAAGAAAAGCTTGAGAAAGTCATGGTTAAATCATTCGATAATATCTATCAGACATCCCAAACACGCCGTGTAGATATGCGTCTGGCTGCCTACATGGTAGGTGTCAGAAAAATGGCGGAAGCTTCAAGATTCCGTGGATGGATTTAACTGTAAATCTTCACATTTGAATAATCATAAAAAATCTCCTATCATAAACTGATGGGAGATTTTTTATAAACAGCAGCATGGAATACTTGTTTTTGGCATTTAAGGAGTGAGAATTTTGAATATAGACGCTATTATTGTTGGGGGAGGGCCCTGCGGACTGGCAGCTGCCATTGCCCTTCAGGAAGCTGGAAAAACCCCCCTTGTTATTGAAAAGGGCAATATCGTAAATGCAATATACAACTACCCAACACACCAGACTTTCTTCAGCACAAGTGAGAAGCTCGAAATCGGAGGGGTGCCCTTCATAACGGAAAATTACAAGCCTAAGAGAAACCAGGCGCTAACGTATTACCGGGAAGTGGTGAAAAGGAAAGGCATTAAGATCAATGCTTACGAAAAAGTTCTAAATGTAGTAAAAAATCATTCCGAAGCATTTGAAGTACAAACTGATAAGGGGGATTATACAGTCAATAACGTCATAATTGCTACAGGTTATTATGATAATCCCAATTACATGGAAGTTCCCGGTGAGGATCTTTCAAAGGTATTTCACTATTTCAAAGAAGCTCACCCATTTTTTGATAAAGACGTAGCAGTTATCGGAGGGAAGAACTCAAGCGTTGATGCCGCAATCGAACTGGTAAAAGCAGGAGCAAGAGTTACGGTGATCTATCGCGGAACAGAATATTCACCAAGCATAAAGCCCTGGATTCTGCCTGAGTTTGAGTCTTTAGTGAGAAATGGCGTCATTAAAATGGAGTTCAATGCACATGTGAAAGAAATTAATGAAAATAAGCTATTATATACAGTGGATGGTAAAGCCTTTGACATTAAGAACGATTTTGTGTTTGCCATGACTGGCTATCATCCTGATCACGGATTTTTAAGAAATATGGGGATTCAAATTAATGATGAAACCGGGCGCCCTCAATTTAACCCTGAAACAATGGAAACGAATGTCCCTGGAATATTTATTGCAGGTGTGATAGCTGCCGGAAATAATGCCAACGAAATTTTTATTGAAAATGGAAGATTTCACGGCGGACAAATAGCAAAAGCAATAATTGAAAAAGAGAGCGGAAACAGAAAAGGCTGATCATTTCAGATCAGCCTTTTAATTATATTTGAAAAATCTCTTCGATATTTTGCTGTGTCTCCAGTCCAATTAACAGTTTAATTCTGGCTTTTTGTCCATTAAGCCCATTTGAAAATATTACCCCCATGTCCTTGAGATGTTTTCCGCCTCCGTCATAACCATAAACATCTTGAGCAATTCCATTGAAACAGCGGGAAACCAATATAATCGGAATGTTTTTTTCTGTAAGGGCTTTAATGCCCTCAATTGTGGCTGGAGGCAGATTACCTTGTCCAAGTGCTTCGATAACAACACCATCGAAATCTAAATTCCCTATCGCATGAAGCAAAGAAGAATCCATTCCGGCGAAGGCTTTAATGAGTGTGACTTTTTTTACAACTGTATCCAAAGGGTAGTATTCTCTATTTGTCGGCGCGTTATGGAATAATACACCTCTCTTTGTGACTATTCCAATTGGCCCGTACTGAGGGCTCTGGAAAGTAGAGACATTACTCGTATGTGTTTTTGTAACATTTTCTGCTGTATGGATTTCATCATTCAAAACGACAAGGACTCCTTTGTCTTTTGCTTCTTCACAAGCAGCTACACGAATAGAAGAAATAAGGTTGTATAGTCCGTCTGAACCGATTTCATTACTCGATCTCATTGCACCTGTAACAACGATCGGAAGAGATGTTTTCACACTTAAGTCCAAAAAGTAGGCTGTCTCTTCTAACGTATCTGTTCCATGTGTGATCACTACGCCGCTAATCTCATCCTTTGCAAGGCTGTTTTCAATGATTTCCTTTAATTTAAGCATTTCCTTTGGCGTAATATGCGGTGAAGGAAGGTGGAATGGCTCTTCAATCAGTAATTCTGCAAGGGACAGCAGTTCCTTTGTTTTTTCAGTTAATGGATTATTATCTGTTGGTTTTACGGCACCTGTTGCTGCATCCTCGCTCATTGAAATGGTGCCTCCTGTGTGTAAAACAAGTATCTTTTTTTTCTCCATGTTAATCCCCCAATTTTCGCCTTGAAAAATAAATATGAACCGAAATATTTCTTTTCCAATATTTGAATAATCATTTTAATTCTTACTATATCATGATACGATTAAGAAAACAGATTGAAAAGAGGACAGCTCATGCTGGGAATATTATCCGCTGGCATCGCGCCGGGACTGGCACTATTAAGTTACTTTTATTTAAAAGATCAATATGAGTCAGAACCCATCTCAATGGTTTTTAAAACTTTTTTATTTGGTGCTTTGCTTGTGTTCCCCATCATGTTCATCCAATATGTTTTAGAAGCTGAAGGGGTGCTGCAGTCCAGTTTAGCGGATGCATTTCTATCATCAAGCATGCTGGAAGAGTTCTTTAAATGGTTTATATTATTCTATACTATTTATCAGCATATAACCTTTGATGAACCATATGATGGAATAGTGTATGGTGCCTCGGTATCACTCGGCTTTGCTACTGCAGAAAATATCTTCTATCTCATCGGGCTAGGTGTGGAACACGCACTTGGGAGGGCCTTGCTCCCGGTTTCCAGTCATGCTCTCTTCGGTGTTATCATGGGCTATTATATAGGAAAAGGAAAATTCTCGGCAACATCTACAAAAAAATGGATAGCCTTTTCACTTCTTATACCTTTTCTCCTTCACGGTATTTACGACTATATCCTTATTTCCCTTAAGCATTGGATTTTTATCATGTTTCCATTTATGATCTTCCTTTGGTGGCTGGGCTTAAGAAAAGTTAAAAAAGCAAGGGCTCATAGTGTAAAGCATATGAATAATCAAATTGATATACAGAAAACTCTCCATTCCTGATGGAGGGTTTTTTATTTGCCGGCAACCTTAATAAATGATTCAAGTTATTGAATAAAAAGCCAGAGACTACAAAAAATAGGGTCAATGATAAAAGATTGACTTTTGGAGGTTATAATCCATGAAAAAGAAATTTATGGCAGGAAAGGTGTTACTCATAATCTCCCTTTGTGTTCTGGGAATTCCATTGAGCGGGAATATGGAAAAAGCCAATGCCTTTTCAAATCAGGTGATTCAGCACGGGGCTGTAGGTAACGATGTAATAGAACTTCAATCCCGTCTGCAGTATTTAGGCTTTTACAATGGGAAGATCGATGGAGTCTTTGGGTGGGGAACCTATTGGGCACTTAGGAACTTCCAATATGAATTTGGACTTCCCATTGACGGGCTTGCCGGCCAGGAAACAAAAAACAAGCTCGTGAAAGCATCTAAATATAATGAACAATATGTGAAAGAACAAATCAATAAGGGCAATAAATTTACCCATTATGGCGGGGTGGAAACTGAAAAGCAGACTAAGCCTCAGCAAGGGTCAACGGGGGGAACAGCACAGCAGCAGGAAGCTCCCAAACAGCCCACTGCTTCAAATGTCCCTAATGGATTCTCGGAAAATGATATTCAGCTAATGGCCAATGCAGTCTATGGAGAGTCAAGAGGAGAACCGTATACAGGCCAGGTGGCAGTTGCTGCAGTTATCTTAAACCGTGTAAACAGTGCTTCATTCCCAAACACTGTTTCTGGTGTCATTTTTGAGCCTCGTGCTTTTACTGCCGTTGCCGATGGACAGATATGGCTAACACCGAATGATACGGCAAAAAAAGCAGTACTGGATGCGATTAATGGATGGGATCCGACAGGAGAGGCGCTGTATTATTTTAATCCGGATACCGCTACAAGCGGATGGATTTGGACACGGCCGCAAATCAAGCGGATTGGAAAACATATATTCTGTAAATAGAGGGGTGAATAATCATGCTTAGAGGAATTCTTATTGGAGTACTTGCGCTGGGTGTTGCCGGTACAGCGTTTTGGGGTTATCAGGAACACCGGGAGAAAAATGCAATCCTCATTAATGCTGAAAATAATTATCAAAGAGCATTTCATGATTTAACTTATCAAGTCGACCTATTGCATGACAAAATCGGAACAACTTTAGCGATGAATTCGAGAACTTCGCTATCACCTGAATTGGCAGAAGTATGGAGATTGACTTCAGAAGCCCACTCGGATGTGGGCCAGCTGCCTCTAACACTTCTTCCTTTCAATAAAACCGAAGAATTTCTATCCAATATTGGAGATTTCAGTTATCGGACAGCAGTAAGAGATTTAGAGAAGGAGCCATTATCTGAGAAGGAATACCAAACGCTCAAACAGCTTTATAAGCAATCTGCGGATGTTCAGCAGGATTTACGTAAAGTACAGCATATGGTTCTTGAAAAGAACTTAAGATGGATGGATGTGGAAATGGCTCTCGCGTCCAATAAAGAACCTGCAGATAATACAATCATAGATGGCTTTAAGACAGTGGAAAAAACAGTTGAAGGCTATGGAGAGACAGACTTTGGGCCTGCATTTGTAAATATGCAGAAAAAAGATGAAAACTACAAATATCTGAATGGCAAAGAAATAACAGAAAAAGAAGCTGCACGTATTGGCCAGCGTTATGCAGGTTTGGGAAAGAATGTGAATATCAGAGTAACGGAAAACGGCAAGGGATCTGATTACGGGTTTTTCAGTGTGAGTATCCTAAACGAGAAAACAAATGAAGAAGCAAACATGGATATTACCAAAAAAGGCGGCTATCCAATCTGGTTTATCCTCGACCGGAAAGTGGCGAAACAAAAAGTAAGTCTTAATGAGGCCAGCAATAATGCAGTTAAATTTCTTAAGGACAATGGCTTTAAAGACCTGGATTTATTCGAGAGTGCCCAATATGACAATTTAGGGGTATTCACCTTCGTGTCGAACCAGGATGGTGTAAGAATTTATCCGGACTCCATCCGTGTGAAAATTGCGCTTGACAATGGCAGGATGACTGCTTTTTCTGCCGAAGATTATTTAAAATCTCATCACCAGCGAGAAATCCCTGAGCCTGCGATTACTTCAGAAGAGGCAAGATCCAAGGTGAATCCGCAGCTGAAGGTCATGGAAGACAGGCGTGCAATAATCATTAACGATTTAAATCAGGAAGTTTCCTGTTATGAATTTATGGGCACATTGGGTGAAGATACTTACAGGATTTATATTAATGCAGAAACTGGACAGGAAGAAAAAGTAGAAAAGCTTAAGAATGCAGAACCAATATTTGAAGATGTAGTGTAGAGAAAGCCGGATAGGCTTTCTTTTTTTTGTTTGGCTATTTTCGAAGGTTTGTTGCTTTTTGTATATTATTCACTGAGTTGATTGGAGCGGAAGGTGCGAGATCCTCGAAAATGCATTCGAATTTTCTTCGTGCGGTGTTTATCCAAGGAAGCTTATTCAATGTCCTGCGGGAGTAGCGGGACAGGTCAGACCCCGCAGACGCAGAGCGTCGAGGAGGCTCACCGCCCGCCCCGCGGTTCGCTGAGCAGCCTGGAGCGGAAATCAACGGACAGCATTAAAGAACAGCAACTTATTCAGAGTGTTTGGGTCTTTTTACCTAAAGAAAATAAAAATGTTATTGCAGGATTCTTATATAGCGTTCATAATTAAATGACAAGATTATCCTTTTATTATGGGGAAGTGTGGAAGTATGATAAATATTGGTGAAGCATTGATGCTCGAATTGACGTACTCTGAAAAACCTGAGAAGTATAAATGCAAGCTTGCCGAAAGAGAAGGAAATAACTTATATATTGATTATCCAATAAATCAGGAAACGAATAAAACTGCATTTCTGGTTGATGGTACACAGCTGAAGGCTACCTTTTTGGCTGATGATGGAACGGTATACCTTTTCGAAAGCGAGGTTCTTGGAAGAGTTAAGCAAAAAATCCCGATGATGATTTTATCATATCCCGGGGATGAACATTTAGTGAAAATTCAAAGACGGCAGTTTGTCCGGGTAGAAACTCCTGTTGATGTTGCAATCCATGCGGAAGATAATGAGTTCTCTCCTTTTGTGTCCGTTACGGATGATATTAGTGCAGGCGGGGCTGCGATCATTGCTAAGATGGACAGTTCCTTAAAAGCCAATATGCAAATATTTACTTATTTCGTATTAGCCATGCAAAACGGTGTCAATTATTATTTGAAGCTTAAAAGTAAGGTAATAAGAGTCTCTGAACCCCGAAATGGTAAATCGCTTATTTCTGTTCAGTTTATGGAGGTAAGCCCGCAGGACAGGCAATTGCTTCTGCGCTTTTGTTTCGAAAGGCAGTTGGCCATGAAGAAAAAAGGCCTGGAAATATGAAGAAAGGAATAATTTTTATATTCATCTCTCATAATAGATGGTGAAGTCTATTGACTTGATTTTATATTTCCGGTTGGAGAGATGGCAATGATGAAAACAGTGGAGAGGATTATTCTTAAATTAATAATAGTGCAATTTGTTTTCCTGCTGATCACTCAATTTTTTTTTCACCATATGGATGCTTTTCCCGAATTAAAGCAGCTGACACAGTATGAAGGTGTCACAGATCAGAATTTTACTGAGCTGCTTGAAACTTTCAGGAAAAATAATTAGCAGGCAGGCGCCTGCTTATTTTTGTGGTGAAATTTTTTAAGACTGCTTTTGAAAATTTGTAAGACTTAAAATACAGCTTATTTATGCACTGAAGCAGACTTATTATGTTAAAATAAAAGCGGAATGAACCTGGGGAAAAAGCGGCCAGGGTTACACAGGAGGAACTATGAGTAAACGTATATCAATCGCAATTGACGGCCCAGCTGCTGCAGGGAAAAGTACAGTAGCAAAGATCGTGGCGGAGAAATTATCTTACATATATATTGATACTGGTGCCATGTATCGAGCCTTGACTTATAAAGCAATTCAGAAAAATGCAAACCTCGAAGATGAAGCCTCTCTTATGGAGATTTTAAACAATACAGTTATTGAACTGCAGCCAGGCGAAAAAGGGCAATTAATTCATCTTGACGGCCAGGATGTGACAAATGAAATCAGGACTTCCGAAGTGACAAATTCTGTTTCCGTTGTCTCCATGCATAGGCTGGTTAGGGAAGAAATGGTTTCGCGCCAGCAAAGCTTTGCTTTAAATGGAGGAGTGGTAATGGATGGCAGGGATATCGGAACCCATGTCCTGCCCCATGCAGAAGTGAAGGTTTTCCTTCTGGCTTCTGTCGATGAAAGAGCACTAAGGCGGCATAACGAAAATATCCAAAAGGGATATTCATCTGACCTGGACAAGCTGAAGGAGGAAATCTCTCTAAGGGACAAGCTGGACTCTGAACGTGAAATAGCTCCATTAAGAAAAGCGGCTGATGCAAAGGAGATTGATACAACATCCTTGTCAATTGGGCAGGTAGTCGACAGGATAATGGATCTGGCTATTGAAAGGATTGGTTCTAAGTGAATCTCTACGCTTTTGCCAAAGCGGCAGTCTATGGAGTCCTAAAACCCATTTACAGGTTTGAAGTATTCGGAAAGGAGAACTTTCCGAAAGAAGGCGGAGTTCTCCTTTGCTCTAATCATATAGATAATCTGGATCCTCCCGTAGTCGGCATTAATGCTCCAAGGCCAGTATATTTTATGGCAAAAGAAGAGCTTTTTAATGTTCCGGTCCTCGGAAAAATTGTTCCCCATCTAAATGCTTTTCCTGTCAAAAGAGGAATGAGTGACAGGGAAGCATTAAGAAAAGGTCTTGGAATTCTAAAAGAAGGTAATGTTTTAGGTCTGTTTCCGGAGGGTACTAGAAGTAAAACGGGACAGCTGGGAAAAGGGCTGGCCGGAGCAGGTTTTTTTGCTCTCAGATCGGAAGCGCATGTTGTTCCATGCGCCATTATTGGTCCTTATAAAGCTTTTTCAAAATTAAAAGTTGTTTACGGAAAACCAATTGATATGAACGAGCTCAGAGAAAGAAAGGCCTCGGCGGAGGAAACCACAGATATGATTATGTCTGAAATCCGTAAATTAATTGAAGATTACTCATAGACCTTCTTGCTTGACAAAAAACTTCTTTTGTAAGAAGTTAGTAAAAAGGCATTTTTTTAAAAGGCGAAAATATTCGAAAAATAAGGCTTTCCTTTACTGAACAATTTTACAATCAAAACAGTTGAAAAATAGCCTGCAAATAATTAGCCATTCGAGTATTTCTGCTGCTGACACAGGGTTCTTGCCTGGATGGCAGGCAGTTGAATACAGATTAAAAATTTGAAAGCAGCCATTGGATTAAGGAGGAATACATATGTCAGAGGAAATGAATCAAGTAGAAGTTAAAAATTTTGAGGTGGGTGACAAGGTAAAAGGCCAAGTTACCAAGGTTGAAGAAAAGCAAGTCATTGTTGATCTTGCTGACAGCAAACTGGATGGGATTATCCCAATCAGCGAGCTTTCAAGCCTGCACATTGAAAAAGCTGGCGATGCGGTATCAGAAGGAGACCAACTCGAGCTTGAGGTTTTAAAAGTCGAGGAAGATGCTCTTATTCTTTCAAAGCGTAAAGTTGATGCCAGTAAGTCATGGGAAACTCTCGAAAAGAAATTCAATGAGGGTGAAGTTTTTGAAGCAGAAATAAAAGATGTAGTTAAAGGCGGATTAGTAGTAGACCTGGGTGTTCGCGGTTTTGTTCCTGCTTCCCTGGTTGAAGCTCATTTTGTTGAAGATTTTACTGATTATAAAGGCAAAACGATGACATTTAAAATTGTTGAGCTTGATAAAGATAAAAATCGTCTGATTCTTTCCCATCGTGCTGTAATAGAGGAAGAAAAAGGCAAGCAGAAACATCAAGTGCTGGAGTCCCTTCAGGCAGGCCAGGTTCTGGATGGAACAGTTCAAAGAATTACTGACTTTGGAGCATTTGTTGATATCGGCGGAATAGATGGACTTGTTCATATTTCCCAGCTTTCCTATGAGCATGTGGAAAAGCCTTCAGATGTTGTCGAGGAAGGCCAAAAAGTGAAAGTGAAAGTATTAAGCGTTGACCGCGACAATGAACGCATTTCGCTATCCATTAAGGAGACTCTGCCTGGACCATGGGATAATATCAGCGAGAAGGCTCCTAAAGGCAGCACACTTGATGGAACAGTAAGAAGGCTTGTTTCATACGGAGCATTTGTTGAAGTTTTCCCGGGTGTTGAAGGACTTGTCCATATTTCTCAAATTGCTCATAAGCACATCGGAACTCCACATGAAGTTCTAAGCGAAGGACAGGAAGTGAAAGTGAAGGTTCTTGATGTGAACGAACAGGATCAGCGTTTGTCATTGAGCATCAAAGATCTTCTTGAAAAAGAGCAGGAAGAAGTGACTGACTATGAACTTCCTGAAGAAACAAAAGGCTTCTCGCTTGGTGATATGATTGGCGACCAGCTAAAGAATTTAAAAAAGTAATGGTGATAAATTGTGTCCAGATCAAAACGTAAATGGGATCATATACAGCATGCTTTAGCAACAGGCCAGAGCAGCAATACCGGTTTAGCGGATGTTGCTTTTGTACATCAAAGCCTTCCTGATGCGTTTCTTGATCAGGCAGATTTAGGCACTTCAATTGGCGAACTTTCATTAAGTTCGCCAATTTTTATAAATGCCATGACAGGAGGCGGAGGAGAAAGAACGGTTCAAATTAACCGGGATCTCGCCTTGGCTGCCAAATCAACAGGCCTTGCTATGGCAGTAGGGTCTCAGATGTCTGCACTTAAGGATCCAAGTGAAGCAGAATCCTACAGGGTTGTCAGACGAGAAAACCCCCGAGGAATTATTTTTGGCAACTTAGGAAGTGAAGCTACAATCGATCAGGCAAAAGCAGCAGTTGATATGATTGAAGCAGATGCACTGCAAATTCATTTAAATGCTGTACAGGAATTGACCATGCCGGAAGGGGACCGTGATTTTCGCGGTGCATTAAAGAGAATTGAAAATATTGTCGCCCATTCGGAAGTCCCAGTAGTAGTAAAAGAAGTAGGGTTTGGCATAAATAAAGAAGCAGCTTCAATGCTTGCATCTGTCGGTGTTACAGCCATTGATATCGGCGGATTTGGAGGAACAAATTTCTCCCGTATTGAAAATGCAAGAAGAGATAGACTGTTAACGTTTTTCGATGAATGGGGAATACCGACAGCTGTCTCCATCGCAGAAGCTGCATCTTTAAAAGCAGGCGTTGCTGTCATTGCTTCCGGGGGAATTCAGACAAGTCATGATATAGCAAAGGCAGTTGCGCTTGGTGCAGGAGCTGCCGGGATGGCGGGATTCTTTTTAAAGGTTCTGATGAAAGAAGGACTTGAGGCACTTATCGAAGAGATTAACAGTATTCATTCTGAATTGAAGATGATCATGACTGCCTTGGGGGCAAAAAACATAGCGGAACTAAAGCAGTCTCCGATTATCATATCTGGAAGAACCCACCATTGGCTGAATGAACGTGGAATTGATACAAAAGCATATTCCAGACGGACCATCAAAAAATAGCTCTCGTCATTTGACGAGAGCTATTTTTTTCATTATGGCTGCAGTGCATAGCAAGGCGCAGCAGCTTTTCTTAACTGTATTTCGAATCATTCAGAGATCTGGCTTCTTCGGGACTCTGCATCTTGGAAGCTCCAGGATAATGAAGTGCCTGGTCGCGATCGGACTCCACTTTTCCGCTATTCTTCAGCTTTTTTTCCTGTCTGTCTTTGCCCATATTTAACACCTCCATGTTATTAAGATGAAGTGAGCGGAAGAGAATTATGCAAAAAAGGCAACTGGGATTCCATAGACGCAGCTTTTGAACTTACAGGGTTAATTTACATACGAAGTAGCCATAATGGAAATGATAGGAGGTAGAGGATGGAAGGGTTAATTTTTTATTGGATTTCCTGGATGGTTTGGATTATGGCGACTTTTTTTATGGCTCGAACTAATAAATACAGGTTTTTATTGTCTGCCTGGATCTTATGCTTAATGATCATGTCACCCCTGACAGTTAATATCCTTAATTTTGAAATTGGTATCGCTGTACTTTTTCTGCTTGCATCACTATATGTTTTTGCCGGGAGACTAAAAAAACTGAGCAAACTTTATTTCCTTTTTTGCACATTCATCCTGATGATGGCCTATGTCACTTTTCACCTTTTTGAACTGTTTGATCCTGTTTGGGTGATTTTCTCCCGGGAATGGATGCTTTCAGTCCTTATGGTTTATATGGCTGTACTCCTGCAAAAAAACAGAATGCTCAGGCTGCCGTTAATATTGCTCGGAGGCATTCAGGGAGAATTTTTGTATGCATTTATCCTTAAATCATTTTCCTTTCCGTATACGATTGGATCATTGGCCTTTTTGGATATCATGGCCATTTCAATTTCCATATCTTCTTTATGGATTGCAGTGCATTGGACGGTCAAATATATTGAAGCGAACTTTAAACATTTTGAAAGGGAGAAACAAAAATTATCATGAGTGAATACACGTACCCGATCCTTTTTGGTCTGGCAACAGGAACCTTGACCCGTATTTATATGCTTCGGACCGATTACCGGCAATATCCTACATATTTGCATGGGAAAATTATACACGTTGCACTGGGATTCATTGCTGCAGGCCTGGGAACGGTAGCAATTCCTTCAATTATGGAGGAAGACTTCACAGCCATCACCTTTCTGACTCTTGCAGCATCCCAGTTTAGAGAAGTCAGAAATATGGAGAGAAACACACTTACTGAGCTGGACAGCTATGAAATGGTTCCAAGAGGCAAAACATATATAGAAGGTGTAGCAATAGCCTTTGAAAGCAGGAATTATCTTGTAATCTTCACATCATTGCTTAGTACGCTAGGCTATCTGCTGTTTAATATATGGGGAGGACTTGCGGCAGCCGTTCTTGCCTTACTGATTTCCACGAAATTAATGTCGGGTGGCAGGCTGAAGGATATTGTTGATGTTGAGTTTGTGGAACCGCGTTTTGATGGAGCGGGCTTGTATGTGGACAATATTTACATTATGAATATAGGCTTGCCTGAAAGGCAAGCAGAAGTGCTCCGATATGGCATGGGTTTTATTTTAAATCCAAAAAATTTCAATGCCCGATCCACTATTGCTAATCTGGGACAGAGGCAGGCTATATTGCATGATGTTTCTACAGCTTTGGGTGTTTACCGGGATTCCGGGACTCCTGCGCTTGTTCCTCTGGCGAAAAGGGATCTGGATGATGGGCGTGTAGGGGTATTTGTCTTGCCCCAGGAAAAGGATATTAATAAAGCCCTAAAAGTCATCGAAGCAGTCCCGACACTCGAAAATGCGATTAGGATGCCTACTGAACGGCAAACGAACGGGAAAGGAAGTTAGTGTATGGTGCTTGAAAAATACATACTTGCTGCAATTACAACAAATCCATCCAAAATACCTTCAGGAACAGCCGTTTTTCATTGTGAAGATAAAAAAGAAATGGAAATCATCGCAGCCAATCTCGAAGCAATTCTAGACGGAATTGCCCATGCCTTAACAGAAGAACTATATGTAATTGTTAAGCATTAAGGGAGGTTTCCAAGTTTTTCATTGCCGTGAAGGTTTCTCTTTGTTAAAATATCTAAGTTAGACCCTTCTATCTTTGAGAAGGGTTTATTTTATAAATGTAAAGCGTTTTGGATGGTTTTAACATCAATGTAGTGTTATTGTGGACAGCCATCTGTATGCTTACTTTAAGTAAAAGTCCTAAATGGATCATAGACGCAAAGTTTAACAATTTAAGAATAAAGAATCGAAAGGGTGATGTTCATGGCAAAACCAGTTTTGGCTATTGTCGGGCGTCCTAACGTTGGAAAATCAACGATATTTAACAGAATTGTAGGAGAACGGATATCAATTGTCGAAGATATTCCGGGAGTGACCAGGGACAGAATTTATAGTTCTGCAGAATGGCTGACTCATGATTTTAATATTATTGATACAGGCGGAATTGATATTGGGGACGAGCCATTTTTAGAGCAAATTCGTCTTCAGGCAGAAATTGCGATAGATGAAGCAGATGTCATTGTCTTTCTTGTGAACGGAAGAGAGGGTGTCACCTCTGCAGATGAGGAAGTTGCGAAAATTTTATATAAAGCCAAAAAGCCTGTAGTTCTGGGTGTGAATAAAATCGATAACCCTGAGATGCGGGATTTGATTTATGACTTTTATGCACTTGGCTTTGGTGAGCCGTTTCCGATTTCAGGTTCCCATGGTCTTGGTCTTGGAGACTTGCTTGATGAAGCTGCTAAGCATTTCCCAAAACATGGCCAAAGTGAATATGGAGAAGATGTCATTAAGTTTTCATTAATTGGCCGCCCGAATGTCGGGAAATCCTCCCTTGTAAATGCAATGCTTGGCGAAGAACGGGTCATTGTCAGCAATATTGCAGGCACCACAAGAGATGCAATCGACTCGAAGGTAAAAGTGGATGGACAGGAATATGTCATCATTGATACTGCGGGTATGCGAAAAAAAGGGAAAGTATATGAAACAACAGAAAAATATAGTGTACTAAGAGCTTTGAGGGCAATTGAACGTTCCGATGTTGTCCTGGTGGTCATTGATGGGGAAGAAGGAATCATTGAACAGGACAAGCGCATAGCCGGTTATGCTCATGAAGCAGGCAGAGCTGTTGTTATCGTTGTCAATAAGTGGGATGCTGTTGAAAAAGATGAGAAAACAATGAAGGCATTTGAACAAAATATCCGTGAGCATTTTCAATTCCTGGATTATGCACCTGTTGTTTTCCTTTCTGCCAAAACTAAAAAGCGTATTCATACACTTATTCCAATGATTAACACAGCCAGTGAAAATCATTCTTTGCGTGTTGAAACAAGCGTCTTGAATGATGTTGTCATGGATGCTGTTGCAATGAATCCTACGCCAACAGATAAAGGAAGACGCCTCAGAATTTATTACACCACACAGGTTGCTGTGAAGCCGCCGACATTTGTTGTGTTTGTCAATGATCCTGAACTTCTTCATTTTTCATATGAACGGTTCCTGGAAAACCGAATCAGGGACGCTTTTGGTTTTGAAGGCACACCTATTAAGATATTTGCTAGGGAAAGAAAATAATGCGATGACTCCGGCCGGATAGCTTTATAATGTGTCTGGCTGCAGAATCGGATGAATTTTTGATGCATCAAATACATTAAAAGGCAGTGATCAAATGGAGCGAAAAAAAGAAAGCGTAGCTGTAGCTGGTGCCGGCAGCTGGGGTACTGCCCTGGCGATGGTGCTTGCAGATAATGGGCATGATGTCAGACTGTGGGGCCATAATCCTGATCAGATAGAGGAAATTAATAAGCACCATACTAATCAAAAATATTTATCAGGGATACAGCTGCCTGCGGAAATAAAAGGATACACATTACTTGAAGAGGCTTTAACCGGAACAGACACGCTGATTTTGGCAGTTCCGACAAAGGCCATTCGTGAAGTAGTGGGGAAGATCAAGGGAATTAGAAGAGAGCCCCTAACCATTGTACATGTAAGTAAAGGAATTGAACCTGATTCACTTCTCAGGATATCTGAAATGATTGAAGAGGAAATGCACGGAGACCTTCTGGACAGTGTAGTTGTGCTATCAGGCCCAAGCCATGCAGAAGAAGTTAGTCTCAGACATCCTACAACTGTTACGGTATCATCAAAAAATATGGACGCTGCCGAGAAAATTCAGGATTTGTTTATCAATAACAACTTCAGAGTATATACCAACCCTGATATCATTGGAGTGGAAATTGGCGGTGCTTTGAAAAATATCATTGCCCTTGCTGCCGGAATTACAGATGGCTTAGGTTATGGAGACAATGCAAAGGCAGCTCTGATAACGAGAGGTCTTGCTGAAATTGCCCGTCTCGGGATGAGGATGGGGGCAAGTCCGCTTACTTTCTCCGGATTAGCGGGTATCGGGGATTTGATCGTTACATGTACTTCCGTCCATTCACGCAATTGGAGAGCAGGTAACCTTCTTGGAAAGGGACATAATCTGCAGGAAGTTCTGGATAATATGGGCATGGTCGTAGAGGGTGTCAGAACAACAAAAGCGGCGCATCAGCTGGCTCAAAAATATGACGTCAAAATGCCTATTACCACTGTTCTGTATGATGTCCTTTTTAATAATGTTAATGCGAAGGATGCTGTTGATCTTCTGATGGCAAGAGGGAAAACACATGAGATGGAAGATCTTGCGAACGTTTTGGAAGATCAAAGCGGGAATAAAAAAATCTGATATCTATATAAATTTAAAAATATAGGCATTAGATGATGCGAGACAGCAGGTTCCTGCATACAATGCAACGAAGCAAACTAGTGTAATGAACAGGGTGCTGGGTTATTTAGTCAAATGGCTGAGGTAAAGAATTGCCCCTTCTTTGCCTCAGTTTTTTTTGTCTTCATTTTTTTCGTGATGAAAAGTTTTTAGATTTATCCATTTAATATGGTATAATACATTTCGGAAAAGGGAGTTGATTTGTATGTCGCCGGCTTTAATGAAAATGTGGATTTCCCTTGCTTCTATGGGATTCATGTTTTTATCTATAATATTGATTTATCTTAGCCGATACAAGCTGAAAGCTGGAGTTTTTAAGTTTATAACAGCTATCGTTGCCTACTTTTTAATGATAATAAGCGGAATTATTATAGTGATTGTCGTGTTCAGCGGTCCGACAAGCAGCTAGCACTTTTACATAAAGGGTTGATTACATGAAAAAAGCTTTTAACATGTTTTTGCTTTTACTAAGCTTTGCTTTGATTCTGACAGGCTGTATGTACCCTGAAGAGAAATTATCTCAAAACCAGATAGCCTATAAGGATCAGATTCAGTCAGTACAGTCTGCAGTGGATCAATATAGGGAAGCGAATGGAGGTCTCCTTCCAATTAAAACCAAGGGCCAGACAACCCCTATCTATCAAAAGTATCCAATTGACTTCAAAAAAATTGCTCCTGAATACATGGCAGAACCGCCGGGAAATGCCTTTGAATCCGGCGGAGTTTTTCAATATGTGATTGTTGACGCAGAAACAGATCCAAAAGTGAAAATTTTTGATTTGAGAATTGCTGAAACAATCCGGGATATTAACCTGAGGGTTAAGGCACATGGATTCCCGCCATATAAAGAGCAAATTGCTGAAAATGTTTATACAATGGATTTTAACAAATTAGGATTTAAGGAAGAGCCAAAAGCCCTCAGTCCTTATAGCGGCCAGAGCCTTCCATATGTCGTAACCGGCAATGCTGAAGTATATGTAGATTATCGGGTTGATTTGTATCAGGCATTGGAGAATAAGAAGAATAAACCTGAACCTGGAAAGGATATTAGAAATCTTCTTGTGGAGGATTCTGATTTTGTTCCCGCCTATTCACTGCCTTATACGATTGAGCCCGGCACAAATGATCCAATCTTTTTGGTGAAATAGTCATAACCCTTCTCCTGCAAAATATATTGTAGGAGAAGGGTTATTTTTTTATTTATTTTTATAACCACTCTTCAACTAATGACTAAAAGCATAAAGGCAAAGAAATAAAGGAGCAGGGGAGTTTGAAAATAAAAAGGAAATTTGGAATGGCCTGCTGTCCATTCCAGACTGTCATAGGATTGGAGATTTCCAGCTCGGTTGACAGGTGCAGTGCACTTTCCTGATAGGGGGGTAAAAAAGAAAAAAACTGTCATAACAATGTAGGACAACATCATACACATATAATGTCCAAACATAATAGATAGGATAATATTATCCCATTAACTCAAGATTTCAGGAGGGGATCACTTGGAAAAGGTTGATATTTTTAAAGATATTGCCGAAAGAACTGGCGGCGATATATATTTCGGAGTAGTTGGCGCAGTTCGCACCGGCAAATCTACATTTATAAAAAAGTTCATGGAATTGGTTGTACTGCCAAATATGGAGAACGAAGCAGAACGTGCCCGCACACAGGATGAGCTTCCGCAAAGTGCTGCCGGCAAAACAATTATGACCACAGAACCGAAATTTGTTCCTAACCAGGCTGCTACAGTTCATGTAGCAGAAGGGCTGAATGTAAATATCAGGCTTGTGGATTGTGTGGGATATACAGTACCGGGGGCGAAGGGCTATGAAGACGAAAACGGCCCGAGAATGATCAATACACCATGGTATGAAGAGCCGATTCCTTTTCACGAAGCTGCTGAGATAGGAACAAGAAAGGTGATTCAGGAGCATTCCACAATCGGAGTGGTGATTACAACAGACGGAACAATTGGGGAGATACCGCGTGCAAACTATATTGAGGCTGAAGAAAGAGTTATTGAGGAGTTAAAGGAAGTTGGCAAGCCGTTTATCATGATCATAAACAGCGTCCAGCCTCACCACCCAAATACGGATGCCCTCAGAAATGATCTTGCTGAAAAATATGATATCCCTGTCCTGGCTATGAGCGTAGAGGGCATGAGAGAATCAGATGTATTAAATGTTATGCGTGAAGCTCTTTATGAGTTCCCAGTACTGGAAGTGAATGTAAATCTTCCAAGCTGGGTTATGGTGCTGCATGAAGATCACTGGCTTCGTGAAAGCTATCAGGAAGCAGTTAAAGAAACGGTTAAGGATATTAAGAGGCTAAGAGATGTTGACCGTGTGGTCCATCAGTTCAGCGACTTTGAATTCATTGACCGGGCAGGCCTTGCAGGAATTGAGATGGGGCAGGGAGTAGCCGAAATTGACTTATATGCGCCGGACGATCTTTACGATGAGGTCCTTAAAGAGATAGTGGGCGTTGAAATTCGCGGAAAAGACCACTTGCTCGAGCTGATGCAGGAATTTGCCCATGCTAAAGCAGAGTATGACCAAATTTCCGATGCGCTGAGAATGGTGAAGCAAACCGGCTATGGCATTGCAGCCCCTTCACTGGCTGATATGAGCCTCGATGAACCGGAAATTACACGCCATGGATCACGCTTTGGTGTAAGGCTTAAGGCTGTTGCTCCATCCATTCATATGATTAAAGTAGATGTGGAATCTGAGTTCTCTCCTATCATCGGAACAGAAAAGCAAAGCGAAGAACTCGTCCGGTACCTGATGCAGGACTTTGAAGATGATCCGCTTTCAATCTGGAACTCCGACATCTTTGGACGCAGCCTCAGCTCCATCGTAAGAGAAGGAATCCAGGCAAAATTGTCACTAATGCCTGAAAATGCAAGATATAAGCTCAAAGAGACTTTAGAAAGAATCATCAACGAAGGCTCTGGCGGATTAATTGCGATAATCCTTTAATGAAGGCTCCTTTTGGAGTCTTTTTTTATTGCCGGCGAAATGAGCCGGAACCGGGCTAACTTCGGACACAGGAGGAGAAAAATCCAGTGCCCAGAGTCAGAACCCGTGGCAACTTCGGACACAGAAGGAGAAAATCCAGTACCCAGAGTCAGAACCTGGGCTAACTTCGGACACAGGAGGAGAAAATCCAGTGCCCAGAGTCAGAACCCGTGGCAACTTCGGACACAGGAGGAGAAAATCCAGTGATCAGAGTCAGAACCTGGACCAACTTCGGACACAAAAAGCTAAAATCCAATGTTCAAAGTCAGAACCCAGACCTCCTATAGGAAATGGCAAACCTTGAAAATTGAAAAAATATGTTTCAACCCGCATGTTAAGGGTAATTAAACGAGGTCAGCGTATTACAAATATGTTGCAGATAAGAAAAGATTCCCATTAAATCATGAAATATTCTTGATAACAGCATTTGATTGTGATAATCTTTTAACAGAATTACCGTTATGGCGGCCAAACCCTTATTTTAAAAGGGTTTATAATGATTTTTTGATTGAAAAATTTCAATTTATCATTTAATATAAGGCTTGTTAAACAAAAACACGCCATAACGTATAGAATTCAGTAATTTTGTTTACAAATGTATGTAAGGAATCTTATTTTACTGGGTTTTATCCATATTTGGGAGGAGGTGAAAGGCATGAACAAAACAGAACTAATTAACGCAGTTGCTGAGGCTGGCGAACTTTCTAAAAAAGACGCGACTAAAGCAGTTGATGCTGTTTTCGATACAATCCTTGATGCTTTGAAAAATGGTGATAAGGTACAACTAATCGGTTTCGGAAACTTTGAAGTTCGCGAACGTGCTGCCCGCAAAGGACGCAACCCGCAAACTGGCGAAGAAATCGAAATCGCTGCAAGCAAAGTTCCTGCTTTCAAACCAGGCAAAGCGCTTAAAGATGCAGTTAAATAATCTACATACAAGTGCTTAAAGCTTATGCTTGAGCTAAAAACCGCGATATATTCGCGGTTTTTTCTTTTTTGCGTTACTGGCCCTTAAAAAGCAGAGGATTCACTCTGTTCCAGATATTTTATTTGAACTCATAGAAAGAAGTTTCAGTTTTGCCTGAATGAGGGGGTTATGCTAATATGAACATATTATTACCACAGTGTTAATACATAGGAGGCATAATTATGGCAGAGGTAAATCGTGCCCAGATCGAAGATGCGGTGCGTTTAATATTGGAAGCAATCGGTGAAGATCCAAATCGGGAAGGACTTCTTGATACACCAAAGCGAGTCGCTAAAATGTATGAAGAAGTTTTTATGGGACTGAACCAGGATCCTAAAGAATACTTTGAAACAGTATTTGGCGAAGACCATGAGGAACTTGTCTTGGTTAAAGATATTCCGTTCTATTCTATGTGTGAACATCATCTTGTGCCTTTCTTTGGTGTTGCCCATGTAGCTTACATCCCGCGGAATGGCAGAGTAACAGGTTTAAGCAAACTCGCCAGAGCTGTAGAGGCAGTTGCGAAGCGTCCTCAACTTCAGGAACGCATTACATCTACTGTAGCAAATTCGATCCTGGAAAAGCTTGAGCCGCATGGTGTGATGGTTGTTGTGGAAGCAGAGCATATGTGCATGACAATGCGCGGAGTTAAAAAGCCTGGTTCAAAAACGGTGACATCAGCAGTAAGAGGCGTATTTGCAGAGGATGCAAGAGCACGTGCAGAAGTCCTTTCACTGATAAAACAATAATATGGACTCTGTTTATGAATGAGTTTAGGCAATAAACAGGTCAAAGGCTGAAAGATAAAACTTTTAGCCTTTTTTTGTAAATAATTATCAATCACCAACATTTAGCAAAGGATGGTATGAATGGAAAAGAAAAATCCATCAGGAAACGATTATATTGTGATTAAAGCAAAAGAAGACGGTGTTAATGTAATAGGGTTAACAAGAGGATCTGATACAAGATTCCACCATTCAGAAAAACTTGACCAGGGAGAAGTCATGATTGCGCAATTTACTGAGCATACTTCTGCGATTAAGATCAGGGGGAATGCCAGGATCATGACCAGCTATGGAGAACTCGAAAGTGAGGCTAAGAAATAGGTTTCCCCTGGAATAGAAGGGCAGAATATTTTCATAAGATAATGTCCTGACATGTTCCTGTCATTTATGATATAATTGTCTCTGCTTGATTAATTCTCTTGAATACAAGATACCGGGTAAAAGGTTTTTTTGCCCTTTTTATATTTAATAGGAAACAATGAATTGGCTAAAAATAGATAATAATGTGTAAGGCGTTTTGTATCCGTTCTCTTTGTCGCAGTATTCACATGGAGAAATAGCGGTTGGGAAAAGAAAATTAAGGGGAAACAAGGGTGATGGCATGCATGATGTGAAGATTAAATTAGCAGATGTGAAAGAACAGATTGAAAAAAAAGTTAACCACCCTTATCTGCTCAGGTATATTGATTCACCTGTTATTGATGAAGACAAGCTTCTGCTTTTTATCTCATTACTCGATGATGTGGAGATACCTGAATCAAAAGCAGAAAAATATGCAGTAACTGCAATGCTTATCCAAATCGCCCTTGATACCCACGAACTTGTTAAGAACGATGAATCTGAAGACAAAGGTCTTAAACATAGACAGCTTACTGTCCTTGCTGGTGTTTATTACAGCGGATTATATTACAATATTCTCGCAGCTCTTGATGATATCAAAATGATCAGGGTCTTCGCAGATGGGATCAAAGATGTAAATGAGCATAAAATTTCTCTATATCAGAAATCTCCTGAAGCGGTCGACACTCTGATGAGTTCAGTCAGGAAAGTTGAGGCGTCACTTTTTGAAAAGCTGGCTGACGCATTCAGCAAAACAGCATGGAAAGACGTAATATCCAATCTTTTATTCATTAAGCGCCTGATTATGGAGAAGCAGCAGTTCATGAAGGAAGGCACCTCAGTTGTTTTTGAAGCGCTTAAAAAGCTGACTTTCCCAAAAGTGAAAGAGATGTCTGCTGAGCAGCGGAAATACTTAATTCTCATTTGCGACAGGTATATTGATTTTTCAAGGAATATTGTCGATCAATCACTGCTTAAATTTCCTATGGCAAATGAATTATTAGAGCAGCGTATTCACTGCATTTTCAACAATAATCAGTCTGTGGCTAAAACATTTGTGGAAGAAGGATAAAATATGCAGCAATCAAAAGAAGAACGTGTTCATAGCGTATTTGAAAAGATTTATGGCAACTACGATAAAATGAATTCGGTTATCAGCTTTCAGCAGCATTTAAGATGGCGTAAAGATACAATGAAAAAGATGAATGTTCAAAAAGGTACAAAAGCGCTTGATGTATGCTGCGGTACAGCCGATTGGTCCATTGCGCTCGCTGAAGCTGTAGGTGAAAGCGGTAAAGTGGTAGGCTTGGATTTCAGCAAAAATATGCTTAAAATCGGTGAGGAAAAAATCAGGGAGCGGAAACTGAAGCAAGTTGAGCTTGTCCATGGTAATGCAATGGAGCTTCCTTTCGCTGACAATTCCTTCGATTATGTTACAATCGGTTTTGGTCTGCGCAACGTTCCGGATTACCTGCAGGTGTTAAAAGAAATGCACCGTGTTGTAAAGCCAGGGGGTTTAGCAGTTTGTCTGGAGACTTCTCAGCCAACAATGTTCGGATACAAGCAGGCATATTATTTCTACTTCCGCTTTATTATGCCTATGTTCGGAAAGCTTTTTGCCAAAAGTTTTAATGAATATTCCTGGCTGCAGGAATCTGCGAGAGACTTTCCCGGGATGAAAGAACTTGCAGGAATGTTCAAGGAAGCAGGCTTTAAAAACGTTACATTCAAGCCTTATAGCGGCGGAGTGGCTGCCGTACACATTGGAACGAAATAAAAATAATAACTTGTTCTGTATGTTTCTCGTGGAAGATAGAGAATAGATCAGACGGGATCGATAAGCTGGGTGAGTAAGCGATGAAATTGAAAATGATGTATTCATTTTTAAATTCAGATTTAAATGTTATAGAAAACGAGCTGGAGGAGACGATTAAAGCTGAGTCTCCCCTATTGCATCAGGCTTCCCTGCATCTGCTGCAGGCCGGGGGGAAAAGAATCCGCCCAGTTTTCGTTTTGCTGGCTGCGAAGTTTGGAGAATACGATATTGATAAAATTAAAAACGTAGCTGTATCACTGGAGCTTATCCATATGGCGTCGCTTGTCCATGATGATGTTATTGATGATGCAGAACTGCGCAGGGGACAGCCTACCATCAAAGCAAAATGGGATAATAAAATTGCCATGTATACTGGTGATTATATTTTTGCGCGTGCGCTGGAATTAATAACAAATGTGGAAAATCCGCATGCTCATAAAATTCTCTCTCATACACTTGTGGAGCTGTGTATAGGTGAAATAGAGCAAATTAAAGATAAGTATAATTATGACCAGAATATCAGGACATATTTCCGGAGAATTAAAAGGAAAACAGCCATGCTGATTGCTGTGAGCTGTCAGCTTGGCGGAATTGCAGCTAATGTAGAGGAAGATATACATAAAAAGCTTTTTAAATTCGGCTATTTTGTGGGTATGTCCTATCAGATCATTGACGATGTCCTGGATTTTGTCGGTACAGAAAAAGAACTTGGCAAGCCGGCAGGAGGAGATCTCCATCAGGGAAACATCACGCTTCCTGCTTTATTTGCAATGGAGGATCATAGAATCTCCGAACAAATCAGGAGAGTCCATGAAGGAACTGAAAGGTATGACATAGAGAACATAATTGCCTTGGTCAAAGCCTCCGGTGCAATTGAAAAGTCTCTTCAAATTAGTGATAAATACCTGCAGAAAGCTTTAGGGGTACTCGAAGAGCTGCCTCATTCCAGGTCCAAGAAAGCTTTGCGGGATATCGCAAAATTTATAGGCAAAAGAAAATTCTAATTTACTGTACCAATTGCCAGCACTCTACCAGGTGCCGGCAATTTCTGTTTTTGGGAAGTTATAATTAAAAGCGCTTTCAAATTTTTGTTGCTAAATTTTCAAAACAATGTTAATATTTTCGTGGATTAACATTATAACTATACATAAGTTTTAGGAGTGGAATTCAATGGAAAGAACTTTTTTAATGGTTAAACCAGACGGTGTACAGCGCAATTTAATCGGGGAAATCGTTTCCCGTTTCGAAAAGAAAGGCTTTCAGCTAGTAGGCGGCAAGCTAATGAGCATTAGTCAGGAACTTGCGGAAGAGCATTATGGTGAGCATAAAGAGCGCCCATTCTTTGGAGAGCTTGTTGACTTTATTACATCCGGACCAGTTTTCGCAATGGTGTGGGAAGGTGAAAATGTTATCGCAACAGCTCGTCAGATGATGGGTTCAACAAATCCTAAAGATGCTGCTCCAGGAACAATCCGAGGAGATTTCGGCATTACAGTTGGAAAAAATGTAATCCATGGATCCGATTCACCTGTAAGTGCAGAACGTGAAATTGGCCTTTTCTTCAAAGAAGAAGAAAAAGTGGAATACAAAAAATTAATGAATGACTGGATTAACTAATATTTTCAAAAAGTACTTGTCCATGACAAGTGCTTTTTTTGTAACCGAATTCATTATTTCAGCTGGATGGGTATAACGATAAAAGAAAAAAGCTCACCGGTAATATCAGAGGGGAAATAGAATGGCAGACGATTATCAGGAATTTATTCAAAATATAAAAAGAAAAACAGGAATTGATCTTTCTCTGTACAAAGAAGCTCAAATGAAGAGAAGGCTCATATCCCTTTATGAGAAAAAAGGCTTTCAATCATTTGGAAGTTTTTTTAGCGCGATAGTCAAGAATAGAGAACTGCTGAATGACTTTTTGGACAGGATGACAATAAATGTTTCCGAATTTTACCGAAATGCACAAAGGTGGGAGGTGCTCGAAAAAAATATTCTGCCTGGACTATTGGATCAAAATAGGAATCTGAAAATCTGGAGCGCAGCCTGTTCCACTGGTGAAGAACCTTATACAATTGCCATGATTTTATCAAAAATGCTGCCGATGTCCCAAATCAAGATAACTGCAACTGATATTGATGAAAATGCCCTGGCAAGGGCACGGATGGGTATTTACCCTGAGCGTTCGCTAAATGAAGTTCCTGAAATGATGAAACAAAAGTTTTTTAAGCGCGAAGGAAGTTTCTATAAAATATCCGAGGATATAAAAAGGACAGTAACCTTTAAAAAGCAAAATCTCCTTTCAGATGATTTTGGCGGTCCGTATGATCTCATCGTATGCAGGAACGTTCTCATATATTTTACAGAGGAAGCAAAGGATCAGCTTTATCATAAATTCAGCGGTGCATTAAGAAAAGATGGGATATTCTTTGTTGGAAGCACTGAACAGATATTTAACTCAGGCCGCTATCAACTGGCATCTGCTGAAACTTTCTTTTATAGAAAAGAATAATAACGCATGGAGGATGATTTTTTAATCTTCCTCTTTTTCTTTTCTTTTTTAGTTTGGTAGTAAATAACTATTCGTGTTAAAATGGCTCCATTCATAAGAAGAAATAAAATATTATAGGAATTTTCAATTTTATCTATTCTTATATTTATCATTATGTTATATTGATACATAATCCTTTAATGAGTTGAAGGGGGAAAGAGTTTTGAGATATCTTACATCTGGTGAATCTCACGGACCGCAGCTGACCACTATAATAGAAGGGCTGCCAGCAGGAATGCCGCTCGTAGATTCAGATATAAACGAAGAGCTTGCCAGACGCCAGAAAGGTTATGGCAGAGGCAGAAGGATGCAAATTGAAAAAGATACTGTTCAAATAACAGCGGGGATCAGACATGGATACACACTGGGATCCCCGGTAGCGCTCGTTGTAGAGAATAATGATTGGAAGCACTGGACAAAAATTATGGGCCAGGATCCTCTTAATGCTGAGGATGAGGCAGAAGTGAAAAGAAAAATTTCCCGTCCTCGCCCAGGCCATGCTGATTTAAATGGAGCCCTAAAATATGGACACAGGGATATGAGAAATGTTTTGGAGCGTTCTTCAGCCAGAGAAACCACAGTAAGAGTGGCTGCCGGTGCAGCTGCAAAAAAACTGCTTTCTCAGCTGGGGATTGAGGTTGCAGCACATGTTATTGAAATTGGCGGTGTTGTTTCAGGCCAAAGAGATTATTCTTCACTTAAGGAGTTAAAGGAAATTACAGAAGAATCGCCTGTTCGCTGTCAGGATCAGGCTGCCGCCCAAAAAATGATGGCTGCGATTGATTCCGCTAAGGAAAATGGCGATTCCATTGGCGGAGTAGTGGAGGTTATTGTTGAAGGAATGCCGCCGGGAGTTGGAAGCTATGTACACTATGACCGAAAGCTTGATTCGAAGCTTGCAGGTGCAATGGTGAGCATTAATGCTTTTAAAGGTGTGGAGTTTGGCATAGGTTTCGAGGCTGCAAGGAAGCCTGGAAGTGAAGTTCATGATGAAATCGCATGGGACCCGGATAAGGGCTATTATCGGAAAACGAACCGTCTTGGCGGCTTAGAAGGGGGCATGTCAACGGGAATGCCAATCGTCATCAGAGGAGTAATGAAGCCAATACCGACTCTCTATAAACCGCTGCAGAGTGTCGATATTGAAACAAAGGAACCCTTCTCAGCAAGCATAGAGCGTTCTGACAGCTGTGCAGTGCCGGCAGCTGCAGTCGTTGCAGAAAATGTAATTGCCTGGGAACTGGCTTCTGCCATTGTAGACCAGTTCTATTCTGACCGGTTTGAGACATTAAAAGCATCGGTTGAACAGCAAAGGCAATTTGCGAGGGAGTTTTAATGAAAAGGATTTTAATCAAAACACCCGACAGGGCCTATCCGGTTTATATAGGGACCGGAGCAATTGAAGGATTGGGATCATATATTAAAGATACTTTTCCAGCCTTGACGAATGTAATGATCATTACGGATGAAACAGTTAGGGACTTACATCTGCCAGAGCTGGAAGCGGCACTTAAGGGGATGGAGCCAAAAGTCTGTACAGTGCCAAGAGGCGAGAAAGCCAAAACCTTTGAAGTATACTACCAGTGCTTATCATTTGCTCTGGAACATAAACTTGACCGAAAATCTCTGATCCTGGCGTTTGGCGGGGGAGCTGTCGGAGATTTGGCAGGTTTTGTGGCAGCCACATTTATGAGGGGAGTACCCTTCATTCAGATTCCAACTACCATCCTGGCACATGATAGCGCTGTGGGAGGAAAAGTTGCCATCAACCATCCTTCGGGAAAAAATATGGTAGGGTCTTTTTACCAGCCCCAGGCAGTATTTTATGACCTGGCGTTTCTTGACTCACTGCCTCAAAAAGAGCTGCGCTCAGGGTTTGCAGAAGTCATAAAGCATAGCCTGATAGATGATATGAACTTTTACTTGAACCTTAAAAACAACATCCTTACCCTTGAGAACCTCCCCTCTGATGTATTAAGCAGGATGCTTACAAAGGGAATAGAGATCAAAGGCAGGATCGTTGCAGAGGATGAAAAAGAAGCCGGCGTTCGGGCATTTCTGAATTTCGGCCATACCCTGGGCCATGCAATTGAAGCGGAGAAAGGCTATGGAGAATGGACACATGGCGAGTCTGTTGCAGTCGGAATGTTATTCGCACTTCAATTAAGTAAAACACTGCTGGATGTTAGCTTTGATGTTAACGAATTCAAGCGCTGGCTTGATCAGCTTGGCTACAAAACAGATCTCCCTGAAGATTTATCACATTCAAAACTGCTTGAGCGGATGAAGCAGGATAAAAAATCAGAAGGCCAGAATGTTCGCTTTGTTCTTTTAGAGGAAGTGGGTAAGCCTGTCATATATCAGGTTTCTGATGACATGATTTTGCGGGAGCTTTCTCTTTTTACAAAATAAATAGGCTTGACTATATGACTTAGAGATAAAAAGGCTGACAAAACAGCTATGGGAGGTGCTGCAAGTGATTCGAGGGGTGAGGGGAGCCGTCACCGTAGATAAGAATTGTGAAGCTGAGATATTAGAAGCGACTGAGCTGGTGATCAGGCAAATGATACAGGAGAATAATATTGTATCAGAGGATGTAGCTTCTGTCTTTATATCCGTTACGGAAGAATTAACAGCAGCCTTTCCTGCAAAGGCAATGCGTTCAATAGAGGGCTGGACATATGTTCCTGTCATGTGCATGAGCGAAATACCTGTTGAGGGGTCACTCCCTAATTGTATCCGGGTAATGATGCATGTGAATACAGATGCAACTCAGCAGAATATCCGCCATATTTATTTGCGTGGCGCCATCAAGCTTCGGCCAGATCTGAATACCATGAACTCTCCTTAATGGAGAGTTTTGTGATAATAGGAGCAGATCAACAACGCTTTAATACGATAATTAGTGAAAGTGATAAAAAAGAGGTGGATTTGAATGAAATGGAAGGAACAGCTGTTGAATTTAACTCCTTACCAGCCGGGAAAATCAATTGATCAAGTAAAAAAGGAATATGGACTGAATCAAATAGTTAAGCTTGCTTCAAATGAGAATCCTTTTGGATGCTCTGAAAAAGTTCTTTTTACGATGAATCAGTCGCCATCATTTTTTGCCCTGTATCCCGATGGTTATGGTTCTGAGCTGAGGTCGGTTTTGGCTGGGCACTTAAGCATACAGGAAGATCAGCTGATTTTTGGCAATGGCTCGGATGAAATTATTCAAATGATTTCCAGAGCTTTATTAAGTCCGGGAACCAATACTGTTATGGCGGCGCCTACATTTCCGCAATATAGGCATAATGCTGTGGTAGAAGGTGCGGAAATCAGGGAAATTCCGCTGGTTGAAGGAGAGCATGATCTTGATGGAATGCTGGCAGCCATTGATGAAAAAACATCTGTAGTTTGGGTGTGCAGTCCAAACAATCCGACAGGGAACTATATTAATGAGTCTGCATTGCTTTCATTCCTGAAAAAGGTGCCTCAAGATGTATTGGTTGTCCTTGATGAAGCTTATTATGAATATGTTACAGCAGAGGATTACTGCAATACATTGGATTTAATCCGAAATTACGAAAATTTGATTGTCCTGCGTACATTCTCGAAAATTTATGGCTTAGCAAGCCTTCGGGTAGGCTATGGAATTGCAAATTCTCAAACAATCAAAGCCCTCGAACCGGTAAGAGAGCCATTTAATGTAAATAAGTTTGCTCAGGCTGCCGCTGCTGCAGCCATAGGAGATCAGAATTTCATTGAAGAGTGCAGACTGAAAAATCGCGAAGGGCTCGAACAATTCTATGCTTTCTGTGAAGAGCATGGACTGGGTTATTACCCTTCACAAGGAAATTTCATATTAATCAATTTTAATGCCGATTCAGATGAGGTGTTTCAATTTTTACTTGAAAAAGGGTATATCGTCCGGTCCGGCAAGGCACTTGGCTTCCAGGGCTATGTCCGTGTAACAGTAGGTTCTAAGGAACAGAATGATGGTGTACTTGCCGCAATGGGTCAATATCTTGCAAAGCAGGCTGCAGCATTGTAGGAAGTTTTTTGGGTTAAGGGGAATAAATACTTTTTTGATATCCATTCAGAGGCATAAGTATGCCTCTGAATTATTTTTAATAAAGGCGGTGAGAGGATGAGAGGGAAGATCTTTATTATTGGCCTTGGTTTGATCGGAGGTTCTTTGGCCCTATCAATAAAAAGAAAACATAGCGAAAGCATGATCATCGGCTTTGATGTAAATAAAGAGCAGGGGCGCCTTGCCCAAATGCTTGGGGTCGCAGACGAAATTTCTGCTACTATTAAAGATGGGGCAAGGGACGCAGATTTGATTTTAATAGCTGCACCTGTACAGGAGACTCAAAAAATTATACATATTTTAAAAGAGTGTGAATTGAAAAACAGCGTCATCATTTCGGATGCAGGCAGCACGAAAAAAGAAATTGTCAGCTGCGCAAAGGTACTAAAGGAAAAAGGAATTACTTTTATCGGAGGGCATCCAATGGCTGGCTCCCATAAGAGCGGTGTCACTGCAGCAAAAGATTTGCTTTTTGAGAATGCCTTTTATCTGCTCACTCCTGAAGAGCATATTGCTCCGGCAGAAGTTGAAAGGTTAAAAGAATGGCTATCAGGAACAAAAGCGAAATTTCTTACCATAACTCCCGATGAACATGATTATATAACCGGGATCGTCAGCCATTTTCCGCATATGATAGCTGCTTCCCTTGTCCATCAGGCAGAAAAAACAAGCCGTTCGCACAAGCTGATTCCAAGACTGGCAGCTGGAGGCTTTAGGGATGTTACCAGGATTGCCTCCAGCAGCCCCGCTATGTGGAGGGATATTCTTCTTCAGAATAAAGAAGTGCTGCTTAAGTTAATGGAGGATTGGGAGGGAGAAATGGAGTTAGTAAAATCAATCCTCAGACAGGAAAACAGCGAGGGTATATTTGAATATTTTTCCCATGCAAAAATGTTCAGGGATGAACTGCCGCAAAAAGAAAAAGGGGCAATTCCGGCATTTTATGATCTGTTCGTGGATGTACCGGACTACCCTGGTGTCATTTCAGAAATCACTGGATATTTGGCAAAGGAAGAAATCAGCATAACGAATATTCGAATCCTGGAGACAAGGGAAGAAATTTATGGAGTTCTGGTTATAAGCTTTCAAACGGAAGAGGACAGGGATCGGGCAATCAATTGCCTGGAACAGTATACAAGCTATGAAACAACCATCGGTCTATAGAGCGAATTTATTAATCCAGCAAAGGGTGATGATAGATGATACCGGCAAAATTGAAGTCAAATGTCAAAGGTTTAAGCGGAGAAATAGCGATACCCGGTGATAAATCCATATCACATCGTTCTGTCATGTTTGGGTCTATTGCAAAGGGGAAGACTGCTGTAACTAATTTTCTGCCCGGAGAGGACTGTCTTAGTACGATAGCCTGCTTCCGCAAGCTCGGAGTAACTATTGAGCAGGAAGGCAATAAAGTTACCATTATGGGGCAGGGAATGGATGGATTACAGGAACCGGCTGGTATTTTGGATGTTGGGAATTCAGGTACGACGATACGCCTTATGATGGGGATTCTGGCTGGCCGTCCGTTCCATTCAGTCCTTGTCGGAGATGAATCCATTGCAAAAAGGCCGATGACAAGAGTGACCGCGCCACTAAGTTTATTTGGTTCAAAGATTCATGGCAGGAAGAATGGAGAATTCACCCCCTTATCAGTCATTGGCGGCCCCTTGTCTGGAGTAACATATGAGCTTCCTGTCGCGAGTGCACAGGTTAAATCAGCACTGCTCTTTGCCGGCCTGCAGGCAAGCGGCGAGACAGTCATTATTGAACCTGTGAAGACACGTGATCATACTGAAAGAATGATCACACAATTTGGCGGGGAAGTTGCAGCAGATGGGCAAACCATTCGGGTTAAGGGAGGCCAAACACTGACAGGGACAGAAATTCATGTTCCCGGTGACATCTCCTCTGCTGCCTTCTTTCTGGCTGCAGGAGCCATTGTACCTAATAGTGAAATTACTTTGAAAAACGTTGGACTGAATCCTACAAGAACCGGCATCCTTGAAGTGCTGCAGCAGATGGGTGCAGATTTCCGCATTGAGCCGTATGAAAATGGATCAGCTGAGCCTGCAGGGGATATTACCATAAGGACTTCTAAACTTAAAGGAACCGTTATCGAAGGGACGCTCATTCCCCGGCTTATCGATGAAATTCCAATTATTGCCCTGCTCGCAACACAAGCAGAGGGAGAAACAGTAATTAAGGATGCAGAGGAACTTAAGGTGAAGGAAACGAATCGCATTGATACGGTTGTTAATGAACTTTCAAAGCTTGGAGCCGTGATTACTGCTACAGAAGATGGGATGGTTATCAGGGGGAAATCATCTCTTTCAGGTGGAACTGTCTCAAGTCATGGAGACCATCGCATCGGCATGATGCTGGCAATAGCTGCTGCCGTCTCAAAAGGCGAAGTTCACCTTCAGCAGAAAGAAGCGATCTCTGTATCCTATCCGTCGTTTTTTGATCATTTAGATAGCCTTATTTCAGATTGAAATACCTTCATTGAAAAAAGAAAGGGCTGTATTCCTGCAGCTCTTTTTTCTGTTAAAGCAGTCATATTTATCTGAAAATTTCATAGCTTGTCATAAGACCGTTTAAGAGGGTGGTTTTATGACATATATTATTGAGAATGCAAATCTGCTAAAGGAAGACAAGCTATTAAAAACATCAATGCTGATAAGAAATAATGAGATTTCACTGATGCAGGCTGAAATGAAAAGGTTTCAGTTTACAAGAATGGATGCGGGTGTATTTATTATGTCTGCAGGATATGTGGTTCTGGACACATCTATCCCGCTGGAAAAGCCTTTTTCAGAACTCAAAGAGTATTATATCCGGGAGTTCATATTAAAAGGATGTACAGCCTTCCTGACAGCCGTGCCTGTAAAGCATGAATATTCTTTGAAGAGTGATCTTAAAAGCTTTAAGGCAAGATTATTAAGCAGCCCGATTGATTATATTATTGGTGTGAAAATTCCTGTCCGTCTCCTCACCCCTTCTTTTATGAGAAAATGCAAGAGAGAAAAAGTTCCTGTTGTTTTTGTTGAAATACAGGATGCACAGGAGCTTGAACAAGTTCCATGGGGATGGCTTCGTGAAGCAATGTTTCCTTATAATTGTCCGCTTGCACCCATCTTTGCAGGCAGGAATGAAAAGGAGAAAAGCAGAATAAATACTGTATGGGCAAAACTGATGCAGGAAGAGAAAATACCTTCGGTGCCGAATGAGCTGATGGAACAAGAGCCTTTATCCAGGTCAGTTCTGTCCAAAGCCGGGATTTACCCTTTAAAAGGGAATATTCATCAGGGCGGGGAAGTCAGTTATAATTTATTTAAAAAACCTGAAGAAGGTCTTACCGTTGAAGAATCACAGCTGTTTCATTATCATAGAGATAAACTTGCTGTCACTGTACTGAAGGGAAAAGTGATTAGAGCCGGACAAGAAGTGATTTTTCGTTCAGGTTTCGGAGAGCATGTTAAAATCAGCACACCAGCTTATTTTAAAATAGCCGATTAGCATTCGAAAGGAATTTAGTATGGATAAAGTAAATAAAATCATTACTCTTTTAGAAAACGGTCATCATGAAGAAGCGTTGGAGAGCTATCAGCAAATACTGCTGGATGGTTCCCATGAAGAAAGGTTCCTGCTGGCAGAAGAACTGTTCCAGTATGGGTTCCTTGAGGAATCAAAAGCCTTATATGAACGGCTTCTCGAAGCATATCCTGAAGAAGGAGAACTGCTCGTTCTGCTGGCTGAAACACATATTGATCTTGGAAATGAAGAGGAAGCCATCCTTGTCCTTGAAAGAATAAATGAACATGATCCGAGCTTTCCGCAGTCGCTTCTCTTATTAGCAGACCTTTATCAGATGGATGGTCTATTTGAGGTCAGCGAACAAAAGCTCCTGAAAGCAAAAGAAATATTGCCTGATGAGATAATTGTAGATTTTGCCATGGGTGAACTTTATGCAGAGCAGGGACGGTTCCTGGAAGCAAAGCGGATTTATGAAAATGTTCTCAGGAAAGAGGAAATCATTGCAGGCATAAATGTAAATCAGAGATTGGCGGATATACTCAGTGCAGGCGGAGCATTTGAAGAAGCCCTTCCATACTACGAAAAAGCGCTTGATGACAAACTGGAGATTAATACCCTTTTCAGTTATGCTTTTACAGCGCTTCAAGCCGGCTTTAACCGTACAGCCATTGAGAAATTGACTGAACTGAAGGAGCTGGATCCCGAGTATCATTCACTGTATTTATACCTTGCTCAGGCATACGAGCGGGAGGAAGAAGCAGGCAACGGCCTGGAAGCAGTCAAGGAAGGCATAAAACAGGACGAATTTAACAAAGAATTATTCTTCTATGGCGGGAAGCTTGCCTTGAAAAATGGCAATGAAAAAGAATCCGAAGATATGTTCAGGCAGGCTCTTGCACTGGATCCCGAATATGTCCAGGCAGCCATTCTTTTAAATAAACTTCTCCTCCAGCAGGAAAGATATGAAGATGTAATCGAAATCACTGAAATGCTGAACGAGCTGGAAGAGCCCCAGCTTATATGGGATTCAGCCGTTGCCTTTCAGCATATAGAGAAATATTCAGAGGCATTAAACAAATATCAGCTTGCATATACTTTCTTTAAACAGCAGCCGGATTTTCTTTCAGATTACGGATATTTTTTAACAGAGGAAGGAAAAAGGGAAGAGGCTGCCGAAATTTTTAATACATTAACCGAACTGGAGCCCGGCAATGAGGAATATCTGGATGTGCTGCAGCGACTCACAGATGATTTACTTGATTAAAAAAGGCAGTGTCTATCCTTAATGCAGTTTCAGTAAGACCAAATTTGTCTGTAAGCAGAGGAGGGAATCAAAAATGGCGACCCCTGTATCTGTCAACGAGAAGAAAGATTTTATCCGCTGGTTTTTAAACCATTATCAGCTCAAAAGAAGAGAATGTGTTTGGATTCTCAATTATTTGATGAGTCATGACCAGCTTATGGAAAAGGTGCATTTTGTGGAGCAGGCACAGTATTGCCCAAGAGGCCTGATCATGTCGACCCATTGTGTGGATGAAGTTCCTTTCCGTTTTTACAAAGAGAATGTAATGACCACAGATGCGGAGAAGTCCTTCCATGATATCCGCTTAAACAGGGATGAAGAGATTTATATCCAGCTTAATTTCCATGCTTCAAATAAGGCTCATCAGTATGCAGCGGTCATGGAGGAAAATCCCTTTATGCCAAAGACACTTCAGGTAAACGAAAAGGATCGGCTGATCGCCGAAAGGTTCCTGACAGAAAGCCTGGAAAAGTTCAGAAGAGAGAAACTCCTTGAGCTCATTGATGAAGCATTGGATAAGCAGGATAAAAAAGCTTTTAACGTTCTAACTCAGCAGCTGAATAGATTAGAAACTACTTAAGCCTTGCTTTTATAAAAGCAGGGCTTTTATTTTGCCTGCATTCTCTGATTTGAAGCATTCTAAGCATTAATGATATATTAAGGAAGGCAAATATATGTAATGGAGTGAATGATATGAAATGGATATCACAGGATATCGACATGTTCTTAAAAGAAAAGCAATATGTAGACACTGCTGTTCTGCCGCTCCTTCCTGTATCATTTGGCGATGATATCAAGCAGTCTGTAGCGATGACAGAATTTATATCACTTCTAAGTGTGCAGCTTGAAAGGCAATTCAGAGGACGCCTTATCATGCTGCCTGGATATGCCTATCTGAAACCGGCATCAGTAGAGAGCATGATCAGCGGCCTGGGCCAATGGGAATCAGAATTGAAGGCACAGGGATTTAAGCATATTTTCCTATTAACTTCAGACAGCATGTGGAAAACGTTTGAAGACCGGCTCCAAGGAGGCTTAATTTGGCTGCCATCCCTGCCTCTTGAGCATATGGATGAGAATTATCGGAATTCCATTCTGGATGACCAGGTGAAACAGCTGCTGAATCTTTTTGTGCAAAAGTGGCAAAATGGTGAATAGTGTGAATGTTAAGTCGCTCTATTTACATGTTTCGCCAAAGGATTATATTGACCTTGCATAAAGATTGATATATCATTGTTATGTCCTAGTTTTATATTGTGTTGAATTTTGTCCGTTGGACTTAACTTCATAATAGAGGGGGGAAAAGTATGAGCAAAAATCGAGTTTCTAGACGTCAATTCCTGAACTATACACTTACTGGTGTAGGCGGTTTCATGGCAGCAGGCATGCTTATGCCGATGGTCCGTTTTGCGGTTGATCCTGTATTGCAGGCAGCTGGTGAAAGTGATTTTATTCCAACAAAGCAAAAAGTGGCTGAAATTACCGAAAAGCCGACAAGGGTTGATTACACTTACGAGCAGCAGGATGCATGGTACACATCCGAAGTTACCGGCACTGCTTGGGTTTATAAGGATGATAAAGGTGAAATTGTTGCATTGTCTCCAGTATGTAAGCATTTAGGGTGCGTAGTTGACTGGAATACTGACAAGTCAAACCCTGATCATTTCTATTGCCCTTGCCATGGCGGCCTTTATACAAAGGATGGGACAAACGTTCCAGGTACACCGCCGGTTGCATCACTTGATGTATTTCCTTACAAAGAAAAAGATGGCTTCTTGTATTTAGGCAAGGCTGAACCGCGAAAGGAGGCGTAATAATTGTTAAACAAAATTTATGATTGGGTAGATGAGCGTTTAGATATTACGCCGATCTGGCGGGATATTGCTGACCATGAAGTGCCTGAGCATGTAAACCCTGCACATCATTTCTCTGCATTCGTTTACTGTTTTGGCGGTCTGACGTTCTTCGTTACTGTAATTCAAATCTTATCCGGTATGTTCCTGACAATGTACTATGTTCCGGATATCAAAAATGCATGGGAATCCGTGTATTATCTTCAAAACCATGTTGCATTCGGGCAGATTGTCCGCGGAATGCACCACTGGGGAGCAAGTTTGGTAATCGTAATGATGTTCCTACATACGTTACGTGTTTTCTTCCAGGGAGCTTATAAGAAGCCCCGTGAATTAAACTGGGTTGTCGGAGTGCTTATTTTCTTCATTATGCTTGCACTTGGACTGACTGGTTACTTATTGCCTTGGGATATGAAAGCCCTTTTCGCTACAAAAGTAACAATCCAGATCGTAGAATCAACTCCGCTGATTGGAGAATATCTGAAAATACTTATTGCAGGACATTCTGATATTGTCGGCGCGCAGACGATCACCCGATTCTTTGCTATCCATGTATTCTTCTTACCGGCTGCATTATTCGGGTTAATGGCTGCCCACTTTATTATGATTCGTAAGCAGGGTATTTCAGGACCGTTGTAAGAAATAATTTTTTGATCATTGCAAAAGGAGGGGAAATCGCCCAATGCATCGTGGTAAAGGTATGAAATTCGTAGGTGACTCTCGTGTTCCTGCAGAACGCAAACCGAATATTCCGAAAGACTATTCGGAATATCCAGGAAAAACAGAAGCATTCTGGCCAAACTTCCTGTTAAAGGAATGGATGGTAGGGGCTGTATTCCTCATCGGTTTCCTATGCTTGACAATTGCGCATGAGCCGCCGTTAGAAAAAATTGCTGATCCAAGTGATACAGCTTATATTCCGCTGCCAGACTGGTACTTCCTGTTCTTGTACCAGCTTCTGAAATACAGCTATGCATCCGGACCTTATAATGCAATCGGTGCTTTCATTATTCCGGGTCTTGCATTCGGAGCATTGCTGCTTGCACCATTCATTGACCGCGGACCTGAACGCCGTCCGTCCAAGCGTCCTTTAGCAACCGGCTTTATGCTATTGGCTCTAGCCGGCATCACTTATCTGACTTGGGAATCAGTTGCCCACCATGACTGGGAAGCGGCTGCACAGCAAGGTAAGATTGTGGCTGAAGTAGAGTTTGATAAAGAAGACGAAGGCTACAAGATTTTTGAAGCAAACGGCTGTATTTCCTGCCACGGAGGAGATCTTCAGGGTGGTGCAGGTTCACCTGCACTTGTTGACACTGGGTTAACACCTGAAGAAGTTGCTGACATTGCTAAAAACGGTAAAGGCGCTATGCCTGCAGGAATGTTCAAAGGCTCTGATGAAGAACTTCAAAAGCTTGCTGAATTCATTTCTGGCCTTGAAAGCAAATAATTTAAAAGGAGCTGGCTTTGCCAGCTTCTTTTTTTTGCCCAAAAATTGTTCGTTTTTTTACAGGAGTTTGATGTGGTAAAATAATGAAATAAATGTGTACATAGAGAAAAGGAGAAAAAACATGAAATGGATCTATCCTTTATTAGGCAGCAGAGCTATGCTGATACTGCTTCTGATTATTAACACCGCAGGCACCATCTATGGATATATATGGTATAAGTGGCAGCTGGTAGATACACCGGCTATTTTCTTGCCATTCGTACCCGACAGCCCTACAGCGAGCCTGTTTTTTATGTTTGTGCTGATTGCCTTTCTAATGGGAAAAAATTGGCCATTGATGGAAGCTTTAGCAATTGTAACCCTTATTAAATACGGTATATGGGCCGTAGTTATGAATTTGCTGGTATTTGAGGTTACAGGTGAATTGGATCCTGTTGCTCTCATGCTAATCTTCTCCCATGGTGCAATGGCAGTACAGGGTGTTCTTTACGCACCTTTCTATCGCTTTAAAACATGGCATCTAGTTATTACGGGTATCTGGACTTTACACAATGATGTAATTGATTATGTCTTTTTCATGCTACCCCGCTATCCTATTTTAAATCTATACACACCGCAAATCGGCTATTTTACATTCTGGCTCAGCATTTTCTCACTAGGAACCGCGTATTACTTCGTCCTAAGAAAGAATCGGTTTAGTCTGGATATAGTGAAATAGTGCTCTGATTCACCTGATCCAAACCATTGAGTGTTTTGGGTCTTTTTTTTAGGCTGTTTTCGCAAGGTTTGTTGCTTTTTTGTATCTTATTTACTGGTTGATTGGAGCGGAAGGTGCGAGATCCTCGAAAATGCTATCGCATTTTCTTCGTGCGGTGTTTCTTGGGGGAGCCTATTCAACGTCCAGCGGGAGTAACGGGACAGGTGAGACCCCGGCAGACGCGGAGCGTCGAGGAGGCTCAGCGCCTGCCCCGCGTTTCGCTGAGCTGCCTGGAGCGGAAATCAACGGGCAATATTGATAGATGAAAAACAACATTATATACGAAAAGAGCCTTTTTTAAAGAAATAACCTGGCTCCCCAAATTATTTTCTGGTCTAACCTTGTCCCTCTTTTCATATTTATCTAATAGTAATTTGAGGGGGGACAAGTTTGATGAGGCGAAAAGTAATCGCATTCTTATTCATTATTATGTTATTGCCTGGAATGGTGTCTGCAGATAAGACAACAAAAATAGATAAATTAGATCAATTATCTAATGAAGCCTTACAGATGGTTAAGCTTCACAGGTATGAGGATGCCAAGAAGCTTTTGGAGTATTTTTCCGAGCAATTCGTTGCTGTAAACGGCAAGGATAGGCCATTTACAATGGACGAACTGCGGATTATTACCGTCTCTCATGATGATGCTGTACAAGCTGCGGTAAATACATCCATGAGCCATGAAGAACGGCTGAATCATGCAACAAAATTCCGCCTCGTAATGGATGCGATTTCTTCCAAATATCAGCCTTTATGGACTGAAATGGAGAAGCCGATCATGTCAGTGTTTGGTGAGGTAAAGGAAGCGGCTTACAGCGGCAATAACGAGAACTTCCATTCACGTTTGAATTCCTTTTTGTCTTTATATGAGGTTATTTATCCCAGTCTGAAGATTGATGTGGATGCAGAAAAGGTACAAAAACTGAACGCACGCATAAATTTTATCGATCATTATCGGCCGCAGGTGCTTTCCCAGCAGGCAAGCCAGCAGGAACTTGCTGCATTGGAAAATGATCTGCAGACGATCTTTGATGAAATGACAGAGGATGAAACGGATCCATCCCTCTGGTGGGTGATCATCTCAACCGGGAGCATAATCATCATTACATTATCTTACGTAGGATGGAGAAAATATAAGGGAGACAGGGCAAGACAAAAAAATCGATCCTAAATACAAAGAGCTGTTTTCGCAAGGTTTATTGCTTTTTGTATATTATTACTGAGTTGATTGGAGCGGAAGGTGCGAGATCCTCGAAAATGCATTCGCATTTTCTTCGTGCGGTGTTTACTCAAGGGTGCTTATTTAACGTCCTGCGGGAGTAGCGGGACAGGTGAGACCTCGCAGACGCGGAGCGTCGAGGAGACACACCGCCCGCCCCGCGGTTCGCTTAGCAGCCTGGAGCGGAAATCAACGGCCGATATTGTTGGCGAAAAACAATATTTTATACAAAAAGAGCCTTACAAAAAAAGAGAGTCTTTTCCCGTTTTGTATTGAAGAGAAAAGGGAAAAGATAGGCAGAGTGACTTGTATGCTGGGCATTCGCAGGCCAGCGGTTAAAATTCACCATGACCAGCTTAATGGGAGGTAACAGAATGGGAGGATATCTCATTTATTTTGCAATAATTATTCTTGTTCCGCTTTGGGCACAAATGAAAGTAAAGGGAGCTTACAGCAAATATTCAAAAGTTCCTTCATCCACTCAAATGAGGGGTGCTGAAGTAGCCAGAAGAATTCTGGATGAGAATGGTCTATATAAAGTTGGCGTTGAAGAAACAAGGGGGCATCTAACAGATCACTATGATCCGCGATCCAAGACAGTCAGACTTTCAGCAACAAATTATCATGGCCATTCTGTGGCTGCTGCTGCAATTGCAGCCCATGAAGTTGGCCATGCTATTCAGGATAATCAGGATTACGCTTTTCTGCGTTTCCGCCATGCACTCGTACCTGTTGCGAATCTTGGTTCCAACTTCTCCTGGATTCTGATCATGATCGGTTTTTTTGCTGGGTTGAGCGGTATGGTGCTGCTTGGAATTATCTTCATGGCAGCTGCAGTGGTTTTTCAGGTGATCACACTTCCGGTAGAGTTCAATGCTTCCAATCGTGCGATGGATCAGGTAGTATCCCTTGGAATTATCAGAAACGATGAAGAAAGAGAGACTAAGAAAGTTTTAAATGCAGCTGCTTTGACATATGTGGCGGCAGCAGCCGTGGCTGTGCTGGAATTGCTGCGTTTAATTCTTATTTACACAGGAATGACCAGATCTGAGTAAAAGCCGGCAATGCCGGCTTTTTTAATGAAAAAAAGTGATGTCCCTGGGACATCACATTAATTTTTAGCGTTCAACCGGCTTTTTATTTTCATCCAAAGTAAAGCCTTCCCCCAGCACATCATGTACAGCTGTGACAGAAACAAATGCATGGGGATCAACAGAAGTAATCGCATTTTTTAAACGGACAATTTCATTTCGGCCGACAACACAATATAATACTTCCCGCTCTTTTTTGGTGAAGGAACCATGGCCTTTTAATACTGTAACGCCTCGATCCATTTCTTTCATGATTTTATCGGCAATTGCATCGTTTTGTTCTGATATGATCATGGCCCCCCTTGCTGCATAAGCCCCTTCCTGCATGAAATCTATTACTTTTGCACCCACAAAAACAGCAACCAGGGTATACATGGCTTCCCTGTAGTTCAAATATGTAATTAATGAAAGGGCAATCACAAAAAAGTCAAAAATGAACATTGTCTTTCCCATGCTGACTCCGGCATATTTATGTACAAGTCTGGCAATTATATCAACTCCGCCTGTTGTGCCTCCAAACCGGAAAATTGTGCCAAGGCCGATCCCGATAAAAACACCCGCGAATAAGGAAGCAAGAGTCAGATCCTCTTTTAATGGCATTTCAATCTGGTACCGCTGAAAAATCCATAGGAATAGGGACACACCGACCGTTCCGATGATGGTATAAAGAAAAACATACCTGCCCAGAAGTTTCCATCCAATAAAGAAAAGAGGTATATTTAGCAGAAGGTTAGTATAGGAAGGGTCCCACTCGAAAAGGAAGTATAAAAGCAGGGTAATACCGGTGAAACCGCCTTCGGCCAAGTTATTTTGCATATTAAAGTGAACAAGGCCCCAAGAAAAAATGGCCGAACCTAGCAAAATGAAAAAAATATTCTTAAATTTTAATCCATAAAACATATTATCCCTCCGCTGCCTGAATATCACAATACCAAAGCGTATCTAATTATATAAGATACAGATTATAAGAGCAATAACATCAAAGGACAAGAAGCGGCTGACTGATCATCTATAAGCAATGATAAAAAATATTTGTAAAATGGCTGAGCTATAGCTTAACATGAAAAGTGGAAATCTCGTATATAAAACATGTAATAGAAACAGAGGTGAAAGTATGGAGAATCCAAAAACAATGAAAGAAATGCAAACAGACGTTGACAAATACATAAGCCAATTTAAAGAAGGTTATTTCAGCCCATTGGCGATGCTTGCAAGGATGACCGAGGAACTTGGGGAACTATCCAGGGAAGTAAACCATCACTATGGTGAAAAACCAAAAAAATCCACAGAGGAAGAAAAGGCTATCGAGGAAGAGCTTGGAGATATGCTCTTTGTTCTAATATGCTTTGCTAATTCCTTAAATATTGACTTAGAAGAAGCGCACAATCGCGTCATGGAAAAATTCAGCACACGCGATAAAGACAGATGGACAAGAATTGAAGAGTAGAAGGAGAGAGGACAATGGATAAAGTTAAAGTTATTATTGCGGGACCGCGGGGGAGGATGGGAAGCGAAGCCGTCCATCTTGTTAATCGAACAGAGAACTATGAGTTAGCTGCTGTGATCGACCATAAAAATGGCGGTGGCTTTCTTAGCGATTTTGAAGGCTTCTCACAATTTGGCCATGTTCCGGTATACACAGATCTGGCCCTAGCCTTTCAGGAGCTAAGTCCCGACGTTCTGATCGATTTGACAACTCCGGAAGTAGGAATGTTCCATACAAAAACTGCCCTGGAATATGGTGTAAGGCCAGTTGTTGGAACAACAGGCTTTTCGAAGGATAATCTGAAAGAGCTTGAAGAACTTTGCCATGAAAAAGGCATTGGCTGCATTATTGCCCCAAACTTTGCACTTGGTGCTGTACTAATGATGAAATTCTCCCAATTGGCAGGAAGATATTTTAATGATGTGGAAATTATTGAGCTGCACCATGACCAGAAATTGGATGCTCCATCTGGTACTGCAGTTAAAACAGCGGAGATGATTGCTGATGTAAGAACGAAAAAGGAGCAGGGGCACCCGGAGGAGAAGGAAACGATTCCTGGTGCCAGAGGCGCAAATTTCGATGGCATGCATATACATTCTGTACGCCTGCCTGGCCTGATTGCTCATCAGCAGGTAATGTTCGGCTCTGAGGGCCAGACATTGACGATCCGTCATGACTCATATAATAGAGCTTCTTTTATGTCAGGAGTAAAACTTGCTGTTGATACGGTTTTGAAAATTGATACACTCGTTTACGGTCTCGAAAATATTATTGATTAGAGAGGGGTGCCGACATGAATATTGCCTTAATAGCCCATGATAAGAAAAAGGATGATATTGTAAGATTTGCGATCGCCTATAAATCCATTCTTGCCGAACATACCCTTTATGCTACCGGAACGACCGGTTCCCGCATCATGAAAGAATCTGGCCTTTCCATTCACCGTTTTCAGTCAGGACCTCTTGGCGGGGACCAGGAAATTGGTGCTTTAATTGCCAACAATAAAATGGATGTTGTATTTTTCTTCAGAGATCCTCTGACTGTTCAGCCCCATGAGCCGGATGTCTCAGCTTTGGTGCGTCTCTGTGACGTATATGCTGTGCCGCTCGCGACCAATATGGGCACAGCTGAAATTATTATTAAAGGCCTTGAACGCAATGATTTATCTTGGAGAAATATCGTAAGTGAAAAAGGTGACATGAATGAACCCGGATAACCTTGATATACTGGCATTTGGCGCGCATGCTGATGATGTTGAAATCGGCATGGGCGGCACAATTGCCAAATTTGCCTCTATCGGAAAAAAGATTGGAATATGCGACTTAACACGGGCAGAGCTTTCTTCCAATGGGACAGTTGAAATCCGTATAGAAGAATCGATGAAAGCAGCAGGCATTCTGGGGGTTAGTATCCGTGAGACTCTTAATCTGCCTGACAGGGGCTTATTTTATAACCAGGAATACATAAAAAAGATCGCTGAAATGATCCGCAAATATAGACCTGCCCTTGTGTTTGCGCCATATATGGAGGACAGGCATCCAGACCACGGGCATTGTGCCCGCCTGGTGGAAGAAGCCGTCTTTTCAGCCGGAATCAAGAAATATGAAACAGGCGGCAATTTTGCTCCGCATAAGGTGAAAAGCCTGCACTTTTACATGATAAACGGCTTCCATAAGCCTGACTTCCTGATCGATATCTCTTCATTTATGGATAAAAAAATTGCAGGTCTCGAGTCCTATCAAAGTCAATTTACAAGAAGCCCAGGTTCATTTGATACACCGCTTGTCAACGGTTATATTGAAACTGTTGCAGCGAGGGAAAGCTTATTTGGAAAACAGGCAGGGGTGCAATATGCAGAGGGCTTTAAAGTGAAGAATCCCTTACTGGTAAATATGGATATATTCGGTGGAGAAATATGAGAAAAAAATTAAAAATAGGTATCACCTGCTATCCCACGGTGGGAGGTTCAGGTGTTGTAGCAACAGAATTAGGGAAGATGCTTGCCGAAAAAGGCCATGAAATACATTTTATTTCATCAAGCCTCCCTTTTAGACTGAAAAGGATGTACCCCAATATTTTTTATCATCAGGTGGATGTCAATCAATACTCCGTATTTCAATATGCTCCTTACGATATCGCGCTGGCAAGTAAAATGGCGGAAGTGATAAAACGCGAGGGACTTGATCTGCTGCATGTGCATTATGCGATTCCTCATGCAGTCTGCGCGATTCTGGCAAAGCAGATGAGCGGTACAGACATTAAGATTGTTACCACCCTTCATGGAACAGATATTACAGTTCTCGGGTACGACCCATCCCTTACAGATGCGATACGTTTTGGAATCGAAAAGTCTGATGGAGTTACAGCTGTTTCCAAAGCTTTAATATCACAAACTTATGACCTGATCAAACCTGATAAGTCCATAAGAGCTGTTTATAACTTTATAGATGAAAGAATATACAGGAAAACCGATTCTCTTTATCTAAAAGAAGAATATGGCATAAACGCTGGTGAAAAGGTGATCATCCATGTATCTAATTTTCGCAGTGTAAAGCGGGTGCCGGATGTTGTGAAGGCCTTTGCAAAAATTTCTGCAGAAGTTCCTTCGAAGCTGCTGTTAGTAGGAGATGGACCGGAAATGAGCGTTATATGCAGACTGGTGAATGACCTGAAGCTTAAAGACAAGGTTTTGTTTTTGGGAAAGCAGGACAATGTGGAGGAGCTTTACAGCATCAGTGATTTAATGCTTTTATTATCGGAAAAGGAAAGCTTTGGACTTGTTGCTCTTGAGGCAATGGCATGCGGAGTGCCATGCATCGGTACAGATGTCGGTGGAATTCCCGAAGTAATCAGCGATGGTGAGACCGGCTATATTTGCACATTGGGTGATATAACTGATATCTCGCTAAAAGCAATTAAATTGCTTACTGATGAGAAAATGCTTGACAGGTTTTCTTCACAATCGATTTCGCTTGCAAAAGACAGGTTCAGTGCCGGCCGCATTGTCATTCAATATGAAGAGTTTTATTATGAACTTTTGGAAAAAGGTGACCTTTGATGAATGAAGCTTTTGCAAAGGCAGTTCCTGTGCTCGAGAAGTTAGAGGCTGCAGGTTTTGAGGCCTATTTTGTAGGAGGCTCTGTCAGGGATTATATACTTGGAAAAGAAATTGCAGACGTCGATATTGCTACTTCGGCTACCCCGGAAGAAGTAAAAACCATATTCTCGAGAACACTTGATGTGGGTATTGAACATGGCACTGTGGTGGTTCTATATCATGGCATACCCTATGAAATTACAACCTTCCGAACAGAGGCTGAATACCTGGATTTTCGGCGGCCTTCAGAAGTGCAATTTATCAGATCACTGGAAGAGGATTTGAAAAGAAGAGATTTTACGATGAACGCGATTGCCATGGATAAAGAAGGGCTGCTAATCGATCCTTTTAACGGCAGGGGCGCTATAGAGGGGAAAAAAATTTGCACTGTAGGCAACCCGGCAGAGAGATTTACTGAAGATGCCCTTCGAATGATGAGAGCAGTCCGCTTTTTCAGCCAGCTGGCATTTGAGATTGATAAAAACACATATGATGCTTTGGCATCCCTGTCACATTTACTTGAAAACATAGCAGTGGAAAGAAAGCTGGCAGAGTTCGAAAAGCTATTAGCGGGAACCGGCAGGATGAAAGCTCTTAAGGTCATTGCGGAAACAGGATTGTCTAATTATCTGCCAAAAATGTCAGGCTTCCAACAGGAATTAAAAGAAGCAGAAAATTATAATGCAGCAGATCTGACAGGAGATGAAATGTGGGCCTTTCTTGCGTATATCTTTAAGTTGGACGAGTCACAGGCTGAAGCTTTTCTGAAGAACTGGAAACTGCCTGTAAAGAGAACAAAAAAGATAGTGTCGATTATCAGCTGGATCCGGTACAGGGCCGAAAACCAGTGGGAGGCCTATTCCCTTTATCAGGCAGGGGACAAGTCCCTGAATGCGGAACGGGTCCGCAACGTAATCTTGCATGAGGACTCAAGCAGGGGAACAGACAGCCTGCTGAGTCAATATAATTCTCTGCCGATTAAAGAAAGAAGCGACCTTCAGCTTACTGGAGATCAGCTGATGGATTGGTTTGGCAAACCTCCTGGTCCCTGGATTAAAGCGGAGCTTGAAAAAACCGAAAAAGGAGTCTTGCGCGGCGAAGTGAGTAATAGTGATGAATCCATAAGGGAGTGGCTCATAAAGTGCAATCAGAAATCAGGAACAAATTGATTGATGCTTTTACGAAAAGCAATGAGGAATTTCTTTCAGGCCAGTATTTAGCTGACCTGATTGGATGTTCAAGAACGGCTGTATGGAAGCATATTGAAGAGCTGAGGAAAGAAGGCTTTGAATTGGAAGCGGTCAGAAGAAAAGGTTATCGGATAACAAAAACACCTGAAAAAGTTACCCCTGATGAAATCAGGCTTGGTTTGCAGACTGAAACCCTTGGACGCCAGATCCATCATGAAGAGAGTGTTGATTCAACTCAGAAGATTGCCCATCGCCTTGCATACGAGGGTGCGCAGGAAGGAACGGTGGTCATTGCGGAAGAACAGCTTTCAGGCAGGGGGAGAATGGACAGGAGATGGCACTCCCCAAAATCAACAGGCATATGGATGAGTGTTATTCTAAGACCGAACATTCCACCTCCGAAAGCTCCGCAGCTTACGCTGATTACAGCAGTGGCTGTTGTACAGGCAATTGAAGAGCTGACCGATTTAACACCGCAAATTAAATGGCCAAATGATATTTTGATGAACGGGAAGAAGGTTACAGGAATTCTGACAGAACTGCAGGCGGATGCGGACCGGATTATTTCTATTATCATAGGAATTGGCATCAATGTTAACCAGCAGCTTGATGATTATCCCGATGAACTTAAAGAAATTGCCACTTCATTATCCATTGAAAAAGGCGAAAAACTTTCAAGAGCTGAGCTGATTAAGATCCTGCTTGGCAAACTGGAAAGTCTGTATAAACTTTATTTAGAGAAGGGCTTTTATCCGATTAAGCTTTTATGGGAAAGTTATGCGGTCAGCATTGGCAAAAATCTTACTGCAAGGACGATTACCGGAAGCATATATGGCAAGGCCCTTGGAATAACCGAGGATGGGGTCCTGATGATTGAAGACAGCAGCGGGAAAGTCCATCACGTATATTCTGCAGACATTGAGCTGGATGTATAGAATGCCGGCCTGAAATTTTTTATAGCCAACTCAATTGCCTTTTTGATATACTTTTTATGGGCAGTATCCTTAACAGAACTGCACCTTTCTTAAGGAAACGCAAATATAATATATCTGCCTAGATCCAAAAAATGGACCGGGACAGAGGGATGAACTGATATATGAGCTAATGTAAAATCCTTCTGCCGACAGAAGGATTTTTTTAATGTTCTGTTTTTATAACTCATTATAGTTTTATTGCCTCTTCCTGCATAAGGAGGACGAATGATGAAGCAAACAACAGACTTTTTAAAAATGAAGGAAAATGATGAGAAAATTGTCATGCTGACCGCCTATGATTTCCCTGCTGCCAAACAGGCTGAAAAAGCCAATGTGGACATGATACTTGTTGGGGATTCGCTTGGGATGGTAGTGCTGGGCTATGATTCAACCGTTCCTGTTACGATGGAGGATATGATTCATCACGGAAAAGCTGTTAAACGAGGGGCACAACATACATTCATTGTGATTGACATGCCGTTTATGAGCTATCATTTGTCCGTAAAAGATACACTGTTAAATGGGGCAAGGCTCATTCAGGAGACAGGTGCACATGCTGTTAAGCTTGAAGGCGGTGATGAAGTTGCACAACAAATTGGTGCGTTAACAAAAGCAGGCATTCCTGTTGTTGCCCATCTCGGCCTGACACCACAATCCGTGGGGGTCCTTGGAGGCTATAAGGTCCAGGGGAAAAACGCTGAAGCAGCCAGAAAGCTGATTGATGATGCCAGGGAATGTGAGAGAGCCGGAGCCTTTGCTCTTGTCCTTGAGTGTGTTCCAAAACAGCTGGCAAGGCAGATCACGGAAGAATTAACGATTCCAGTCATTGGAATCGGGGCCGGCAAGGATACAGATGGACAGGTCCTTGTGTACCATGATGTATTAGGATACGGTGTAGATCGTGTTCCAAAGTTCGTGAAACAGTATGAAAATCTGAATCCGATTATCGGCGACAGCCTTACTAAATATTCCGATGAAGTGAAGAATGGAGCATTTCCTGATGATTCCCATTCTTTCAGGATGAAAGAGGAAGAGCTGCTGAGTCTGTATGGAGGAAAAGCATGAGAACGATTACTGATATAAGAGAAATGCAAAGGATTGCTTTACAGCTTAAGAGGGAAGGAAAAACAATCGGGTTTGTCCCCACAATGGGCTATTTGCATGAAGGCCATCTTTCGTTATTACAGAATGCCAGGAAAGAAAACGATGTTACAGTGGTCAGCATCTTTGTCAATCCGCTGCAATTTGGACCTAAAGAAGATTTAGCGACATACCCAAGGGATTTAGAGCGTGACAGCAGCCTTGCAGAGAAAGAGGGCTGCGATTATCTTTTTTTTCCTTCAGCAGAAGATATGTATCCTGCAGCACTGTCGGTAACGGCTAAGGTACAGGAGCGGACAGATGTTTTATGCGGAAAATCACGGCCCGGCCATTTTGATGGTGTTGCCACAGTTCTGATAAAACTGTTCAACATTGTTCAGCCGGATAAAGTGTATTTTGGGATGAAGGATGCCCAGCAGGTGGCTGTCGTTGACGGGCTTGTAAGAGATCTTAATATTCCAGTGGAGATTATCCCTGTTCAGACCGTCAGGGAAGAAGATGGTCTTGCTAAGAGCTCACGGAACGTGCATCTTCTGCCGGCAGAACGCGATCAGGCATCTGCTCTCTATAAAAGTCTTATAATGGCGGAGACTCTAATAGCTGAAGGGGAATACGATCCAGCGAGGATTCTCCGGAGAATCAGGGAATTTATTGAAAAAAACACAAGCGGAGAAATAGATTATATTGAGATTCTATCCTATCCAGATCTTAAACAGCTTTCCTGTTTGGAAGAGAAAATCATTATCGCTATGGCCGTTAAATTCAAAAAGGCCCGTTTAATAGATAACGCAATAATATCAGTGAAAAAAGAAAGCTAAGGGAGGAAGGCAGCATGTTTCGCACCATGATGAATGGAAAGATCCATCGTGCAACAGTAACAGAAGCCAATCTGAATTATGTTGGCAGCATCACAATTGATACGGACATTATTGAGGCGGTAGGAATGGCACCTAATGAAAAGGTTCAAATCGTTAATAATAACAATGGTGCTAGATTTGAAACCTATATTATCCCAGGGGAAAGAGGCAGCGGAGTAATCTGCGTGAATGGTGCAGCTGCACGTCTTGTTCAGGAAGGCGATATTGTCATTATCATTTCTTATGCTCTTGTTCCGGATGACAAGGTGCCTTATCATGAACCAAAGGTAGCCATAATGGACAGCAGCAATCGCATCGCTGACATGATACATGCAGAGCCTGAAAGTACAGTGCTATAATGTATTTTAACTAGAGCGGAACTCTTAAGGAGCTTCGGCTCTTTTTTATAATAGTCAGTGAATAAGGGACCTAAGCAGGTGGAAGAAAATAAAGAGAAAAAGGATTTGCCTTTTTCTTTTTCCGTTTTTATGATACCTTTTGAATGACTGAATATAGAGGTGTTAGCCATGGGTAATAAATATGTTGTAGTGGATTTGGAAACAACCGGTAACGCCCCGAAAAAAGGCGATAAAATTATACAATTCGCTGCTGTGGTGATCGAAAACGGAATAATTACAGAGCAATATTCCTCCCTTATAAACCCGGAGCAATCGATTCCCCCTTTCATAGAAGAACTGACAGGTTTGTCAGATGAAATGGTAGAGAATGCCCCGCTTTTCTCGGAGATTGCCCCTAAAGTCCTAACTTTGCTCGAGGGTGCCTATTTTGTGGCTCACAATGTTTTATTTGATTTGTCCTTTTTACAGGAAGAATTGATTGAAGCGGGATATAACGGGTTTTACGGTCCTGTTCTTGATACAGTGGAGATGGCCAGAATTCTTTTTCCCACTGCAGATAGCTACAAATTATCGGATCTCGCACTCAGGGAAGGCCTTGATCATGAACGCCCCCATCAGGCTGACAGCGATGCATATGTTACCGCTGAGCTCCTGTTAATATTGTTAAACAAGCTTAATAACCTTCCTCATACCACCATAGAACGGCTGCATAAGTTGTCTGGAGGCTTAAAAAGTGATCTGGATATATTATTGGACGAGCACATTTTAATTAATGAAAGCAAGATTGAGCAATTGGCAGATGACATTGAAGTTCACAGAGGTATTGCTTTAAAAAAAGGAACAGAACCACAGGAATCTGCAGGATCCGGACTTCAGGCCTTTCCTTTCCGTGAAGAGGAAAAACAGGCGTTGTTCGTTAAAGCTTTCCCGTCCTATGAAAAAAGGCAAGGCCAGTTTATCATGATGGATTCGGTTTATGAAGCCTTCAAAAATAAACAGCATGCATTAATAGAGGCAGGAACTGGTGTTGGTAAATCCCTGGCATACCTTGTTCCGGCGGCTTTACATGCAAAGGAGAGCGGCAGAACTGTCATTATCAGTACATATACAACACAGCTGCAGGAGCAGCTGCTTTCAAAGGATGTTCCTCTGCTGCAAAAAATGCTGTCATTCCCGCTTAGTACTGTATTGCTGAAGGGGAGAAGCCACTATATCAGCCTCGCGAGGTTCGTTCAAACACTAAGAGATGATGAAGATAATTATGATACAATCCTCAGCAAAATGCAGATTCTTGTATGGCTTCTGGAGACTGACACTGGTGATATTGATGAATTAAACCTGTCAAGCGGCGGGATGATTTACTGGAGCAGAATAAAGAATGATGAAACAGCTTTTTTGCAGGATAAGTCGTGGATATCGAGAGATTTTTATTTGAGGGCAAGAAAGGAAGCACAAAAGGCAGATATCATTATTACGAATCATTCACTGCTATTAACGGATCTTACAGCAAGTACTGCTATTTTGCCGGAATTCAGCCATGTGGTGATCGATGAAGGGCATCATTTTGTTAAGGCTTCCGGGAAACATTTCGGAAACAAGCTGGATTATTTATCAGTGCGGCTGATGCTTGGACAAATTGGAATGATGGAACAGAAACAGCTCTATTATAAGCTTGAGAAGCTGGTGGAAGAGAAAGCAGGGACACGGGATGATTTCATGCATTCTTTTGAAGTCAACCAATTAATAGCTGATATTCTTCATGAAATGGATGAATTGTTCAGAATAATAGCGATTTATGCTAAGAAGTACAATAAAGCCAAAAAAAGCGTAAATCGAATTTCAGTAAGATTTAATAATAATACTGCCAATAAGGAAACGAAGGCTGTATTAGCGGGTGCCGAACGTTTTGGATTTATGCTTAAGGATTTAATCCAGGCAATAGACAGTCGTGTATGCGCAGTTTCAGCAATTAAATCGGTCCTGTCTCTTGAGGAAAAGGCATTAATGGAGGAAGTGGCTTCTATTTTGGATGATTTGCGGGATATGAAAGAAGACTTAGAGCATATCTTTCATTTGCCGGCCTCCGAATTTGTTGTATGGGTAGAAATGGATACACGCGCAGCACAAAATGCCACAACGGTTTATGCACAGCCAGTATCGGTTTCTGAATACCTTAAAGATCAATTCTTCAGCCGAAAGGAAAGTGCGGTCATTACATCTGCCACTTTATCTGTAAAAAATTCCTTTAGTTTTATCGTAAAAGAATTAGGTCTGGAGGAACAGCAATGCACTCTAAAGCAGATTCAATCTCCTTTTGATTATCAGAATCAGGTTAAACTAGTGGTTTCTGATGATTTGCCTGAAGTTAATGCAGTACCGCTCGAGGAGTATGTGGCCTCCATAACCGAGCATATTATTTCCATTGCGGAAGCAGCAAAGGGAAGAATGCTGATTCTTTTCACTTCGCATGAAATGTTAAGGAAAACCCATGAGCTTATTAAGGAATCAGGATTTCTGGAGGACTATGCTATCATCGCCCAGGGTGTGACAAGCGGGAGCAGGTCAAGGCTAACGAGAAATTTCCAGCGTTTTGATAAAGCCATCCTCTTAGGGACAAGCAGCTTTTGGGAAGGTGTGGATATCCCGGGTGAGGATCTTTCCTGTCTTGTTATTGTAAGACTGCCTTTTTCACCGCCTGATGAACCAATGGCACAGGCAAAAAATGAGCAAATTGCCAATAAAGGAAAAAACCCGTTTTCCGAATACTCATTGCCCGAGGCAATTATCCGCTTTAAGCAGGGTGTAGGGAGATTAATCAGAACAAGTTCCGACAGGGGAGTCATCGTGATATTTGACCGGAGAATCATCACCGCAAGATATGGGAAAGCATTCCTGGATTCCATTCCGCCCATTCCTGTCGAGAAAAGCCATATTGAAGAAATTGTTGATTTGATAAAAAATTGGCTATAAACGTTTTGTGTATTTTCACTTTCATTCCTTTATGATGAACAAAGGTCTGTAATGCAGGATAAATTTAGATGATTAACACATTATAAATTTGTTGGGTTTTAATTTTAAATGGCTATTTGTGATATGTAGCTTTTTCATAACTTTGTTGATTTGCTGAGTTGATCTTCGCTGTGGACACTTGATCCTCGAAAATGCTGACGCATTTCCTTCGTGCGGTGTTCAATCTAGGAAGCTTATTCAATGTCCTGCGGGAGGAGGCTCGCATTCCTCCCCGCGGGTTCGCTGCGTGCCTGGAGCGGAAATCAACGGGCTAAATTCATTAACCAAAAACAACAATCTTTGAAAAGAGCCTTTTAAATAAACCCTCAGTCTGCTTTTGTTTCAATGTAGGAGGATGGAAAGATGAACGTGCTGTTCGCCTTTATGCTGCTGTTTGCGAATTGGTATTACATACCGAAAGATTCACCGGCAGTTCCTGTTAAAGTGGAAAGCATTGACCTAAAACTAAAAAGTGATGAACTGGCTATTACGTTTTTTTCTCTATCGGATGGCGAGTCTGCCTTAATTCATCATGGAAATGACGAAAAAATCCTCATTAACACCGGTGGGCAGGGAACTGAGGGTGAATTAAGAAAGCTTCTTGAATTATATGGCGTTAATCAGATTTCAGCAGTCATCCTGACAGATGAAGAATTATATAATAAGGCTAGCCTTAAATGGCTTATTAAAAACTTTGGGGTAAGGGAAATTATAGCGAATGAATCTGCCCTTTCAGAACTGAAGTCTGAAAAAGGAATAAGTGATCTCTATTGTCATGCCTGGAAACAAAATGCGAAGCAGCAGCTTTTTCCGGGATTACATGCAGAAGTTTTATACGAAGGCAGTGACCTGGGTGAAGGAACGGATATTTCTTTTATATTCAAAAGACATCGGGTATTGTTTATGAACTCGACAAGTCCGGAAGCCAAAGAATTTCTAATGAAAAAAGAGTTATCAAATGTTAATATTGTTAAACTTCCTGCGTTTGGAGGGAATGGCTCTATATCAGAAGAGATGATTAAACATCTGGATCCCCAGATCGCTATTCTTTTTTATAGACCATCCATAAAACATGATTCAGATCTGTTTCGGCTGTTAAATGATGCCTGGGTTGATGTATATTATACAAGAAAGCACGGTACGGTCACCATCAAATTTACAGACGTTAATTATGAGCTATTCACGATTTTCCCGGATGAGGAGTTCAAATAAACAGAAAATGAACCTTCATGAAAAATTCCCAGGGAAGATTTTGTGAAGACAATTAATTTTTGGCGGCTAATTAATGTAATTCAGCTAAGTTCCTGCCTTTTGAAAAGGCAGGAAACGAAAAAGCTGCGCTTATGGCGCAGCATGACGTGGTGAACCAGAAGAAAATTTGTATTGTTTTAATACCAGTTGATCATTTCTGCTGTTATACTGTTACTGAGAATTATTTCTTTGTAAAATTAGTTTAACCTTAACGGTTGGGTATATAAGTTACAAATATTGTAGAGGCTGAGGAGGAATTCCAGAATGGAAAGCAAAATTGAGGTTTTATCTACGGTGAAGATCCAGCAAAGCCCGGATCTGTATAAAATTGTTGATGCACTGAATAGAACGTTAAAAGAAAAAGACTTGATGTTCGGTTTGGCGCTTGATCAGGAAGACCAAAATAAAGCGATTTTCACGATTTATCGTACATAAAAGAGTGATTGAGACATGAAAAAAATTTTATGGGGTATCATTATTCTGCTTGTCATAAGCATTGGAGCAGGCTCTTTCATTTACTTAAACAGCACGAAGCCAGTGAGGGCAGCAGAATCAAAGGCAGTTGAGATTGCAAAACAGGAAACGGATCTTTCTGAAGCTGAAGATTTCAATTTATATCATGGAACAGAGACCTTCTATGTGATTGAAGGCAAAGACCATGATGGTACAAGCATATATGTCTGGGTTCCGGAAAAAAAGGGAAAAATCGTCTCACTGAAGCAATCTGATGGAATTTCCAAAAATGAAGCCATTAACAGGCTCAAGCAAGAGAAAAATGCTGCTGAGATCGTGTCTGTTCGGCTGGGAATGGAGAAAAATATTCCATTATGGGAAATTCATTACCGTTCCGGCAGTAATTTAATAAATTATTACTATATAGATTTTAAAACAGGGGAATGGCTGAAAAAAATTGAAAACCTGTAGCCTAAGGCATTCACCGCCACAATGCAGGAGAAAATCGGGAGGAAGCAAGCAATGGAGATTCAATTGGCACAAAGAGTAAAAGCATTAACACCATCAACAACTCTGGCAATCACTGCTAAAGCAAAAGAGCTAAAGGCCCAGGGACATGATGTTATCGGATTGGGAGCAGGCGAGCCGGACTTTAATACGCCACAGCATATCATTGATGCTGCCGTGAAATCAATGAATGAGGGTCATACAAAATATACACCATCGGCAGGGCTTCCAGCATTAAAGAAAGAAATCGCAAACAAGTTTAAAAAAGATCAGGGACTTGAATATGATGCTTCACAAATCATCGTAACCAATGGGGCAAAGCATGGCTTATATACACTGTTCCAGGTCTTGCTGAATGAAGGGGATGAAGTCATTATCCCAATTCCATATTGGGTCAGCTATCCTGAACAGGTTAAACTAGCCGGGGGTGTTCCTGTTTATGCAGAGGGAAGAGAAGAAAATGGCTTTAAAATCACTCCGGAACAGCTGGCCAAAAGCATAACTGATAAAACCAAGGCTGTTATTATCAACTCTCCAAGCAACCCGACAGGCATGCTTTATTCTGCAGAGGAATTAAAGGAGCTTGGAGAGGTATGTTTAAAGCATAATGTTCTGATTGTTTCTGATGAAATTTATGAAAAACTGGTTTATGGCAGCCATCAGCATACTTCAATTGCTGAGCTTTCACCTGAGCTTAAGGAACAAACCATTATAATTAACGGGGTATCTAAATCTCATTCTATGACAGGCTGGAGAATTGGATATGCTGCAGGCAATAAAAGTATTATCAAAGCCATGACCAACCTTGCCAGCCACAGTACATCCAACCCGACAACAACAGCACAATATGGCTCAATCGCTGCATATGCCGGGCCGCAGGATACACTGGAAGAAATGAGAGAAGCATTCGAACATCGACTAAACGTTATCTATGATAAATTAATCAGCATTCCGGGCTTTACCTGTGTAAAGCCACAAGGTGCATTTTATCTGTTTCCTAATGTAAAAAAGGCAGCAGAATTGACCGGATTTGCGAGTGTCGATGAATTTGTGGAGGCTCTTCTGGAGGAAGCGATGGTTGCAGTCATTCCTGGATCAGGTTTTGGCGCTCCGGATAATATCCGTTTATCCTATGCAACTTCTCTTGAGTTATTAGAAAAGGCAGTGGAACGGATGCACGGATTTGTTGAAAAGAACTTAAAATAATAGTAAAACGGGAAAGCCGGATCGTATCCGGCTTCCTTCTATGTTTTCAGCCTAATTAGAGCGTTTACTAATTTACTGTTATTGCTTGTCAATGTGCTTGAAGGTATAATATATAGCGATACATAAGAAGTGATTGCTTAGATTTTTTTGGAGGGAACTTAAATTGATAAAAACAACAATTTCTCAAGTTCATAAATATGTTGACCAGGAAGTTACTATTGGTGCTTGGATTGCCAACAAGCGTTCAAGCGGGAAGATTGCGTTTTTGCAGCTGCGCGATGGTACAGGATTTATTCAAGGTGTTGTAGTAAAAGCGGAAGTGCCGGAGGAAATCTTCCAAGGTGCTAAATCAGTCACTCAGGAATCTTCCGTATATGTGACGGGCAGAATCCAGAAGGACGAGCGTTCTCCTTTCGGATTTGAAATGCTGGTTACAGGCCTTGAAGTTCTTCATCAGGCTGTTGATTATCCTATTACGCCAAAAGAGCATGGAACTGAATTCCTTATGGATAATCGCCACTTGTGGCTTCGGTCCCGCCGTCAGCATGCAGTCATGAAAATCAGAAATGAAATTATCCGGGCAACTTATGAGTTTTTCAATGAGCAAGGGTTTTCCAAGGTTGACCCGCCAATTCTGACGGGCAGCGCACCGGAAGGAACGTCCGAGCTTTTTGCGACCAAGTATTTTGATGAAGATGCTTATTTATCCCAAAGCGGCCAGCTTTATATGGAAGCAGCTGCGATGGCTCTTGGAAGAGTATTTTCATTCGGCCCGACTTTCCGTGCTGAAAAATCGAAAACCCGCCGTCATTTAATCGAATTTTGGATGATTGAACCTGAAATGGCTTTCTGCGAATTTGATGAAAACTTAAAAGTTCAGGAAGAATATGTTGCTCATATTGTTCAGTCCGTACTTAAGAATTGTTCAATTGAACTTAAAACACTTGGCCGTGATACAGAGAAGCTTGAAAAAATTACAGCTCCATTCCCTCGCATAACGTATGATGAAGCTATTAAGTTTCTTCAGGAAAAGGGCTTCGATGATATTCAGTGGGGGGACGACTTTGGAGCACCGCATGAGACTGCAATTGCAGAAAGCTATGATAAGCCAGTCTTTATCACGCACTATCCAACTTCACTGAAGCCTTTCTATATGCAGCCGGATCCTTCAAGAGAAGATGTTGTACTATGTGCCGACTTGATTGCACCTGAAGGATATGGAGAAATCATCGGCGGCTCTGAGCGGATACATGATTATGACCTGCTTAAGCAGCGCATTGATGAACATAAATTAGATTTGGATGCTTACAAGTGGTACTTGGAGCTTCGCCAATATGGTTCAGTGCCTCATTCCGGATTTGGCCTTGGGCTTGAAAGAACAGTTGCCTGGATCAGCGGCGTCGAGCATGTACGTGAAACAATTCCATTCCCTCGATTATTAAACCGCCTATATCCATAATAAAAAGTGAATGAATAAATTAAGCAAAAATCCGCCTCCCGCGGATTTTTTGCTTATTCCAGTTTCGTTAGAACATTCAGAAGAAGGCAGTCAAGCTGAATCTTCATGGAAAAGTTACCGTTTTTTCAACTCACTTTGGTCACTATGTTCATGATATACTGAGAAGGAGGTGTCCCGAATGTCTAAAAATAGTTTATTAAAATGGCTGCAGGAAGGTAATATTTCAATACCTGGAGTCTTGCTTTCACAATATAAAGAAATGAATTTGAATGAGCATGAACTCGTCCTGATACTTCATGTAATTTCCTATATTGAACATGGAAATAAATTTCCCACCCCTGTAGAATTATCTTCCCGAATGACCATTTCTGTGGCTGAATGTACAGAAATGCTAAGAAAATTAATCCAAAAAGGCTTTATTGATATTAAAGATAGCTACTCTGCCGATGGAATCAGATATGAAAGTTACCATCTTGATCCGCTTTGGGAGAAGCTCATTGATCAGTTTCTGCTCAGCGGTAAAAAAGAGGAAGCTGCTAAGATGCAGCAGGAGGAAACAGATCTTTATACCTGCTTTGAAAGGGAGTTTGGCAGGCCGCTTTCACCTTTTGAATGTGAAACACTTGCTCTTTGGATGGATGATGACCACCATGATCCCCATATTATAAAAGCTGCCTTAAGAGAATCTGTCCTGTCCGGTAAACTGAATTTCAGATATATAGACAGGATCCTTTTTGAATGGAAAAAGAACGGCATAAAAACGATTGAACAGGCTAAAAGCTATGGGGAAAAATTCAGGCAGAATCAAGCACAGCAAAGGACAAAGAGGGAGGAAACTCCGTCACAGACAACGAAATCTGTTCCCTTTTATAATTGGCTTGAACAGTAAGCAGGCACTGCTGCCCGAAAAAATAATGAAGATAGTAAGTTGGTGATTTCATTGTTAAATAAAACACAAATTAGACACTGCCTTGATGCAATGGGAGAAATGTTCCCGGAGGCACATTGCGAATTGAATCATTCCAACCCGTTTGAACTGGTCATAGCAGTGGCACTGTCTGCACAATGTACTGATGCACTGGTTAACAAAGTGACAAGGAACCTGTTCCAAAAGTATAAAACCCCCGAGGATTACCTTAATGTTTCCATAGAGGAGTTGCAGGAGGATATCCGCTCCATTGGTCTTTATCGAAACAAAGCCAAGAATATCCAAAAACTATGCAAATTGCTTCTCGATGAATACGGAGGAGTAGTGCCGCGAGACAGAGACGAGTTGACAAAGCTTCCCGGAGTAGGCCGCAAAACAGCTAATGTCGTTGTCTCAGTGGCTTTTGGGGTGCCTGCCATTGCGGTTGATACTCATGTTGAACGAGTCAGCAAAAGGCTTGGTTTCTGCCGCTGGAAGGACTCTGTACTGGAAGTTGAAAAGGCATTGATGAAGAAAGTGCCGATGGATGAATGGTCAGTTACACATCATCGTATGATCTTTTTTGGAAGATATCACTGTAAAGCACAAAAACCTCAATGTGAAATATGCCCGCTGCTCGATTTATGCCGGGAAGGCAAAAAAAGAATGAAGGTGAAGCAGGCAAAATGACCGGAGAAATCGTCATACCTGTTAAAGAACAATTATGCCATTCCCTGTTTTATAAAAGGGGTGATTCATTGGCTGTAAAACAAGAATCTCTTTTCGCTTTCCAGCCCCTGCCGCCCTTTTTATACGAAGCGGCTTTTTATGCAGGTATCCCTGCAGTAAGACCCTGGGAAAACAATGCTAATTATATTCCGGTTTTGTTTGATGAGTGGGCAGGACAGAAGAATCTCCTTGGTATGCACTTCACAAACCGGGACCGGAAAGCTGCTTTAGATCCGATGAAAGTATCTTTGGGATTGTTTTTACAGATGCTCTATTGGACAAACGGGAAGCCGGTAAACCTTTTGTCCGATCCCGGAGAGTTGTCAATAAAGCCAGTGAATAGTAAAGAACGGCTGGATTTCATTTTTGCACGTCCGGCTTTTTATCATTCTTACATACAGCTGTCTGAACTTATAGCTGAAATGGAGAAGCAATATATGAGGATGCTGGCATTAGAAAAAATGAAGAAAAAGCGCTGATTCAAAACTGAATCAGCGCTTTTTTATAAGCTTTATTTAATTACGGCCGCCACTGGATTCAGATCAGTTGCCGGAATCTCCTCCGGTGTCGCCGTCAGTCCCGCCAGTTTCAGTTCCAGTTCCTGCTCCGGTACCTGTATCGCCATCTCCAGTACCTGTATCGCCTTCTCCAGTACCTGTATCGCCATCTCCGGAACCTTCACCATCACCGTTTCCGGCTCCTTCATCATCTCCAGTACCTGTATCGCCATCTCCGGAACCTTCACCATTACCATTTCCAGAACCATCGCCATCCTGGTTTCCGTCCTGGCCGCCTTCACCATTTTGATTGTCCTGATCTTCCTGTTCTTCTTCTTCCGTTCCATCCTGCCCTTCACCTTCTGTTTCATCTTCTTCGATGAGACTTGGGTCAGGGATTTCTACTTGTACAGAAGCAGGATCACTTTGCTGGTTACCGTTAAATGCTGTTACCTTAAAGGTATACACAGCACCTGGCTGAGGGTTGGCAATTTTTAAGCCTTTTTCTGAAGTAACGCTAAGCTGCTGATCTCCGCCTTCATTTACGGATACAGTCACTTCAAATTGAGTGCCTTCTGCGTCTTCCGGGTAATTCCATGATAATGTGATCTCATTTGCATCCTGGTCAAAGTTGGCTGACAGTCCAGAAGGGGAGTCCAGTTTATCAAACTTCTCGGACACTTGTGTCGGAGCATTGCCTTTTACAGCGTACTCATAAATGATTTGCTCCTTAGGTGTGTACTGGCTTGCCAGTTTGGCAGGATTGCTGCCTTTTTCAATGGCTACCTTCTCTACAGAGTTAGGGGCTTTGAAGTCTTCCGTTTCTTTTCCTTCTGAAACATGTGCCATTAAGCTGCTGAAAAGCTTTTGAGCAATTTTTTGCTCATCGCCGGCCGGGATGTAATTTTTTCTATCCTGATAGCCGGTCCAGACAGCTGCTGTATAATTAGTTGTATAGCCTGCAAACCAGGCATCAGGCACGGCACCTTGAGGTATTCCAAATTCCTGTTCCTGTTCATCCGTATAGTTTGTAGTCCCTGTTTTTCCTGCAACAGGCAATCCAGGTACATCAGCCAGACGGCCAGTTCCGTAAGAAGATTTAACTACACTTTTCAGCATGTCACTGATCATAAATGCTGTATAATCCTTCATCACTACTTCAGATTCAGGTTTCAAATCAAGCTTCGTGCCGTCACGCATTTCAATTTGCTTGATGGCATGTGGTTCAGTGTAGAAGCCATTGTTACCAAATGCACTGTATGCACCGGCTACCTGAAGAGAAGAAACCTCATAAGCGCCGATAGAATAGGACTCATACATCTCTTTCATTGTAATGCCTAATTTATTGGTGAATTCCAATGCTTTATCAGTCCCGACTTCCTGAAGTGTTTTCAGAGCCGGAATGTTGCGTGAGCGGGCAAGGGCCTCACGCATGGACATAGGACCCATGTGTTTTCCATCCCAGTTATTGATTTCTGTACCTCCGGAATATGTGTGAGGTTCATCAACTATTGTCTGGTAAGTTCCCCATTTTAGATATTCAATTGCTGGTCCATAATCGACAATTGGTTTAAAGGTTGAACCGGCATGTCTTTTTTGATCCACGGCAAAGTTAAAGCCGCGTTTTACTTCCTGATTGCGTCCTCCGCCGATTGCTCTGATTTCCCCAGTTTTGGTATCAAGCAGGGTGATTCCCGCTTGGAATTCGTCATCTGGATACGCTACTGCTGCATCAGTGTTTAAAATGTTTTCTACGTGTTTCTGTGCATTTGGATCGAGTGTCGTATGGATTTTCAGCCCGTCAGAATATGGGTTAAGATCCGGGTATTTTTTTTCGACTTCGTCCAAGACAACATCGATGAAAGAATCATATTTTGATTCATTTGTTTCTCTTTTTTCTTCAGCCACAAGTGTAGATTCTACAGGAACCTTTTGGGCTGCTTCCATTTCTTCCTTTGTAATAAAACCATGCTGATTCATCAGTGAAAGGACAATATTTCTCCTTTTCTCTGCTTTGTCAGGATGATCAAAAGGATTATAATTGTTCGGGCTTTGCGGCATGCCGGCTAAGAGGGCAGCTTCATGCAGTTCCAGCTCACTAAGTTCTTTACCGAAGAAAATTTTCGATGCCGTTAAGACCCCATGGCCTTCAGACATATAAATCTTGTTTACATACATTTCAAAGATTTCCTGTTTTGTATACTTGCGTTCAAGCTGGAAGGCAAGCCAGGCTTCCTGGGCTTTTCTGCTAAGCGTTTTTTCATTATTCAGGAAGGAGTTCTTTACCACCTGCTGGGTAATCGTACTTGCCCCTTCAGAACCAAATCCGCGCGTAACATTTGCGATAACAGCACCGCCTAAACGGATTAAGTCCATTCCATTATGTTTATAAAAGCGGACATCCTCAGTTGCTAAAAAGGCGTCTTCCACAAGTTTTGGAATGTCTTCATATGCGACATAATCCCGGTTTTCCGAGCCTACATCTGTAATGAATTCGCCCTCCATATCGTAAATCTGTGAAGAAATGGGATCCTTCAGCAATTTTTCATCAAGCTTTGGTGAGTCTTTCACCATAAATGCAAAAGCGCCTGCTCCTAAGAGCATTCCAGCAATTCCGAGGGCAATTAAAATAAGGAAAATACGTTTAAAAGTGCCTGTGCCTTTTTTCTTGCCCTTCTTTTTAGGCTTGGATTGCTGTTTGCGGCGCTCCTCCCTTGATTGATATTTTTCTGTCATATCTATGTTCATCCTTTCTGACAATGGAACTGTAAATTAATTATTTAAGGGTATAAAGATAATCTATTATCTTAATATAGTCAATTCTGGGCTGAAATCCAAGCGGAATGTAATGGCCATTCATTTCAATTTCACCCTTGGTGATTGATTTTCTCCCCCCATCCTTCATTCTCTCCCAATATGAGAGCAGATGATGTGCCTCTAACAGGAAAACTTCTTCGGTAGCCGAGAAGCGGAGGAGGACGAAACAAATCCCTTTCTGGGCTAAAACTTTCTCCATGTGCTTTACCTGGTGCTCATGAAAATTCTTTAAAGGGAAGGAGGTCGTGTTCTGGGTTTCTTTTGCTTCAAAATCAATATACCTGCCTTTATACACACCATTATAATCAGTTGTTGATGCTTGTTTGAAATAAGCTTCTTTAATAACAGCTGCACTTCTCTTTGGATAATCGACCTGTACGATTTGAACAGGCGTGGGCTTTTTATGAATAGTGGCTATTCCATGTTCCAAATAGAATTCATTGGTTTCATTTATATCTTCCTCCAGTGTCATTCCGCGATTGCTGTATGTCCATTTCTTCTCTGGAGTCAGTTTTTTGGCGCTATTAGCAGGCGGGGTATATCTCCTGCCATTAGGATAGTGGAAATTCATGAATTCACCTCATTTTCAGCTACTCCCTATGATAACAAAAGTACGCATGATTTGGTTGAATAAAAAGTTCTAAATAACAAAGTATATAGGAAACTCCAGTTAAGCAGTATTTTCCGGTTTTGCCCGGATGCTGCCTGATGCCCAAATATAGAACATTCATTTTCTGAGGTGAATTGCGGTGTTTCTTTCTGGGAAATTCCTGAACAGACATGAAAAAAAGGAACAGGCAATAAAGGATCATATTATGAAAATGACAGCCAAATATAACATGGACAATATCTCGAGAACGGAAGCTTATTTTCATTTTTACAAAAAGCACCCTGAAATACGCTGGGCGTTCCTGGCCTCCATGGTATCCCGTAATGCCGGCTGGAATATGTGCGATCTTGAAGGAAGCTGTTTTCCTAAATTGATAGGAAAGAAATTCAGGGATATGCTTTATATTACATATGAAAGGGCCAATTGGCTGATTTTTCAGGATGCATTTCCCCAGCTGCTCCTCTATCATTATTCGACGAAACTAAATAGGCCAATGTTTCATTTATTAAAAACTTTTCATGTATCGGCCTTTATGGAAAAGGAGTGGCTGTATTTCTGGAAAAATAGAAATAAAAAGAGATTAATGATTTCACTGATTATTAACGAACAAAATGTTATTCAAGAGCCTGTAATGGAGCATTCTATTTATAAAAATAAAGTATTTCATACATTGCTTTTTTCCTTTCAGGATTATCTTCATTTTAGTTCAGTCATCTTCCCTACTTGCAAAGGGGAATTATACGGGGCGAGTGTTAATGGTTTCCGCTCTGTGTCCAAAAGAATTGATCTTGGAAAACGGCTGGCAGAAATATTATTTGACACAAGTTATTATGACGACGTGTATGAATTTGCTTTTAACACGGTTCATACTGGTTCAAGGCATGATTATGAGAAATACTTTAAGGGAAGAAAACGGAGAACTACCCCTTTCTTACGCTGTACATACCCAATAATCACTCATCACATACATCAATTTACTGATTGGTCTGTCAAAAAACGCATAAAGAGTAAATGGACATCAGAATCGGTTGTCCTAAAACATCCCGTTCATATTAAAAAATGGTATTTGCATAAGCAGGACCAGCTTCACAAGGCTGCCAAGCTGGGAAAAATATTTCGCTCAATTTGTTAACAGAATAAAACTGCAAACAAAAAAGCAAGGAGTTCCTTGCTTTTTTAGTGTCTGCATCCAGCTCCAGCGCCTGCCCCCTTGAGGTCAGAAGCCAATCCTCTTCCGCTTTTGTTCTATTAAGTTGAAGGGCGGTCAGGACCTTCAAGCTTTTTATTGCCATAGCCTGCTTTTGTTTCTTCCAGCTTTTTTGGCTGAATTTTATTTTGTTTTTCTTTTTTTGCCATAACATAACACCTCCGTTCATTAGTTTGTTCAATGATGTTATTTTCATTCTTCGGAAGCTGTCGAAACCTTGCCGCTTCTATGCAAATAAGTACTTTCTTTGGCGAATCACTTCTAGTTTTGTCATGCATGGAGGAAACCTTCAGGGAAGATAGAATTTATGTAGGCACAAAGCAAATTTTCACTGTATCCTTCATTGTATTTATGGCAGATGGCAAGGGGAAAAAGAAATCGGGAGGTTTTTTGAATGCAGGGAAAAATGGTAGAAAAAGATGAATTGCTGGCCATGCTTTCAGAAATATATGATCAGCTTGAAGAGCTTGAAAATGTACTGGAGTCTAATTTGTCAGGACTTCGGCAGGATTGGTATTATGAACAGTCAGAAAAAATAGAGGCTTGTGAAAGCAGGCTCGAAGTGATTGAAGAAGATATGACGGCAATCAGGTCTGAGGCAGACAGTATAGAGAGCGCAAAAAGATCGGCACGAATGAAGCTTGAACTCGGCTTCTAAGTGGAATAGAATAGCAGTATCCTTCAGTAGCTAAAATTGACTAGCTACTTTTATTTTTGGAGATGAAGCCCATGGTAAATGAAAATTCCCTGCTGCAAATGACAGAAATGCTGCTTGAATATGTGGAGATCTCGGACAACAGGTATAAACAGGCTAAGGAATCAGGTGAAAAGGGTGATTTTTATAATGAAGTCAAACCTTTTGCTGATGAGGTTAAATCCATAAATGACAGATGGAAAGAAGAAGCCCGGGAGTGGGTTAGCATTCATAAACCACGAAATCTTTATTCACAGCAGATTGAATCTGCTTCTGAACATATTGAAATGGTTTCCATTCAGGCATTTTTTCCTGAAACAAGCAGAACCAGATTTATTAATTATGTTAATTCGGCTGTGTATGTGTTAAAGCAGTTGATAATATTATTAAGTGATGAAAAAAAGGGAACCTGAATCAGGCTCCCTTCATTAAATTCTTATGCATTTACTGAATCCTGGAGGGTATTATCTCTGTAGCTTTCTGGAACGGCCGCTCCTTGAGCTTCGAGCTCACGAACGAGATTTCGATAATCTGTACTGGAAATTTCATTATGGATATAGGCCTTTTTAGCAAAATCCAATAATTCATTAACATTTTCAGGAGTATACTCCCGCAGCTGATGAAACTTCATTTGTAGTTCGTGAACATTCATGATATTGCCTCCTCTAGAATAGATTCGCGGAGAAATTTCTTCCCCGCATTCCGGTAAATGAAAAAGCGGACAAGAAACAATTTGTTTTTTATATCCTAACATGAAAATTTATTTTTCATCGTTTTTAAAAAAATCAAACTTCCGACATCTTTCATCATAGTTAGACAAAATCGGAAAGCGCTTCCTTTTTTACTCATATTTTACTCCTTTCACATTCTGGGCAAATCATTCATATATTGTAGTGGTGATAATAAGAAAGCTACTGCCTGATATTATCGCTAATATACTTATCTTATTGAATGGGGAGGATGTTTGCCCATGTTTGGCCGAGTAATGAATAGAACGAACCATATACAGCCATACGGCCATTTAAATCAAAATGTATACTTTGATCCATTTTATATGGGGCCCAATGGCCAATATTATATGAGGCAGCAGCCATTGCAGAATTATAACCAAGCTGCCGAACAGTATAATCCTTATTATTCGCCTTTTAATATGGAATATCAGCAGCCGCAGCAAATGACAGGAATGCCGCAGAGTTTTCCGCACCAGCCCTATCCGCAGCAAAATTTTGATTCCGGATATTACTCACATACAGGATCAAAAAATGCAGGGATTTTTCAGAATCCGCTAGAATCTGAAGATTATTTTGGAAATCAGCCAAGTAAGCCAGCTGCTCCGCAAATGCCATACATGAATCCATATCCAAAGCAATCCTTCATTCCAAAACAGCCATCTGGCGTGCAAAGCATTATGAATTCGTTTAAAGCTCAGGACGGATCACTGGATCTTAATAAAATGGTGGACACAGCAGGCCAGATGATGTCTGCAGTCACACAGGTATCATCCATGGTTAAAGGGATTGGCGGAATATTTAAAGCTTAAAGGATCATGGCCGCACCGGCCTTTTTTTTATGTTTTAAAAAATCAGACTTGAAAAAAAATTAAATATATTTAAAAATAGAATAGCCGGTCTATTTTTAAATATATATAGGAAATATTATCTATGAGAATTTAATTGTTTTGATTGGCGAAATTTAGACAAAAGTGAAAAAATAGAAAAATGACTCTTAGTCATAAAAGGGGGGTTACTATGGTTCGTGCTGTGCAGCAAATTTTTATTATATTTGTATTAATTTTATTTCTTGCAGCTCTGCCAAAGATTATATCTGTTGATCCATTGAGCGGGAGTCTACAATGGAGCTTCGAAAGTCTGCCGCATATTTATGGAGATTTTATTTCTGAAATAAGCAAGGGAAGCCTTGGTACCTATGAGCTTGGGATGCAGACACGTCCTATAGCCGGGGACATTGCTGATAACTTTTTTACCAGCCTGCTGATTGTATTGGTTGCTGTAAATGCATCCTTAATTATAAGTCTAATTTTCGGAGTGTTTATCAGCCGCTTCAGGCTTACTAAGCTTTTTGGGGCTTTCATGAATATTCTTGCGGCCATACCTGACTTTATCATCATTGTGATGTCTATGATTCTTGCCGTTAAAATATATAAAATGACCGGTATCAGGGTGATTTCACTCAGACCGGATGGAGGAGCTCTCAACACATGGTTTCCCACAGCGCTTGCAGCGATTGCCCCGACGCTATATTTATTTAAGCTCGTGTCGGTCAAATATTATCAGACAAGCGGGGAGGATTATATTAAGACTGCAGTTGCTAAAGGAATGGGCTTAAATTACATAAATTTTCAGCATGTCTTCAAAAATTTAGAGCCATTTATCAAATCTGAACTTGTCAAAGTGATTTCCCTGGCTATTGGCAATCTCTTTATTATTGAATATATTATGAATGTTTCCGGCATAACAAAATTTATTTTTCAGAGCAGCGGGGTTCAGCCGATTGCAATCGGCTTGTTTGCCATGCTTTTGATTTCTTTAATTGTCTATATTTCTAATAGACTCATATTCTATCTGTTTAAACGGGGTTTTATCTATGAATAAGCTGTTAAAAATAAATTACTCCTTAATTATCGGAACTGTTATGGTTTCCGGCTTGCTTTTTTTCAGCATTTTCGGGCCTATTCTTGCACCGCATTCATTAACATCGGTTTTAGAAACACAATATACTAACGGGAAGGTTCTGGCACCGCCATTGGAACCTTTTGAATCCTCTTCCTATCCGCTGGGCACCGATAAATGGGGCTATGATATTTTATCCATGATTTTATATGGATTAAGGTACACTGTTTTTATTGCAGCTGCTGTGACTGTTATAAAAATGGCATTTGGAACAATCATCGGTTTGTATGCGGGCACCTTAAAAAGGACGCCAGGCTGGCTGATTGCTTTCGAAAATGCATGGAGCTATGTACCGCTTTTTCTGATCCTGTATTTTTTTCTTGCGCCAATAAGCTTCAACAGTAATCTTAAGCAAAATGTGTTAATTGTCTATTTTATAGTCATTGCGTCAGTCATCAGCATTCCAAGCATTGTGTCTTCTGTAAGGCTTAAAACCGCTCAGTTATATAAGTCTGTTTATATTGAAGCTGCAAAAGCCCTGGGGGCCGGAAAACACCGTCTGATCTGGAAGCATATTTTTCCTCAGTTAAAGGAAACGTTCCTAGTAATGTTTATACTTGAAATTGTCTACGTAATCGCCCTTATGGGCCAGCTGGCACTTTTAAATATCTTTGTCGGCGGAACCATTATGAGATATGACCCCATCATCTACCTGTCAGCAACAAAGGAGCTGGCGGGATTGGTTGGCCAGGCAAGATTAAATATTTATGGCAATACCCATATATTAATTGCACCATTAGCGGTCCTTTTGCTTGCAACTGTGTCTTTCAGTCTGCTGGCAAATGGACTGAAGAACCGCTTTCAATCAAACTATCAGCGTACTCCCTGGATTAAGACTGGGCATGAGCCATTAATACAGCCTTCCAGAAAACAATATGGCCGAAAAAAGAAATTCTGGTCATTCTCCGGTCCTAAAGCAGGCTTCGCTGCATTAGTCGTTGCTTTTGCAGGTGCAGGTGTCTATGTTGTGGCTGCAAAGGATTCAAATACAGGTGTTCAAAGCGGCAGCAAGGCGGATTATAACATTGATCTGGAAATGAACGGTGAAGGCTATTTCACTGCTAAAGCAAATATCCAGATGAAAAACCAATCAGATAAAGACTGGAATGAGCTTGTCTTTTATTTCATTCCGAACGTTTTTAAAGAGGGACATTCATTTGATTCTGTTGAAGGATCGTCTGAAGCAGAGATCGAAAAAGTGACAGTGAATGGGCAAAAAGCTTCTTTTAAGCTGGATGGTGATACGCTAACAATAAACTTAAAACCTGAAATGAAGGATAAAAGCAGACATAAGGTGGAGATCCAATATGGATTTACAGTCCCAGAAAGAGGCATCCGTTTTTCAAAAGCAGGTACAAATTATTATCTTGCTCAATGGTACCCAATGGCTGCAGTCTATCAAAAAGGCAAATGGAACAAAGAGCCTTATATGGAGGGGCTGGAAACATTTCATACAGGCTTCTCTGATTTCAAAGTTTCCTATAAGCTGCCTGAAGGGTATTCCCTGGCTTCCACAGCAGAAATAGATCCGGAAAAAGGAAAGAGTGAAGGGACAGTTAAAGCCAAAAAGGTCAGGGATTTCTTCATTGCAGTCATGAAGGATATGAAAGTGTATGAAACGGAAGCGCAAGACGGTGTGAAGGTCAGACTATTTTCAAAGGGGAATCATGACAAAAACCCGGAAGCATCGTTAACACTGGCCAAAAAAGCATTATCTTTCTATCAGAATAATATTGGTGATTACCCGCATGAGCAGCTTGATATTGTTTTGGATGAAGGGCAATTTATGGAATATCCCGGTATAGTCACTATAAATCCTTATATTGATGATAAAAGGTTTTATGATATTTCTATTGTTCATGAAATTGCTCATCAGTATTTTTATGGAGCAGTAGCTAATGACCCATACAACAATGCGTGGATTGATGAAGGGATTACTGAATTTGCCACCTCTATGTACTTCTATGCAGGACAAAACCAAACTGAACGACAGGCATTTGGCATCTCCCATTATCGGATGGAGGCTATCGAGGAAGCTGGTCTGGGCAGGCAATATTCAAATGTGCCGGTTAATGAGGTAAAGCATACAGGATATATTTATGGCCAGCCTGCTTTGGAGATTTTACAAATGATTCAGGAAAAGTATACCTTGAAAGGAGAATCCCCTAAGGAAGTGGGGATGCAGTTCCTGTCAGATTATTATCAGAAATTCCGCTATAAAGAGGTCGATACGAAGGAGTTTATATCCTTCACAAAGGATTATTTCAGTGTTCCGACCGGCTATTTCAATAATTGGATTGATACATCTAAACTGAACAGTTAAGCCCAGCTTAGATGACCCAAACAAAAACAAGCAGGCTTGATACTGCTTGTTTTTGTTTATCCAGACTCTATAAAAGTGCAGCCAGAATCAGTTCTCATCGATCAGGATTCTTTTTCCCTGCTCCTTAGGTACTGTGATTTGCAAAAGGCCATTTTGGTAAACCGCTTTTACTTTCTTTTCATTAACTGGCTGTGGAAGCGGAATTGTCCGGCTGGAACGCTGCATGCTTTGCTGCCTGCGGAAAATTTTGTTTTTTTCATCTTCTTCCGTTATCATCTCAGAGGATTTAACTGAAATGGTTATATAATTATCCAGGATATCAATCTGTATTTGCTCTTTATTTATTCCTGGAAGTTCCGCACTAATGATGTGTTCCTTTTCAGTTTCAGCAACATCAACATGGAAGGAAGAAGAAGCCGGGAAGGGATTTTTAAAGAAATCATCCATTGTCTGCAGAAATCCTCTGCCAGGTTTTTCATGGAAAAGCTGATTCATTGATCTCATCAAATCCCCAAATGGTTCGTTACGATCCTTTTTCTTTGGATCCTCCATATCCATCCATCCCCTCTCAAACAGGATTTTTCAACATATCGTATGCTGCCTATTGGGTGGATGTTCCTGTGGAATAATCAGGAAAAAGAAAAAACCGCATAGTGCGGTCTTAAAATATTGTTTCTAATAGCTGATCAGGGTTTATGATTAAATGTCCATCCTGGTCTGTTTCAATTAACATTTCTTTTTTCATTTTGGTTAAAGTCCTGCTGACCGTTTCCCTTGTGGTGCCAATCATATTGGCAAGGTCTTTATTTGTAAAGTCCCCTTTTAAAACAAAGCTGCCGTTTTCAAGTTTTTTTCCATGCATTTTGGCAAGCCGGATAAGCAATTTAATGATTTGCTCATAAGTATTGTTTAAAATTTGCGATTCCAGGCGCTCCTGCAGATCGACAATCTTCTCGCCAAGGACTTTAAACACCTTAATACATAACTCTGGATTTTCAATAAGCACCTTTTCAAATTGCGAAATAGGCACAACTACGAGCTGAGCGTTTTCCAGCACCTCGGAAAAAGCCGGGTACCCGCCTTTTCTGAAGAATCCCACATGAGGGAACATCTCGCCTTTTGCCAGGATGGCAACAATCTGTTCTTTGCCATTAATATCACTTCTATAAATCTTAACTCTGCCGTTGTTAATAAAATAAACATTATCCAGCGGGTCGTCCTGCAGAAAAACATGACTTCCTTTTTTCCATTCCCGTGATATGGATATCTCAACTACTTTATCCAGTTCTTCGCTGTTCAGCTCTTTAAAAAGAGAGAACTGGGAAAGAACTCCCTTAATTTCTTCTGCTTTCATAATCCACCTCTTGCTTCTGTCCTATTAAGCTTATTGTAACAAAAAACATTAATAACGTTTATCTTAAGAAAAGCTTATTTTACTAATCCCGGCTGTGACATCTAAATATATCGGACCTTCCTGGTGAAAAATGATTTTAATCCCTCGGCGAAAATATTAAAAGTTAAGATGGCATAGGTCATGGAAAATGCCGAGAAAAAAGGAATCCAAATTGGGCCTCTTATATCCTCAAAGGCTTTAATCATCATCATTGGCCAAGAAATCGAATTATTGACCAATTGCCAATCTCCTGTCATGGATTGAACCAAATCCTGTGAAATAAAAATGCCGATAAACCCTAATTGACCAAGCAGAAACATGACTTTTCCAAGATCAGTAACCATATATACAAGAAGCTTACTATACAGAAGAGGAAGATAGTATATTCTGAAAAGCCTGTAAGGTGAAGCTCCGGCAGCAATCCCTCCATTTATATACTCTTTAGATGAAATCTGATCAAATTCCAGCTTTATCATTTCAGCAGCACGGGGCATTTCTGCCAGAGCAATAATAAGGAGCAGGAATAAAGGGCGGTATTCACTCAGCAAAAATGGCGGCAGCATGGCAAGAAGCATGACAATGATGATGGTTGGAATATATGACAGCAGTCCATTCAGCCATTTAAGCAAGAGGTGTGTACCCAGCCATTTTTTGTGTGCAAGAAAGGAGAGCGGAATGGCCAGTACATAGCGAAGGACAGTTATACAGGCAACTAGCAAAATTGTTTCTTTTGCCCCCAGGATGATCAGACTGAGTAAATCCCTTCCGCTTTTGTCAGTGCCAAATATGTAATCCTCTGATGGCGGATAAGGCGGTATAACTGGCTTCTTATCCTCATTTAGGATGTATGTAATCGTTGTAAGCTCGCGGTCAACAAAAGGAAGATATGGTCCGGCAAACGTGATTGCCAGCAATAGCAGCAGCAAAAAGGTTCCTAAGCAAAATAAAGCATGTTTCTTGATCCATGATAAAATTCGCATCTCCATCACACCCTTTCCTTTTGGACGAGCCATAATTTTGCTGTCTGTGAAAGGATAATAGTTAAAAACATGATGAAGAGAAAGGGAAGCATCAGGGACAGTGCCTTAATTTCATCATTAGATGATATGCTGAATAGAAGTTCCTTGCCTGCCCCATTATAGCCTGCCAGCTTTTCAATGATTGGGAGACTGGATAGGATATAGAGCATCACCATCTGCGCCTGGTTCATAATGGGGGACCAGCAATTCCATAGCATGTGAAGAAGTGCTTTGAAGTCGCCAAGCCCTTTTGCATATGCTGTGCGCACATACTCTTCGCCCATTTCATTTTCAAGAGCAGCCGTTGTAAAACGGGACATGTGCAAAAATGGAAACAAGGATAATGAAATGAGCGGCAATAAAAAGCTATACCAATTTTCATGTCCATAAAGCTTAAAGTGCGGAAGTCCATGCTGCATCATGAGAATGAAAAGATACTGTATGGCAATAAACAGAAAAAAATCGGGTATGGAAGAAAACATCCAGGAAAGAAAATTCTGCAGTTTCCCGGTGAACTTTGTTCTCCGGTAAAATTGGACAGCACCCATTAATGTGCCAAGAAGCATGCTGACAATGAAAGCAGGCAGAACAATTTTTAAGCTGCGCGCAACGAATATTCCAGCTTCTTCACTAACGGGGCGTCCGGTGCGGGCTTCCCCTAATCCTTTTTCAGTTAAAATATGGCCTGTGAAATCTTCTATTCTTTCCAGATATAGTTCAAAACTGAAGGGGTAATCTGCTTCAATTTGAAAGGCCGATAAAAAGGTTACTTCCTTTTCTCTTGGAAGAAAAAGAATCAGGATAAACCCAATGACAATTAACATAAATACACCTGTTGATTTTAAAATACTTTGCAGCACGACTTCACCTCATTTGAGAAAAAATGGATATGCTATATTTTCTTATATTTAGAACTTTCAGTCAATTTTTCTGTGAATCTGAAAATAAAGATTAAAGACTTTAAGGCTTAGTAGAAATTATTCCATAAAAAGTTAATAGAAATTAAGAGTTTGCTCTGTTAGAACGAACGTTTATTCGATAGAATAGGAAGATGAGGTGAAATAGATGAAAGTGCGAAAAAATTTGCCTGAAATCATGAAACAGCTTATATCTGAACAGCAATATAAAGAGAATATTGTCCATTGGCACACAATAGAAGAAAAAGAGGCTAAGACTGCCAGCCTTCCGGAAAACATTCATCCATCCTTAAAGGGTGCACTCCAAAAAAGGGGCATTTCAAGGCTTTATACACATCAGAAAACATCTTATCAGACAGCCATGAATGGGGACAGTCTGGTAGCTGTTACTCCAACTGCATCTGGAAAAACGCTTTGCTACAACCTTCCAGTCCTGCAGACGATCGTAAATGATCCAGATGCAAGGGCGCTTTATATGTTTCCGACAAAAGCATTGGCTCAGGACCAAAAAAGCGAAATCAATGAAATCATCCAGGAGTCCGGATTGGATATAAATTCCTATACATATGACGGGGATACACCGGCAAACATCCGGCAAAAAGTTCGCAGGGCCGGGCATGTAGTTATAACAAATCCCGACATGCTTCACTCGGCAATATTGCCTCACCATACAAAGTGGGTATCCTTGTTTGAAAATTTAAAGTATGTGGTCATAGATGAACTTCATATTTACAGAGGGGTATTTGGCAGTCATGTAGCAAATGTTATTCGCCGCCTTAGACGAATTTGCCGTTTTTATGGCAGCGACCCCATTTTTATCTGTACATCTGCAACAATAGCCAATCCTCTGGAGCTGGCAGAAAAGCTTACTGAAAAGCCGATGAAACTCGTGAATAATAATGGAGCTCCAAGCGGGAAGAAACATTTTGTATTTTATAATCCTCCAATCGTCAATAAACCGCTGAATATCAGAAGAAGTGCAACTCTCGAAGCGAGAAAGCTCGCAGGAGAACTTCTGAAAAATAAAATCCAGACCATTGTATTTGCAAGAAGCAGGGTCAGAGTCGAAATCCTGCTGACGTACCTCCAGGAGCTTGTCAAACATAAACTGGGGCCTAAAGCAATTCGGGGTTATAGAGGCGGTTATTTGCCAACCCAGAGACGGGAAATTGAAAAAGGACTGCGTTCAGGGGAGATTTATGGAGTTATCAGCACAAATGCCCTTGAACTGGGAGTGGATATCGGACAGCTGCAGGTTTGTGTCATGACCGGATACCCCGGTACCATTGCCAGCTCATGGCAGCAGGCTGGACGTGCAGGCAGAAGGCATGGTGAATCGCTTGTCATTATGGTGGCAAGCTCCAGTCCGCTGGATCAATATGTTATTCAGAATCCTGATTACTTTTTTAATAAAAGTCCTGAAACAGCCAGAATTAACCCGGATAACCTTATTATTCTCGTTGATCATATCAAATGTGCAGCCTATGAGCTCCCTTTTAATGCCGGGGAACGTTTTGGCACTTTTGAAACTGAAGAGGTATTGGAATACCTGGCGGAGGAAAGGGTGCTTCATCAGAACGGTGACAAATTTTATTGGATGAAAGACTCATTTCCTGCCCACAACATCAGTCTTCGTTCAGCATCACAGGAGAATGTTATCATAATTGATCAGTCAGATATTGCGAATGTAAAAGTAATTGGTGAAATGGACCGCTTTTCCGCTATGACCCTTCTCCACGATGAGGCAATCTATCTTCATCAGGGAACCCAGTTTCAGGTGGAAATGCTTGATTGGGAAGAGAAGAAGGCATTTGTCCGGGAAGTGGATGTAGACTATTTTACGGATGCTAATCTGGCAGTAGAGCTCAAAGTGCTTGAGCAGGATAAAATCAGGTCGTCATCCATTGGAGAGATTGGCTTTGGGGATGTCAGTGTTGTAGCAATGGCAACAATATTTAAAAAAATTAAGTTTGAAACACATGAAAATATTGGATCCGGTCCAATAACACTTCCTGAAGAAGAGCTCCATACAAGCTCAACCTGGCTTTCGTTTAACCGGGAATCCTTGAATTATAAACAGGACCGGCTTGAACAGGGACTCATTGGAACAGCACATGCGCTCAAGCATATTGTGCCGTTATTTGTTATGTGCGATCCTCAGGACGTTCATGTTATCCCGCAAGTGAAAGCTGCCCATAATGAAAAGCCGACGATCTTTTTTTACGACAGGTATCCTGGCGGTGTAGGGTTAAGTGAGAAAATTTTCGGGGGAATCGAATATATCATGCACGAAACGATGGAAATGGTCAGCAGATGTGCATGTGACCATGGCTGTCCTTCCTGCATAGGAACAGATACCTCATCAGAAACGGCCAAAAAAGACGTACTCAGGATTCTCGGCTCTTTTAAAAATGGCGTTAATAGCGCAGGTGATAGAATTGTCCATTAAAAACAAGCTGAACAGGCTTAAGGGCCATCTTGGCACAGATAAAGATAAACAGCCTTCATCCGTCCCAAAACATGAGAATAAGGCCGATGTCCCTTTTAAAGAAGTATGGACTAAAGAAGGTGTTTATCCGTATTACTTTGAAGACTCTTACTGTCTTGTAAGGGAAAAAGAATACAGCCTTGATTACAGGCATGGAATCTATACTTTTGGACAGTTTACAGCAGCGGTGGATGCCTGGAATTCTTCCGGCCTCAAACATCCGCTGTCTGCATCCGGTCACGGGCCGGAAAGTCTTTTCTTTTTTGATACAGAGACAACCGGTTTGGGCGGTGGTACTGGCAATACTATCTTCCTTCTTGGCCAAGCCAGCCTGCAGGGAAGCAAAATAAAGCTGAAACAGCACATTCTCCCTCAGCCGGGTGCTGAGATAGCTTTATATAAAAGTTTTCTGGAAAGCATAGATTATTCAACAATGGTCACATACAACGGGAAAGCTTTCGACTGGCCGCAGGTTAAAACGAGACATACCCTGTTAAGGGAGCATGTTCCAAAACTCCCGCCGTTTGGACATTTTGATTTATATCATGCTGCAAGGAGAATGTGGAAGCACAAGCTTGAAAGAATAAAGCTTGCTGCAGTGGAGAAAGATGTTCTGGGGATTGAAAGAAAAGATGATATTCCAGGGTTTCTGGCACCAATGATTTATTTTGATTTTATTGAAAGAAAAGATCCTGAAGGCATGCTGGGAATCATAAAGCATAATGAAATTGATATCCTATCCCTGATCAGCCTGTATACACATCTTTCTTTCCAGATTCTGCAGCTGGATGAAAGACAGACATCACGTGAGGTTTATGAAGTGGGAAGGTGGCTTTCCACACTGGGTGAATCTTCACAGGCAGCAAATGCCTTCAATAAAATATCTGAAGGAGAGTCATCTGAAGCTTTGGATGCCAGGTTTGCATTAGCTTTTGAGCATAAGAAACATAAAAATTGGGATGAGGCAGCAAAATTATGGAAGGATATTGCTGAAAAAGGCTTGATCAATATGAAGGCAGTATCATGCATTGAACTGGCCAAGATTTACGAGCATCGAATAAAGGATATAAGCCAGGCTATACTCTATTCAAATAAAGCGTTAAACCTGCTGGAAGCAGATAACGGAACAGAAAAACTGAAAATAAAACAGGAAGATGTACACCGGCGGATTGTACGGCTTAAACGAAAATTTAATCGAGCTAATATCTCCTTGTAACATAATTTTAATATACCAGACAAAAAAATCCACTATTTCCTAGTTGTATGTACTTCTTCTAACAGTTAAAATTATAACTTGTGTGGTACTTTTTTAGGAATTTTTTATAGTGAGGCTGGTAAAAGATGTATAAAGCAATCTTATTTTTATTCTTCCTTGTAATTTTCACTACTGCAATCGTTTTCTCCAATTTAAAAGACAGTTTCTACAGTATGCTCTAAGGCTAGTACCTATAAAATAGGTGTTTTCATTAGTACAAGATTACTCTTTCTAACATAGGTTGTTAATGTAAAAACAATTTCGAAAGGGGATCTTTACATGTATTGCAGACCAAGACCTTCGCAGGTGATGCCTGCTGTTGTTCATCCGACAAAATGCTGTGTAACTCATTCGTTCCAGAACATTGTGGTTCCGCACATTCATCCTACGCATCATACTCATGTAAACCACATTAACTATGAGAATCAGCACTCTTACCCGCACACGCAGTCAAATGTTAACCAGGTTACACAATCGAATGTGAATATGGGACCAAGACCTGGCGTGGCAGGTGCATATAGCCCAGGAATGGGGCCAGGTATGGGAATGGGCCCTGGTATGGGAATGGGTCCAGGATATGGCGGACCTGGAACTGGCGTAGCTGGAGCATCAACGGGAATGGGTCCAAAACAAGGGCCAAGTTTTTCCGGCAGATAAAAGACAAGGGCTTTATGCCCTTGTTTTATTTATATAAACGGCAGGTTACTCAGCCAGATTTCCTTAAGGAGTTTTGCAATTGACAAAAGTAGCAGTTATTTCAGGGTACAAGCCTTTTGAAGTAGGGATATTTAAAAACGATGCCCCTGCTGTCAGCTATATTAAAACCGCAATCAGAAAAAGCCTGCTTTCATTGCTGGATGACGGTCTGGAGTGGGTAATCATCAGCGGACAGCTTGGTGCAGAACTTTGGGCAGCTGAAGTTGTTTATGATCTTCAGATCGAAGGTTACGAAGACCTGAAGCTTGCAGTCATTACTCCCTTTTTAGATCAGGAAGCTTCCTGGAAGGCTGCCAACAAAGAATGGTATGAATCTATATTGGTTCAGGCAGATTTTGTTGATTCGGTAACAAAAAAACCTTATGAAAGCCCGCTGCAATTCAGATTGAAAAATCATTTTTTGGTCAGTAAGAGCGATGTTCTGCTGCTGTTTTATGATATGGAAAAAGAGGGAAGCCCTAAGTATCTGTATGAAACCGCAAAAAAATATCAGGAAGAAAATGAATATGATATTAGACTAATCACCTTTTATGATTTACAATTGGTTGTAGAAGAAGAACAACTCTCTCAGAGAGACTCATTTGAATAATGCTCAGATAAATTGACAAATGTACATATCTCTGGAAAAATAGTATTAATTATGATTGCCGATATACTGAGGTGAGTGTCATGCTATCCGATAAAATTAAATTAACTGCAAAAGATATTTTGGAAAAAGAGTTTAAGACAGCCATGAGAGGTTACAAGCCTGAAGATGTCGATAAGTTTTTAGATTTGGTCATTAAAGACTACGAAGCATTCCATCAGGAAATTGAAGATCTGCAGCTGGAAAATATGAAGCTGAAAAAACAGGTTGAGGAAGCTTCACGCAGACCGGCAGCACAAACTGCAGGAACAACCAATTTTGACATCCTAAAAAGATTATCAAATCTGGAAAAACACGTTTTTGGCAGTAAATTGTATGATTGACAGTATTTATCGGACTTTCCAGTTTAAAACCATTGCTATTCCATCACAGATTACATATAATATTCTTTGTGATCATTAATAGCGTTCGGGTAATCGCTGCAATATATCTTATATTGTAGAGGAAAGTCCATGCTCGCACAGGCTGAGATGCCTGTAGTGTTCGTGCCTAGCGAATTCATAAGCTAGGGCAGTCGGAGCTGGCTCTGGCTGACGGCAGGGAAAATGCCTAAGTCCTTCGGGATATGGCATGAATACCTTGAAAGTGCCACAGTGACGTAGCCTTTTCAGAAATGAAAAGGGTGGAACGAGGTAAACCCCGCGAGCGAGAAACCCAAATGATGGTAGGGGCACTTTCCCTGAGGAAATGAACAACGGGAAGGACAGGCAGAAGCCTGTAGATAGATGATTACCACCTGAGTACGAGACATTTGTCGCTTGCAGTACTACGGTACAAAACATGGCTTACAGAACGTTATTAGTGAGACAGTATGAGTGTTATAAATTCAAGCTCTCCTTTTTGGGAGAGCTTTTTTACTTTGCTGCAGGCTGGTAAGAAGTATATGCTGATTTCAAGATGACTACTCAGAGGACCTGAGAGTCTCATTGCGGCTAAAGAAATAAACAGATATACTTTATGTGTTGATTGCTATGTCCAGTTAGGGTATACATAATAGAAATAAGAATTTAGGTTAGGGTGAAAATAAATATGTCTAAATACGATTTAATCGCCACTACGGCCATGGGCCTTGAGGCACTTGCTGCCAAAGAAGTGCGCGATCTTGGATATGAATGTGAAGTTGAAAATGGCAGAATAACATTTAAAGGCGATGAAGCTGCAATTGTCCGGTCTAATTTATGGCTGAGAACAGCAGATCGGGTTCGCATAAAAGTGGGAGAATTTAAAGCAACGAGTTTTGACGAGCTTTTTGAAAAAACTAAAGCGCTGCCCTGGGAAAGGTATATGCCAGAAAACGCCGAATTCCCAGTATCAGGGAAATCTGTGAAGTCCAAGCTTTTTTCTGTTTCCGATTGTCAGGCGATTGTCAAGAAAGCAATCGTTGAACGCATGAGAACAAAGTATAATAAGACAGGCTGGCTTGAAGAAAATGGGCCCCTATTTAAAATAGAAGTCGCTCTCCATAAAGATGTAGCCCTTCTGACCATCGATGCCAGCGGAAGCGGCCTCCATAAACGGGGATATCGTGCAGGGCAGGGGGAAGCTCCATTGAAGGAAACACTTGCAGCTGCATTGGTTATGCTGACAAATTGGAACCCTGATAAGCCATTTGCTGATCCCTTCTGCGGATCCGGCACTATCCCGATAGAAGCAGCATTAATCGGACAGAATATTGCACCCGGTTTCAATCGTGAATTCATTTCGGAAGGGTGGTCCTGGATTCCTGAAAAAGTCTGGGAAGATGCAAGAAATGAAGCTGAAGACCTGGCAAACTATGATCAGCCAATCGATATAACAGGTGCTGACATTGATCACAGGATGGTTAAGATAGCAGAAGAAAATGCTTTCGAAGCTGGGTTGGGTGATTTGATCAACTTCAAACAAATGCAAGTGCGTGATTTTACGACTGCTAAGGAATATGGTGTCATTGTCGGGAATCCTCCATATGGGGAACGCCTTGGTGAGAAGGCTGCGGTACAGCGAATGTATGCAGAGATGGGAAGTGCCTTTGCTCCTCTTGACACGTGGTCCATTTATATCCTGACTTCAGACGAGGAATTTGAGACTCACTATGGAAGAAAAGCAACTAAAAAACGAAAGCTCTTCAATGGCTTTATTCGTACAGACTATTATCAGTACTGGGGCAAAAGACCGCCGAGAAATAATTAGCAGCAAAAGCATAAAACCTCCTGAAACTGTATAGAATATATCTATCTGATTCTTTTTTCAGGAGGGGTGGCAATGAAACATTCCAGCATCGATTTCCATAAAATTTCCCAGGCGCTGAATGGAACACTTGAAGCAATACACGGAGACGGTGATCCATCTGCAGAGGCACTGGAGAGTCTTAAAAACGCACAGGATGAACTTCAGCAGGCATTGTCATTTTCTATGTCACGTTTCAACTAGTCGTTTATCGCAGTCTAACGGGCAGTAAGACCCCCACTTCAAGAGATAAGTGGGGGTCAAACTGCCCGTAAAGGCCCGTAAAGAAGAACAAAGACTAAGAACGCCACATCCTGTGGCAACGTCTTTGTGACCCACTTTCCGTGGGCCTCAACTAACAATCAGTGGGG
>NZ_JBYTDU010000006.1:0-160371 GCF_058791715.1 Cytobacillus sp. EB106-05-05-XG126 | reverse complement strand
GCCTATAGCTCAGCTGGTTAGAGCGCACGCCTGATAAGCGTGAGGTCGATGGTTCGAGTCCATTTAGGCCCACCATTATACATACCATTATCAAACTAATTCCAATAGGGATTAGTTTTTTTTGTTTTTAGAAACTTTTTTAACGGCTGCCTCCAAGAGGAACAGGCTATTTTACTGTAAATGCAGATACTTTGAATGTGGAAGCGAGGAGCTAAGTTGATACTTTGTGAATACTTTGTGAACCGTTATTCTTGCCAGAGCACCATTAGGAGGAAAAAACCCTTGATATTACAGTGTTTTAGCTAAAATTGCCCCCCTTTTGCCTTTAAGGAAATATGAAGAAAGTGTGATTCATTTCACTTTTATGAAAACCCTTCTCAACTATTATGTAGGTAACAAAGTTAAGGAGCTGATTGAAGGTGGAAACACGAAAAGTGGACCAGAGCAGTTCAAAAGAACATAACTCTCTAAAGGGTACGTTCTTTTCAGTTACAGTAGTAGGGCTTGGGATCTTTGTTACTTATTTAATCTTGTACGGCCTGTATATGGCCAGAATATAGGGGGGATAAACAATGATGCATCGTTCTGAAAAGGTATGGCTTATTTTAAGCTTTGGAATGATTATTGGATTCATGTTAATCGCTGGCTACCAGGCATTCGCCTTTGAAATGGGGCCGCCAAGCTATGGAGAGCGAATTGATCCTCAGAAAGTGGATGAAACAGCACCGTTCGATAAGCAAGGAATTAAGAAAATTGGCGATAATGAGTATGAAGTAGTTATGACTCTACAAGTGTTCAGTTTTACTCCGAGTGAGATAGAAGTGCCTGCAGGATCAACAGTTCATTTTACATTGACGTCAAAAGATGTCGTTCACGGGTTCCAGGTTGCCGAAACTAACTTAAATGCTATGGTTGTGCCTGGTTATGTACAAAAAATCACTCAGAAATTTGATAAGCCAGGCGAATATTTGGTTCTTTGCAATGAGTACTGCGGTGCGGGTCATCAAATGATGAGCACAACCATTACAGTGAAATAAAGGGGGGATAGACAGTGGAAACAGTTATTAAGCAATCAGCAAAAACACAAGTTTTTAAGGATAAAGCAAATAAAGTTATGGGGATTAGCCTCGAGGATGGAAAATTAACGAAATCATATTTATCTGTTGCTTTCTTAGCCATCCTTCTAGGCGGAATACTTGGACTGCTGCAAGGCCTGAACCGGGCTGGAATGCTCGAATTGCCTGCATGGCTGAACTATTATCAGGTTCTTACAGCTCATGGTCTTCTGCTGGTAGTCGTACTGTCGGCGTTCTTCACAATAGGATACTTCTATGCCGGGTTATCCCATACATTGGGCGGCCTGCTTCCTAAGGTCAGAAAGATGGCCTGGATTGGTTTCTGGATGAAGATTTTTGGATTTGTCCTAGCGGTGATTCCGATTTTAATGAATGAAGCATCTGTTATGTATACTTTCTATCCGCCAATGGCTGCTTCACCCATTTTCTATATCGGCTTAGTATTTATCGTATTGGGTGTATGGATGTGCGCCTTCGGTGCCTTTATCAATGTAGCCAGCTGGAGAAAGAGAAATCCCGGCCAGCACATCCCGATTCTATCTTTCTTTGCAACAGGCGTATTTGTTCTCTTATTCTTCGGTAGCATACCTGTAGCCATTGAGGTTTTCACTATAATTCCTTGGGCTTTTGGATGGGTGGAGACAATAAATGTTATGGTTGCACGCACGCTGTTCTGGGCGTTCGGCCATACGCTGGTTAACATCTGGTATTTAACAGCTGTATCCGCCTGGTATGTCATTGTGCCGAAAGTTATTGGCGGCCGAAGATGGAATGACCTCTTAACAAGGATTGTGGTTATTGCACTAGTAATTATGAATATTACCGGCGGCTTCCACCATCAAATTATTGACCCGGGTATTTCTGAACCTGTGAAATACATGCACGTGTTTATGAGTTTGGCCATTGGCTTCCCTTCATTAATGACTGCTTATGCAATGTTTGCAGTCTTTGAACGCACAGCGAGAAGGAAAGGCGGAAAAGGCATAGTTGGCTGGTACAAAAAACTTCCTTGGGGAGACGTTAGATTCCTTGCACCATTTATCGCAATGGCTGCTTTTATCCCTGCTGGGGCAGGCGGCATTGCTCAAACTACAAACCAATTGAATCAGGTAGTTCATAACACGATGTGGGTCGTTGGCCATTTCCACTTAACACTTGGCATGTCAGTAGTTATGACGTTCTTTGGCCTAAGCTATTGGCTCATTCCTTATGTATCTAAAAGAGTTCTGACACCGCAGATCAATAAACTTGGAGTTATTCAAACGATTATATGGACGCTCGGTATGATAATCATGTCAGGTGCGATGCACTGGGTGGGTTTGCTGGGATCTCCGAGAAGAACTTCCTATTCAACATATTTTGATAATGCAACTGCTTTAAGCTGGGATCCTTATCTATTTTTCCTGGCAATCGGTGGCACGCTTCTAATGATTGGTGTCCTTATGCAGGTATACGCAGTTTTCTACCTCATGTTCTTTGCGCCAAAAGGAAACACAGAGTTCCCTATTGCGGAAGTTGAAGAGGATGAAGCGCCAACACCTAGATGGACAGAACGCTGGGGATTGTGGGTTGTGTGTATGATTGTCCTTGTCGGCATGGCATATGTCATTCCATTGGTCGATTTCATTGTCAATGCGCCTCCAGGTTCACCTCCATTTAAAACCTGGTAAGGTATGAGAGATAGCTCGGCTGCTGGGCTGTCTCTTTCTTTTAAAAGGAAGTGATGAATCATGTTTCTAAAAAATAGAACGGCTTTATCAAGCTTGCTGGTACTGATGTTTGGCATAGTCCTTTTTTACATTGGCACAGATGGGTTTCAGGCTTTTACTGCTGAAACAGCCAGGGTTAATCAGTTAATGGATGAAAAGCCTCAGTTCCCGGATGTAACGCTTGAAGACAATAATGGAAGGACCTACTCTTTCTCGGAATTTGAAGGGAAGTATGTTTTTATTACTTTCTTATATACTTCATGCGGTACGGTTTGCCCCGAGCTTGAGGTTAATATGTCTGAAGTATATAAACTGATTCCGGAAGAGTATATTGGCCACGACATTCAATTCCTTAGCATCAGTTTTGATCCGGAGAGGGATGATCCGAAAACATTGGATACTTACCGTAAGGCTTTCGGCAGTGACGGAGAAACGTGGAGAATGGCGAGGATACCGGAACAGCAAGAGCTTGACTCTTTGCTGGATCGGTTTGGCGTCATTGTCATACCGGATGAATACGGCAACTTTGCCCATAACTCGGCTTTTTATCTGGTGAACCCAAAAGGACAGTTAATCGAAGTCATGGACTACACCTTGATTGAAGAAGCGGCTGATCGGGTAACGGAGATTCTGCGCAGCGGGAGGGAAGAATGATGAAGTCACCAGTTTACGGATTGCTTCTGCTTCTTGCGTTGATGCTCCCGCCTGCAGCTAATTTGCTGGAGTCCATTATGATTACCCATATGCATATGCAAATGCCCCTGCTGGTGATCTCTGGATTGTTTATGGCGAAGTTCTTTCAGAATCGTTTTCCTGAGTTTTTCTCAAAATGGAATGAAAACGGAGTGCCGGGTCTATTGCTGTTTTCAATTATTATGGTGTATTGGTCTCTGCCAAGGACGATGGATGAAGCTTTGACGCTTACAAGTGTAGAAGTCTTTAAATTTATCTCACTGCCATTTTTGGCCGGGGTGCCATTGCGGGACAGCTGGCCAAAACTAAGTTCATTTTGGAAGCATGCTCTCATTATCTTTTTTACTATTCTTTTTCTAGCTCTGGGATGGCTATATATCTGGTCTCCTGTGCAGCTTTGCAATAACTATTTGGTTATCGAGCAGATTACGCTCGGCTGGGGTTTCATCTCAACCGCGTTTGCAATGGTTGTTTACTTGATTTATAGCTATTTTATGGATTTTTCAAAATATGAGTAAAAAAATGACTGCTTCCGTCCTGGGAGCAGTTTTTACATTTTCAGCTGGTTTATCTGCTTGTAAGGTAATGATTAGTGAGCGAACTAAAATGGAATAATGACAGAATATCATAAATATATATAAGAAGGAGTGAGTAATTAAGGAGGGGAAGACATGGCGGATCCAATTGTCGCTAGATCTCTGGATGAAATTAAATTTTGGTCCAGGATCATGAAAGAACATGCCTTATTTTTAAGTTTGGGTTTTACATATGAACAGAAACAGTTAATTGCCGAAGCCCAGCAGTTTATTGCTTTATTTGAACGAATTGAGGAGAAGCTGGCAAGGTTTAATGTAAACTCCGAACTTGGCCAAGTGCAAGCTTTTAATAACGAGGTTTATCAGGCAGCTGCCGCTATCTGGAGCTATAAGAGAAAAGTATTGGGTTTGACCTTAAGATGCGAAATCCGTTCAAATAATTATCCTTTATTGATTGACCATATCAGCAGAGAAGCTGCTTATTTTGCTAATCGATTAAAAGAACTTAACTCAGGGGTACTCGCTCCAAAGCCGGAAGCTATAATAGAGGAGAATGTATTTTTCCTAAAGATTATGGCTGATCATGCTAAATTTATCGGCCATTTATTAGACCCTTCCGAAAGAAAGCTGGTTGAACAGGCCAGAGAGTTCAGCCATGATTTCGATCAATTGCTATTCCAGGCTGTGGACCTGGAATCTATGCAGCCGCAATCAGAAACGAAACCAATTCTGAGCCAATTCTTAAACCAGAATAAAGTATCAGTTGCTTCATTAAGGGATTTTAAGAAAACTGCCAGAGAATTAATAGAGGCATGCCGGATCAAAAGCAATATTCATCCTCTTCTGGCTGACCATACATTTAGAGAAGCAGAAAGATTTTTGGAAATTATCGATTTGTTTGAGGCGAGTCTCAAAAGATCTTAGATTTGCATGAATGAAGGGCTATTACTCACAGGCGGTTCGGATTCTGTCTTCACCTTCGTCATATAAAACGTTTTCGAATTAAGCCAGCCTATTACGGGGCTGGCTTAAATTTTCATTAGTACAACTTAATTGCACTTTACTTATTTATTTAATAATAGACAAAAAGATTGCTCTAGACCCACCCGAATGCCGCTTGGTAATATAAGCAAGGGTAAAGTAGGAGGCTGGGGCATGGAAGAGGAAAAGTATCAAAACCTTAAATTAGGTGAGCGTGCTGCGGTTATTAGTATTGCAGCTTATATATGTCTTTCTGTACTAAAATTAACAATTGGATATGTGAGTGATTCAGCTGCTTTGAAAGCGGATGGATTGAATAATACAACGGATATCATTGCTTCAATTGCAGTGCTTATAGGTCTTAGGATTTCCCAGCGTCCGCCGGATAAAAATCATGGGTATGGCCATTGGAAGAGTGAAACCATTGCATCTATGGTAGCTTCCTTCATTATGGCTGCTGTAGGTCTTCAAGTCCTGCTTAATGCTGTTTCATCCATGTTTGAAGGAGCTAATGAATCTCCTGATATCATTGCGGCATATACGGGAGTATTTTCTGGAGCGGCAATGTACTTTGTGTACCGCTATAACAAAAAATTAGCCATAAAAATTAACAGCAAGGCCGTAATGGCAGCTGCAAAGGACAATATTTCAGACGCATGGGTGAGTATCGGCACAGCCATCGGGATATTTGGGTCACAGTTGAACATGCCATGGCTTGATCCGTTAACAGCCATTATTGTCGGGCTTTTAATATGCAAAACGGCTTGGGATATTTTTGTACAAGCTTCCCATGAGCTTTCAGATGGTTTTGATGAAGGAAAGATTAAAGAATATCAGGATGTCATCAAAAAAGTAAACGGGGTTAAAGGCATAAAAGATATTAAAGGAAGAAGCTACGGCAACAATGAAGTGATTGATGTGGTCATTATGGTTAATTCCACGCTTGATATTAAGGAAGCCCATGATATTGCGACACATGTGGAAAAAGTGATGATGCAGGATCATGGTGTTTATGATGTTCATGTCCATGTTGAACCAAATTGAAAAGAAAGGCGTCTCATGATGAGGGACCTGACGCTGAGGGAGTTTATTCTGTATGGATAAATCCTGCAAACACAACAGGTCTTCAAACTCGCTGCAGAAGTAGCTCCTGCAATTTTAAAACGATTGGCAAGAAGAAGGGTCGGGCTTTTCTTCCATAATAGATAGCGGATTATCATCCCTTTTCATAAAAGGATCCATTTTTATCGGGATATACCTTGTCAATTGAAAATATCCAGAAATTAACTCTGATTAAAACGAATACGGTTCTTTTATTACTAAATCACGCGTATCCATAGAAAGAAGGAGTGGATGCGATGGAAATGCAGCAGGCAAAGATGGAGAGCAATGGAATGGCCGTAGCTTCACTGGTTCTTGGCATATGCGGGATTGTATTAGGACTGATACCGTTTATTGGATGGTTTCTTCTTCCCGCCTGGATCCTTGCCATTGTTTTGGGTGCAGTGGGGCTGAAAAAGGGTCAGAGCAAAGGGATGTGCTGGACAGGACTTATACTGGGAATTGGAACATTTATATACAAGTTCGGCTTTTGGATACTGGTTGCCATCGGATCAGCATCAGGAAGCGTATAGAGAGGACAGCGGAAGCTGTTCTTTTTTGTGAAAAAACTTTTGTCTCTAGACTGCTCGTTCCAATTCCTGTGTACCGATGCTTTTCGGGCATTTATGACTTATGCAAAAGAAAAAGGACATGAGCATTATAGAAATAAATCAGATGGTAAGGAATGTGTTAGAGAGGTTTATCATATCCAAAATGTGAATAGATATAACAGTCTTGGAGGTCTGGTTAAATCGATTTAACGGTAATTAAAAAAGCTGGATTTCAAAACTCTTTTCTAATTATGGTCGCAAATGGAATTGTAATTTATGTGATATGCTAATGAAAAGTAAAAAAAGAAGTATAATATTTTAGGGAACCTAGTGAATTAGAGGTTCCCATTTTTATTAATAAAATCAAGTATATTCGTATGCAACTCTTTTTTAACTGAACACTTTATCCAATTCCCTAAACTGATCATAGGCATTGACCAGATGTTCAGGCACAATACCCCTTCCATAATCCCAGGAGTTTTTTTCTATTTCAGCCATGAGCTGTTCTTTCTCATCATCTTCTCCGTACATAAGCGTTCTGATGTCATGTTTGTTTTTCTTGAAATCCAGATAATAGCCGATCTCATGGTAAAGCATTAATTTTACCAGGTTCTCATTTGTCTCTTTTATTTTAAAATTGATTTTGGCTATGTAGCCGTTCACCTTCAGGTAGTTAAATTTTATTGTATTCGTTGAGACATTGTAGCTCATAGGCGAAGCGAGTGTATTGCTGAACTCATAATTTATATTGAGGCGTTGTTCGTTCAATGTATGTAAAATGATTTTTTCAATATCCCAGATATACAGCACTTTCCTTATCACAGTCCTTTCATTTTTTCTTGCCTTGATTATACAAGTCTATCAGTGACGGTAACAGTGTTTTTCGCTACTTTGGGTCCATTTGGGCAGAAACTGTACATTATGAAAAAATGAGACTGAGGCAAAAGAAGGAGAAAAACAGGTAATGGAAAAATCTGAAACTTCGCTGTTGCTTGATTCGTAGGTATGGTATTGACCAATCCTGATGAGGTGAAAAAATTGGAAAATAAAAAAGCAACAGTTGTTACTGTTTCAATGATGAAGCTGCAGATTTATTTATTCTTTACAACGATGGCGCTTATATTTGGGGTACTCTTTTTACATGCTGTGTTTTATGGCGGTGGGGAAATGTCTTTTGACCTCACAGGTATGCTATTATTTTTAGCTGGCATGGTCGCTATCGTTATTTTGCATGAAGCCATTCATTTGGCGGGTTTTCACTATATTGGCGGTGTTCCCTGGAAGGAAATGACCTGGGGAGTCAATTTGAAAATGGGTGTGGCTTATGCTCATGCCAAACAGCCAGTAACAGTTCAGCAAATGAAAAAGGTTTTAATGCTGCCATTCATTCCGACTGGCTTATTGCCGCTTATTCTGGGGGTTGTGTTTAATATGCCTGGATTATCGGTCCTGGGAGCGATATTGACAGTTGGCTGCATGGGAGATCTTGTTTTGTATCAAAAGCTATTAAAATTTCCTAATGAGGCTCTTGTCATTGACCATCCGACTAAACCGCAATTTACGGTTTATGAATAGCGGTTATACTAGCTTTTATATTTGCTGTCCCATCTAATAAATAGCTGCGTGAAATAGAAAGCAACGAGGGCCGCCAATGCTGATATAAGTAGGTTTCTCATGGAATCCAGTCCATAGAGCCGGATCCCGATTAATTTAGAAGCAGTGGTGCACAATCTCCAGTTTTCATAAACAATGGCTGTCTTATGAAAAAATGGAAAAAAGATACCGAACAGCATGAGGAAATAAATATATTTTTTCATTATCCTATTCCTTTCATTTGATCCTACTGGAAAGATATGAGTCAGATCCCCTTATTAGTATCAAATAGACAAGAAAAAAGGACAGTCATGGCTGTCCTTTTTAGTCTATTCTCTTTATGCGTCCATCAATTGCAGAACTAAACGGCTGAGGGAGCTGCTGTATATATTTCTCCAGTGCATCAATATCCATTGGTCCGGTCACTCTGCTTATACCACTTTTGAATACAGTAAAATTATCTCCGCCATCTGCGAGATAGGTATTAACGGTAACTGAATATTTCTTATCCGGATCAAGCCTTGTTCCGTTGGGCAAATAGATTTCCTGTATTTTACTGCCGGCAGGCTGTCTGTCATCCCAGCTGTAAGTGAAGCCCGAGATCTGAAGGATTCGGGTAGTATCAGGCTGCCATTGCTGATTGAGAATATCACGGATTTGGCTTCCTGTCAGGTTCATTTTAACCAATTGATTGCTGAATGGAAGGACGACATATAAGTTGCCCCATGTAACACGGCCTGCGTCAATGTCTGCCCGGATACCCCCTGGATTGATGAAAGCGAAATCTGTGTTCATCACTGCCCGCTCGGAATCGGCAATAAGATTGCCCAGGGCGGACTCGCCGCTTCTGTTTCGTGCAGCTGTGATGGGAAAGGAAGCAGTGCCAATATATCTGTTCACAGCGGGTTCTACTTTCATTTCGTAGTGTTCGATCATCCTGGTTATGTCGCTGGCAGGCTGGGTATTCTCTTGAAAAACATTTACAATTTCTGCGTGCTTACGGACAATATCCTTTGTCCGGGGATCTATTTCGATATCCACATCTGAAAAGGCAGTGCCATATGAATAGGCCTGCACGAGGAGCTTTCCATCCACCACACTGTTCAGATAAGCATGACTGTGGCCTCCGAACATAATATCAACTTCGTCATCTGCTTGATGGGCCAATTCTATTAGCTGGCCCGCGGCTAGTTCTCCATTTGGTTTTGATTTGCCGGGAACATGGGCCAGTACCACAATGGCTCTTACTCCTTGCTTTTTAAGTTCCCGGGTATACGTATTGATTACTTCCGCTTCATCAGTGAAGGTAAGACCCTTCACACTATTTGGTGCGGATAAGCTTGGTGTTTGTTTCATGATCACACCGATAAACCCTATTGGGACCCCGCTGACATTTAAAATCTTATAGGGAGGAAGGATGGGCTTGCCAGAATTCTGACTGATAACATTGGCTGCAATCCATGGAAAGCGTGAGCCGGGATAACTCTTTGCAGCTGAAGGGCTACCGCCATTTAGTAAGCGAAGCAGCTGATCCAAACCCCGGTCAAATTCATGGTTGCCGATGGTGCCAATGTCAAACCCCATCTTATTCAAAAATTCAATGGTCGGTTCATCCTTCAGGAGGGCGGATACAGGAGGACTTGCTCCTATCATGTCTCCAGTATGAAGCAGGATGGTATTTTCATTTTCTGCGGCACGCTGGCGCAAATACGCAGCGAGATAATCTGCACGTCCTGCTGGTCTGCCGTTAATCTGACGGGTCACATTCAACTGGCCATGGAAATCATTGATTCCCAGCAGCTGGACTCTCTTGTATGGTCCTTCTGAGCGATCTTCAATATGGCCATGATAATCCTCAGAGAGGCCTTGCCGATCCCATTGATCTTTTTCTCCCAGAGGCATTCCCAGAAAGCTAAATAATATAAGGGAGATAAGTACTTTCATCAATCAACCTCCTGTAATTGTGGCAGGGATAGTATTTGCAGATATTGGGGATTTAATCGTAAGGGGGCTTTTGGGTGGCAAGTAAATGAAAAAATCCTGCTAACCTGCACTTGTTTATCCAATTTGATAAAGGGTAAGTTCATATTAAGAAACATAATACTGCCAAAGGAGATGACAACATATGAAATATAAGAAGCTTTTGCTTTCAGTCCCATTGGGTGCAGGATTATTGTTGGCAGGGTGCGGAACAGATGAACAGGAGCCGCCGCCGGAAACGGAAGATGTGGAATTGGAAGATAATCAAATGGAAGAAAACAATAATGAAGATAGTGAAATGCAGGATCCAGGCACATCAGAGGAGTCGGATATGGAGGAACCCGGCATGAATGAAGAATCTCCACAGGATGAAGAAAACATGGATGAAAGTGATATGGATATGAACGATGGGGGTTCTGAAGAGAACTAATTGATGATACACATCTAAATACATGTAGAAAAACGTCTGCTAATGGCAGGCGTTTTTCTATGTTTTTTCAAAAAATTTGAATGTCTAAGCCGTGGAGTATTCAGCTGCAGGAATACAAGTGATCTAGCGGGAAAAAGCGGAAGTTTTTTCATACACATCATAGAAATCCCTTTTATTTGTTTTCAGAATTATGTATACTAAAATGGAATTGAATAGCAATAACTAGGGGTGCCCAATAGCTTGGGCTGAGAAAGAAACGCGCTAAAGTTTCTTGACTCTTTGGACCTGATCTGGATTATACCAGCGTGGGGAAGTTAGAATGTGCAAAAGTTACTTTGTGCAAAGACATCTGCGGTTAAGCCGGTCCATCTTTATGTGGACCGGCTTTTTTACATATATGGCACTTCCTTGGTTCCAGGTCTCGTCCTTACATTTTTAAAAAGGGAGAGATGGCAATGACTGCAAGTTCTTTAAATCATGAGAGTATTTCTATTATGTCGAGCTTTACTGGCAGCAAAAAAGTATATGTGAAGGGATCCAGGACTGATATAAAGGTTCCGGTGCGAGAGATAGAATTAAGCCCCACTGCCGGAACGTTTGGTGAAGAAGTCAATGAGCCGGTTCGTGTATACGATACGAGCGGACCATATACGGATCCTCATTATACGGCAGATCTAAAGAAAGGGCTTCCCGCCCTGAGAAGCCGGTGGATTCAGGAACGAGCGGATGTAGAAGAATATGATGGGCGGAAAGTAAAGCCCGAGGACAATGGCTACCTCAATGAAGGTGATCCGCGTGCCAATCATAAAGTCTTTCCTGGCTTATCCCGCAAGCCATTGAGAGCGATAAAAGGGAAGAATGTCACCCAGCTTCACTATGCAAAAAAGGGAATCATTACTCCAGAGATGGAGTTTATAGCCATTCGGGAAAATATGGAACCTGAATTTGTACGGTCTGAAGTAGCGAGGGGCCGGGCAATCATTCCTTCCAATATCAATCATCCTGAGACAGAGCCAATGATCATCGGAAGGAATTTTCATGTGAAAATTAATGCGAACATTGGAAACTCGGCTGTTTCATCCTCAATTGAAGAAGAGGTAGAGAAAATGACATGGGCCACACGCTGGGGCGCCGATACGATTATGGATCTTTCAACTGGAAAAAATATTCACACAACACGTGAATGGATTATCAGAAATTCTGCTGTTCCTGTAGGGACGGTTCCGATTTATCAGGCTTTGGAAAAGGTGAATGGAATTGCTGAGGACCTCACGTGGGAAGTATATAGGGATACCTTAATCGAACAGGCAGAGCAGGGTGTTGATTATTTTACAATTCATGCAGGTGTCCTTTTACGTTATGTACCGCTTACTGCCAAAAGGCTGACCGGAATTGTGTCCAGAGGCGGATCCATTATGGCCCAATGGTGCCTGCATCATCATAAAGAGAACTTTTTATATACACACTTTGAAGAAATCTGCGAGATCATGAAAGCTTATGATGTGGCCTTCTCCTTAGGGGATGGACTGCGGCCGGGATCGATTGCAGATGCAAATGACGAGGCTCAATTTGCGGAGCTTGAAACACTTGGGGAACTGACGAAAGTTGCCTGGGAACATGATGTTCAGGTAATGGTCGAGGGTCCTGGCCATGTTCCAATGCATTTAATCAAAGAGAATATGGATAAACAATTGGAAATCTGTAAAGAAGCACCATTCTACACACTCGGGCCGCTTACGACTGATATAGCTCCGGGATATGACCATATTACCTCTGCAATCGGGGCTGCTATGATAGGCTGGTATGGGACGGCAATGCTTTGCTATGTTACCCCTAAAGAACATTTGGGGTTGCCAAATAGAGACGATGTGCGCGAGGGTGTCATCACATATAAAATTGCCGCGCATGCTGCAGATCTGGCAAAGGGACATCCTGGAGCGCAAAAAAGGGATGATGCCCTGTCAAAAGCCCGTTTTGAATTTCGCTGGAGAGATCAATTCAATCTTTCTCTGGATCCTGAGCGCGCTTTGGAATTCCATGATGAAACATTGCCGGCTGAAGGGGCAAAAACAGCTCATTTTTGTTCCATGTGCGGGCCAAAATTTTGCAGTATGAGAATTTCTCAGGATATCCGGAATTATGCAAAAGAGCATCAGCTTGAAACCGACGAAGCGATACAGAAGGGACTGGAAGAAAAAGCTGAGGAATTTAGTAAGGCCGGAGGAAACATTTATCAGTAGTCTTTTTATAGTTTAATAGAAATTATATCCGCTGGGGGTGCCTGTTTGCAGGCTGAGATTAAAGCAAAAGCTTAAGACCCTTGGAACCTGATCTGGCATGAATACCAGCGTAGGGAAGTGGAGTATCGGGTCTATATTCCAGGGCCTCATACCCCGCTTTCTATTTAGAAGGTGGTTTTTTATTTGCACAAAATTAAAATAGCATGGGAGCATCCTCTATGAAAAAAAGTCTGCATGTTATATCAGATGGAAAGCTTTCTCTAGAGGCCTTTGCTGAAATAGCAGGTGAAGTAGAACCCTTTGCAGACAAGTTCCACTTGAGGGAAAAACATCGAACCTCAAGGGAGCTATATGAAGGGGTTGAGCTGCTTTGTAATGAGGGAGTCCCCATTCATAAAATTGTTATAAATGATCGGGTGGATGTTGCTTGGACATATAAAACAGGAGTACATCTTGCTTTTCACAGCCTTCCAGTCCATGTTGTCAAAATGCGTTTTCCAGATATACCCATCGGATGTTCAGTACATTCTCTTGAAGAAGCAAAAGAGGCTGCAAAACAAGGGGCTGATTATATCCTGTTTGGGCACATATTTGAAACCGATTCCAAGAAGGGAGTTCCGCCAAGGGGCACTGGGTCACTGGAGGCTCTTAAAAAGGCAGTAGAAATTCCTGTATTGGCAATTGGAGGCATTAAACCAGAAAATGTCACCGAGGTTTTGGAGGCGGGGGCAGACGGCATTGCTGTAATGTCGGCGATTTTGCAGGCAAAGAACCCTGCAGAGGCAGCAAAGCTCTTTTTAAATAAGTTTAATGAGGAGGGGAAAGATGAGGGAAATATTTGACGCCGTTATAGTAGGTGGAGGCATTAATGGAAGCTCCATTGCTTTTCAACTGGCTAAAAGAGGGTATAAAGTGGCCGTTTTGGATAAGGGAAAAATAGCCGGCAAGGCTTCCGGAGCTGCAGCTGGAATTTTAGGAGCCCAAACGGAACTGACAGAAGATGGCCCGCTATTCCAGCTGGCATGCAAAAGCCGCTCCATGTACCAGAGCCTGATTCCTGAACTGGAAGATTTATCACAAGTTCATATTGGCTATCAAAATAAGGGTGTATATAAAGTAGCGGCTAATAAAGAAGAGGAGCTGGCATTAAAAAGATTGATAGAAATCCAGCAAAAAGCAGGTGAGCAGGCCGAATGGTTACCAATTGATAGCCTGATCAAACTTGAACCCTTCGTATCAAACAAATTGCGGGGGGCCATGTATATACCGAATGACGGACAGGTACAGGCATATGAATTGTCCCTAGCCTTTGCAAAAGCTTCGATAGCCATCGGCGCAGAAATTTATGAGTATACACATGTAATAGATTTTATTTTAAAAGATGAAAAGGTTTATGGGGTCAGAACCAGCCAGGGAGAATTTCTGGCAGATTCCGTTATTGTTGCTTCGGGGGCCTGGAGCAGGGAGATTCTTGAAAGAACGGGTCTTTCGCTGCCAATTATTCCGGTAAAAGGCGAGTGCTTCTCGGTCAAGGTTGAAAAACCTCTTGTACAGGGGACGATCTTTTCACACGGATGCTATATCGTTCCAAAGCAATCTGGCAGGCTGGTAGTTGGCGCGACGGTTAAGGTAAACTCATTTGATGAAAAGGTGACCTTTGAAGGGATATCCCTGCTGATGGAAAAGGCTCAAAACCTTGTCCCGGATATTGCAAATACAGAATGGGAAAGGGCCTGGACAGGTATTCGTCCGCAATCAGCTGATGGGCAGCCTTTTTTGGGACAACTTCCGGCCTATGAAGGGTTATATATTGCAGCTGGGCATTTTCGGAATGGGATCCTCCTTGCCCCGGCAACAGGAGAGCTGATGGCAGACATCCTCGAAGGCAAAACAGAGCAGTTTAATCCGTTTAATCTGTCCCGACTGGACTGCTTTGTCCAATCGTCTAAAAGGGTGCTCTTATGAATGTTGTCATTAACGGAGATGCTATGGTGCTGCCTGAAACAGTTAATTCTGTTTCACTTCTGCTTGAGCATTTCCATTTGGAGCAAAAGGTAGTCATTGTCGAACTGAACAAGCATATTTTGGATAAGTCCATGCATGCTGAAACCATGCTGACAGATGGGGATCGAATCGAAATAGTACACTTTGTAGGAGGCGGATGATTTTGTTAAAAATTGGACCATATGAATTTAACTCACGGCTGCTGCTCGGAACAGGAAAATATCCAAACTTTGATGTGCAAAGGGATGCTGTAGAAGCTTCGGAATCAGAGGTGCTTACCTTTGCTGTACGCCGTATGAACATTTTTGAAGCGAACCAGCCCAACTTTTTGGAAAAGCTGGATTTAAAGAAATATAAATTACTCCCTAATACGGCAGGAGCGAGTACAGCTGAGGAGGCTGTCCGAATAGCAAGGCTATCCAAAGCTTCCGGGCTCTGCGACATGATTAAGGTTGAGGTTATTGGATGCAGCAAAACGCTTCTTCCCGATCCAATAGAAACAATAAAAGCAGCGGAAATCCTATTAGACGAGGGATTTATTGTTCTTCCCTATACTTCTGATGATGTCGTGCTTGCTCGAAAGCTTGAAGAACTAGGCTGCCATGCTGTCATGCCATGTGCTTCGCCGATTGGTTCAGGACAGGGAATCATTAATCCTATTAATCTTCAATTTATTACAGAACAGGCTGATGTGCCGGTTATTGTTGATGCTGGAATTGGGAGTCCGGCAGATGCGTCATTGGCAATGGAGCTGGGAGCAGATGGAGTATTATTAAATACGGCAGTTTCCTCTGCCGCTGATCCTGTTAAAATGGCAAAAGCAATGAAACTCGCGATTGAAGCAGGGAGGCTCGGCTATGAAGCAGGCCGGATACCCAAAAAACGTTATGCATCAGCAAGCAGCCCGGCGGAAGGAATGGTTTTTAGTTGAGTGAGCGATACTCCCGCCAGATGTTATTTCCTCCGATTGGCAAAGAAGGACAGAAAAAGCTGAGGGGAAAACACGCTTTGATTATAGGGGCTGGTGCATTAGGGGCTGCAAATGCAGAAACTCTCACAAGGGCAGGCGTCGGCAAATTAACCATTGCCGATCGGGATTATGTGGAGTGGAGCAACCTGCAGCGTCAGCAGCTTTATTGTGAGGAAGATGCTGTACGAAAGGTGCCAAAAGCGATAGCAGCGGCTAAACGCCTAAAAGCCATCAATTCAGAGGTGCAAATTTCCGCACGTATTATGGATGTAGGTGTACAGGAAATGGAAGAGCTGATTGAGGATGTTGATTTAATCATCGATTCAACGGATAATTTTGACGTTCGCTTTCTGATCAATGATATTTCTCAAAAGCACCGGATTCCCTGGATTTATGGAGGCTGTGTGGGGAGCTATGGTTTAAGCTATACTATTTTGCCCGGGGTGTCACCGTGCCTGAATTGCCTGATGGACAAATTGCCAATGGGGGGGATTACCTGCGATACGGCTGGTGTAATTCAGCCTGCTATTCAAATGGTTGCGGCTCACCAGTCTGCTGAGGCATTAAAGATATTGGCAGAAGACTTGGAATCCTTACGCGCGACACTTGTTTCTTTTGATGTATGGAAAAATCAATTTAGTTCTGTGAATGTTTCTTCCTTAAGAAATCCGCAGTGCTTATCGTGCGGGACTAAACCAGTTTATCCCTTCCTGGACTACAGAAATCAGACAAAGACAGCGCTGCTTTGCGGGAGGGATACCGTTCAAATCAGGCCTTCAGCTCTTCAGGATATGGATGTTGCCTATCTCGAAAAATCCCTGGTCTCTCAAGGAATCAATGTAGAGAGCAATCCTTATTTGCTCTCTTTTTCGATCAATGACGCCAGAGTAGTTGTATTTAAGGATGGAAGAGTGCTGGTGCATGGTGTAAGAGACATTCTAGAGGCAAAGAACCTGTATCATCGTTTCCTTGGATAATGAGTTTTGTCTGTCGGCTAAGCATTTAAGGCTAAATAAAAAAAGACCTGTCCATTCTTCATTTGAAGGGCAGGCCTTTTTTAATTACTTATCTTCTCTTAATAAGTAGTTATTCCCATCCTGGTCTTTAAACGTAAACATAGTTCCAAAAGGCATCTTTAACATATCTTCAACTTCTATGCCATTTTGTTTCATTTGTTCATAGGCAGCTTCAATATCAGTGGTGCTGAAAAGGATGGAAGGGTGGGCAACAGCAGATGGATTTTGCTGTTCCATTGCTGCCTTTGAATAAAGAACCAGAGTCGTGAACTCATCATCGCTTGGACCCACTTCAATCCAGGATGCATTTGGTCCCATAGGCTGTTCGAATTTTAGGACAAACCCCATCTTATTTAGCCAAAAATCTTTTGCCTGTTCCTGATCCTCAACGTATACTGTGATTTTTCCAATTTTATTGATCATGAAAAAGGTCTCCTTTAATTCATATCTTATATTAGCGATTTTATCAGTATAAAGCTGTAAAAACAATTTCAACTAAGGGATAGTTCGCTTTAATTTACTTCAGATTGGAGATAATTACTGTAAACATTGAGAGGAGAGAAATATGAACATTGACTCCATAAAGTTCACCGATCCTCCTGTCCATCATCAATTTCCCCCGTTATATGAGAACCTGGGGCTTCCTGAAGTTTCTTCCTTTGTTGAGCAGAAATATGAATTTGATTTTACAGTAGGAAAAACAAAAAGGAAGGGCAATGGAACCATTCGAAAGTATAAGGAAAGTGGGCAGTACAAGGTGCAGCTTACCGGAAAAATGACCGGATTCGGTCCAAAAAGGCTTGAAAAGCTGGAGCGGCTGCTGCTGGAGGAGGTTAAAGAGCGGTTTATAAGCAATATAGAAACAGAAACGAAAGCACGAAAGGTATATCACATGCATTTCGGACGAAACGACAGGGATAAATAGGGACAGTTTAACTGTCCCATATGGCTTACTTGGTGTTGTCTCTTTGGGCTTTTAAAGCGATTCTTTCAAGGCCGTTTTCTCTGTCACCCGCAAATTCTGTATCTTTTGGAAGTGCATTATTCTTATGATCTGATCTGCTTTTCTTATTCTTTGCCACGATTTTCACCCCCTTTAGTCATTAAGCACTGTGTTTAGTTTGCATTCTTTTTAAGAGGCTATGCCTAAGTTTTTGAACCCATTAAATTCAATCAAACGTTTGATTGAATTGCAATATACAGGAAAAGAGTGCGCTTTCGCACTCTTTCAATTACGTTAGCTGGCCGGAAGTATGATGCGAATGATTGTGCCGTTTTGCGGCTCACTTTGGACATTGATGCTGCCGCCGTGAAGCTGGACCAGCTGCTTGGCGATGGCCATGCCCAATCCGGTTCCGCTTCCGGTTTCACCAGTGTGGGTTCCTCTATAGTAGCGGCTGAAGAGCTTTCCGAGTGTTATGCTGTCCATGCCGATGCCATTATCTTCAATCTTCACGACAAGTAAGTGTTCCTCTATAGAAAAGAGGGTAACCGTAATGGCTGTGCCTGCCGGGTTATATTTGACCGCGTTGGCAAGGATATTATCCAGGATGCGCTGAAACCATTTGGCATCAATGGGAGCTGTAATGGATTCAGGATGCGGAATGAAATTGAATGTTTTATCCTGGTTAACGGGATCATTAATGTATTGAATGATGATCCGGCGAATAAATTCGTTAATATTGGTCGGCACCTTGGCAATTGGCAGCGCACGGTTTCTGAGCCGGTAGGTTAAGGTCAGGTCCTCCAGGAGGTCCATCATGTAATCCGACTTTTCAGACATAATGCCTGAGAATTCCCTTGTTTCCTTTTCAGACCAGGAATAGTCAGGGGATGCAAGCATTTGAGCATATCCCGAGATAGAGGATAGCGGTGTTTTTAAATCATGGGAAAGGCCGCTGATCCATTCTTCTCTGGTCTGGGCCATAATACGCTGCTGCTTCTCGGTTTCCTTAAGCGTTTCAGTCAGCTGGGCTAAAGTGGCAATCAGTTCTTTATACAGGCGGAATTTTCTTTTCAGTTTCCCTTTTTTGGTTCGTGTTGCCGGCCTGCCATGAACATCGCCAGGCTCCTGATAAACACCATTCCCCAGATTTTGAATCCATTTCATTAGGGTCAGCAGGGGCACACCGAACTTACGTGCATACCAGAGTGTTCCGCTCAGAAGCATGAGGAATGCTATGATAAAAATGATTATGAGACTCTTGTTTAGAGACTCAAACAAGCTTTTTTCCAGGGTGGAGCCTTTTTCATCAGCAGGAACTCCCACCAGGATTGCCTGTGCTGTGTCTGGATCAAAGTGTAACGCTGTTGAACTTCTTTCCGTATCTTGTTTTGCCAATAGCTCCTTGACTGAATAATGGGTCTGCTGATTTCGGACTCCAAAATCATCCGCTACTTTTCCATCTGCGCCGATAAGCTGGACCCATCCGTTTCTCTTTGCAAGTTCATTTTGTACCTTCTCAGGAAGGTTTAGCTTCTTAAGCCCCCAGTCAACAGCTGGAGATATCTGTTCCAGCAGTTTAGCTGCCATCTGAATTCTTCCGAAAAGAACAAAGTGAGATTCATCGCCAATTTCCCAGTATGTATATTGGGATAAGCCACTGTCTCTTCCATAGATCATGGCAGCAATTTCACTTTCCTTTAATGTTACAGGCGGATTTCCTGGCACATTATAATCACCCAGGACTTCTCCGTTCTTATTGATAGCGAGGAGCCATCCCTTCTGTTCCTTAACGAGAGTTTTCAATTCCTCTTTAAAAACAGCTTTCCCGTCTTTAAAGGTCACATGGTCAGATACGAAATAATCTTCAGCATTGGAGAGATCCTGTTTGGATTCAAAATCCATCATGGAAAAACCAAGAAAAGCCCAAAAAGAAATCAAAATGATAAAAAAGAGCACGAAAACGGTAATTAATTGACCAAAAAATTGAAAAATGAATCGTCTATGGATGTTCATGAATACTGCCTTCCGGAACGAATTTATAGCCAAGTCCCCTTATGGTGATGATGTGACTGGGATTACTCGGATTGATTTCGATCTTCTCCCGCAGCTTTCGAATGTGCACCATGACTGTGTTGTCCTCTCCGAAGCCTTCTTCTCCCCACACATGCTCGTATAACTGACTTTTACTGAATAGCTGATTGGGATGTTTACTCAGGAATAGAAGCAGCTGGTAGACTTGTGCCGGCAGATCGATTTTCTTTCCTGAAACAGTAACTTCCCCTGCTAAAGTATTAATTTTAATTCTGCCAAAATCGAAATTTGTCTGCATGGAGGCAGGCTGGCTGCCTTTATGGCGGCGCAAATGTGCTTTGATTCTTGCTGCCACTTCAAGCGGATTGAACGGCTTCGTTATATAATCATCTGCTCCAAGTGCAAATCCTGAAAGTTTATCAAGGTCGGTTGATCGTGCAGTCAGAAAGAAAATGGGAGCATCCGTTGTTTCTCTGATTAATGGGCAAACCTCAAAACCGGTGCGGTCCGGCAGCATGACATCCAATAGAATGAGATCGTAGGCTTTGGCACGGCAAAGCTCCAGTGCTTCAGCAGCGGTAGAGGCGGTATCGATATTTTTAAACTGTTCACGCTGTAAAATCGTAGCCAGCATCTGCAGAATGGCTTGCTCATCATCTACAAGCAGTATTTTTGAATTTTGCATCACTATTCTCCTAATCTAAAATGTTCAACACTTATCTTATCATTCAACTTCCAAAAATATAGGAATTTAGGAAAAATTAAGGTAGTATTTCAGATAGGTTAAGCTTCAGCATTTATTCTTAAGTCATATCAGGCTGAAGGGAGCAAGGTTCATGTTTATGATGTGCAAGAGAGAGTTTATAAGCCTTTTTAAGAGTTTTAAATCGATTATTATAATCGCTATACTATTTGCAGTTTCGTATTATGCCGCGAAATTTTCCAGTTTCATAGCATCGGGTGCGGATCTGACTGCAGGTGAGGCCGAGGATATCCACACAATTGGCCTTTTAAGTGTCATTTTGCTTTTTGGCCAATTATTTGTATTCGGTTTATCACACGACACAATAAATAGAGAGGTCCACGAACGCACCATAAGGTTTCTTGTGACCAGGGTGTCACGATTAGCCATATTATTCGGGAAATTCCTCGGGATTTGGATGTTCTGGTTTGTCTGCATTACGGTGTCCTTTTTGCTTATCAGTATTTTTTCCAGGAAGTTCGATCTGTTCATCTTTTCTCAGACGCTGAGTCTGGTGACGTATCAGGCGGCTTTGGCTCTGCTGTTGTCCGTTCTCATTCCAAGGCCGGGGTATACCATGTTCCTCGGCAATATTCTTGGGCTTCTGCTGCCGGCGTTTGGCTTTTGGGCTGCTTTTACACCAAACGGCTGGGTAAATTGGATGAAATATTTTGTTCCTTTCTACTATTTAGAGCGGGATGATTTTACATTTCTAGTCATATTGGGATTGGCTGGTATGATGATGCTGGCTGCAAATGCTGTTTTTAAAAGGAGGGAGTGCTGATGAATGCCATCGAAGCGAAACAGCTCTCAAAATCCTATGGTGCCCAACAGGTGGTCATGGGGATAGATTTAACCGTAAGAAAAGGAGAGATATTTGGATTTCTGGGGCGTAACGGTGCAGGAAAGTCCACCTTTATTAATATGCTGACAGGCATCATTTCTCCGAGCAGCGGAACGTATTCACTCCTCGGGATAGAAGGTCCTGATAGCAAAATGATGAAAAGAGTGGGGGTTATGCCGGATTATTCATCTTTCTATGGGTCATGGACCGCTCTGGATCATTTGCGTTTTTTCTCAGAGCTATCGGGCGCCGGGGCTACGAAAGAAAAATGCATGGAGGTTCTGAGAAGTGTGGATCTCTTATCTCATGCCAATAAGAAAGCAGGCAAATTCTCCTTTGGAATGAAAAAGAAACTCGGGATTGCTCAAGCGATTATACATGATCCTGAGCTGATATTTCTCGACGAGCCTACATCGGGTATGGATGCAGAATCCGCTATTCTCATTCTCCGGCTCATTAGAGAGCTTCAAAAGCAGGAAAAGACAATCTTCATGACATCTCATAACCTGGATGAAGTGGAGAAGATTTGCTCGCGGATTGCCATCATGCGGGATGGAATCATTGATAAGATTGGAACGATGGAAGAGCTGCAGGCATTTTACCGTTCAACCATAACGGTCAAGATAAAACACTCCAATGTGCCAATGCAGGAACGAGCAAAGCTGAAGCAGTGGCTTGAGTCAGCTGGCACTCTGCTTGAACACGGGGATGCTTATACAGTGATCACGATCAGCGATGAGAAAAAGATTGCTGAAATGATAAGGGCATTTACACAATGCAAGGCGGATGTTCTGAGGGTGGAAGTTGAAGAGCCTTCTCTAGAAGAAATCTTTTTAAATGAATAGGAGATTTATATGCTCGTAAATATAAAGGAGCCTCAAAATCGGATATCTCCAAAGGCCATCCGGGTATGGATCATCTCTGAGGTGATCCAGAATATCATCGGATTTGCTGTTCTGGGAGTTTTGTTTTATCTGATTGATTTATTCTCATGGAAGGAATGGATCGGCTGGGTTCTAATTATCTTATTATTTGTCTCGATCCCAGCTGCAATTTGGTCTATTATATCACCATTTATTAAGTATAAAAGCTGGCGCTATGATGTGGATGAAGAATATGTACAGATGAAGTCAGGGGTATGGCAGGAAAAGCATCTGCTGATTCCCATGACAAAAGTACAATCGGTTGAAACCGTACAGGGTCCCATTATGAGGAAATATGGGCTATATTCAGTGACTATGGGGACAATGGGTTCCTCTCACACGATTCCGGCTTTGCCTGAAGGTGAGGCGGTCTCATTAAGAAATCAGATAGCCAAATATGCCAAAATAAAGGAAGAAGACGAATGAAGCAAGCCAGAAGATATCATCCGCTTCATATGTTATTTGGAGTTATTCAATTACTGAGAAATGCAGCATTTATCGCCCTGTTTTTATTTGTGATGAAAGCCGATTCACAATTTTTTTTAATTGTATGGGGACGTAATCTTTTTCTTCCGTTTCTTGCCTTGGCTGGAATATCAATTTTCTTAAAATGGCTTTCAAATAAGTATACGGTTGACGATGCTGAAATTCATTTATCTAAAGGAGTTTTTGTCCGTTCTAAGCAGACTGTGCCATTTTCTAAAGTTCAGAATACCCATAGGCATACGTCCATTCTTCATCGGTTATTTGGTGTTACATCTCTTACACTTGAAACAGGAATGGAGGGTATTGATTCTGCAGTTGAGTTCAAGGTGATTTCCTTAAAGGGAGCTGCCTGGCTGGAGGAAAAGGTTTCAGCGAAAACAGAAGCAGAAATGCCGGATATGAGCGGAAGAACACTGCATTTCACACCTGAAAAAAAAGATCTTATAAAAGCAGCATATACTTCGCTGAGTTTCCTAGTGCTGCTGTCACTGATCGCTTCCATTTATACAAAAGCATCAGAATTTATCGATTTGGAAGAAAGAGGACTGGACTTTTTAAAAGTGCATTTTTCATCATGGCAGGTGCAGGCTTCTGCACTCATCTTTTTTCTGCTTATATCCGTGCTGGCAGGTTTTCTGCGAACGTATATAAAGTATGGAAAATATGAAATCTTATCTGATGAAAAACGGATTTATATCCGCAAGGGTTTTTTGGAAGAAACTTCTTTCTCCATTTCAAAAGACCGGGTTCAGGCCATCGAAATTAAGCAAAATGCTATGAAACGTTTGGCTGGAGTGGCTGAAGTTAAGCTGGCGGCGGCAGGTGATGTTATGGAGGGAGAGGAGAAGGAAGGGGTAAATTCACTATTTCCTTTTCTGCCTGTGGATCGGGCCTATAAGTTAGCAGAGGAGATTTTGCCGGCTTATGAGGTTTCACAGTCCATGGTTCCGCTTCCGAAAAACGCCTTATGGGCAAGCCTATTATCGCCAAGCTGGCTATGGATCATCTCGACAGCAGCCCTTTCTTATTTTAAGCCTGAGTTTCTGGGGTTTGGGGAAACCTGGATAGCTGCTTCTGTTATTCTATTCATTCTGGTTGTGTTTGTAAGGGCAGCTGGATATGCAAATGCACGGTACTTAATCAATGGCTCTTTTATCCAATTTAAGACCGGGATTATTGGTACACGGGTCTTTATCTCCAAACGCAGTAAAATCATTGAGGCAGAAGTAACGGCAACACGCTGGCAAAAAATGTTTGGTCTGGCTTCTATACAGACTGTAAACCGAGGGAAGCCTGTTCAGCATGCCGGCATGGAGAATGTACCGGTGGAATGGGCTTCATCCTTCCGTACCTGGTATAAGAGCCGGATAGATGAAGTGAAAATTAAGTAGTTTTTTCCATAAAATTGAAACCTCTTGGGTTAGCTTTCGTATGTAGTAAATAAAAGATAATCATGGAGGTTTCCTTTTTGAAGATGGTTTGGATCAGTACTGGAGTTATTCTAATATTGATGCTGACCCAGTCCTCATCGTTATGGCGAATAACCATAGCCATATTTTCTGTTCCTCTGTGTTCTTGCACATAATCAAGCAAAATCTCCTGAAATAGCAGATTAATAAAAGATAAGTTAAAGGGTGGAGAGTATGGCGCGAATTTTATACATAGAAGATGAAAGCGATATTGGCAGCTGGCTGAAAAATGATTTAGGGGAAAGAGGCCATGAGGTGATCTGGCTGCAGTCCGGGGAAGGGATGGAAGGGTATCTTTCTGAAGCGGATATGGCGATTTTGGATGTGATGCTTCCCGGACTTGACGGTTTTTCAATAGGGAAGCGGATTAAGAAAGTAAAGAATGACATGCCGGTACTTATGCTTTCGGCAAGGACAGCGGTGGAGGATAAGCTGGAGGGCCTGAGCTTTGCGGATGATTATTTGACAAAGCCTTTCCAGCCGGATGAGCTTGCTGCAAGGATTGAAGTATTGTTAAGGCGATTTCAAAAGAACGATCAGGTGCTAAAGCTTCACCACTTGCAGGTACATACAAAGGATATGCGGATCATCGACAGGGAGGCAGACCGTGAAATTCAATTGACTGGCAAGCAATATCAGCTCTTTCAATTCTTCATTCGCCATCTGAATCAGATTCTGACAAAAGAGCAGCTTTATGAAGGTGTTTGGGGCGAACAATACATGGAGGGCGACAAAACCCTGATGGTTCATATCCGCTATCTTCGTGAAAAGCTCGAGAAGAATCCTTCGCGTCCTGAGATCATTGAGACCATTCGCGGAATCGGCTACAGGGTGAAGATATGAAAAGATTTTTTCAATCGCTGCAGGCGAGGTATATGGTAATTATTCTGGTTGCCTTATTTCTGTTTCAGGCTGCTTATTTACTCGTGGCTATGCTGGCTATGGGTCTTCAGGAAGACATTTCAGGGGAACAGAACCAAAATGAAACAGATCCTAAGCAGATTGAAGAAAAATGGCATGCAGATGCAAAAGCACTGAAAAATAGCTCAAGAGAATCCATAAGCAGTCTATTTGCTGAATGGAAAAAGACGTATCCTGATGCTTCGATGTTTTGGGTAGATGAAATGGGAAATCTGATGGAGCAGCGGGATGTGAAGTCGAATCTGCCTGCTCAGTGGACGCCTGCCTATACAGCGAAGTTCATTAAGGAGAGGTATGGCGGAGACCCTTTTACAGTCATTAGCTTTATTGGCGGTGATGAAAAAAATGGTTTTATCGTTCTGGAAATACCGCGGAATTTGTTTCTTCCGCCGATGGTGAAGGTAGCAGAAAAATACGGAATCTTCTTAGGAGCGGGTCTGCTTTTAATCATTACCCTGTTTATCATCGTCTCCTTTTTATTTTTTCGGGGCATCCGCAAAAGGCTGCTTCATCTCCAGGAGGCGATGGAAAGGCGGGATATGGACAGCCTGCCGATCGGTATTGATGTGCAAAAGAATGATGAAATTGGCCAGCTGGAGAAGACCTTTAATGAGATGGTCGGGGAGCTTAAAGAAAGCAAGCGGCGCGAACAGGAGGAAGAGCAGCTGAGGAGGGAGCTGATTGCTAATCTGTCACATGATCTGCGTACACCTTTGACGAAAATCAATGCACACACCTACTCAATCGGAAAGGAGGATCTTTCTCCTGAAGGGAAACAGGCTGTCAAAGCACTGGAAACCTCCATCGTCAATATTGATAGATTGATAGAAAATTTAATGAGCTACACGCTTTTAATGGCGAGCAAGCATAAGCAGGAGATGACCGAGCTGGATGCGGTCCGGTTTGTTCGTGAAAATATGGCGTCCTGGTATCCTGTCTTTGAGAAGGAAGGCTTTGAAGTGAACATCGAGTTAGAGCCGTTTAAGAAGAAATGGCAGGCCGATCCAATGTGGCTGGGCCGTATTTTTGATAACATTCTGCAAAATGTGCTGCGGCATGCGAAGGATGGACTTTACCTTGAAGTGGCGACTGAATCAATCGATGAGTACGATGCGATTGTTTTTATTGATCATGGGAAGGGGATGAATAACAGTTCCAATGAAAAAGGAGCAGGGATTGGCTTATCCATTGTGGATATGATGGTAAAGGGTATGAAGCTGGAGTGGGATATTGAGTCAAGTGACAGTGGTACAGTGATTAAAATCATTAGAAAACATTAGGAGCAGCCTCATGAGGTGCTCCTTTTTTGCTTCATTTTCCATAAGGTAATCAATTGATAGGTGCCAAAAAGAATAGCCAGAGTAACCAGGACAATCCAGCCATAAGTGCGAGGAATAAGGAAATATACGAGTAAGCAGGCAAGCAGGAATACCGCGTACCCGATGTTAATCAGTTTTTTAAACGTCATAATGTCTACTCCTCTCTGCTGTATTAGACGCATAGCAGAGGGAAGAAGTGTCATTTTTTAAACAAATTTTAAACTTCCCTCCACCCTTGTTTTAACCTTTGCCGGATAAGATGGAAAGTGAGGTGAGAGGAATGGAGTATATCGTAAGAACAGAGAATTTATCAAAGCATTTTGGTCAGGAGAAAGCTGTATCAGGACTGGAAATGAAAATACCCAAAGGTGAGATTTACGGATTTCTGGGACCGAATGGGGCAGGGAAAACGACTACTATCCGGATGCTGTTGGGACTCATGAAGCCTACTTCCGGCAGAATTGAAATTTTTCAAAGTGATCTAAAAAAAGAAAGGTTAAATATATTGAGACGTGTGGGCTCGCTTGTGGAGTCACCATCCTATTATCCGCATTTAACTGCAAAAGAAAATCTGGAAGCAATGAGAAAGATATTGGCTGTGCCGAAAAAGAGAATCGATGAAGTATTGGAAATTGTCCGGCTTACAGCTGCCGGGGATAAAAAAGTAAAGGGCTTCTCACTGGGGATGAAGCAGAGGCTTGGGATTGCTGCTTCGCTGTTAAATAACCCGGAACTGCTGATTTTGGATGAGCCGACAAACGGTTTGGATCCTTCAGGAATTATTGAGATTCGCAATTTAATTAAAAGCCTGCCATCGGAATGCGGAATGACCGTGCTGATCTCAAGCCATCTATTATCGGAGATTGACCAGATGGCGACAACAGTAGGCATTGTGACAAAAGGGAAAATGATTTTTCAGGATTCTATTGAAGCGATGCGCATGTTTGCACAGCAATCTGTTCTATTAAAGGTCAGCGAGAGCGATAAAGCCTGGCGTGCCCTGCTTGGAAGAGGAATGAAGGCTGGTTTGGATAATGGCATCATTTCGCTGCCCCAGCAGTCCGATGAAAATGTGGCTGAAGCTGTACGCGGACTTGTGGCAGATGGGTTTTCCGTGTATCGGGTGGAAGAAGAAAGGAGGTCATTGGAAGACATATTCCTGCAAATGACAAGAGAGGAGCAGGCCGGATGATGGGAAAATTGCTGTCAGCCGAATTTATGAAAATCAAGCGGAAAGGAATCTGGTTCCTGACCGTCCTGGGTCCAATTGGGGTAGTAGCCATGCAGATGGTCAATTACGGGGTGCGCAAGGAGTATTTGTTCCGCCAGAATGATGACCGCTGGGGGTATTATCTGGACAATATCCATTCGTTCACACCGCTGGCGATTGTTCTGGGCATTGTCATCCTGACGTCATTCATGTCGAGCATTGAAAATGAAACGAATGCCTGGAAACAGCTGATGGCACTGCCGGTTTCGAAAATGAGTGTGTATTTATCAAAATTCACGGTGCTGTCAGTTCTGCTTTTGATTTCTTCTGTGCTTTTGCTGCTGTTTACGCTTGCTTTTGGAATCTCATTGGATTTGGGCGGTGAGATTCCGTATGCCGGACTGCTGAAATATAGTTTTTATCCTTTTTTTGCGGCATTGCCTGTTTTGGCGCTGCAGCTTTGGGCAGCGGCTGTGAGTGTAAACCAGGGTGTGCCAATCACTCTTGGCATTCTGGGTGTTATTTTGACCTATGCCGGCTATGCTTTACCGGATTGGCTGATCTGGAAATGGCCGCTGCTGCTGAATGACTGGGAGGAACCTCTCATCAACGTCCTGCTTGGTGCCGGAGCGGGCTTATTATTATACGCAGCAGGAATGATTGATTTTGTGAGAAGGGATGTGAAATAGATGCTTACTATTTTGAAATCGGAATGGTTTAAACTGCGCAAATCAAACATTATCGGCATCCTTCTAGCAGGGCCGCTGATTGGGATAGGTGCAGGGACTGGAGCAGATACAACAGAAGCAGCGGGGATGATCAATGAATGGTATCTGCTTTTGATATATATGAATTTGCCTTATGCGGTTCTCTTTTTGCCGTTAGTAACAGGAGTCCTGGCAAGCCTTGTCTGCAGGTATGAGCATCAGGCCGGGGGCTGGAAGCAGCTGCTGGCGCTGCCAGTCACAAGGGGGAAAGTGTTTGCGGCTAAATATGTTCTGATCCTTTTATTGGTATTGTTCATCCAGTTATTTTATTTAGCCGCTATAGCAGGAGCAGGATTATACAAAGGCATAGCTGATCCCTTTCCGGCAGCGATTGTCTGGAAGAGCATACTGGGAGGCTGGGTCGCGACTTTTCCATTAGTCGCTCTGCAGCTGTGGATGTCCGTCTGGTTCAAAAGCTTTGCTGCACCTTTTGCGGTCAACGTCGTTTTTACGCTGCCATCTATTCTGGCGATGAATTCCGAGAAAGCGGGTCCCTATTATCCGTGGGCACAGCCATTTGCCATGATGTATCCAGCGACAGAGAATGGTGACATTTTCTTTATACCATGGGAGCAGCTTATGACTGTGATCGGGGGATTCTTTTTACTGTTTTATCTGGGCGGCTATTTTTATTTTCAGCGGAAGGCTGTGTAGGTATAATTTTTTTAGGATAAAAATGTAATTTTTTGAAACCTTTTCTATATGATTCCGTAATGCATAGTGGAATTATTTTTAACTGGAATAGGAGTGTTCTATATGGAGCAGGAAGTAAAATCGAGCAGTGCAAAACCGAGTTTGCTAGGGATGATATGGAGTCCGGGGGAGCAGTTTGACCGGATCCGCCAGAATCCGAGGATTTGGGTGCCGCTCATATTGGTGAGTATAATTTATTCGATCGGCATGTTTTTGATGGCAATGTCGATGGATGCTTCTTATCTGGGCCTCGAAGGAATGAGTGATGCGGAAGCGGAAATGGTGATGATGTTTGCCAGGGGAGGAGTTGCCATTACAGGTATTTTCACTCCGGTATTTGTGGCGCTGATTTCAAGTGCTATCTATATGATTTTCACGAAGATTGCTGGATCTGATGCGACGTTTAAACAGCTTTTCTCTATGAATGTCCATATTATTGTGATTGGCGGTTTTGGTCTTATCCTTAACATGGCACTGAGAGCCGCGATCGGCGGAAATCCTGAAATTTTTATTACTAGTTTAGCAGGGCTGATGAATAGTGAGAAGCCGGGAATCTTAGGTTCTATTGAATTATTCAGTATTTGGCAGTCGGTTATCACGGCGATAGGCTTGCAGAGGGTGGCAGGATTATCAAAAGGCTGGGCTTGGGGCATTGCGATTGCGTTCTTCATTATTGGCATTCTGTTCGCGTTACTCAGCAATACCGTCTCTGGAATGACTGGTGTTTAAATGAAAAAGAAAGTTTGGATTGCCATCGGAGTAACGGCTGTGGTGTTGCTGATGGCTGGCGTGAGCATCTACAGACAGGCGTTTGCGAAAGGGCCTGAAGTAAAGACCGCCCATCCGGTGCAGGAGGAAATAAGAGAACAGATAATGATTCCCGGAACAGTGAAGCTGGTAAATGAACAGAAGATATATGCTTCTCCCGAAAAAGGCGAAATAAAGGAGTTCCTTGTGGAAGAAGGGGATTCAGTCAAAAAAGGAGAGGTTCTGGCCAGGTTTGATGAGCAGGCTTTAGCCCTGGAACTGGAAAAAGTTAAACTCCAGGCTGAATCAGGTTATTTAAAAATCAATCAGCTTGAAAAACAGGAAGATGAGCTTGGTGATAAGGAAAAAGAGCTGCGCAAACAGGCTGGAAAAAAAGAAGCTGAAAAACAGATACAGCCTGAAAGGGATCAGCTAAAGCTGGAAAAGCGGTTGGCGAATCTGGAATTAAGCCAGGTGCTACTGCAGAAAAAGGATATTGAAAAACGCCTGGAAGAATTAGAGATTAAGAGCACGATGGATGGAGTGGTGCTTCAGGTGAACAAAGAAACGTCATCCGATCCATCATCAGCAGGAAAGCCAGTCATTTATATAGGGGATCTGAAAGCGACCTTAGCATCGGGCCTGCTTTCAGAATTCGATTCATTGAAGGTCGGTGAGGGGCAAAAAGTGACACTCCGTTCCGATGCGATTCCTGACAAGGAATGGAAAGGTGAAGTCAGTGAAGTGGCTGACATGCCTGAAGAGAACCAGGGAATAAACCCTGCGGAAAATAATGCGCCGCAGTATTCGGTGGAGATATCGGTGAAGGAGATGCCTCTGAAACCGGGCTTTCAGCTCATAATGGAAATCGAAACGGATAAAAAGAAGGCGCTCACTGTTCCTGCTAACGCAGTAGTCACGGGTGACAGCAGTGTATATGTATTCGTGGTCAGGGATCAGAAAAGCTATAAACAGGAAGTGGAGACTGGTGTTGCTTCCGGGGATAAAATCGAGATAACAGGCGGACTTAAAGAGAAGGATTTGATCATTGCGAATCCATCAGATCAGCTGAAAGACGGCGTGGAAGTGGATGCAAAATGATCAATCTCAGTGGCATAACCAAGTCCTATCAGGCGGGAAAAGAAAGCATTGAAGTATTAAAAGGAATTAACCTGAGCATTGAACAGGGCGATTCTGTAGCCATTATGGGGCCATCCGGATCAGGCAAATCAACACTTATGAATATTATTGGATGCCTCGATCTGCCGACAGAAGGAACTTATGAACTGGATGGAGAGAATATATCCCATTACTCGGAAGCAGAGCTGGCCAAGGTCAGAAATCAGTCGATCGGGTTTGTGTTTCAGCAGTTTCATCTGCTTCCGAGGCTGACGGCTATTCAAAATGTGGAGCTGCCTATGATTTATAGCGGACTTGCCAAAAAGGAACGATTGGAACGGGCGGAAGCAGCGCTGGTTAAAGTGGGCCTGAGCGATCGGATGGAGCATCTGCCGAATGCCTTATCAGGAGGGCAGAAGCAGCGGGTTGCCATCGCCCGGGCGATTGTGAATGAGCCGAAAATCATCTTGGCGGATGAACCGACAGGTGCACTAGATACGAAAACAAGTGCCTCCATTATGGAGCTGTTCAGTGAGCTGAACCATGAAGGATCAACAATTGTAATGGTGACACATGAACCCGAGATAGCAGAATATGCTCATCACACGATTATGGTGAGGGACGGGCTGATTGTGAACGCTGAACCTTCCCGCAGGGGGGGGCCTGTATGAGTTTTTTAGAAAATATCAAAATGGCACTCAGCTCATTGAAGGCGCATAAAATGAGATCGATTTTAACCATGATCGGAATCATTATTGGTGTTGGGGCGGTCATCATTGTAGTTGCCATCGGCCAGGGCGGAGAAGCGATGCTGAAAACGCAGCTGACAGGTCCGGGCAATACAGTGGAATTATTTTATCAGCCTTCTGAGGAGGAAATTCAGGCAAACCCGAACATATTTAATGAAGCTCCTTTTGATGGGGAAGATATCAAAGCACTGGAGCAGATTCCCGAGATTAAACGGGTAGTTGCTTCAAGCTCACAGTTTTCACAGGCTTCATATGGAGAACAGACTGCAGAGACTTCAACGACAGGAGTTGGTCCTGCGTATTTTGAGCTGAACAATGTGGATCTGGAAAAAGGACGATCTTTCACGGCTGCTGATTTCCTTGGCGGACGCAGGGTGGGGCTTGTCAGCTTTTCCATGCAGGAGGAGCTCTTTGACGGTAAGTCGCCGGTTGGCGAAGTGATCCGGATTGGGAACCAGCCGATAGAGATTATTGGCGTCATGGAAAAGCCGACAGGGCTCTTTTCATTCGGTGTTCTGGAGATCTATGTGCCTACGAAAACATGGCAGACTATTTATGGGAAGAGTGACTTTACCCAGGTGACGCTTCAGGCTGAATCCGCTGATCAGCTTCAGACCGCTGGAAAGAAGGCTGCCAGCTTACTTAACAAGATGCATAATACAGAAGAATCTTATATGGTCATCAACATGGAAGAAATGGCAGAAGGAATTGGCCAGATTACAAAGGTCATGACGTTAATCATCGGCAGTATCGCCGGCATCTCGCTGTTTGTCGGAGGAATTGGCGTCATGAATATTATGCTCGTCTCTGTAACGGAGCGAACGAGGGAAATCGGCATCCGTAAAGCACTTGGAGCGACCAGGGGACAAATCATGGGACAGTTTTTAATCGAATCTGTCACCCTGACCTTGATTGGCGGAGTGCTGGGAATCCTTCTGGGCTGGGGTTCAGCATCTCTCATTTCATTCTTTGCGGGCTGGCCATCGCTCATTTCGTGGCAGGTCGTCGCCGGAGCCCTATTCTTTTCAATGGCGATCGGCATTATCTTCGGACTGCTTCCGGCTAATAAAGCCTCTAGGCTGAGTCCAATTGAATCTTTGCGGTATGAGTGATTAGTAAAGAGGCTATCTTCGGCTGGGGCTGAGGGTAGTCTTTTGTTTGAGGTGAACATAATGATTCAATTAAATATTATTTTTGTTTTGTTTTTATTAACCTTGCTTGCGCGGTATTTGGTATTTGATGCATTTGAACCCGCTATGTTTGCGGCTGCCTTTTTGTTTCCTGCTGCATCCATTGTGATTTTTTTCATTAGTAAGAGACTTGCAGACAGGGAGCGGGCTTATCAGCCGAAATCAAAGGATGGCTGGTCATTTTATCACATACAAAAGTCGTTAATGATTGAAAAGCCGCTTTTTAAAGGACAAAATCTGAAAGGATACGTTAAACGGTATTTTCCTCAGAGATGGCAGTATGCTTTAGGAGATAGCTTCGGTTTAAATTGGTATTTGTCTTTTGAGGTGCGCATTGACCAGGATTTGTATGATGTACGCTGGTATCGTAAAAAGTGGATAAGCCAACAGGATCAATGGAGGATCTATAAGAACGGAACGCAAATAGGAGAAGCTCATACAGTCATCACCTTAAAGAATGCAGCAAAATTAAAAGAAGCTATTGAATACAGATTCCATAATATTACTTATATATCCTCTGCGTCATCGGTTATGTCAGCCATTACTTTATCCAGAGAAACAGCCGTTCTTGGCAGATTAAAACGGAGTCATATCATTAGCGGTGTTCAGGAAATCAATGTGGAGGACAACAATCACGACTATCTTGTTGCATTAATCATTCATTCTTTTTATTTTAAAAACTGATTCAATGCGTTTTACCTATAAGCAATCCGGCAATATAGTAAAATAGAACTATTACATAATAAGGGTGTGCTTAGGATGAGCTGTAATGCTTGTATGGTGCAGGATGTGAGCTTTGAGGTAAAGGCAGATGGTGAACAGAATTGCCGGATGTTTTCAAGCGTGGTTGAACACTTGGAGAGAAAAGGCGTTTTGGTGGAAGCTGAATCAGACCGGTTCGTGCTGAAGGAAGACGGCATGCGGGATTTTCTTGATTTTTGCAGGGACCATATGGAAGCTGAATGTGTCAGCTTCAGGTTGGCCGATGAGGCGTGGCGCCCCATTGAGGAGGCTGCTGAGATCCTGGATAGCCAGTGGATTGATGAGGTGATTGCCAATGGGCTGGTTACCTGTCATGCACAGCCGATTCTCAATGGAGAGGAAGAACTGTTTGCCTATGAAATGCTGGCGAGATTTTACCGGGAAGATGGGTCGGTGATTTTTCCGGGAGAAATATTTGGTGCAGCCAGAAAGCGCGGGAGGTTGTATGCGCTCGATCGCTTGTGCCGGATGACGGCTGTCAGATTTGCTTCGTTTATCGATAAAAAGGCGTTTATCAATTTTATTCCTACAAGCATTTACTCCGCCGGAGTTCTGCCTGAAATCAACGGTACAGCTTGCGAACCGCTTAGGTGTGGATCCGAATCGGCTCGTATTTGAGGTAGTGGAAACAGATAAAGTGGAGGATACGGATCATTTGAAAAGAATCCTCGCTTATTATAGGGAAAAAGGATTCTGCTATGCACTGGATGATGTGGGCGCCGGGTTCAGCACGGTCGAGTTATTGAGCGAGCTTCAGCCCCATTATATGAAGCTGGATATGAAATATGTTCAGGGCGTGTCAACAGATCCAGAAAAACAGAAAACAGCGGAAGCTTTTTTACAGCAGGCATTGAAGATGGGGTCCGTCCCGCTTGCTGAAGGGATTGAAACCCGGGAAGACTTTGAATGGCTCCGGGACAGAGGATATCAGCTGTTTCAGGGGTATTTGTTTGGAAAACCTGCGCCGATAGCTGAAAAAGGCAGAAAAGGAATACCCCAGTGCTGAATTAACAGGAATGGACCAGTTTTTCTACCAATAAAAGGTGTGCCGAAAAATTTCTGAGCGGATAGCGGAGAAATATGTGCGCATAAGAATTTTTCTGTGCGAATAGACGTAATTTCAGTGCGGATAAAAAAATTATGTCCGGCTCAGCATTTTTTAAAGGAAATATGGCTGAAATCAACGAACATACATAGGATGAAAACAGCTGAATAGGGGTAAAAAAAATGGAGCTTAAAACAGAGAGGCTAACGATTCGCCATTTTAAAGCAGAAGACTGGCAGGCGGTTTATGAGTATACATCAAACCCGGAAGTGATGAGATACATTCCGGAAGGGGTATTTACAGAAGAAGCTGCAAAAGAGTTTATCCGCAAAAATATAGAGAAAGCTGACCATTTCCCTGTTGTTATGGAAGGGGATATTCTGATCGGCCATATAGGGTTTCATAAGTATTTCGGTAATCATACATATGAAATCGGGTGGGTATTTAATCCCAAGTTTTATAATAAAGGCTACGCATCAGAAGCAGCATATGCAGTGCTGAAATATGGCTTTGAAGAACTTGGCGTTCACCGGATTATTGCAACCTGCCAGCCAGAGAACCCGCCGTCTTACCGGGTGATGGAGAAAATCGGCATGAAGCGGGAAGGCTTTTTCAAAAAGTGCATTCCACATGGGGATGAGTGGTGGGATGAATATTATTATGCGATTTTGAAGGAAGAATGGAATTCAGATAAATAAAGGGCCATGTATATCACCATCCTGATTTGAAGAAAATATGGCCAGGAGGTGATTTACATGGCTAAAGATGTTCTTTGTGAAGTAAATAACTGCACTTATTGGGAACAGGGAAATAAGTGCGCTGCAGAAGCTATTTATGTTGTCAGCCATAAAGGCAAGCACGCTTCCAACAGCAAAGAAACAGACTGTAAAACGTTTGAGCCGACAATGTAAGCCAAAAGGGTAACCGATCTGGTTACCTCCCTGCTATTTATTATTGATAATAATTATCAGTTTCATTCAAAAAAATTTACCATGCTGATTCTTTTGTTTTTCGAAGCGGAGTCAGTTTTTTCATGTTCTTAAAGATCTTATAATGGGCAGTAGCTACTTTTTCTTCTACATAATCCAATGAATAATCACCCGATGGATCAGAAAGTTCCCCAATCGCACGTGATAAGTGATCAATGACTGTTCTGTATGATTCATTCTTCTTATGGTCTTCCTTTGAGTTCATTTCTAGCATAATGTCGTGAGCAAGGCTTTGAATTCTCCGTAAACGAATTTGCTTCGCTGGCATAGTATCGCATCCTCCCCTTTTTTGCTGAATCAATATATTATATATGGCCTTTCCAAAGAAAAAATAACTGAAATCCAATGTGCGCATTTACTGGAATAATATAGTATAATGAGTGGGTCTTGTTTTTTTCTGACAATTTAGTAAAAGGAGGCGTTCAATATGCTAAATAAAACTTTAGTAATTTTGGATCAAAATAAGGGGAGAACGCCTAATTAAAAAAAGCGTTTCCCCAAAAATGTGAAAAGGGGAAATTTTTTATGAATACTGGCAAAGTGAAAATTGAAGAAGTAACAGCAGACAATTGGTATGATTGCTGTTTATTGGAGCTTTCAGAGGAACAAAGAGCTTATATGGAGCCTAATGCAGTTTCCATTGCGCAATCTAAATTTGAAACAGCGCTTAGACCGTATGTGATTTACTTGGAAGATGAAGCTGTCGGCTTCTTAATGTTTAATACATGTTTAGAAGAATTGGATGCGTACTGGATTTACCGGATAATGGTTGATAAGGCGCACCAAGGCAGGGGAATAGGCAAAAAAGCGACAGAACTGATGATTGCTGAGATGGCGAAATTGCCGAATGCTAAAACACTTGCAGTAGGATACCATCCGGAAAATCTTGGGGCACACCATCTTTATGCAAGTTTGGGATTTGCAGATCATGGCCACCGATTTGGGAAGGAAATGGCGGTTGTGAAAGATTTAGACTGAGTAACAGGAGGGGAGATGCAGAATGAAAGTGGGAATGGCCCTGTTTATTTGAGGGCTGATTTTACTTATGTCCGGCATCTTTCTGTCTGCCAATTGGGCAATCGCCGGCAGTTTCATGGGGATCCTCGGAGGGATGATGATGGGAAGCTCTTCTTATTTCCTTGCGAAGACAGGGAAGAAGGCAGGTTAAGAGTTATGGAATTTATGATTTTTTTATTTGTATTCTTTATCTTTCTGGCAATCAGTTCCGTAATGAATATGTTATTCAAGATGACGGAAAAGAAGCATTGGGGCATGTCGCTGCTGCTGAGCCTGGTGTTAGCTGTCATAACAATTGCCATTTTGGGGATTAAATAGGAAATGAAGTCCGGGGAAGATTCCCGGGCTTTTTAAGTGTATAAAAATGCTTGGTAAACACAAACTTTAGGTATCTTACAACGGAAAGGTGATTGAAAATGGATAAAGAATATCAATTTGCAAATTTGTCCGACGGGGATCTGCAGCAGGTGCATAATCTGGAAAAACGCTTAAGTGAGGAAAAGGGAGAAGAAGTCATTCTCATTGCTTATCATGATCAGAATGAGAATAAAAGGCAATAAAGACGAAGAAACGCTTGGGCATCTCCTATCCCAAGCGTCTTTTTGTCTGTAATTTATTTTTTATCAACAGGCTGCGCCTCATATACTTTCACCTGAGGAGGTGCAGCAAAATATTGAGGAGCTTTTGCCGTAAATGATGTAAAGTGTCCAGTCTGGTTGTGGAACTTCACAGCGTCCATATCCTTCCACAATTCCACCATAGTATAGGCACCCGTTTTTTCTGTATCTTTTACAAGGTCATAAGAGATATTGCCTTCTTCAGATCTGGAAGCCTCGATCAGCGGACGGATCTCAACAAGAAAATCATCTTCTTTATCAGTTTGTATTTGGAAGCCAGCATGAATAATGATCATGTTGCATTTCTCCTTTGTGAGTTATTTCCACTCCGTGATATCTTCAACAGGCAGGCGGACCGATTTATAGCCTTGATCAGCGGATTTCCCGATTGAGATTAGCATGACAGGGTAGTAGCGTTCTTTGTCCAACTCAAAAGCATCGGCAATTCGGTCTTTTTCATAACCGCCAATTGGATTTGTATCATAGCCATGAGCACGTGCTGCAAGCATTAGCTGCATGGATACAAGACCGGCATCAATCAGGTTCATTTCTTTCTTTTGCTCGAATGTCATGTTTTCCACTAAGCCTTTGATGGATGGCACCTGCTTGTCCCTAACATCAGCAGGCATGTATCCTTTTTCAACAGCTGTGTCATAAATTTTTTCAATGAATGCTTCACTCTTCATATCAATAAAGACTGCGATGACAGCTGCTGATGTCTCTACTTGCCTTTGATTGAATTTTGCAAGTGGTGCCAGCGTTTCTTTGCCTTCTTTTGAATCGATTACCACAAAACGCCATGGCTGCAGGTTTACAGATGAAGGAGCTAAAGAGGCTTCCTCCAGGATTTCAGCCATTTCTTCTCTGCTGATTTTGACTGTTGGGTCATAATTACGGATGGAACGGCGGCCTGTAACGATTTCTTTAAAGTCATTGATAATGGTTTTATTCATGGTGAACTCTCCTTTATGTTTGTCTGGATGAAAATATTAAAGATTATCTACATTTTCCTGGATGCGAGTGAGCATATTTAATAGTGTGCTTCGCTCAAGCTCCGAAAAGCCGTTCAGGATTTTGGAAATAAACCGCTGCTTTTCTTCACAGTAAGCAGCAATCTTCGTTTTGCCTTCCTCTGTCAGGCTGACATAAGTAAAACGGTTATCTGCAGGGTTTTTCCTGCGTATCACCATGCCTTTTTCTTCAAGCTGTTTTAGATGCCTCGTGACAGCAGCATGATCGATATTTACTTTTTTCTGAAGTTCCCGCTGTGTAATTTCTTCCGCTTCAAAAAGCTCCCGGAGAATCTCAAGCCGTGACTGGCTGATGCCTGTACAGCGTTCAAACTTCGGCATTGTCTGCTTATTGAGCTCAAACAGCCGGGCAGCAATTAATTCTTCTTGCTTAGAACATTTAAACACAGCATCCCCCGCCTTTTTAGATAATTGATAGGTCAATGATTGATACGTCAATTAATATACTGCAAAATATTTTATAAGTCAAACTGGATGCTTAAAGCAGAGAAAATCCTGCTGAATAGTTTATGGATCAGCAGGGTTTTCAGTCATTGAGATCCGTTTTCCTAAAGTTTCTCTGCATCTATCAGCCACACATATCGATTTTGCTGCTTAAACTCAGCAGAGAATCCATTGGAATGAAACATGCTTTCTAATATGGGGATGGTTGTATAGTATTCTGTTTCCAGGTCTTGCGCCAGGCTGAGGTAGTGTTTGTTTTTAGCTTCCTGGATAAAAATCTCTTTTTCGTCCTTGCTGCGAAAGACAGTATCGGCAAAAACAACTTTTCCGCCAGTTGTAAGGAGGGTGCTGTATTTAGAGATGGCATTGGCTTTTTCGCTGTCTTCTAAATGATGGAATGCGTAGGTGCTGACGAAAGCATCTATAGGGCCATTCAATTCAAAGCTTAAGAAGTCACCATCCAATATTGTGAGATGAGGCATTTTTTTGCTTGCTATTTTCCTCATGGCAGCAGAAGGTTCAACTCCGACTACTGAACAGCCTTTCTCCAGGAGCATTTGAGTTAAGTTGCCTGTACCTGTACCGAATTCCACTACATTCCCATGAACAAGATCGGCTACTTTATGAAGAATCTGTTCATAATTCATAAACACCTCCTGATATTCAAGGTCTTTACCGGCCACAGTCTCATCATAGGATTCTGCCCAATGGTCAAACAACTCTACAAATTCACGTCCCATTGTAAAATCACTCCTTCTAATTCATATAATGCTTATTGGTATAGTATGAATTGATGTCTCACTTGGCAACTTTGCAATCTGCCTTAATTCTCAGATGCCAGCTGATTTTTTAGTTGATAATTAACAAAAATAAGCTTAAAACATACTATACAAGTAGGAATAATAAGAATTAAAAAGATCGTAATAATATCCAAAAAACGCAATGAAAAAAAAGAAACCATTCATCTGAAAAACAGAGGTGCTGACGATGAATTATTACAGCAACGTGAAAGAACTGATTGGGCATACCCCTCTTGTGAAAATCAAACACTATGCTATTCCGCAAGGAGTAAATGTTTTTGCAAAGCTTGAATATTTTAACCCGGGCGGCAGTGTAAAGGACCGGTTAGGACAGAAGCTGATTCAGACAGCGATTAAGGATGGACTTCTCCCGGAAGACGGCGCTGTAATTGAACCGACTGCAGGGAATACAGGGATCGGCTTAGCGCTGGCTGCTATAGGAAAGAAGATCAAAATCATTTGTGTTGTACCTCAAAGATTCAGCATTGAAAAGCAGGAACTAATGAAGGCGTTAGGGGCAGAAGTGGTTAATACGCCAACTGAAGAAGGCATGGAAGGTGCTATTAAGAAGGCAAAGGAACTGCTGAAGAAGATTCCTAATTCCTATAGTCCTCAGCAATTCAGCAATGAGAATAACCCGCTAACGTATTATGAAACATTGGGACCTGAGATCTACGAAGAGTTAGATGGGAAGATTGATATTTTTGCAGCTGGAGCAGGGACTGGCGGTACGTTCATGGGCTGCGCCAGATATCTTAAAGAAAAGAATCCAAAGATAAAGACAGTTATCGTTGAACCTGAAGGCTCCATTTTAAATGGCGGAAAGGCAGGACCGCATCGAACCGAGGGAATCGGGATGGAGTTTTTGCCCCCGTATATGGAAATAGGCTTATTTGACGCCATTCATACCATCTCAGATAAAGATGCCTTCAAACGAGTAAAGGAGCTGGCATTGCTTCAAGGATACTTAGTTGGAAGTTCGTCAGGAGCGGCTTTCGAAGCAGTACTGAGAGAAGCTGAAAATGCTCCGCCTGGCACGAATATTCTCACCATTTTTCCTGACAGCAGTGAGCGGTATTTAAGTAAATCTATTTATGAGGAGGATGAACAATGAGAAAGAAAACACAAATGATTCACGGGGGCATCTCCAGAGATGAACATACAGGTGCCGTCTCCATACCTGTCCACCATGCCAGTACGTTTAAACAAGATGGTGTGGGCAATTTTGTTTATGAGTACGCAAGAACAGGGAATCCGACCAGGCATGCTCTTGAGGAACTAATAAAGGATCTGGAAGGCGGATACCGAGGCTTTGCTTTCGGTTCCGGCATGGCGGCTATTTCTTCTGTAATGCACTTATTTTCAACAGGAGATCATGTTATTTTCACTGATGATGTGTATGGCGGGTCCTATCGATTAGTGACAAAGGTTTTGACGAAATATAATGTAGATGTAACCTTTGTCGATACAAGTGATTTGGCTGCTGTAGAGGCGGCGATAAAGGAGAATACAAAGGCAATCTATGTTGAGACGCCAACGAATCCATTGCTGAAGATTACAGACTTGGCTGGAATCTCCAAGCTGGCCAAATCCAAGAATTTGCTTATGATTGTGGATAACACCTTCAGTACACCTTACTGGCAGAATCCAATTGAACTGGGAGCTGATATTGTCTTGCATAGTGCCACCAAATATATAGGCGGACATAGTGATGTGGTTGCTGGGCTGGTTGTGGTGAATTCCGAACAGCTTGCAGCAGATATTCACTTTATTCAAAATTCAATCGGTGCGGTTTTGGGGCCTCAGGATAGCTGGCTATTAATCAGGGGGATTCGGACACTGGCCATTCGGATGGAGGAAATTGAAGAAAATGCGAAAAGGGTGGCACATTTTCTTGCCGATCATCCGCAGGTTTCAAAGGTTTATTATCCAGGATTTAAAGATCATAAAGGCCATGATATTCACTCGAAGCAGGCACGGGGCTTTGGCGGAATGATTTCCTTTGATGCCGGAACCGGTGAAAAGGCAGAAGAGTTGCTGAAAAAAGTAAGATACTTTACCCTGGCAGAAAGTTTGGGCGCAGTTGAAAGCCTGATTTCCCTTCCAGCCAAAATGACGCATGCATCGATACCGAGAGAACGCCGTCTGGAACTGGGAATTACAGATGGCCTGGTTCGGATTTCAGTTGGCCTGGAGGATGCCGAAGACTTAATTGAGGATTTGCAGTCGGCACTATAAGGAAAAGCCCATTTAGTTTAAAATCTAAATGGGGCTTGAGTATTTTTTTATGAGAATGATTAACCTCTTAACGCTTTTCTGACTTTATTAGTGACCTGCTAACAACTTTGCTTTAATGTATGATGTTAGGCTTTGGAGTGTTCTAGGCATAGAAATTTCTTGTACGGGAATATGAAAATCCACTTGATGCAATGGAAAAGTAAGTGCCCGTCATCTTCAACAGGCACTTATTTTCTTAATTATGGTCTGCAAGGTAAACATCATCTATCTGCCGGGCTAGCTTAAAATCCAGACCTGTCAGCCCATTTTCACTCCAGGTAGTGAGGGAGACGATCACCATTTTGTATTGAATGGCGATAAAAGGATGATGGTTTTCGTTTTCAGCAAGAGATGCAATTTTATTTACGAAGGCGATACCGTCTAAATATTCTTTGAAGCGATAGCGCCGTTCAATCCATTTGCTGTCTTTTCTTTTCCAGTCCGGCAGCTTGGAGAGTTTCAGGGCTATTTCTTCTTCACTTATTTTTGTCATACTGTGACATGCCTCCAATCAAAGATGACATCGAGTCCGTTTTGAATCAGGCGGACATAGCGTTCTTCCTTACTTAACTTTTCAAGCTGGTTCAGAAGCAGTTTTTTCAAAGGCGATTCTTTGTCATGCTTTTCAAGCAGTTCCAGAACTTCCAGCTGAAGCAGCCATTCTTCCGGGAACTCATCGAGAATTTTTCCGATAACACTGTGAAGAAGGACATCCTGAGGGAAATTCGTTTCCCGGATTTGTCTTACTTCCGCATATAATTCTTCCAGAGGGGTTAGGGCTGTTCCTTCTTTTGGGCTTTCTTCATTCATAAAAGATTCACCGTGATATGCAGCGTAATCCGCTGCGATTGGACGTGCGGAAACAATTCGACTGCCCACAGCTAAATCATAGGTGCCCCAAGTGGGGTGGAACAAGATTTCATCTCCCTTTTTGACGAGACATTCTTCAAGTGATATTAAAACAAGGGAATCATGATTAAATAAAAGATTCGTCACATGGCCGGAAATTTCTACTCCGCTTTCGAAGGTGATTTGCATCATTTTATTGATCTCGATGCCAAGTTTTTTCAGGCTCTGTTCAGTTTGATTTTCCAGCCTAATGTCTCCAGCCAATTTTCCGATCGGCGCTCCAAAGCCGTCATGGTGAATATCAGGACCATGATGATTAATTTGTTCATTTTGAATCGAAAGGGCACTCGGACCTGTCGTTTTGACATAGATGGCTTCACCTTCTGCATCCTTCATGATATCGGTGAAAAGACCAGTAATTTGAATGCCTGAATTGAGTTCGATGTGCGCAACCTGACTTGAAGCGATCGCTTTTTCGATAGCCGCTGTTCCGCCTTGCCTGAAGGCCATCGACTCGCCGAATCTCGTCACTTCCTCTATCAATTGTTCAAAGCTTTCGCAAACAAATAGCTGGGACTGCATAGATGTAACGTCATAGCTGGTGTTAATAGCATCTTCAATTGTGAACCGGCGTTTCATCACCTGATCGGACAGGCAATGTTTGCTTTCGCCCACAGATGACAGCAGTCCTGCACCAAAGATCTTGGGCTTTTGCAGCTCGCCAATCAGGCCAAATTCGACCGTCCACCAGAAAATCCGGGAGATTTGCTCAGCTTCAGAAAGTCCTTTTACATGCAGCTGTTTTTCCTTTAATCGCTGTTTGGCTGCTTCAATTTCTTCTTCAGTTGAGGCTGGACTTTCCATGACAATCGATAAATGCCTGGTTGCCTCAAACACCTCATGTTCTTCTTTTGTCGCAAAAGCGTTAGCTCCGATATTCCCTATTAATTTAACAAACTCTGAGTAGGTTTCATCAAATAAAATCGGCGCATGCCCCGCCGCTTCATGGAGAATGTCAGGAGCGGGTGTGTATTCGATATTGGTCTTCTGGCGTATATCCGTTGCAATTGGAAGGATGCCATGCGCTTGAAAATCAAAAAATGCTGTGCCGGGAATCAATCCGTCGACAATGACTGCTCCCCAGCCGATTTTATCTAAATGATCGTTCATTTCACTTACCCGTGGAATGCTGTCGATGGAAATGCCGGATGACTTCAGACCTGAAGTGAATGCATCATGGGCGATGTCTTCAAGGAAATGATGGTTTTGCCTCATCACATACCTCCAAACCGCATGGTCAATGGGGCTGTAAGCATTGTAATGCTGCTGGGCTGTAAATGGACGTAAGTGCAGGGGTATCGATTTCTTCATTTGGTATGTCTCCTTTTATTAGTTTTTATGCTTAAACGCTTTTAAGTGCGAAAGTATTTGTGTATAAAAAATCCCTGCTGAATTTTCATTCAGCAGGGACGAATTTATTCGCGGTACCACCCTGATTGTAAGTATAGAACTTACCACTTCACAGAATAACGGCTAAACCGTCTTATTTCAGAAAAGAAATAAGAAGCTCCAGAAACGTAATTCGTGATCTCCTTTGTACTGGTTTTCAGCACCACCAGCTCTCTGCAACAGGGAGGGTACCACTACTTTAATTCCTTCAAAGCATTTAAGTATTAGGATGCTTTATATCTTAAACGCTTTTAAGTGTTAAAGTCAACATCTTTTTATTTTTATCAAAAGAAAAAGCCCAGAAGCCTTTCTGAGCTTGTGTATTATTGCTCAATTTTAGCTGATCTGCGCTCCTGCTCTGCCATGATTTCCGCATCTTCGGCATTGTCCCGTGTCACCTTCTGAGTCAGAATGGACCCAACCGCCACCAGAAGCATGACGGCAATGTAGTACCCTTTTTCATTAAGCTCCATATCAGCATTGTAAAGTCCGATCAGAAACAGCCCAACGCCGGCAATCAGTGTAAAGTATGCTAAAAATGTAAAAGCTGGCGTGTTTCTCCTTCTATACTTTTGCATATGTTTTAATCCCCTTTTTTCTTAACATATTTTCTCGTTCTCTCCTTGAAGATGTAAGTCTACAATCCAATACAACAGATGTAACAATTTATTCTATATTATATAAAATTACCCTTTTTTGTAAAAATACGCAACATAAATTTATGGGTGTTTTTTACTGTTTTTGATTTTTATTGAAAATTTATATATTTAAGGTGAAATGTTTGTGTGAAAAAGTTTAAATAAAGAAAGAGACTAAAGTTTGATTTTAATATTGGCTGGAGGGAGGTACAGATTTGTTAGCTAATGTATGAGCCACGGCTGATTTTGAATTTACTTTTACTGTTGATAGCAAGTGGAATATTTTTTGTTAACGGCTTATGTTTGCAGGAAGATGAGAGTTTGCTGAATTAAATGCTAAAGCCTATACATTAACGGAACCTCCTGTTGAAAGAGCCACTCAAGGAGAGTTGAGAGACTATTTTGTGGGGAAATAAAGATTTTAATATTTTGCTGAATACTACGGTGAGGGTAATAAGGATGAATACTGTGATGCCCATTTGTCCAGCAACTGTGACATCTGTTACCTGAGAATCATTCAAATTTCGGCTTAAGGTTAATGATCAAGGTCAATAATGTAGAGGTAGCTATTTGAAAGGGAGAGAGAATATGACTTACGAAGAAATCATGAAAAAGCTTGAAGAGCTTGGTACAGAGCAGACGAAGAAGACTTTCAAAAATCACGGGGCGAAGGAGCCTTTTTTTGGTGTGAGAGTTGGAGATTTAAAAAAGCTGGTGAAGTTTGTAAAGAAGGATCATGAGCTGGCACTTCAATTATATGAATCAGGAAATCATGATGCGATGTATCTGGCAGGGCTGTCTGTCAATCCAAAGCTAATGACAAAAGAGACTTTACAGGAATGGGCTGAAAAGGCATATTGGTACATGGCTGCGGAGTATACAGTGGCCCAGGTAGCTGCGGAAAGTGAGCATGCTCTTGATTTGGCCCGGGAGTGGATCAAATCTGAGGATGAAATGGTTTCGGTCTGCGGCTGGAGCACGTATTCTAATTATATATCAGTCACACCTGATGACGAGCTTGATGTCAGTGAGATAAGAGCATTATTGACACAAGTTAATAATACCATTCATGAAGAAAAAAACAGAGTACGATATGTAATGAACGGCTTTGTCATCTCTGTGGGCTCTTATGTACCGGAGCTGAATGAGGAAGCGAATAATGTTGCTGCGCATATCGGAAAAGTGCATGTGGATGTCGGAAACACAGCCTGCAAAGTGCCTTTGGCCAAGGAATATATTGAGAAGGTCGAATCGAAAGGCCGGGTTGGAATCAAGCGGAAGACTTGTATATGTTGAGAATAGCTTTGAACAAAAGACTGGGGAAAATTCACCGCAATAAACTAATGCAGCAGATTTAGTTGAGTGCTAAAGTGACCTGGGATAGCTGAGGCACGTTAAATGAGCTCAAAAGGCAATGCTTCTGAGCTCATTTGATTTTTATTGAGTTTTCGTTTCTGAATATTCTTTTTCCGTTCCATCTGGGAATTTTATTTCCAATTCAATTTTTTGGTAATTGTCCTCTACTGAAAATGCATCCTTTACCTGGTTAATGACCTCTTGATCTTCTGTATTTTGATCGAACGACAGCCCCTCAAAAATTGGAGTCAGCTTCTCCATGGCTTCATCCGAAGTTAAATTCTGATCAGCAAGGTCATCCTGATATGCGGCTTCCATTCCGTTTTTTTCATTTTCATAATCCAAATCAATGGTTATATTATCTTTGTACTCCACCTCAAGATCGAAATTCGTAAAATTAAATGCAGCCTCATTGGATGTTTCATTATTTTGGTTTTCAGCAGGTGCATTTTCAGGCGGATTTTCTACTTTGTCATTATTGCAGGCCGTAAGCAATAATACAGATAGAAATGCCGAGATTATAAGTTTCAGTTTCATAAAGTCCTCCTTGGTCACGATGTTGATTTTAATGTACCCAAAATTTTACTGAACCAATCTGTTAATTAATCTGAGGGATATTTTGGTATAATAAGGAAATGGTCAGGAGGGTAACCAATTGGCATCACACACAGATGAAATGGGGAAATGAAGTGTATTGGATAGCCATTTTCATATATTTCCTTTTAATAGGCAGTGCTTTTTGGCTGGAAAGGCTGCTGAAATGGAAGTTTAATATCCCAAAGAAGCGGGAGTATACAAAAAGGTTTAACAAACAGCAAACGGTAATAGAGTCGTTAATCTTCGTTGTATTTCTTTTTGGATGCATATTGGCAAGCATCTTTGGATGGCGTTACTTATAATGGTTATAGGCGGATACAGAGGGTATATGATCAGAAGATTTGCAGGCCATTCTAATGAACATATAATGGAATTTGCTTTTGCAGTTTGGAGCCCCATACTGATTGTGATTGCTTATCATGCAACTGTTGCATTTTTTTAATAGAGAAGGAGATAGATGAATGGAGAAACAGGCCGGATTTGGCATAAGATTTGCAGCGGATATTGTTGATGCTCTAATACTTACAATACCCATTTCAACGGTGTTCTTTCTGATAGAGGGAGATTCCCCATTTACCTGGATGATGGGATGGACCTGGCCGATCATCTATACTATCTATTTAACACTCGTTCCCCTTGTCTGGACCGGTTATATCATTGGAAAGCGCATTTTTAAGATTAAGGTTAGAAGGATAGATGAAGAAGGCTTAACGTTGAAAACGATGGTTCTAAGAGAAATTGTGGGTAAATTTCTATTGTCTAATGTGACGTTTGGTATATCAACACTGGTCAGTATGTTTATGATTATTTTTAGAGAAGACAAGAGGGCGGTTCATGATCTGATTGCCGGAACTTATGTCAGCAGAGAACAGGTATAGGATGTTATTCCTCGGAAAAAGGCAATGAATAAGCCTGTCTGCAACATTCGTTTTCGGGTGCTTTATTTATGGCATAAAGAATGACGTGTGAATTGGCACACGTCATTTTCCTTAATTATTGAGGTTTTCAGCAAAAATCTATAATAGTGTTTATATAGAATACAATTTGCAAAAAAACTAAGGAGTTACAAAAGATGGACTTATCACTTTGGGTAACGATCGCCTTCATTATAATCGGATTTGTTTTTATCATATATAAGAAGAAAAATATAAAAAATGATATTGCTTTTATAAAAACAAATATGGAGAGTGAGGAGGTTTCAATAAAAGCTAGGTTCATAGTTTGGTGGATAGTAGGTACCACAGCTTGGGGAATAGTGAGTATTACCCTTATTGTTTGGTCGTTTCATAATTATTATAATTAATTACTCGAAATTCTTATGTCAGCGATCCTTATCGGTAGCTCTTTTTCTTGTTTGATTATGGCGCCGGTCCAGGTTGGAATAAAAGTGGAAGGCTTGTACATGCTGAAGACCTAAGAAGACAGGCATGGTACTATCCATGCCATGGAAGTCCCTAATAAAAATACATTTGCTGGGGGGAATATTGCTGGGTGTATTGATATTGCTGGTTTGGGTCAGGGCTGTGAGCATTTCTGCTGCAGTCTTTTCTCGGGCCGATAAAGGTTGAAGGCTGGACAGGTGCAACCGCCTTTTTCCATTGCTTTTCATCCATACAATAAGTGTGCGCCATTACATTTGAAGGAGTTAACTTGAGAATGTCAGATCCTAAGATAACCTCCGGCGTTGGCGCATTAAAGATGGCCAGCAGATGAGTGCCGTCGGTATTAGCTACCTCATAATGCCACCATCCCTGAGGGACATTGGCTACTTGCCCAGGTGTAATGTAATAATTCTGGATTTGCTTTGTAAATGGATTAAGCAATGAAACCGTCGCTGCACCCGATATACAATAAACCAATTCAGCAGCGTTTTGGTGATAATGCGGTTCTATTACATTATTTTTGCTTAGATAGATGTCCAGAAGCGAGACATCTTCCAGCGTGTTTAATTGTTGAATGCCCAATACATTTATTAAGTTTCGGTTATCTTTTTTCATCAGATTGCTATTATTCACATCGAAAAAGTAATTTAAAGACGGAGAGGTGTAATCCAAATATTTAACCATTGCTGTTCAGTCCTTTTGAGAAAATAAATGTCTCAGATAAAGTATGCATATGCCCACCATCAGTGCATGTACCTGAATAACGGTTGTGTTTGAAAAAGGAGAGCAATAAATGAAGAAAAAAAGCAGTGAGGTTTGCAAGCTGGGATGAAATGTTAAATCATCCTAAGAGCTGCAGTCTTTGTTATTTTTTTGCCTGCCCCGTGTGTACCCTTCATTAATCTGCATTAACATACACTTTTCCATGATATCCATCTTGATGAAAATAGTCCGATCTTCTATTACGCCTCAAGTCCTATTTGAAAATAAAGCTGAGGCTCATTATAGACATTTCCATTTACAGGTAAGATGAAATCGAGAAAGGGAATGTGCCTATAGATATTTTTTAGCATCCCAACAACGGGACACTCCGTTGGTTAAGACCATTGGTAGAAGGAGAGGTTATATGGCAGTCTTGCCGTCCAGTTTATTAAAAATAATATTGGTTCTTTTCTTGTTCACTTCTTTTAGTTATTTGCCTGAAAATTCGGCTTCAGCTGAAGAAAACATCGAAGCAAAAATTGAAAAGGCAATTAAGGATTACCTGGAAGACTATCAGGTTCCAGGCGCTTCAGTTGCCCTCGTCCATAATAATGAACTATTTTTTTCAAAATCATGGGGAGTTACTGGAGAATCAACGGAGGAGGTTACAGAACAAACTCCTTTTACGATTGGCTCCATAAGCAAATCATTAACGGGAATGGCCATTATGAAATTAGCTGATAATGGAACCATCCGCCTGGATGCCAGCATTCAAGAATATCTTCCGTGGTTGAAACGGAACAATGGGAAAGCGGGCGAAATCACAGTGGAGCAATTGCTCGCGCAGACAAGCGGGTTCAGCACCTATGACGGGCTTGCCCTATCTGATAAAGAGTTAACAGGCAGTAAGGCTATTAAGCATCAAGTCAAGAAACTGGCAAAAGTTGAACTGACTGCTACACCTGGTGAAAAGCATCAATACAGCAATGCCAATTTCTTAATCTTGGGTGCGATGATTGAAGAATTGACAGGAATGTCCTATGCCGAGTACATGGAACAGCAGATTTTTGAGCCCTTAGGGATGAAATATGCTGCGGCTGATAAAGAGGGAGCTTATGAGAAGGGCTACCTTAGAGGTTATCAATCCTGGTTTGGATTTCCGGTGAAAAGTTCCGTAGCCTATGATAACGCCGGGGCACCATACGGATACATTACTGCCAGTTCTGCAGATATGATCCAATTTGTAAAATTATTGAGCGGGAAAGGGCCGGATCATTTTATCAGTGATAAAACTTTGGATTTATTTAAGACACCGCAGGTCCAAACAGGAGAAGACCGTTATTATGGTCTAGGAATCCGCATATCCAACCCGGATACTCCAAAAGAAATGATCTGGCATTCTGGTTCTACCCCTGATTCGCATGCAGAAGTCTTTTATATTCCGGGAACCAGCTGGGGCGGTGTGATTCTGACAAATAAGAATCATATATTAGAGGAGGATGGACTTTACTACCTGAAGAATCATATTATTAGTCTACTAAATGACGATGAGCCTGAAAAAGTACCTAAACAAAGTCTGACCATACAATTCATTATGCTGGGATGTATCATTCTGCTGGTTATACTTTCAATATTTTTAGGGACAAGTTTCAGAACCCGGAAATATTTTAAAAAGGGAACAGGACTTTTCTTAGGTTTGCTATTTATTGGCCTGTCAGCATCGTTAATTCCTCTTTTCATATTTACCACATCTTCTCCTTGGCATTCCATCTCTGTCTTTGCACCTGATATTGCCTTTTTAACGATATTGGCAGTAATTGTGATGGCCATAAATGGGCTGCTGCTGTTTAGATTAATTCTTAAAAAAACATGGTGATGAAAATGCCTGTCTAAACCAGTTAGACAGGCATTTATTATACGTTCACTGCATTTTTTCTCACTTTCCGGTTTGTCATCGCTTCCCATAAGCCAAACCCTATTAACGCTCCGATCATATTTAGAATAAAGTCATCAATATCCAAACTGCCTCTTCTTGTGACCAGCTGTATAATTTCCACACTAAGGATCATGACAGTCATGGTAATTGTAAATGACTTAAGTCTGTTTAGCCTTTTAATAAAATAGGGCAGGAAAATTCCCATTGGCAAAAATGCAGCCACGTTGCCGGCAAGATTTTTTATAGGAATGATTAAATTCATGCTTCCATTGGAAATAGCCAATATATACCCATTAATGGTTTTAAAGGGGACAAGGTTTGAGGATTGCTTCATATATTCGATTAACTGCATGTCTGACCAGAATCCTCTCGATATAAAGAAGAGTAATACTGTTAAGGCACATAAGTAAGAAAGAAAGCTAATTCCCATGATCAATCTTATTATTTTCTTCATAAATATCACCGCTTAAAAATAGTATTTGATAATAATAACATAATTTTTCCATATTTTACTCAAAAAACTAACTGTCAGCTATTATAATATAAAGGATTCTGGGAGCATTTAATGAAATCGCCTCTGTAGATTAAGTATCATATTTTGGCAGCTGGGGACATCTCTTATACAGAGGTGTTCATGATGAAAAAGAAACATATATGGCTATGTTTAGTCATAGTCTTGATTTTTACAATTTATGAAGTACTGTTAAAAACCAAAACAGTTGATTATACGGGTGAAAACGGGGATTGGTCGATTGAAATTAATGCTAAGCTGACTGGGCTTGAAGGAAGTCACTCAATTAAGATTCGCTATACAGGGACAGGCACCATTGAGCGAGCAGATTATAGAGTTTTCCCAAATGGTTATGAAGGGAGCTATCCAGATTTCGATAAAAATGGAAGCTATTATTGGTCGTGCAGTGACTGCGGTTATTATGACCAGAAAGATGAACTTCTTTTTTTCATTGTTTGGAAGGAAAGGGGAACATCAGGTGAAAAGGTGAGTTTTATAGATTTAAAAAGGAGCCATTAGGAGGAAATGAATGCTTTGGGTTAAGACGCAAAATAAGAGAAGCTTAGTCAATGTGAAGGAAATAACCGTTAAAGGGAAAGCTGTGGAAGGAATAATCAGCAGAAGTTTTTTTGTATATTGGAGCAGAGTGCTGGGGGAATATGATTCTCATGTAAGAGCATTGGAAGTGGTTGAACAAATTCATAAGAAATTAGAGCATGGAGGAAATGGTTTAGCAGTCTTTACTATGCCTGATAAGTAGAATTCAAGATTATTAAGCCGTGCCTAATATAAGCTGGGAGCGGCATTTTTTTATATGGTGAAAGTGGATGGTGAATTTTATATTTAATTGGATGGTTAATTGTTGGCCCTTTTGCGATATTATTTAGATATAGCAGTTTATTAAAATGTAAAAGAAGAGGTGCGCAGCATGGGAGTAATGCTTGGACTGGTACTAATTATCTTAATTTTTGCTGTGGTTTCAACTTTGCTGCTGACAGGCAAGGCTGACGAGAACTATGGAAATTCAACAAAACGGAACACCACCAATTTAACCTTAATATATGTGGTAATTATTTTTATCGGATTAGCTTCTCTAGGAATTTATATTTGGCGGATCTAAATACAGATGGAGATGAAGAAATATGACATGGGCCGTATTGGTTTCAATTATTTTCGTTAGTCTGCTGAAAATTGTGCTGACCTGTATGCCGACGGGCACGGTTAATTGGCTGATCCGGAAATTTGAAACTCATTCCAAGCTTGATGTAAAAGAGGTTACAGTCACAATTGGTGATAATAGACTTGAAGATGAGGAGAAACTTCAGATTATCAATCAGTTCAATGAAGGAATATTTATTAAGAAACATTATATCCACCCTGGGAACGAACAGCTTTTTTTACGGCCGGAGATCAGTGGAACACCTATAGTTATTGAGTTTCTGGAAGGAGAAGCCACGCTGTTGGTATATAGCTATAAGGACCGCATTGATGTGGTTAAACAGCGCAGAAATAAGGTAATCGCATACAGCTTGATTTCTGATAGCCTTCAAAGCAGCTCACTGGCAATAAAGGCCAGTTAAACTAAGAATATTAAATGAAAGCTAGATCCTTGGATCTAGGCTTTTTTATGTCTGCAGGAGGGATGTAATTAACAGCAGCTTACCATGCTGATCGTGCATGCTGCTTTGATTATGGTAACATATAGAAAATACCCATAAGAAATTTGGGCCTTTATCAATACATTTACATATTGAGTTTACAAACATTTGTTAATATTTATATAATTACTTAATTAAAGTTATAAAGGTGGTTATAAAAATGGAAATCTATCAAGCTTCAATGGAGGATCTAGAAGGAGTTTCCGCTTTATTTAATTTATACCGTGTATTTTACAGCCAGGCACCCGATTTGGCAGCAGCAGCCGATTACATAAAAGAACGCTTGGAGAAGGAGGACTCTGTCATATATGTGGTGAAAAAGGAAGGAAAGTATCTTGGATTTACTCAGCTATATCCAACTTATTCATCTATATCTATGAAAAGGGCCTGGATCCTGAATGATTTGTATGTGGATGCAGAGGCAAGAAAACAGGGAATAGGGGAAATGCTCATAGACAAGGCAAAAGATCTCGCTGCTGAAACTGGGGCAGTGAGTCTCAGCCTGAGTACGGCTCATGATAATATATCTGCACAAAGACTCTATGAAAAAATCGGGTTTACGCGGGATGAGCAATTTTATCATTATGAATTAAGTATTTAATGAAAATGAAAAAACGCCTGACAACAGGCGTTTTTTCATTATTCGAGATTTATCAGAGCCTCGGCAAACCGTTTAATCCCTTCATGGATGTTTGCTTCATTTTCCCTGCCAAATGTAAATCGAACGAACCCTTTCTCGGATCCCATGGTTGTTCCGGGAACATATATGACACCCCGTTTTATTGACTCTTCAAGCAGCTGATTTTCATTGTGCTCTTTTTTGATCCGGCACCAAAGATGTATTCCGCCTTGCGGTGTACTAAATTCCACTTGGTCTTCCAGAAAATGATTCAGGCTTGAAACAATTGAGTTTCTCCGCTGTTCCAATTGCCTGGTCAGAAATTTTAAATGTGACTCAAAGCCTGCGGACTCAATAAAATCATTCGCAATCCATTGCGAATAGCTTCCATGGCCGAAATCCACCTGCTGCTTGGCATCTGATAACCGCTCAATTACCGATCTGGGGCCAATGATCCAGCCGATTCTAAGCCCGGAAGCGACAATTTTGGTCAAAGAACTAATATATAAAACAATGCCATTGCGATCCAGGGATTTGAGTGTATTCATTTTTTCACCGGTAAAGGGTGTTAGGCTGTAAGGATCATCTTCCACCACCGGAATCCCGTATTCAGAGGACAATTCAAGGATTTTTCTGCGCCTGTCTTCAGGAAGCAATGTGCCTGTGGGGTTTTGAAAAATAGGATTTAAAAAGATCATCTTTATTCGATACTTTTTATATAAGGCTATAATATCATCAGGATTTACTCCATGCTTGCCTGTTTTTAAATAAAAGGTTTTGACTCCGGCTGATTTAAAGATTGGCAGGCTGTAGTGATAAGAGGGATCCTCGATGGCAACAGAGTCCCCGGGTTTTAAGAGGCATTGGACGACAAGGTGCAGGGCCTGCTGGGCACCGGATGTAATAAGTATGGAAGAAGGGCTGGTCTCGATGTCCCGGTACTCTTTTACATGATCAGCCAGTGTACTTCTTAGAATTTCATTTCCCTGCGGGTGATCGTACCCCAGTGTACCGATAAAAGAGCGATTGGAAGTAATTTCTCTTAGAGAAGCCAAAGGAAAGAGGTCGTGAGAGAGTTCCCCGCTGGCCAGGTTGATCAGTTTTGTCTCTGCCAGTTCTTTATGTATCCTTTGTGTGACTGGCAAGTTGGGCAAAAAGGAGCCTGCTTCAATATACCGGTTCCAGCTTGGAATACGTCTTTTCGCCATTCCCCAAATATCCTTGCTGACCATCGTACCGCTTCCCCGGTTTCGTTCGACGATCCCGTTTGACTCCAATTCATCATATGCAGCAACAACCGTGCTTCTATTGATATCAAACTGTTTTGCTAATCCTCTTTCTGAGGGCAGAGGTTTGTCTAGCGGGAAGGTGCCATCTGCTATTCCGTTTTCTATATAAATCGCCAGCTGTTTATAAATAGGTGTTTTTGATTTTCTATCAGGTTTCCAATCCAATTGAAACATCCTTTTATAAAAAATGAGTTATGTAATATTATATCAGCTCTTAGAAAAATTATCGGCTGCAATATTGAGTAAAAGTTCATGTTGACTTTTGTAACTGTAAATATTATTATTACAGTATACCCTGTAAAATAAATGAATGCAGATTAATGGTGTATTAACTGTAATTTTTATTATTACATTTTAAAAAGACGAATACAATAGAGGGAGTGTTTTAAATGGTGAATCTATTCTTATCTTCCAGCTGCGGTTCCTGCCGGAAAGCACGTGCGTGGCTTGAGGAGCATCAAATTGAGTATGTGGAACGGAACATAGTAACGGAGCCGCTTACAGTCGATGAAATTAAATCGATTCTTCGTCTTACTGAGAATGGGACCGAGGAGATTATTTCAACTAAATCAAAAGCTTACCAGGAGCTGAACGTGAATATTGATTCAATGCCGCTGAAAGAGTTATATCAAGTAATCATTGATAACCCGCAAATGCTCCGCAGACCGATTATACTGGATGAAAAAAGACTGCAGGTAGGCTTTAACGAGGATGAAATCCGCAGCTTCCTTCCTCGGAAGTTTCGTGCGTTTTCATACAATGAACTGCAAAGATTGGCTAACTAGACAGCGCCAGTCTGTATATTCTTGACAAGTCATTCTGTAACACTTAGTCTTACAGTACAGTATCAGAAATATAGGAGGCCGGCCATGAATAGCGATTTTACTCTTGCCATTCACAGTCTAACTTATCTCGCTCTGCAACTGGATCGCATGTCAACGAGCGATGCGATTTCTGAAAGTGCAGGTGTCCATCCGGTCCGCATCCGAAAAGTCCTGAGTTTATTAAAAAAACATGGATTTATCAAATCAAAAGAGGGAACGGGCGGCGGATTTATTTTTGCCCGGGATTTAAGTGAAGTGAATCTTTGGGATATTTATAAGATTACATCTGAAGGTGCACTTCAGCCGAAGTGTCCGGATTCAAATGAAGCGTGTGTAGTGGGTGCGAATATGCAAAGAGTTCTGATCAGCATCTTTTTAGGTGCAGAGGAACATTTGGGAGAATATTTGAAGCACTATACCTTAAAAGATATTGTTGATCTTATCCATAAAGAAAAATAATTGGGAGCTTCCAAGCTTTCCAGCAGCTGAAATGTAATAAAAAATGTTACAGTTTAAAAAAACACTTCGAAGAAGGTGAATGAAATGATGTCCAACCATAATGCCATTTTAAAAACGGGAGATTGGGTCAAGGGGAAATCCCATGAAGGGGAACTAATCATTGGCTATATCGAGAACCTTGAAGAAGGAATTATTAAGACAAAGGTGATTTCGAGTGATAATAAAACCATTGAAGGCAAAATCATTCCCCTGCAGAGCAAACAGGTTAAGAAAATGCCGGCGGCGAAAGTGGCCAACAAGGAACAGATTCATTTCCTGATTGATCTTGCTCTTTCCACTGGAGATGAAGAATGGTTCTTTGAATTGACCACAAAACTAAACTCAATGAGAGAGCTTGTGAAGGATGTTAAATAAGTCAGGGGAAGTGCCTGTATCAGTCTGCTTATCAGCAGGTGGATGCAGGCACTTTGTTTTATTGTGCAGATTATCCAATAATATACTAATTTAAGAGGGATTAGGGCTTGGATTTCGAATATAGTATTTCAGGGTATTTACCACTATTTTTGTAAGATTTAATATCGCATAATGGCGGATTGGGAGGATAGCCTTTGATAAAAATATTACGAATAGTTATGTCCGTTATTATTATTCCTTTAGCACTTTATATGTTAATTACTAATAACTTTGAGTGGATGCCCTTTAATTTGTTTTTGTTAAGCTTGTTTATGATGGTGATGGGGACGGATGAGTTTATAAAAGGCAGAAAACAGTATGGGTATCTAAATGTAGCTGTTTCATTTTTTATAGTTTTTGTTGCTTTTTTTATTTGGTGAAAGGTCGCATGTGAGTAATCGTGCAATTTTATTAAAAGGGATGATTTTATATCAAATACACTATCAGTCAAATGCTGGCAAGAAAAATAATAACTGCATCTATAGCAGGGTCGCTGTTCGCCGTTTTGTTAGGTCTGATTGCAGCGGATGCGTTTGCCGGAGAAGTTAATTCAGCTGGCGAGTATTTTCAGGGAGTTATGCTGTCCATTCCCTTCTATCTTCTGTACAGCTTCCCGGTCATTTTGGTTTATGGCACAGTAACTTCCGTCATTAGTGACTGCATATCCTTGTTTTTTTCGAATCATACAAACAGGAAACTGGAATTTTATATTTCATTACTTCTTCACCTGCTTTTTGGATTAATTTTGCGTGGCTTAAGTTTAGCTGCAGCTGTATTATTTTTTGTTACGGATATTGTTTTACGCCGTAAACAAATCGGCGGCTGGAGAAATGCTTTAAAATCATTATGTTTGCCGGTTTTCATCTGGGTTGTGTTTATGGGTGGCGTGTATCTTATGGATGCTGGTGGAATTTGATGTGTATTGTCCGAGTTAGCCTGTGTTTGTCCGAACACAATGGAATCCCAAGATGCAAATTTCACAATACACCATTCCCTCCATTGCCCATAAACTGAAATCGGGGTGATGAATATGTGTAGACTATACCAAAAAGATATAGAAGCCTATCATCAAAAATATTTCCGCCCGTCCTGCTTGCGAGCGTTAAATCTAAGGTTTAGCACCTGGGAGTTCTTAGCTCCCTTCTATGACAAAACTTATGACCAAATCAAAATTCCTCCTCAATTGAGCTTAACCCCCGAAGACACGGTTCTCAACTATTTTAGTATTTTGCGGGAAGCTGAAAATATGTACGACAGGGGCTGTGGCACTATAGGCCAGGCCAAACTTCCTTTTCCCATTGCTTATAACTTTTTGTCTCAGGAATATCAGAAAACATTAAGCTATAAAGAATATGTTCATATATTTTCCGGGATCGGGCATACAAGTTTAATAAAGCTATGCCGAGTTCCGGATAGAATGCGGGGAATTAGATTCTTTTATGAAATTGAAACGATTGAAGGTGCTGAAGGCAAGAAAGCTGAGTACTTTGGATATTCTTATGGTTTTATCAGTCTTGTAAAGGAACAGGAAGGTTTTCGGATTTCTGAGATGAGCAGAATAGAGGAAGATTTCCTGTGTGCGCCATACCATGGCTGGAATCATGATGGGGAAGCGGTTGTTGAGGTAAAGTATGGGCATTGGTGCCTTTTAATACAGCATATTTACCCAACGATTAGAAATGAGTACATTAAGAGCATTTATTTTCATGGTAAGGACGGAGCGGATTATTGCATTCTCTTTGCGCTTTTAACCAATGGGACCGACATAGAAATCGCTCAATTTCGTAAAGCTGGAGATGGGGAGTGGAAGCAGGTGTACATGAAGCCGGAAGAGGTTTGTGCAGGGGAATAAGAGAATTTTTCACAGGCTGTTAAGTCGACAGCCTTTTCAAGATATGGATTTTGGGTTTACTTACCACTTTTAGTGATGATACCCTTTAGGAAAGAGGTGGAAAAATGAACCTGATTCTATTTGCTATTATTCACATTGTAATGGGGTGTGCATTGATCCATAAATATGGTAAATTGCCAAAAGCAATAGCCGCATTTGCATTCGTTTTTCTAACTATGAGTTTTCTTTATTGGGGAGCAGTGATAATCAATTTTGCCAATTAGTTCAGCTGCCAGAGGGCGGCTTTTTATTTTTGTGAAGGAGTAGTTACAGGGGAGGATTCTATGAAGAAGAGGAATACCAAGAAATATTTAAAGAGAATTATAGTAACATTATTATTTTCCTATTTTGTATATAGCACTTTTATAAATCTCGATTACAGAAATCATATGAAGCAAAGTCAGGAACAAAATTATCAGCATTTGCGGACTATATCTGCAATTGGAGACAATTTGGCTCATCGGCTGGTGGAATTCACACAGATACCTATTGAGCAAGAGGATGAAAAGAAAGCCGAATTGTTTGACTCTTGGAGGGTTGTCAGCAGTGAGAGCAGGAGTATTTACTCCTATTTGTCCCGTATGTCCACTTTACATATGGAGGATGAGATCGATGACTGGAATTTGCTTCAATATAGTTTGTTTCGCGTTGATATGTTTATAGATGGCATGACTATTAAGCTTCTGGAAAATCGGTCATATCGGATAAGTGATGAAGAAAAAGAAAAAATGGATGCAGTTATTTCTGTGTATCGAAATGTCAGCAAAGAGGCAGAAAAGGAGTCTGTCGAAATAGAAAGGCTCCTGGAATCTATACAGGAACCTATGCTGATTATAGATAATAATTATTCAGATGCCATTGAAAAAACATATGGGAATTAACTAATACCCCCACAAAACGTGGGGGTCATGTTCACCAAATATAAGCGCCTTCACATGTATTGGCCTTAGGCTCATAATAGCAATGCTGTTTGAATTGCCCGGAGAAAGGCTGATCGTACCATGTTGGCGGACATGCAGCGTACGGATTGAAATACCAGAGAGCAAACTTGGAAGGATGCTGTCTCCAATAATCTAACGTTTGTTTGGCCAACCTCTTTTCCACACTTCGTGCCCTGTTATAAAAAACATTTCCTTTTTGTACAGCTTCAAAAGAATAATTCCCTCCCTGCACCTGAAAAATGACTTGCGGGATGGTCCTTAAGCCTTCAAAATCGAGGCAATTAGCTTTTCGGCGGTTGACGATTACATTCCCAACCATCAGCATACCCAATTTTCCTTCACCTTCGGCCTCTGCTCTCATCATCCTGGCCATTAAAGCCACATCGCTGTCGGTATATTGTACCCTTGGCACTTTTTATCACCTCTAAAGGAATTGTATTAAGAAATTCTGCAAACATGTTAACTCGAGAAAATATTAATTGGGGGTGCAAACTGCATCGCGTTCAGCACCCCCTTATTAGATATATAAATATTAGAGTTTATGAGCTTGCTAATTTATATGCTATGTCTGTTAGAGAAATGCAGAAAAGTAAACATTGGGTGAAACTTTCTTTTTGGGGATTCGTACCATTAATTGAGGGGGTAGTAATCTTGAAAACTAAAGATGATAAAAAAGAAGTAAGCCGGAAAAATTTATTATATGGTATAGGCCTATTTATTTTCGGTGGTATGGCTTTAACAAATGTGACGACCCCATTGCCATCAAAGGAAGAAACAAAAGAATTTCTTCTGTTTATTTTAGGATGTGCATTAATTTATTACCTTCTAGTAAGCATCTACTACTTAGGCGGATTTTGGAGAAAGGTTTTTTATATAATGTTAATTCTTCTATGCGGGGTTAGCATCAGTATGGCTTTTTACCTGGCAACTAATTCAATAGCTCACTAATAAGAAAGGGAAAAGGGGACAGACAGGTATCCTCTCCCCAATTTTTTAACTGGAACGATGAACCTGTCCCTCTGTCCCGCAATACTCTTTAATCAGCCTAACTGCTTTTGTTTGGCTGATTCCAAGGTCGCTTGCTACTTTTCTGGAGGATTTATGAATCTGATAGGATCGTCTTACCAGGTTTCTTTTGGTCTCATCCAAAGCCTTATCCAGAGTAGTGTAATGAGATGGGCAGACTGCTTGATTAGTACTTTCCTTGATCATGTCAGGGAGATCTGCAATCTGAATAATAGAGTTGCTGATGATGACTAATCTTTCAATCAGGTTTTCAAGCTGACGCACATTTCCCGGCCAGGAATAGTGAGTAAGGATATTTAGGCATTCTTCAGAAATGACTTTATTATCATTATATTTATGATTGAATTTATTCAGGAAATTGTAGGTAAGCGGGATGATATCTTCTCTTCTTTCCCGTAATGGCGGCAGGTGAATGTCAATGACATTTAAGCGATAAAACAAGTCTTCTCTAAATAACTTGTTTTCAATCATAGTCTGCAGATTCTGGTTGGTAGCCGCGATGATGCGGATATCAACTTTTTTCATTTCGCTGCTTCCTACAGGGATAAACTGTTTTTCCTGAATAAGCTGGAGAAGCTTAGCCTGCACGGATAGGGGCATTTCGCCGATTTCGTCCAGGAAGATGGTACCGCCGTCCGCTGCTTCTATTAATCCTTGTTTTCCTAACTTATTTGCCCCGGTGAAGGCGCCTTTTGAGTAGCCAAATAGTTCTGACTCCAATAATTCTTCCGGGATGGCCGCACAGTTAATAGCAAGAAAAGGTCGTTTATTTCGATTGCTGACTTTGTGAATATATTGAGAGAAGGCACCTTTTCCAGTTCCGGATTCACCGAGAATCAGAATATTTGAATCAGTTGGCGCTACTTTTTTGCAAAACTCCAATATTCCTTTAATCTCCCCGCTATTGGTCACAATGGTGATTTCCTCATCTTCATCCTGCTGAGTTGATTTTGACTCAATTTGATCCTCAATTGCATTCATTATTTTCATTTTTTGTATTTCTGTAGATGTAATGACAACCAGTTCAATTTCATTTTTGTTATTTAAGATCGGGATGGCCGTAGTCATCAGCTCTGCCCCGATATAGGTCTGCTGTCTCATGTAGCACGGCTCTTTCCGCCGATAGACCTCAGGTACAATAGAAGGTTTCCAGTAGCCTTTTTCAAAAAGTTCCACATTGTACTTTCCGATGATGTCTTTTGGCTTAAGCCCGTAATGCCTCTCACATACCTTATTTACATATAAAATCCGCATTTCTCCATCCAAAACAAAGATCTCATCTGACGAATAATCGAGAATTTTTAACAAGGTCTCCAGTGTCATTTCTACATTGCCTGTATTTGTTGGCATTTTCATTAGAAGATCCCTCCTGAGTCATTTTTGGTTCGGATAAATCTGCGTAATGAGTCCATTTTAACTCAATATCACTTGTTTTTCAGTATATTTTTAATCTTTTGTTTAATTATAAAGGGTTTGCACTATTGGCACAGTACTTGCATTGAAAAGGAGTATAGAACGACATAAAGGAGGTTAGGGAATGGGAAATACCCCAAATATACTCGATATCACCATTATTGGCGGAGGACCAGTTGGTTTATTTACCGCTTTTTATGCGGGAATGCGCCAGGCTTCCGTGAAAGTGATCGAGAGCCTGCCGCAGCTTGGCGGCCAACTATCAGCGTTATATCCAGAAAAATATATTTATGACATCGCTGGTTTTCCAAAGGTAAGAGCGCAAGAACTTGTAGATAATTTATTAAAGCAAATGAATCAATTTGAACCAAGCATTTGTTTAGGAGAATCAGTTGAAAGCATCTCCCGCCTGTCTGACCGGTCATTTGCAATCACAACAAATAAAGGCATCCATTATTCGAAGGCAGTGATCATTACCGCGGGAAACGGTGCTTTTCAGCCAAGAAAATTAAATATCGACAGCGAGAAAAAATATGAAAACAAAAACCTTCATTACTTTGTTAAAGACTTAAAGCAATTTGCCGGCAAAAAGGTGGTCATCTTTGGCGGCGGAGATTCCGCTGTTGACTGGGCATTGATGCTCGAGCCGATAGCCGAACAAGTAACACTGATTCACAGGAGAGATAAGTTCCGGGCTCATGAGCATAGTGTTGAAAAATTGAAAGATTCCAAAGTGGAAGTGCTGACGCCTTATATCCCACTGGAACTGGCTGGAGCAGATGAAATAGAAAACGTGATGGTGGAAAACACAAACAGCGGAGAAACAAGGCTCATTCCGGCAGATGATATACTAGTGAATTTTGGATTTGTATCTTCTCTGGGTCCCATTAAAGATTGGGGTTTGGAAATAGAGAAAAATGCGATCTTAGTAAACTCCAAAATGGAAACGAATATTGCCGGGATTTATGCAGCAGGCGACATCTGCACCTATGAAGGCAAAGTAAAGCTGATTGCCAGCGGCTTTGGGGAGGCGCCGACTGCTATCAGTAATGCAAAGGTTTATATTGACCCAGCTTCAAAAGTACAGCCGCTCCATAGTACAAGCATGATGGCGAATAAGGAAAAAACCGGTTCAGCCATTTAATTTATAAAAATTCATATTAGAGGGAGATATATCATGACTGCTTACAATAAAGTGCAAAATGCAACAAACCGTACGTTTGAAAGAACATTAACCTATGACAAATACACAGATCCGAAAGTATTAGACAAAGAGATGGACCTTGTTTTTGCAAAGTCCTGGCAGCTCGTTGGGCATGTTAGCCAGGTGGAAAAGGCCGGAGACTTTTTTACTGCGGAGGTGGCGGGGGAGCCGATTATCGTTAACCGCGGGAAAGATGAAGTCGTTCGTGCTTTTTATAATGTTTGTCCGCATCGGGCGACAAAGCTTGAAAAAAATGAAGCCGGAAATAAGAAGATCCTTCAATGTGCTTATCATGGTTGGACATTCAAGCTTGATGGCCAGCTGAATAAAGCTCCTAACTTCAAAGGAGAAGATGAGGCGTGTGTAAAGGATGCCTGTCTGCGTTCTGTGCGAATGGAAATTTTAGAATCACTCATCTTTGTGAATTTGGATGACAATGCAAAGCCATTAAGCGAGTCATATGGAGATTTCTTCGAAAGATTAAGCAAGAATACATTTTTGAGTGAGCTAAAAAGAACCAGCCAAAAAACACGTACATTTAAGGCAAACTGGAAGGCCTTTATGGATAACTACTTGGAGTGTGACCATTGCCATGTTGCTCATCCAAGCTTCGTGGCGGCACTGGATATGAATGATTATCAGATTATTACGTGTGAGAACTATTCCATGCAAGGAACGGTTGTAAAGCCGGATAAAAAGTATGGAACGGTTAATTTAGATGAAGCGGAAATGCAAGGCGGCCAATTCTACTGGCTTTGGCCAAATTTGATGCTGACCATTTACCCTGGACCAGGCAATATGGCGACCATTCAAATCATTCCGATTGATCATGAGACATCCATGGCTGTCTATACTTATTACTTCCGCGATGAAAACCTCTCACAGGCAGAAAAGGATTTAATGACTTTCGCGGAGCAGGTCCGTTCAGAGGATATTGAGCTGGTGGAATTGGAGCAGATTGGCTTCCGTTCACGAGCGTTCAATAAAGGCAGATATTCGTCTTCAGAAAAGGCAATTGTTCAATTTCATGAAATGGTATTGGAGGCCCTAAATGAGTAAATTAACCGGAGTTCAGCCAACTAAGAAATATTTAATGATTAATGGAGAAAAAGTGGAAGCAAACCGTTACACATCCCTTTATTCACCTTATTCTGGGGAAGAAATTGCCCAAATCGCGATGGCCAGCAAAGAACAGACTGAACAGGCCATTGAAGCTGCGTATGAATCCAGACAGTTGATGGCAAAAATGCCTGCCTTTAAGAGAGCGGAGATTTTAGAAAAAGTGGTTTCTCTTTTGACTGAAAAAGCGGATGAAGCGGCAGAGATCATTACCCGTGAGTCTTCCAAACCGATCATGTTTTCAAAAGCGGAAGTGGCCAGAACAATCGAAACCTATAAATTTTCCGCTGAGGAAGCGAAGCGCATTCACGGAGAAACGATTCCTTTCGATGCTGCATCGGGCGGTGTTGGCCGGATCGGCTATACATTAAGGGAACCGATTGGGGTCATAGGAGCCATCACTCCTTTTAACTTCCCTATGAATCTTGTAGCTCATAAGGTAGGTCCAGCGATTGCAGCAGGCAATACAGTGGTATTAAAGCCAGCCTCTCAGACGCCGCTCTCGGCATTGTTTATAGCAGAGTTATTTGAAGAGGCAGGGCTTCCGCCAGGGGTGTTAAACGTTGTGACCGGACCTGGAAGTGTAGTGGGAGAAGAAATTGTCAGAAATGACCTCGTCAGCATGGTCACCTTCACCGGCAGTCCTGAAGTAGGGATTGGGATCCGCAACAGGGCAGGTTTAAAGAAAACAACATTGGAGCTGGGCTCTAACTCAGCATTGATTATTGATAAAGATGCGGAGGTTGATCGAATCATTGACCGCTGCATTATGGGGGCTTTTTCAAATCAGGGGCAGGTCTGTATTTCGCTTCAGCGAATCTATGCACATGAAGATGTGTATGAAGAGTTCACAGAAAAATTTACTAGGGCCGCAAAGCAGCTGAAGGTTGGCGATCCGCTTGAGCCGGATACGTATATTTCTTCTTTAATTTCAAAAGGAGAGGCTGATCGAGTTCTGGGCTGGATTGAGGAAACAGAGAGCAGCAGCGCTGAGATTACGGCTGGCGGAAGCCTTCGTAATGGAGTACTTGAGCCTACAATCATTACAAATGCCGAACATGATTTAAAAGTATCCTGCCAGGAGGCTTTTGCCCCCGTTGTCGTTGTAAATAAATTCAACTCCATTGAGAAAGCCATTGAGCAAGTCAACAACTCGCGGTTTGGACTGCAGGCGGGAATTTACACCAACAATGTGAAGCACGCCCTATATGCTTCACAGGAGCTGCATGTTGGGGGAGTCATAATCAATGATGTTCCAACCTACCGTGTTGATCAAATGCCATATGGCGGTGTAAAGGAAAGCGGCACCGGACGGGAAGGCATCAAATATGCAATAGAAGAAATGACCGAAATGAAATTAATTGTCTGGAATAATAACTGAAGGTGAAGGGAGAATTCTGTGAAAAATTATAAGATTGCGGTGATCGCAGGAGATGGAATCGGACCTGAAGTGATTGGCGAAGGGATTAAAGTATTGAATAAAGTGGCGGAAATTGATTCAGGTTTCAGCTTTGATTTCACTTATTTTCCATGGGGATGTGAATTTTATACTAAGCATGGAAAGATGATGGAAGACAATGGCATAGAGACATTGAAAGAGTTTGACGCCATTTACTTGGGGGCAGTCGGGTTTCCTGGCGTCCCTGACCATATCTCGTTATGGGATTTGCTTTTAAGAATCCGCAAAGAGTTTCAGCAATACGTGAATATCCGGCCTGTCCAATTGCTGAAAGGGGCAAAAACTTCCTTAGTGGATGTAAAACGGGAAGATATCAATATGCTATTTATACGCGAAAATACCGAAGGAGAGTATGCTGGTGCGGGTGAATGGCTGTTTAAGGGGAAGCCGAATGAAGTTGTACTGCAAAACAGCGTGTTTTCCCGTAAAGGAACGGAAAGAATCATCCGGTATGCGTTTGAAACAGCCCGTAAAGAGGGCAGGTCTCTTACAAGCATATCGAAAGCAAATGCATTGAATTATTCAATGGTGTTCTGGGATCAGGTTTTTGAAAAAGTAAGCGCTGAGTACCCTGATGTGGAAACTGCCTCCTATCTGGTCGATGCCGCTGCCATGCTGATGGTTAAGGATCCAAAAAGGTTTGAAGTGGTCGTCACATCCAACTTATTTGGAGATATCTTAACAGACCTGGGGGCTGCCATTGCGGGAGGAATTGGGCTTGCAGCTGGTGCCAATATTAATCCTGAAAGAGAATATCCGTCCATGTTTGAGCCTATTCATGGCTCTGCTCCTGATATTGCCGGAAAGGGGATTGCCAACCCGCTGGCTTCCATTTGGTCTGCCAGCCAGATGCTGGATTTCTTCGGGTATGAAAACTATGGGAAGCAAGTACTCGATGCAATAGAAGAGCTGCTGATAGAAGATCAGGATCTGACACCTGATATGGGAGGAACAGCTTCTACAAGTGAAGTGGCCGATCGAATCATTGACCTCATAGATACCCGTATATCAGCGGGAAAAATAGGTGTTTAAAAGTCAATGGATATCATAGGAAGAAGAATGTTTCTTCCTATGGTATAGGTTGATTTTTCTCCTATTTCTTTTATACTTAACTTTTATTAGCAGGCTGCTTTAAACCTATTGTCACCTTATATATACTAGAATACTGGGTGCCGCAGAGTGACCGATTTTTCCAAAAACTTACCGAAAGAGATTACTATTTTTTGCGCGCCAGTTTGATTTACCTTACGTAAGTGTAGGTTTTAATCGCAAATTTCTCTGCTGAATAGTCTTGCTTTTTTTGAAGAGATTGGAAACCGCTTACATTTAAATTACTGAAAATTCAATATCTGACAAGGAGTGTTGATATGAACAGTAAAAGAACTGTCTTTTATTCCTCATTAGCTATAAGCTTGGCTTTGATTAGTGTTGGGGTGCTTGCTCCTGAAAAATTAGAGAGTTTCTCCAATAACTCTTTGGAGTTTATCTATAATAATTTAGGCTGGTTTATTTTGGCCAGTGTATTTTTCTTTTTTGCTTTTTGCCTGTATATTGGCCTCTCAAAGTTCGGGCATATCAGGTTAGGTCAAGACGATGACAGGCCAGAGTATAAAACAGCTACATGGGTAGGCATGCTGTTTAGTGCCTCCATTGGCATCAGTCTGGTATTTTGGGGTGTAGCAGAGCCTGTTTCATACTATATTGACCCTCCGTTCGGAAAAGGTTCTTCAGAAGAATCGGCAAAGTTAGCCATGCAGTTTGTTTATCTTCATTGGGGAGTCTCAGCCTGGGCGTGTTACGCTGTGGTAGGAGTATCTTTGGCCTTTTTCCAATTCCGCAAAAAGCTCCCTGCATCTTTAAGTTCTGTATTCTACCCTTTAATAGGCGACAAAATTAGAGGGCCTTTTGGCAAAATGATCGATATTATGGTTATTTTATCAATTGTTATTGGAATAGCAACTTCACTGGGCTTTGGTACATTGCAAGTGAATAGCGGCATGAATTATCTATGGGGTATTCCAGTAAGCTTCTACTCTCAAATGGCTATCATTCTGGTTGTTAGCTTAATATATGTGGGTTCTACGGTTTCAGGCCTTCAAGGGGCTATGAAGAACCTTTCAAACCTCAATATGGCATTGGCATTTGCGTTATTGGCTTTCATACTATTCCTGGGGCCGACTCAATCCATATTAAAAATCTTCGTTCAAGGCATAGGGGATTATGCTCAAAACTTTATTGGGATGTCATTTAGGACAGAACCTTATAGTGAGGGATCCTGGATTGCAAGCTGGACGCTGTTTTATTTTGGCTGGTGGATTGCTTGGGCTCCTCTTGTCGGCAGCTTCGTAGCCAGAATCTCAAAGGGAAGAACCATTAAGGAGTTTATGGTTGGGGCTATCTTCATTCCTGTTATAGGGGCTTTCTTCTGGTTTGCTGTAATGGGCGGATCAGCCATTGATCTGATTCAAAACATGGGGGAGAACGCTATTGCCACGGCAGTTTCTACTGACGTAACCTCTGCTTTGTTTAAGTTTTTTGACTATTTTCCAATGAGTGTATTTTTAAGTATTTTAGCAATGGTGTTAGTACTTGTTTTCTTTATTACTTCTGCCAATTCAGCTGTTTTCGTATTAGGGATGATCAGTGAAAATGGAAATCCGAATCCATCTCACTCAACGAAAATCATTTGGGGTATTGTCATTGCAGCGGTATCAGCTGTACTAATTATGACAGGCGGTTTGTCAGGGCTGCAATCTGCCTTAGTAGCAACTTCTATTCCATTAGCTATTCTAATGCTTGTGATGTGTTATTCAACTTATAAAGGATTGAAGGATGAGCTAAAAATGATGAGAGTAAGTAAAAGTCAGCAGGAGCGTATAGTTGATATTAGAAAAAAGGTGACAACGAAAAAAGCATAATTTTGGATTAATTAATATAAAAAGTGCCTGTCTCTTCATATGAATGAAGAGACAGGCACTTTTGCGTATTCTATTAGTGACTTTGCTTAACCGGTAGAGGGGGACGTGTTGCCATTTTTCTAATTAGTATTTTAAATGGCTTGTTTTTCAGTATTGTAAATAAAATACAACCAGCAATCACAATGAAACTGCCCACAGTCTGAATCCAGGTCATTTCTTCCCCTAAAAAAGCAAATGCCAAAACGGCTGTAAAAACGGGATTAAAGTTCAAGAACAATCCAGAGGTATTGGGGCCAAGTTTATTCACTCCGATATTCCAAAGGACCATACACAGGACGGTCGAAATCAGGCCGGTATATAAAATGGATTGAATAAAAGAAGCATTTATGTTCGATACCGTGAAGCTGGAAACACTAAAAGGAAGCAAGACAAGAAGGCCGAAAATGCCAGAGTATAGAATTGACATCATCGGTGAGACGTTCCTCATCGCCCATTTGCTGCTGACAGAATAAATTCCCCACATACCTACAGCTGCCATCATATAGAGATCTCCTGCATTAAATGTCATTGAAAATAATAATTCCAAATTCCCTTTTGAGAGGACAATCAGAACGCCGAATAATGAAACAAACATAGAAAGGAATTGAAGTGAATTCATTTTTTCTTTTAGAAAAATGAAAGAGAAGGCAGCAATCGAAAACATGTTCAAGGTTGAAATTAACCCAACATTCGTAGCTGATGTTTTTTCAAGTGCCATGAATTGCAGAGCCTGAAACAAAGCAACGCCCGTGATACCCATCAGCAATAATGGCAGGATGGCATTTTTCGGCGGCAGGAGCCGTTTCTCTTTATGCCAGACAAGAGGAGCAAGACAGATAATGGCGATGGTCCATCTTAACATGGTTAAGGTAATAGGAGATGCGTGGTCCACAAGCGTTTTTCCAACAATAAAATTTCCGCCCCAAAGTAAGCTTGTTAATAAAAGGAGAAGATAATATTTCACGTCATTTAGCCCCTTTTCAGAGCCATTGTGCACAATGACATTGTTTATATGAATAATTTTAACATTTTTTATATTAAACAAAAGAAAATTTTGTATAATGAAGTTAATTCAAAATAATTAAAAGTTTATTAGATAATAAGTATGAAAAATTCAGTTTTGGTATGTGATTTGAAAAGGATTTGGAATAATTGAAAAGGGTGGATGGACAGTGGAATCGATTGTAAGTAAGGTACTGGATCACCTGGATATAAAAATCTTGGATTTGCTTCAAAAGGATGCGCGGATTAGCAACCTGGAACTGTCGAAAAGGGTGAACCTGTCAGCTCCGGCTGTTCATGCAAGAATTAAGCGGCTGGAAGCGGAAGGGTATATCCAGGAGCATGTCGCTATTCTAAGCCATGAGAAGCTGGGCTTTGATTTATTATGCTTCGTGTTTATGAGCACCAATATGCACCAGGCGGAAAAACTGGAATCTCTTGAAAAGACGCTGGAATCCATGAAGGAAGTTTTAGAATGTCATTGTTTAACAGGAGAGTATGATTATCTTTTGAAAGTGGCGTGCAAGGATCGCAAGGGGCTGGAGATGTTTATCAGGAAGCTGAATGAATTGGGAATCACGAAAATACAGACCAGCCTTGCGCTGAGGGAGATAAAAGATTCGACGGTACTGCCGATTCAGGAATAGCATTGTTTTGGGAAAATTGAAACCTTTTCCAGAAAAAATCGTAGAATCTAGAAACAAAGTTCAGGAGGGATTAGGTTGACGAAAAAGCTCGCACAGCTCCAAACCCGGTATTATGTGCTTTTTGGCGCAGCAATTGGTTCTGTGATCGGATTAGTGGCTTATGTGAAAGATTGGATTTAAACGATGGACGGGCAGCCGATTAACTTTTCCGTATGAGGGTATTCTTGTCTGTGTTTAAAACAAACATAATCAGGAAAAATACATATAAGTACTTGTGCAGGGGAGGAAACAAAAATGCCATACGATAAACTAAGCGATCTGCCAGACTCTGTTAAAGACAATCTTCCGCATCACGCCCAGGAAATCTTTAAGGAAGCGTTTAATTCTGCAAGTGAAGAGTATGACGAAGAAGAAACGGCCTTTAAGGTGGCCTGGAGTGCAGTGAAGAAGAAATATGAGAAGAATGATGATGATAAATGGGTCGAAAAGGAAGAGTAAATAGGTAAAAGGTGTCCCGTTTGAGGACACCTTTTTCAATCTTCTTCCGCCTCATTCTCAACATATTTCTTCAAGTTCTGGTATTGATCTTCAAACACAAATTTAGCCGTCCAGCCTAAAAGTTTGGTTGTCAGCTTATAAAAGAGGCTGCTCGGAATCAGGCTTGCTTCTACAATCAGACGCGTCCCGTCATGTTCCCTTGATAAGAGATACCTTGAAATGCTTAATCCCTCTTTGGAATGGGAGTGCATAACCACTTTATAGGGAGCTTCATATTCGATCAGCTCGGATTCGATTTTGAGGATTTTTTTATCCAATTTCTGAACGGTAACAAACTTGGTCCCAGGCTGCGGGACTGGTTTGTTTTCCTCATTGTCATAAATGTTTTCGATCAGCATGGTATTCCAGAGCTTTATTTTTTCATCGTCATCCACGTATTTAAAAACCAAATCAATCGGGGCGTGAATGACATCTTCATACCTGTAAACTAGAATTTCTTCCATTTTAAAATCCTCATTTTCTATTTAATCAAAAGCATCTTACTAGTTTTTTCGGCAAAGCTTGCTGGAATTTAATAAAGGTTATTATTTTGTAAATTTTCTGAAACTAAATAAGCCATCATCCGTATAGAGAAATAAGGGGTGATGGACATGTCAGGAATAATTATTATGGGTTTGCTTCTTATTATTGTGATTGGTATTAGCGGATCCAAACCATCAAAACGTACTTATGATAGTGGGAATTCCTCCTCCCATCATTATATAGGAGATTATAGCAGCAGATCAGATAACTGTGATAGTTTCGGAGGAGATAGCGGCGGGTGCGGAGGCGGGGTTGACTGAATCCAGGCCAATTATTAATAAATAGAGGTGCTAAATGAACTATCTTTGGAAACTGGCTGCCGGGTTATGGCTGGTTATGGCATTGACAGGCTGCATAGCGGAAGAATATGATTTCACTCCGCCAGCTGTAACTCTCTCCAACACCGATAGTGTACAGTCAGCAGAATTAAAGGAAGCAAATGTTGATTGGATAGGAGAAAATAACAAACAGATCAAGAAAGAGACAGATGATATAATATCATTTGCGAAAAAACAGGAAGCACTCTCCTATAAAGGCGGACAAAAAATAGATCTGCTGTTTGACAGTGAAGATTTTTTGGTAGAAGAATTATCAGTTTCCCTATGGAAAAATGATGAGGAGATTCAATTGGCCTTATATGACTATCGTTCTTTTTCTCTTCCTGAAGAAAAAGGTGAATATGTAATAGAAGTGTATCTTCGTTCTGATAGTGGAAGTGCACAATATGCAGGGAATGTGGTCATTCTTGGGTAACAGGTCTGCCTTGAAAGGAAGAATATAGTGAATAATGTCATGATAAGAAGACCAGCAGCAGAGGATGTAAAAGATCTGAACCATTTCTTTAGAATAGTTATAACCGATACATTTCTAAAAGAAGGTATTGGGGGTTTGCTTGAAGACATGGAGGAAGAAATTAAAGCCAAGGAAAACTGCCTGAATCGGGACTTGAAAAGCGGCGGTAAAGATCGGTATTTTCTAATTGCATTAAGTGAAGATAAAATCGTTGGATCAGTAGAATACGGTCCAGCCAGTGAGCTGATAATTAAAAGTACTGACCAGGCACTTAAAAGCCTTTATGAGGTGGGTACGGTATTCGTGCATCCTGACTATCAGAAAAAAGGCATAGGCAATCAATTATTAGATGCAATCATCTTGGCCTTAAAGAATATGGGTGCAGATGAATTCTGTTTGGATTCAGGATATAAAAACTCCCAAAAAGTCTGGAAAAAGAAATTTGGAGAACCAGGCTACCTGTTAAATGATTACTGGGGTGAAGGGGCTCATCATATGATTTGGCGAGTCAAGACTGATTCTATCCATACTTTTCGCCATTGAAATAGGAGGATAGGGTCTGGTTATCTAACTATATAAAAAGAAGTTTTCCTTCATCCTTCATACAAAGTGAGGAAAAACTTCTTTAATGCCGTTCCATTTGGTCGTGTACTCTGCTCCTTATTTACTAAGGAACGATCCTCGAGCCAGTTTATACAAGGATTTTACCTAAAGCCGCCTCGTCTGCAATAATGGTCACAGCGGGGTGTTTTTTTAATATTGATGCTGGGAAGCTTTCGTTTACTTCTCCCTCCAAGAGCTGCTCTAAAGCTGCACTTTTTGCATCTCCCGAGATAAGCAATAGTATTTCCCTGCTGCGCATAATGCTCGTAATTCCCATGGTAATGGCATGAGAGGGAACTTCATTCATGCTGTTAAAATATCTTGCATTGGCTTTGCGTGTGGAAGGTGTTAATTCGACTATATGTGTTTCGGAGTCAAAGGATGTTCCTGGTTCATTAAAGCCGATATGGCCGTTGCTGCCGATGCCCAGAACTTGAAGGTCAATGCCTCCATGTCTCTTTATCAGAGATTCGTAGTCCCTGCATTGCTGCTGGGGATTGATTTTATCCCCAGAAGGAACATGAGTATTCTCCTTTTGAATATCAATATCATTAAATAAATGCTTGTCCATAAAATAACGGTAACTATTCGGGTCTATACCAGAAAGCCCCAAATATTCATCCAGATTAAATGTTGTTACGTCCCTGTAGGATGTATGCTTCTTTTGATGATCGTCTATCATTCGATCATATAATCCAACTGGGGTACCGCCTGTTGCCAATCCCAGCTTAATATCAGGGCTGCGGCGAACTCTTTCGATTAAAAATTCCGCTGCTTTTTGACTCATTTCATCATAATTCTTTGCTTGTAAGAGTTTCACAGCTGTTCTCCTCCTCGATGATAGGCAATCTCTCCGCGGCAAAATGTCATGGCTACTTCAAGCTGCTCATCCAATATCACGATATCAGCATCTTTTCCAATGCTAAGGGTTCCTTTGCGGTCAATGACATTTAACTGCTTAGCCGGATTTACAGAAGCCATTTGGATGGCATCTTCCAGTGAGCAGCCCGTGAAAGCCATCATATTTTTCATTGCATTTCCGAGTTTTAGAATGCTCCCTGCGAGGGTCCCATCCTGTAAAAGAGCCTTCCCGTCTTCAACCGTTACAGCCTGTCCGCCAAGATCATAGATTCCATTTTTCAAGCATTTGGCACGCATGGCGTCTGTGATAAGAATCAGTTCTTTTTCGCCTTTTTGCTGAAAGGCAAGCTTCATCATTTCAGGACGTACATGAACACCGTCGGCGATTAATTCTGCTGTTAATTCTTCACGAAGCAAAGCAGCACCCACTACACCGGGTTCCCGATGATGCAGGCCGCGCATTTGATTAAATAGATGTGTGACATGTTTAGCACCAGCCTCAATAGCTTGGGAGACTTCTTCATATGTGGCATCGGAATGGCCGATAGAAGCAATAATGCCGTTTTCATCCAGGTATTTCACCATTTCCATGCCGCCTGGCTGTTCAGGAGCCAGTGTAACAATTTTTACTGTTTTATTTGCGAGATTATTCCATTTTTTAAATTGCTCAATGCTGGAATTTCTAATGAACTCCTCAGGCTGAGCGCCAGCTTTGGACTTATTGACATATGGCCCTTCGAGGTGGACGCCAAGGATTTCCGCTTTACCGGGAGGCTGAGACTTCTGTATATAGCTCCCAGCGTTTATTAGAGCCTTTTCAATGGCTGCTTGGCTCTGAGTCATTGTAGTGGCTAAGAAACTGGTTGTTCCTTCTTTAGGAAGAGCGTCAGACATGGTCTCTAATGCCTCCACTGAGGCATCCATCACATCAGCACCATTTACTCCATGGATATGAATATCAATTAAGCCGGGAATGGCCTTAAAGGAAGATGGAACTTCCATCACTTCAACCCCCATTGATGCTGGCAAATCCGTGGATGGCCCAATCCCGATTATCTTGTGATCCTGCAATAGAATATAACCTTCTTCGATCTTTTGGTCTTCCGCATATATTTGCATTCCTTTAAGCAAGATAGCTTTCAAGGTAAACAACTCCCTTTTTGCAGATCAGCTGGCTAAGTCTCGCTAATCTCTACAGTATTCAATAATGAATGCTTCAAGAGCATTCCGTTTTCCCGGCGGCGGGTTCTTCATTCCAGTAAATATTCTACTATCAGGAATGAATGAAAAGTAGACACATACTCTAATTTGAACGTGTTTTCAGTGTTCTCGGGAAAATGATGAAAAGAATTGAAACCGATTTCAACCTCATTGAACTTCGGCAGCTGCGAATATATGATACGGACAGGAGGGAAAAAACAACAAGATTTCTCATCAAGATAAAGGGGGTCAACATCAATGAATAAAGCTTTTGAAAAAGCACAGCAATTTGGTAAATCATTCATGCTGCCTATTGCGGTTTTACCGGCAGCAGGCTTGTTATTAGGAATAGGCGGAGCGCTGTCCAACCCGAATACGGTTTCAGCATATCCTTTTTTAGATATCAGTTGGCTACAGGCCATTTTTACAATAATGAGTGCCGCAGGTTCAATCGTATTTGCCAACTTGCCGATCATATTTGCGGTAGGGGTAGCGATCGGTTTAGCCCGTTCAGATAAAGCAACGGCTGGATTAGCAGCCATGATTGGATATTTTGTTATGAATAGTACAATCAGTGCACTGCTATCTTTAACCGGAGACCTGGCGAAGGATAATCTGGCAGGAGCCGGTCAAGGGATGGCAGTAGGGATTCAGACTTTGGAAACGGGTGTATTTGGCGGGATTATCGTCGGGATTGCAGCAGCTGCCCTTCATAACAAATACAATAAAATTCAGCTGCCTCAAGTGTTAGGATTTTTTGGGGGATCTCGCTTTATTCCTATAGTCGTTTCATTTGCTTCAATTTTTGTAGGAGCGATTCTATTTTTGATATGGCCTTATTTCCAGGCATTAATCAATGGGCTGGGATCAGTGGTTACAGGCACCGGGGAAATTGGAACCCTTTTCTATGGATTTATTTTGCGTATGCTTGGACCGCTTGGCCTGCACCATATTTTCTACCTTCCTTTCTGGCAAACCGCTCTTGGCGGAACACTGGAGATTGGCGGAAAATTAGTCAGCGGTACACAAAATATCTTTTTTGCGCAATTGGGTGACCCATCGACTGAACAATATTACGATGGGGTATCCAGATTTATGTCAGGCCGTTTTATTACAATGATGTTTGGTCTGCCAGGCGCTGCATTGGCCATTTATCATTGCTCTAAAAAGAAAAACAGAAAAGTGGTAGCAGGGATTTTGCTATCAGCAGCGTTAACATCATTCCTGACTGGTATCACAGAACCGCTGGAATTCAGCTTCTTATTCGTGGCGCCTCTTCTTTATTTAGTGCATGCTATTTTTGATGGTTTTGCTTTTATGATGGCTGATATTTTCAATATTACTGTCGGTCAAACATTCTCAGGCGGATTTATTGATTTCATTTTATTTGGAATTCTACAAGGTGCCGATAAAACAAATTGGCCATATGTATTGATGGTAGGGATTCCGTGGTTCTTCCTATACTACTTTACCTTTAAATTCTTAATCAGAAAAAAGAACTTCAAAGTTCTTGGACGCGAAGACGAAGAACAGGCGGCAGAGCAAGTTTCAGCTACAGACCGTGCCAAAACAATTGTAGAAGGATTGGGCGGAACAAATAATATTGATATTGTTGATTGCTGTGCGACTCGTCTCCGGGTAACTGTTAAAGATGATTCCATGGTAAAAGAGGATATCATTAAACAGACTGGATCAAAAGGAATTGTGAAAAAAGGAACGGGTGTTCAAATTATTTATGGACCACAAGTCACCATTGTTAAAAACGAAATAGAAGAGTATCTAGGTCAGTAATAAATAATAAGGACGTGTTTGTAAATGCATCAAGTGCTGAAACAGATCAAAAACGGGCTAATTGTTTCCTGCCAGGCTTTAGAAGGAGAACCTCTTCATAGCTCGTTCATTATGGGACGTATGGCATTGGCTGCAAAAGAGGGAGGAGCAGCTGGCATTCGTGCCAACTCTGTCCCTGATATTAAGGAAATAAAAAAACAAGTGGATCTTCCTGTAATTGGCATTATTAAACAGGTATACAAAGACCATCCTGTCTTTATTACACCTACGATGAAAGAGATCGATGCCTTAGCTGAGACAGGTGCCGAAATTATTGCAACAGATGCAACCAACCGTATTCGGCCGGATGGAAAGGACCTGAAATCGTTTTATCAGGATGTAAGGTCAAAGTATCCAGATATACTGCTGATGGGCGATGTCTCTACAGTAGAAGAAGCCATATTTGCCGATGAGCTCGGATTCGATATTGTCGCACCGACATTATACGGATATACAGAAGAGACAAACGGTTTGAAAATCGATGATCATGACTACACCGTTATTAAACAAATCGTCAAAGAAGTGAAGCATGCTAAGGTTATAGCTGAAGGAAATGTTTCAACTCCGGAAATTGCCCGTTCAGTACTGGACTTTCATGTTCACTCGGTTGTGGTTGGCGGTGCGATAACCAGACCTCAGATCATCACGAAAAGATTTGTAGATGCTATTAAAAAATAGAGACCAGCTGAAAATAACTCAGTCTTCTGACTGTGTGGTTTTCAGCTTTTTGCTTTACTGAAAAGTTATAGATATTTCATAGTTTTCTGCCCTTTGAATAAAAATAAGGTTAACATCTTGTATAATGAGCCTATCGATTATTTAAAAAGGAGATAGAATATGGAATATCTCGGTGAGAATCTTCTGCATGGCATTGCCTGCACGATGGAAAAATTCACAACATCAGAGTCGGAATTAGCAAAGTATATAATTGAAAATCCGGATGAAATCAGCCAAATGTCTATTAATCAAATCGCTAAAAAAATTCATATTTCCCCAGCTACAATCACCCGTTTTTGTCAGAAAATCTCTTTTACAGGTTTTAATGAATTTAAGCATGAATTAAAAAGATATATCGATTTAACGAATAAACCGACTGTGTCCAGTGATATTAAGGAGATTGATTATTTTTCCAATCTCTATCAAAACCATTTGGAGATCATCGAAACGACTTTTCGAAAAATGTTTTATTTTGATATTCAGCAAGCTGTTTCTCTTTTAACGGAAGCGGAGAAAGTGCATGTATATGGCATCGGCAACTCAGGGATTGCAGCACAGGAGTTTAAATGGAAGTTTTTCCGGATCGGAATCCAGGTTGAGTCGATTACAGATCCTCATCAAGCTGTCATGGATGCAGCATTAAGCTCAGACAGAAGCCTTGTCATTGGCATTTCTGTTTCAGGGAACACAAAAGAAATAATCGACGCTGTTAAAATTGCTAAAAAGCAAGGTGCGTCAGTCCTTGCCATCACAAGTGAGAAAACATCCGAACTCTCCCGGCTGGCAGATCTATCCCTTCTGGTAATGAGTAAAAGCAGTATGCATATGGGCCAGAATATTTCTCCAACGCTGCCGCTCTTCCTGCTCTTTGACCTGCTGTATACAGAACTTGTGGCAAAAGATTATGTCAATCGTGTTCAGATTCGGGATAAGACATTGAGGGCCTTGAAGGATATTTAATGAGGGGAATGGCATAAATGAAGATAAGACATGGAACAAAGAAGAGCCCTTAATGTAAAGGCTCTTTTACCGTTTCTTCACTGCTGGAAGAATTCAATGCGAATATTCCGCCGATAATCAGTATGATTCCCAGGGTCTTCATGGTGCTGAATGCTTCTCCCCATAAAATGGCGCCTATAAAAGCAGTCAACGCGGTTCCTGCACCAGACCAAATGGCATAAGCCAGGCTTAATGGAAGGGTTTTAAGACATAATGATAAGCAATAAAATGAAAGTGCATAGCCAAATACGACTCCTGCAGATGGCAGGAGCATAGTTAATCCATCCGACAGTTTGAGCATGGTAGTGGCAAAAATCTCTCCAGCGATTGAAATTGTTAAGAATACATAACCTCTCATACTAATGGCCTCCACCGCTATTCAATAAGATGACGCCGCCGACTATCAAAGCCAATCCCAAAAGCTTTTTGCCATTTACATTCTCTTTGTAGATAAAGATCCCGACTAAGGCTGTCAGCACAGTCCCGATACCGGCCCAGATCGCATAGGCAACGCCTAGAGGCAGCGTTATTAACGATAAAGATAGCGCGTAAAAAGCGACACTGTATCCAATGATTACACCAATGGATGGCAGGAGCTTTTTAAATCCGTCTGATGCTTTAAGCAAGGAGCTGCCAGCCACTTCACTTACAATGGCTAATGCTAAAAGAAAATAGGCATTCATATAGTCTCCCCGTTTCTTCTGCGAATGGTTTCAATTTATTTTACCTTTTCGAAGGCTCCTTTTGCCAAGTATATGAATAGGCGAAACCAATTTATTTCCAAATCGTATGAATAGGTATAGTCATATTGGGACCTAAGTTGGAGGCTTGTTAATGAACTTCATAACTCGAAAAACAAAATCACTTTGGATAGATCAAATAGCCCGCAAGAGCTGTGAAATAACAGATCCATTTGATTTCTCCTGTATGGATCGATATGTTGAGGGGAAAAGGATTGTGCTGCTGGGAGAGAGCAGCCATGGAATCGGAGATTTTTATAAAACCAAAGTGAATATGATTAAGTATTTGCATAAGGTCCATGGATTTAAGGCTGTTGTATTGGAGAGTGGTCTGCTTGAAGCGGTATTAAGCAGAAGTCTGCTGAAAGATCTTCCTGCTAAAGAACAAATTCAGCACAGTCTTCTTGATATTTTTCATAACGAAGAGATGCTTCCTTTATATCAGGAGTCCTGGGCGGATAGCCTTCATATTTCAGGAATGGATATTCAGCCTGCATATCAGCAGGTATCCCATAGGATGCTGGACTGGCTCAAACTCCACACTGACGAAGAAATGGTTTCTTCAATCAATCGGGCAGAAACCCTATTCTTTGAAATCGATGAGGAGATTAGAGGACAAGCCAAAATACCAAAAATGGTCAAAGAAAAGATACGAATGTGCATGGGTTTATATCAATCATGCCTGGAGCTTTTTGCAAGCAGAGTAATTGATGCTGATCTGGAAAGAGAAGAAATCCTGAAGGTTATTGGACAGGGGCTGAAAAACCGTCTGAAGTGGCTGGAAATCAATACAAAAAGCTGGATGGCATCTGGTGTCATGCGGGGAACGAATATGTACAAAAATCTGCAGTGGTTATTAGAAGAGCATTTCAAGGGTGAAAAGGTCATTGTCTGGGCTCATAATTTTCATATTAGAAAAAGCAAAACACTGACCTCAAGCCTTTTGGGAATTACGACTGTCGGACAGCTCCTGTCCAGCAGCAGATATAGTGATCAAGTATATTCGATAGGGTTTTATGCAGGAGAGGGTGAGTTTGCTTCCCTGATAAGGGTTCACTTTTCCATTAATGCCTACAAAAATAAGCACCTGGAAAGTTTGCTTATGGACGCTTGCCGGCATGACAGCTTTGTGCCGCTATGTGACAAGGGGCTGCCGGAGCGCAGTTGGATGAAGCGGAGATGGCAGCTCCTTGAAACAGGAATGGTGGGACAGCTGCCGATTTCCATTTATCCTCAAAAGCATTATGACGGCATCTTTTTTTGCAGAGTGGTGCAGCCGCCCGTTTATTTAGAATGATGAAGAGATGAGAGCAGGTAAGAGTAAGTGATCATGACTGAGAATCAGATAAGTGAATACATATTAAATGGAATTACTCAACGATTGCGGGCTGGTTTACTGTTACTTTATTTTTTAATTAATGCAAGGTCCTGCTTCTCCAAAAAATGAGTGCTGGGACATCAATCTGTGATGAATAATGGGACGCCCGTCAGGCATTCTAATTAAGAATGCTTAGTAAAAGGAGATTGATGATCCATGTACTTTTATAAAGAAGATTTAATCAATATGATTGTACCTGATAAGCCGGATCCTCATGCGGCGAGAGTGCTGCAGGAGGCATTAGGCGGACAGTTTGGTGAAATGCGGACATTGATGCAGTTTTCATTCCAGAGTGCGAATTTCAGAGGCAAGGCGAAGCAATACCGAGATCTGATAAGAGGCATATTTTTGGAAGAGCTGAGCCATGTGGAGCTTGTCCAATCCACGATTAATCAGCTTCTGAATGAAGCTGGAGGGGATATGCCGGGCAACCAGGCAGCAGATGGGGCCCCTTTGGATGATGTCATCCAAGGAGGAGCGAATCCGCATCATTTCATTATTGGGGCAAAGGCGTCACTTCCAGTCGATGCTGGCGGGAACCCGTGGAATGGCTCCTGGGTATATGACCATGGCAACCTGGTGGCGAACCTCCTGAATAATGTGGTTCTTGAATCCACCGGAGTTCTTCAAAAATCAAGGATTTACGAAATGAGCAGCAATAAGACACTGAGGGAAACGATTGCCTTCCTAATAGTGCGGGATAATGCCCATCAAAATGCCTTCGCCAAAGCACTGGAAACGCTGGGTGTTGATTGGGGCAAACTATTCCCGATTCCTAATTATGATTTAAATAAATACCCTGAATGCCGTAAGTACGTTGAAATGGGCTTCCATAATGCCCAGTTTAATTTCAGGCTTGATGATACCCGGATTGGTGAAATTTTTCAAGGAACCACTCCTAGCAGAAATGGCGGAGACCTTGCCGTTGTAGAACCGCCAAAAGGCTATCCTGTCCCAGAAATGCCTGACATGCCGAATGAACATGCACCTGGGCTTTTTGATTTGAACAATTAGTTTTTTCGAATGGCGTCCTGAATATAGGACGCCATTTTTCTATATATATTTTAAGGTTTCCTTTAGCATTTTTGGGGAATCTATAGTTATCGAATCAATGAAGAACTTGTTTGTTCCTGAAAGGAGTGTCGCGGATGGAGTCTATTTGGCTCGAGTATGCCTGGGCATTATTGATATTAATTGGACTGGAAGGATTGCTGTCAGCGGACAATGCCCTTGTTCTGGCAGTCATTGCCAAGCATTTACCGGAAGATGAGAAGAAAAGGGCAATCAATTATGGAATCATTATGGCATTTGTTTTCCGATTTGGTGCGCTGTTTGCCATATCTTTTATTGCAAACGTCTGGCAGATACAGGCCATTGGAGCGGCCTATCTATTGTACCTTGGTTTAAAACATGTGATTAAGGCCAAGTTCGGTAAAGAAAATAAAAATATTCGCGAGGATGTGAAGAAAGACGCAGCCGGGAAAGGATTTTGGCCTACTGTAGGAAAGATTGCATTAGCGGATCTTGCCTTTGCCATCGATTCGATTCTTGCGGCTGTTGCACTGGCACTTGGACTGCCGGATTCACCGCTTGATGATTTCGGCGGCATGGATGGAGGCCAGTTTATTGTCGTCGTTTTAGGCGGGATTGCCGGACTGATCCTGATCAAATTCGCGGCTACCTGGTTTGTGAAGCTGCTTGCCAAACGGCCTGCATTGGAAACAACGGCCTATGCGATTGTCGCCTGGGTTGGTGTCAAGCTTGCTGTTATCACACTTGCCCATGAGGATATTGGTGTCCTTGATCATCATTTTCCTCATAGTACAGGCTGGACTATCGTCTTCTATGGCGTATTAGTGGCCATTGCGCTGCTTGGGTGGTTTGCTCCGGGTAAGAAACAAACGGAGGGTGAAGCTTTATAAAGAGAAATGCGTTGATCTTAGGATTAACGCATTTTCTTATGGACAGCTTTTGAGGGCTGTCTTTTTTGATTGGGAAAATAAAACTGCTGCAACATTCGATTAAAGTATAAAAAATTACAGGTGATATTAAAAGAGTGCTAGTGATAACGCTTTCATGAACTGGGAATAAAGTTATAATTTTTCCTGTAGACAGGTAATTCTTATCCATTATAAAGGGGGAAAAAGAATGAAAAGAAAGTGGAAAGTCGTTTCTCTTATGCTGTTGATATTTGCATTTATTGCAGCAGGGTGCAGCCAGGGAACCGGCGGCGGAAGCAGTGAAGTAAGTGTCGGGATTGTTTTGCCAACGAAAGATGAGCCTAGGTGGGTTCAGGATGAGCAAAGATTTAAAGATGCGTTAAAAGGAACGGAATACACAACTGAAATTTTATTTAGCCAGGGATCTTCGGCTAAGGAAAAAGAAAATGTAGAGACTTTGCTGAACAAAGGGATTGATGTACTGATCATCTGTCCTCAAGATGGTGATGCAGCAGCAGCGGCGGTTGAAGCCGCAAAGAAGGATGGCGTAAAAGTCATTTCCTATGATCGTTTAATTACTAACACAGATGCAATCGATTATTATGTAACATTTGACAGCCTTGCAGTAGGAGCTGCACAGGCACAATATTTAGTTGACAACGCAAAGGGCAAGGACGTGCCTCTGTACCTATATGCCGGCGCTGCTTCTGATAATAATGCCTTCTTATTCTTCCAGGGAGCATGGAGCGTGCTTCAGCCTAAAATTTCAGATGGCACATTCAAGATTGCTAACTCAAGCGAAGCCGAAGCTTTGAAAGATACAGCTGATCTGTCCCGTGACCAGCTAAGCAAAATTATTGGTCAGGTAACAACGAACTGGGATCCTAACGAAGCAAAGAACAAAGCGCAAACCCATTTGACAGCAGCTTCTGACGATCTGAAGGGCGATGTGGCTATTCTTGCTCCGAATGACGGAACTGCCCGTTCCATTGCAGATGTATTTGGAACTGACAGCGCAGTATCTAGCTATCTTGTGACAGGTCAGGATGCAGAGAAAGCTTCCATTCAATACGTTATTGATGAAAAGCAATCCATGACAGTATTCAAGGATGTTCGTACTCTCGTAAAAGATGCAATGGGCATGGCGATTGATATTCTTGAAGACAAAGACCCTGAGACAACTGGATCTTACGATAACGGCAAGATTGAAGTTAAAGCAAAGCAAACAGATGTAATCGTTGTCGACAAAGATAACGTAAAAAATGAATTGATCGATTCTGAATACTATAAAGCAGATGAATTTACAGGGCTTTAATCAATAAAGGTCGAGAAGTAGTGATAGATGAGTCTATCACTATTTCTCCTTCTGAATAGCTGTTTGGCTAAGGGGGAGTCATAATGAGCGAAAATATTTTGGAAATGCACGGAATCTCCAAAGAGTTTACAGGTGTTAAAGCGCTCAGCAATGTCAATTTCAAGGTGGAGAAAGGTGAGATACACTGCTTAATCGGTGAAAATGGAGCGGGCAAATCCACTCTGATGAAGGTGCTCAGCGGCGTATATCCTTATGGCACATATGAGGGTGATATTGTATTTGAGGGCAGTGTGCAGCAATTCAACAAGATTAGTGACAGTGTAAAGGCAGGAATCGTCATTATCTACCAGGAGCTTGCCTTGTTTCCTGATCTCACAGTCTACGAAAATATTTTTGCGGGCAATGAAATCAAGCAAGTGGGAATCGTCGATTGGAACCGGACCATTGCTGAAGCTAAAAAAATGCTGGATAAGGTTAAGCTCGATGTGAACCCTGAGACACTCGTTAAAGACCTGAGCGTTGGAAAACAGCAGTTGGTCGAAATAGCCAAAGCTTTAAGCAAGGATGTGAAACTGCTTATCCTGGATGAACCGACTGCAGCATTGAATGAAGATGACAGCGAAAATCTGCTGGATTTGTTAGGTGAGCTGAAAAAGCAGGGAATTACCTGCATTATGATCTCCCATAAGCTGAAGGAAGTCATTTCTATTGCAGATAAGGCTACGGTGCTTCGTGATGGCCAAACAATTTGTACCCTGGACGCAGCAAAAGGTGAAATCTCTGAAAATGTCATTATCAAAAACATGGTTGGCAGGGAGATTGAAGATATTTATCCGAAGAGGCCGAACAAGACGTTTGGTGATCCTGTTCTAGAGCTTCGCAGCTGGTCTGCGTATGCTGTGCATTTGGGCAGGCAGGTTGTAAAAGATGTTAATTTTCAGGTTAAAAAAGGAGAAATTGTCGGGATTGCTGGCTTGATGGGGTCAGGCAGGACAGAACTTGCCCTGAGTATTTTCGGAAATCCAAAATCTTATAAATTGCAAGGCGAGCTCCTGGTGGATGGCGTTCCAAAGACGCTGAAGCATCCGAGTGACGCCATCAGGTCAGGGATTGCGTATGTGACGGAAGACCGAAAAGGGGACGGCCTGTTTTTAATACAGGACATTAAAAACAACATTTCTGCAGCAAATCTCAAACGGGTTGCAGTAAATGGAGTGATTAACGATAACGAAGAAGTGAAGGAAACAGCGGAATATAAAAAGTCCATGTATATCAAAGCTTCATCTCTTGAACAGGTTGTCGGCAACTTAAGCGGAGGAAACCAGCAGAAAGTATCCCTGGGCAAATGGCTATTTGTCGGGCCGAAATTGCTGATTCTGGACGAGCCGACGCGTGGCATTGATGTGGGAGCTAAGTTCGAGATTTATACGATTATGAACCAATTGATTGAGGAAGGCATGAGCATCATTATGATTTCTTCGGAACTGGGTGAAGTTCTTGGGATGAGCGATCGTGTCTATGTCATGGCGGAAGGCCAAATGAAAGGTGAGCTGTCGATTGAAGAAGCCAATCAGGAAAGTATTATGCAGCTTGCTACGCAATAGGAGGTTAATCTAATGGAATTTATTAACGAAGCGAAGACGCTATTTAAAGATAATATCCGTGACTACGGCATGTACATTGCCTTATTCGTTATTATGCTCACCTTCACCATTATGACTGACGGGCTGTTTATGTCTTCACGAAATATAAGCAACATGCTTGATTCAACGGGGTACATCGCTGTTCTGGCAGTAGGGATGACGCTGGTTATCGTGATTCGCCATATTGACCTCTCAGTCGGATTTGTTGCCGGCTTTTTGGGAGCCATTGCTGCAATTCTCCTGACGGGAATGGGAGTGCCTTTTTATATCACTATTCCGGTTATTCTGGCGCTGGGTATTTTTGTCGGACTGTTCAACGGTCTTCTAGTTGCAAAATTTGGTATCCCATCCTTTGTTGCTACACTTGCAGGAATGCTGATCTTCAGAGGAGCCCTTCTTCAGGTAACAGAGAAAACAGGGACCATTATCATCAAGGATGACGGATTTAACGCAATCGGGAACGGATTTATTCCTTCCGTTATGCAAGTGAATGGACTGCATCTGCTTACACTGATTCTGGGATTACTGGCGATATTACTGTATATATACAGTGAAATTTCCACCCGGACGAAAAAGATCAACTATCAATTCGAGGTAGTGTCTAAAGGGATTTTTATTGTCAAATTAGTTTTCGTTTCAGCTATCATTTCCTATATTACATGGATCCTCGCAGGCTACAACGGATTTTCCTGGACAGTTGTCATCATGCTTTTAGTGGTTGTCGTCTATCATTTCCTGACAACGAAAACCGTGCTCGGAAGACATATATATGCAGTAGGAAGCAATCCGGAAGCGGCACATCTGAGCGGAATCAATGTAAATAAAATTACGTATATAGTCTTCGGTTCAATGGGGATGCTGGCAGCCCTTTCAGGTATATTATTTACCTCCCGGCTTCAGTCAGCGACTACTACTGCCGGGACATTATTTGAACTTGATGCCATTGCAGCTGCTTATGTTGGCGGAGTTTCATCAGCAGGGGGCGTGGGCAAAATCACCGGTGCTATTATTGGTGCTGTGGTCATGGCTTCTTTATCCAGCGGTATGAATCTGCTCGGAGTAGGGGTTTCCCTCCAGTATATGATCCGTGGAGGCGTATTGGCGGGTGCTGTGATCTTTGATGTCATGACTCGGAAGAAGAGAGGCTAGATTACCAGTTTCCTGCATTCATAGTTTTGAAAATGGGGCATCCGGCAAGGGTGCCTTTATGATGCAGATGGGCAGCATTCCATAAAGCGCTGATTATCCTCTTGTTAACACCAAACAATCCTCTCACTTTCTAACTCTTCTATCAGCCTTAAAAAGGTGATAGAATTAAAATTATTTAACTATTCATACTTAGAAACGGAGATACAGCCTTGCGTAAAACGGGTATTTTAATATTTTGTCTAACATGTATCGTCCTTGGTTATTTCACATTCACGCTTTATAAGAAAGCGTTTACATCCGAACGGGATCTTCCGGCAGCATCAGATGGACAGGAAGTGAAATACCGGCTGGTTCTGATAACGCAGGAATTAGAGACCCCTTTTTGGGATAAGGCAGGTATTGCTGCACAGGAACAAGCACGGAAGGATGGGGCAAGTCTGGAAGTCTGGGGAAGCTATGGAAAGAATCAAGAGGAATTTTTAAAAAAGCTGGAGATAGCCATTCAATCAAAAGTGGACGGCATCATTGTTCAGGGTCTGGACACTCAGGAATTCAAAGATTTAGCAAAGATAAAAGCAGCTTTTTATGGAATTCCGATTATTACAGTGGCCAATGACGTGCCCAAATCTGAAAGTTTGAGAAAAACGTACGTCGGCTCTGATCAATATCTGGCCGGGCAGTTAATTGCAGAACAGCTTCTTGACGATATGGGCCATGAGGGAAAAGTCATCCTTATGGGCGACAAGCATAAAGAGTATTATCAGCAGCAGCGCCTCGATGGGATCCATGAAGTACTGAAGGATTATCCAAATATCCAGACAGTCTATGCGGAAACGACTGATGTTAGGGAGGAAATTATTGCTGCCACTCAGAACATGCTGAATCAAAACCCGGATACTGATAGTTTTGTAGCTATTAAGGCCAATATAGCCGGAGCGATGATTCATGAAATTGGCAGGCGATCACTGGTTGAACCTTATTATATCTATTCTTTTGACGATGGTCCGGATTCAATTTCTTTGCTTACTCAGGGAAAACTTGATGGAATCATTGAACAATCCCCTGAGAAAATGGGAAGCCTCAGTGCAGAGCTGATTTTAAAATGGCTCAGGGATGAAGAAGTGCCGCTGAAATCTGATGGCTACCTGACCGATATCAGGATATTAAAAGCGCTGGAAAAGAAATGAACAAAATACATAAGAAAATCTGGACACTTATGACTGTAATTCTTTTGATCATGGCAGCCATTTGGATCACACTTACTTATTATAATCAGAAAACTCAGAATCAATATAACGATATTCTTCAGCGGTACCTTCGGATGAATGAGGTTACAAGGACAAGCCAGCAGGTGATTGCAGACTTGAATAACTATTTTATCACCCCCATTCCGGAGAATTTGGACAAATTGAACACTAGCAAGGAAAAAATGATAAAGGTGAGAAGTGAAGTTTCATATCTGCGAAATTCAGAAAATGATTTTGCACTGACAAATTATATGAATCTAATTGATAGCCTGGTTGAGACGACGGACCGCTCCCTTCTTTTCTTTAAAGAAAAGGAGACAGAGGACTCGGCCAAGGAATTTTCGGAAGCAACGCGCATCTCCATGTATATATCTGAGATGACGCTGACACTGGTCGATAGTGAACTGAATACATATGAACGGTTTTACCGGGGGATCATTGAACAATCCGAAGAAATTAAAAAACTGGGGATTTGGCTCATGCTGATGATCACATGCCTTTTAATGTTCTTGACCTATGGCTTTTCCTTGAGCATCACGAAGCCTGTGCAGAAGCTGACCAAGGCAGCCAATGATTTATCAAGGGGAAGATTTCATTTGCCGATAAAGGTTGATTCGAATGATGAAATTGCTTTCCTGGCGCAGACTTTTGACCGGATGCGGGTTAATATCAATAATCTGATTTCAGAAATCCAGCATAAGGCACAGCTGGAGCATGAGCTGCAGGAAAGCAAGTTGCTGCTGAAGGAAAGTCAGCTCTTGAACCTGCAAAGCCAAATTAACCCTCATTTTTTATTTAACACATTAAATACCCTTTCCAAGAAAGCCTATCTGGAAGGTTCTCTTGAAACAAGTGACTTGCTTGTAAGTGTTGCCGGCCTGCTTCGCTATAACTTAAAAAGGCTTGATAGGCCCGTGACACTTGGTGAAGAAGTGATGGTCCTGCAGCAGTACATGGATATTCAAAAAGCCAGATTTACAGATCGTCTGCATTTGAAAATGTCTATAGATGAAACGTGTCTGAATGTGGACATTCCGGGTCTCACGCTGCAGCCAATCATCGAGAATGCCGTTAATTATGCAGTCGAGCCCAGGGAAGATGGCGGGAAAATCTGGTTTCGCATTCAGGACGGAAATGACTGTGTAATTATAGAAGTGGAAGACGATGGTCCAGGAATTGAGGAATTAAAAATTAAACAGATTCTTCAAGGGCAGTTCATTCAGAAAGATGGAAATTCAACAGGCATCGGGTTTACCAATGTAGTCAGGCGTTTGCGCCTTTTTTACGGCAGTGACGATGTCATGAGCATTGAGAGCAGTGCTGCAGGCACAAAAGTAGTGATGAAAATACCGAAAGATAGGAGGGGGGCTGCATGACAAAACTTCTGATCGCGGATGATGAACAAATTGAGCGGGAAGGACTGGAAATGATTCTGCAGAAAGCCTTTCCTGGTGTTGAAATCATCCAGGCGAAAAATGGAAAGATGGCCGTTCAGCTGGCTAAAGAGTTTATGCCTGAATTAATCCTGATGGACATCCAAATGCCAGGAATGAATGGCCTGGAAGCTATAAAGCAAATCAGTGAAGAGATTCCGCATATTAAATTTATCATGATTACAGCTTTCGATACATTCGATTATGCACGCCAGGCGATAAAGCTTGGGGTAAAGGATTATTTACTGAAGCCAAGCAAGATCACGGAAATTGAAGCAACAATTGGGAGGGTGCTTGAACAGATTGAGGAAGAGCGGAGGTTCCGTGAAATGACAAAGCTCCAGCAGGATGCGCTGCAAAGGGCTCTTCCGGTCATTGAGACAGATGTCGTGACACAGCTGCTGTTCGATCATGTCCATGAAGTTCATCTGGATATGCTGGTTGAAATGCTCGATATTCGCTCAACAGATGAACAGTTTGTCATGAGCATCCTGCTTCCCGATGGACAGGGACACCTCTATACCGCAGTCAAAGAGAAGGTCAGACAAGCAGGCAGTGCATGGGTAGGTGCACTATATGGCCGTCAGCTTCCCATCATTGTTTTTCGGGAAAAGCAGCATTCATTCCGTTCGCAGGCTATATCCATGGCCGGCGAAATTCTTTCTCTTGCAAAAAAAGGGTCATCAGAAGGCTGGTTCGTCGGGATCGGGAATGCTTGCGGTTCCCTGCAATCCATCCGTCAATCCTATCAGGAATCTCTTATTGCCACTTTGGATTCAACTCTTCCTGTTAAATACCGTTTTTATTCCGACGTGCCAGTACTTAGTGCAGGGGAGGATCTGCAGCTGACCAAAGAACGGGAAAAACAGTTTTTCGATCAAGTCAGGCTTGGAAAATGGCAGCAAATCAGCTTGCGTGTAATGGAGATGATTCAGCGTTGTGAAACGGAAAGAGCAGGGGTGATTCAAGCGCAGCAGCGGGTGCTGCAAATGCTTTGGATTGCTTCACGCGTAATGAGTGAGATTGGGGTTGAAGCTCCTGCACCATTTTTTGCCTATCAAACGCAGGATTTCCGGCAGCTTCGCTCTGAAACGGATGAATTGTTAGGACAGATGAGGAAATCGTATATGGAGCATTACGACAGGCTGGAAGCGGATACTGTCCATCAGCTGAAACAATATATAACCGAACATTCCCATGAAGATATTTCTCTTGAAGCATTGGGAAGGAAAGTGGGGTTAAGCCCGATTTATATCAGTAAAATGTTCAAGGAGAAGCTAGGGGTTAACTATATTGACTTCCTGACTGAATGCCGTATTGAAAGAGCAAAGAAGCTGATGGCAGATCACGGGAAAAGTCTGAAGGAAATTACCTTTGAGGTGGGCTATCATGAACCGAACTATTTCAGCAAGGTTTTCAAAAAGATGTGCGGCCGCTCACCGACGGAATTCCGCAAAACCCTTCTGGGCAAAAAAGACTGATGGAAGGAAAAGGGGCAAGACAGATGGATAAGATTCAAAGGAAGCTGACTCTGGCTGCACTGTTTCTGGTTTGCCTCCTGTCAGCCTGCCAAATGGATACAGCAATCGAAAAAAATCCCGGGAAAGCAATACCTGCGGCAGGCAAAGTGCAAGGAGGAGAGGATGGGAAGAAACCCATTAAAATCGGCTTTTCAATGGATACTTTATTGGAAGAACGCTGGCTGAAGGATCGAGATCTGTTCAAAGAGGCTATAGAAGAGCTTGGAGCGGAAGTGGAGATCATGGCTGCGAATGGGAATGATGCGGTTCAAATATCACAGGCAGAAACATTAATAAAACAAAGGGTGGACCTGCTGGTTGTCGTTCCCCATAATGCTGAAGCCACCGCTTCGATCGTCAAAAAAGCACATGAGGCAGGCATTAAGGTCATTTCATATGACCGGCTTGTGAAAAATGCTGATATCGACTTATACATATCCTTTGATAATGAAAAGGTTGGTGAGCTGCAGGCAAAGGCCATCACCAAACTGGTACCTAAAGGGAAGTATGTGTATATTGGCGGAGCAATCACTGACCATAACGCACATTTATTCAAACGAGGAGTCTTTAACGTGCTTCAGCCTTTAATTGATAAAGGAGATATTCAGATTGTTTATGATCAGTGGTCCAGAGATTGGACACCGGCGAATGCATTTGTGAATATGGAAGAGGCTCTTAAAGCCAATCAAAATCAAATTGATGCAGTGATCGCGGCAAACGATGCAACTGCAGGCGGTGCCATCCAGGCATTGGCGGTGCAAGGGCTGGCAGGAAAAATCCCTGTAGCCGGGCAGGATGCCGAGCTTGCCGCTGCCCAGCGGATCATCAGAGGCACGCAGACGATGACAGTATACAAACCTATCGGCACACTGACCAAAGAAGCTGCTGAACTTGCGGTCAGAATAGCAAAGGGTGAACAGGTAGAAACAACCCGAAAAATTAATAATGGCAAAATTGAAGTGCCTTCAGTCCTTCTTTCGCCTATTGCTGTTGATAAACACAACATGGATAGCACCATTATTGCAGATGGGTTTCATTCCAGAGATGAAGTTTATAAGTAGGGACGCGGGGACAGACACCCACGCCCCCGACTGGGACTTGGAACCTGTCCCTGAGTCCCTATTGCGTGAACGGTTCTCTGCTGGTATGATAAATGTAATTATAATGAAATGGAGGTTTTCCTGTTGACAGCATCAATGAGACTAAGAAGCCCGCTTTTCAATCGTTAATTGAATACGTTTGAAGGCTCTGCCTATGTTCAGAGCGACGGGATTGGTCTGTCTATTTAAGGAAACCTATATTTAACGGTATTTTTTAAAGAGGGGATGAATTTCTCCTCTTTTTTGCTGTCTTCGGAAATAGAATATAGAGATCGGATGGATTCAGCTGAATATAGGCAAAGCTTGTTTTTATTAAATATAGAAATGAGTGATTAATATATGAGTACCTTAAATTCTAATCTGCAGGAAAATTGGCTGAAGAATATTATTCTCTTTTTAAGCAGCCAGACGATCTCCCTTTTTGGATCGTCCCTCGTTCAATACGCCATTATGTGGCATATTACGTTAACGACAGAATCCGGTTTGATGATGACTCTCTACATTATTTGCGGGTTCATTCCGACCTTCTTTTTATCACCGGCTGCGGGTGTTTGGGCAGACCGGTACAATCGGAAAATGCTGATTATTTTAGCAGATGGCCTCATTGCCTTTTCAACACTGATACTCGCCATCCTCTTCTTAATGGGATATGAGTCCATCTGGCTGCTGTTTGTCATGGCAGGAATTCGTGCCCTTGGAACAGGAATCCAGACTCCTGCTGTCGGGGCAATTCTGCCTCAGATTGTTCCGAAGGAGAAGCTGACAAAGGTGAATGGAGTAAATGGGAGCATACAGGCTGTCATTATGTTTGTTTCACCGATGGTCAGTGCCGCTTTAATCGCTATGGCATCGCTTGAGGTCATCTTCTTCATCGATGTCATCACAGCGGCGATTGCCATTGTTACACTGATGACGTTTGTTAAAATTGCTGTGCACAAAAAAGCAGCAGCGGAACAGACAGCGAGTTACTTCAGCGACTTTAAACAAGGGCTGCAATATGTGAACAGTAATCCTTTCCTGAAGAAGTTTTTCTTATTCTTTGCCGTATTCATCGTGCTAATGGCGCCTGCGGCCTTTCTGACGCCGCTGCAGGTTACCCGTACCTTTGGGGGAGATGTGTGGGAGCTGACTGCCATTGAAATTGCTTTTTCAGTTGGAATGATGGCTGGAGGCGGAATCATTGCTTCCTGGGGAGGATACCCAAATAAAATTAGAACCATGACCCTTGCCAGTCTCATCATGGGGATCTGCACCCTGGCACTCGGCATCGTGCCGGTTTTCTGGATCTATTTAGTGTTCATGGCGTTCTTCGGGATTGCCATGCCAATTTTCAATACGCCGGTAACTGTATTGCTGCAGGAGAAAATTGAAGAAAATTATTTAGGCAGAGTGTTTGGTGTCATGGGAATGATCTCCACCTCCATGATGCCGATTGGCATGCTGATATTTGGCCCGATTGCAGATATCATTGCCATCGAATGGCTTCTTGTGGGAACAGGCGCATTCATTATCCTGTTAGCTGTTATTTTAGGCCGGGATCAGGTGCTTCTGGAAGCCGGGAAGCCTGAGCTGAGTGAATCATAAACCCTTCTGTTTAAATTAAGAGAAACAAACAACAGTCAAAATAAAAAGCTCAATTCGCAATGAATTGGGCTTTTTGCTAATATAATTATAAATGAATGCTGGATTTTATTTATGTTTTAATGTAGAGGTTTGCAGGAGGCAGTTATGGGTTTAAAATATAAATGTTTAATCTTAGATCATGATGATACAGGGGTAAAAAGCACACCTGGTATACACTTTCCATCATTTGCAGAGGCTCTTAAAGACTTGCGGCCAAATGATAAACCTATATCTTTTGAAGATTTCGTCAGATATTGTTATCATCCGGGATTTACTGCATTATGTAAGGATATTATTAAATTTACAGATGAGGAACAAAATCACCAGCAGATGGTATGGAAAAAATATACCGAGTCAACTGTACCTGACTTCTATGAGCTGTTTGCTGAGACAGTTCAAGAGTTTAAAAAGCAAGGTGGAATTGTGACGGTTGTTTCTCATTCTGAGACAAGCAGAATTGAAAGAGATTATTCCATTCATTGTGGATTTGTGCCAGATGCCATCTTTGGCTGGGATCTTCCTGAGAATCAAAGAAAACCGCATCCATATCCAATTAAAGAAATATTAAGGCGCTATGAACTTCAAGAGACTGATGCATTAATGCTCGATGACCTGAAGCCCGGATTGGATATGGCCAGAAGCTGCAATGTGGATTTTGCGGCTGCCGGATGGTCTCACATTATCCCTGAAATCAAGGAACAAATGAAGTTAGATTCAAAGTATTATTTTGAAACAGTAGAGGAATTTAATAAATTTATTTTTAAATAACAAAACGCTTGGGCTAAATCCTAAGCGTTTTGTTATGCAGAATCACTTTTAGAATGAGTAGCAAGGAACAGCTGGAATTAAAGGAGAATATTTATATTTAGCATTTCTTTGAGGGGGAATAAGTTATGAGGCAAATTATCGCATTAGGAGGAGGCGGGTTCTCCATGGAGCTGGAGAATCCATTGTTAGATGAATACATTTTACGTCAGTCAGGTAAAGAAAATCCTAAAGTCTGCTATGTGCCTACTGCAACAGGGGATTCCGAGGTTTGCATTAAATGGTTTTATGACTTTTTTGAAAAACAGAAGTGCCAGCCCTCTCATTTATCATTATTTAAACCGCCAGCAAGAGATATAGAGGGGTTTATACTGGATAAAGATATCATTTATGTTGGAGGCGGAAATACGAAGAATTTATTGGCTTTATGGAAAGAATGGGGATTAGATAAGATTTTACGAAAGGCATGGGACCAAGGGATCATATTAGCCGGCATCAGTGCGGGCTCCATTTGCTGGTTTGAAGAAGGGGTTACGGATTCTTATGGAGATAAACTGGAGCCATTAACATGCCTCGGCTTTTTGAAAGGAAGCAATTGCCCTCATTACGACGGAGAAGCGGAAAGAAGGCCAGCCTATCATGAGCTTTTGGCTTCTGATAAAATAAAGCCTGGAATTGCAGCGGATGATGGAGTGGCTATCCACTTCATTGAGGAGGAGGTCAGCCGAATCGTAAGTTCTAGACCGGATGCCATGGCCTATAAGGTCTATTTCGATAAAGAAGTTAAAGAGATTGAACTGAAAACCGAATATTTGGGTTCTTGAAGCGAATCAGTCTTTTGCTGTTAACTTTATTTAAATAGAAGGAAGTGCTTAAAAAGATGGATTTACAGACGGTTATGCAGGAGCTTGAGGCTCTCGGCAAGGAACGGACCAAGAAAATGTACATATCTAACGGAGCACATGAGCCGCTTTTTGGTGCTGCAACAGGTGGAATGAAACCGATAGCTAAAAAAATTAAAAGAAATCAGCCTTTGGCGGAGGAGTTATACGCCACAGGGAACTACGATGCCATGTACTTTGCAGGCGTCATTGCAGATCCTGAGGCCATGACCGAAGCGGATTTTGACCGCTGGATGGATGCTGCTTATTTTTACATGCTGTCCGATTATGTAGTGGCCGTTACATTAGCTGAAGCAGATATTGCACAGGATGTTGCCGACAAATGGATCGAAAGCGGGGAAGAACTGCGGATGTCAGGTGGCTGGAGCTGCTATTGCTGGCTTTTGGGAAATCGTCCGGACGCTGAATTTTCTGAAGAGAAGCTGGCCAAAATGCTTGATAAAGTGAAAGACACCATCCACAATTCTCCGGAGCGTACGAAATCCGCCATGAATAATTTTGTCTATACAGTGGGTGTTTCTTATTTGCCGCTCCATGAAAAGGCGGTTGAGATTGCAAAAGCCATTGGGCCGGTCGAAATGAAACGGGATAAGAAAAAAAGTACCATTCTGCAGGCCTCAGAAAATATCCAAAAGGAAGCAGATAGAGGAAAGATTGGCTTTAAAAGGAAATATGTAAGATGCTAAACCAATTGGGGCTGGGTTAGACAATGAACCTGTCCCTTTGTGTTATAATGAGGAACTTAGGAATGATGAAATGCGCTAATAATGGAACGGATGTCCGCTCAGCGATTCAATATGGAGGGTAAGGTAATGAATAAACGATGGAACATCAGCAAAATTAACGATTTCGTTGAGAAAAACTCGGATAGTAAGCTGCTATCGACGGAATATCATGGTTTTTCTCAAAAGCTGCTTTTTCAATGTGCATGCGGCAGCCAGTTTGAAAAAACATTTACGAAATTTAAAAATAATCACCAGCGCAAATGTGACGTTTGCCAGCCGCCTAAAGCGTCACGCTAAAGGGGACACGGGGACAGGTACACTGTCCTTTTTTCAGTTCTGTATTTGAAAATGTATTTGAAAGCAGGTCATAAAATGAAAACAGAAAAAGAAAAAATGCTGGCCGGAGAAATGTATGATCCTGCCGATCCGGTATTATTAAAGGAACGCGAGGAAGCAAGACGAAAGGTCAGAATGTACAATCAGACTCTGGAGACTGAAGGGGAAAAGCGAATAAAGTTATTAAAGGAGCTGCTTGGGTCTACCGGAGAAAACGTATATATGGAGCCCAATATCAGATTTGATTACGGCTATAATACTCATGTAGGTGAAAACTTTTTTGCGAACTTTGACTGTACCATCCTGGATGTCTGTGAAGTGCGTTTTGGAGATAATTGCATGCTTGCTCCCGGTGTACATATCTATACGGCAACGCATCCGCTTCATCCCGCTGAACGCAATTCAGGCAGAGAATATGCTAAGCCGATTACGGTTGGAAACAATGTGTGGGTCGGGGGAAGTGCAGTCATTAATCCAGGTGTAACAATAGGCAACAATGCGGTGATCGCATCAGGTGCAGTTGTTACGAAAGATGTGCCAGAGAATGTAGTAGTTGGCGGAAATCCAGCGAAAGTAATTAAACAAATTGAGCTTTAAATTCTCCTCAGCATCCTTACAAGAAAAGCCATTTCATATTGCGGGTTGTGCTTTTCGTTTGTACTAGGGTATTTTTCAAGCTTCCGGTATTTCTTAATTACAGTGGCTTTTTGCAGAAATATGGCGCTATAGCATATTAGAAGCTGCTGCTCCAAACCTCAACACGAATAATATTTCTCATCTAAGAAAAAACTTTTAATAAAAACTTAGGAGGGAAGATATGAGAGAAAAGAAAGAAAAGCCGCTCGAGGATATCCGAAAAAATGCCCAGGATTCATATGAGATAAGCAATACAGACTATGGCCTTGAATCAGTTGCTGAAGGCTGTGATTTCGCTGAGGGGGAAAAGGACAAACCGCCCAATTGTGGAGGTTTATAGAGCCCTGGTTTAATTCTGGGCATTATTTTGAAAGAGGAATTCAAAAAGATGGCTGCGATTTAGCAATCAACATATAAAGTGAACAGTGAGAACGAGTGAAAAGTGTAAATACAGAGAATATAGAAGAAGAGCAATGGATTTGCACAATGCTCTTCTTCTTTTTAGTATTATGAAAGGGAATCCCAGTAACAGGTATTTAGGTTCCAGCAAGGATAGGAGATGATTTTGGTGATTGATCAATTAATGAAAATGCTGGAAGAACGAGAAGAAGAGATGATTAAGATACGCCGTTATTTACACCAGAATCCTGAGCTTTCATTCAAAGAGGAAAAAACGGCAGCCTATATCGCTGATTTTTACAGAGGGAAAGATGTTGATCTGATAACAAATGCAGGGAATGGATATGGCATTGTTGTCACTATTGAGGGTGGAAAGCCGGGAAAAACCGTGGCACTTCGGGCTGATTTTGATGCGCTTCCTATTAAAGAAGAGCTGGATGTTCCGTTTAAATCAAAAAAGGAAGGGATCATGCATGCTTGCGGCCATGATGCACATACAGCATACCTTATGGTTTTGGCTGACTGTTTCATCCAATTAAAAGATAAGATCCATGGCACCGTCAAAATAATCCATCAGCATGCGGAAGAAGAGCCTCCAGGCGGAGCAAAAAGCATCGTTGAAGAAGGATTTCTCGATGATGTCCATGCCATTTTTGGCATACATGTTTTGCCAATCGCCCCCGCTGGAACTGTTGGCTATCACAGCGGATATTCCTTTAATGGCCGCGCTTATTTTAAACTTAGGGTGCAGGCAAGCGGAGGACACGGTTCTTCCCCGCATAAAGCAAACGATGCTATTGTTGCAGGCGCTTACTTTGTAACAGCTATCCAGACGGTTGTTAGCCGAAGAGTGGATCCGTTTCATGCCGGTGTAGTGACAATCGGTTCATTTGACGGTAAAGGGAGTTTTAATGTGATCAAGGATCATATCGAAATTGAGGGGGATGTACGCTATTCCAATGATGAAACAAAGGATGTGATGAATAGAGAAATTCACCGCATTGTAAACGGACTTGAGGAGTTATTTGGTGTAAGCTGTGAGCTGACATATGAACCCGACTACCCGCCGCTGTATAATGATCCTGAATTGACGAGGTTTGTTGCAGGTACGCTGGCATCAGCCGGGGATAAAGACATTTTGGAGGTAAAAGAGTTTCCTAAAATGGCACCATCGGACGATTTTGCGCATTATTTGGAGAAGGTCCCTGGCTGTTATTTTTATATTGGGTGCACTCCAAAGGGAACGGAAGAACCATACTTCAATCACCACCCTAAATTTGATATCGATGAAGGTTCGATGCTTGTTGCCGCAAAATCAGTGGGATATGTCGTTTGCCATTATTTTAATAAGGAAGAAAACAAAAGCTCACGCTGATGTGAGCTTTTATGTTTAAAGGAATCGTTTTTAGCTTCTTATTGTTTTTGAATAGATTTGATAGGCAATCTCCAGCTGTAATGATGCGAAATTCCTCGAAGCATTAAAGTAACAGCAAAAAGAATATAAAAATGATAAGACTTTGACAACCAATCAAGGCCAATGATAAACCCGGCAAAGATGGCCCATAAAAGATATACTTCATCACGTAAAACAATGGGCTTTCGCTGAGCCAGCACATCGCGGATCATGCCTCCGCCGGCACCGGTTATGGCCGCGGAGAACATAACAGCAAATAAGGGTAAATCAATTGATTGTGCATACATAGCTCCCTGGACAGCAAAGGCTGACAAGCCAATTGAGTCAAAGATGCTCCATTTCGTCAAAAGCTGAACAGCGCTGCTTGGCAATATAATGACAAAGCTGATGGTAATTAGGGCAACAATAAAAAGAGTCGTTTGCTGCCATAATTCTATAATCGGAATGCCGGTAAAAAGGTTTCTAATAGCACCGCCGCCAAATGCTGTAATTAATCCTAAAACATAGGCACCCATAATGTCGTATTTTACTTCCAGTGCAACGACTGCCCCACTCATTGCAAATGCAATTGTTCCGATCACGTTCAATACATCCCAAACCATACAATCCCCCTAATCAAGTATCTCTGTCCTTGTACCTGACAGATTCGTCTTTCCTATAGATTTACCCCTTCGGTGACGTACGTTACGTTCTCTCCCGCAGCAGTCATTCGCAAGTATTTGTTTTTATTATTATAGAGTATGGATGGGAGGATTGGACAGTCAATAATAGAGTGGGATTCAGAAAACGGCAATAGAGAACTGGGAAAAGGGGTTCATGTACAGTAAGAAGCGAAATAAAAGAGCATTTCTATTCAATCTCCACAAGCGGATTTGTAAAAAAACGTAAGGAAAAAGGCTGGTTTTTGTTAACATGGTCTTTATTTAGCCATAAAAATAATCACACACCCCTTCAACATTCCTTTTCTAGAATATGGTTGAATACATATTTTAGATAGGAGATGGAGAGCGTGAACAAAAAATTATTAATTGGTACAGGGGTGGCTTTTTCTCTGCTATTCAGCCCAATCAGCCAGGCGTTCGCAGCAGAACCGACAACAGGGGAAAGGAAACAAGTGGATAATATAGCGCACCGCGGTGCCACAGGGTATGCACCTGAGAATACGATAGCCGGCTTTGATCTGGCTGTAGATATGAAAGCTGATTATATTGAAATTGATGTTCAAAGAAGTAAAGATGGCGAATTAGTGGTAATCCACGATACAACTGTGGATCGTACAACAAATGGAACCGGAAAAGTAGTGGATTTAACGTTTGATTTTTTAAGAAGTCTCGATGCCGGCAGCTGGAAAGGGGAACAATTTGCCGGAGAACCAATCCCGACATTTGAAGAGATTCTGGATCGCTACCATGGCAAGGTTGGAATATTAATAGAATTGAAGGCTCCAGAGCTTTATCCCGGCATTGAAGAACAAGTGGCAGATGCATTAAAAGAAAGAAATCTTGATAAGCCGCAAAATGAAAAAATCATTATCCAGTCTTTTAACTTCGACTCTATGAAAACAATGGATCAGCTTCTTCCTAAAGTGCCCATTGGTGTACTGACATCTAACCGTGCCGATACAACGGCGGAAGCATTAAAGGAATTTTCAGCTTATGCTGATTGGTTTAATCCAAGCTATGGAATTGTCAGCGAAGAATTAGTGAATCAGGTTCACTCTCTTGGCATGCAAATTGGCTCATGGACAGTGCGCAGCCAGGAAGCTGCTGACTTCCTGTTCGAAATGGAAGTGGACGCCGTCATCACCGATTATCCGGATTATGTTGATCCCAGAAACTAGTCTTCGGCTATTCAAAAATGGAGAAAACTCGTCATTTTGGCGGGTTTTTTTGGTTTCAATAGAATTTTAAAATAATATTATTATTTTGCTAAATTGATTTTTATGACTTTCTCATGCAGAAGTCATGATGATAGCGGTTCCATAAAATTTTTAATAATTTAAATTGACTGAAAAGTATAATTGTATTATTATTCTAACAATATATACTTTTCGAAACACGAATGAATAGGTATTCAACTTAGAGGGGGAAGGGTTTATGTCACAGCTGTTAGCGTTAGTTATTCTTTTACTTATATTATTTATTGGAGATCTGGTTGCAGTCCGGACTAAGGCTTGGGTGCCATCCATATTTGTCTGTGCCGTACTGTTCCTTGCAGGTTATTGGACATTCTTTCCGCAGGATATCGTGGCATTGGCAGGGGTTCCGCCTGTTGTGGCAACGATGATGATGTACCTATTGATTACCAATATGGGAACATTGCTTTCGATTAAGGAATTGAAAAATCAGTGGAAGACGATTGTGATTGCTTTATCAGGGATTTTAGGAATTATTGCGATATTACTAGGAATCGGAACATTTATCTTTGGATTTAAAACGGTGGTTGTCGCTATTCCGCCATTGGTTGGAGGTGTGGTATCTGCTCTGATCATGTCGGAGGGAGCGAAGGAAGCGGGACTGGCTTCACTATCGGTTTTTGCCATCGTGATTTATGTGATGCAGGGATTTGCGGGATATCCGCTTACATCCATCGTCCTGAAAAAAGAAGGAAAGCGGCTTTTGAAGCAGTACCGCAGCGGTCAGCTTGCTTATAAGGCCCAGGGGCCTGCAGCTGAAGAGACGGCTGCAGCATCAATGACAGTTTCAAAACCTGAACTTAAGCTTTTTAAGAATATGCCTGAGAAATATAATACAGATTTCTTCAAGTTTTTAAGATTGGCAGTAGTATCCTACCTTGCTTATCTGACATCGACATTGCTGGCTCCAGTTGCCAGTGTCAGTCCATTTGTCCTTTGCCTGTTGTTCGGGGTGATTGCCACAAGCATTGGCTTTCTTGAAAAGCAGGTGCTGCAAAAAGCAAATGGCTTCGGTTTTGCGATCATGGCTCTAATGCTCTTTATTTTTGACGGCTTAAAGCAGGCTACACCAGGGATGATGCTTGAAATTATCTATCCGCTTGCCGGAACCATTATTTTGGGTGTAATCGGAATGTATGTCTTCTCATTTATCGCAGGGAAACTTTTAAAAGTGAGCAAGGAAATGGCTTTTGCTGTTTCACTGACGGCATTATATGGGTTTCCGGCTGACTACATTATTACAAATGAAGTCATTAAAGCATTAACCGAGGATGAAAAAGAAAGGGAAATGCTGACCAGCAATATGCTGCCGCCTATGCTTGTCGGCGGATTCATCACAGTGACCATTGTGTCGGTCGTGCTGGCCGGAATATTTGTCGGACTTTTATAAGAAAGGGATGGAATTGAAATGAGTGATGTTCAGACAGGGAAAAATGTGAATCTGGAAAAAGTACAGGAGAGAATAGAAAGTCATATTGACACATTAAGCAATTATACGGCAACTCCTGGAAGAGGGACAACCAGGCTGACATATAGTCAGGAGGATCTGCTTGCACGGCAGTATATTAAAGAAAAAATGAAGGCAGCCGGCTTGACTGTGCGTGAAGATGGATTGGGCAATATTTTTGGAAAATTTGATGGTTCCTTAAAAGATGCACCGAGTGTTCTGGTCGGCTCTCACTTTGATTCTGTGCCGAATGGGGGATCCTATGACGGGCCTGCCGGAGTTGTAGCAGGACTTGAAGTGGCCGCACTTTTTACTGAGTATGGATTAACGCCGAAGTATCCTCTGGAGGTTATTGCTCTTATCGAAGAAGAAGGCTCCAGGTTTGGCGGCGGCTTAATGGGTTCGCGCGGAATGACCGGTTTGCTGGCTGAGGAAGACTTCAAAGCATTGAAAGACAAAGATGGCATAACGACGGTTGAAGCCATGGAGAAAATCGGGCTGGATCCATCTCTCCCGAAAGTTCGTGACCCTCAAACAGTAAAGGCTTACCTGGAATTGCATATCGAACAGGGTCCAGTTTTAGAAGAAAAGAATATACCAATCGGAGTAGTCGAAACGATTGTCGGTTTAACACAATTGGAAGTAACCGTAAAAGGGAAGGCCGGGCACGCAGGGACCACTCCGATGGACAGAAGGTCGGATTCGCTGGTTGCCGCTGCCGGAATGATCGCCCAATTTCCCGGGCTTGCTGCGGCAGAAGGAGAAGGGACGGTTGTAACAACGGGACGATTGCAGGTGTATCCAAATGGAGCCAATGTGATACCCGATCAAACAGTATTTTCTGTAGACATACGCTCCGGCAGGGAGGAACATGTTCAGAATGTCATTCAGAAAGTGAAGGAATTAGCAGAGTCCTATCTTGATAGCGGATTAGAAATAACGGTTGAACAGCTGTTATATATTCAGCCAAAAGAGATGAATAAAGAGATTGTCAGTCTGCTAAAGGAGAAAAGCAGTACACTTGGTTTCCCTTCTTGCTCCATGAATAGCGGCGCCGGACACGATGCCATGGTTTTTGCTGATTACACAAGTACCGGAATGCTGTTCATTCCAAGCAAAAATGGACTGAGCCATTGTCCGGAAGAATGGTCTGATTCCCGGCATATTGCCGAAGCAGTTCAGATTTTGTTTGAGGCAGCAATAGAGCTAACGGAGGCGGAATAAGAGATGATTCATAACAGGCTAAAGGAATTGATTGGGGCATATAGTGATGAATTAACGGAACTGCGCAGAAAATTGCATCGTGAACCGGAATTGTCATGGGAGGAATTTAAAACGACTCAATTTATCTGTGAGTATCTGGATGGCTTAGGCATCTCTTACAGAAGGACAGAACCAACGGGTGTCATTGCTGAAATTGCAGGCGGGAAGCCTGGAAGGACGGTAGCTTTAAGGGGAGATATGGATGCACTGCAGGTGGAGGAATTGAATAAGGACCTTCCTTATGCATCCATGGAGAACGGCAAAATGCACGCATGCGGACACGATGCTCATACTGCGATGATGCTGGTTGCTGCCAAGGCATTAAATGAGATAAAAGAAGAATTGCCGGGGACTGTCCGCCTGCTTTTCCAGCCAGCCGAAGAGGTGGCGAAAGGGGCAAAGATGATGGTGGAACAGGGAGCGATGGAAGGCGTGGACAATGTCTTTGGCATCCATATCTGGTCGCAAATGCCAACATATAAAGTGTCCTGTACGCCCGGGCCATCCTTCGCATCAGCTGATATATTTAAGGTGACATTCAAAGGGAAAGGCGGGCACGGGGCCATGCCGCATGATTGCATTGATGCAGCTGTGGTTGCTTCTTCTTTTGTCATGAATGTGCAGAGTGTGGTGTCCAGAACCATTGATGCCCAGCTGCCGGCCGTACTCTCCATTGGTAAAATGACTGTGGGTACAAGATTCAACATCATCGCTGAAAATGCATTCATCGAGGGGACAGTCCGCTGCTTCGATCCTGAAACAAGAGATCATATTGAAAAACAGCTGCAGCATTATGCTGAAAATACGGCAGCTATCTACGGTGCTAAAGCAGAGGTGGAATACATTCGGGGTTCACAGGCAGTAATCAATGATGAATACAGTGCGCAGCTCGTCCAAAAGGTTGCCTCTAAAGCTTTCGGGGAAGATGTTCTATTTACTGAAAAGCCCACAATGGGGGCCGAAGATTTCAGTTTTTATCTGGACCAAGCACCTGGCAGCTTCGCCCTTGTCGGCAGCGGCAACCCGAAGAAAGACACAGAGTGGGCTCACCACCACGGCAAATTCAATATTGATGAAGACGCCCTAGCGACAGGTGCAGAGCTTTATGTGCAATATGCATGGGCATACTTGAACGAAAAGCAGTAAATCTGATCAATCCGTTCCTCTTATGGGAGGAGCGGATTTTTTTAACTTTTAAAGAAATAAAAAAAGGAAGCAGTCGATTAACTCTGCTCCCTATACACTATTGATTTATTTAATTCCTGTGACTAAGGAGAAAAGGTGGTTGTCGATGGACTCTAATAGTTGTGCAGATAGTTTGGCGGAATGTAGTTGAGGGGCAGTGGACGTAAAAGTACTTTAATGTCAGTGGGCATTTCAAAATCCTGCTGTGCTTGTTTTAAATAACGATACATGGCTTTCCCGCCTACTGAGTTGGCAGAGTGGACAGTTATTCGATCCGCAAATAACTGTTTTTGAACCATGATATGAACAAGCATAAGACCATTTCTCGATTTGCTTACTAAATCATGGTCTAAAGAAAGGTGGTCAATTTCATAGGTCTGAAGCAAAAGGATACATTCATCAATGGTCTCAACTAATACATGACCATCCGGCGCTCTCCGATAATCATCCAGAAATACGCTTATTTTCTCCATTTTTTTAATCCCCTTTCAAAGGGGTGACTAAGAAAAGTCGAGTTAACCCTAAAGTTTTGAAGCTTATTTCATTGTAACATACATATGTAAGCAAAGATACCGAAGAGTGATTCATTGGAAGACAATCAAACATTCCTGCATCATTAAAAAGATAGTGAAAGGAGGTTGGGGCCTTTCATGTGAACTCAAGCACATTTTCAGTTATAAGCTTATTGATCTTAGATCCTTTCGTGTTCATGTCTGTACTATTGCAAGGAATAAAAGAGATAGATTATTTGTAAATAAAGAGAAAAGCCCAAAAGGATTAGATTCCTTCTGAGCTTGAAAACTTATCTGCCGCCGTTTAGTTCATTTACAAACCGTTCAATTACTTCCTCAATGCTCATCACACCGATATTTCCTTCTTTACGTTTTCTCAGTGCCAAGGATTGCTGCTCCATTTCTTTATCACCAATCACCAGCATGTAGGAAACTTTCTGTTTTTCGGCTTCCCTGATCTTGAGTCCCATTTTCTCTGTTCTGAAGTCGACTTCTGTGCGAATACCAGATAATTCCAATTGTGATTTTACATAGTCTGCATATTCTGCATGGGCATCTGAGATGGGAATGATCTTTGCTTGGATGGGTGACAGCCACAGTGGGAAATCGCCAGCAAAATGTTCAATTAGAATGGCCATGAAACGTTCAACTGAACCAAAGATTGCCCTATGAATCATAATGGGAAGGTGAAGTTTGTTATCTTCACCTACATAAGCACAATTAAACTTTTCCGGCATTTGAAAATCCAGCTGGACTGTACCGCATTGCCAGCTTCTGCCGAGTGAATCCAATATATGAAAGTCAATTTTCGGCCCGTAAAATGCCCCATCGCCAGGATTAATCTGATAGTTAACTTCTTTGTTTTTCAAAACAGATTCCAAAGCCCCTTCCGCACGGTCCCACATTTCCTGAGATCCCATGTATTCCTCTGGGCGTGTTGAGAGTTCAACTTTATAGTCAAAACCAAAATGGGAGTAGAATTCATCAATTAGGACAAGTATTTTATCAATCTCCGCTTCAATCTGGTCAGCCCTCACAAATAAATGCGCGTCATCTTGAGTGAATGACCGAACTCTTAACAGTCCATTTAAAGAACCTGAGAGTTCGTGTCTGTGGACTAATCCCAGTTCCGCATAGCGGATAGGCAATTCCCGGTAGCTTCTCCGTTTGCTGTTGAAGACTAATATCGCACCTGGGCAGTTCATGGGCTTTATCGCATAATTTTGTTCATCTACATTTGAGAAATACATATTTTCATGATAATGATCCCAATGGCCCGATTGTTCCCAAAGTTTCTGTTTCATCATAATCGGTGTCTTTATTTCCTGATAGCCTGCCCGCTGGTGTTTTCTTCTCCAGTAACTTTCAAGTTCATTTCGCATCACCATTCCCTTTGGCAGGAAAAAAGGCATTCCGGGGGCTTCCTCCATGGATGTGAAAAGCTCCAGCTCTTGACCTAACTTTCTATGATTTATTTTTTCTGCTTCCATGTTCAATTCCTCCTGATTATTAGTTATAAAAAAAGACCACACTCCTCCCAAACATAGGGACGAGTGTGGTCGTGGTGCCACCCTAATTTCATAAGGCAATCGAAAGACTGTTTTATGCTCAAAAAGATAACGGATTCCCGATTATGGATACTCTGATATAGCTCATTTCCCCATAATAGCTCCAAGGCGGTAAATCATTCCCTTTTCTTCAGGGCTTGCAGCCTGTGACCCTGATCTCTGGAAAGAAAATAAAAAATGATTCATGTCCTTTTCAACGCTAACTATATAGTTTTAATTAAAATAAAAAGCCGCACTCATCCCAGCAAAAGGGACGAGTGCGGCCGTGGTTCCACCCTAATTCCATAAAGCATATCGAAAGACTGCTTTATGCTCAAAAAGATAACGGATTCACCGATTATGGATACTCTGAATAGCTCATTTCCCCATAATAGCTCCAAGGCGGTAAATCAATTCCGTTTCTTCAGGGCTTGCAGCCGATGGCCCTGATCTCTGAAAAGAAAACAGAGAAAGATTCGTGTCCTTATCAACGCTAATTATATAGTTTTAAATAAAATAAAAAACGCACCCATCCCAGCAAAAGGGACGAGTGCGGTCGTGGTGCCACCCTAATTCCATAAAGCATGCCGAAAGACTGCTTTATGCTCAAAAAGATAACGGATTCCCCGATTATAGATACTCTGATTATATCATTTCACCATAATAGCTCCAAGGCGGTAAATCAATCCCGTTTCTTCAGGGCTTGCAGCCGGTGGCCCTGATCTCTGGAAAGAAAATAAAGAAAGATTCGTGTCCTTTTCATAGCCCATATTGGATATTTTTACTGATTTTAATACACTTTTTGGAAAAGGTCAAGAGGGTTAATAAAACTTTTAGACCCTAATGAAACAACCCGGATTCCTTCGATTTCTTCATCAGCACTTTCATTTTTCTGCTTAATGGCTCTTTCAGAAAGCTTCCAATTAATAGTGCAATAAAACCGAATAGCATGAGGATCAGGAGATCTCTGTACACTCTCTCCCAAACAATGCCTCCAACAGCTTCTCTCATTAAATCAATGGCATAAGAGAAGGGCAGGAAGGGGTGGATGGTTTGGAAAAATTCCGGAAGCAAGGCGGTCGGGTAGGTTCCGCCAGCACCCGCAATCTGCAGCACCAGCAAGACAATCGCCATGGCTTTTCCTACATCGCCAAATACAGATACTAATGTATAAACAATTAATATAAACACTAAGCTGCTTACCAGTCCAAACAGGATAAACCATACCGGTGCTGCCACATCCACTCCGAGAATGAAGATATCCCCTATGGTTACGACCAGTGTCTGTGCAAATCCAATGCTTAGGAATGTGAGCAGTTTGCCGAAATAGATTTGTTTTCCCGTTAAGACTTCAGGATGATGGACACCTGTAGCCAATAGAGAAATTAATAGAAGGGCACCTACCCATATCGCAAGTACGGTATAAAAGGGAGTCATGCCTGTTCCGTAATTTTGGATTGGGAATAGGCTGTTTTTATTGAGCTGAACAGGTTCCTCGAAGAAACCCTTCTCTGCTTCGGGATCATTTTGCAGCAGCTCTATGATCTCGTTGATGTCTGTCTCGCCCTGGATATCCCGAATCCGATCGGCTAATTGATTGATCTTTGAACTAACGTATGGATATTCTCCTAGTATATGTTTAAGAGTTTCTTTCCCTTTGCCCAAGTTCCCCTCTGTTTTAGCAAGGATTTTTTCGATTTCAGGAATGGCAGATTGTATTTCAGTCAGGATATTCCGGGCATTACTCAATGTTTCCTTGGCGCTGGCCACTTCCTGTTTGATGGCTGGACGGATGTTTTCATTATATTCTTTAACGAATGCGTCGATCCTGCCTGCAGTTGCAGCTGAATTTTCTTGAAGCCGGGTGATTAAATCATCCGCTTCCTGCTGCTTGTCTGAAAGAAAGGCATTGACCTTCTGCCCGTTTGCCTGGATCGTCTGCACTTCCTGCTTTAATGCAGCCAATTGTTCCAGAGCCTGATTGATTTGTTCCTGATTCTGGCTTGTGCCTTGTTCAATATTAGATTCCTGCAGCTGCTTTAGTGCTGTTTCGATAGTCTCGATATTCTGAAGCGAACCCGCGATCTGCTCATTGATTCTATTGCTAATTTCCTTTCCCTGGTCCAGTTTCAAATCAGAGGTTTGAACCGAAGAGATAAAATCGTTCACCTTTACCGCCATATTCTGCACATTCTCCAGATTCTCCTGAATTTGGGGCTCCATTGCATTCAGGCGATTCTCAGCCTCATTTATAAATTTCATCGTTTCATTAATTGTCTGCAGACCGTTGCCTGTTGCACGTTTGGCATCGGGAACGAGTGCTTGTGCCTTATCAATCATTTTTTGGGCATTTTCCGCATCTGACAGGGAGCTGCTTAATAAGGAATGGATTTCAGGAAGTTTTTCCTCCATTTGAAAAACATACTCTTCGAACCGCTTTATATCCGGAAGGTCTTTTTCAATCTCCAGACCCAATTCATTAAACTTCTCAAAAATAGTTCCATTCACGGTCGAGATAAAATTGCTTGTAACCGTATCGACAATCCCGCCTGCACCTTTTTCTGTGATTTTAGGTGCAATGGCATTGATTTTTTCATTCACATAATACTCGATTTTCGCTTTTTCGGGCTGATCTTCAATGACACTTCCCAGCTTCTGAGAGAAATTTTCCGGAATCACAATGACGGCAAAATAGTCGCCGTATTCCAGCTTATCCATCGCGTCTTTCCGGTCTCCAAAGTGCCAGTCCATATTATCGTTCTTCTTCAATTCCTTGACGATGTCATTTCCAATATGTATGTCTTTATCGCGAACCACTGCTCCGGCATCTTCATTCACTATTCCTACTGGAAGCTGATTCGTTTGACTATAGGGATCCCAGGAAGCCTCGATGTTAAACCAGGCATATAAAGAAGGCAGCAACGTCAAACCTCCGATTAATACTGCCGCAACCCAGTTCGTAAAAATACTTCTAATATCCTTTTTATAAATTTTCCACATGCTGTTCAGTCCAATCTGCTCGTCTTCCTATAGATTTTGTGAATAATCCATTAAATATATTCAGGATCTCAGTGAACAGCAATTCTACCCCTAAAAAAACGGTGTAAAACCAAAAGGGCATGGGCGATTATTTTTGGAGCTAAAGGAGCAGGCTCATTCGCATAAGGAGAAGAAATCCGAGCGAACGAGTCCGAACAGGGCGCTCTTTCAGACAGGGGAGGAAAAAATCCGAGTGAATAAGTCCGAATTTGGTGCTCCTTCAGACACTGAGGTAGAAACACGAGCGAAACAATAAATGACCTGCTTCTCTGTTTAAGAACTCATTACTTTTATAAAATCTTCAATAAATTCCTGATAATTAAAATCCAGAAAAATATTTATATTCTTTTCAGCAGGCTTGGAGCTGACTCTGAAATCAGCGATGGATGTCCCTCTTCCTTCATCCGCTGTTAATATTTTTACATCTCTTCTAATGGAGCTTCCCATTTCAGGATTGACCATGAGGAACAGTGTTAAAACATCATGTAATGGAGCACCGTTAATCCCGGGAATGAGTTTTTTATAAGCTTCTATATAGTACTCCATTGCCTCATCCATAATCTGAATCAGCGGGTTGTCAGTCAGCTTCTGTATCATATTAATATGTTCCATTGTAACGATGGCCTTGTTCGTAACATTAAGCGGGACAATATAGATATTATCCATATTGGTTACTACTACCTGTGAGGCAACGGGATCACCATAAAAATTTGCCTCTGCTGAAGAAGTTACATTTCCAGGAACCAAAAAAGCACCGCCCATAATATAAAACTCCCTAATGACGTCGGATATATTTTCCCCTAATATAAAAAGTGCAGCTAATGAGGTATTTCTCCCCACATCTACTACAGTAACGTCCGGGTTCATTCTTATAATGTTGTAGAGCTCCGAAAAATTCGTCAGCTCTCCCTGCACATCCACCGGAGGGCGTATAGGACCCAATCCCTCTTCACCATGAATTTCAGGATAGAACCTTGGGATCTCCCCTGATGAAGGACTATTAGCTCCGCCGATAATAGGGATATCTTTCCTGCCGGCTAGTCGGAGCAGATAAGCGATATTGTCTGTTGCTTGTTCTTTAGTGACATTCCCGTAACTCGATACGATAGCTAACACCTTGATGCCGGGATTGAGAAGGGCATACATGATGGCAACAGAATCATCAATGCCAGGGTCTGCAAACAAAATGATTTTTTTCATTTATCTTCCTCCCATACAAAATATTCATTTGTATAACATATCAAAGGAGGAAGTGGGTTATGCCTTTAAGGCGGAGAACCTTACCGCTGGTATTGACAAACATTTCAAAAAATAATATGATAATAATCCTGCCAATTTTACATTGGCCTAAGGGGACTGTGAAAAGTTCATTCTTCTTTGAAAAGGATGGGTACCATGAATAAAGAGCAATTGATGGAAAGTGCGCGCAGTATGAAGGAACGAGCTTATGCTCCCTATTCCAAATTTCCGGTTGGAGCTGCATTATTGCTGAAAGACGGCACTGTCATTAATGGCGTTAACGTGGAAAATGTTTCGTTAGGTGCAACAAACTGTGCTGAGAGAACAGCTATTTTCACTGCAATTGCTAACGGTTACAAAAAAGGTGATCTTCAAGCTATTGCTGTAGCTGGTGATACGGCAGACTTTCTTCCGCCGTGCAGCATATGCAGACAGGTGTTAGCCGAGTTCTGTATGCCTGATATGCCAGTCTACTTAACAAATGAGAAGCAAGAAATATTGGAACTGACATTAAAAGATTTATTGCCGTATGCGTTTACGGATTTAGAGATGTAGCATAAAAGGAGGGCAAGCTTTGAGAGATATTCACTCAAAGCTTGCCCTCTTTATTTTACAAGGCGATAACCACTCTATTTCTTCCCTCATGTTTGGCCTTGTATAACGCCTGGTCTGTTTTGTTCAATAACTCTGAAAAGCTGTCCGCTGCAGCGGGATAGCTGCTAATTCCCATGGAAACAGTGACTGGTTTTCCGGAGGGGCTTAAAGTGTATTCAGTGATTTTCCTTATCCGTTCTGCAACAGATTCCGTGATATAGATATCGGTTTCTGGAAGGATGATTAGAAATTCTTCACCGCCTATGCGGAAGCACAGATCACTTGCTCTCGTTTCCCTTTTAACTAAATCAGACAGAAATTTTAATACTTCATCTCCCGCTTGATGGCCAAACTGGTCGTTTACTGCTTTAAAATGGTCAATATCAAATAAAATGATGGAGTACCTATCGAGCTCACTTATCTTTTTTTCTAAAAAACGGCGGTTGTAGAAACCGGTAAGCGGATCCAGGTTCGACTCACTTTCCGCATTCGTCAGTTTGGTCTGATAAAAATCCACAGCTATTAAAATAGCTCGCTTTAATTCCTTTAACTCAAAATACCAGTTGGGAATTTGCGGCACAGGACGAGATGGTTCGGTCGTCATCTGCTTTGCGTATAGAGCTAGATTTCTGATCGGATTTACAATTTTTTTCAGCATGATCAGGGAGAGGGCGAATACAAACAGCATAAAGAGAATGGCAATCAAACTTACTTGCCTGGCCATTTCAAAGGTTGGCTCCATCACAGATTCTTTAGGAGTCTGGGATACAATGCCCCATTTGCTTGTTGAGGCAGCAGAGGCATATCCGGCAAGCATGGCTATGCCTTTCGTATTCGTGACTTCCAGATTTCCGTTTCTTCCTTCTAAAACGTACTGTACCACTTTGTTTTCCTTTACATTATCGTTAATTCTATTTTTATCCGGATGATAAATAATATTACCTTCAGAATCAACCACATATACATAAGAGTTATTTTCATGCTTTGGATGCTGCCCCAGAACTTGGATGAGGCTATTATCTTCATGCAAATAGATGGTTCCGGCAAGAAATCCCTCATACGATCCGCTTTCATCAAAAACGGGGACAGATATAAGCAAAATTAATTTTCCGGTCACACCTACATAAGGCTTTGATATTATTGGAACTTTCTTTTCCAGAGATTTTTTTGCACCGACACTAGTTAACTTTGTTCCCTTTAAAGCCATATCAGGAGCGGATGCCACGACGCGGCCTGTTTTGTCCGCAAAAAATGTAGAATTGAAATAGGTAGTCGACTGCAGAATGAAATCTAACTCTTTGTGGATTTTTTGGGAATCGTTCGTCATAAGATCTTCATTTCGTGCTTCGATGGTCAGATTTTTAATCATATTGACAAAAAGAGAATCTGTAACAGCTGCGAGTTTTTGAGCATAATATTGATTTTCTATTAAATAATTTTTCTCCAGGTTGTTCCTGCTGACCACTACACTGGAAATGACACTTCCTGCATAGGTGCCAAGCATAGCAAAAGCCAGTAAGCCTAAAATAAGCCACTGGATGCTTAATCTTATAGGTTTTTTCATTTCTCTTCACCGAAAATAAAGTGCTATTTATAGTTCAAATAACCTACTAAAATATACCATGAGATTTGTATAACTCACAACAGGAAATAAAAAATTACAAATACTAGAAGTAATTTCCAATCATGAAAAAAATGAAAATAAATGTATAGAAGTTTAAAAGAAATATAAATGAAAAATTAGTGTAAGAGGATTCTGTCTGATTCTTAATCTGCTGTGAGGAGGTGCAGTTCATGTTCAAAAAGGATAACAAAGTGAATAAAAAAGGGATTTGGGCCATCGATGGTTTACTATTTGGCACAGGTGCAGGTGCCATATTGGGGATTATAACATACAATCAGCAATGGCTGGGATGACTGGAGAGTATCGTAATTCCCGCATCTGGATAGTGCGGGAACCTTATAATATTAGGAAGGAATATCGAATCAATGAGGAATTCCATGTCAAAGTATATTAGTATTTTCTTCTTAGGTGCGTTGGTAAGTTTCTTACTCTTTTTTATCTTTGGTTCTGTATTTATGGAAGGAGGGAATCCGGCAGAAGAAGCGGTATACACATTCGGAACAATCATTGTCTTATTTATGTTATTTTTTATTTCGCAGATTTGTTATTTAATTGATTTAATTAATAAGAAACGGTACTCATTGATTGTCCGCTACTTAAGCGCGACCGGCTCCCCAAATTCATCAAAAGGATGCTTAAAGTCAAATGCAAAAGAGTCAGGTCCATGCTGGATATAAGAATCATATCTTTTGAAAGCTTCCTTCCAAGAAACATTTGATAGCATATCCGACCACCATATCACATAATTAGGCTGTCTCTCCGGAAGAGGATCAAACCACTTATTCCTGTCCTGCAATGCTTGCCTATGAAGACCTGAATAGGTAAAACGATATAAAGATTGCAGGTCATTCCATACAGTTAAGGTAAGAACAGGAGTACCATTCCCTTTAATCATTTCTTCAGGGAGCTTCAATCTATTTGGGTTGAATTCTTTGATGAGCTGTCCAGTTTTAGCAGCCTCTCTCATTATATAATTTCCTGCTGTAAAGAACTCCCTGAAGGCAGGGTGCTCTTCTGTATGCTTTAGCTGTCCAACTGTCAAAATTGCCGCAAATGCCAAGTTAATTCCCCCATCATTCCTTTTTATCTACCTATATTCTGAAAAGAATGGACTAATTCCTGGATGGAGAGGTTAATTTAATGGATATTGCCATTTTAGATTCTAATAGGGGGCTTATTTTACTTCCCTTAAGCCCTGCCCTGCAAGAATATCCCGGATACCTTCTTCACAAACGCCATAAGAGCGCCAAGAACAAGTTTCACAAACAGTCTGTATATCTGAGGGGAGAGCATACTTCTGGATGTTTGACTCGATATCCTGCCAGTACAAAATTTGTCCGAAATTAAGGCCTAATTTCTCCAGAATAACAGCATCTCTTTCATAAATATCATCGTGTTCACAATGGTATTCACCTGAGTTGGGATACTTTTCACACAGGTGATCCGGCCCTTTAACAAGCTGTATCCATGTCCTGGGGTTGTCTCTCAAGGTTTGATGCATACGGGTCATATTTTCCACATATTCCTGAGAGTAGCCCATTCCCCGATAGCCCAGTAGGCAAAATAGATGATGGCCACGCAGCTTATACATAATATCCCCCCATTGTTTAGATTAGATATATTGGTAAACTGAAATGATAAATAGGTTAACATAATTATTTATATTATCATATATTTTTGCCTTAGAACCTTGATTGAAAAGTGGAGAAATGGGAATATGTAGTAGGATGGAATGTTAACTTTATAAATGAGCACATTGATTGTTGACGCATTTCACTTTGGTTTTTATAATCTTATCAAGTGATAGGGTTCGCTTACTTGAAAGGGATTTTGCTTATGTTACTAAATGCAAGCGATACACATAAAAAAATTGTGAAAGCAGCACATAAGCTTTTTATGGACTTAGGGTATCGGGCGGTTTCCACGAGAAGAATTGCTGAAGCCTGCGGCATTACGCAGCCTACCCTTTATCATCATTTTTCCAATAAAAAGGCCATTTATATGGAAGTGCTGAGGACTGAACTGGTTGATATGCAAAATGCATTAAGCAGAATTATTAAGCGTTTTGAGGATGATATTGAAGAATGCTTATTCCAGGTCACTTATTATATTTTAATCAATAAGCCTCCTTCAATGGGCCAGATGTTTCATGATATTCAAAAAGAATTAGATCAGGAGCATCAGGGAACCGTTCGGAAATGGTGGATGGAGTCTTATCAGGATCCTATTGCCTCGATCTTTGAAAAAGGCATTAAAGATCAAAAGCTGAGGGATCCCGGGGAAATAGGATCTGACCCGGTTTCATCGGCGTACCTGCTTTTAAGTCTGATTTCATCAAGGAATACGGATTACAAATTGAAAGAAAGCCTGGCGAAAGAACAAGCCAGATTTTATATCAAAGTGATTCTTTATGGTTTATCGCAGTCTAACGGGCAGTAAGCCCCCCCTTCAAGACTCAGAGGAATCAAAGGAGGATAAGTGAGGTCAAACTGCCCGTAAAGGCCCGATTGGTTCAACTAACAATCAGCGGGGGAAAAGCCCCCCCACTGATTGAAGTTTCACTTTATCGGCGTCAAAGGAATAACGATTAGTAACTTTAACAAAGTGGCATGTTAAAGTTTTTTTTTGGAAACAGTCTATCAATTGATAGGTTTGTATAGTTTTTGTATAATATTTTTATAAATTAATTATAAAGGAGAATAAATGATGAATTTTTTAACAAAGTTCAGTTTAAAGAATGCCGCTGCGGTCTTTATCATTTCATTTTTATTAATCACTGGCGGTATTTACTCTTTTTCAAAATTAAAAGTGGATCAATTTCCTGATATTGAGTTCCCGCAGATATCCATTGAAGCGGTATACCCTGGTGCATCTCCATCTGATGTGGATAAACAGGTAGTTTCGAAGCTTGAGGATCAGCTTGATTCCATTGAGGGTGTAAAGAAGATGACCAGTTCTGCTTATGACAGCATTGGGATCATTAACCTGGAATTTCCATTTGATACAGATCTCGATAAAGTGGAACAGCAGGTGAATTCGGTTATTGATGAAGCCGGATTGCCTGAAGAGGCTGAAGTGAAATTAAACCGGCTCTCTTTTGGTTCTTTTCCAATTTATAATATCTCCTTTTTCAGCAAGGACGGGAAAAGCATAGAGGCTGTCATGAAGGATGATGTCATTCCTGAATTAAATAAAATAGAAGGAATCAACAGCGTATCTGTTGCAGGCTTAACCGATAATCTTGTGCAAATTACGGTCGATAAAGAGAAAGCAGCAGAAGCAGGATTATCACTCAGCAGCATTAAAGAGCAGATCAATGAAAAATACCTTTCTTTCCCGGCAGGTGAGCTAACGGAAAGTGAAGAGCAAATCCCGATCCGTGTAGAAGAAAACCTTGATTCTATTGCAAATCTGGAAAATCTTCAGCTTCAGCCTGCTATTGGCGGCGCTCCAGCTGAAGGTGCCGGTGGCGGCGGAGAGCAGGGCACCCAGCAATCTGCCGGTATTTCCCTAAAGGATATTGCAGACATTGAGCCAATAACAGATAAAAGTGAATTAGCACGTTATAATCTCAAAGATTCATTATCCATGGCAATCACAAAAAAACAGGAAGCCAACACCGTTGAAGTGGCAGACAAGGTAACGAAGGTACTTGAAAAATACGATGATCAGCTCGACTACGAGATTGGCATAGACTCTGCCAAGGATATTGAAAAATCTGTCAGCACTTTAGTCAAAGAAGGTCTGTTGGGGGCACTATTTGCATCCATTGCGGTTCTGATTTTCCTGCGCAATGCCAGAGCGACCATTATCGCAGTCGTTTCCATTCCTTTGTCCATTCTGATTGCAGCGATTTTTCTAAACCAAATGGACATCTCATTGAATATCATGACACTTGGCGGCATGGCTGTGGCTGTAGGGCGTGTGGTGGATGACAGTATCGTCGTCATCGAAAATATTTTCAGGCGGGTCCGCAAATCCAATGAGGGGATGTCCGATAAAATTATTTTAGAATCCACCAAAGAAATCCTAAAGGCGATCACCTCATCAACATTAACGACCGTTGTGGTATTTCTTCCGATCGGTTTTGTTGGCGGGATTACAGGGAAATTCTTTTTGCCTTTTGCTTTAACGATCGTGTTCTCCCTTTTGGCATCGCTGCTGGTTTCCATCACGATTGTGCCGATCCTGGCAAAATTTTCGTTCAAGAAAGTGCCGGCTGATGAAAAAGAGGGAGCTCTTCAGAGGTTTTATGGCCGTTTAATTGAAAAATCGCTCAATCACAAGTTAGTTATCTTATTTATTTCGCTCGTATTGCTTGTTGGTTCATTAGCGGTTGTGCCTTCTTTAGGATTTACGTTTATTCCTAATGAACAGTCCAAAACGCTGACAGCATCGATTGAATTGCCATCATCCGCTTCACTGGAAAAAACAAATACCATCTCACTGAAGGTGGAAGAGATGCTGGATGAGCAGAAAGAAGCGGCAGATGTCACAGCCGCTATAGGAGCCCGGGATTTTGCCACAGGACTGCGGCTTGAAAACAAAGCAAGCTATTTTGTTAACTTAAAAGATAATGTAAATGTGGAGAAAACGATTAAATCAATTGAAAGTAAAATAGAAGATATCTCAGAAGAGGAAAACGCTGATTTGAAGATTAGTGTCCAGGAGCTGGAAACAGGCGGGCCTCCTTCAAATAATAATGTGGATATCGACTTATTTTCCAATGATTTAGAGGCGCTGCAGAAGGCTTCCAAGCAAGTGGAAGAGTATATGCAGGAAAATAATGATCTGAAATATATTACGAACAACTTCAGTGAAAAACAAAAGCAATTTTTAGTGGAAATAGATTCTGAGAAAGCTAGTGAATATGGTTTGTCGGGATTCCAGATTCTTGGAACTGTCAGCGATCAGACGAAGCCTGTGAATGTCGGGACGCTGCTGCTCGATGATAAGGAGCAGGAGGTTCAGCTGTCCTTTGATAAAGAACTCAGGTCAAAAGAAGAATTGGAAGAGGTTACCCTATTTTCTAAAAGAGGACCAGTCCCCCTTTCAGAGGTGGCTGAGGTAAAGGAAATCGATACCTTCACATCGATTCAGAAACTGGACAGTAAGGTTTATGCCCGCGTTTCAGGCCAGGTAAAAGGAAATGATGTGCAGGCAGTATCATCAGAGGTAAAGGCGGGAGTGGAAAAGCTTGATCTGCCGGATGGAGTATCCTTAACGAGCGGCGGAGGCAACGATGAAACAGTGGAGATTTTCCAATCACTGGGGATTTCCATTCTTGTGGCAATCGGGCTTGTGTATTTAACCATGCTGATTACCTTTGGTAAAGCCCGTATTCCATTTATTATCCTTTCATCACTTATCTTTGTTCCAATTGGTTCGCTTGTATCACTTTACATGATTAATGAGCCTCTTTCTGTAAGTGTGATGATTGGCTTCCTGATGCTGATTGGAATTGTCACAACGAATGCGATTGTGCTTGTCGACAGGATCGGACAGAACAGAACGAAAGGTTTGCCTATTAGAGAGTCGTTAGTTGAAGCAGGGAAAACAAGATTACGACCAATTCTAATGACAGCATTTGCGACAATTGCCGCATTAATCCCGCTGGCTTTGACCACCTCATCAGGAACACTTATTTCTAAGGGCCTTGCGGTAACAGTCATTGGCGGTTTAACATCATCCACACTGCTGACATTAATTATTGTTCCTGTTGTGTATGAATTATTTTTCCTGAAGACGTCTAAGATAGAGAGAAGAGCTGACGGTAAATAGGATGGAGGGAACACTCCATCAGGAATTTATTTCTGCCTGTATTGAATTACTCATCACAAGTTGGTATATTATCATATATATGTAATCAATGATGTGATCAAGTAAATAAGGATTGTGAAACAGAAAATATAGCCTGGGCTGAGAGCTATATCACCCCTCCTTATTGAAACCTGCCACGGAGATGTTAGGAAAAAGCTAACCGGGTCGTTTCGTTATTAACGATTAGAGGGCTTTAGATTTTGTAAAAGCCGAACTAAGGTGGTACCGCGTCTATTAGCATAAAGACGTCCTTTTGAAGGACTCTTTATGCTTTTTTTATTCTTAAAAATATTTTCAGGAGGAAAAGAAGATGTCTCATAACACCAACAACTTTTCAAAATGGTATCTGGAAACGATACAAAAAGCAGATTTATTTGATTACACCCCTGTTCGCGGGTGTATCGCCTTTAAGCCTGATGGCTATGAAATTTGGGAGCATATTCAGGCAGAGATGGATAAGCGTTTTAAGGAAACCGGCCACCGCAATGCCTATTTTCCGATGCTGATTCCGGAGAACTTTTTTCAAAAGGAAAAGGATCATATTGAAGGGTTCTCGCCAGAGCTTCCGTGGATCACAGAAGCGGCAGGAGAGAAGCTTGAAGAGCGTCTGGCGCTGCGTCCGACTTCTGAAACGATGATTGGACATTTGTATTCCGATTGGATTAAAAGCTACCGGGACCTGCCAGTCTTAATCAATCAATGGGCGAATGTATTCCGCTGGGAGAAGAAAACTCTTCCTTTCATCCGCACGTCAGAATTTTTATGGCAGGAAGGCCATACAGCGCATGTGGACGAAAAAGAAGCGCGCCAGGAAACGATGCAGATGCTCGAGATTTATAAAGAAGTGGTAGAAGGCTTGCTCGCCATTCCTGTGTATGATGGACAAAAAACACCATCCGAGCGCTTTGCAGGTGCGGTTGATACGTTCTCCATTGAAGCGATGATGAAGGATGGAAAAGCGGTACAGGCGGGAACTTCCCATTACTTGGGCACGAAGTTTGCGGAAGCTTTTGATATTAAATATTTGAACAAAGAAAATAAACATACTTTTGTCCATACAACATCATGGGGTACATCCACACGGTTAATCGGCTCTGTCATCATGGTTCATGGTGATGAACAAGGCCTTGTTCTTCCTCCAAGAGTAGCACCGACTCAAGTCGTGCTGATTCCAGTCGGCCCATGGAAAAAGAACCCTGCGATTATGGAGAAATTAGATGAAGTGTTTGCTGCATTAAAGGCGGAAGGAATCCGTGTACGCCTTGATGATTCCGATCAATCACCAGGCTATAAATTTAATGAGTGGGAGCTAAAAGGCGTGCCTGTCCGCATAGAGCTTGGCCCTCGTGATTTAGACCAAAATCAATGCTTAATGAAGGCGCGTGATCTTGGTGATAAAGTGGCCGTACCGCTTGATTCGATTATCGAAAGCATCAAAAAAGAGCTTGAAACGATGCAGACTCGTTTATTAGAAAAAGCAAGAGCATTCCGCGCGGAGCATTCACACACACATATCGATACTATCGAGCAATTAGAACAGCACATTGCCCAATCTGAACAAAATGATGCCATCCCAGGCTGGATCTTAGCCGGATGGTGCGGTGATGACGCCTGTGAAGAAAGTGTAAAAGAAAAAACGAAATTCACGACACGAAACATTCCGTTCAACCCGCCGGCAACGAAAGATACATGCATCCACTGTGGCAAAGAAGCGAAGCATACGGTTTGGTTTGCTCGAGCATACTAAACTTGGAATGTGAAATATAACGTGATCTTTCAGAGTCAATTGTTTTTAGGGCCGCCTCATTCAGGCGGCCTATTTCTTATGGTTTCAAAGCAAATTTTTTTAATCTGGATATTGTGTTATAATCAAAAATATCTAAAAATTTAGATAACGAAAGAGGAGAGCCGCTTGAATCAAACCTTATTAATTATTGATGCCCAGCAAGAGTTAATCGATGGGAATCAGGAAGAAAGTGCAGTTATTAATAAAGAGCACCTTCTTGGGAATATCAATTTAGTGATTGATAAAGCAAAACAATCAGGTGTTCCAGTTGTCTTTGTAAGGGATTTAGATGTTGCGAAAGGGAAAGGAAAAGGATTTCAGGTACACGAAGAAATTATTGTGCCTGCAGAAACAAAGTACTTTGATAAAGCGGCAACCAATTCTTTTCATGGAACGGGACTCCTGGATCACCTGAAATCTCAAAAGGTCAAGCATGTTGTAATAATGGGATGCAAAACCCAGCACTGTATAGACAGTGCAGTGAGAACCGCAACTATTAATGGATTGGATGTCACATTAGTAGGTGATGGACATTCAACAACGGATAGCGATACTTTAAGTGCGGAACAAATTATTAAGCATCATAATGAAATTCTTCATGGCCATTACAATGTGGAACACTTTTCAGTTGTCAGAAATGCAGCGGAAGACTTGTTTCATCCAATACATGATTCTTATAGGTAATAGGTAAATTCAATTATAGTTTAAGGATATTCCTCGTTGAAATGCATTCCCAATTTCTTGATGAGAAATTGGGATTTTTAATATGTGAGTTACACATTCAAGCTTATCTAACAGAGGTGGCCATATGAAGATTCGTCTTACGGAATTTAACAATAACTGGGCCCCTATGTATCAAAAAGAAGCACAATTCCTAAAATCCATCTTTAAAGATGAAATCATTAAATGTGAACATTTCGGGAGTACCGCAGTCCGGGGGATGAAGGCAAAGCCTGTAATCGATATGATGTGTATTGTGAGAAACATCGAGAAGATAGATGAATTTAATGAGAAGATGAAGAAGCTTGGATATGACTCTGCCGGGGAATGGGGCATTACAGGGAGAAGATTATTTCGTAAAGGCGGGGAAAACCGATCTCATCATATACATTTCTATCAATTTGATAACCCCCAAATAGAACGGCATCTTATTTTTAGAGATTATCTGCGGACCCATCCCCGTGAAGCAGCAAGGTATACGAAGTTTAAGGAAGAATTGGCTCAAAGGTTTGAAGACACGGCTGATTATAGCCAGGCAAAAAAGGTGTTTGTGAAAGGGATGGAGCAGAAGGCGCTTGATTGGTATGCAGGTGTAAGGGACTTCCATCCCGAGGAATAGCGGTTTGCTTTCATTCCTTTACCATTAGGCATTGGGGTTGTAAGGAACTTTTAATTATAGTCAGTGTGTGTTAGAAACTTTTGATATGCTTTTGCGGTAATCCTTGAAATCAAATAAATGCTTATGAACGAAGCAACAGACACGAAGAGTATTGATGTATAAGGGGTATTCACATTGTAAAAGGCAAATATAGTTATTAACAATGAAAGTCCTAATGATTTTGTGGTGTGTTTATTATTGGGGCTCATAAAAATCCTCCTTTCGTTAATGAAATCATTGCCTGTTAGTTATTTATATATTAACATAAAATTCCATATTGTTTAAAGGATTTCCTTTCCACGCAGCGAATAAGGTTAGGAAAGTCTTATATATAGGAGATTACTATGGGTTATGTAATGGATTTAAGAAAAATAGTTGGAAGCCGTCCTCTTGTTATTCCTGGGGCAAGTGTTATCGTTTTGGATAAGAATAACAGGCTGTTGCTGCAGTTAAGAATGGATAATAACTGTTGGGCATTGGCCGGAGGTTCTCTGGAGCCTGGAGAGACATTGGAAGAGGTGGCTAAGAGAGAGCTGCTTGAAGAAACTGGGTTAACAGCAAATGATCTGCAGTTGTTTAATATTTATTCAGGAGAAGAATTTTACTATAAATACCCTCACGGTGATGAAGTATATAATGTCATCACCGCTTATATCTGCAACAACTATGATGGAGAACTTACAATGGATAGCGAAGAGGTTAAAAATTTGCGTTTTTTTCATGTCCATGAGATTCCCTCGAATATAAGTCCTCCAGATCGTAAAGTGATTAAAGATTATATTAATTCTATTTAGAAAGGAGTTCCGAAGAGGAGCTCCCTTTTTTCTTCATTGGTATTCATAATAAATTTAAAATTGAAACAATTTAAGATCTCAGCCGTATAGTTAGTAATAAAGGAGGTTTGGTGTGTTGAAACATCTAACTATCGGGATTGTTTTCTCAATAACTGGTGTTTTATTATCACTTGGTTTTTGGGAATTAAATAAGGCTTACTTAGTGACAGGAGCCATTGGATTATTTTTTATAGCCATGTCTGTTCTTATGTCAGGTTCTATAGCTGGTCCCCATCGGATGAGGGCAGGCTTGGAAGCACATGATTTTCCTGAAGAAAAACGAAAGCGGAAAAGAACAAGCATAGGCTCAGTTTTAATTGGCCTGCCAAATATTATGATTGCGCTGCTTCTTTATCTTTTCTTAAACTGAGAGTTGTTTATCTATAAAGGCGCCTTTCAAAATAGGGGGGTGAACCTATGTGGTGGTTAGTAATTTTTATTGCAGGAATTATATTATTTGCTTTGTTTATTGATTGGAGACGCAGGAGAAACAAAAATAACCCTCTTACCCCAACAAATCCGAACGCAAAGCCAGGGGAAAGTTCAAATTATTTAATGGGAGATAATAAGGACACAGGCGGATTTCAGTAATTTCATAAACTAATTGTTCGTGGTTCCAATTATGCAGTTGAAAACGCAAGTCAAGGAAAGTTTAGGGGTGAATTTATGGAGAAAATCATAGTGAAAACAGGCGTTTATTCATTTATTGTCTCCTTTTTCTTATTAGTGGCCTTTATGAAGCGGATCGCAAGCACAACAGATGTCGATGGTATGACTTCAAGTGTTATAACACCATATCCTGAGTTCTTTTTTACTATTTTTCGATATTCTGTAATCACTTCCATTATTGCCGTTATCATTGCAATTATTTATTTGTTTTCAATGAGGGAAAATGAATAACACAGCTGCCAATCCAGGCGGCTTCTTCTTTTTAAACAAACAGGTCTTTGAAGAGGCAAATATGGATGGGTTCAAAGGCAGGTGCCTTTTCAAAATAAATGAAACCTATATCCTACTCATTCGTCTTAGCATTAAAGTGAAAATGGGGTGGGGAGTGTGTGAGAAAGATCAGGGACAATGATTCATTAGAAAATCGTGAAGTTTGGCTTGAGATGATAATGAATGAGTACGGTGAACGGCTCACGAAGCTTGCTTATAACTATATGAAAGACTGGAAGCTGGCTGAAGATATTGTTCAGGATGTATTCATCACATGTTACCAAAATTACGACAAAATCGATGAAGTGATCTCCTTTAAATCATGGATTTATCGATTGGCTATTAATAGATCAAAAGATGTCTTGAAGAGTCATGCGTTTCGGAAAGTAGTGCTTAATTCGAGCCTGTTTTCTTTATTTTCATCGAAGGAGTTGCCTCCGGAAAAGGAACTGCTGAAGCGCAGCGAGGAAGAATTTCTTTCCTTGTGTGTATTGTCTTTGCCTGTGAAGTATCGGGAAGTTGTTACTCTCTATTATTATGAAGAATGTTCGATTGAAGAGATCCAGGGATTAATAGGAGTAAACCAAAATACGATTAAAACGAGATTGAGCAGAGGCAGGATGAAGTTAAAAAAAATGATGGAGAGGCGGGGATACAATGGAGAGCAAGCTTAGGCAGCTGCGGCGGGCAATGGACTCGACAACTCACAAGGGCGAGCACTTTACGGAATTTCAAAAAATAAATATTAGAAAAGCACTCCATTCCGATAGAAGAGAGAAGCCAACAAAAAAGCCTCATAAATTCGTTATTTTTGCCATATCCACTTTTGCCATCTGCCTTTTAGCTTTCTTAGTTTCAACTGAGACATGGGTCAGGCAGGATCAAAACCAGATACATGGCGGTACGGCTGGTGAATGGAACATCCGGCATGAATATAAGGTGAATCAAAAGATGATATTTAGCATATTACCCGATCCTTATCTGAAAGCTGGAACGCCTTATGGCTATATCTTTAGTTTCCAGGAGCCTTTTAACACGTATAAAGGAAAAGAGCTTTCCATTTCTGCCTTTCATAAAGAAACTGGCGAAAGAATACAAGTCTTACCTCAGCAAAAAATAATAGAACCTTCTCCGGGGTACTCAAGTTTGCAGCGGTTCACGACGACATTCAGCCTTCCTTACGAAGGCCTGTGGAAGTTTGAAGTGTACCTGGATGGCAAATCCTATGGGGATGTAGTGGTCAGTGTAGCAGAAAAAGCTAAGGATGACCCTATTACGCTGCCTGAGGATATACCGGATTTTGTTCAAGAGAGTGATTTTGACACTATTGATTGGAAGAGAAAAGCTGTGGAGTTCGGCGACAGGGGCATAATTGGAAATGAAAACAAGTCCGGTGTGATTGGCGCTGACATGCCCAGTTTAAACGGCCAAAAGTGGATGTGGCATTTATGGGGCGTTGAGAATGCAGACTTGACTATCGTTGGCTTTCATAAAGAATCGCAAACAGTTCATCCCATTTTAACAAATGGCATGGGATGGACCATTCGTGCATATGGTCCAAACAACGGGGCGGATGCCCATACACCATCATCTGTTAAGTTTCCCAAAAAGGGTGAGTGGGCCATTTTGCTTTATGTGGATGGGGAATTATTCGATCAATTGATTTACGATATAAATGAATGATGATGCTTTATGATCTTTTCTTCGCAAAGATTTGCAAGTTTATTGGGAGGTCTTATATGAAACCGCGGATTTCAGTTATCACATTAGGTGTAGATGATTTAGAAAGGTCCTTACATTTCTATCAAATTGGTCTTGGGCTTCCAACAAAGGGCATAGTAGGAAGAGAGTTCGAGCATGGTGCTGTGGCATTTTTTGATCTGCAATCTGGATTAAAACTGGCAATTTGGAATCGAAAAGATATCGCTCATGATACCAATATGAACCAGACAGGAAAAAGTCCAACTGAATTTACGATTGGGCATAATGTTGGGAGTAAAGAAGAGGTAGATATGGTAATGAAACAGGCAGAGAGTGCGGGTGCCGTTATTACGGTTCAAGCCCATGAGACTTTTTGGGGTGGATATTCCGGATATTTTCAAGACCCAGATGGACACTTGTGGGAAGTGGTCTGGAATCCTGCTTGGGAATTTACAGAATAAGTTCCAATGCCCTTATCAAGGTAAAAGAGCTGCCAATCAAGCTTGTTGATCGGCAGCTCTTTTTTATCCAGCCTCTTATTCTGAAAAAGCTTTTGAATAATGAACAACCCCGGCAGTATTTTTAAGAGCATTCTCTGTTAACTCCAGAGCCATGAACACTTCATCAGGCACTTCAAACGGGGCCTGGATATTCCAAAGGCTGGCTGGCTTAAAGCCGAACTTTGGATAGTAATCTTTATGGCCCAGAACGATTACGGATTGATATCCGGCCTCTTTTGCCTTGTTAAGTGCGGTACGAATCAATTGACTGCCGATGCCTTTTCCTTGATAACCGGGACGAACAGAAACGGGGGCAAGTGCAAGAGAATCTTCCGCTCTTTCACCATCCGATATTTTGATTTTAGTTAAAAGAATATGGCCCACAACCTCTTTAGCAGGATTCAGCGCGACCAAAGAAAGCTCTGAAATGAAAGCATCTGAATTTCTGAGCCTTTTGACAAGAAAATGTTCTGTTTTGTCGCTGTATTCTTCATGTAAAAAAGCTTCTTTTACCATTTCTTCAGTCGAATTATAGTCTGCAGGGAGTTCTTGCCGAATTAAGATATCCATTTATAGTCTCCTGTTCTTTATGTGATGATAAAGTTTCAATATAAATGGCACTTTCTCATGGAGAAAGTGTTACTTCACCAGCTCTAAACATAAGTTCAACAAACAAAAACCTCCAATTTGGTGTGTTTCATTTTATTTAGTTATGCTGCGATGGTCAAAATCCTTTCGAAGGCCCCTTTCTGCCGTATAATCTCCTTCAGAGACCGAAAAGATAAGAACACTATACAACAAAAGGAGTAAAATATGGGTGATTTTTTTTATCATTGTCTTTTAATATTAGGAAGAATTATTACCATTCTGCCTCTATTTCTTTTTATTACTCTTTATATGGGAAGACGCTCGATAGGGGAGCTTCCGATCTTCGATTACCTGGTTATTCTTATATTAGGTGCTGTGGCTGGGGCGGATATCGCAGATCCGTCTGTCAGACATCTGGAAACTGGGTTTGCCATCATTGCCATCGGCATCTTTCAGAGAATCATCGGGAAAGTAAAAATTTCGAACAGGAAAATAGGAAAATTGATTACTTTCGAACCGGTGATTGTCATCTATAAGGGGAAATTGCTTCAGGCCAATTTAAGAAGGACTAACTATACGATCGATAACATTCTTCAAATGCTTAGGGAGAAAGATATTTTTGATATCCAGAATGTGGAGATGGGGGTGCTCGAAGGAAGCGGTATGTTAAGTGTCCAATTAAAACCTTCCCAAATGCCTGCAACACTTGGAGATTTGAACATTACCGAGAGTTCCAATCAAATAGCTTTTCCGGTGATTGTTGAGGGAGTGGTATACAACACGGTACTTAAGCAGTTAGGTTTGGATAGGGACTGGCTCGAACGGGAGCTTTCCAGAAAGGGGGTCTCCGTGTTAGGGGATATATTTTTTGCCTCTATCAGCTCTAAGAAAGAGCTGCATATTTCCATGAAAAATGAACAAGCAGAATCCATACCACCTATCTATCATTAACTTTCTTGTTATGGCTGAATGAGCACCCGGACAAGGCCTTCAAAGGAGAAATTGCTTTTTTATTGAATATGCAGGTATGAGCTAAATAAAGAGGTGATTTCTTTACTTTGTCATTATTATTTTTGGACCCCAAATGTGGAGGGAACAGAAAGGTTTTAGGTATATAACTGCTTTCGGATTTATCATCGTACCGGTAAATCTCAACGGGATCACAACAACTTTGATCCAGTATGATGATAGGGGGGAATGCAGAACGTTATTTTTTTAATATCGAACTTCAGACAAACGATTTAGTAGATTGGATGACTGATAACATAAAAATAGAGGAATTAGATTAGAAACGAAGAAAAACGGACTATAAGATGACCTATCCGTTTTGTCCGGAAAGACTGTTAGCTCAATTAAATCGGTGTTTGGTACTGCTTTCTAAAAGAGGGGAGCTTATGAAGTTATATTGTTTTTTAGTGTTATGTTCCTTATGCATTTGGGCTATAGTATCTGTCCTATTCCCTGAACCAAGTTGGTGGTCTATCTTTTCTTCGGATCGTTCAACGCACACACCTCTGATCGAACAGCTTTCCATAAATAAAGTGTTTTCAATCATGATCCTTTATTTATGTTTAGCTTACCTGTTACATCGTATATTTCAAAGAGGCAGATAAAATCTTTTTATGGTTAGCATCGGTGGTGATTCCAGATATGTCTCTGGTTTGGGAAATATTGAACATTCTGTGAATATCGCGGAAATAATACCTGATTTTAGTACCAGGTATTATGTTTGTCACTATTCAATTAACCCCATTCGTCCAATAATGAAGAAGAAATAAATTGGCGATGAAATGGGGTAGTTCTTTTGAAATTTCCACAATTAAAAATCGGTCATATGACGCCTGAGTTTCCCATTATGCAAGGGGGAATGGGCGTAGGGATTTCGTTGAGCAGTCTGGCATCAGCGGTTGCGAATGCCGGGGGGATTGGAATTATTTCAGGAACAGGAATTAGCATTGAAGAGCTGAGGCTTCATATACGAAAGGCCAGGGCAGCTATCAAGAGTGAGGGCTATATTGGGGTGAATGTTTTATTTGCCATGAATGATTTTGCTGAAAAAATGAAGGCTGCCATTGAGGAAAAGGTGGATTTCATTATTTCAGGTGCAGGAATATCTAGAGATATGTACAATTGGGGCAAAGAATCCGGGACACCGGTCATTTCGATTGTGTCATCTGCAAGGCTGGCCAAAATGTCTGAACGGCTGGGAGCTTCTGCTGTTGTCGTAGAGGGCAATGAGGCGGGAGGACATTTAGGGACCGAAAGGCCGTTATTCGATATTTTGCCGGAAGTCGTGGATGCTGTTAAGATTCCTGTCATAGCTGCAGGGGGAATCATGACAGGAGAAGATATCGCGCATGCCATTCGTGTCGGTGCTTCCGGTGTTCAGATGGGAACCAGGTTTGTCGCAAGTCAAGAATGTGATGCACCCCTATCCTTCAAGGAAAAATATGTACATGCCAAACAGGAAGATATCGTTATGGTGAAAACCACCGTAGGTTTGGAAGGCCGTGCCATTAAGAATAACTTTACTGAACAAATATCTGACAATAAAAAGGTGAAAATCAAGAAATGCATCGATTGTCTGAAAAACTGCTCCTACCGCTTTTGCACATTGGATTCTCTGGTCACATCCATGGAGGGGGACTGTGAGAATGGTCTCGTATTTGCGGGGGCAAGAGTCCATGAAATTAACGAGATTTTGCCTGTTCAGACGATCATTCATAAGATCAAACGGGAATATGAAGCGTGTGTTTAATGTCATAATGGTGCACTGTTTAAAGTCGGGCTGCCAAATAGGCGGCTCTTTTTTTGATCTAAAAGGGTGTTTAGAGGATGGATGATTAAATCATATTAATGTAGAATACCTTACGATGGAATAAAGTGTAAAAATGAATGGGAGAAGAAAAATGAAGAATAAGGATCATAGTTATGATAGTAATTCTAATTCTTTAATACTCGTAATCCACGAAATCTATGGAATAAATCAACATATAAAGAGTTTTTGCGAATTATTAACCAAGCAGAATTTTGAAGTGATATGCCCCAATTTACTAGAGCGAGAGAAACCTTTTGATTATTCGCAAGAGGAAGCCGCTTATCATCACTTTATGGAACATGTTGGTTTCGATAGAGCGGCTCGTAAAGTCAAAGATTTATTATTGGATGTTAAAGATGAATACGAAACAATATATATCATTGGATTTAGTATAGGTGCAACTATTGCCTGGCTGTGCAGCGAGGAAGATTGTGTTGATGGAATTGTTGGATACTATGGTTCAAGGATTAGGGACTATTTAGAGGTGACACCCCGGAGTCCTGCCATGCTGTTTTTTCCGCAGGAAGAGCAATCTTTTAATGTCGATGAGTTAGTATTGGCTTTGGAGAAAAAGAAAATTAAAGCACATAAATTTACTGGGAAACACGGATTCAGTGATCCTTATTCCTCAAGGTATGATGTAAAATCAGAACAAGAAGCATTTAGCAAAACGCTGGAATTTTTATTGCATATTGATTGAGATATTATAATGCCCTCGTTATCACCTGATATTTAAGAAAAGTTTACAAGCCCGTTCAATATTCTTAATACAAAGATGCTAATTTAGATGTAGCGGGGATAGCATGTGTGGCTATCATGGCATTTGGCGCAGGTGGAGCCAAGTGCTTTTTTGTTTTATACCGGGAATACTTAACTATTTACAAAAATTATCTTGGGATAATATAATGATTTAGTGTTCTATGCTTAATCTTATTTTAAGAACGGGGGACCCATTATTTACGGCGGAGTTTCCGCACGGGGTGAATCCGAAAGATGGAAGGGCTTACTGTTTCCGCAGTCCTAACCCGAAAGCTAACCTCGTCAGCGTTTAAGGAAACAGAAGAGAATATGAATCAGAGTGAATTGACAATTGTCGATTTTCTTTTTTTTGAGATCAGCTTTGTTTCCCTTGCCTGCGCAGCATGTTAAAACTAAACAAGAAGGTAGGGTAATTGATGAAAAGAATTAAATTAAGTTTAGCCACTCAAATTTTTATCGGTCTTGTCCTGGGGATTGTGGTTGGCGGTATCTTTTACGGTAATGAAGCAGCGCAAAGTGCCTTACAGCCATTTGGCGATCTGTTCATCCGTTTAATTAAAATGATTGTGGTTCCTATTGTACTATCCACGATTATCGTTGCTATTGCTGGTGTAGGTGATTTAAAATCCGTTGGTAAGCTTGGCGGTAAATCATTGACCTATTTTATCGGCATGACATTGGTTGCCATTGTGGTTGGCTTAATCGCCGGGAATGTATTTCAGCCAGGTGCCGGCCTGAATATGGACAGCCTGCAGCAAAGTGACATTTCAAGCTATGTCGAAACCAATAAAGAGCAGGAAGGCAAGTCTGTAGCGGATACATTCTTGCATATTGTGCCTACTAATCCGGTACAAGCCATGGTTGAAGGCGATATGCTGGCGATTATCTTCTTTGCTGTTGTATTTGGACTCGGAATCGCTGCAATTGGAGATGTCGGAAAGCCGGTTCTGAGATTTTTCGAAGGTACAGCTAAGGCGATGTTCTATGTAACGAATCTATTTATGAAGTATGCGCCGATCGGGGTATTTGCCTTAATTGGTGTCACAATTTCCAAGTATGGCTTCGCCTCACTGATTCCATTAGGCAAGCTGGCGCTTACTGTATATGGATCGATGATTTTCTTTGTTCTAGTTGTTCTGGGAGTCATGGCCAAAATTGTCGGGTTCAGCATCTTTAAATTATTGAAGATGATCAAAGAGGAATTAATTTTGGCATTTTCAACAGCAAGCTCGGAAACAGTTCTTCCAAGAATTATGGACAAAATGGAGAAAGCGGGAAGCCCGAAACATATTTCTTCATTCGTTATTCCGACAGGCTATTCTTTTAACCTGGACGGATCTGTTTTATATCAGGCGATTGCCTCTTTATTTATTGCCCAGATGTTTGGGATCGAATTAAGCATCGGACAGCAAATTACGCTAATGTTAGTGCTGATGGTTACATCGAAAGGAATGGCGGGTGTACCGGGCGTATCCTTTGTGGTGCTGCTGGCGACATTCAGTACCATTGGATTGCCTGCAGAAGGCCTTGCCTTTATTGCCGGCATCGACCGTATCCTTGATATGGGACGCACAGCAGTTAACGTGGTGGGGAACTCACTTGCGGCAATAGTTATTGCGAAGTGGGAAGGGCAATTCAACCCTCCAGCAGAAGAAAGATTTGAACAACAAGCTTCATAATAGATTTGGAAACACTAACAAATGGTATCGTTTGTTAGTGTTTTTTTTGTGGAGCAGGATAATTCTGGTTCGGACACAGGAAGAGGAAATCCTCGGGTTTGAGTCCGAAGTTGGTTCAGGTTCGGACACAGGAAGGGGAAAACGTCGGGTTTGAGTCCGAAGTAGTTGCAGGTTCGGACACAGGAAGGGGAAAACACCGGGTCTGAGTCCGAAGTTGGTTCAGGTTCGGACACAGGAAGGGGAAAACGCCGGGTTTGAGTCCGAAGGTGGTTTAGGTTCGGACACAGGAAGAGGAAAACACCGGGTTTGAGTCCGAAGGTGGTTCAGGTTCGGACACAGGAAGGGGAAAACGCCGGGTTTAAGTCCGAAGGTGGTTCAGGTTCGGACACAGGAAGGGGAAAACGCCGGGTTTGAGTCCGAAGTTGGTTTAGGTTCGGACACAGGAAGGGGAAAACGCCGGGTCTGAGTCCGAAGTTGGCTCAGGTTCGGACACAGGAAGAGGAAAACGCCGGGTTTAAGTCCGAAGTTGGTTCAGGTTCGGACACAGGAAGAGGAAAACACCGGGTTTGAGTCGGAAGTTGGTTGGGGTTCGGACACAGGAAGGGGAAAACACCGGGTTTGAGTCCGAAGTTGGTTCAGGTTCGGACTCAGGAAGGGGAAAACGCCGGGTTTAAGTCCGAAGTAAGAGCAGCAGCAAACAAAAAAAGGGAAACCGGCGAAACAGCCAAATATGAAAAGTAAAATGCGGCTCCAGCTTTTATCAACTAGCCCTTTAGGGTCATAATTATATTATAATGGAGAAAAAAGGAGGTACTCATATGACAAAAGGAAGCAAGGTGCTGTCACCAGGACAGCAGGATGAATTGCTGCAAACATTGAAAGCACGTTTTGAAAAGAATATGCACAGGCATGAAGGGCTGGAATGGGCAGATGTACAAGCTAAGCTTGAGGCTAATCCTGAAAAGTTATGGTCGCTGAATGAAATGGACGAAACGGCCGGCGAACCGGATGTTGCCGGGTATGATGAAGAGACGGGCGAATACATATTTTATGATTGTGCAGCTGAAAGTCCTAAGGGCCGCAGAAGTATTTGCTATGATCGTGAAGCACTGGAGGCAAGGAAAAAACATAAGCCGGAAAACAGTGCGATGGATATGGCAGCTGCCATGGGCGTTGAGCTTTTAACGGAAGAGCAATACCGGGAGCTTCAGGAGCTTGAAGCTTTTGATAAGAAAACATCGAGCTGGGTGCAGACACCCGCTCATATCAGAAAACTTGGCGGGGCTCTTTTCTGTGACCGCCGCTACGATACGGTGTTTGTGTATCACAATGGAGCTGATTCCTACTATGCTGCAAGGGGGTTCCGCGGCTCCTTGAGAGTTTAGGTTCAGTGAAAAACTAAGTAAAAAGAGAAAGGGTCAGTAGTGCACTCATATTGATTGAGGCGTTAATCCGGGAAGGGATTAACGCTATTTTTGTAGAACTGCCTTGATATTACTGATAATGGAGAAGTAGGATGAAGACCATTATTAAGGCTGATATTGAAGATATGTGCAACATTGTAAATATAGACAGTTAGGTTATGGGTAAACAAGCAGCCGAGATTATACTCAACTATGAAAGAGGGCATCGTATTACTGTGAAAGTCAGAGCGGTATAGTTGAAAATTTAGATGAAGGAGATCCTGAAATCATTTAATACAAATTAAAATAGATTCTAATGCAAGCTTCCTTATAAATAAGAATCTTGCATTTTTTTGTTTGACTCGGATTCTACAATGATATAAATTTTCATTTATTTTGATAATAAATTGTCATTTTTAAAAATAAAATTGACAATTAAATATCACGGTGATATAGTGACGATATGAAAACGTTTTCTGAGCATTTTCTTGTGCAGGGATGATTGCCGTTATGGAAGCATCAAAGGAATGACAGGTAGGAGAGGTATTATGGATGTATTAGATAAGATAAAAGGCAGATTAATAGTTTCGTGTCAGGCCCTTGAAGATGAGCCGCTTCATGATTCATATATTATGAGTAAGATGGCTTTTGCAGCAAAGCTAGGAGGGGCTTCCGGAATTAGAGCAAACAGCGTGAAAGATATCCGTGCAATCAAGAAGGAGGTCAATCTTCCCATCATTGGGATTATTAAAAAGGATTATCCCGGCAGCGGAGTGTATATTACGGCAACGGAAAAAGAAGTAGATGACCTGTATCAGGAAGGTGTGGATATCATTGCTTTTGATGCAACAAAGCAAGTCCGTCCGGATGGAAAAAGTTTTCAGGGGTTTTTTGCAGAAGTGAAAGCCAAGTACCCGGACCAGCTGTTTATGGCTGATATTTCTACATTAGAAGAAGCGCTTGCAGCTGAAAAAGCCGGAGTTGATATTGTGGCAACCACTTTAGCGGGATATACTCCTTATTCGGAAGGAGTTGTTCCTTTGGAATTACTGGAACAAGTAATATCCCATGTTTCAGTTCCTGTTATAGCGGAAGGAAATATGGATACACCGGAAAAAGCAAAAAGGGCTATTGAATTAGGAGCTCATGCAGTTGTTGTAGGAAGTGCCATTACACGTCCGAAATTAATTACAGAGAAATTTGCAAAAGCTATACAAAACTACTAGTGAAAATTAGAAATGAGGGTGTTCGAGATGAAAGGAATTTTTACAGCGTTGATGTGTTCATTTGATGAAAACGGAAGGGTGAACGAAAAGGGATTAAGGGAGATTGTCCGTTACAATATCGAAATTTCAAAGGTAGATGGCTTGTATGTTAATGGAAGTACAGGTGAGAACTTTCTGATTTCCACTGAACAAAAAAAGCAAATCTTTGAAATTGTAAAAGATGAAGCTAAAGATCAGGTTAAACTGATTGCTCAGGTGGGTTCATTAAATATTGATGAAGCAGTAGAATTAGCACAATTTGCAACAGATTTAGGCTATGATGCTATTTCTGCTGTTACACCATTCTACTATAAGTTTGATTTCCAGGAGATTAAAGATTATTATTACACCATTTTAGAAAGCGTTAACAACAAAATGATCATCTATTCTATCCCAGCCTTAACAGGGGTTAGCATGAATCTTGAGCAATTTGGAGAGCTTTTTGAGAATGAAAAAGTAATCGGCGTGAAATTTACAGCACCTGATTTCTTCTTATTGGAAAGACTTCGCCATGCTTATCCTGATAAGCTCATCTACTCGGGATTTGATGAAATGCTGCTTTCGGCAAGTGTCCTGAATGTAGACGGGGCAATTGGCAGTACGTTTAATGTAAATGGAGAGCGTGCCAAGCAAATTTTTGAACTGGCACAAAATGGCCAGATTGAAGAAGCAAGGGAGCTTCAAAAAGTAACCAATGATTTAATCGGCGAGATTTTAGATAACGGCTTATACCAGACGATTAAAGAGATCCTGAAGACACAAGGCGTTGATGCAGGTGTATGCAGGAAGCCAATGAAAGCGCTTGAAGAGGACAAAGTTCAGCGTGCGAAAATGATTGCGGAAAAATATCTGTAATATCAGGGGGATAAATGATGACTGGATCATTTGCTGTAATTGATTACGTTATATTATTTGCCTATCTATTGTTCATTCTTTGGGTAGGGATTGCAGTTGCCAAAAAAGAAATGCAGGGAAAAGAGTTCTTCAAAGGGGATGGCTCTATTCCTTGGTGGGTGACATCTGTCAGCTTATTCGCAACCTTATTAAGTCCGATTTCATTCTTATCCTTAGCCGGAAACTCCTATTTAGGATCATGGGAGCTGTGGTTTGCACAATTAGGTTTATTTATTGCCGTGCCAATCGCGATTTATTATTTCCTTCCGGTTTATAGGAAGTTAAATTTAGATACAGCTTACGAATATTTAGAGCGCCGCTTTGATACAAAGCTGCGCGTTATTGGGAGCCTTCTTTTTATCGTCTATCAGATTGGGCGCATGTCCATTATTATGTATCTGCCGGCGTTAGCATTAGCGGCTGTTACAGGCATCAATGCTGTACTGATCGTATTATTCATGGGTGTAGTGGCAACCATCTATTCAGCCTTTGGAGGAATTAAATCAGTGCTTTGGACAGACTTCATCCAGGGTGTTGTCTTAATCGGCGGAGGTATTTTTGCCCTCATTATGCTGATGTTCTCCATTGATGGCGGATTTGGAGAAGTGGTCCGTGTCGGTACGCAAGACGGGAAATTCTTTACGGATACACCATTCTTCGATCCGAACTTTGTCAATAACAGTGTTCTACTTCTTATTTTTGGCGCCGGGATTTCAACTGCATTCTCATATATTTCAAGTCAGGACATGGTTCAGCGTTATTTAACAACCACTGACTTAAAAGAAATGAATAAAATGACTTATTTAAATGGTATTCTGTCACTTGGTACGGCAACATTATTCTTCTTTATCGGAACAGCTTTATATACATTTTATACGCAGCAGGCAGGTGCGATGCCTGAAGGTAAAGCCGACCTGATTTTTGCCAACTTTATCGTGGCTGAGCTGCCGGCAGGAATTTCAGGCTTGCTGATTGCCGGATTATTCGCTGCGGGACAATCAACACTTTCAACGGGCTTGAACAGTGTGGCGACAAGCTGGACATTGGATATTCAGAAAGTTCTTAAACCAGATATGAGTGATGAAAAAAGCACCAAAATGGCGCGTAATGTATCCACAATTGTAGGGATTTTCTCCATTGCTTTTGCCATTGTCCTGATTTACACAGATGTTGGAGATGCTTATTCCTGGTTTAATGGATTGATGGGATTAGTATTGGGTATCATCGGAGGTACCTTCACGCTTGGAGTCATGACGAAAAGAGCAAACGCGAAAGGGGCCATCTGCGGTTTCTTCGCAACAGCAGCCCTTGCAGTCTATGTGTCTTACTTTACTGATATTACTTTATGGGCCTATTCCATCATTAATTTAATTGCTTCTATCGTGTTCGGTTATGTCTTTAGCTTATTATTCAAGCAAAAAAGCAAAGCTGAAGATGAAAATCTGACATACTATGATAGAAAAAAACCAGCGTAAAATGGTGAGACTATGTTTCAAATAAAAAAGAAAATAAAAACGGATGTCTTAGTGGCCGGAAGCGGGCTGGCCGGGATAAAAGTAAGCAAAGAGCTTGCAGATCAACAGGCCGATGTATTGATGGTGACAAAAATGCAGGTAGCTTCAGGTTCAAGCTTTTATCCGCTGAAAGCCTCCCTTGGAACTCAGGTGACAAAAGATCATGAAGATGAATCGATATTTCTTGAAGATATTGAAAGCTTGAGCCATGGCATGCATGGGCGGGATTTAGCTGAGGTGTATGTAAAAGAAATTCCGAAGCGTGTAAAGGAATATCAGGAGATTGGTGTGAAGGCGAAAAAGCTGGAAGGGGAGCGTAAAGCCTGTTTCGCTGAACATGAACGGGATATCTATTTATTAAGTGACTGGGATCAGATTCGCGAAAATGTGAGAACTATTTTTGCAGAGTATGAAAACCTGTCTATCCTGGAAAAGACAATCGTCCTTACTTTGCTGAAGAAAGATGACCGTGTGGCGGGAGCCATACTTTTAGATGAGAATAATGACCTCGTTATGGTGGAATGCAAATCTGTCATTTTAGCAACGGGCGGATTCGGCAGTATTTATCAGCATAACTTAAATCCCAATGATGTGGATGGCTCCGGCCATATCCTGGCTGTCGAAGCAGGGACCCGTCTTGTAAACATGGAATATATTCAATTCATTCCAGGCATTACGGCTCCGAAATATAAAACCCTCTTTGGGGAACATACATTAATGTATTGTGATGATATAGTCGATGAAGAAGGAAGCAGCTTACTGGATTCTATGCTGCCTGAGGAGATATCGAAGCAGGAATGTCTGCAGATCCGGAGCACACACGGTCCGTTCACCCATTCACTTGATTCGAAGTATGTGGATATCGCGATGATGAAAAACATCATTGCGAATCGGAATGACCGCGGATTCAGGCTTTTATATCGGTCCGAGTTATATGAAAATGGGGAAGAGTTCTACACGGTCTATTTAAATTGGCTGAAAGAGAGAAATATTGATCTTTTGGAGAATGAGATTCGTATTGCCCCATTTGCCCATGCCAGCAACGGCGGAGTTTATATTGACACGTATGGCAGAACCGGTGTGAACGGATTATATGCCATTGGTGAGCTGTCCTGCAATATTGAGGGTGCGAACCGATTGGGAGGAAATTCGACTGGCGCCTGCATGGTATTTGGCAAAAGGGCTGCGGCAGATTGTGTCAGGTATATCGAAACACAAAGCCATGAGGAAATTTCTGAACCTGAAGCATTGAAACAGATCGAGAACATGTTTGGCGTTCAGGGGCAAACAAAAGGTCCTGTTATAGATATGGAGAAAAAAGTTCATCAGGCTATTGAATCGATCAAAAAACTCATGTGGTATCATGGGAATGTCGTGCGCAATAAGGACAGTCTATTAAAAGCATTAGAAACCATCAGAAAGCTCGAGTCAGAGCTTGATTTAGGTAGATTGTTCGAACAGCAGGCAACCCGAAAGCTGACAATTAAGGCACGAAACTTCTTCAAGCTTTCGCAAATTCTGCTTGAGGCCATGCTGGAACGAAAAGAAAGCAGGGGCGCACATTTTCGTGAGGATTATCCGGAAGAACGTGAAGAATATAATAAAAGATTGTTTATTTCCATGAAAGATGATGGAGCATTGGAGTATCGCTTTCTAAATGAATAGGGAAGTAGCTTTAATGCTCATAGATGGAGGGGAAAACCTGGTATGGGTTTTCTCTTTTTTCAATTGTAAGGGAGGAGCACAATCATGCAGCTTGGAGTTATTGATATTGGCGGAACATCTATAAAATATGGCATCGCTTCAGACGCAGGAGAGCTTTTAAGTCTTGATTCCATCCCGGCTGAGGCTTATAAGGGCGGTCCCTTAATAGTAGAAAAAGTGAAGATGATCTGTGATATGCTGTTAAAACAGGCAAAAGTCGAGGGCATTGCCATCAGCTCTGCAGGGCAGATTGATAACCAGAATGGAACCGTGGTGCATGCAACGGATAATATTCCGGGATATACCAGTACAAGTCTGGCTGAGGTTATTTCAAAACATACCGGATTGCCGGTTACGGTTGAAAACGATGTGAATTGCACGGCATTAGGTGAATATTGGCAAGGTGCAGCTAAAGATATGGATGATTTTCTCTGCGTAACTATTGGCACGGGGATTGGCGGTGCGTTATTCTTAAATGGTAAGCTATACACAGGAGCCAATTTTTCAGCCGGGGAAATCGGGCATATCAATCTGTACCCAAATGGGAAGCCCTGCACCTGCGGTAACAATGGTTGTTATGAAAGGTATGCTTCCAGTTCAGCCCTATCAGAGCTTGTGGAGGAAAGAATGGGTGTGAACCTTCCATTAGAGAAGTTTTTCGAGCTTGCCAGAGAGGGAAATAAGGAAGCTAATAACCTATTTGTACAGTGGGCAGATGATGTGGCGACAGGCATTCAGAGCCTTGTTCATATTTTTAACCCCGGGCTTGTACTGATTGGCGGCGGAATTTCTGCACAAGGAGACTTTTTATTGGAAGAGGTACAATCGTCTTTAGCGAAGAAAGTAATGCCAAACCACTGGAAGTCGCTTCGGATGAGAATTGCCGCACATGAAAACAAAGCCAATTTATTAGGAGCAGCCAAGCACTTTTTGGACATGAACAGGAAAAGTTAGCAGAGGGGTTACTATGGAAACGAATAGAAAAATAACAGGGCTGAAGCCTACTATATTAATGGAACAGCATAAACACAACTTTACTAAATCCGACCATAGAATTCATGAATATATTTTAACGAATACAGACAAGGTGTTATACCATTCATTAACGGAATTATCGGAAGCAATAGGAGCTGCAGAGGCTACAGTTCTGCGCTTCTTCAGAAAGCTGGGCTTTAAAGGCTTCCAGGATTTTAAATTTTCGCTCGCGCAAGAGGTATCTGGTAATTCCAGTCAGGCGGGTGACGAGACCTATATTGAACGCATCCGCACAAACATGGTACATGCCATTGAAGATACGTATAGTATGCTGAATAATCAAGCTCTTGAAAACAGCATCGAAGCGATAGTCCGTTCCAGGGATGTAGTGATATTTGGCATAGGCTCTTCCGGAATTGCCGGGCTTGATATGCAAAATCGCCTCATGAGAATAGGAAAACATGTTGATGTCGTCACAGATCCTCACTTCCAGGTAATGAGGGCGACCTCCCTGGATGAACATTCCGTTGTGATTGCCATTAGTTTAACAGGCAGCACAAAGGATATTGTCGACACTGTTAAAATAGCCAATGAAAAGAAAGCTACTGTGATTGTATTAACAAACTATGTGAAATCACCTTTGGCCAAATACGCGGATTATATTTTACTGACCTCTGTAAAAGAAAGCCCGTTAGACAGCGGTTCATTAGTAGCCAAAATTACACAGCTTTATTTAATCGATCTTATCTGCACGGGGATCACCATGAAAAACTATGAACAAGCTTCAAAAGTGAAAATGGAGATATCTGAGAATATCAGTAATAAGCTGTACTAAAGCAAGCCGATGCTGGTTCAATTATTTTTATAAGGAAGGCCATTGTGCCTTCTTTTTTCCAGCCCTAAAAATGGAGTTTTTTCACTGTTTTTCCCAGAGGAATTGTCACAATGTCCTCACCGCTGATATCCAGGGCATTAGCAGTTATAATTAGTTATAATCAGATATAACTAATTGGAAAGGGGGGGCATAATGAAAAAGAAATCCCTGTTATTTTTTTCATCAATGGTCCTTTTTTTATCATTGGCTGGATGTCAGTCTAAAAATACAGGAGAAGAGAAGCGGGATGCAGCCGGAGAGAAGGTGGAACTGACTATTTCAGCAGCGGCAAGCCTGCAGGATGCCTTAACGGAAATCGAAGCAAGGTTCGAAAAAGAACATCCAAATGTGCTGATCAACTTTAACTTTGGAGCTTCAGGTTCTCTTCAGCAGCAAATCTCCCAGGGAGCACCCGCTGATCTTTTCTTTTCAGCTGCAGAGGATAAATTTGATAAACTGGTGAATGACGGGCTGATTGAAGAAAAGAATGGAATTGATCTAGTTGGGAATGAGCTTGTTTTAGTGGTGCCAAAGGATTCGGCATTGAAAATCAAGTCGTTTCACGATCTGCCAAAAGCAGATAAATTGTCCATAGGCACACCGGAGTCGGTTCCTGCCGGGAAATATGCGAAGGAATTATTAGAAGAAATAGATATCTGGAACAACATAGAAGAAAAAGTAGTGTATGCCAAAGATGTCCGCCAGGTCCTTACATATGTAGAGACAAATAATGTGGATGCCGGAATTGTTTATAAAACGGATGCGTTAATATCTGAAAAGGTCAACATAGTGAACACGGCAGAGGAGAATACTCATGATCCTATCATTTATCCTTTGGGTGTGATTAAAGATACAAGTCATCCTGAGGAAGCTAAGCTTTTCTATGATTATCTTCAAAATGAAAAATCTATGGATATTTTTAAAGAGTATGGATTTAAAGGATTGAAATAATTATATGGCTACTGATTTTTGGTCACCAGTCCTAATATCTGCTGAAGTTGCGGCTGTCTCAGGAGTATTGGCAATTATTCTTGGCGTTATCATAGGGAAGGGTATGGCAAATAAAAGATTTAAAGGAAAAGCCATTGCAGAGACCGCTTTTCTTTTGCCATTAGTATTACCGCCATCTGTTGTAGGGTTTTTGCTGATAGTCATTTTTGGAAGAAACAGTTTTGCAGGCCAATTCATTGAGTTTATTTTTAAACAGCCAGTTATGTTTACATGGTGGGCGGCTGTTATCGCTTCGACGGTTGTCGCATTTCCTCTTATGTATCAGTCTGCCAAGACAGGCTTTGAAGCAATTGATCGTGATATTGAAAATGCGGCTCGGGTTGATGGAGCGAATGAAATTCAATTATTTATGAATATCACGATACCACTTTCATATAAGGCCATTATTTCAGGTGGCATCCTGAGCTTTGCAAGAGCGCTGGGGGAGTTCGGAGCTACTTTAATGTTTGCCGGTAATATTCCGGGAAAAACACAAACCATTCCTACCGCTATTTATGTAGCCATTGATTCAGGCAATATGGAGATGGCCTGGTTATGGGTAGCGTGTATGATCGGAATATCATTTATCATGTTAGTTTTTGTTCAGCTGATAAAAACATAAGAAGACATCCTTTCGCGGGATGTCTATTTTTATTGCAGGACACTGGAGTGCGCATAATACTTCAGGTGCCAGTTACGTCCTCCATCACCTTAACCTCTTTTCTAAAATATTCCATTAATTCGGTGGTACCATTAGAGCTGCTGTTTGCTAAAGGGGATTTAGGAATTCATTAGGTCTTCCTTCTAAGTGACTGGAATAAAAAGGTTGTTAATTGGATGGTCATTTAAGATAATTAAGAAAGACTTTATAAATCTAAGGGTGGCTAAAAATGAATATTTACCCAGCTGCGAATTTACCGAAAAGTATAATAGTAGAGTTTTTTAAGCTGCATTGGGGGAGCACGGAAATGGTTATTTCCAGTGGGATTTATGATTGCAGTGCACTGGACGGTTTTGCTGTTGTAGATGTAGATGACAAAATCATTGGCTTAATTACTTACCTAATTAAAGATAATGATTGTGAAATTATATCCTTAGATAGTATGGAAGAAGGTAAGGGGATAGGTACATCGTTAGTTCAAGAAGTAGAAAATCTTGCTATAAAGAAAAATTGTAAAATCGTAAAACTTATTACAACAAACGATAATTTGTCAGCATTAAAATTTTATCAGAAACGAGGATTTATTCTGTCTCAAGTTATACTTAATGCGGTTGAGAAAGCAAGGAAGGTAAAACCCGAAATACCTTAATTGGAAATGATGGTATTCCAATCAGAGATGAAATTGAATTGATAAAGGTATTGAACTAATTGGTGCTTATGTACAAAATTAGCTGCTAATATAGCAGCTTTTTCTTTTTAAACAAAGGAGTTGAAAGGGTTCAACCGAAAAATCGTAATGATTACTATTTACAAATCGTAATCATTACGATAAAATGTTCCCTAAGTAAAGGGGGAATAAAATTGTTAAAAAGATTCGCAGGTTTACTTAGTTTATTTATAGTCATCTTCACGCTGGCTGCGTGTGGAGGAAAAGCTGCAAACAGCAGTGAAAGTGATGGGGAACCAAAAGGATCCAGCAAAGAGTTGAAGATTTATACAACCGTATATCCGCTTCAGTTTTTCGCTGAACAAATCGCAGGAAATCAAGCTTCTGTGGAGTCTATTCTGCCACCGGGATCAGACTCGCATACATATGAACCAACAACCGGCGATATGATGAAAATATCTGAATCTGATGCTTTTATTTATAATGGGGCAGGCTTAGAATCATACGCAAACAAAATCTCGGAAACTATTCAATCTAATGACGTCAAGGTACTTGAAGCATCAAAAGAAATTATCTTGGAAAAGCATGTACATGACCATGAAGGAGAGGATGACGGCCATGAGCATGAAGAAGAAGGCAGTCATGAGGACGAACATTCTGGACATAATCACGGGGATCAGGATCCTCACGTTTGGCTGGATCCTATTCGATCTATTCAGCTGGCAGAGCATATAAAAGATTTATTAGTTGATTTAAAACCTAAGCAAGAAAAGATTTTCAACCAAAACTTTGAGGAGCTGAAAGGAAAGCTCGAAAACTTAGACCAGGACTTCCGTACACAACTTGAAAATTTGCCTGAAAATAAAATTATTGTATCTCATGCTGCTTATGGCTATTGGGAGAAATCCTATGGGATCGAGCAAATCGCAGTATCCGGCTTGAGCCCTGCTAATGAGCCCTCACATAAAGAGGTGCAAAACATCATTAAGACTGCTGAAAAGCATGGTTTGATGCATGTATTTTTTGAACAGAATATAACTCCTAAAGTGGCAGAAGTAGTTAGGAAGGAAATTGGTGCAGAGGCTTTACGTATTCACAATTTATCTGTTTTAACAGATGAAGATATAAAGAATAATGAGGACTACTTTACGCTTATGCAGCACAACTTAGAGGAGTTGACAAAAGCATTATCGGAACCTTCATCCGAGGGAGACTCTGAGAAAAATGAGCAGGGTGAACACGATCATGGCCATACTCATGTACATAATGAAGAAACAGCAAAAATTTATGAAGGATATTTTGAAAACAGTCAAGTGAAGGATCGTTCCTTATCCGACTGGGAAGGTGACTGGCAGTCAGTATACCCATTTCTTCAAGATGGCGCCCTTGACGAAGTATTTGCACATAAAGCAGAGCATGGGGGTGAGATGACAGCTAAAGAATATAAGGAATATTATAATAAAGGATACCAAACAAATGTTGAACGAATTCAGATACAGGGGAATAAGGTAACGTTTTTCAAAAACGGAGAAGAATATACCGGGGAGTATATCTACGATGGATATGAAATTCTGACATATGATGCGGGAAATAGAGGGGTTAGATATGTATTTAAGCTAGTAGCAATAGCTGAAGGTCTTCCTCAATATATTCAGTTTAGTGATCATAGTATCTATCCGACAGAAGCTAGTCACTATCACCTTTATTGGGGTGACGACCGGGAAAAATTGCTGGATGAAGTTACCCATTGGCCTACGTACTATCCATCTGACATGGATGGCCAAGACATTGCCCATGAAATGATGGAGCACTAAGCTAAAAAGGCTTATAGCTTCAAACTCTTGGGTGAAATGGTCAAAAGCTCTCATCAGGCAGTCTAGGTGAAAAGAGATGTTTAATACTTGTATTCAGCAACAGGGACATTGATTGAATAAAACTACATCCAAAGCCGCTTTTCCTTGCGTATGGAAAGCGGCTTTTTAGATTGATTTTTCCCCTGATTGTGTACTGTGATGCTTATTGGATTTTTTTTAGTTAAAGATGGCCGCCTGTATTAAATACAGGCGGCTTTCAATCAGCTATTAATCTCTATTTTATCTTCTTTATGAATATTTTCTGTTCCGGCTTCCAGTGCAGTCTTGTAGTATAAGCATTTATGCTCAATGACTTCCATTGTTTTTCTTAGTTCTTCCATTTGTGCTTCTGCATTTGCTTTTCGCTCCAGAAACATGTCATATCTTTGCTGCAGTGTGGCATCCCCCTCAGAACACCAATCAATGAAATTTTTAATCTCTTTAATAGGCATTCCGGTGGCTTTCAGGCATTCAATCACTTTTAGAGCGTTAAGATCGGATTCTTTAAATAAACGGTTTCCGCTGGGGGTCCGTTCTACAAAGGGCATCAGACCTTCCTTATCGTAGTAGCGCAGGGTATATACTGTCAGATTCAATTCCTTTGCCACTTCGCTGATCGTGTATGTCTTCATTATTTATCTCCTATTATCAAAGATATAGACCTAGAGTTAACTATAAGGTATGACGTGAGATTATCATGGTATTTTATAAATGTCAAAGACACTTTATCGGGAATAAAAAAATTATATTAGCCACTTGACCTAGAGTTAACTATAAGCCTTAACATGGTGGTGAAAAGAGATAAATGATGGGAACTTAATTGAGTTCTATTAAAATCTATCATTCTCTTAAAATATTTCAGGAGGGTTTATTCATGATAACTGCTAAAGCGCGGGCCGTTGACGGTCCGGACAAGCCGTTTAGAGCGGCTGAGATCAAAAGGCGCAATCTGGATTTGCATGATGTTCTGATTGAAATTAAATATGCTGGCATATGCCATTCTGACATCCATACTGCACACGGGGAGTGGGGTCCTGTGAACTATCCGCTTGTACCCGGGCATGAGATTGCAGGAATTGTTGCAGAAGTAGGAGCTGAGGTTACAAAGTACAAGGCAGGAGACCGGGTAGGAGTCGGATGTATGGTTGACTCCTGCGGCGAATGCGAAAACTGCCGTAAAGGAGAAGAACAATACTGCCTTAAGGGAAATATCCAAACCTACGCTGGTGTTGACAAATATGGCGAACCAACTCAAGGCGGGTATTCAACGCACATTGTAGTACAGGAAGAATTCGTACTCAGCATACCTGATAGCATTGGGCTTGACGCTGCAGCACCGCTGCTTTGTGCGGGGATTACTACCTATTCGCCGCTAAATCATTGGGAAGCTGGACCAGGCAGGAAAGTAGCGGTTGTCGGTATGGGCGGCCTTGGCCATATGGCTGTTAAAATTGCACATGCCATGGGTGCAGAAGTGACAGTCCTTTCACAAACATTGAATAAAAAGGAAGACGGCCTGCAATTCGGTGCAGATCATTACTTTGCCACAAACGACCAGGAAACGTTCAAAAAACTTGCCGGAACGTTTGACTTAATTATTAACACGGTAAGTGCAAAGATCGACATAGATGCTTACTTCTCTCTGCTCACGCTTGACGGAACATTGGTTAACGTGGGTGCTCCAGCAGAGCCATTGTCAGTCAATGTGTTCTCACTCATCGGCCATCGCCGTTCCTTTGCGGGTTCTATGATTGGAGGCATCCGTGAGACTCAGGAAATGCTGGATTTCTGTGCAAAACATAACATTGTTCCAAAGATTGAAGTCATTACAGCTGATCAAATAGATGAAGCTTACGAGCGCGTATTAGCATCAGATGTGAAGTATCGATTTGTGATTGATATCAGCACTATGTAAATAGTTCAAAGATGTCCTGAAAGCCTGGCTTTTGGGACATTCTATTTTTATGGGTTTGGTTAGGGTCATACAAAGATAGGTGGTTAAAAAATGAACATGGAAGACTTTATAGATTTCTGCCGAAAGGGAAATCCCATTTCAGGTGAGGACAAGGAATTGCATGGGCTTTTAACTCAATGCAGTTATGAAGCTCAAAGGATCACTATGGAATTGAATAATTCGTATCATTCAAAAGAGGAAATAGCTGAGATTTTCAGAGAACTGACAGGCAGCAAAGTTGATTCTTCATTTATGTGTTTTCCGCCATTTTATACCGACTTCGGCAAGAATATCACGATTGGCAAAAACGTGTTTTTTAACACAGGGTGTTCCTTCCAGGACAGAGGCGGGATTCGTATTGGAGACGGCACCATGATCGGTATGAATGTCACGATTGCTACACTGAATCATGGGTTATCTCTAGAAACAAGAAATACAACCTATCCATCTCCAGTTATTATTGGAAAAAATGTCTGGATTGGTTCAAACGCTACCATCCTGCCTGGTGTGACGATTGGGGAAAATTCAGTGGTTGCGGCAGGAGCCGTTGTCACTAAAGATGTTCCTGAAAATACTGTTGCTGCGGGAGTACCTGGGAAAATTGTGAAGAGGATTAATGATGGTTTAGAGTAATTTTAGTGTTAGTTAAAATTGGCGGTTTCCTTTTCGAATACATTAGAACAAGCCGATCTTTTAGTAAAATCAGCTTGTTCTTTTTTATAGGATATTAGACTTTAACTAGTATTGATGGGGAATTTTGCGGACGTGATATTAAAATGGTGCTTATGTTTTAATTGCTATATATTCACTATTCCCTCATTAGCTAATTGACTTGAATGCTGTTTTTTAATAGTAATGACAAATAAGCTTGCAAATAAACAGAAAACACCAGCCAGGAAAAACGCCCAAGTATAAGTATTGAAAAATTTATAGATTAGACCGCCTCCATATGCAGCTGCAGCAGCACCTACTTGATGAGATGCGAAAATCCAGCCGTAAATGATTCCGCTCTTTTTAGTCCCAAATATTTGTCTTGAGATATTAATAGTTGGTGGAACAGTTGCAATCCAATCTAATCCATAAAACACAGTAAAGATAATAAGCATCGTAATCGAACCTTCAATTAATGCATAAGGAAGAAATACAAGTGAAGCCCCTCTTAAACCGTAGTACCAAAATAATAGCCATCGATTATCGAAACGATCTGACAGCCAGCCGGATAGGGTTGTTCCTGCTAGATTAAAAATTCCCATAAATGAAAGAAACGAAGCCGCTGTAACTAAAGGTATTCCAAAACTTATACAGTAAGATACAAAATGGGTGCCAATTAAACCGTTCGTTGAAAGTCCGCAAATAAAGAAACTGCCGGCTAATAGCCAAAATTCTTTTACTTTCACAGCTTCTAATAAGCCATTGAAGGCTAAAACAATAGGATTTTTCTTTTGTCCTTCAGTGCTGTCCTGTATCTCCTTTTCAAGTCCATATGGAAGAATGCCAACATCCTTTGGCTTGTTTTTCATAAATAAAAGGATTATGATCAGCATAATGAAACTAAGGATCATAATTAAACCAATCGCCAAACGCCAAGAATAATGATCGATTATAGCTGCTAAGACAGGAAGAAGAATTAACTGACCTGTTGCAGTACTTGCTGTTAAAATTCCTACTGCAAGTCCTCTTCGTTTTGCAAACCAATGATTCGCTACATATGGACTTACTACCGTTAAAAAAAGACTAGCTCCCAGTCCAATAATAATGCCCCAAATAATCATCAGCTGCCATGACTGGTTCATCATTAAGGTAAGCATGAGACCAGCAAGCAAAGTCGCCATTGAACCAATCATCATTTTTTTTAACCCGATCACTTCTAATAATGCTGCCATGAACGGGCCTGATATACCATATAAAAAAAGACTAATGGCAAAAGCAAGTGCAATTATAGGCCGATCCCAGCCAAATTCGTTCTCGAAAGGATCTATGAAAACTCCTGATGATGATATGGCAATTCCGGCAACGATAATGGATAAAAATGTGATGGTAAGAATAAACCAGCTATAGTGAATACGCTTCAACACTCAGACACCTCCGTTATACTCCTGTTTTTTTCTTAAATAGTAACCCGCAGCTATTTATTAGTAAAATTGAAGTTTATGAAGTTATCCATTGATTTTTTTGATACTATAAAAATAAGAGAAAAATAAAAGTGGGTGAAATAATGGAAATTCGCCATTTTGTTACGTTTAAAAAGGTCATTGAAACGGGCAGCTTCACACAAGCGGCAGAACAATTAGGGTACACTCAATCCACGGTAACTTCTCATATTCAGGCACTTGAAGAACATTTAGGCTTGCCTCTGTTTGACCGGATGGGCCGAAAGGTAAGATTGACTGATACGGGCAAGAAGCTGCTCCCCTATACTCAAGAGATACTAGATACCTATGGAAAGATCGAAAGTATTGCCAGTGATGGAGAGGATATGAGAGGAGAGTTAAAGATTGCGGCTCCGGAATCACTAACGGTATACCGCCTGGAACCAATATTAAGAGAATATAGAAAGAAGTTTCCCCATGTAAACATCAGTTTAAGTAACGCCAGGTGCAGTGATAACAAGAGAGCAATACTTAATGGCAGTGCGGATATTGCATTTGTCATGATGCCGCAGCTGCAGGATTCTGATTTAATCGTCCATTCGTTTTTGGAAGAACCTATCGTCCTAGTTGGAAGCCCTGACTGTCCACTGAATATTTTAGATGAAAGCTGCGAAAATCAAAAGATAAGCGAGTGTCTAATTGCGAACGAGAAGGAATGCAGTTATCGAACGATGTTTGAAGAATACCTTGGAGAACGTGGAATCGTCCCTTCCCACACGATGGAGCTTTGGAGTATTGAAGCGACGAAACGTTGTGTCATGAGCGGGCTTGGTATTGCTTATTTACCTCTAATGACAGTATCTGATGAAATCAAGGCAGGAAGGTTAAAAGTTATTCCCTGTGCAGGTGGCTTTAAACAGATTTTCTCCCAAGCAGTTTATCACAAAAACAAGTGGATTTCCCCGGCTTTATCCATGTTTATTGATATTACTCTGAAACATGCAAGGGACTGGTCATGTGCGGAGACAATATGTTGAATTGAGACTGTGAGAAGTGGATTTAAACAAACGGGGCAACAATAATAGGAGTTTATTTGATCCTGCAATAATATACTATAAGCCGCTTAATCCTAAGATGTATATTTATGTGAGAATACCCTGAAAGGAGTTTTCTTCATGAATATTACATCTTTTTTAGTATATTGTTTTATTGTTACGTTTACGCCAGGCCCGACGAATATCGTCATATTATCCACTGTCCATAATATAGGGACAAAAAAGGCGATGGAATATACGTATGGTGCTACGATTGCTTTTGGTCTGCTGCTTATGATTTCAGCTATGCTGAATACGATCCTTATGGAGGTCATACCAAAAATCTTAATCGTCATGCAGTTAATCGGCAGCTTTTATATTTTCTATCTCGCTTATAAAATTTTTAAGTCAGACACATCAAAGCCAGCTGCAATCCAAAATGGCACCTTTATGTCAGGCTTCCTGATGCAGTTTTTAAATCCAAAGGTGATTTTATTTACAATGACTGTTATTCCCAGCTTCATCATGCCGTATTATACGGAAGTGCCGGCTGTGACAATGAGTGTTCTCGCCATCACGATTATTGGATTTTTAGCATTTATTACATGGGTGCTGTTCGGTACCATTTTCAAGGCGTTTTTACAGAAGCATGATAAAATTGTGAATATAGTCATGGCCATATTTTTAGCTTATTCCGGCGTGATGATCTGGATGTAGGCATGCTGTTAAGGGGTGAGTCCAATGGACAAATTTATCTATAAAAAATCGGCAGGGATTACTGCGTTGTCAGCAAGTATTTCTGAATTTGCTTATAAAAAGCATGCTCACGCTGAATATGCAATAGGTGTGACGCTGCGCGGCATTCAGCATTATACCCTGGATGGCGGTCTGCAATTATCCTATCCTAATGGCGTTATGCTTTTTAATCCGGAACAGGCACATGACGGAATGGCGCATGATGAGACCGGTCTTGACTATGTGATGTTATATATTGACCCTCAGCTGATTTCAGATGTCAGCGGGACAAAGGATATCGTCCGTTTTTCAAATCCCGTTGTGTATGATGATCTGCTTGAACAAAAAATATTGACTCTTTCTCATTCTATATTAAGCGAAAAAGATGAAGCACTATGCAGTGAATTGCTTTTATCTCTCACAGATCATCTCATTCAAACTAAACTTTCATCATATGATAAGAAAGATAATGCTCTAATTAGAAAGGCGAAGAATATGGTTCATGGGAGCTTGGAGAATGTACTTAAACTGGACGACATATGTAAAGAGCTGAATTTATCAAAATACCAGTTTATCAGATTATTTAAGGCTCATACCGGAATTTCACCATATCAGTATTTTCTCAACTGCAAGATTGAACGCGCCAAGCAGGTAATCGAAAAGAATAAAGACATCTATGCAGCTGTTACTGAATGTGGTTTTGTTGATTTGACTCACTTAAATAAGCACTTTAAAAGCGTATATGGGACGACAGCATTTGAATATATTTCACATTTAAATTGAGGTAAATTTAAGGAGGTTGAGCTTTGGATATTATTTTTTTTGAAAGAAAGTTTCCAAGTGCGAATATGATTCTGATCAAGGATGAACTTCCAATCCTTATTGATACTGGATTTGGCAGTGATGTCAAAGAAACTGAGCAATTAATAAAAGAAGCAGGCGTTTCACCAGAAGAACTGCACCTTATAGTCAACACGCACTACCATAGTGACCATGCGGGAGGCAATTTTCATTTTCAAAAAAATTATGGTGTTAGGATTGCTGCTCATAAATGGGAAGCGGAATTAATTAACTCTTGTGATCCCGAAGCCTGCAGTGCAGAATGGCTGGATCAGTCTGTAGAACCTTATCGTGTTGATGCTAAACTTTCAGATAAAGATGAAATTCAGACAGGAAGCAGAACCTTTAAAGTCCTGCATACACCTGGACATACGTTAGGGCATATTTCTTTGTATGAACCTGAAGAAGAGGTATTAATTTGCGGGGATCTTTTTCACCAAAATGATATCGGATGGTTGAATATCTTTCGTGAGGGTGTTTCATCAATCCAGCGATCGATGGAAAGTCTGGAACGGCTGTCGGAACTCCGGATCGGGCAGGCCTATTCAGGACATGGGCCTCAAATCGAGGATCCTCTGGCTGCCATTGATACAGCAAAGAGACGGTTTGAAAAGTGGCTTAAGGCGCCAGAAAAAGTGTCATGGCATGCCTGCAAGCGGATTTTTTCATTCACCTTAATCATGAAAGATGGATTGGCTAAAGAAGAGATCAGCGACTACCTGCTAAAGTGCGGATGGTTCCAGGATTTTGCACGCTATTCTTTCCAGTTGCAGCCTGAAGAATTTATTCCAGTCCTGCTCGATGAAATGATTAGTTCCGGAGCAGCAAGCTGGCACAATAATCATTTGGTCGCCAACACCCCATACCAGGCACCGCAAAAGGAATGGGTGAATAAGGATATAAAGCCTAAATATTGGAAATTTGATACATAAACAGCAATTAAAAACTGGGCTAATAAGTTGAATACCGTTGATAATTATTGTAATATTCAGTCGTTAATTGATATATTGTTTTAAGCCTTCGGAGGGAGATTAATATGCTTTTAAAAGTAGGGGACATGATTACATTTGAACGGACTTTTACAAAAAGGGATGTTGAATTATTTACAGAAATATCAGGTGATGAAGGAATTCACCATATAACCCCGGATGAACAGGGGAGGCTTGTAGTCCAAGGATTATTAACGGCCACACTGCCAACCAAAGTGGGCGGAGACGCAAACGTGTTGGCCCGTACGATGAATTTTGAATTTTTGAGACCTGTCTTTACAGGAGATACAATCATATGTGAAGTAACGATCGATAAATATGAAGAGCAAGATCATAATAGAATGGCCATTGCCGCCTCTTTCCTTTGTACGAACCAGAATAAGAAACAAGTACTAAGAGGGAATTTTGCGGGTGTGATATTATCTTAAATGGTGCATATATTGAGCTGCTGCCGAGTAAGGCAGCTTTTTCTTTTTGTGCTAAACAATATTAATATTGCAAAATATGGAACTTCTGAAAATGGAATTCGTAATAGTATGAAAGAAGGGGGGATTACATGGCCTGGTTACTCCTGCTTGCAGTGGTTATTTGGTTTATTTTATTTTTGCGCAAAAAGCTCTCATTTAAATTTAGTTTATCTCCAAAATCATTAGACATAAAACCGATTAAAGGGTTAAAAAAGCTAAGTGATCACCTGGAGAAGTCTCTTAGTAAAAGTTATATGGGAAACGTAGAAGAGAGGGTAATGAAAGAAATTAAGCTAAAAGAAAATGAGTACAGCTGGCGTCTGCTGGATTTAAAACGCTACTTTATTTTGACTTCTCTTTTAAAGGAGTCCCCTATGTTCAGTGAAAAAGTCGATGACCTATGGCATCATATGCTCATGTTTACCCGTGAGTATGATGATTTTTCAAAAGAATATTTAGGAAGCACTCTTCATCATAGTCCCAATCTAAAGAAGTCGCCTGAACCCGATGTACGCGGATTTTTTGATTGGGTGTATGGTGAACTCTTTTTCATAAGAAAGGAAAATATCAAACTTTATAAGGGATTTTACAGATTCTCTGTACCTCCAAATATAATTGATGATTTTAAGTGTTTGCCGGAAAATGAACTAATAGAGCTCTATTTTAAGAGTGATAGCCAATATATGGCTACTGTGCTCTCGCTTATTTCTGCTATGAAAAAAACTGCAAAGAAAGTAAAAAACTATGAAAAAAGCGTCATACAAGAAATGATGAGAAAAAGGAAAAATCAGCAAAACTATAACGCAATGTTGGTTCCTTTTTTATCTGTATCGTATTTTCATTATGATGATTTTGCCAGTTACATGAAAATCAGCAGCAAGATCTCATCAAGCTGTACAAGCTGCGGGTCGGGCAGCTCCTGCAGTTCCTGCTCAATCTGCAGCTCCTGCTCAACCTGCAGCTCCTGCTCAAGCTGCGGCGGGGGAGGAGATTAATAAGGGCTGTCCCGCACAATCATGCGGGACAGCTTTTTTGTTTTGGAATTTACTTAAGTTCTTAAGGGGCCAATACATATAAAGCAGTAGAAAATTTCAACCATATTGTGGACGGAAAATGGATCAGTTACTGGTATATTAATGCTAAGAAAATGAGGGACAGGGGTTAAAAAATGATTAAAGGACTGTATGAAGCACATTTACCAGTAAGTAATATCAATAATTCGATTGAGTTTTACAGGGGCTTGAGGCTGGATTTAGCAATAAAATACGAAAAAACGGCATTTTTTTGGATCGTTAAGAACGAAAGCTGGCTGGGATTATGGGAATGTGACCAAGCAAAAATGAACTATCATCCTTCCATCAGACATATTGCATTTAGAGTAGATTTAGAAGATCTGAAGAATGCAAAAGAGTGGCTTGAAATGCGAGGCATTGAAATGCGTGAAGAATTCGGCTTTAAACCTCTTGAACCCATTGTACTCCCAGACCAGACACATGCTATGGTCTATTTTCATGACCCGGATGGAAATTCATTAGAATTTATCTGTAAATTATCATTTGAGCCTGAAGATAAACCTAAGATGTATCTAAGCGAATGGGAAAAGTATTTGGAGAATAAAAACTAAATTTTTTCTTTGTTAGACGAAATGGGCAGGGTAGAGGAACAAGGGTTATAATGAAAGAAACAGCTTCATTGAAAACTTTTACAAAAAAGGGTGCGTATCATGCCGATTAATTCTTTTGAAAACTATCCTATGACCTGGAAGCCATCCCTTGATAAAAAAGAAAAGCCCATCTATCAAACACTGGCAGGGCAATTGGAACAGGATATTTTAAACGGAGTGTTATTGCCCGGAACCAAGCTTCCTCCACAGCGGGAACTGGCCGATTATTTAGATTTAAATGTGAGCACCATTTCAAAAGCATTTAAAGTGTGTGAGTTAAAGGGGTTATTAAGTGCAACGGTTGGAAGCGGCACATTTGTGTCCTATGATGCCCTATCGAATGCGTATTTACTTGAAGATACAAAGCCGAAGCACTTAATTGAAATGGGAGCAACCCTTCCGGATAATGCTTCTTTCGAGCCGCTGATGCTCCAGCTGAAAACTATGCTGCAAGAGACCGATTATGAAAAATGGTTTGGCTATGGCCGGGGAGGCGAATGCCATTGGCAAAAGGATGCAGCGGTAAAGCTTATCCGCAGAGGCGGGTTAGAAACAACCGCTGATCACATTTTATTTGCGAATGGCGGTCAAAATGCTATTGCTGCTGCACTGGCAAGTCTATGTAAGCCCGGAGAGCGCATTGGAGTTGACCAGCATACATACCCTGGCTTAAAAACGGCTGCAGCGATGCTTAGTGTGCAGCTGGTGCCAATAAAAACAGACAACTATGAAATGAGTCCGGCGTCTTTTGAATATGCGTGTAAAAATGAAAATATTAAAGGCATCTACTTGATTCCGGATTATCATAATCCGACAGCTTCCTTTATGTCGATTGAGAATCGAAAAATGATCGCAGCCATTGCCAAAAAGTATAATCAGTTCATTATCGAAGACGCTTCATACCATCTTCTAAGCAAAGAACCACTGCCGGCAGTCGCATCCTTTGCACCAGAACAGGTCATCTATATTGCAAGCTTATCTAAATCATTTGCACCGGGCTTGCGGCTGGCCTATACAGCAGTGCCGAGTCAATTCAAGGAATCAATTTCAAGGGCGCTTTATAATTTAAATGTTTCCGTTTCTCCATTACTGGCAGAACTTGCAGCACGTACTATTGTATCGAATCAATTTGAAGCCTTAATTGAGGGACATCAGGAGCAGACGATCCTCAGAAATCAACTCGTTAACCGATATTTGGCAGACTTTACATGTCTAGGCGCTGAAACAGGCATTTTTCGCTGGCTGCTATTGCCAGGCAAGATTACAGGTGCTGAATTTGAAACGCTGGCTAAGCAGCATGGAGTACAGGTGTTTGCAGCTGAACGTTTTGTAGTTGGAAATAGTTGTCCGGAGAGGGCTGTAAGAGTTTCTGTTTGTGCACCGGAAACGCTTGAAGAGCTTGAGAGAGGTTTGATCATCCTTAAACGCCTGTTAAACAATCATATCTAATATTGTTCGCCATACAATTATAATATTGTATGGTTTTTTTGTGCGTGTTAAGATGATTGAAATCTAGTTGGAATATTATGAAAATAAAAAGGGAGGTGAGTTTTTGTTACCGTTAGACGCGCAATCTGCCTGGCTGCAAAGCTACATAAATTCTTCAGAAAAACAGAAGCAACTATACAAAAGAACATTAATTGTCATTGTCATATCCCAAGTTTTTGGAGGAGCAGGACTTGCAGCAGGAATTACAGTAGGAGCACTTCTCGCGCAAAACATGCTGGGGACAGATAGTGTAACAGGAATTCCAACCGCGTTATTTACTTTAGGGTCAGCAGGTGCTGCGCTGCTGGTGGGACGGCTTTCTCAGCGGTTTGGCCGCCGTCCTGGACTTGCGGCAGGATTTTTGGCTGGAGGCATAGGTGCCATTGGAGTATTGGTTTCAGCAATAACAAACAGCATTCTGCTATTATTTATTTCACTGCTCATCTACGGGGCGGGGACGGCTACAAACTTGCAGGCGCGCTACGCTGGAACTGACCTGGCAAGCCCCGCACAGAGGGCAAAGGCTATTAGTATGGCCATGGTTTCCACCACATTCGGTGCTGTCGCAGGACCTAACCTGGTGGATGTAATGGGGGAGTTTGCTATATCCATAGGAATTCCTGCTTTAGCCGGTCCTTTTATATTAGCGGCTGCGGCGTATATACTTGCTGGATTTGTTTTATTTTTGTTCCTTCGTCCTGATCCTTTTATTGTGGCAAAAGCCATATCAGATGCACACACTAAAGCCAATCATTTAGAGAAAAGCTCTAATTTGGCATCGATAAACAGGCGAGGCATTTTTGCAGGAGCGGCTGTAATGGTATTAACTCAATTTGTGATGATGGCCATTATGACAATGACCCCTATACATATGGGACATCATGGACATGATTTGAATGAGGTGGGGCTTGTCATTGGATTTCATATAGGTGCGATGTTTTTGCCTTCATTAGTAACTGGTATTCTTGTTGATAAAATTGGCCGTGCGGCTATGGCTGCTGCTTCCGCTATTACGCTGCTTGCTTCTGGCATTTTGGCTGCAGCAGGACCTGGTGAGTCGATGCTCATACTCAATATAGCCCTTGTTTTACTTGGGCTTGGATGGAATTTTGGCTTAATTAGCGGCACGGCTATTCTGGTAGATTCAACTCATGCTTCTTCCCGGGCTAAAACTCAGGGTTCAATCGATGTAGGGATTGCTTTGTCAGGAGCATTAGGAGGAGGGTTATCCGGAATAGTTGTAGCACATTCCAGTTATGCAGCCCTTTCCATTGCAGGTGCTGTCCTTTCATTACTGCTCATTCCCATTGTAATATGGGCAGGTATCTATCAAAAAGAGAAAAGTATAAGCATTAGTGACTGAATTTTCAGTATTAAAGCAACTCCAAAAATAGAAAAGGAATGTGTATAAATGAAACATAAATTTGCTGAGAGAGCTCGCTTTGTAACTTCTTCTGAGACACGTGAAATTTTAAAAGTAACAGAAAGACCGGAAGTAATCTCTTTTGCGGGAGGACTGCCGGCTCCAGAACTGTTTCCTGTAGAAGCTCTAAAGGTAGTATGCAATGCTGTATTGAATGAAGAAGGTGCGGCTGCTCTTCAATATAGTACAACTGAAGGATATATTCCTTTGAGAGAAGCTATTTGTCAGAGAATGAAAATGGCTGGGATTGACTCCAGCATTGAAAATGTTCTTATTACATCAGGATCCCAGCAGGCAATCGACCTGACTGGAAGATTATTTATCAATGAGGGAGATACTATTATTTGTGAAAACCCAACCTATCTTGCAGCCATTAATGTATTCAAGGCATATAATGCAAAGTTTGTTGAAGTAGCCATGGATGATGATGGAATGGTAATGGAAGAGCTGGAGCAAATGCTGCGAGATCATCCTGATGCAAAATTTATTTATACGATTCCTGATTTCCAAAACCCTACTGGCCGTACCTTAAAACTCGAAAGACGAAAAAGAATGATTGAGCTTGCTAATCAGTATGATGTGCTGATTGTAGAGGATAACCCCTATGGAGCTGTAAGATTTGCTGGAGAGGAACTCCCGCCTGTGAAACATTTTGACACAGAAGGCAGAGTCATTTATTTAAGCACTTTCTCTAAGATTTTCACTCCCGGTCTTCGGCTTGGATGGATTTGTGCGGACGAAACCTTCATTGATAAGTATGTTGCTTTTAAGCAAACAGCTGACTTGCATACTGACAGCTTTGCTCAAAGAATTACAGCAAAGTATATGGAGCTTTACGATATCGAAGAACACATAAATAAAATCAAAGCTGTTTATAAAGAAAGATGCACAGCTATGTTATCCTGCATTGAAGAATTCTTCCCAAATCATTTATCTTACAGTAAGCCGGAAGGCGGATTATTTATTTGGGTTGAGCTTCCAGAGGGTATTGATTCAGCGCATATATTTACAGAGTGCCTGAAAAACAATGTGGCTTGTGTACCTGGTGCGCCCTTTTTTCCAAATGGCACACAAAAAAATACATTGCGTTTAAATTACTCCAATATGTCTAAAGAGAGGATTATTGAAGGGATGAAGCGTATGGGTGAAGTATTGCACCGGGAATTACAAAATGATTCATTGCTGACAGTCTGATTAAAACAAGGCTTTGTGCCCTTATCTGGTATTATTTAATGGCTGCAAGCCGGTATAACGCTCTATACAGCAATAATCTAAACTCAACAATGCCGAGTTAAAAATCGGGGGTATAGTAATGGAAGCTGAAATTTGGACGAGTGGGAAAACTCATTTAGAAGAGTTATATATAAAAAGGAATAGCTCTTTTATATTTGCATTCATTCAGCATAGACACAGTACGAAAGAGGCAAGAGTGTGAAAAACCCTGTAGTCATTGTCGGTGCTGGGTTAAGTGGACTGCGGGCTGCGTCTTTGCTTGCTGCACATGGCATTCCTTGCAGGGTTCTCGAAGCTAGAGAACGGATTGGCGGCAGAGTCTTGAGCGTTTCTGATCCAAACAGACCTGACCTGGGTAAATTTGATCTCGGGCCAACGTGGTTTTGGCCTGAATATGAGAGCGCGATCACCGGCCTTGTGAAAGAACTGAATTTAGAAACTTTTGTCCAGTACACCAAAGGGGCAATGCTTTCAGAACGATTCCAAAACGAACCTCCAGAGCGCCATGTATTGCCGGAAAATGCTGGTGCAAGGTCGATTCGATTCATAGGAGGTGTGCAATCCCTTATTGATGCTGTAGCAGATACAATTCCCTCAGGGATAGTCGAGCTAGGAACCCGAGTCACAGCCATTCGACAAGAGGAAACGGGAGTTATTACGGTTGAAGCAGTCCTTGCTGATGGAGAGACAACAAATGTAACTGCAAGTGCTGTAATCCTAGCACTGCCGCCTCGGATTGTGGCGCGTCATATTGAATTCTCTCCATCTCTCCCTGCAGATCTTATGACTGACCTTGCTGGCAAACCGACGTGGATGGCAGGGCAGGCGAAGGCAGTTGCCATCTATGATCGTCCCTTTTGGAGAGAATCAGAGCTCTCTGGCTTCGCATCGAGCTGGGTTGGACCTCTGCAGGAAATCCACGATGCTTCTCCTAAAACAGGATCTGGCGCTTTATTTGGTTTCTTCGGTATGCCAGCGAGAACACGCCGAGAACTTGGAGAGGATAAAGTTTTAAATTTGGTCATTGATCAATTGGTTAGGCTATTTGGAACCTCCGCCCAAAACGTTAAGGCTATCCTTTATAAGGATTGGGCCGAAGATTCCGAAACTGCAGTTGAGGAAGACCTGGACCCGCTTAGAGATTTTCCAAGTTATGGTCAGCCGCCAAAAGCTGGGGTATGGGAAAAGAAAATTACTTTTGCTGGTACGGAGACGAATTCACCCTTTGGCGGCCACCTTGAAGGTGCCCTTCAGTCAGCTGAACAGGCAGTTTTTGAAATCATTAAATTAAACTAGAAATCAGGAGCTCTTTTGAGAAAGCAGGGAAAGGGGAAATTTACATGATTTTAGAAGCAGTAATGCTGCAAGTAAAAAAAGGGATGGAGGAAGAATATGAACAAGCATTTCGTGAAGCATCAAAAGTTATTTCTTCCATGAAAGGCTACATATCTCACGAGCTGCAGCGATGTATGGAAGTTGAGGGTAAATATTTATTGCTGGTGAAGTGGGAATCATTAGAGGCCCATACAGTTGGGTTTAGACAATCGAAAGAGTATCAAGAATGGAAAAGACAGCTGCACCATTTCTATGATCCATTTCCTGATGTTGAACACTTTGAAAACGTTCCTCTTTAATTGGTGTTTTAGTTAAAAGCCTCCTTGCGGTCTAGAGTGACCCAGTAAAATGAGACAAGGAAAAAACACCCCCTGAATCGTATTTAATATCTATACGATTTTGGAGGTG
>NZ_JBYTDU010000005.1:0-260823 GCF_058791715.1 Cytobacillus sp. EB106-05-05-XG126 | reverse complement strand
GGGCTTTATCCCCACTGATTGTTAGTTGAACCAATCGGGCCTTTACGGGCAGTTTGACCCCCGCTTATCCTCTATTGATTCATCTGAGTTATAAAGTGGGGGTCTTACTGCCCGTTAGACTGCGATAAAGTGAAACTTCAATCAGTGGGGGCTTTATCCCCACTGATTGTTAGTTGAACCAATCGGGCCTTTACGGGCAGTTTGACCCCCGCTTATCCTCTATTGGTTCATCTGAGTTATAAAGTGGGGGTCTTACTGCCCGTTAGACTGCGATAAATCCTGGACAAAAATAAAAGGCTGGCAGATGCCAGCCTTTTTATCGTTATATTTGAATTATAGTTTTACAACGTTTGCAGCTTGAGGTCCACGGTTTCCTTCAACGATTTCAAAAGAAACTTCCTGGCCTTCTTCTAAAGATTTGAAACCATCACCTTGGATAGCTGTGAAGTGTACGAATACATCGTCTCCGCCTTCAACTTCGATAAAACCGAAACCTTTTTCATTGTTGAACCATTTTACTTTACCGTTTTGCATGTTTACTTTTCCTCCTAAGCCTTTCAAGACACAACAGGTGCCTTAGATGAATATTACCACCTAACAAAACATAAAGCAGATATTTTTAGCTAATAACGGAAATATATTCTGTTAAATGATGATTATAATATACACGAATGGGCACTTTCAGTCAAGGAAATGAACACCTTTTTTACAAAAAACATTAAAATATTTTAAATATTTTTACTTTTTTATGCTGTGGAGGAAAATACAAAGTTTCTGCTGTGATCTGATAACATAAATTATCGTTTTTCTCATATGAATTATTAATTATCTTGTTGTTAAAGGGTGAGGAAAATGTACAGGTTTTCGATTGAGGATCAGGATTGGATTTTGAGGTTTTCACCCAACATCCAAATTGAAGCGGAGGAGAAGCAGGCCATTATAAGCTCCATTCTGCAGGTTGGCAAGGATCTCCCGCAATATTCGCATGGAGAGTCTTTTATCATTATGAATGACCAATTAGGCATTATCGTTTTTAGTGTCGAGAAAATACCATCTATGATATTGACCGTCTCAAACATTGTTACAGAAGATAAATGGTACATTCAAAAGAACCTTACAATAAAGCGGTATCATAAAGAATGATCGGCAAATGCCGATTTTTTTTGAGAGATAAAAAAGTATAAAATTTGTACGCAGATAACTGTCCAGCTCCACAAGGAACGCTTCGTCAGTATAATCATCGCAGGACTAAAAGCGTTAGCTTTTAGGAGGAGCGCCTGCCCCTCGAGGTCATAAGTCTGTCTAGTTGCGGCTCCTAGGGACGAAAGACTAGTCAATCCCTCCCAGAAGGAAAGAACACCTTCTTGCAGGGCTCATCTTATGCTTGTCGTCCCTGAGCAATCGCCTCCACATTTCGGACAAGCCTCCCAAAAAGGCAAAGAACGCCTTTCCGTGAGGCTCGTCTTTTGCTTGAGGCCCGCAGGAAAAGGAAGGCATCGTCACCATAAACATCGCACGACCGAAATTGGAAGCTTTTGGGAGGATGTGGCGTTCTTAGTCTGCGTTCCTTCGTGGGCAAGGCGCTTGCGCTTTTCTTATTGTGAACAGGTTCAATAGGTAAAAAATCACAGAGTCTTCCGCCTTATGCAAACGCTTTCCCTTTTGGATTAATATATAATTGCAGGAATCTTTAAACAATTTATAAAGGAGGGCTTAGGTTGAAAGGGTTTAAACAGTTTATTTTTCTGGCCGCAGCTATTATATTGGCGGCATCAAATTTTTTATCCCCATTTATGCAAACGATTGCATCGGCCGAAAAAACAACACAAGGGGCCGGTCAGACTACAGCAGTTACCATCCATTATCAGCCTGAAGAGGGCGAAATAAAGGATTGGAATTTGTGGGTATGGCCTAAAGATGGCGAGGGCCAGGTTTTTGAATTCACTGGTGAAGATGAATTTGGACTTATTGCAGAGGTTGTGCTGCAAGGTATTCATGATGAAGTTGGTTTTATTGTCCGCACTGACAGCTGGGAGAAAGATGGAGGGGACCGATTCATCAATGTAAAGAGCGGCAATGATGAGGTATGGGTGAAAGCAGGCGATGAACATACATATACATCACCGCCTGATGGTGAGTACAGAGACTTTCCAGCATTTGAACGTGTGAAGGTAAAACTCCACTACTTTCGATATGACGGAAATTATGAAGGCTGGAATTTATGGACATGGCCAGAAGGCAAGGATGGGAAAAGAGTTGATTTTACAGCAGAAGATGATTTTGGGAAAGTTGCAGAGTTTGAGCTTGAAAATCCGGAAGGTATGAAAAAGGCCGGATTTATAGTGAGGAAGAGCATGGAAGGAAATGATTGGGCCGGCAAGGAATTTGGTGATCGCTTTATTACAAAGTTCGATGAAAATGGGAATGCAGAAATATGGATTGTTCAGGGAACAGAAAGAATTTATTACAATCCAGCGTATATTGAAAAAGATCCAAAAATAGTGAATGCTTCTATGGATACTTTTAATCAGATTACGCTTGAAACCAATTTTCCTTTCCAGTGGAGGGATTGGAAATCCATAATTAATATTGACAATGCCGATATTAAAGAAGTTGTCCCTTATGACGGGAACGAGGAAAATAATTTTACAAATAAAGTAAAAGTGATAACAGAAGATAAACTGGATTTCAGGCAATCTTATAAAATCTCTGTAGTTTCATTTGGAGAGGCAGAGGTGAAGATAGGGGAGATTGTCAGATCAAATGAATTTGATGAGGCTTTCTATTATGATGGCAAGCTTGGAAATCAGTATACGAAAAATAAAACCTCTTTCAGGCTTTGGGCCCCTACAGCAAGTGAAGCATCGATTGTGCTTTATGACAGCTGGGATGATCAGACCGCTGAGGAACTTCCTCTTAAAAGAGGTGAAAAAGGAACCTGGACAACTGTTCTAAAAGGTGACCAAAATGGGTTGATTTACAATTATAAAGTCAAAATTGGAGGAGAATGGACAGAAGCCGCTGATCCCTATGTCCGGGCAGTAACAGTAAATGGCGACAGGGGCGTTGTAATGGACCTGGACTCAATCAATCCTAAACAGTGGAATAAACAGAAGCCGGAGTTAAAGAATCCAGAGGACTCCATCATTTATGAAGTTCATGTACGGGACCTTTCAATTCATGAGGACAGCGGCATTAAGCATAAGGGGAAGTTCCTAGGGGCTGCTGAGAAAAGCACCATAAATTCTAAAGGAGAAAAAACAGGTTTAAATCATATAAAAGACCTTGGAGTCACACATGTTCAGTTCCTTCCGATTTATGACTACCGGACAGTTGATGAAACAAAACTGGACGAACCGCAATATAACTGGGGCTATGATCCTAAAAACTATAATGTGCCGGAAGGATCCTATTCTACTGATCCTTATGATCCAGCGGCAAGAATTACAGAATTGAAGACTATGATTCAGGCATACCATGATGAGCAGCTGCGGGTTGTAATGGATGTTGTGTATAATCATGTGTTTGCAGTAAATGAATCCAGTTTCCACAAGCTTGTTCCAGGCTACTATTTCCGCTATAACGAAGATGGAACACTTGCCAATGGCACAGGCGTCGGCAATGATACAGCTTCAGAAAGAAAAATGGTGCAGAAATTTATTGTCGACTCTGTTGCCTATTGGGCTGAGGAATATAATCTTGATGGATTCCGCTTCGATCTGATGGGCATTCATGACACTGAAACAATGAATAAAGTAAGAAAGGCATTGGATAATATTGATCCTACTATCATTATCATTGGTGAGGGCTGGGATTTAAACACTCTACTGGCAGCTGAAAAGAAGGCCAATCAGAAAAATGCCGAAGATATGCCTGGCATTGGCCATTTCAATGATGGCATCCGGGATGGATTAAAAGGCAGTGTGTTTAATGAACTGGATAAGGGTTTTGTAAATGGCAAACAAGGCATGGAAAGCTTTGTACAGCAAGGAATTGCAGCTGGATTGGATTATCGGGATGCAATGGCCACATACAAAGATCCTGAACAGGCGGTTACGTATGCTGAGGCACATGATAACCACACTCTTTGGGATAAGCTTGACCTGACCAATCCGGATGCAGCGGAAGAATCCAAAAAGAAAATGCATAAATTGGCTTCTTCCATCATACTGACATCCCAAGGAGTCAGCTTTGTTCATGCTGGCCAGGAATTCATGCGGACAAAGTATGGGGATCACAACAGCTATAAATCCCCTGACAGTATAAATCAGTTGGACTGGGACCGCCGAACTGAATTCAGCGGGGAAGTAGACTATTTTAAAGGTCTGATTAAGCTCAGAAAGCATTATAAATCCTTTAGAATGACAACAGCTGAGGATATTCAATCAAAGCTTCATTTCATTGAAGCCCCGGATAATACGGTGGCCTACAGACTGGATGCAAAAGGCCTGAAGGATAGGGCGAAAGAGATCGTTGTAATCCATAATGCGAATACAAAACCAGTTAAAATATCACTTCCGGGCAAGGGCCCTTGGCATTTGCTTGCAGACGGAAAACAAGCTGGGGTTAGAACCCTAAAGGTATATAAGTCAAAAACAATTGAAATACCCGCACAAACCAGCTTTATACTAAAAAGATAAGTAACGGAGGAGAATCCTGTCAGGGGTTCTTCTTTTATTTGCTTAGCGGAACACGATTGTTTTAAAAATTTCATAACTATAAAGGTATTTTAACTCCTTTTGCTAAATTTTTAGGTTAATATTAAAATAGATGTCTATATTTTGTTTTACAACAAAGGGAGCTAAAGTATGAAACTGATAATCGCGGAAAAGCCCGATCAGGGTATGACGCTGGCTTCTATTTTTAAAATGAAGAAACACCAGGGATATATTGAAATCTTTCCAAATGATATATTCCCCCAGGGGGCTCATGTTACCTGGGCTATAGGCCACCTATGCCAGCTGTCTGCCCCTGAAAAATACAAAAAAGACTGGAAAAAATGGTCATTGGACACATTGCCGATCATTCCGGAGCAATTTCAATATGAAGTGACAAAGGATAAAGCAAAGCAATTCAATATAATCAAACAGCTTGCTTCTAATCCTGATTTAACAGAAATTATCCATGCGGGCGATGCAGGGAGAGAAGGAGAGCTTATCATCCGGAACATTCTAAGGCTTACCGGATCAAGAGTGCCTATGAAAAGGCTCTGGATCTCTTCTTTGACTCCAAAGGCCATAAAGGAAGGGTTCCTTGCCCTGCTGGATGAAAGTGACACAAGGAATTTATATTATGAAGCCTATACGAGAGCATGTGCCGACTGGGTCGTTGGGATGAATGCTTCGCGTTTATACAGTCTTCTTCTGCAGCAGAAAGGTTTCTCGGATGTTTTTTCAGTAGGAAGGGTTCAGACCCCAACTCTTGCTTTAATTGTAAAGAGAGAACAGGAAATTCAGAATTTTGTTTCCGAACCTTTCTGGGAGGTAAATGCACAGTTTAAAGTGGACGGGAAAAAATATACCGGCAAGTGGGAAAAAGATGGTGAGACCAGAATTAAAACCAAAGAGCTTGCCGAAAAAATTGCGGCATTTTGCAGAGATAAAGAGGCACAGATAGAAGATGTGCAAGCTGAAAAAAAAGAATTCCTGCCGCCGATGCTTTATAATCTTTCGGTATTGCAGGCGGAAGCCAACCGCAGGTTCAAGTTCCCGCCTAAAAAAACACTTGATGTACTGCAGAAGCTTTATCAAAAAGGAATCGTATCATATCCCCGTTCAGACTCCAGGCATGTAACAGAAGGAGAAGCGGAAATGTTTCCGGAAATCCTCAGAAAAATGGAAGCAAAAGAGGAGTATAAGGAATTCTTCCCTCTGCCTATAAGCTCCATATTGCATAATAAACGGTTTGTGAATGACAAAAAGGTAACGGATCACTATGCCATCATACCGACGGAACAGGTGCCGGACCTGGGAAGATTATCTTTGGATGAAAAAATTCTCTATGATCTGATCGTGAGGAGCTTAATAGCTGCCCATTATGGAAAAGCTGTATCAGAATATACAACTATAAAAACCCTTGTTGACGGAAGGGCATTGTTCCTATCCAAGGGAAAAGTACAGCTTGAAGAGGGCTGGAGAAAAGTGATTCCGCAGCAGGAGAAGGAAAAGGAACCGATTCTGCCTTTATTGCAGGCTGGCGACCAGGGAACATTGTTAAAGGCCGATGTAAAAGAAAGCAAAACCCAGCCGCCCAAAAGGTATACCGAAGGCCAGCTGATTACACTCATGAAATCGGCCGGGAAGCAGATCGAGGATAAGGAACTCGAAAAGGTTCTAATGAAAACAGAAGGCCTGGGAACGGAAGCCACAAGAGCGGGAATCATTACCATGCTGAAGGAGCGCAAATACATTGATATAAAGAAGAATCTTGTATATGCAAACTCAAAAGCAAAAATCCTTATAGAAGCGATAGGAACAGAGATACTTGCTTCCCCTGAAATGACTGCCAAGTGGGAACAGCGGCTGAAGGACATTTCAGATGGGCAGGCATCCCCGAAACAATTCATGGAGCAGACCAATAAAATGGTAGGCCATTTAATCTCTGCCTCCATTGAACATTCTGGAAAGTGGGCATTCTCAGAAGAAGACAAAGAGGGATTCATCCCTGGGAAATTCAAACAAAAAAGGTCAGCCAATTTGGGCAAATGCATGCTGTGTGATGGTAAAGTTGTGGATAAAGGAAGCTTTTATGGCTGCTCCAATTATAATAAAACCAAATGCACTTTCACTATTTCCAAAAGCATTATGGGCAAGACAATAACTCAAAAAATGCTCAAACAGCTATTAAAGGATGGAGAAACAGAATTAGTCGAAGGATTTACAAGCAAAGGAAAAGATAAAACATTCTCTGCTAAATTATCCTGGGACCGACAGGAAAACAGAGTTAAATTTCTCTTCCCGCAAAAGGCCTGAATAAGCCAGATGCAGTATATTTCCTTGTCTCCATTTTCCAACTGTAGTAAAATCGTTAAAGTCTAATATTTATTTAAGAAAAATATAATGTGAACATGCGCTCTGCGCTTTTCTAAAATAGTTGTCTAGCTCCGAGCGCCATCGGCTCGAGGTCTTAAGCCAATCGCTTCTGAAGGCAAAGAACGCCTTCTGCCAGCGCTTGTCTTAAGCAGGTCGCCGAAAGGCAGGCGCTCTGCGCTTTTCTAATTGGCAGGAGGTTGCGTAATGCCAACACCAAGTATGGAAGATTACATTGAACAAATATATATGTTAATTGAAGATAAAGGATATGCGAGAGTTTCTGATATTGCTGAGGCTCTTTCTGTGCATCCATCTTCTGTGACAAAAATGGTTCAGAAGTTAGATAAAGATGAGTATCTTGTTTATGAAAAATACCGCGGGCTTATATTAACGCCAAAAGGGAAAAAAATCGGCAAGAGGCTTGTATATCGGCATGAACTTTTAGAACAGCTACTGCGTATTATTGGAGTCAAAGAAGAAAACATTTATGAAGATGTGGAAGGCATCGAACACCACCTGAGCTGGGATGCCATCGACCGTGTTGGCGACCTGGTTCAATTTTTTGAAGAGGATGACAGCCGCATCGGAGTGCTGAGGGAAATTCAGCGCAAAAATGAAGAAGAACAGTAAAAACCTGACTGCTATAAGTCAGGTTTTTTCATGTTTCGCACTATTAATAGAGGCTTGGAAAATCATCAAAAGATGACGAATCGGAAGGATTCAGCTGCATAGAGCCGTCTTCGTTTTCATCAATATGGATCCCCTCAATTACACCGTTCTCAGCCTCAATTAGTGCTTTGCGATAAGAAATAATCCGTCCTCCGGAAGTCTGGAAGGAAATTATTTCACCATTATTGTTGCGGTAGACTGCTGTCACCTGCTCGCCGTTCATACAAAACTCTCCTTATTCATTTTCTATTAATATTGTTGACGTTTTTACCATTTTATAATCAGAGGTATTTTTGAGAATCTTAGCGAATTTAAAATATTGGGAACTTTTTTATTGAACAATCGTATTCATAAACGGAGGGATAAAATGAGTACTTTTAATTGGTCTGCAGAAGCAGAGAAGCTTTGGGATAATAATTCGGAATCATGGAATGCAAAGAGCAGGGCAATGTGGGAGGAAGGAAGCCGAAAAGATATCATCTCCTTCTTCGAAAAGCATGTCAAAAAAGGATCTGCTGTTTGTGATCTTGGTTGCGGAGATGGTTACGGTTCATACAAGCTTGCTTTGGCTGGCTATAGAGTTACTGGGATTGATGTCTCAGAAGAGATGATACATAAAGCTGAAAAATTAAACGCTGAAAATGATGCGGTGTTTAAGAAAGAAGACATTTCTAATCTTTCACTTGAGGAAAATGAGTTTGATTCGATTCTTGCCATTAATTCCTTGGAATGGACTGAAAGCCCGCTGGATGTTTTACAGGAAATTCAGCGAATAGTTAAGCCGGGAGGAAGAGCGTGTATAGGGATTCTTGGCCCCACAGCCGCCCCCCGGGCTAACAGCTACCGCAGGCTTTATAAGGAAAAAGTTATCTGCAATACCATGATGCCATGGGAATTTGAACAGCTTGCAAATGAAAACGGATGGTTGAAGATTGATGAACTGGGTGTTTATAAAAAAGCATCAGAGCAGCTTTCAAAAGGATCGCTGACTGATGAGCTAAAGCAATCATTATCTTTTATGTGGGTCTTTATGCTTGAAAACAGGGAAATGAAAGGATGAAAAGAGAATGAGCAGATATTCAATTGAAGAGTTTGTAAACCAGACGAAACAGCAGGATAAAGGTGAAGGGCTGTTTGAACTGGAAACATCAAGGATGCTCGAAATTAATTTAACCAGCCAGGTTTGGGCTAAAGCAGGCGGGATGGTTTCCTACCGCGGCCAGATAAAGTTTGAGCGCGAAGGCATTCTCGAGCATGGCTTAGGAAAGATGTTCAAAAAGGCACTTACTGGAGAAGGCACAGCATTAATGAAAGCAACAGGCAACGGAAAGCTGTACCTTGCAGACCAGGGGAAAAAGATTTCAATCCTGAATCTTGAGGGGGATTCCATCTTTGTAAATGGGAATGATCTCCTTGCTTTCGAGCCTTCCATCAGCTGGGATATTAAATTAATGAAAAGGATGGCAGGCATGCTTGCAGGGGGCTTGTTCAATGTCCGTTTAGAAGGGACGGGAATGGTGGCTATTACTTCTCACTATGAGCCCCTGACACTTTTAGTTACTCCTGATAATCCCGTATATACCGATCCAAATGCGACAGTTGCATGGTCAGGGTCACTGCAGCCGGAATTCGTAACAGATATCTCCTTTAAAACGTTTCTTGGAAGAGGGAGCGGGGAGTCGATCCAAATGAAGTTCTCAGGCAGCGGATTTGTAGTGGTTCAGCCATTCGAAGAAGTGTATTATGCCCAGCAATCATAATGAAAAGCGGAAGCGCTTCCGCTTACCAGGCGCTTGAAAATATTTAAATTTTATAAAATGAAAAAGCCGGTTTTGAGAGGGGAAACCCTGCAAAAAACCGGCTGTTCCTGCTTTTAGCTGCATATTAAGTTATTCCGCTCACTGCATGATTAATCCCACTCGTAAGGAGTCTCCTGGTATACATAGTAGTTCAGCCAGTTGGAAAACATTAAATGGGCATGTGACCGCCATATATTAAGGGGTCTTCTGCCGGTATCATCATTCGGAAAATAGTGTTTTGGCACTGGAACCTGAAGACCTCTGCTTTTGTCTCTAGTATATTCTTCTGCGAGTGTGCCTGCTTCATATTCCAGATGGCCAGTTACCATGATTTGTCTGCCGCCGTTTGCGCTCATGATGAAAGGACCCGCCTCCTCAGAAGAGGAAAGGAGCTTCACTTCCGGGTGATTCAGCAGCTGCTCTTTATAAACATCGGTATTTCGTGAATGCGGAGCATAATAGATATCGTCAAAGCCCCTCAGCAATTTTTCGCTTCTGTCATGAACTTCATGAAGATAAACACCGGAGCATTTCTCAGGCAGCTCATATTTTCCGATCCCAAAGTGATAGAACAACGCTGCCTGTGCTCCCCAGCATATATGCAGGGTGGAGGTAACATTTGTTTTTGTCCACTCCATTATTACAGTTAGCTCCTCCCAATAGTCAACTTCTTGAAAGTCAAGAAGTTCTACAGGAGCTCCAGTTATAATCATCCCGTCAAATTTTCTTTTTTGAACTTGCTCAAACGTAGTATAGAATTGTTCAAGATGCAAGGGACTGGTATTTTTTGATTGATGAGTGGCTGTTTTTAAAAATGAGATATTTACCTGTAAAGGCGTATTTCCAAGAAGTCTTAAAAGGTGGGCTTCCGTTTTTTCTTTCTCAGGCATCAAATTCAGGATGAGGATATTTAATGGACGGATATCCTGCTGTTTGGCACGGTCCTCATCCATGATAAATATATTTTCTTCCTCTAAGATCTCCCTGGCAGGAAGCAGCTTAGGAATTTTTATTGGCAAGTGATCATCTCCCTGTACAAAATTCAATTAAACTTATTATAAAGACGATTCAAAATTGTATCAATGCTTTACTGTGTGAAAATGCGAAAATATCAAAAGTAATTGATAATATTTCGTTTCAGTGATGGTACAATATAGCTGTAAGTAACTTATACATATTGGATTCCGGGGGTATAAAAATGAATGTGAAACCGATCGTGAAATCAGATATTGAAATTGCTCAGGCATCAGAAATGAAGCCCATTACGGAAATAGCTGAAAAACTAGGGCTCATTGAAGATGATCTGGAGCTATTTGGCAAGTATAAAGCAAAAATATCCGCAGCAGCCTTAAAGAAATTAAGTACGAATGACAGCGGTAAAATAATTCTAGTCACTTCCATTAATCCAACACCAGCGGGCGAAGGGAAGTCCACAGTAACAGTCGGACTTGCCGATGCTTTTAACAGACTTGGCAAAAAGGCTATGGTCGCAATGCGGGAACCTTCCCTGGGACCGACAATGGGAATTAAAGGCGGTGCAACAGGCGGGGGATATTCACAAGTTCTGCCGATGGAAGACATCAATCTGCATTTTACCGGCGATCTTCACGCAATTACAACAGCCAATAATGCCCTGGCCGCCCTGATTGATAATCACCTCCAGCAGGGAAATCTGTTGAATATCGATCAGAGAAGAATTGTCTGGAAGCGTGCTCTGGATTTGAACGACCGTGCATTGAGAAAAATCGTGATTGGCCTGGGAGGGCCGTTACAAGGTGTCCCAAGGGAGGATGGCTTTGATATTACTGTTGCTTCAGAAATTATGGCCGTTTTATGCCTTGCATCCGATCTGCAGAATCTGAAGGAAAGACTGGGGAAAATGGTTATAGCCTACAATTATGATAAACAGCCCGTAACAGTGAGCGATCTTGGAGTGGAAGGCGCTCTTACTCTCCTGCTTAAAGAAGCAGTCAAACCTAATCTGGTCCAGACTATAGAACATACACCGGCATTGGTTCATGGCGGCCCGTTTGCCAATATCGCTCATGGCTGCAACAGTGTGATTGCAACTTCCGCTGCATCCAAACTCGCTGATTATGTAGTGACAGAAGCGGGTTTTGGCGCAGATCTTGGCGCTGAAAAGTTTCTGAATATTAAAGCCCGAAACGAAGGCATTGACCCTGAAGCAGTGGTTATTGTAGCTACAATCCGTGCTTTAAAAATGCATGGAGGCTTGTCAAAGGCTGAATTGGGCATGGAAGATACTGAAGCACTCACTAGAGGCTTTGCTAACTTAAAAAAGCATGTTGAAACAGTTGAAAGCTTCGGGCTACCGTATGTAGTGGCTATTAACCGGTTTATTTCCGATAGCGAGAATGAAATTGCAACCCTTACAGATCTTTGCAGTGAGGCAGGCATGCCAGTTGCCCTGACAGAGGTTTGGGAAAAAGGCGGCCAGGGCGGGATTGAGCTGGCAGAGAAGCTGCTGGAAATTTTGGACCAAAACGCAGCGAAGTTCAATCATCTGTATGATTTATCACTGCCTCTTGAAGAAAAAATTCTAACAGTGGCTCAGAAGGTTTATGGCGCAGAAAATGTTGAATACTCAATCAAAGCCAAAAAGCAGATTAAAGACTTTGAAAGTTTTGGCTGGGGTGTCCTGCCGGTTTGTATGGCTAAAACACAATATTCTTTATCTGATGATCCTTCAAAACTGGGAAGGCCATCTAATTTTACCGTTACAATCCGTGAACTGAAGCCATCCATTGGTGCAGGATTCATTGTAGCACTCACCGGTGATGTGATGACTATGCCAGGCTTGCCTAAAGCCCCTTCAGCCATGAACATGGATGTAGATGAAGATGGAAATGCAGTCGGCCTATTTTAAGGGGGATAACCATGTTTGATCCAACGGCCTTTGAAAATATGAAGGTTGTAATGGAAGGCGGATTCTATGACCGGGATCTGAGCGGAGAAATAAGAATAGTTGACCGGAATGATAATATAAACTCAGCGAAAATGAGCCGCAGGTATGATCTTACTTTCACAGATCTTGCTGAAGGCTTGGCGGAGATTCTCGGTACCTTTACTATGGAAGCGGGACTTGATAACCTTGCAGCAGAGCTATTGCCTCAAGTGAAATCAGAAATGCTGGCCGGATGCCGGATTTCTGTGATTTTTAAAATTAAGCATCAAATGGAACACAACAAATTTCAGGAAATTCGAGAAGTCCTGGAGCAAATTTGGGGCAGCGGACGGAATATCGAACAGACAGTAAAATACAGCCCTGAAAATAGGCAGGGTCTTGCCGAAACCGAAACCATCATTTCCTTTAACCGCCTTGTCCAGGAAGAACAGATAGATGACCTGCATGAAATGATCAATTATATGACTGCTTCTATGGATGCTTTGAGAAAAATTCAATTTTGACACAAAAACGCCTTGCTGGAGGAAGCAAGGCGTTTTTTTGTGCGGCTGTTTTCACAAGGTTTGTTGCTTTTTGTATCTTATTTACTGTGTTGATTGTAGCGGAAGGTGCGAGATCCTAGAAAATGCATGCGCATTTTCTTCGTGCGGTGTTCACTCAAGGAAGATTATTCAAAGTCCTGCGGGAGTAGCGGGACAGGTGAGACCCCGCAGACGCGCAGCGTTGAGGAGGCTCACCGCCCGCCCCGCTGTTCGCTGAGCATCCTGGAGCGGAAATCAACGGACAACATTGATAGGCGGAAACAACATCAAAAAGAGCCTTTTACAAAGTATTTTACGGAAAATTCAAAATTATATTTACAATCCATCCCTCTGATAATACGATTAAGAAGGAATGGAAAAACATTCCGAATACGATCAAAAGGAGGAGAGGCAAATGATTAAGGAAATCATTGCGAAAAAAGATTTGGAGAAGGGTAGACAAGACGTAACCTAGTCAGGAGGACAAAGGAATGATTCAAGGTACAGACAAATTAATCATTGCAGAGTATCATGAGGACTTTGCTGCAGGAATCGCAAAAATGTGGAACTTAAGCAGAGACAGCTGGGGCGGAGATACCAGTGTAATGACGGAAGAGCAAGTGAAAACGAAGGAAGCGAATAACGGCAATATTACTTTATACTTAGCCCTTGATGGGGAAGAAGTTGTAGGCTATTGCGGGCTATCGGAATATAAAGAGGATACGGGATCCCTGTATATCCCTCTTTTAAATGTAAGGCCGGATTACCATGGGCGGAAAATCGGAAAGATGCTGGTGCTAAAAGCGCTGCAAAAGACTATAGAATTGGGCTGGCCGCGCCTTGATTTATATACATGGCCAGGAAACGTGAAAGCTGTCCCGCTTTACAAAAAATGCGGCTTCTTCTGGGAAGACCGGGATGATACAACCCATTTAATGAATTTCATTCCCGCTGTTCACCAGACAGAGCTTTTAAAACCTGTCCTGGAGAAGCTTGATTGGTATGGCAGCAGCCTGAGAAATATCGATGTGAAGCCAGATGGAATCAAAAAAAATGGCTTTACATTTTACGAGTATAAATGGCAAAGCGGGGAAGTGTCTGCAAGAGTCAGATTTGAAAGAACTGGCAGAGGCATCAGTTTAATTGAAACAAATGATTATCTTCTAGAACTATGCATGGATAATCATGAAGTTATTGAAAATCAAGTTCAAACTTTTCAGCTCAACCTTGTAAATAAAACAGGAAATCCCGTTTCGTTTAAAGCCGAAGGGAATAATCAGGGAAGGGTCGAATCAATGTTCGAGCATGATTTGACAGCTGAGAGCGACGCTGTAATGACCGGAACATATATTGTGCATGAAGGGGAAGAGCCCAGTGTCTGGAAAACTCATCCTTCATTGGATGTAAAGGTTTGGGTAAATGGAGAGGAATGTGAACTGCGCCTTGGGCTTCTTCCAAAGCAGCCAGCCAAAATAACAGGCGCTTCTAAAGGAAATCTCAGTTTTTTAAATCAGGAAGCAGAATTGGAAATGGAAGTAGAAAACAACCTGGAGGATGAGGCAGTATTTCACCTTTCTTTCCCTGAAAGTGATCTGGTTGAATTAGAAAAGCGGGAGTATCGAATACAGCTCCACAAAAAAGAACGTAAGCTGCTAAAGGTGCCTTTTATAGTGAAAAAACATGGCTTTTATCAGCCCGAAATATCGATAACGGCATTAAAGAAGAACGGAGAAGAACTCTCTTTTATGTGCAGATCGGTGGGCATTCCCCTTAAAAGCTTCGGTCAGAAATTCGGAGGAGAGTCCAAGGATTACTGGCATATCTGCAATGGGATCTGCCAGGTGAATATCCGGAAATTAGATTATAAAATAACAGCAGGCAGGAATGAAAGTGTTAACCAGCCTTTTTCGTTTTTTGTTCCTAAGCTTGGCCAGCCTTATTCTACTGAATTTTCAAAGGCAAAGCCTTTGGCATCAGAGTGGTTCACAGATGATACGGCCATCACCTTCAAATTGGTTTTCAGGTCTGAAGCTTTTCCGGGAATTCTTGTAGCCTTGTATACCTCTCTTTATGGTGAGGGCTTTGTGAAAATTTGGTCTGAACTGACAAATGATGGGGATAAAAAATATGAAAACCTGTTTTTAAGCCAGCCGTTATATCATGAAATGCAGCATCCATATTTTCCGCTGGAGAATGAGGTGATAGAGTTTTCTGATGTAAGAGAATTAGGGTTCATGGAAATACCAGGTGAAAGCATAACTGAAAATTGGTTTTTCGCCAATCATAACGGAGAGCCGATTGGATTCTGCTGGCCTAAAAGTGCTAAATCCAATCCGGATGGGTGGCAATTTTATTATCAGCAGGAGACTGGCTGTCTTACACCCGGAGATCAGAAGGTACTGGCCCCTGGCTATTTATCCATTGGAGCTTTCAGGACATGGGAAGAAATGCAGCGATTTGCAGGCTTGACGGCTGAAGCTGGAAAAATAGTGAAAAATGAAAAAGCGCTAGTAATAAATAGCGGAAATCCAGTTGCAAAGGAGCAGGGAACAGCGGAGTTTACTTTTAAAACCTATCGTTCGAGTTATCTAAACGGCACTATAGATATTTATTTAAATGAAGATAAAAAACTATCCGCAAATTTCAGCCAGGAACAGGAACTTAAGGAATTTAAATCGAATTTCCCTATTGAAGGAATGAAACCCATTTCTCTTGTAAAAGCCGAGATTACACTTGACAGTGGTAGGACGAATGTAAAAGATCTTCTGCTGATGCCCCGTGGGGGAATTCGTATATTAACTGAAGAGCAGAACGGCAAGACTGTATATACAATGGATAACGGCATTATTAGCTTCAAAGCCGCACCGGATTTTTATCCAGGATTATTCTCTTTATCATATAAAGATAGGGAATGGCTGGATTCTTCATTTCCTGAACCGGTTGCCAAGGGATGGTGGAATCCGTGGGCTGGCGGCATGAAAACTGCTCCATCGCAAATGAGTGTGTTTTCGCTATTGAAGGAGAAATCTTCTGCTGAATTTCTCAATGTTAAAGATTCGTATGAAAATGAATGGTCTGTATTGGCCATTCATACGAAAGCAGTCCAGCACTCCACCTGGAAAGGTCTTGATTATACACAGTATTTCGCATTATTGCCGGGAGTGCCAATCCTTGCTCATTGGGTAAAAGTGATCAATGCAGGCGGGAAGTATCTGTTAAACGAAAAATGGATTACAGATATATTTTTATCCGGAGGCTCATTAAAGGATCTTACGCTTACACTAAGTGACAAAGGTGCTGAATCAGCCTACCAGGCAGGAGTCGAGGAACAATCATTTGTTAATATTGATGGATCCCGTATCAGCAGCTCCTTCTCTTCTGAAAAAATGTATGTAATGAAAAGCAAAGATACTGAATTCCTGGGGGCATATATGAATAAAGAAGCCTTCGAAGTTATTTCCGAAAGGAAGGCGTGCCCATTGGCCAAACCGGGATTTATCGCATTTGATGAAAGAAGCTTCGATGGCCGATTACTTAATAAACTGCATTATCTGGAATTCCGTTAAAGGAGAAATTATGAAAGTCATAGATGCACATATTCATTTTTCTGATATAAAATCATTTCATCATACTGCCGAGGAACTCTCATTTGTAGATTATTCATATGACGGGCACCAGAAGGAGTTCGAAAATGCCAATGTAGTTCTGAGCATCGCAATGGGACTTACAGAAACAGATAATATGGGCTTTCCTGATTATGAAACAAGAACACCGATGGGGATTGACCTGGAAGACAAGGTCCCGGCTAATATTGTTTACTGTGCCGGCATCAATCCATATGATCTCAATGAAGAGGCTTTAGAAAGGCTCGAAGAAGATCTGCAAAAGCCTGCTGTTGTGGGCATTAAGATTTACCTGGGGTATTATCCTTACTACGCCTATGATGAAGTATACGAACCTGTGTATGCACTCGCTGAAAAATATGGAGTTCCTGTTGTATTTCATACAGGGGATACTTATTCCGAAAGGGGATTGCTTAAGTATTCTCATCCCCTGGCTATTGACGAGGTTGCAGTTAAACACCGGAATATCAATTTCATGATAGCTCATTTTGGAGATCCGTGGACGCTGACCGGAGCTGAAATCATATATAAAAATCCGAATGTCTATGCCGATCTTTCAGGCCTTATTGTTGGAACAGAAAAAGAATTGAAGAAATACAGTGAAGGAAGATTTTTGGATCATCTTAGGCATGCTTTAGTGTTTGCAGATTCTTACGATAAATTGCTTTTTGGAACCGATTGGCCGCTTGCGCCTGTGGGCCCTTATATCGAATTTATAAAAGAGCTCATACCTGGAGAGCATCATGAGGATGTTTTCTATAATACCGCTATAAAGGTTTTTCCTAAAATCAAGCCTTTTCTGCCATAGAACCAGGGGCTGGGAGAGAAATCTTTCAATTCCAGCCCTTCAAATAGTCTTATTTACATACATATACGTATAAATATCTTAAAAGGGGGCGTCTTTAGTGGTTAAAATTGCATGGGTAACAGACAGCACGGCTTTTTTTAATAATGAGTTAAGGAACCACCCTGACCTGTACCAGATTCCAATGACTATCATTATGGATGGCAGTGAGTATACAGATGGTGTTGATTTATCACCTGAAGAACTTTATGCGAGATTAAAAACCCTGGATACCCCGGCTAAAACTTCCCAGCCATCCATTGGCGCTTTCAGGGATTTATACGAAAATCTGCAGAAGGATTATGACTGTATCATCGCTGTACTTGTATCGGCAAAGCTCAGCGGGACTGTTTCTTCGAGTGAACAGGCTGCCCAGCTGGTTGATATTCCGGTATACAGCCTGGACTCCAAGATATTATCATATCCTTTAACAAGATTAATCCTTAAAGGGATGGAATTGGCAGAGGCCGGATTGGATAGTAAAGACATTATCAGCGAGCTTAAGACGCTTCGCGATACGGGCGAAACATATGTCCTCATCGGCAGTCTTGAACAGCTTCATCGAAGCGGCAGGATGTCCGGAGTACAATTTTTCCTGGGAAGCATGCTTAATGTAAAGCCGATTATCTCAGTACATGATGGAGAATTAAGTGTCAGGGAGAAGGCCAGGAGCGAGAGAAAGGCAAAAGATAAGATTGTGAAGCTTCTGAGGAACGCTCACGAGAGAAACCCGCTGAAGGAAGTATTCATCCTGTACGGTTTGCATCCGGAAGAAGCCGAGCTATGGAAGAAGGAACTTCAGGAAGAATTTACGGGCATTGAATTTGGGTGCTATTCCTTAGGAGCCACCATTGGCGTCCACGCAGGAGAACATACACTCGGCATCAGCTGGCTGAATGGCCTGGAATAAATTATTATAAGCTCAGGTGCAGGAAATCAATTACTGGTTTTTTGCACTTTTTTTGTCTTCAAATATCAATATAGCTTGACCTTGCCATCGTTTCTTTTTAGGACTAATGTTAAAATGGACAGTGGAGTTTGAAAGCGGGTGAAATAATGAAAGAAAATATAATACATATAACAGAAAAATTTGTCCGGGATACACTCGGGGATGATTCAACCGGGCATGACTGGCATCATATTGAGCGGGTGCGAAAAAATGCCCTTTACATAGCGAAAAGGGAACAAAAAGGAGATCCTTTTTTCATTGAAATGGCAGCCTTGCTTCATGATATACCTGATGCGAAGCTGAACACTTCCAGAGAAGCAGGGGACAGGAAACTGTCTGACTTTCTGCAGGAACTTGAAATCACAGAGGAAGCATTCAGCAGTATTAAGGCAATCATTGATTCAGTTTCCTTTAATGGCGGCCATAACACCAGGATTTTAAGTGAAGAAGCCAAAATAGTCCAGGATGCGGACAGATTGGATGCGATCGGCGCCGTGGGAATTGCGAGAGCATTTGCATACGGAGGCAAAAAAGGACAGCTGATTTATGATCCTGCCCTTAATATCAGAAGAGAAATGACTGAAGATGAATACCGGAATGGCAGGTCGTCATCCATCAATCATTTTTACGAAAAGCTTTTGAAGCTGAAAGATCTGCTGAATACTGACACTGCTATGAAAATGGCAGAAGAGCGGCATGAGCTTATGGAACAGTTTCTGCATCAATTTTTTAAAGAATGGAATGGTCAAGCATGAAGATGATTTCTGTGGAAAATGTGACAAAAACCTATGGTGAGAAAGAACTTTTTAACAATATATCATTTACAATAGCCGAAAAAGAAAGGGCAGGACTGATCGGTGTAAACGGTACAGGAAAATCCTCCCTGCTGAAGGTGATCGCGGGGGTAGACCTGCCGGACTCAGGAGAAATAGTCAAACCGAGAGATTATACCATTTCATATTCAGCACAGCAGCCTGACCTGAATTATGATTTAACCGTTCTCGAGCAGGTATTTGCAGGAGATGCGCCAATACTTGTCCTGCAGAGAGAATATGAACAAGCGCTGCTGGAGCTTAGCCGGAACCCTGAAGATCCAGCTATCCAGGATAGCCTTTTCGAACTTCAAAAAAGAATGGATACACTTAATGCATGGGAGGTAAATACCGATGCCAAAACGATTCTCACTAAACTGGGCATTGAGGATTTCAGCAGAAAAATTGGCGAGCTTTCAGGCGGACAGAAAAAGCGGGTTGCGCTCGCCCAAGCTTTGATCCAGTCACCAGACTTGCTGATTCTTGACGAGCCGACAAATCATCTTGATTTTGAATCGGTTAAATGGCTGGAAGAATATCTGGGCAGATATAGGGGCGCACTGCTTCTTGTGACACATGACCGTTATTTCCTTGACCGGGTTACAAACAAAATGTTTGAGCTTGAGGGCGGAAATCTTTACAGCTATAAAGGGAATTATGCTGCATTCCTTGAAGCCAAAGCAATAAGAGAGGAAAATGAAGCAGCCACTATAGAAAAGCAGAAAAATTTGTTCAGAAGAGAACTCGAATGGATCAGAAGAGGTGCAAAAGCCCGTACCACCAAGCAAAAAGCCAGGATCCAGCGGTTCGAAACTCTTGACAGCCAGCTTGCTTCAGTTAAATCCTCCGAAAAATTGGACATGTCCCTAAGCGGCAGCCGCCTCGGAAAACAGGTATTTGAACTTGAAGCTGCATCAAAAAAATATGGCTCCCAGACAATTCTGGATCATTTTGATCTTCTCGTAAAACCAGGGGACAGAATAGGGATTATTGGAAGAAATGGGACAGGGAAATCAACTCTCCTTAACATACTGGCAGGCAGGATTCCTCTTGACTCAGGTGAGCGCATTATTGGGCAGACAGTAAAAATTGCTTACTATACACAGGAAAGCGAAGATATGGATGAAAGTAAACGTATGATAGAATATCTCAAAGAAACAGCTGAAGTAGTTGAAACTTCAGATGGAAAAACCATTTCTGCGGCTCAAATGCTGGAGCGTTTCCTTTTTCCGCCATATACTCATGGCACTCCAATCCGCAAGCTTTCCGGCGGGGAAAAACGGAGGCTTTATCTACTGAAGATCTTAATGTCAGAGCCTAATGTTCTTCTTCTTGACGAGCCGACTAATAACCTTGATACCCAAACCCTGACGGTTCTCGAGGATTACCTGGATGATTTTCCCGGCGTAGTCATTACTGTTTCGCATGACCGCTATTTCCTGGATAAAGTGGCTGAGCAGCTGCTTGTGTTAAAAGGAGAGGGCAAAATCGAATCCTACTATGGAAATTACAGTGAATTTCTTGAAAGTGAAAATGCCAAACCGGTTCAGGAAATGGACCATGCCCCTAAAAAAACGAGGGAAACAAAACCGAAAAAGAAGAGAATGAGCTACAAAGAGAAGAAAGAATGGGAAGAAATAGAGGGAAAGATTGAGGCTGCTGAAGCCCGTCTTGAAGCGATTTCCTCAGAAATGGCCAGCATCGGAAGTGACTTTGAAAAGGGCCAGGCCTTAGTAGAAGAAGAAACAAAGCTGAATGAAGAGCTTGAATACTTGATTGAGAGATGGAGCTATCTATCAGAAGCAGCAGAAGATGAATAATGTCATGCCCGGGGGAATCTCCGGGTTATTTTTTATAGTTAAATCAGCTAAAATGCCTCGAAATTCTCCTTATGTTAAAATAAAATCAGTTACCAGCGTGAATATATAAAAAAGGGTGATACTTTTGAAAATAAAAGCAATCGAACCAACACCAAGTCCGAATACAATGAAGGTTATTCTTGATGAAGAGCTTCCAATGGGGAAAGCCAATAATTATAAAAAAGATAAAAAAGAAGGAGCTCCAAGGATCATCCTTGATATTCTTGAGATCGAAGGCATAAAAGGGGTTTACCATGTTGCTGATTTCCTGGCAGTAGAAAGAAATGCCAAATATGACTGGAAAGAGCTGCTTCCTCAAGTTCGATCTGCATTTGGCGAGGACGTGGAAAATGACGGTAGTGAAGAAAACGGCATGGATGAACATTTTGGTGAGGTGCAGGTATTAGTCCAAATGTACAAAGGAATTCCGATGCAGGTGAAGCTGACTGACGGCACAGAAGAAAAGCGCTTCGGACTTCCTGAAAACTTTATTAAAGCAGTTACAAAAGCGCAGGATCCTGCTGATAATGTTGTCATGGTCCGCAAGTGGAAGGAATTCGGGGTCCGCTACGGGGACTTTGACCAAGTTGGCCATGATATTGTTGAGGAACTAATGGCTGCCTATCCGGAGGGACGGCTCCAGACCCTAGTGAAAACAGCTAAAAGCCCGGATAACACAGAGGATAAACATGTGCGGTCTCTCCTTAAACTTTCATTAGAAGATTTGGATTCTCTTGATTGGCGGGAGCGCTATCAAAAACTCGAGCAGATGGATAATCCAGAACTGGGGGATCTGCCTGTTCTTGAAAAAGCTCTCAATGATGAAAAGGCTTCAATTAGAAGACTTGCGACAGTTTATCTTGGAATGATTGAAGATAAAAAGGTCCTGCCGCTTATGTACAGAGCATTGAAGGATAAAACGGTCACTGTAAGGCGTACAGCCGGAGACTGTTTATCAGACTTAGGGTTTGCAGAAGCAATGGATGCCATGAAGGAAGCCCTGCAGGATGATAGTAAGCTTGTACGCTGGCGTGCGGCCATGTTCCTTTACGAAGTGGGTGATGAAAGTGCGCTGCCTGCTCTAAAAGCAGCAGAAGACGACCCTGAATTCGAAGTCAGTCTGCAGATTAAACTGGCAATTGAGAGAATTGAGCATGGAGAAGAAGCAAAGGGTTCAGTATGGAAACAAATGACTGAATCCCGGAATAAAGGTGAGAAATAATTTTAAAAAAACCGCTCAGATTTTAGGATCTGCAGCGGTTTTTTTATTGGAATTGATTAATTTAAAACTTACACGCATTACAGTTTCATTCATTTAAAGCGAAAAATTAAATTAAATTTGCAATAATTATTGAAATTATCCGAAAAAGGGTCTATATTGAAAAGAAATATTTGGGGGGCAGGAGGTTAGTTAATTTATTTCCATAGAATAAGAGATTATGAATCTAGGGTAAAACGGGAGGTACATACTATGACTGGCTCACAGATGAGAAGTGATATGATCAAAAAAGGGACAGACAGGGCTCCGCACCGCAGCCTGCTGCGTGCTGCCGGAGTAAAGGAAGAAGATTTCGGAAAACCATTTATTGCTGTGTGCAATTCCTACATTGATATCGTTCCTGGCCATGTGCATTTGCAGGAATTTGGTAAAATTGTTAAAGAGGCAATCCGTGAAGCAGGCGGTGTTCCATTTGAATTTAATACCATTGGAGTGGATGATGGCATTGCCATGGGCCATATCGGCATGCGCTATTCTCTGCCAAGCCGTGAGATCATTGCAGATTCACTTGAAACAGTGGTTTCTGCCCACTGGTTTGACGGAATGGTCTGTATCCCGAACTGCGATAAAATCACACCCGGAATGATGATGGGGGCATTGAGGGTTAATATTCCAACCCTTTTTGTCAGCGGAGGCCCGATGAAAGCCGGCGTAGATTCAAGCGGAAAGCCATTATCCTTAAGTTCGGTATTTGAGGGTGTAGGTGCCTTCGAATCCGGCCAGATAGATGAACAAAAGCTCCTGGAAATCGAGCAGGTAGCATGTCCGACCTGCGGTTCCTGTTCAGGGATGTTCACTGCGAATTCCATGAACTGCCTTGCAGAAGGACTGGGTCTTGCACTTCCTGGCAATGGAACGATTTTGGCCGTATCAGAAGAAAGAAAGGAATTTGTTAAACGTTCAGCCAAACAGCTGATGGAATTAATCAAGCAAGACATCAAGCCGCGTGATATTGTTACTATTGATGCCATTGACAATGCATTTGCCCTTGATATGGCAATGGGCGGTTCCACCAATACAGTTCTTCACACATTAGCGCTTGCTCACGAAGCTGAAATTGAATATCCGATTGAACGAATCAATGAGATCGCCAATCGGGTTCCGCATTTAGCCAAGATCGCTCCTGCATCAGATTATCATATTGAAGATGTTCATAATGCGGGTGGGGTGAGTGCAATCATCAATGAATTGCTTAAAAAGCCGGACGCCTTGAATGGTGACTGTCTGACAGTTACCGGAAAGCCGCTAAGGGAGAATGTAGCAGGCAGTGAGATTCTGGATAAAAATGTAATCCGGACACTGGAGAATCCGCACTCTGAACGAGGAGGACTGGCAGTTTTATTTGGGAATTTAGCTCCTGAGGGATCAATTATAAAAGTGGGTGCAGTAGATGAGTCAGTAGGCGGATACCATAGAGGGCCAGCCATCTGCTTTGATTCGCAGGAAGATGCACTATCCGGAATCATTACTGGCAAGGTGCAGGAAGGCCATGTTGTTGTCATTCGTTATGAGGGCCCTAAAGGCGGCCCTGGAATGCCGGAGATGCTTGCACCGACTTCACAGATTGTCGGCCGTGGTTTAGGTGCAAAAGTCGGCCTGATTACAGATGGCCGTTTCTCGGGTGCTTCACGCGGCATCAGCATTGGGCACATCTCACCGGAGGCTGCTGAAGGCGGACCTATTGCATTTGTGGAAAATGGAGACATAATTGAATTGGATCTGAATAACCGTACAATCAATCTGGAAATTTCAGATGAAGAATTCGAAAAGCGGAAAGCCAATTGGAAGGGCTTCGAGCCAAAGGTTAAAAAAGGGTACCTTGCCCGTTATTCGAAGCTTGTCACGAATGCCAGCACAGGCGGCGTTATGAAAATTTAAATATATTTAGGATGCCGGTCTTTTAGGACCGGCTTTCTTGCTGAAATGATTTGAATTAGAAACCTTATGACAAAAAATAAAACCCGGCATAGAAAAATTGCATAAAGATCGTGTGATATAGTATGCTTACTTTACAAAATGAACGATAAGGAGGAAATAAATTTTATGTCAATGGCATATGAAGAATATATGAAACAAATGGTGAAGCCGATGCGTGAGGAGCTTGTACAGGCAGGCTTTAAAGAGCTTGCGGCTTCAGAAGATGTAGAGCAATTCATGGAGAACCTTGAAGGCACAGCTCTTGTTGTTGTGAATTCAGTTTGCGGCTGTGCAGCAGGTCTTGCCCGCCCTGCAGCAACACAGGCTGTTCTAAGAAGTGAAAAGAAACCGGATCATCTAGTGACGGTTTTTGCAGGACAGGACAAAGAAGCAACAGCAAAAATGCGCGAGTACTTTGATGGATATGAGCCTTCATCACCTTCTATGGCTCTTTTAAGGGGAAAGGAAGTTGTGCACTTCATTCACCGCCATGATATTGAAGACCATTCCATGGAAGCAATCATGGAGAACCTGCTTGCAGCATTTGAGGCGAACTGCTGAGAACATAATGCTTAAACAAAAAAGGGTGTCTGCAGGCACCCTTTTTTAATAGCAATTTTAGGAATCAGGTGAACATATATGCTAATTACGACATCCGGACGCACCAATGAAGCAATGAAAGAAAAAGCAAAAAACATTGCAGAACAATTGGGAGCAGAGTACATCGAAAGGAATAAAAGGTCTGTTAAAGCGATTCAACAACAAGCTCCTGAAGACTGCATAGTAGTCGGAAAAGACCGGCTCGAACTTTATCAGATTGGTGAAAACCAGCCGTTCTTCTTTCATCCGAGTTCTGCAATGTTCAGAGTGAAGCGCCTCTTAAAAGGTGAGAGTGATCCTTTTCTTGAGGCTGCGGGTCTTAAAGAAGGAAGCAGTATACTCGATTGTACTCTTGGTCTGGCATCTGACAGCATAACAGCCAGTTTTGCTGCGGGCAATAAAGGTAAAGTTACGGGACTCGAAGGAAATAAATACCTTTCCTTTCTCGTTGCGAACGGGCTAAGGCAGTGGGACTCCGGGCTTGAAAGTATGAATCAGGCCATGGGAAGAATAAATGTTGAAGCAACAATGGCCCTTCCATATTTAAAAAAACTGCCTTCGGACAGTTACGATATTGTCTATTTTGATCCAATGTTTGAAGAAGAAATCTTTGAGTCAGAAGGGATTAAAGCTTTAAGGAACTTTGCCGTTTATGAAGATCTGTCAGAGGAAGTTATATTTCATGCAAAAAGAGCTGCGAGGCAAAGGGTAATCCTGAAAGACCACTTTAGAAGTTCCAGGTTTGCTCAATATGGTTTCAAAGTAATTGAAAGAAAGTCATCTAAATTTCATTTTGGCATAATTGAAAAATAAGAAAAGGTGCCAGTTAACAGGCACCTGCTTATTTAATCTGCAATAGCCAGATAAACAAAGTAAGCCATAAGTAAAAGACTTGCAATGACAAAGAATACAGACCAATCCATGATCATTTCCCCCTTATTCATTCTTCTGGACTTGAAGAACATGATTTGTTTTATTATTCCCCGCTTTGCTCCTAATTAATCCGCCAAATAAGTTATTACTATATTTCTATTGTTCTTTTTGCCGATGCATGAAATCAATTTTAATTTGGTTCGAAAAGAAGTATAATAGAAAAATAGAAACGAGATACATAGCGAGGAAGGTTACGATGGAATTTCCTATTTCAAAAAGAATGGCTTCTTTTACAGAGAGCGTGTTTACGGAATTGGCCCATATTAAGAATTCGAAACTTTCAGACGGGCTTTCGGTGATTGATTTGAGCATTGGCAGTCCTGATATGCCCCCTCCCGCTTTTGTTATGGAGGAATTGGCAAGAGGTGCCCGTGATCCTGAACTATACGGGTACTCGTTAACAGGTACAAATGAATTTCATACCGCAGTCAGCGGCTATTATAAACGAAACTTCGAAGTGGATCTCGATCCTGCTTCAGAGGTGCTGCTTTTAATGGGATCCCAGGATGGGCTGATACATTTGCCGATGGTTCTATGTGATCCGGGAGATTATATCCTTGTTCCTGACCCCGGATACACTGCCTATGCTGCAGGTGCTGCAATGGCTGGTGCACAAATGTACGGAATGCCTTTAAAGAAGGAGAACTGCTTTCTCCCTGATTTTAATGAGATCCCTGAAGATATTCTTGCAAACACGAAATTAATGATATTGAACTTCCCTGGCAACCCTGTTCCGGCAATGGCCACAGAGGAACTTTTTCTTCAAGCAATCCGGCTTGCAAAGAAATACGGTTTTGCTGTACTGCATGATTTTGCTTATTCGGAACTTTATTATGAAAATAAGCCTTTAAGTTTTTTGTCTGTTGAAGGGGCCGCTGATGTGGGGATTGAAATGAACTCACTATCAAAAAGCTTTAATATGGCTGGCTGCAGGGTGGCATATGCCGCAGGTAATCAGCAGATTATTGCACTGCTGGCCAACTTCAAATCCAATTTGGATTATGGGGTATTCCTGCCGGTACAGGCAGCTGCGGTGAAAGCATTGAATGATCAGTCCGGTTTTTTGCAGGACTTGAGAGAGACATATAGAAAAAGAAGAGATGTATTAATAAAAGATCTTGAAACTATCGGCTGGGATATCAGCAGGCCTGAGGGGTCAATGTTCTTGTGGGCCGAGGTCCCATCCGGGTACAGCTGCTCCAAGGATTTTGCGATTGACTTAATTAACCGGGCCGGTGTAGTCGTAACGCCTGGAAGTGCATTTGGCAGGTGGGGTGAGGGATACGTTCGGATTGCTCTTGTTCAGCACGAAGATGTTTTAAGGCAAGCTGCCCTTAATATTGAAGGCAGCGGCATATTTAAAAAAATCCTTGCTTAGGGGAAAGGAAGGGCGAATAACATGCCGAATTGGCTGAGGAAATCCTTTGTTGTACTTGTTACCATTTTAACGTTTGGCCTCGTCACACCTTCTCAGGCATTTCTTTATGAAAATACGAACCAGCTAAAAGCCTCCAGAGCTTCAGATGTTGAAAACTCAGAGAAGGGCGCAGAACTTGCTGAAGAGGAAAATAGTAATTTCGATAAAGAGAACTTTATCAGGCAAATGCTTGTAGAGGCTGAGACACAATCGTATGAGAAATTTGGTGCAAAGATAGGCCCAGTTATTGAAGATGAGTTTAACGAGGTCATTCTTCCGGAAATTGAGAAAGCCATCCAGGAGGTGGCAGTGCAATTTCCCGAGGAAAGCCTTGCACAGTTAAAAGTTACAGAAACTCCGGGGGGCGGATTATCGGAAAAAATCTTCCATATCACCAATAGCATGACGGATGAGGATGTGATTCGGTTCCATGTGCGAAGGGACCACCCTCCTCAACAGGGGTACTGGTTTAATTTTCATTATCACACACACCATGATCAATTTCAGGCTCACCATGAACTCGGTTCAATCTATTGGAATAAAAACACCCCGCCTAAATGGATGAGTTAGAGTTTTAAGATTGAAATTAATTTTGGAATGTGAAAAAATATTTATACGGATTATGAAACTTTTCATGATTTATACCGTAAATACATTTATTCTACATAATGGAGGTTTGAGTTGAAATGGCAGTAAGCTTATCAAAAGGACAAAAAGTGGACTTAACAAAGACAAATCCAGGAATGAGTAAGGTAGTAGTAGGACTTGGATGGGATACGAACAAATATGATGGCGGAAATGACTTTGATTTGGATTCTTCCGTATTTCTGCTTGGAGATACTGGAAAAGTAACTTCTGAAAGTGACTTTGTTTTCTACAACAATACATCAGGCGCTAATGGTTCAGTTGTACATACTGGGGATAACCGGACAGGTGAAGGGGATGGCGATGATGAGCAGGTGAAAATTGACCTGGCTAATGTGCCGGCAAACATTCAGCGCATTACATTCACAATTACCATTCATGACGGGGAAGCCCGCAATCAGAACTTTGGACAGGTATCCAATGCTTATGCAAGAATTCTGAATGAAGATACAGGCGAAGAATTGATCCGCTATGACCTGGGTGAAGACTTCTCAATTGAAACTGCTCTTGTAGTTGGGGAATTGTACAGACATAACGGAGAGTGGAAATTCAGTGCAATCGGAAGCGGATATCAGGGCGGACTGGCTGCACTGGCAAAAGATTTTGGTTTACAGGTTGGATAAATAAGAGGTATATTTGCTTAATAAGGCTCGGCAATGCCGGGTCTTTTATACGGACAAATACTTGGGGGGAATAATACAAGAATGGAAGTTTTAGAGGCAATTCTGAATACTTATGCCAAGTTTTTTCACTGGGACATGTGGGTGGAGGCTTTATCAAAACCAGAAAGCTGGGCACTGATAGGTACACTTGTAATTTTAGAAGGCTTATTATCTGCTGATAATGCATTAGTACTTGCTGTAATGGTAAAACATTTACCGGAAAAACAGCGCAAGAAAGCACTTTTTTACGGTCTCTTAGGTGCTTATTTCTTCAGGTTCCTTGCAATTGGAATCGGGGTATACTTAATAGAATTCTGGTATATTAAGGCATTGGGTGCAGCATATTTAGCATGGCTTGCAATAAAGTATTTTATTGATAAACGGAAAGCAGAGCAAGACGGTGATGAAGAGGCCATTGAAGGGATTAATCAGCGAGGTTTATTAATTCGTCTTTTTGGCACTTTCTGGGGAACCGTCATTGCGGTGGAATTGATGGATATTGCCTTCTCCATAGATAGTATATTAGCTGCGCTTGGAGTAAGTGAAGAAATCTGGGTGCTGTTAATTGGAGGCATGCTTGGTATTATAATGATGCGTGGCGTAGCAGGAGTATTCCTAAAGCTAATTGACAGGGTGCCGGAGCTGGAAACAAGCTCATATATTCTGATCCTGCTTATTGCTGCTAAGATGCTTGCAAGTGCGGCAGGTATTCATATTGACCATATTTACTTCTTTATTGTGTTGGTAATCGTGTTTGCACTTACTTTTGTAGTTCATGCAAGGAATGCAAAAAAGGAAGCTGTAGATCAGGGATCGAACTAAATATGTAATTTCATAGATTTAGAAAGGGAACAGACACTTGTCCGCTCCCTTTTATTTTTATCTTTTTTGAATGAAAAAGGAAGAAAGTAGTATTTTAGTGAAGGAATGGAGCTGCGAAAATGAGACTATTTTCCGATCTGCCGGGTGAAAAAATAAATAAAATGTTTTATAAAAAGCCTGGCTATTTTAACAAGAGATCTGACAGGGAGCTATTATCATATGCTCTTGGGGCAACTTTATATATGCCGGCGACAAGGCCTAATATTCACCAGGATCTGCTGTCAAAAAAGCATGCTGGCCTTTCATCCATGGTCATATGCCTTGAAGATGCAATTGGTGATGATGAAGTGGAAATGGCGGAAGATCTGCTTTGTTCGGAATTGGAAAATTTAAGCTCAGACCTTGTGAAGGGTCTTTGTGAAGAAGAAGATCTCCCTTTGATCTTCGTGCGAATCAGGAGCTATGAGCAGCTTATGAGACTCAAAAGCAGAATTCCGAATGGAATGCATCTCCTGACCGGCTTTGTCCTGCCTAAGTTTTCACCAGCTGAAGGATGCAGAATTTTAACTGAAATAAAAGAGCTTAATTCTCATGGGTATTGTTTATATGCCATGCCGATTTTGGAGACGAAAGAAATTATTCAAAAAGAAACAAGGCTTGAAGAGTTGATCGGCATAAAGAAAGTGCTGGACCAATATTTTGAGCTGGTTTTAAATGTGAGAATTGGAGCTACGGATTTTAGCGGACTCTACGGAATACGAAGAAATTCTGATACGACAGTTTACGATATTGCTGTAATTAGAGATTGCATATCAGATATTATTAATATTTTTCTGCGTGCGGACCAGCCGTATGTCATTTCAGGTCCGGTCTGGGAATATTTTTCCTCAAAAGAGCGTCTTCTAAAGCCTCAAATAAGGCAAACCCCATTCATGGAGCGTCTCGGACAGGATGGACTGAAAATGAGAACGGACTTAATTGATCGGCATATGGATGGTTTAATAAGAGAAATTGCAATGGATATTTCAAATGGCTTAACAGGGAAAACCATTATTCATCCAACCCATATTAGGCCAGTACAGGCATTGAATACGGTAACACTTGAAGAGTACCTGGATGCTCAGAGCATCGCCGGTCAGGCCGGTGGGAAAATAGGGGTAATGAAAAGCGATTATCAAAACAAAATGAATGAAATAAAACCTCATTTATTTTGGGCTAAAAAAATATTATTAAAATCAGAAGTATACGGGGTGCTGCAGGATGAGATCACATACATTGACCTACTCAAAAACGAAACATTCAATTCAGATACTCAACTCATTAACCGTTAATATTCATATAACTGAGAACCCATTTGAGCTGCTCCCTGAAGATTTATTTGTCATGGCAGCAAGAATTAACAAGAAAAGATCTTTCTTATTTGTCAGCAAAGTACTCGGGAAGCATATACCGATAGACCCGAAGATCGGACTTCTGACAGGAGAATTGCTCGCCAGCCGTTATATGGAGAAGGTGAAGAAGGTGGAGACCGGAAAGGCCGCAGAGCTTTTATCCGCTATTGAAAACGGTACAGATTTCTTGAACAGCAGTCCTTTTATTGATAAAGACCATAACCCGGTTATTATTGGATTTGCCGAGACAGCAACGGCACTTGGACATGCTTTCTTTCAATCATTTAAATGTGCCGATTACTTTCATACAACAAGAGAGCAGCTGGCAAATCAGAATTCAGTCATAACTTTTGAAGAAGAGCATTCTCATGCTACTTCACACAGATGCTATGCAGATGCAGACCTTTTGGATAACAAGAGGGAGATTATTCTTGTCGATGATGAAATGACTACAGGAAAAACAGCTATTAATATCATCCGCTCCATTCATGAACGCTTTCCGAGAAGGATGTATACAGTTGTCTCCATCCTGGATTGGCGTTCCCCAAATGATCAAATCCTGTTTGATGATTTGGAAAAAGAGCTGGGCATTATTATTAACAATGTGTCTCTTCTAAAAGGGGAAATCGATGTAAATGGGACTCCTGATGTGAATAAAGGTCAGTCATCAGGCGAGCTTTCAGGACAAACTGCACAGATTTCCTATATTGATATAAGTAAAGAATTCCCTCAATTATTAAGCCGGACGAATGAACCATCAGTTACTTTAAACGGTGAGATCAGAAATATTCCCTACTTAAAAGATTCGGGCCGTTTCGGGCTGGATGCAAAACGCCAGGCCGGATTAAGTGTGTCATTAGCTGAGATTGGCCAATCCTTATCCCGAAAACGGGATGGAAGAAATACATTATGTCTAGGAACCGGGGAGTTCATGTATATCCCTATGAAGCTTGCCTCCTTAATGGGGGAAGGCGTAAAGTTCCACTCAACAACACGCAGTCCCATCTTTGTAAGAAATGATAAAGATTATGGAGCGCAATACGGCATTTCCTTTCAAAATCCTGAAGACCCTGAAATGGCACAATTTGTTTATAACATTCCAGACGGTTGTTATGATGAAGTGTTCCTGTTTTTTGAAAGAGAACCGGAAAAAGATTCCCTCATGCCTTTTATCAATCAATTAAAAAAATATATTAAAGATGTAAAAGTAGTCTACTTTAACGGAGGTGGAAAAAATGAATAAAACAGCAGATAAATTTGGCTCATATAGTAAAGATGATGTTGTCTTTTTATTAAAGGATTTAAGCGGATATTCACTTGAAGGATCCATTGAACAAAGAGAAAAAAACATTCAGTCCGGTCAGCATTATAGTGAAACGCTTCCTATTGAATATCAGCCGCCTGAAAAATACCTTTCCCTGTTTTGGGAAACGCTTGATGTTTATAAACGGAAAACAGCATTGTCAACAGGAGCGGTTTCTGAGCAGATCTGGAAGCAAAAAGGAAAAAATACTGTTTTAGTTTCTCTCGCGAGAGCAGGAACACCTGTTGGAATTCTGATAAAGAGGTATCTTTCTGAATTTTATGGTGTGAGTTTGCCGCATTACAGCATTTCCATTATCAGGGACCGGGGGATTGACGAAAATGCCATAAAGCATATTCTAAACTCACATCCCGGCTGTGAAATTCAGTTTGTGGACGGATGGACAGGAAAAGGGGCTATCTCCATTGAATTAACCAAGGCCTGCAGACAGTTCCAGGAAACTTATGGTGTTATTCTTGATGATACCTTGGCCGTTCTTGCTGATCCTGGGTATTGCACAACTCTATATGGAACGAGGGAAGATTTTCTGATTCCAAGTGCCTGTCTCAACTCAACTGTTTCAGGATTGATCAGCAGAACAGTATTAAATAAATCCTTAATTGGGCCGGAAGATTTCCATGGCGCCAAATATTATAGTGAGCTGGAAGAGGCTGATGTTTCAAACCAATATCTTTCAGCTGTAGCAGATGAGTTCCCGGCTATTAAGCAGGAAGCTGCTGAACTTGCGAAAAGGATTATGGAAAACCCTGGGGAAGCAAGTTTTAAGGGCATGGAAGAGATTCAGAGAATACAAGAGGAATTTAATATTGAATCTATTAACTTTGTAAAGCCGGGAGTAGGCGAAACAACCAGAGTTCTTCTAAGAAGGCTTCCATGGAAAATTCTGATGAAAGATCCGGAAAGTCCATATGTTGGCCATATTGTCATGCTGGCCCGGGAGCGGAATGTTGAGGTTATTCATTATCCTGATATGAGTTATACCTGCTGCGGATTAATTAAAAAGACTGGAGAAAAATCATGAGGATGTTTGCATCAGATTTGGACAGGACACTGATCTACTCAAATAAAGCACTTGCTGATTTTGGGCAGTCAGGAGAAGATTTAATAGGTGTTGAGCGTAAAGATGGCAGGGAAATTGCCTTTATGACACAAGAAGCTCGGAGATTACTGAAAGAGATATCTGCTCAAATGCTCTTTGTGCCTGTTACAACGAGGACTTATGAGCAATATAAGCGTATTTTCATTTTTCAGGATGTCCTTAACATTCCTTACACTGTCACATCCAATGGTGCCAATATCCATTATTATGGAAAACCTCTTGAGGAGTGGTTCGTCATAGTCCGAAAGAGGCTGAAGTCAGAGTGTGCTTTGCTTGAGGAAATGATGGACAGGTCAAAAAGCCTGGAACTGAACGGGAAAATAAAAATGGCTGAAAATCTTTTCTTTTATTATATTCTTGAAGAAAAATTAACAGCTGAAGCCAAAAAAGCAATGGCTGATCTGGCAGAATCCTTTGGATGGAGGATATCCCATCAGGGAAGAAAGCTGTATTTTATGCCAAATCCCATCTGCAAGGGCGAGGCAGTGAAATTTATTCAGGAACGGGAAGATATAAATATAATATTTGGGGCAGGAGATTCCATGCTTGATCATGACTTTTTAAAGTACTGCGACTATGCATATGTCCCCAGCCACGGAGAACTGGCAGCTGAAAAGTCCATCTCATCTCCTTACTTGATTACTGCTAATATAGGGACAGCGGCAGGGGAAGAAATTCTAAATAATATACTAAATAGTATGAAAGAAAGAGTTTAGTCCGGCTGGTCCCTCAGCCATTTTTTTAAAACGATAAATAAGCAGATGCAAAAAGTATAGCTTCCTGTAAAGATTAAGCTGCTGATGGGAATAGACTGGTAATTGGCAAAAGAGAAAATGGCAAGGATCAATGACAGGAAAAAGACGTCTATAAAAACAAAGGAACTTGAACATAAAGTATTCCTGATTATATCCAGATCATGATCAATCCCCCGATATCTCACTCTTCGAAAAAGCAGCCTCATACTTACTCACCTTCCTCTTACAAAGTACTCCACTTTATGCGGGGACAGGGATAAAGGTGAAAGAGTCCATTTGAGGTCAATCAGCAATGAAAAATATTGCCGGAATGAAACTTTCTTACTGTTTATACGTAAAGAAAGTGAACGATTTTTAGAAAAAGGCTGTATTCCTATGATATGATGGTAATAAGTTTACATATTTTTTTCCCGTGCCATTATCCGGGAACTGAAACGCAATTTTTGAATGAAATGATAAGAATGCATCTTTCGCTCATAGAGGGAAGGGATAATAATTGAACTTGTCGTACAGTCAAATTAAAACTCACATCTTAAAGGTTACATATGAGAACTGGAGCTCTCAGTTAAAAAAGCCTAATCATGAACGTGAAAGTTACAGAGAGGAACAGCAAACGCTGCATGTTGGCCAAATTGTTGCCAGATTTCTTGGAGTTCCCCTCGATGAAGATGAATATTATAATCGTCTTTTTGATCTTATTCACACAGAGAATACAGGGCTTCTCCTCCTTAGTGAAGAACATTTGGATAAAACCATTAATAATCAGCAGTTCCAGGCGATACAAAAAGTCCTGAATATTAACCGGGAACAGAATTTATCCATAAACCGATTTGCTGCTTTTCTAGATGGAGAGCAGCTGCTGCTCAAATCTTCCTCACCTTCTGTGCACAGGAAAATAAGAGAAGCGATGATCGGTATGCTGAATCTGTTTTCTGAAAAGGAATCAGGCGGCTTGAAAAACCAGGATATAAGAAGAGTGCTTGTTGATGTGATTAAGTGGTCCGCTAATCACTTAGGCACAGAACTTAAAGATATTGACCCGAAATTGGGTATGCCAAAAGTCCTTTGGTACGGGAATGGGAAAAAGAGTCATTATTACTTTTTGTACTACTTAATTCAAATCGGATGCGATATTCTTTACTTTTCTCCTTCAGGAGAAGATCTTTTTGCAGGGATGGGTCAGGAAGTTCAGGATTCTTTTGTACATCATTATCCTGAAAAGAAAAAGCCAGAACCCTTCCCGCAGGAAAAGAGACGAAGGAGTGCTACAGTCGCCTACAGGGCATCCAGGGAAATAGAAACCATCCTTAACCATGAGGGTTCAGGACTTTATAAACCCTGGCAGCTTAGGGAGTATACTCCTTCTTCTGTGACCTTGAAAACCACTTATGATGAACTTTTTATTTTAATTAAAGAGAAAGCTATGATCCGCCCAAACTTTGAGGTGAAAGATGGAAGGGTCATGATACCGTCTATTTTTTCAAAGATTCAGGGAGTAAGCAGGAATCGCAAGGAATATTGGGATCGAATACAAACGATCAGCCAATATGAAGAAAGTCTGCTGATAAAAAGATTCCCCTTCACGAACAGCGTCAACAATGATTTTCGTTTCCATTATCGCAATGCACTGGACGGGGATGGGAAGCTTGACCCTGAAAAAATCATTTCAGGGCACTATTGGAGGTATCAGCAGCTTCCTGGAGGTCTACAAAATGGAATTGCAAAGGCCATTAGAAATATGTGTGATCGCCCGCGATTAAAGCCGCTGCCTGGTGAATCGGAAGAAGAATTGAAGATTTATCTGTTTAGCCAAAGCCTGCAAATCCCGCCAAGCATTCTAAAATTAATGCAGCAATTTGATTACTCTCAGGAAGTCCCTAAGATTATCCTCTATAATAACGAGCTGAACGGAACGATGGTAAGAACAGATGCCGCACTCCTTTTGCTGCTTAATCAATTTGGGATAGATATTGTACTGTATAATCCGCCGGGCCATAACGACATTGAAAACTTCATTGAGGAAGATTTATATGATGTTCATTGGCTTGAGGATGTTGTTTTTGAACAGGAATTTAAGGAGCCATCCCTTCTAAAAAAGGTTCTCTTTCAAGGATTATTAAAAAATTTAAAGGGTGATTGAAAATGAATCCGACCAAATCAACAGAACTAAATTTAACAGCCCAGCTGCAGGATGATAAATTAACCGAAAATAACGTTTCAGAAATTAAGCTTGCTTTAAGGCAGGAGCCTGAGGTGCAAAATCTGGCCAGGTCCATTGATGAGAAGGATCAAATCCAAATACTTGAATTCGGCAAAGAGCCTGCTGTCCAGATTTCCCGCTTCTCTGACCAGATATTGAGCAACATGAGAACAACGAAGGTTGAAGATTCAGGTGAACTTTTAAAACAGCTCGGCAGAATCATGGACAAATTTGACAAGAAGGATTTCGAGCAGGGACCTAAAGGCATCTTTGGCAAGCTTTTCAAGCGCGGAGAAAAAATGATTGAGAAGCTTTTCGGAAAATACCAGACAATGGGTGCGGAAATTGATAAAGTGTATGTTGAAATTTCCAAATACCAAAGTGAAATGGTCGATTCCACAACCATGCTTGAACAAATGTATGAGCAGAATTATCAGTACTATCTGACGCTTGAAAAATATGCTGTTGCTGGACAAATGAAAGCCGATGATTTAAAGGCCAATCAGCTTCCACAGCTGGAAGCGCGGGCGGCTCAGGGGGATCAGATGGCTTCGATGCAGCTTGATACGTTAAGAAATGCCGTCGATTTACTCGAACAAAGAGTTTATGATCTTGAAATGGCTAAAATGGTTGCCCTTCAGACAGCACCGCAAATCCGGCTGCTGCAGAGAGGAAATACCAAGCTTATCGGCAAGATTAATTCTGCGTTTGTAACCACTATTCCAATCTTTAAAAACGGTCTGATTCAGGCAGTTGCAGCCAAAAGGCAAAAGCTGGTTGCTGATTCTATGAGCGAGCTGGACAGACGGACAAATGAAATGCTGGTGCGCAATGCGCAGAATATTTCAAACCAAAGTGCTGATATTGCAAGATTGGCAGGCGGTCCAAGCATTAAGATTGAAACGATTGAGGAATCCTGGAATATTATCATGAAAGGTATGCAGGAGACAAAATCAATAGAAGAAGAAAACAAACGTCTGCGAGAAGAAGGAACCAGGAGACTGGAACAGCTCCAGGACAATTTTAAAAAAATGAAGCAGCAGGGTTAGTCAGCTGCACATTTTTAAATAAAATATAAATTATTGACGAGGTGGAATTAATATGGCAATAAATCTTCAAAAAGGCCAGCGTGTTGACTTAACTAAAGGAAATCCGGGATTATCAAAAATTATGGTAGGATTAGGCTGGGATCCAGTGCAAAAAAGCGGAGGCGGCGGTCTCCTGGGATCTTTATTCGGAGGAGGCGGCGGAGCAAATATCGACTGTGATGCTTCTGTAATCATGCTTGGTGAAAATGAAAAGCTTAAAAGCAATAAAGATGTCATTTACTTCGGCAATTTAAAAAGCAGCGACGGAAGTGTCCAGCATACGGGGGACAATCTGACAGGAGCAGGAGATGGAGACGACGAGCAGGTGCTGATTGATTTAAGCAGAGTGCCTGCACACATTCACAAAATGGTGTTCGTTGTAAACATTTATGACAGTGTAAAGAGAAAGCAGCATTTCGGAATGATTCAAAATGCATTCATCAGAGTAGTAAACTCCGGCAACAATCAGGAACTGATTCATTACAACCTGACTGACAACTACAGCGGAAGTACCAGCTTAATAGTTGGAGAGATTTATCGCCATGGAAGCGATTGGAAGTTTGCAGCAGTAGGTACTGGAACTGCTTCTCCCGGCCTTTCAGATGTAGTGCGTTCTTATTCTTAATAAAAATAAGCTTCAAAGGGGCCCGAAATCACTCGGGCCCTTTTTGAATTTTCATAAAAGTTTCCCATCATTTGTTTCCTTTTAATCCTCCTTTCATATGTTATAATTTTAATAGATTATCAGATCGGTAAAAGATTTTTTCTCCATTCAGGCAGTTCCGCAGCTTATACACTTCAAAGAGCTCTGTTGCCCGCAAATTATACATCTTAGACTAGCAGAAGGGGCTTTTAACATGCGCAAAATGGTACTTACATTTACAATTATAATCGTCTCCCTTGCACTGCTTGGGAATTCTCAGGCTGCCATGGGCGGCATCAAACTAAAGGATTACCCGCATTCTTCCCAGCTTAAAGAGTTTCTCAGTCTGAAATCTCCACGCCAGCTTGGTGAAATCTTTATAGTGCCTCTCGAACCTTTTGATGAGAGAGAGGCTGCAGAGATGATTTCCCGAGTGGATCATCTGCCCGCTTCCCTGCTCTCCAAAATAGAGGGTGAAGATATTAGGGTGAAATTATTCACGGGGAAACTTACTGATAATCCTACAGCGCAGCATCTTGCAGGGGTAATTCCCCGCGGCTATACAGGGGATACCACTTGGGATGATGTCCCGGGGATTGGCGGCGCAAAAACAGTCCTTGTAAAAATAGGCTTCAGTGAGAAGGGGAAAGGTCATGGATCCGTTAATCTGGAACTTCATGAACTTGCCCATTCTGTTGATCGTCATGTTTATAATGGCATTCGATTTAATCAGAAGTTTCTCTCTGTGTGGAAAGCGGAAAAAGCTAAATTGTTCCCGGGCCAAAATTATCTTCTTTCCTTCCCGGAAGAATATTTCGCTGAGGCATTTGCGATGTATTTTGCAGAAGGGGAATCGAGGGAATTATTAAGAGAGAATGCTCCGGAAACCTATGATTTTATAAAAAAATTAAACTGATTTTACCTGTTTTTTTATAATTTTTAACTAATGTTAAACAATCGGAAATTGTGTACAATAGCAATGAGTATTTTAAAAAGGTTGGGTTGATATGAAACAATATTTGGATCTTTGCAGGCATGTCCTGGAAAATGGCACTAAAAAAGAAGACCGTACAGGCACAGGTACAATAAGCACGTTTGGATATCAGATGCGCTTTGACCTGCAGGAGGGCTTCCCGCTTGTTACGACTAAGAAATTGCATCTGAAATCCATTATCCATGAGCTATTATGGTTTTTAAATGGAGATACAAATGTGAAATACCTTCAGGATAATGGTGTGCGGATATGGAATGAGTGGGCAGACGAGGAAGGGAATCTAGGGCCCGTTTATGGACATCAGTGGAGATCCTGGACAGGTGCTGATGGAAATACAGTCGATCAGATCACCAGTCTGATTGAGCAAATCAAAACAAATCCTGATTCCCGCCGTCTGATTGTAAATGCATGGAATGTTGGAGAAATTGAAAAGATGGCTTTGCCGCCTTGCCACTGCATGTTCCAGTTTTACGCTGCAGATGGAAAGCTATCCTGCCAGCTTTATCAGAGATCTGCAGATGTCTTTCTCGGCGTGCCGTTTAATATTGCTTCCTATGCTTTACTGACTATGATGGTTGCGCAGGTTTGCGATCTGGAGCCTGGTGAATTTGTTCATACTTTCGGCGATGTGCATATCTACCAGAATCATCTTGAACAGGTAAACCTCCAGCTGGGCCGTGATCCCCGAAAGCTTCCAAAAATGAAGATTAATCCAGATGTGAAAGATATTTTCAGCTTTAAGTTTGACGATTTCCAGCTTGAAGAATATGATCCACACCCTCATATTAAAGGAGTTGTCAGTGTATGATTTCTTTAATGTGGGCAATGAATGAGAATCGTGTAATCGGCAGGGATAATAAACTTCCCTGGCATTTGCCTGAGGATTTAAAGTTTTTTAAAAGAACGACGATGGGGCACCCGATTGCCATGGGGCGCAAAACCTGGGATTCAATCGGGAGACCTCTGCCGGGGAGAGAAAATATTGTAATAACCCGGAATAAATCTTTTTCCTGTGAAGGATGCACAGTAGTACATACAGTTGAAGAGCTGCTGAAGTACAGCGGCGATAGGGAGGATGAAATCTTTGTCATTGGCGGTGCCGAGATTTTCAAAGCCATTCTTCCTGCAGCTGATCGTCTATATCTGACTATGATTTATGACCAATTTGAAGGGGACACCTATTTTCCGGAATTGGACATGTCAGAATGGGACCTTCTTTCAAGGGAGAAGGGCACAAGGGATGAAAAAAATCCGTATGATTTTGAATTCCTCATTTATAAAAGAAAATAACCTAAACAGCAGCTCGCGCCCGCGGGCTGCTGTTTTTAATTATTAAACTGTAAACATATAGTGAAAGGATCCTGATTAATATATAATGTAAAACATCCCAACCCTTGGAGGTATGTATGCTTCGATTAATAATCTTTTTTCTTTATATGGGCGGATACTTGATTTATAGCCTGCCTGCTCTATCCCGGATGAGAAACCTGAATTCAGCACTTCCCGTTGAAGAGCGCGACTGCATCATCCATAAAGTGCCCCAAAAGTGGTCCAGGACAATAATGAAAATATCAGGCTCTCAAGTAAAAATTACGGGGCAGGAATTGATCCCCGAGGGGCCTGTTGTCATTGTCTGCAACCATGAGGGGGATTTCGATATTCCAGTCCTTCTTGCATCCATTAATAAACCTTTTGGTTTTATTTCGAAAGTAGAAATGAAGAAAGCACCCATTATCTCATCATGGATGGAAGTCATGAATTGTGTCTTTATTGATCGCAGCAATCGCAGAAGTGCTATCGATTCTTTAAAGAATGCTGCAGAGCTTTTAAAACAGGGACACTCTCTCCTGATTTTCCCGGAAGGGACGAGGAGCAGGGGAGGGCAGGTAGCGCCTTTTAAAGTAGGCGGATTCAGGCTTGCACAGGATGCAGGTGTTCCGATTGTGCCAATATCCATTAAAGGGACAGCAGATGCCTTTGAAAAGAATGGGAGACTCATAAAGCCGGCTAAAATAGAAATCAGGGTGTGCAAGCCTGTGAATGCCAGGATTGTTAAAGATATGGATGCAAAGTTTCTTGCACAGGAAGTAAGAGGGATAATCTGCGGCAGTCTTTCGGACAGAAAAATCGCTTCATAAAAAGAAGGCCCCAGTCAGTCAGGGGCCTTTTAAGAGGTAAATTATAAATTCGGATTCACTAAATAATCTGTGAGCTTCTGAATCATTCCGTGGTATTCCCTGGGATCGCAAAACTCTTCTGCGGTAAAGTTCTCTTTCACCCACTCTATTAATTCATCTGCACTGTTGAAGTACTCTCCACTCGTGTCGCTTTTCCGAATCATATACCTGCCGTTATCTTCATCCACTGTTACTTCCACAGGCAAAGCGCTATCCAGACTGCATAAAGAAAACTCCATTCCTGCACCCCTTTGAGATATAAATTAACTTTTGCTTATTATATGTCAGTTTTATCAGTTTCTATCCATAAAATAATTCGAAAAATGTAAATTTTTAAAATACCGGATTGAAATCGTGATTTGTCATGGTATAATGTACAAATTAATAACTTGTAAAGAAGAGGGTGGCAAAATGGAACAGAAACTAATGACAAAAAAATGGGTGCAGTTGGAAGATATTTTGATTGCATACCAGCAGCTAAAGGATGTTGTTGCCCATACACCTTTACAGAAAAATGAACGCCTATCAGAAAAGTATGAGTGCAATGTATATTTGAAAAGGGAAGATCTTCAGCATGTTCGCTCATTTAAATTAAGAGGCGCCTACTATAAAGTTAAATCTTTAACTGCAGAGGAGCTTGAAAACGGTGTAGTCTGTGCAAGTGCAGGGAATCATGCGCAGGGAGTTGCCTATGCATGCAGACACCTTGGGGTTCAGGGGAAGATCTTCATGCCGGCGACCACGCCGAGACAGAAGGTGAGCCAAGTAGAGCTGTTTGGGAGAGATTCAGTGGAGATCATACTTGTTGGAGACACTTTTGATGATTCCTATCATGAAGCTCTTAAATGCGCCACTGGGGAGGATATGGCATTTATTCATCCGTTTGATGATGAAATGGTGATAGCGGGACAGGGAACAGTAGCGGTTGAAATGCTTAACGATTGTGAAGAGCAAGTCGATTTTGTTATTGCCAGCATTGGCGGAGGCGGGTTGATGGCAGGACTCAGCACATACATAAAAAGCATTTCACCGGAAACGCAGATGATTGGGGTTGAACCTGAAGGAGCACCCTCTATGAGTGAAGCAATCAGGGTTCAAACAGTAGCACCCCTCGGGGAGATTGATAAGTTTGTAGATGGTGCTGCGGTAAAGTGTGTCGGTGAAAAAACTTATGACATCTGTAATGAGCTTGTTGATGATATTTTCATGGTTCCCGAAGGGAAAGTGTGCACGACAATCCTTGAATTATATAACGAGCATGCGATTGTGGCAGAGCCTGCAGGTGCTTTGCCGATTGCTGCATTGGATATGTGCAGAGATCAAATTAAGGGAAAGAATGTTGTATGTGTGATCAGCGGGGGCAATAATGATATTGGCCGCATGCAGGAAATTAAAGAGCGTTCCCTGCTTTATGAAGGCCTGCTTTACCACTTCATAGTGAATTTCCCCCAAAGGGCAGGGGCATTAAGAGAATTCCTTGATGAAGTGCTTGGCCCAACGGACGATATTACACGTTTTGAATATACGAAAAAAAATAATAAAGAAAATGGTCCGGCCCTTGTAGGAATAGAACTGAAGCATAGGGAAGACTATAGCGACCTCATAGTGAGAATGAATAAAAAGGGATTCTCTTACAAGGAGATAAACAAAGACAGCAACCTTTTTCATCTTCTTGTATAAGTATCCGGATGACTTGCAGATCCCTATTATTTAATAAGATATGTGACTGAAATATGAATTTTTATGATATCTGTGACATTTCCTTTGAAAAGTACTATAATCGTATTAGATTCAAAAGGGAAGTACTTTAAAGGAGATGTGAATATGCTTTCAAATATCGGTGTACCAGGATTAATTTTAATCCTTGTTTTGGCGTTAATCATATTCGGTCCAAAAAAGCTGCCGGAAATTGGCCGTGCTTTTGGTGAAACACTAAGAGAATTTAAAAAATCTACCCGGGACCTGACCAGTGACGTGATGGATGAGCTTGAACAGGATACTAAGAAAAAAACGGTTAAATAAGGTGTAAGGATATATTTCTTGCACCTTTTTGTTTTGGGTTAAGATACAACAGGCTGGGCCAGATATAAAATTAGCAGGAGAATCGTATGGAAGAAAAAGAGTTAAATTTAGTCGAACATCTAGATGAATTAAGAAAAAGACTCATTATAACGGCATCAGCATTTATCCTGTTCTTTATTGCAGGCTTTGTGTTTGTGGAGGATATTTATAAATGGCTGGTAAGAGACCTGGACGTCAAATTGATTGTCCTGGGCCCAAGTGATATAATCTGGGTTTACTTTATGCTTGCTACGGTCATTGCCGTTGCAGGAACAATTCCCGTTCTGGCTTTGCAGATTTGGCTATTTGTCAAGCCTGCCCTTACAGCAGCTGAGCGGAAGATTTCTCTTTCTTATGTGCCGGCGCTATTTATTTTGTTCATTATTGGCCTTTGCTTTGGCTATTTTGTCATTTTCCCCACCGTATTAAGTTTTCTTGTTGATTTGGGAGGAGAATTGTTTGAGGCCAATTTCACTGTGGATAAATATTTCCGCTTTGTCCTTAATATGACTTTGCCTTTTGGAGTTTTGTTTGAACTCCCGGTAGTCATCATGTTCCTGACTTCGCTGGGAATTATAAATCCTTATGTGCTTACTAAAATCAGAAAGTATGCTTACTTTGTCCTTGTCGTGATTTCGGTAGTTATATCACCTCCTGACTTCATGTCTGATATTCTTGTCACAATTCCATTGCTTCTGCTCTATGAAATAAGCATCAACTTATCAAAAATTGTCTACAAAAAAAAGCTGAAAAAGGCAGAGAATACAGGAGAGGCATCTTCATAAAAAAAATAATGTGATAGCATAATCAGACACATTTCGAGCCGTATTTGGGGTATAATATTAACAAACGGGTGAAAAAGAGGATTGATATTTTGCTATTTAAAAGCCTAGAGTTCAAAAATGCTGTTGGACAGAAGGTAAAAATTACTGAAATTCCTGTATTGGCAAAAGATAGCCCTTATTATTTTATGATCCAAGTCCGTTTAAAAACTTTTATTGCGGCCACTAATGCCAATCCACTTAAGAACCATTCTTTTAGAGAATATCTAAAGCGAGTTTTAAAGTGGCCCGTCTATGAAGAGATTTTTAAGACTCCAGAATTAAAAAATAACGCTTAACAACATTGATGCCGGCAGCCAGCCGGTATTTTTTTGGCCGCTTGGAAGAGAAAAACAAGCTATATATTTATTGCTTTATTTGTATTTTGCTTGAATGTATAATATGAACTAATTGTTAATGCAGGGGAAGTGAAAGCATAATGGCTAAAATTAAAATTGTTACTGATTCAACAGCTGACCTATCCAGCGAATTTCTTGAAAAATTCGATATTGAAGTCGTCCCGCTATCTATTCACATCGATGGTGATACATACTTGGACCGGGTTGATATTACTCCATCTGAATTCATGAGGAAAATGAAAGAATCGGACGAGCTGCCTAAAAGCTCACAGCCTCCCGCGGGAGTGTTCGCAGAGGTGTATGACAGGTTTGGTGACCAGGGCTATGAAATTCTCTCTATTCATATGACTGGCGGAATGAGCGGTACTGTTCAATCAGCGGAAAGTGCAGCAGCTATGTCACATGCAAATGTTACAGTGGTAGATTCCAGATATATTTCCAAAGCACTGGCTTTTCAAGTCTTGGAGGCTGCGAAAATGGCCAGAGAAGGTAAAAGTATTCAGGAAATTGTCAGCCGGCTGGAAACCACACGCAGCAATACTAAGTTGTTTGTAGTAGTGGACACACTGGAAAACCTTGTGAAAGGCGGGAGAATTGGCAAAGGCAAAGCCATGATCGGGTCCCTGCTGAATATAAAACCAATTGCCTCGCTTGAAGGCGGTGTTTATACACCTGTCGCCAAAGTAAGAAGCCATACCCAGGTTGCAAAATATTTGGCCAAACAATTTGCAGAAGATATTAAAGGGAAAACAATTAGAGGTGTAGGTCTTGTTCATGCAGAGGGCATTGAGTTAGCTTCTAAGCTGAAAACAATGATAGAAGAGCTGGATGCTGGCGCAGAAGTTGAAATCGAAGAAACAACTCCAATTATCAGTACACATACAGGTCCAGGTGCAATTGGGTTTATGTATCATCTGGAAGATAAATAAAAAGGACGCATAGCTCTCAGGCTATGCGTTTTTTTGCGAAATCAATTTTTTCTCTAATCATGGTTAGGAATAGTGAAATCATAGACTTTTATCCTATTTGAAAATATTTGCCATTCTTGATTATCCCCGGAATAAAATGAATTATGGGGGTGTAGGGTTGAAGAGGAAAAATGTATTATTTTTTAGTGACTTTGGTATTGACGATTTTGTTGCAGTTATATTTGCGTTTTTCTCAGAGGAAATCAATATCGTCGGGATTGTTGCTGATTATGGAAATGTTTCCAGGGACGATGCCGTCCGAAATGCGGCTTACCTTCGTGAATTGACCGGACAAAATACTCCTGTATTCAGCGGAGCCGTATTGCCTTTAACCGGCGAGGTTCCGGTGTTTTACCCGGATATTCACGGCATAGAAGGGCTGGGTCCGATTATTCCTAACCTGGAGAATTCCAATAACATGTTTGAAAACTTCGATGATTTTAAGGAACTGATTGAGAACTATGAAAATGATATAACAATCGTTAATGTAGGCAGACTTTCTTCATTGGCGACGGCCTTTATCCTTTATCCGGGACTTATGGGTAAAGTCAGTGACTTTTATATTATGGGAGGGGCATTCAATGTTCCGGGCAATGTGACTCCAGTGGCTGAAGCAAATTTTTATGGGGACCCGTATGCGGCTAATGTTGTGTTTGCCAATGCACCGAAGAAGATTCATGTCTTTCCTCTGGATGTTACCATGTCTGCAATCATTACTCCAGCACTTATCGATTCTCTTGATGCCTATTATCAAAAAGTGCAAAATAAAGTCGGCTTGATTCTTAAGCCTATGGTTGATTATTATTTCAATTTTTATAAGGAAACCTATCCAGACATAAGCGGAAGTCCCATGCATGATTTATTTACATTGTGGGCAATGCTTGCGGGGGCTGAAATTCAATATCAGGATGTACCGGTAAAGATAATTACTGACAAAGGGGAGGCATTTGGCCAGAGCATTGGAGACTTTAGAAATGTTCCTCCGGAAGATAAGATGAAGTACCGGATACATCAGATTGCTGTGCAATTTAATTATTCAAACTTCATAAAAACATTTTATGAGATTATGACGAACCATAAAACGAAACCATCCTAAAAATTTTTCCATCCATCAGTTTGTCATAATAATAGAAGAAGGTTCTTATTCACAAGTTTGTCATAAGTACTTCTTTCTTCTTTCATGAATATTTGCTAAAATTAGCATCGTAACTAATCAAAGCAGGTGAATGTATGAGGAAAAAAGTTTTTGCTTTAATGGCTGCTGCTTTTATGCTTGCAGTTCTTGCAGCATGCGGACAGAGCGGCATAAAGGACGCGTTAAATTGGGAACTGGCTGATTTTACGTATACAAACCAGGATAATAAAGAATTTGGTTTAAAGGATCTTAAAGGCAAGGTTTGGGTAGCCGACTTTATTTTTACCAATTGCGAAGATGTATGTATGCCCATGACAGCTAATATGAAGAAGCTTCAGGATTTGGCTGAGGAGGAAGGCATAAAAAATATTGAATTTGTTTCATTCAGTGTAGACCCAAAAGTGGATACACCTGAAGTTTTAAAGGAATTTGCATCTACATACAATGCAGATTTCAGCAATTGGCATTTTCTGACCGGATATGAACAGGAGGAAATTGAGAAATATGCTATGGAATACTTCAAAACCATTGTGAAAAAGCCGCAAACAGGTGATCAGGTAATCCATGGAACAGATTTTTATCTTGTTGACCAGAATGGTAAAGTAATGAAGTATTATACTGGTCTTAATGAAATTCCATTAGATGAAATTATGAATGATATTAAAGCATTGCAATAGACCTTGGACGAGGTCTATTTTTCTTTTCAGTTTAGTCCTTGCTGCTGCAGGAACAATGCTGATTATTTTTAAATTTGAGTTGCATGTTATAATATGAATGAGAAAAATGGGCAGGTGATAGTATGATAAAAAAATTCACCCTCATCTTTTGGATCATGCTGATTCTCGCCTCCTGCAGTTCAGTTAACCACAGCGATATAATTCATTCTGAAAAAGAATCCCGCCTGACAGTTAAAGAAGAAATTCCATTGGGTTTTTTCCCTCGAAACCTTACTGTTGCTGCAGTAGGTGATTCTTTAACCCAAGGGGTAGGAGACAGTACTGAACGTGGAGGGTACGTGCCATATCTTGAAATGTCACTGGAAAAAGACAAAAGTGTTCAAGACGCTGTTTTTTATAATTTCGGTGTAAAAGGCAATCGTTCCGATCAATTATTGAAAAAGCTGGGGACAGATGAGGTAAAAGAAGTTGTAAAGAATGCAGACGCGGTGATCATAACCATTGGCGGCAATGACGTTATGAAAGTTGTCCGTGAAAACTTTTCAAACCTAAAGCTGAGGGCCTTTGCCAAGGAAAAAGAAATCTATGAACAAAATCTGACTGAGGTTTTAGATTCGATAAAAGAGGTAAACCCAAATAGTAAAATTGTCTTAATAGGCTTATATAATCCCTTTTTAAAATGGTTTTCAGAAATAACGGAAATTAATGCTATTCTTGGAGATTGGAATGACACAAGCCAGGATATATTGAGAAATTATCCAGGCACTTATTTTGTTGAAATAGATGATATATTTGAAAATACCGATGATAATCTTTTATATACAGACTATTTTCATCCAAATGATAAAGGCTATGAATTAATAGCTGGTCGGGTCCATCAAATACTCACAGAGGAAGTGCTGAAAGATATTCCGTATAAAAGGAAAGCTGAAGGAAATGGAGAGAAGTTGATTGAAAGATAGAAAATGGAAAAAGCTGTTTTTTGCACTGCTGGCGATTAATGCACTCGTTTTAGCCGTGCTGTTTATTTTTATCAATATACCGGCAGATGACGAAAACTACACAGCGATCACCGAGAATAGTGATAATTACGTTCCTTTTAACATAAAAGCCAATAAAGAAGATTTGAATAGAGTCATTAACCACTACCTTGAAAAAGAAGGGCTGACAGGAGCAATAGATTACAAGGTCCTCCTAAACGATGAAGTTGATTTATATGGCACAATCCCTTTCTTCAGCCAGGATCTGCAGATGAAAATGTCATTTGAACCAGAAGCCTTGAAAAATGGAGATGTTGTCCTTCAGCAAAAGTCTATATCTGTTGGGCAGCTGAATCTTCCAGTTTCACATGTTCTGAAGCTGGTAAAAGACCGCTACAAGCTTCCGGAAGGTGTTACCATTCAGCCGCAGAAAGAAAGAATCTATGTGTCACTGCAGGAAATGAAGCTAAAAAGTGATGTGAAAGTAAAAGTGGATGAATTTAATCTAAAACAGGATGATATTCGCTTTACTCTTCTTGTTCCGGTTAAATGAGAAAAGGGAATCCTTCCGCAGCTTTGGAGGGTTCCCTTTTTTGATGCTTGATAAGCGGTAAAGCATTAATCTGCAATGATAATTACTTCGAGCTCAGGCTCTGTGGCCACGGAACCTACAGCCGCTAAAGTGTAGGCCTGGTCTGCTTTAAATTGCATTCGAGGGATGGACAACACTGAATTTGGGGTTCCCGCTATCCTGGCTTCCAAGTCGACGGTCATTGGAGTTAGTGCCATGTATTTGCTTGCCTGCCTGAAAGCGATATTGGGGAAAACAACATCCCTGTTTTTTACGGCAATATCAACTGCAGGAGCATCGCGTGACAGGTGGACAAATCTGATTTTTGTTTCGCCGGCAGGCACTTCAGGCTGATCTTCTAAAAGGACAAGCTTTAAGTTTGCTGAATTCCCTGCAGCCGCAATTGTATATACTTTATCTGCAGCAGCATTGATTTTTCTGCTTAGAAGAGTGGAAACCATGCTGCCAGCCGGATATATGTCTATCTGATGCTTGCCTGCAGGCAGTGCAGCATAACCGCTTGCTTCTTTATATGAAAAGTCCTTTAAAATTCGCGTGCCATTTATATAAATATCAATCGGACCGGCATCAGGGGAACCATGGAACATCCGTACTATTGCCTGCTGTCCCTGTTGAGCTTCTCCAGAAGGCGCAGAATTATTTGTACGCATCATTCGAAAAGCCTGATTGAGGCAATGTAAATGTTTATGGTAATAAGCAATATGCTGTGCAGCATCAATGTATTTAAAATACTGAGCCAAAAGATCATATTTTGCCGCTTTTTGTAAGTACCACTGCTGATTTCTCTCAGTAGGCATAATTTCCCTCCTAAATCTGCTTTAATACCATATGCTTCTCCCTGTGTGAATGCCACAAGAAATAAAAGGACTTTACTTCTGGATCAAAATTCCATATAATATAAACAAATAAACGAAAGCGGGTGATGTGCTATGACAAGAGAATTTTACGCAAATACGTCCATTGTAAATAATTCAGGCACAGCCCAAATGGAATTCGTTTAATCGAGCGGACCAGATTGTTTTTTTCTGCTTATTGAACTTTGCATGATCAAACCATGGGCTGATTGCCTATGGTTTTTTGTATGTAAAAAAATATTCGATAAGCATGGAGGAACAAACATTGACAATTAATAAACTTGGATTCGATCCCTTTTTTAAAGCCGCTTTTTCAGCGTATGAAGAAAAAGAATATCAAATGGGCCGGGTGGCTTTAGAGCATAAAAGAATGTATCGTGTATGGACAGATAAGGGTGAAATGCTCTGTGAAGTATCAGGAAAATTTTCTTTCGATGCATCATCAAGGGAGGATTTTCCTGCTGTAGGTGACTGGGTTGTCATCAAAGAAAGAGCGGATGAACAGCGGGGTACTATTCATGCTGTCCTTCCAAGAAAAAGCAAATTTTCAAGGAAGGCAGCAGGGGTGAATACGGAAGAACAAATTGTAGCTGCTAATGTAGACACCATATTCCTGGTTAATTCTCTTAATGAGGATCTAAACTTAAGAAGATTGGAACGTTATTTGCTTTTAACATGGGAAAGCGGGGCAGCTCCAGTGATTGTTCTTACCAAGGCTGACCTTTGTGAGAATCTGGAGGAAAAGCTTGCTGAGGTGGACACCGTCGCCATGGGTGTTCCTGTTCTCTCAATCAGCGTGATGGAAGAGAAGGGAATAGACCTGCTTAAGCCGTTTTTGGAGCCTGGAAAAACAATCGCACTGCTCGGCTCTTCAGGTGTTGGAAAGTCCACGCTTACCAATTACCTTCTTGGCGCGGAAAAGCAAAAGGTCCAGGATATTCGAATAAGTGATGACAAAGGAAAGCATACAACTACTCACAGGGAGCTCATTCTTCTTCCTGAGGGTGCCATACTGATTGATACCCCAGGAATGAGAGAGCTTCAGCTGTGGGAAAGCGAAAGCGGTCTTTCAGAAAGCTTCACAGATATTGAGAAAGCCGCTGAAAATTGCAGATTCAGGGACTGTACACATGAAAATGAGCCGGGATGCGCTGTGCATATGTTAATAGAAGAAGGAAGCATATCAGGAGCACGTCTTAGCAGCTATAAGAAGCTTCTCAAGGAACTCGCATATCTGGATAGAAAGCAGGATAAACGAGCCCAATCTGAAGAACGCAAACGCTGGAAAAAAATAAGTGCTGGAGCAAAGAATAAAAGAATGTAAAGATTCAGAAACCTCTTTTGTAAAGAGGTTTCTTTTGCATAAAATGAATCTTTTCATTAATCTTATGTATATAGCTTTAAATCATCATTTTAAGGGAAAAAGTAAAAGATAGAAAAGTGCCGGAAAGAGGTGGAGCAGAATGACAGAGAAACAATACGAAAAGGCAAGCTTCGCAGGAGGCTGCTTCTGGTGCATGGTAAAGCCTTTTGATGAACAGCCTGGAATAAAAGAAGTACTATCCGGATATACCGGAGGGAATGTAGAAAACCCTACTTACCAGCAAGTCTGTTCGGAAACAACTGGCCATTATGAAGCGGTTCAGATCACATTTGATCCTGAGGTCTACCCATATGAAAAGCTGCTTGAATTATATTGGCAGCAGATTGACCCTACAGATGCCGGCGGGCAGTTCTATGATCGCGGCCAATCCTATCAGACAGCGATTTTTTATCACAATGAAAAACAAAAGCAGTTAGCAGAAGAATCAAAACAAAAGCTTGAAGAAACTGGTCCATTTACAAAACCGATTGTTACCAGGATTCTGCCTGCTTCAGACTTTTATCCTGCAGAGGAATATCATCAGCACTATTACAAAAAAAATCCGGAAAGATACAATGCCTATCAAACCGGCTCTGGAAGAAAAGCATTTATTAATAAACATTGGGGTGAAGAATAATGGCAAAAAATAAAGAAGTTTTAAAGCAGAAACTTGATCCCATGCAATATGAAGTAACTCAGAATAATGGCACAGAGCCGCCATTCCGCAATGAGTATTGGAATGAATTTAAAGATGGGATTTATGTGGATATCGTTTCCGGAAAGCCTCTCTTCAGCTCAAAAGATAAATATGACGCAGGATGCGGCTGGCCAAGCTTTACAAAACCCATACAGGATGAAGAAGTTGTGGAAAAAGAAGACCGCAGTCACTTTATGGTCAGAACAGAAGTGAGAAGTAAATCAGCCGATTCGCATCTTGGTCATGTTTTTGATGATGGGCCGGGACCTGCGGGCCTCCGTTATTGCATTAATTCTGCTGCACTCAAGTTTATTCCTAAGGAAAAACTGGAGGAAGAAGGCTATGAAGAATATCTGAAATTATTTAATAATGAAAATTAAGAAATGGATGGTGTTTTTATGTTTAAGAAATTATTTGGCAAAAAGGAAGCGGTCAAAGCAATTGAGATTAAGGCTGCTTTGACGGGTACAGCAGTTAATCTGGAAGAGGTGCCTGATCCTGTATTTGCAGAAAGAATGATGGGTGACGGTATTGCAATTGAACCTTCAGAAGGGGTTGTTGTTTCCCCGGTAAATGGAGAAGTAGTGCAAGTATTCCCTACCAAGCATGCCATTGGCATTCGTGCTGAGAATGGTGCGGAGGTTTTAATCCATATTGGTCTTGAAACGGTCTCGATGAAAGGGGAAGGATTCGAGACCCATATTTCTGAGGGTTCAAGGGTCAGCGAAGGTGATAAGCTTGTCACGTTTGATTTAGCGCTGGTTAAAGAAAAGGCAAAGAGCACAGTAACGCCAATCATAATCACTAATGGCGACCAGGTTGCTTCTCTTGAGAAAAATGCAGCAGGAGCTGTAACGAGAGGTACTTCAACAGTAATGACAGTTACTGCGAAATAATGAGAAAAAGCCGCTGATAATATTGGCGGCTTTTTTCGAGTTGTTTTTTCAGTCTTCTTCTGCTTTTGCCCTTCATTGGTCTGCCCTGGTGAGGATGGAGGAGATTTGAATAACGGCATCGTCAGTACTGTTATTCACGGATTTTTCATTGGCCACAATAAATTTCACTAAATGCTGTCCGTCTTCGAGACCGCTGACAATATATTGATATCTTTCTTTAGTCAGCGGCCACCAGGCGGATAAGGATGTAATATACACATCATCTATAAACACATCCATCTTCCCGCCTTTTTCGCTTCGAATCATATCGACCCCAAGGAAAGGGCCGCTAAATTGATATTCAAGAGTGTCTCCCGCCTTGCGGCTCTCCCAAATTCCGTCTTTGTGAATAAATGATCCAGATATATCTGTCACATGAGGGATGGATGATATTTCGATGTCCGCATTTTCATGAATGGGGGCAGAAAGCTCAGCAATATCTGCATGACTGCCGGTAAGCTCCCTTATTTTCTTTATCAAGGTATCTGCATATATTTCATAGCCGTCATCATTTGGATGGACTAAATCCTTTGTCAGTTCCTCTGCAGGTAATCCCGATAATTCAAAAGGCTTTCTCATATCCACATTTTTTGCGCCATAATGGCTGGAAATATTAATAATCGCCTGAACGAACGCTTCATTATCAAGAGGATTTTCTGTAATAGTTATGATCTCGGTATCAGGGTAAAGCTGTTTTGTTTTCCGGATAAGCCCTTCGTAGAAATATGAAAATTGAGTCTCATCCATATATTTGCGGTCATTCTCCCCAAATACAATAAAAGTTAAATCAATTTTCCCTAAATGTTCGGATTGCTGAAGCTTATATAAACCTTCAAAGGCAGTGGCACCACTTTGGACGATGGAATGCCTTTTGGCTTTAATCCCAAATTCACTGTGCAGATGCTTCTCAAGCCTTGTAAACCATGCCGATGATTTGGAGGTCGCACCTGACCCCCTGCCAATGCTGTCCCCGATAATCAGGTAATTGATATTTTCTTTTGACGATAGCTTTTGATACACGTTAGTTGGATTTGCCCCTTCAACTTTAGATAGGCTATCAAACAAATGATACAAACCATATATAAAAGTGATGATAAAAAAATATATGCCAATCTTCCTTCTCTTCATTGGTTTGAATCCTCCGCTTCTTATCTGAATCTCTTACGTTTATCGTACCCTATTAATGGCAAAGGGGGAAGGTTTTAAAATGGGGTTAGAGCGTTTTTTTATAAAAATGGGCATATGCACATGCGGGTCAAGTTCACCCTACATACATTAATATTGAAAATGCCCAAGAAATCTTGTTGAGGAGTGATTAGTTATGTATAAAGGTGCAGTTGCCGGTGCTGGCTACGACCAATGTTATCCGGGATATGGCTATCCTGTTGCTGGTGCTCAATATGGAGGATGTGGATATGGCGGTTTTGCATTGATCGTCGTATTGTTCATTCTATTGATTATTATCGGAGCATGCTGCTGCGGAAATTGGTAATATAAATGGATATTGTGAAGGCTGCTCGTAATGAGCAGCCTTCTGTTTTTTGGACATGGAATTATTAACGGAATTTTACATAAATTATTTTAAACACGAACAATATATAAAAACTTAAATAAATAGTTCGTATAAATGTTGAACTGTTCTATTGTTTTTGATATAGTTACCTTTGGTTGATGAAATTAACGAATAATGCGTCTGGGGGAATAGGACGATGAATACAAATTATGATGTTATTGTGGTCGGTGCTGGACCGGCTGGAATATTTACTTGTTATGAATTAACATTGAAAATGCCTGAAGCAAAAGTTTTATTAATTGATAAAGGACACGATATTTTTAAACGAAATTGTCCGATTTTACAGAAAAAGATTGCTAAATGCCCGCCGGCAGCAGGAAGAAAAGAATTTGCCGGCTGCCTGCCGGCTTGCTCTATCACGAATGGATTTGGCGGAGCAGGGGCTTATTCAGATGGAAAATTCAATATTACGAGTGAGTTTGGCGGCTGGATGACCGATTATCTCCCTGACTCCCAGGTTGTTGATTTGATAAAATATGTAGACGAAATCAATTTGAAACACGGCGCGACTGAAAGCATTACAGACCCAATGACAGATGAAGTGAGGGATATCGAGCGCCGCGGATATGCAGCAGGACTTAAACTGCTTCGTGCACAGGTAAGACATTTGGGCACCGAGCAGAATCTTGAAATCCTAAAGAGCATTTATGAATATTTACGTGAAAAAATTGATATGTCCTATAAGACAGAGGTTGAAGATCTCATAACAGAGAAAACCCCTGATGGCCATCGCATTATGGGAGTTAAGCTTAAGTCCGGAAATGAAGTTCATGCTGATAAGGTGGTTGTAGCACCAGGGAGAGATGGATCAGTTTGGCTGGCAAACCTCCTGAAGTCACGCCGCTTGAAGATGATCAATAATCAGGTAGATATTGGCGTGCGGGTTGAAACTTCGGATATTGTAATGGAAGAGATCAATAAACATCTTTACGAAGGAAAGTTCACATTTAATACATCTGTCGGTACAAGAGTGCGGACATTCTGCAGCAATCCTTCCGGCCATGTTGTAGTGGAAAACCACTCAGGAATCATGCTTGCGAATGGCCATGCTTACAAAGACCCTAAGCTGGGAAGCCCGAATACGAACTTTGCGCTGCTGGTATCCCATACATTCTCGGAACCGTTTGATAAGCCAAATGAATATGCGCATGAAATTTCCAGGCTTGCCAACAGCCTTTCAAACGGCGGAATCATTGTTCAAAAGTATGGAGATATATTAAAAGGAAGAAGATCTACCGAGAAGAGAATTAAAGAAGGCTTCCTTGAACCAACCTTAAAGGAAGCGGTGCCTGGCGACTTAGGCCTTGTGCTTCCATATAATACAATGAAAAGCCTGATTGAAATGACAGAGGCATTAAACCATGTATCTCCCGGCCTTGCATCAGAACATACCCTATTCTACGGTGTGGAGGCAAAATTCTACTCTGCACGTCCCAAGTTGAATGACCGTTTCGAAACGGAAATCAGCGGACTATATGTCGGCGGGGATGGTGCAGGCATCACCAGAGGACTTGCACAGGCGGGTGCCTGCGGTATCTGGATTGCAAGGGATATTATCGAAAAGACAAGTAATGCACCTAGAAGAGAACCTGCATTAGTATAAGAACAGTAGGCCGTGCTGAAAAGCAGGCCTTTTTTTAATAGGCTGTTTTCTTAAACTATGTTGCTTTATCTTAACTTTGTTTAATTTGCTGAGTTGATCTTCGCTGTGGGCACTTGATCCTCGAAAATGCTGACGCATTTCCTTCGTGCGGTGTTCTTCGAGGAAGCTTATTCAATGTCCTGAGGAGGAGAGGGAAGTGTGAGACCCCGCAGGCGAAGCCGAGGAGGCTCGCATTCCTCCCCGCGGGTTCACTGCGTGCCTGGAGCGGAAATCAACGGGCTGAATACATAAACAACAATAATCTTTGAAAAAAAGCCTTACAATAAAAACAGTTATTTCCTAACGACCCCGTATTTGATAAAATGTAAAACAATCTAAGTCTGAAAGTGAAAAAGGAGAGGACACAATGCTTGCAGAGCGATTAAAGCCCGGCGATGAGATCCGGGTCATTGCACCGTCCAGAAGTATGGCCATCATAAAAGGCGAACAATTGCGAATTGCCCAGGAGCGGCTGAACCAGCTGGGGTTCACAGTGACATACGGCAAAAATGCAGAAGAGCATGATGAGTTTTTCAGTACCTCTATAGAAGAAAGAATTGAAGATTTACATGATGCTTTTACTGATCCTAATGTAAAGGGAATCCTGACAGTGATCGGCGGCTATAACGCCAACCAGCTTTTAAATTACATAGACTTCGAGATTATAAAAAATAATCCAAAAATCTTTTGCGGATTTAGTGATATCACTGCACTGCAGGGAGCCATTTATAAAAAAACAGGTTTGATCACCTATTCTGGCCCGCATTTTTCAAGCTTCGGTGTAAAGCATGGGTTTGAGTACACTTTGGAATCTTTTATTAACGCAGTAACAAACGATGCCCCATATGAAATTGCAGCCTCATCACATTGGAGTGATGATCCATGGTATCTCGACCAGGAAGACAGGCATTTCATCAAAAATAATGGATATACGGTAATCCAGGAAGGGATTGCAGAAGGCAGATTAATTGGAGGGAATTTATGCACGCTTAATTTGCTGCAGGGGACAGAGTTCATGCCCTCTTTAAAGGATTCAATTTTATTTATTGAAGATGATGAGGAATCACATGCTCTCACCTTTGATCGAGATCTTCAATCACTTCTGCACCTGCCTGATGCCCGTGACATCAAAGGAATCCTCATTGGAAGGTTTCAAAAAAATTCTCAAGTGACAGATGAAGCACTGCAGAAAATTATTGTATCCAAAAAAGAGCTTCGAGGCATACCTGTAATCGCAAATGTAAACTTCGGACATGTACAGCCCTATGCCACTATCCCAATTGGAGGCAAAGCAGTTATAAAAGCACAAGGTTCTGAAAGTGAAATTTGGATCGAATAGAATTAGGAAAATGAATTTTGAGCAGCCGCTGGATAGCGGCTGTTTTTATTTGCAGCGAAAAATAGATAACTCTGCAAAATACTTTTATGAAAGATTTCTTAAGTGACTTCATACAATTTACTATATTGCCAAATGGTAGAGAATAGTTGGCTTGTAGAATTGAGGATTTGCTGTGAAAGCTCATGAAGCCATCGGCGGATATTGATTAGCCGCAGGCAAATTTCGCAATTATAGTTGGAGGGAGTACGCTGATGAACCAGTCGAACTTAATTAAGCCGATGCTTGATGCACAGTACCCGATCATAGATTATGGCAGAGGAGTTTATTTATATGACATGGACGGAAAGGAATACCTGGATGCTTCATCTGGCGCGATAACAGCCAATATTGGCCATGGTGTTGAGGAAATCATTAAGGCAATGCATGAACAGGCAAAAAAAGTTTCTTTTGTATATCGCTCGCAATTTACGAGCGGGGCAGCTGAAAAGCTTGCCCATAAAATAGCGGAGGCTGCAATTGGCGATTTGAATTGGAGCTTTTTTGTGAACAGCGGGTCTGAGGCCACAGAAACAGCTATGAAAATAGCAATTCAGTACTGGCAGGAAAAAGGCATTGTGACAAAAACAAAGGTGCTCTCAAGGTGGATGAGCTATCATGGCATAACCCTTGGAGCTTTATCAATGTCAGGACATACGGGCAGAAGGGCTCGCTTCATACCGCTGCTGGAGGATTTCCCTGTCATTCATCCTCCATATTGCTATAGATGCCCATACAATCTGGAAGCCCCTGAATGCGGTTATCTGTGTGCACATGAACTTGAAACCGTCATTAAACGGATAGGGCCAGAGAATATTGCTGCGTTTATCGCAGAGCCAGTCATTGGGGCTGCAGGGGGGGCTATTACACCTCCAAAGGATTACTACCGGATAATCAAAGAAATTTGTGAGCGGAATGACATATTATTTATTGCTGATGAGGTGATGACTGGTTTTGGCAGAACAGGCACCATGCTTGCCTGTGAGCATTGGAATATAAAGCCTGATATCGTCGCACTTGGAAAAGGAATGGGAGCCGGGTATGCCCCGATTGCGGCTGCACTTGTAAGCGATGAAGTAATGGAGCCCATACTGGCAGGTTCAAAAAGCATTATGAGCGGTCATACGTTAAGTGCTAATCCGCAGTCATGTGCAGTTTCCCTCGCAGTGCTTGAATATATTGAGAAAAACAATATTATCCCTGAAGCAGAAAGCAAAGGAGTGTATTTAAGAAATAAATTGACTAAGCTGCAATCCAAATTTCCCTTTATTGGTGATGTAAGGGGAAAAGGGCTAATGGTTGGACTTGAATTTGTAATGGATCCTCTGACTAAAGAGCCGTTTACAAAAAGCTTCGGTCTGACTCAGAGGTTAATACAGGAAGCACAGGAACAGGGTCTGCTTATTTACCCTGCAGGTGCGGGCACAAATGGCACAGACGGGGATGCAGTATTGATTGCACCGCCGCTGACCATTACCAAAAGGGAAATTGATGATCTGGTAAAGCGGTTTGAAAAGACTTTGCAGATTTTTGCAGATCATTTGAACCCTGGGGAGGAAGAGGCTGAATAAGAATGGAGAACACATTTAATAAGATTATTAAACTTGATGATGCAATGAAGCATTTTCGGGACGGCATGATCATTATGTTTGGCGGCTTCGGCGGAATTGGCACCCCTCCATCCCTTATCGACGGCATTTTGGATAATGGATTCAAAGATTTAACCCTTATTGGCAATGATTCAGGCTTTCCTTATATTGGAATCGGGAAGGTGGTAAGCCAGGGAAGGGCAAAAAAAATGATTGCTTCTCATATTGGCTCAAATCCCGTTGCCGGCCAACTTATGACAGATGGAAAGATGGAGGTGGAATTTTCACCCCAGGGGATATTGGCAGAAAGAATACGCGCTGGCGGAGTCGGCATACCTGCCATTCTTTCCGACATTGGCCTTGATAACGACATTGTGACCGGCAATAAGCAAACATGCAGCGTGGGCGGAAAAAAGTACCTTGTCGAGACGGCACTGACTGCAGATGTATCGATTGTTTTTGCTAAAAAAGCTGATCCTTACGGGAACTTAATATTTGACAAAAGTGCCAGAAACACAAACCCGCTTGTCGCCATGGCTGGTGATATGACCATTGCGGAAGTGGAAGAAATTGTCCCGCTTGGCAGCCTGGATCCTGATGAAATTATAACACCGGGCGTTTTCGTTAATTATATCGTTCCTTCGAAGGGGGTGAATTGGAAATGGGCATGGGAGTAGAGATTAGAAATCGTATTGCCAAACGTGCTGCGGAGGAAATAAAGAACGGAATGATTGTAAATCTCGGAATTGGAATCCCATCGCTTGTGCCCAATCATTTGCCTGCCGGGACAAACGTAATGTTTCATGCGGAAAATGGCATTACAGGTATGGGGCCAAGTCCGGAGAAAGGGAAAGAAGATGAGAATCTCTGTAATGCAGGAGGTTTTCCGGTTTCCATTGTAAAAGGTGCTTCATATTGCGACAGCACCATTGCATTCGGGATGATACGCAGAGGAAGAGTTGATATGACGATTCTTGGCTCCCTGGAGGTAAGCGGAAAAGGGGATCTGGCCAATTGGATTGTACCGGGAAAGAAAGTTCCTGGCATGGGCGGAGCAATGGAGCTTGCCCAAAAAGCAAAAAAAGTCATTGTCCTTATGAACCAGACAGACAAGTACGGGAACTCCAAAATTGTGGACGAGTGCACCCTGCCTCTTACATCAGCACGCTGTGTAAACATGATTATTACAGAGATGGCTGTCTTTCAAATCTCAGCTCATGGACTTACACTGACTGACTTGTTTGCGCCGCACTCTATAAATGAAGTAAGGGCAAAAACGGGCTGCAGTTTTACAATTGCTGAGAATGTGAGAGTGATTAATTGATAGATATATTGGCTTTGGTCTAAAAAGGAGTGAGAATATGAATGATCATGCAAAGGTTAAACAATGGCTGGAAGAAAATAAGCAAAGAGGAACAAGACTTCTTCAGCAGCTAGTCCAGGAAGGCAGCATCCGCGGAAATGAAAGCAGTGCACAGGCTGTCATCATTGAAAAATGCCGCAAACTTGGACTAACCCTTGATATTTGGGAAATCGGCAAGGAACAATTGACTAAGCATCCTGCCTTTTGTTCAGATCGAAAGGATTTTTCCGGAAATCCCAATGTGGTGGCTGTTTTGAAAGGAACAGGCGGAGGAAGGTCGATCATCCTCAATGGCCATATTGATGTCGTTCCGGAGGGAGACCGAAATGATTGGGAACATGATCCATTTAGCGGCAGAATTGAAGATGGAAAGCTATTTGGCCGTGGTTCGACCGATATGAAAGGCGGCACCGTTTCGCTCCTGCTTGCCATGGAAGCCATTATTGCGATTGGAATCAAGATTAAAGGCGATGTGATTTTTCAAAGTGTCATAGAAGAAGAAAGCGGCGGGGCGGGTACATTGGCAGCAGTCCTCAGGGGATATTCAGCGGATGGGGCAATCATTCCCGAACCGACAAATATGAAACTATTTCCAAAACAGCAGGGCTCGATGTGGTTTCGGATAACAGTAAAAGGGCGTTCAGCTCATGGCGGAACCCGATATGAGGGCGTCAGTGCCATCGAAAAAGCAATGTATGTGATGACAAAGCTTCAGGAGCTTGAGAAGTTAAGGAACCTTAACATTGAAGACCCGCTCTATTCAAAAATCCCTATTCCGATTCCTATTAATATCGGAAAAATATACAGCGGAGAGTGGCCATCTTCCGTACCGGATATTGCTGTCATAGAGGGAAGGATGGGGGTAGCGCCGGACGAAGAGATGAAATCGGCCGAAAAAGAGCTGGAAGATTGCCTGAAGGAAGCAGCACAAAATGATCCGTGGCTTAAAAAGAATCCTCCTCAAGTTGAATGGTTTGGCGGACGCTGGCTGCCTGGAGATCTGGAGGAGGATCATCCTTTAATGGCTGTATTATCGGAATCCTTTGAAACTGTAAAGGGAAAACAGCCGGCAGTTGAGGCATCACCATGGGGCACGGATGGAGGCATATTATCCAAAGTAGGAAATACACCTGTTGTTGTATTCGGCCCAGGTGTAACGGAAGCCGCACATGATGTTAACGAATTTATTTCCTTAGAGGAAGTTTTTGATGCGGCTGAAATTATTGCTCTGGCCATACTGGAATGGTGCGGCACTAATCAGGGAGAGGGGAAATAAGGATGGGATCAATTAATATAAGAACAGAGCTGCCGGGACCAAAAGCGAAGGAGTTATTGGCTAAAAAAGAGAAGAATGTCCCAAAGGGGCCATTTAACACGATGCAGACATTTGCTGCTAAAGGTGATGGAGCACTTCTGACAGATATAGATGGGAATACTTTTCTTGATTTTGCGGGGGCAATCGGGACCCTGAATGTTGGACACTGTCCGCCAAGGGTTGTTGAAGCGCTCCATGCCCAAATTGACCAATATCTTCACCCATGCTTCCATGTCATGATGTATGAGCCTTATATCAAGCTGGCAGAGAAACTCAACAGCATTACACCCGGCAATCACAGCAAAAAAACCTTCTTTTTAAGCACCGGAGCAGAGGCAGTGGAAAATGCGGTTAAAATAGCAAGGAAATATACAGGCAGAAAAGGAATTATATCATTTGAAAGGGGATTCCATGGCCGGACCTATATGTCCATGAGCTTAACGAGCAAGGTAAAACCATATAAATATGAATTCGGTCCATTTGCGCCGGAAACGTATAAATGGCCTTATCCTTATTATTACCGCAGCGAAGGCCTAAAGGATAAAGACCATGATAATGCCCTGCTTAAAAGATTCGAAACGTTTTTTCTGAGCGAGGTGCCGCCTGAAGAAGTCGCTGCTGTTATTATGGAGCCTGTTCAGGGTGAAGGCGGTTTTGTTATGCCGTCTTCCCATTTTATAAAAGGTGTTAAAGCGCTTTGTGAAAAACATGGAATCCTTTTTATTGCTGATGAGGTACAGACAGGATTTGGCAGGACAGGCAAAATGTTTGCCATGGAGCATTATGATGTTGTGCCGGATCTTATGACCATGTCTAAATCGATCGGTGCCGGATTGCCGGTCAGTGCTGTAACTGGAAGAGCAGACATAATGGATTCACCAAATATTGGTGAAATCGGCGGAACTTATGGAGGCAGTCCGCTAGGCTGTGCAGCTGCATTAGAAGTGATTCGTACGATTGAGGAAGAAGGATTATTAGAAAGAGCAAATGAAATCGGAAGTCTTTTCACTGAAAAATTTTCTGATTTTCCTTTAAAATATAAGCAAGTGGGTGAAGTACGTTCTTTAGGAGCAATGTGTGCCATTGAATTTGTTAAAGATCAGGAAACAAAGGAACCCAATAAAGAAATCGTTCAGGAGATCCTGTCAAAGGCACACAATCGCGGCCTCATCATAATGAGCGCCGGATTATATGGCAATATTATTCGTTTGCTCAGCCCGCTTGTGACAACCAATGAACAGCTTGATGAAGGATTTTCCATACTGGAAGAAGTAATAGGTGAATGCTGCACATAAGGAGGAATTCCATTGAAACAACATTTATGGATCAGCGGAAAGTTCAAGGAAACAGAGAATTACAAAGCATTAAAGAGCCCTTATAGCGGGGAGGTTATTGCAGAAGTTGCCATGGCAGCTCCTTCCGATGTTAAGTCAGCAATTGATGCGGCAGAACAATCCAGAAAAGTAATAGCTGATATGCCTGCCCATAAACGGGCGGAAATACTGGAAAATGTGGTCGCCATCATGAAGGAGGAAAAAGAGGAGTGCGCGAAAATTATTGCGCTAGAAGCTTCAAAGCCGATAAAGGCTGCCAGAGGAGAAGTTGACCGCACCATCATGACATATACCTTCGCTGCCCAGGAAGCGCGCAGACTTTATGGTGAAACAATCCCAATGGATGCGGCTCCGGGAGGCGAAGGCAGAGTCTCCTATACAGTACGGGAGCCTCTCGGGATTATCGGAGCCATCACGCCATTCAATTTTCCTATGAACCTGGTTGCGCATAAAGTGGGACCGGCTATTGCGGCCGGGAACACGGTTGTTTTAAAACCTGCATCTCAAACGCCAATGTCGGCCTACAAGATTGCTGATATTTTCCACAGAGCAGGACTTCCTGCCGGAGTGCTGAATGTGGTAACCGGAAGCGGCGGAACAGTTGGGGATGTACTAGTTGCCGACGGACGCATATCAATGATTACTTTTACAGGCAGCCCGGAAGTAGGCAGGCAGATCCGCGAACATGCAGGCTTGAAGAGAGTAACACTTGAATTAGGTTCGAATTCAGCAGTTGTTGTGGATGAGAATGCAGACGTGGAGAAAATTGTCCCGCGTATCGCAGCCGGGGCTTTTGCCTTCCAGGGTCAGGTATGTATTTCCGTGCAGCGCATCTATGTGCATGAATCTCTGTACCAGACATTTGCCGAGCGTTTTGTAGAGGAAGCCAAAAAGCTGAAAATCGGCGATCCGCTTAATGAGGATACGGATATTTCAGCGATGATCTCCCGGAGTGACACTGAACGCGCAGAGACCTGGATCAAGAGTGCCGTAGAAAGCGGAGCGGAGCTTGCTCTTGGCGGGAATGCGACAGATAATACCTTGTATCCGACCGTCCTGCTGAATGTTGCCAAATCTGAAAAAATTTCTTGTGAGGAAGCATTTGCACCAGTGGTTCATATTAATTCATTCAGCAGCTTTGAAGAGGCGCTGGCACTTGTGAATGATTCAGATTTTGGCCTTCAGGCAGGTGTCTTCACCAATGATGTGAACAAAGCCTTCAAAGCAGCAAAAGTGCTTCATGTCGGCGGAGTAATGGTGAACGATTTCCCAACCTTCCGTGTAGACCACATGCCATATGGAGGAGTGAAAATGAGCGGAATGGGACGTGAAGGAATCAAATATGCTGTTGAAGAAATGACAGAGATGAAGCTTATCAGCTTTAAAATTGACTAAGATGAAAAGATAGAATACTTAGCCGAAAAATTTGCTGTTTTGGCAGGTATTTTTTAAGCTTTCATAATGCCTGGCCCCCTGGCCGGGCAGTTTTATTAATAGAAGGGGGTCTTAGCAATGAATAATACTGCTTCGGTAAAAACATTAAAAAGAGAAGGCTTTGTGGCCGAATTCTATCTTGATTCATTCAATAAACGATTAAGGGTAGACGATTATGCAGGTAAATTGGCAGATGCCGTCCATGAAGCAGAGAAAACAGCAAAAGAATACCAGTGTGAGAAATTAATTTTCAGGGGAAGAGTTGAAAATTATATAGATCTTCTTGCAATGGGGTTTCAGTGCGAGGCTGTTATCGACGGATATTTCCGCGGCTCTGATCAATACTTTTTTTGCAAGTATTTTTCTGATGAAAGGAGAACTAATGGACACTGGATCTCTGAAGACAGCATCGTTAAAAATGTAACCGCCCTTGAAAGAAACCCGGATGTCATTATGCCTCCTTCTGAATATCAGCTTATCAAAATAACGGAGCAGGATGCTGAAAAAATGGCTGAACTATACAGTGAAGTATTTAAGATTTATCCAACACCTCTACATGATCCCTCATATATAAAAAAGACAATCCGGGAGGGCACCATTTATTACGCATTTAAGTATAAAGGTGACCTTGTCAGTGCTGCATCAGCGGAGGTCAATCTTTTTTATAAAAACGCAGAACTGACAGATTGTGCGACACTCCCATCCCACCGTAAACATGGTTTAATGAAAATACTCCTCGAAAAATTGGAAAAAGATCTAAAATCGCAAGGTGTATTCTGTGCCTACTCCATCGCCAGAGCGCTGTCTTTCGGTATGAATGCCGTTCTGCATCAGCTTGGCTATTCCTATCGTGGCCGTCTTCTTAACAACTGCTATATTTTCGATAAACTTGAAAATATGAATGTCTGGGTAAAGAATTTGGCCTATTCGGATTGACGGATCCTCAAAAAGAAGTGCCGGATTTTCGGCACAATCCTGACAGGTTTTCGGCACCCTGTCATATACATAAATGGGGGGGATTTAATGATTGAAACTCAAAGTATTTCTAAAGAAGTGCTGGCCGCCATATTAAAAGGCATTGATGAAGGGATTCATGTAGTGGATTTGAATGGAATTACCATTTTTTATAATGAAATAGCTGCTAGACATGATGGTCTGGAGGTTTCTGAGGTAATCGGAAAACCTGTTCTGAAAGTCTTTCCTTCATTGGATAAAGAGACAAGCACTTTATTAAAAGTTATGAAAACAAAAGCACCGATTTATAATCAGACTCAGTCCTATGTAAACCTCCATGGTGCACAAATAGAAACCATTAATACCACTCTCCCTATAACTGTTAATGGGAAGGTAGCGGGAGCTGTCGAGATTGCCAAGGACTACTCCAGATTGAAGCTTCTTTCTGAAAGCCTTCTTGATTTGCGCAAAAAAATAAAACAGCCCCTCAACAAAGCGGCTGCTGCCAATAATGTACAGTATACATTGGATAGCCTTCTCACAATAAATAAGGAAATGAAAAATATTAAAAAGGAGGCAGCCAAACTGGCAAAGTCCGATTCTTCCATTCTTGTGTTTGGGGAAAGCGGGTGCGGAAAGGAGCTCTTTGTTCAGGGGCTTCATCATTCTTCCTCAAGAACTGAAGGCCCATTTATTGCACAGAACTGTGCGGCAATACCGGAGTCTTTGCTTGAAAGCATTCTTTTTGGGACTGCTAAAGGAAGCTATACAGGAGCAGTGGACCGGCCGGGGTTATTTGAATTAGCCGATGGCGGGACACTTTTTCTCGATGAAATACATGCCATGCCGATTGAGCTGCAGGCTAAACTGCTAAGAGTGCTTGAGGATGGCATTGTCCGAAGAGTAGGAAGTCCGAAGAGCTCACAGGTCAATGTACGGGTGATTGCAGCCATGAATATCCATCCAGTGGAGGCACTTGAGAAAAACCAAATGAGAAAGGACTTATTTTACCGCTTAAACGTTCTCACATTCGGGCTCCTGCCGCTAAGGGAGAGAAAGGAAGATATTGAATTTCTTGCCCATCATTTTATTAAGCGATTTAATCAGGTGTTACACAAAAGCCTCTCAGGAATCGGAGAGGATGTGCTGGCCTTTTTCAGACAATACCATTGGCCCGGAAACGTCAGGGAATTAAAGCATACAATCGAGTACATGATGAATGTCTGTGAAGAAGACTTTCTTAAAGCTGATGATTTGCCAGTTATAATGAAACAGCAGCTTCAAAAGAGTAAACAGGATTTTTCATTAAAAATCCAGCCATTAAAGGCAAGTATGGAAAAGCAGGAAAAAGCTTTAATCGAAAAAGCTCTTCAAGAAACAAACGGAAATATAAAAAAAGCCGCGAAGCTATTAGAGGTGCCCCGTCAGACACTGCAATATAAACTGGCCAAGTATAATATTGAAATGAATAACAGAATCCTGGTTAGTAACACTCATGAGGGTGCCGAGTAATCGGCACCTTTTTTGTTTTAACGGAAATGAAAGTATCCCTTAAGTTGCAAACAATCGCCAATCCGGTAGGGATTTCATATGATAGTACGAAATATTCAGAATTGGCATGAAACTTGCAATGTTATTTTATAGAAATTCATATAGGGGGAATAGAGATGAAGAACTTTTTATATAAACCGGATCGGCATTGGAAAGATATTGAGCTATGGAAGGATGTCACAGAAGAACAATGGAATGACTGGCTCTGGCAGCTGACGAATACCATTCGGACAGTTGATGATTTGAAAAAGGTGATTAATCTTACACCTGAAGAGGAGGAAGGAGTCAGGATTTCTGCAAAAACCATTCCATTAAATATTACACCTTATTATGCTTCACTTATGAATCCGGATGACCCACGGTGTCCGGTGAGGATGCAATCCGTTCCTATTTCAAATGAAATCTATAAAACTAAATATGATCTTGAAGATCCACTGCATGAAGATGAAGACTCCCCAGTTCCGGGATTAACGCACCGCTACCCTGACCGGGTCTTATTTTTGGTAACAAATCAATGTTCAATGTATTGCCGTTATTGTACAAGAAGAAGGTTCTCAGGACAAATAGGCATGGGTGTACCGAAAAAACAGCTTGATGCGGCAATCAGCTACATCAGGAATGCACCTCAGGTTAGAGATGTTCTCATTTCTGGCGGAGATGGACTTTTGATCAATGACAATATTCTTGAATACATCCTGAAAAATTTGCGTGAAATCGACCATGTTGAAATCATCAGAATTGGCACGAGGGCTCCAGTTGTATTTCCCCAGCGGATCACCGAGAATTTATGCAATATCCTGAAAAAGTATCATCCCGTGTGGCTAAATACACATTTTAACACTTCCATTGAAATTACCGAAGATTCCAAGAGAGCGTGTGAGATGCTGGCAAATGCCGGTGTGCCCGTGGGTAATCAATCGGTTATTTTGGCAGGCATAAACGACAGCGTTCCAATTATGAAAAGACTGATGCATGACCTTGTTAAAATCCGGGTCCGTCCTTATTATATTTACCAATGTGACCTTTCTGAAGGCATAGGCCATTTCCGCGCTCCGGTTTCGAAAGGGCTTGAAATTATTGAAGGGCTAAGGGGACATACATCCGGCTATGCTGTCCCGACTTTTGTGGTCGATGCGCCTGGAGGAGGCGGAAAGATTTCACTGCAGCCGAATTATTTGATCTCGCAAAGTGCTGACAAAGTGGTCCTCCGCAATTTCGAAGGTGTAATCACCACTTATCCTGAGCCTGAAAACTATGTCCCAGGCCGTGCAGAAGGCTACTTTAAAGAAATTTATCCTGATATGGATGAGAAAAAATCAAATGTGGGAATTGCGGCGCTAATGAATGACCAGCAATTCAACCTGGTTCCTGAAGGCCTGGCAAGACTGGATCGCCGTGAAAAATATGACAGCGACCCAGAGCACAGCTCTTTGAAAGATAAGCGGGGCAAACGGGATGAATTAAAGGAAAAGAAATTCAATGCCCAGCAGACAAAGCAGAGTCCTGCAGCAGAGGCGGGTTCAGAAGCTGCAGCTGCCAAGGAATAGGAGGACAGGAATGGGAAATAAATGTGCCTGGTGTGAAAGCCAAAATATAAGTGAAAGCAGTGAAACGGTTTATTGGGAGCTCCCTGATGGAACAAGAGCCATCCAAATAAATGAGACACCTTCCATTTCCTGCAGGGATTGTGATATGGTTTACCAGTCAGATGAGCTTGTTAAGTCGATTGAGGACCAGCTATTTTTGATTGATGTCAAGAAGATCGGAAAAGAAATTAATTATGAAAAATTGATGGAGCAGCCAAGGCTGCTGAAGCGAAATTATTTTGATTTCTCTTCCTATGATAAGTGAGGGAAGGGCAGCCCGCAGATATGCGGGCTGTTTTTAATGTGTATAAGTAGACGAGCTTAGCACAATTCGATTATAGTAGAAAATAAATTAACGAACGACAGAATAAAAAGGAAGGCGTTAGTATGTCAAAAACTTTCTATCACTTTTTAATGAAATACAGGCATCCTGCACCAAAGGATAACATCAGCCGTTTTGCCAATGACGCATATGAGGACCACAGCTTTCCTAAAACAGCCTATGATTATGATGAGCTCAGCTCTTACCTTGAACTGAACGGAAGCTATCTGGAGACCATGTCTATTTTCGATGAAGCCTGGCAATTGTATGTACTCTCTGAAAGCTGAATGAACATTTTGAAACACTCCTGCATAGGAGTGTTTTTTTGCTGTTTTCGTAAAGCTTGTTGCTTTTGGACAGGTAACTAACTTTACCCTCTAAGGAGCGGAAGGCACTTGATCCTCGAAAATGCTGACGCATTTCCTTCGTGCGGTGTTCATTCAAGGAAGCTTATTCAATGTCCTGCGTGAAGAGAGGAAGTGTGAGACCCCACAGGCGAAGCCGAGGAGGCTCACATTCCTCCCCGCGGGTTCGCTGAGTGCCTGGAGCGGAAATCAACGGGCAATATTCAAATGCCAAATTTCATCAATTATAGAAAAGAAGCAATTTAATTTGAAAAATGGCTTTTGATTGATTGTGATGAACGTACGGACGATTTTCATAAAAAGTGCATATACTATTGTATTCACTACTCACGACTCAGTCATTGAGAGGATGGAGGAAATGAGCAAAAAGAAAAAACCCAAGTACAAAATCGGTGATACAGTCGTGATCACTATTTATGGTACAGTCGGAAAAGTAACAGATGTAAAGTGGCTAGATGATATGTACGTCTATGAAGTCAATAAAAGTGAAGGTCTATATATGGAATCCAGCCTTCAAATGCTGTCTGAGTATGAAGGTGAGATTATGGAAAAGGAGCATATTGACATCGAATATAAATACTTTTTTGGCGACCTTGTCCAAGTCAAGGGGTATGGTTCGGATCTTTTCAAAATCGTAGGCTTCAGGACGGAAATTTGGAGATACAAAGAAGATGCATGGGAAGATGTTATTTATGAGCTTTCAAGAATTAATGACGGGGAATGGCTGGAAGCAGGGGAAGAAGAGCTGACACTCGTTGCGGATGCTGAAAGTGCTGATGCATTTATTCAAAAGCTTGGGCTCCTCTATATGATCAATAAAAAAGAAAAGCTTCCTGAATTAAGGGAAACGGCACATTCATTCCGCAAGGCAGAAAAGGAATTGCTTGAAGGGATAAAAGAAAGAAAAGTGCTGATTGATGGTTTGCTTGATATTTACAATGATTATCGTATTCTTTATGAAATGTTTCAGGATGATGAGTATAAGCATATAATGCGGGTTATACTCAGAAAGCTGAAGCATATTGCCAACAATGATGATAAGAGCACTGTGTAAAAAGCACAGAAGTCTTTGCTTTTTAGAGCCAGGTGACCAGGAGATACAGTAAAAATGGGATGCCAAACCATATGACGAGCTTGAACCAGGCATTTAATAGATTGCTATAAAGATTTACTATAGAACTTTCATCACGATTGACATCTTCTTTAATTAGTAGGGCTAGTCTGGATATACTGGACATGTCGCTGCCTCCTCAATTTCTGTATAAAATGGATTGCTGCTGGCTGTTTATCCTATATGTATGTCCTAACTGAAAAAAAATGCATCGAAAATAAAATAAAGAATATGGCTTGTTCTGCATGAATCCAGGGAGTGCTTCATACATTTTGTACAAAGGGGGCGTTGCTGTGAAGGAAATAGAAGTCGTAATAGATACAGAAGAAATTGCTGAGTTTTTCTTTCATGAGCTGGCAAAAAGGGGATATGTGCCTACTGAAGGAGAATTGGATGAACTTGCAGATATCACGTTTGAGTACCTGCTGCAAAAGTGCATCATTGATGAAGAAATTGAAGATGACTGATATAGAAAAATGACGAGGAACGATGCTCGTCATTTTTTTGCGGAGCAGGAGGAACATCTTACACATACATATTCTAAGCACAGCATTTTCTGTGGGTATGCAGTGAACGCAGCAATTCCGAAAAAAATATGTGCTGCCACCATTGAAAATGAAACCTTCTTGTTAATAAGCACGTATATCTAAGTGAAATAAGTGCTTTGCTTTATATATGCAGTAAAAATAAAACATGAAACAGGGAGAGAAGCATATGTCATTTTTTAATAAGGTTTTGGCAAGTGTGGGAATTGGATCAGCAAAAGTCGATACGAAACTTGAAAAGGATTCAGCAGTTCCGGGCGAAGCCCTCAGAGGTGTGGTTGAGATTACAGGGGGCAGCACCGAACAGAAAATTGATGATATTTACCTTTCATTGAATACTACTTATATTAAAGAATCAGATGATAAAAAATATACAGTCTCCGGTCTGATTGACCGTTTCAGGCTTGCTCAATCCTTTACCCTGGCAGCCAATGAACGAAAGGAAATTCCTTTTACCTTTAACCTTCCAGCTGACACACCTTTGTCTTTTGGCAAAACGAAAATTTGGGTGACGACAGGACTGGATATAAAAAACGCGGTAGATCCTGCAGATAAGGATTATATTCGTGTTGCTGCTGCCCCGCTGATGGATTCTGTATTGAACGCTGTTTCAAGTATGGGATTCCGTTTGCGGGAAGCAGAATGTGAACAGGCTCCGCACCGCCTTCGCAGAAGGCTTCCGTTTATCCAGGAGTTTGAATTTGTTCCAGTCTCCGGTCCTTTCAGAGGAAAGCTTGATGAACTGGAAGTGGTCTTTTTTCCACTGTCAAACGGAGAGACCGAGGTTATGATGCAAGTAGACCGTAAAGCGAGAGGAATAGGCGGATTCCTGGCAGAAGCACTGGAAATGGATGAAACATTTGTCCGTTTCACTGTTACAAATGCAGATATTCCTTATATGCAGCAAAAGCTTCAATCGGTCATTGCAAAATATGCTTAATTCATTGAGAAAACGATGGGTGATGCCCATCGTTTTTTTTTGCTTTGGCTGCGACAGTGGAACGCTATAGGTTATGCCAGAAGTGTTTTAATTAAATCCTGTCCTTTTAAAAAGGGGGTTATGAGCACGTACATGATTGAATCAGGGATTCTCTTCTCATCATCGGAAATAATGCCGTGAACACCAAGCCTCTGCATGTCTGCAAATTGGTATTGTTTACTGATGGTCCACGAATAGATCTCATAACCGAATAATTCAGCTTGATTAATGAAGGACTTGGAAAGCAGGAGATGGTGAACAGATAGAAAAGAGGCAAAATCGCGGTAGGATGCCAAATGAAACAAGTCCAGGTGTTTGCTCAGCAGGAGGCCAGCAGGAATCTCGGGAGCCAGCTCGTGAAACTTTTTCATTTCATTAATATGAAAAGATTGGACTTTTATCTGACTGTCGGGTTTGTAAGAGTTTAGTACGTCTGCGAGAATTTCTGTCATGCCAGGCTGATTTTCAGGTGATTTCATTTCAATTATAATTCCTATTTTTCCGCTGGCTTGTTTTAATACTTCAGTCAATAAAGGGACTTTTTCACCGGCATACGCAGGAGAAAACCATGAGCCTGCATCCAGTTTTTTTAAGTCTTTTACTGTTAAATCCTCAATTAGCCCCTCACCGTCGGTAGTTCGCAAAACATTAGCGTCATGAATAACAACCAGTTGTTTATCCTTGCTCAGCCTTACATCTAACTCGATATAGTCAAAACCCATTTCAATAGCTTTTTCAAACGATGCAAGCGTGTTTTCCGGTGCAAGTGCCGACGCGCCTCTGTGTGCGATGGACTTAAATGGCATGAGAGGCTGAAAAAAATAAGAAATAGTCATTAATAACATTCCAATTAGGATTGAAAGCAAAACAGGCTTTTTAGATACCAGCAATTTCATCACCTCCAGATAAGACTTTTATACATAATATGCAGATTAAACATTTTTGAAAGCGTTTACTTTACGAAAAAAACCGTTAATCGACAAAAATAGAATTTTTTTGATGGAGGAAACGACAAGAAAAATGGCTAATTAAACAGTAATGAAAAGTTGTTCACTTAAATTTAGGCAGCTGGCAGGAAAACGTCAGCTTTTGAAGATCTTATTCGATAGTTGACAGGTCACTTGTTGAATTAGAATCAGCCAAAAATAACGGATGCTGGGAATAAGAGGGGGATGACATATGCTGAAGGAATTAACAAGGATCAAAAGAAGAGAGTATGATGTTACGATCTTTCAAACACCTGAATTCAGGGGCAAAAAAGGCTTTCAGCAAGTATATCGCCTTAATGTAGAAGCTTTGACACATGATGAATGCCTTGAATCAGTTTTTAGAAAGTTTAATGTGCATGATCGGATCCCGGAGGATTTCGATGGCCGGTTTATTTCCACAGGAGATATACTCTATATTGATGAAGGCAGAAGAGGGCAATTTTATTATCAGCTGAAGCCGGGCGGCTGGGAAGAAGTTAATAGGATACATATTAGATAAATAAGAAAACAGGAGGGCATAATAGCTCTCCTGTTTATTTTTATTAAATAGTCTATTCGGTTATGTTTGATCCCGGACTGTTTTTGCGTTTGTTGGCTGTGTATTCCTTGCCATGCGCTTCCTGCTCTGCAACAATGGCTTCTGCAGGAATATGATTATTCTTCTTTGGTGAGTTTATACGGTTACGGTGCTTTTTGCCCATCTTAAGTCCCTCCGCTTATCGATTGCTTATTGTTTTGACTGTTTTGGATGTATTAGGCTCGGTATTAGCCCTGGAAGATGGATTTGTCTCATTGGCATGCTGGACTGCCTGCCTGAGTTTTTTGCTCATTCCTTTTTGCGGCATGATTACAACCTCCTTTGGAAAAGCTAAAATTAGCTTTCCCGCACAGGGAAAAAACATGCCCTGTATTATTTGTTTCTAACTGGTGGCACATATGGTATAGTTTGACTTGGAAGCATTTACATCAGCTTCAGAATTAACATGGAGGTTAGATTTATGAGCGTACATATTGGTGCTAAAGAAAATGAAATTGCGGAAACGGTCCTGCTTCCTGGAGACCCTTTGCGTGCAAAATATATTGCAGAAACATTTTTAGAAAATGCGGAGTGCTACAATGAAGTCCGCAACATGTTTGGCTATACAGGAACGTATAAAGGGAAGCGCATATCAGTTCAGGGTACAGGCATGGGGGTTCCATCCATTTCCATCTATATCAATGAACTGATGCAAAGCTATAATGTCCAAAACCTGATAAGAGTAGGAACGTGCGGTGCGATTCAAAAAGATGTAAAGGTTCGCGATGTAATTCTTGCGATGAGCTCTTCTACAGATTCCCAAATGAACAGGCTTACTTTCGGAGGGGTTGACTTTGCGCCGACAGCCAATTTTGATCTATTGAAAAAAGCTTATGATGCAGGTGTTGAAAAAGGATTAAACCTTAAAGTCGGAAATGTCTTCACAGCTGACATGTTCTATAATGACAATTCGGAACTTGAAAAATGGGCAAAGTATCAGATCCTGGCAATTGAGATGGAAACAGCCGCGCTATATACACTTGCAGCGAAGTTTGACCGCAAAGCACTATCCGTCCTAACAGTCAGTGATCACATCCTGACTGGTGAGGAAACGACTGCTGAAGAAAGACAAACCACCTTCAATGAAATGATCGAAGTGGCACTTGAAGCTGCTATTAAGGAATAATATAGAATGAAACTGGTTCACCTGAACCAGTTTTATTTTTTTTGAAGAATGTAATTTTCAAATTATTAAAAATGATATTTGTGCCGTTTGTCCTGTTTTTAACACAATTATGGACTAGTTGACGTGTAGTGTTAAAATAGTAATGTTGCAAAGAAATAAAAAGACAGGTGAGTTTGAATGAAGAAGATCATAATTATGGCAGGGACCCTCAGCCTTCTGCTTTCCGGCTGCAGCCAGCTAGATCCGTATTTGGATAAAGCAAAGCCGCTTATTGAAAAAATCCCGTTCCTTGGGGAAGATAAAAGCCTCGATGAACCTTCTCAAGAAAATGAATCACTAAATAGAGAAGAAAACAGTGCCGGGGACGCAGGCAATGAAGACAAGAAAGATATTCAAAAGGATCCTCTTTCATTGGAAGCTTCATATTTTAATGATATTAAAACTGTGGATGGCAGAAATATTATCCAGAACCCTGATAATGTGATGGTCCTGGTGAATAAACAATTCAGCCTTCCGGATGGCTATGAACCATCCAACCTAATGATCCCGGATGTCGCATTTTCTTACGGGAAGTTAGATTTGGAAAAGAGCTATATGCGCCAGGACGCAGCTGAAGAGCTGGAAAAGCTGTTTACAGGAGCATTGAATGAAGGTGTGGAATTATTTGCTGTTTCCGGCTATCGCTCATTTACACGGCAATCGGAAGTTTTTGAGGCCGAAGTAAATAGAGTGGGTAAAGAAAAAGCGGTACAGGCTGTGGCGATTCCCGGGAGCAGTGAACATCAGACAGGACTTACAATGGATATTTCCAGCAGAAGTGCAAGTCTTGAGCTTTCCGAAGAATTCGGGGAGACAAAGGAAGGAAAGTGGCTTGCTGAAAATGCGCATCATTATGGATTTATTCTCCGCTATCCAAAAGGAAAAGAAGCCATCACAGGTTATAAATATGAGCCTTGGCATTTCCGTTACGTGGGCCATGAAGCTGCGAAAGTCATTTATGAAAAGAAATGGACTTTGGAAGAGTACTTTGATCTTGTTAAAAAAATCTAAGAGGCCAAAATGGCCTCTTTTATTTGCCTTTCTCCTTCAGACTGCTTTTTCCTGATTGAAAATAGAATATAACCGCTAAAGTGAAGGGTACAGCTGGAAGGCCTGATAGAAAACGGAGCACATTTTCTGCCCCTGTTAAAGAATATCCCAATGGCAGCAGCAGAAAAAAACTTAATAGAGCAAGTTTCCATGACTGATTCATGATCCCGGCAATCAGGCTGATTAGGGAAAATGCGAAGCTTATCCATAATATTGCGGTTAACATCATAAAATCACCCCTTAAGAAAGTGCTGGGAGAGCTAAGGTCTGGATGATGAAAAGGTTTGATAGAGGTTTTTAAAATGGCTTTATAATAAAATATGTTTATACCGGCAAAACATTAATCTTTTATTTTCCTGATGTAAATGCCGCTTTAATTCAAGTGAAGTATGGCCGGCCGGCTGTCTGTTTACCTGATGTTTATAAACCTCCTTCAATGAGGTATTAATAAAGTAAGGTTTACTTTTGTAAAAAGGAGGCACATGATTTGGAAAAAGTTTCATTTAAAGTTGTAGGCATGACCTGCGGCCATTGTGAAGAGGCAGTCAAAAATGCCCTTCTCTCCATCGATGGCGTGGCAAGCGTCTCAATTGCCTTTCATGATGAACATGCAGAAATCGTCTATGATCCTGAAAAATCTGATAAGGAACATTTGATAAAAGCGATAGAAGACCAGGGCTATGGGGTAGCCTGACATAAGAATGAGCGCCACGCATATTTTGCTGGCGCTCTTTAATCGCTGCACACATTTTTCTTTGTAATTTATTCGATAAATGTTATTCTAATCATTAAGGATTGTACATAGTTATTTTACGGTGACGAAAGTGGTGAAAAGTTTGCAAAATGAAGATTTAAACAAAGAAACTTCAGAAACACCAGATAATAACCATTCAGGTTTTATCCGCATGAAAAAGTTTCATTTTGTAATGCTGCTGTTTTTTATTGTGTTTCTTTCAGCTGGAATTACTACCTTTGCACTGGCCTTTGGAGATGAAAAGGCAGTAGATGTGGGAACAAGCGAAAGAAGGGAATTTGATAAGCTGTATACAGCTTATGATACCCTGAAAGCAAACTATTTCCAGGAAGTGGATCAAAATAACCTTATAAATGGCGCTATTAACGGTATGCTTGAAGCGCTCGATGATCCATACTCGGACTATATGAATGAAGAAGAAGCCGAAAGCTTTCATCAGAGTATTTCATCCTCTTTTGAAGGAATCGGAGCTGAAATCCAGGAACAGGAAGGCTACATAGTCATTGTATCCCCATTGAAAGGTTCACCTGCTGAAAAAGCCGGGCTTAGGCCAAATGACAAGGTTCTCTCAGTTGATGGAAAAAGCCTTCAGGGGATGAGCTCTACAGAAGCCGTTATGCTGATCAGAGGCGAAAAAGGGACTAAAGTAGAACTTGCAGTTCAGCGTCCCGGCACAGATGAGCCTATGAAAATTTCCATTACACGCGATACCATTCCGCTTGAAACCGTCTATGGGGAAATGCTGGAAGATGGTATTGCAAAAGTACAGATTACTACATTCTCGGAAAATACTTCTAAAGAACTGGTTGAAACTCTGAATGAACTGCAGAAGCAGGGCATGAAAGGATTAATCCTTGATCTTCGCCAGAATCCAGGAGGCCTTCTGGATCAGGCAGTGGAAATCTCCAGCCTGTTTGTCCCGGATGGCGAGATATTATTCCAAATTGAAGACCGCAATGGAAACAGAGAAGAAGTAAAATCAAAGAGAGAAGAAAACCCGAATATACCTTTAGTCGTTGTGATTGATAAAGGAAGTGCCAGTGCATCAGAAATTCTGGCTGCGGCAGTACACGAATCCGCAGATGTGCCGCTTGTCGGTGAAAAATCGTTTGGGAAAGGCACCGTCCAGCGTGCACAGGACTTCTCCGATGGGTCAAACATGAAATTCACTACTGAAAAATGGCTGACACCGGATGGAAATTGGATTCATAAAAAGGGAATTACACCTGACCACAAAGTGGCCTTGCCGGAATACGCTGCACTGCCATTTATTAATCCAGACACTGAATTAAAGCTTTCTGCTTCTTCAGCTCAGGTTAAAGCAGCTCAAGCTATGCTGAAAGCTCTGGGATATAATCCTGGAAGAGAAGACGGTTTCTTTGATGAAAAAACGGAAGCAGCTGTCAAGGAATTCCAGGCTGCTGAAAAGCTTGATCAAAATGGAGTATTATCAGGGCAGTCTACTCTTAGGCTGATGGAAAAACTCCGTGAAAAAATCGACCAAAATGACACGCAAATTCAAAAAGCAGCTGAAGTGCTGAAAAAACAAATAGGGTCATAATCTAAAGCTCTCCGATTCGGAGAGCTTTTTTCATCATTTTCAAGCGAGACGATTCCTTCCTCAAGCGAGTAGCGGCAGGTGGGGGCAGTTCAAGTATGGCTGTTCTTAGAAAGTGGGTATAGAAAGCGTTTCTCTTTCCCACAATGGTAATAACTTAACTATTAAGCAGCGCAGGGGTGATTTACTTGAAAAAAATTATGATCCTATTTGCAGCGGCTGCAGCTATACTATCCGGCTGCATGTCTTTTCAGCAAAAAGAAAACAATAATGCAAGGCAGGAGACGGAGATCGGCGAGTCCGAAAAGGTGAATAAAGAGCCCTCAGCGATTGTAAATGAAACGAGAAACTTTTTGCTGATTGGTGTCGATAGCAGAGGAGAAGAGGATTCACGTTCGGATGCCATTGTGCTGGCCAGCTATGAACCTTCCGGGGAATCCATTAAATTGGTCTCTCTTATGAGGGACAGCTATGTAAAAATACCGGATTACCAATATATGTACAGCAAGTTGAATCATGCTTATTATATAGGCGGCAAGGAATTATTAAAGGATACAATAGAACAAAACTTCGGAATCCAAATCGATCATACAGCAATTATTGATTTTAAGGGATTTACAGCGATGCTTGATGCGATTGCCCCGGACGGAATTGAAGCAGAAGTCAGTGCCGCCATGATTGAAGATATGGGATTGGATCTGGAGCCGGGAAAACAAAAGCTTAAGGGAAGCGACATTTTATCATATGTGAGATTTCGCCATGACGGACAAAGTGATTTCGGGAGAGTTGACCGGCAGCAGGAAATTTTAATTGGGCTTAAAGATGAAGTGATGAACCAATTCTCATCACCTGCCGGTTTAGCAAGGTTTCCTGAAGTAATCAGCCAGGCAATGAAATACGTTGAAACCGACTTAAAGATTGAAGAAGCATTATCACTCGGTGTGAAGTTTTTAATGAATCCTGTCACTGACATTGAAACACTTAGGGTACCTGTTGAAGATAGTTATGAGAATAAAACTTATGAACATGCCGGTTCGGTTCTCCAGCTTGATTTTGAAGAAAATTCAGAAGCGCTTAAGCAGTTTTTGGATGCTGAAAAGAACTGAGAGAGACGCTATTAAAAGTAAATGAGGAGCCCACGGGCTCCTCATTTACTTTTTCTGCAGACTGCAATCCCAAAAGGGTAGTGTTTGCCTTCTCTTTTCGGTTCAATGAGAACACTTCTCTGAAAATAAAATTCCGTCTCTCCGTAAGACTTGAACAGTTCAATAAATTCATCTTCAGTCAGCTGGTGAAAATGGAAGGGCTCATTTGTTGGCTTTCCCCTTCCGGCACCGAAGGGCGTGGATAAAATGAGAGTCCCGCCTGGCTTTAGCATCTTAAAAAGACTGTTAAGGAATATTTCTTCTGATGGCAGGTGTTCAAGCGTTTCAAAGCTCGTTATCACATCAAAGAATCCTAATTGTTCAGGGAGGGAATCATCTTCCGCATTGGCTTTAATATATTGCACGAGAGGATGATAATGATGTTGTCTGGCATAGTTCAGTGTACCCTCATCAATGTCCACTGCTACAATTTCATTAATTTCTTTTTTCTTGGCTTTTGCCATTATTTTTGAACCGTACCCCGTCCCGCAGGCAATATCAAGCACTCTTCCTTTAGCGTAATAAAGGGCAAAATAGTAACGTGCCAAATGTTCCAGAAGCATTCCGTTAGTAACCGGCATTTCCTCCAGTATGATTCTTTCTCCAGTATTTTCGAGCATTTTTCTCCACCATCCTTAATAGAAATTATAGCAAATATGTCTTATGGTTTGTATGGACTGGTAAAATCATATACAATGGGTCATTAGACAGGATAGCTATAAAGAGGTGATCCTTTGAAGCAGGTAGTAAAGCTTAATGAAGAGAGCCGCAGGCAAATATCAGATATTGAACAAAAATGTGAAAAGCTTGCAGAAAAACTTCTTAATAAGTACAAAACAGACTTTCAAACTGAAGAGGAAAATCTGGCAGTGGACCTGGTCAGGACGATAAAAGGCAGGCATGCATCAGAAAACGATGTGTTTGAAAATGATTATGAATCCATTCTGGAACTGGGAATAGAGACGGAGGATGAATTTTTTCCGAATGCTTATATTCCCATCTGGAAATGCAAACAGGAAATGTTTCATTCTGTTGGTTATTTAACCAATCTGGATATTGATTCAATAGAGAAGAAAATGATGCTTATGATTGAAGAAATGCTGGCAGATCGTGTAGAAGGGGAAAAGTATGAATAAAACAGAAATATATATATTATCAGGATTTCTTGGGAGCGGGAAAACGACGCTTCTAAAGCAGCTGCTCCAGGATGAAAAAAAGCAAGGCAGAAAAGTGGCAGTCATGATGAACGAGCTTGGGAAAGTTTCAATTGACTCGGATGCAGTCGATGAGGGTGTGCCATTAAAAGAGCTGCTTGACGGCTGTATATGCTGTACCATCTCAGATAAGCTCGAGGCGCAGCTTCAGGAATTATTGATGGTTGAAAAGCCGGAAGCGATTTATATTGAAACTACAGGTGCTGCTCATCCCATTGAAGTTCTGGATAGCATCCTTTCCCCCCTTTTTGCAGACAGGATGCAGGTAAAAGGCATTATTTCTGTTGTTGACAGTCCAAGGTGGCTTAATCGAAATGTGTTAAGCCCTCAGGTGCAGCAGCTTTTAATTGAGCAGGTAAGGCATGCAGACTTAATAATCCTGAATAAAGCAGATAAACTTTCCGAGGCGGAACAGGCGCGGCTTACAATGGAGATTCAGGGTCTTAACAGCCAGGCGTTCACCATCTTAACTTCATATTCAAAGATTGCTGTGAAGCAGGTAAGAGATATGTCCTCCGGGAAAAAGAGCAAGGCTTCCAGATCACATGTTTTTTCTGATTTAAAGCTTAGCACGTTCGTTTATCAGTTTCAAAATCCTGTCAATCAGACTGATTTTGAAGATTTTCTTAGAGGACTTCCAGATACTGTTTACAGAATAAAAGGGTATATGAAGCTGAATTCTTCAAAGTACCCGTATCTTTTTCAGTTTTCATATGGAATGCCGCTTTATATGCAGGAAAACATCAATATGCCCCTGAATATGGTGTTTATTGGGGAGAACCTTGATTGGGCAGAAATCGAACATAGGTTGAAGATTCTGGAAGAATCTATCTAATCAGGATATTAAAAGAATCGCATTCATACGGTGCGATTTTTTTTATTGCCTGAATGAATGAAGAAAACCTTTTTTTGGGAAACTCATTATATAATGCCTAACCGAAAAAACCTATAAATGAGTGGAATTTATGAAAACATTAAACATAGTCATGGTATTCATCTTTCTTCTTTTTGCAGGAGGCACATACACATCTGCAGATGAAGAAGGGGTTAGCTGGCGGATTGAGATGCTGGCATGGGAGAAAGTGAATGGGATATTGCCGAAATACAGTAAATTTACCGTCCTGGATGTTGAAACAGGCAAGAAGTTTAAAGTCCAGCGGCGTGCCGGAAGCCATCATGCAGATGTTCAGCCATTAAATGCTGAAGAAACAAAAATAATGAAAAGCATTTATGGCGGAAAATGGAGCTGGAAGCGGCGCGCCATCATTGTAATTAATGGCAATCAATGGATAGCGGCTTCCATGCATGGCATGCCCCATGGAGGAGGTGCATTGAAAAATAATTTTCCAGGGCATTTTTGCATTCATTTTTACGGCAGTACCACACATCGAACAAACTTTATGGATTTATCACACAAGCTTATGATTTTGAAAGCGGCAGGAAAGCTTGATGGATATCTTAATAATGCCAATCCATATGAAGTGATCAGTGCATTCATGGCAGGACTAAAACAGCAGGATTCCAGGATTGTCCAGTCGATTTCCCTCCAGCCTTTAGCATGGAATAAACTCATGCCCAGAATTGAGAATGTAAGGCTGAGTGCGATGCCCGTCCTTCCGGCTGAGGATTTGACAGATGAGCTGAGCCTGGAGGTGCCGGTGGAAGCGGATTGGTTTATAAAAAACCGCGGCAGACAGCATTTTCGAGGCAGCATCTATCTTGTGCGCTTTTCACAGGCAGATCCATGGAAAGTGGATAATAAAAGGTTCTTAAAGGAAAATAAGTTATTGAACGAATAAAAGCCTGAGAATAGACTCTCAGGCCTTTATTCGTTTTACTGTTTTTCGCCAAATTTAATGAATGTCCGCTCGTCTTCTACAAGTCCGCAAGCCGCACATTGAACCCTTTTATCAGGACCTTTGTAAGGCATATGGAAGGGGGACAGCTGTTCACTGCTGTATTCTTCCAAAACATTCCCTGTCTGAGGATCCATTTTGATGGATTGAGGCACCTGCTGAATAATATTGAATCGGCTTCTGTTTGTTTTACAGTTTGGGCACCGATAAGGTGAATTCATAACTCATTCTCCTTTCTCGCATATTAGCTGTATTTTTTGCATTTATAAATTTATTTATGTAAAAATACATGTAAGGAAATATATTTGTTTCCTGTTTTGGAAGGGATGTGGCAAGTTATGAGTCCAGACTATGAAAAGCTTCTGAATGAATATCGGAAGCTATGGAATAACCGGAAACTCGAAGAGGATACTGACGCAGAAAACATTTTGAAGAAAGCAATCTCCAGGGAATTAAGGGATGAAAATTCCCATCCAAGAGTCCGTAAGACTATCTATGAAAAATTCTACCTTGCGGTTAAGAGAATTGCACATTCAGACCTGGATGACAAATCCAAAGAAGCTCTTATCCAAATCCATATCCATGAAGCAGAAGGTTTGAAATAGGGGGGGTCAAACCTTCTTTTTTTAATGGCTGTTTTCGCAAGGTTTGTCGCCGCTTTTTATTTTATGCTGAGTTGATTGGAGCGGAGTTCAGCGGACAACATTGTTAGCGAAAACAACATGTTATACGAAAAGTGCCTTTTAAATTTATAGGTTTACTGCAGATTTCAAGATCCTTTCACATTTATCTCACAATGTTAATGTAAGATAAAGATAAGATAGTCATGAGGAGAAATTGTATGTCAAAAAAAATGTATTGGCTTTTCTTTTTATGGATCATAACGGCCTTCCTTACTTCCTGCTCAGAAAAGAGGCAGCCTGCAATACCCGAGGATATTAGCTTTGCTGCCACAGTAAATATCAAGGATATGACCATATCTTTTGTGGACCTGGAAAAAAAGAAGCTGGCGGCAGAATGGGCTATGGAGAAACCTTATACAGGCGCTTTAATTCTCCCGGACAATGATTCCATCCTTCTTTATGGAAAACAGCTTGAAACGGCTGACCTTTATTCCTTAAAGGAAGGTAAACTGATTAACAGCTGGGAAACAGGAGAAGGAATCGTAAATGGAATCCTGCTTGAAACGAATGAAATCGTTTTTGCAGATCAGCATTTAAACAAAATTAGGTTCTTTCATTTAAATGGAGAAGAAGAAAAACAGGTCGAATCTGAGATAGATCCGCTTACCCTGCTGGAATCCCGTGAAAAGAATAAGTTATTTGTTCTAAGCTTCAATCATAAAAAAATGGGAATTATCGACCTTGAATCAAAAGAAAAAAGCGGGGAATTTACGATCCATCCTTCAGCAGCCGGTGCGTGGCTCAATGAGAAAAACGGTGAAATCTGGATTGGCGGACATGGAGAAGGTGTAGAGATTGAACAAAATATCCACGTATATGATGAAGAAACGGGTAAGTTAATAAAGAAAATTCCAGCCGCTTCGATGCCGATTAATTTTCTGGGACAAGAAAATCAAGTATATGTCCTAAGCCACGGGTCAAATATGTTATATAAAATTAATGAATCAGGGGAAGAAGAAGCCGCTGTGTCGATTGCGGCAAATCCTTTTGAAATGGCTTTTGCAGCAGATACACTATTAGTGGCCGGTTATGACAGCAATGACTTGCATATACTGGAGCCGGAAAATTTAAAAACCCTTAAAAGTATCGAGGTTGGAGAGGGTCCTTTTAAAATAGTCATTAGGGAGAGTGTGAAATGACATGCTGAATATCCTGATTATAGATGATGAAGCAGATATGAGGCATTTAATTGAAATGTACCTCGGGAATTCAGGATTTGCATGCTTTTCAGCAGAAAGCGGCTTTGAAGCATATGGCATACTTGAGAATAATGGGATGGACTTGGTTATTCTGGATATCATGATGCCTGGGGAGGATGGATTTGAAGTATGTTCCCGAATAAGGGAAAAATCAAATGTGCCAATTATCTTTCTCTCTGCTAAGGGAGAGGAATGGGATAAAGTGAAAGCCCTGCAGTTAGGAGGGGATGACTATATTGTCAAACCTTTCAGTCCTGGTGAGCTTGTCGCCAGAATCAATGCAGTCCTTCGAAGAACAGGCGGCTTAAAAAGTGATATGGATTCTATTCAAATTGGAAAGATCGCAATTGACATGAAAGCGAGAAAAGTCTCAGTTGAGGGGAAGCATGTCACGCTTACTCTTAAAGAATATGAATTGCTGCTGTTTTTTATCGAACATAAAAACCATGCATTAAGCAGGGAGCAGCTTCTTGAATATATATGGGGCATTGATTATACAGGCAGTTTAAGAACAGTGGATACTCATATAAAAACGCTGAGAATGAAACTTGGGGTTGGAGACTATATTCAAACAGTCTGGGGAGTTGGCTATAAATTCGAGGTGCCGGATGAATGAAATTCCTGACCAATAGCCTGGCTAAAAAAATGTGGCTGACCGTAACAGCCGCGATTATTATTACGATCTTATATTCCTATTTTTTGTCTTACTTATTTTATGAAAAGATTTATGTGGAAAATGTCAGGGATTCCCTGCTGACTGAAGGGAGAAGCCTGGCGTCAGAGTACCATGGAGGGGCATTGACAGAGGATCTCAGGAAAAAAATCGATTGGTATAATTCAAAATCCGAAACAGAGATTTTTATAGTCAGTAATCCCAGAGAGCTTAGTGCCTGTCTGCCTTTTGAAATTGACTATCAGACACTAATTGGCAAATCAGAGCGTGAAGAGCTTCTCAAAGGCATTCCAGTTGAAAAACTGGGCTATGAAAAAAGGTTTGACCGGAAAATTATGGGTGTCATTATTCCGCTTCTTGATGATAATCGGCTTCAAGGCATTATTTATTTATATGTTCCCCTCGCGAAGATTTCAGAGATCACCCGGGATTTTGCCTATCTTTGGCTCGCAGCTGCGGCGGTTTTTACGGTTGTCAGCATCATTTTAGGTACGTTGCTGGTAAAAAAACTGACTAAGCCTCTGCTGGATATGAAGGATGCAGCTGAACATGTTTCAAAAGGATACTATGATGTTCATTTAAACATTGATTCAAAGGACGAAATAGGCCAGCTGGCCAATGCCTTCAATTATATGTCCTCATCTATACGAAAAGAAGACGAAAAGAAAAGGGATTTTCTCGCGAATGTATCTCATGAGTTAAGAACCCCTATCAGCTATGTAAAAGGCTACAGTGAGGCGCTCATTTCCGGAATGGAAAAATCCGAGGAGGACAGAAAAAAATACTTACAGCTGATACTTAGAGAATCACGAAGGATGGAACGTCTCGTTGGAGATTTGCTTGATTTATCCAAACTTGAATCTGACGAATACAAGCTCGAAAAAATGCCGCTGCCATTGGCACAGTTAATAGAGGATGCTATTGAAAAATACAAGCCGGTCCTCCGTGGAAAAAATGTGGATCTGCAATATCGCCTGGATCCTGAAGTAATCATTAACGGTGATGAAGGCAGGATTGAGCAGGTTATCCAAAATATTATGGACAATTCCATCAGATATACAGCAAAAGGCAGAATCAGCATCCGTTTATCTCAAGAGAGAGATCAATGCCTGATTGAAATAGAGGATACAGGCATAGGGATTTCAGAAGAACATTTGAGCAAAATCAAACAACGGTTTTATAGAGTGAATAAAGGCAGAACAAGAGCAGATGGAGGCACAGGGCTTGGTCTGGCAATTGCAGAAAAGCTGGTTAAGCTTCATCAAGGCGAGCTGACTGTGTTCAGTGAATTAAATAAGGGGACGACAGTTAGAATCATGCTGCCGCTGCTCGAAATAAAGTAAATTTAGAGGAGATTAATGATGAAAAAACTAATGTTTATTTGGCTTGCGGTAATGATAATTATTAGCCTGGCAGCTTGCAGCAATAATAATGCAGCTGAAGAAGAGCCGCAATTCCTGGATGTCGAGTTATCGATAAACCCTGAAAAAGCAAAAGTGAATGAACCGGTTGTTTTTGAAGCAAAAGTTACATATGGAGAAGAAGAGGTTACAGATGCAGACGAAGTCAAGTTTGAGATCTGGAGAGCGAATGCCGAAGAACACGAAAAAATTCTTGTTGAACATGCTGAAAACGGGATCTACCGCCTGGAGAAAAGCTTTAAAGAAGAAGGTACCTATTATATATATTCACATGTAACGGCGCGAAGGATGCATAATATGCCTAAAAAAGAATTTGTTGTCGGCAAGCCCAGTCCACCTGAAAAAGAGTCAGGCAGCCAGGAAGAAAATATGGATGACGATGATCATGGCAGCCATTAAAAAGCAGCATTGGCTGCTTTTTGTTTTGGAATCGAGTAATCCTGCAGTAATTTTTCCTTTAGGGGCATATATACCCATTCACGGGTACATATACCTATAATATTTGTTACATTGGTGTAATAAAAGTAAAAAATAGTATCAGGTTAAAAACCTGTCAATAGTGATATTTTAGTATATAAATGGTACATGATAAAGGTAGCTTCCAATAAAGACAAAAAAATGCAGAAGACTATTTACCCATTTTTAAGTATCCATAAACCTAATAAAATAAGTATTTATGAAAACTTGCAGGCTGATTTTTACTAGTTTCCAAGTCTATCAGATATGCTGCATTCAAGAATTTGTAAAATCTGTCCAAAAATATTACGAAAAACCCTGTGTTATGATGATTGTGCAAGTCACACAGCACCACACAACAAAGAAAACAAACACAGGGAGGATTTATATACATGAATAAGAAAGTTATTTACTCAGTAGCAGCGGCAGCAGCATTACTAGTATCAGCACCAGGAGCTAACCAAGCGGACGCAGCTTCAAATTGTCCTACTCCTGAGCAAGCTAAAAAAATTCAAATCTCTCAATCTGGCAACCTAAGCCAGGAACAGATCAATAACATTCTTCAAAAATACCTTAAAAACTACAATATTAATTGGGGAAATGTTCAAGTAAATAAACAGGAAGCTCAGAAGCCTGCAGCTCAAGCTCCAGCAGAGCAGCCTGCTAAAACACAAGAAACAGCAAAAGCACCTGCGCAGCAGCCTGCACAGCAGCAAGCACCTGCTGAACAGACAAAAGAAGCAGCACCTGCAACTTCTGAAGTAAGTGCTTACGAGAAGAAAGTACTTGAATTGACTAACCAGGAACGTGCAAAAGCAGGAGTACCTGCACTTAAATTGGATGTTGAATTAAGCAAAGTTGCTCGTGAAAAATCACGTGATATGCAGTCTAAAGGATATTTTGACCATAACAGCCCAACTTACGGTTCACCATTTGATATGATGAAGCAATTCGGCATCTCATACACTACAGCAGGCGAAAACATTGCTATGGGCCAGCAATCTCCTGAAGAAGTTGTACAAGCATGGATGAATAGTGAAGGCCACCGTAAAAACATCATGAATGCCAACTTCACACACCTTGGTGTTGGCCATGTTGCTGACGGTAACTACTGGACACAAATGTTCATCGGGAAATAATAGTTGAATGAATAAAAGGCAGCCTTTTTAGGCTGCTTTTTTTGTATTATTATTCAATATAGTATGAACTTCAGCTCCATGTATGTATTCAATCATTCATTGGAACATTAGTAAGAGCTGCTAAAAATGAAAAACAACAGGTGATTTAAATGGAAATTAGAAAAGGAACAAAAGCCGATTTGAAGGAAATAATAGAAATTGTCCAGAAGACGGTCAGCATTATGGAATCTGAGGGGAATGATCAATGGAACAGGACCTATCCCCGGAATGAAGATTTTTTAGCTGATGTGGAAGCAGGCAGTTTGTACACTGCCATCTTTGAAGGAAATGTCGCAGGTTCCATTACTGTCGATCAAATCCAGGCGGAGGAATATAAAAATGCCTCATGGAGAAGAGATGAGCCCTGCTTTGTATTTCATCGTCTCGCCGTAGATCCTGAGATAAGAGGCGAGGGGATTGCGAGCAGGTTAATTGCATTTGCTGAAGATCATGCAGTGAATAACGGGATATTGTATATGAGAACAGATACATACTCGCTGAATAAAAAGGCTCAAAGGTTATTTGAGAAAAATGGATATGTTAAAGCAGGTACAATCTTCATGGATCGGGAAAATCCTTTTTACTGCTATGATAAGCTGCTTGATTAAAGCTGCTCTTCACTCTTTACAAAAATGGGTATTATTTCTTCCTCTTCGAATAAGATGGGAAGAGAAATGGAAAGTATCCCATTTTCAAATGAAGATTCTATCGAATATTTATCAACAGGCATAGGGAGTGTCAGAACTTTTTCAAAAGATCTGCTATGTCTTTCTTTCAGAAAATAGCGCAAGTGCTGCTGAAATGCTGAACATTTACCTTTAATAATTAGTTCATTTTGTACAAGAGATACTTTAATATCATTTTTGTTTATACCGGGTAGCTCTGCTTCGATTTTGATCTTGCCATTGTTCTCATACATATCACAGCGCGGAAAAATTTCCTGATTAGACAGAAAATGATTTATTTTTTCCTGCTCCAGGCCTGAAAAAGAAAGTTTCTTATTATGATTGGAATCCCCAGGTGAAATAAGCGTTTCCCAGAAATCCTGATCCTGATATTGTGCGGTCATTTTGATTAAATCTTTCCATTTTTCCAGTTCCATAAGGAGGCCCCCTTTATAATATTTCCGTTACATCTATCTCTGAATATTGCATATCGATATTTTTAGGTATTTTTATCTCCATATAGCCCTCTTTGCAGCTGGCGGATGATCCTTTTTTCCTGACAATGGCAGGGAGGGTAATGATATGTTTATCGTCTTTATCGGGAATATGTTCGATAATCATTTGGTTGGAGGTGTGATAAAGCTTCATTTCTTTTAACCATTCCTCGTTTTTTATTGGAAATCTCACAAAAACATAATCATGGGTTTCGAAGACGGATGAATTAAGTGGTGCAGAATTTGGCTGTTGATTTGTTCCGGGTGCTGCGGCATTAAAGCCTTTCATAAAATCCGGTGCTCCAGTCATTCCCTGCATATTCTGAGGAAACATTTGACCCATGATATTTTTAATATATTTATCAATTTCCTCCGGTTTCATTTGGCTGGGAGGATTCTTCATATCTTTATTAAATGGAAAAAGATTCCACGGAAACATCCTTCTCATCCTTTCCTTGCTAAACTGCCGCAACGGCTGATGATTCAATACTATGCCATATATTCTATGCAGATAAATGCCTATCTGTTAATAAAGGATTCTTTTGCTAGTACTGCTGCATCATGGGCGAAAGCTTCTTATTATTTGCATTAATACACTGTAATTACTACTATATTGGTATCGATGTATACAAAATAATTAAATACTAAGGGGTAATTTTGTGAGAAATAAAGCAGCTTTAATCACGGGAGGGGCAACAGGGATCGGGAAAAGAACAGCGAATATGCTTGCCGCTAAAGGCATCGATCTGGTGATCAATTACCGTAGCAGTCAAGAGGAAGCTGTCTCATTGTGCAGGGAACTGACCGAAAAATTCGGCACTAAAAATATTGCTTTGCAGGGAGATATTTCTTTACCGGCGGACTGTGTAAAGATGTCCGAAAAAGCTCTTAATGAATTTCAAATCATCGATATAGTCATACATAATGCCGGTCCTTATGTGCACGAAAGAAAAGAGATGCTGGATTATTCTTTTGAACAATGGAATTACCTTATTAATGGCAACTTAAATGCGGTCTTTTATTTATCCAAGTTGTTTATACCGAAAATGAGGGAAAATGGATGGGGAAGAATTATCACGATAGGCTTTGATCGTGTAGAATCAGCATCTGGGTGGATATACCGTTCTGCATTCGCGGCTGCAAAAACGGGGGCAGCGTCTTTAACGAAATCCATTGCAATTGAAGAGGCCGGTAACGGAATTACCGCAAATATGGTTTGTCCGGGAGATATTATCGGTGAATGGAAGGAAAGAAATATTGAAGAAGCTGCGAAGGTTCATGATCATGCATCACCAGTCGGAAGGCCGGGTACAGGTGAGGATATTGCCCGTGTAATCAGTTTTTTGACCGATGAAAAATCCGATTTTATTACAGGAAGCATAATCCCGGTTACTGGCGGAAAAGACGTCCTGGGGAAAATTTATCAGGAATGAAAGCAAAAGGCAGAAGAACCGTATTCTTCTGCCTTTTTATCGCAGTCTAACGGGCAGTAAGACCCCCACTTCAAGACTCAGAGGAATCAAAGGAGGATAAGTGGGGGTCAAACTGCCCAATTTAGCTGCGGCTCCTAGGGGCTCGAGGTCATAAGCCAATCAGCTGGTGGGAAGAAAGGCACTTCCCTCCAGCTGCTCGTCTTATGCTTGTCACCCCTGGGCAAGTCGCCTCGCTTTATAATGTAAAGGCCCGATTGGTGAGATACAGTGAAACTTGCCGACGCGCAGGCAGAGGCTTAGTTGAACCAATCGGGTTCGTAGTGTCGATTGATCGAAGCGCTAGCGGAGATCTTAGCGACACTAGAACGCGACTAACAATCAGTGGGGGATAAGGAAAACCCCCACTGATTGAAGTTTCACTTTATAAAAGGAGGAACAATAATGACGGCACCTGTAAAAGCACTATCCGAACTGAAAGAAGTAATCAGGAAGAATGTTGATGATAACAAGGAACTTTACCTTTCCGCAAGCCACCAGATCCATGCAAACCCGGAAATAGGGAATGAGGAGTTTTTTGCCTCGGGCTTGCTTTCAGGCATTCTTGAGCAGGAAGGATTTGATGTAGAGCGGGCAGTGGCCGGTCATGAAACAGCTTTCCTGGCCCGGAAAAAATCCGCTAAACCGGGGCCGTCCATTGCTTTTCTTGCAGAATACGATGCCCTTCCCGGGCTGGGCCATGGATGCGGCCATAATATTATCGGCACGACAAGTGTGGCAGCAGCCATTGCATTGAGCAAGGTTATTGATGAGACCGGAGGAGAAGCAGTAGTATTGGGGACCCCGGCGGAAGAAGGCGGGCCAAATGGAAGTGCAAAAGGAAGCTTTGTGAAGCATGGATTGCTTGAAGGCATTGATGCCGCCCTTATGGTTCATCCATCAAACCATACCCGCCTGACCAGTTCATCACTGGCAGTTGATCCGCTTGACTTCGAATTTATCGGAAAGCCTGCCCATGCAGCAGCTTCACCGGAGGAAGGAATCAATGCTCTGGATGCAGTCATTCAGCTGTTCAACGGAATAAATGCTCTCCGTCAGCAATTGAAGGATGATGTGCGAATCCATGGAATTATTACACATGGCGGGGATGCACCAAATATTATCCCTGAGTATGCAAAAGCCAGATTCTTCATCCGTGCTTCAACCAGAACAGGTTTAAATGAGGTAACAAGGAAGGTTAAAGCTGTCGCAGAAGGCGCAGCACTGGCAACAGGAGCCAAGCTGAATGTGATTGCTTTTCAAAACGAAGTAGATAACCTGCTGTTAAACAAGACATATGACCAGGTGTTTAAAGAAGTGATTGAAGACTTGGGAGAAATCGTAGTGGAAGGGGACCGGGATGGAATCGGTTCGACGGATGCCGGCAACATCAGCCAGGTGGTGCCAGCCATTCACCCTTATATTAAAATTGGTGCGGATGATCTTGTTGCCCATACAGTTCCGTTCCGGGAAGCCGCCGCATCTGAAAAAGGTGATGAAGCGCTGATAACAGGAGCAAAGGGGCTGGCTCTCACAGCATTCAAGCTGGTAACGGACCCGGAACTGCTTAAATCCATTCAACAGGAATTTTTAGAGCGAAAAGCTGCTGAATAAGAACAAAAGCTATCTTTTGCGGATAGCTTTTCCTCTTTTTTGTGAGTGTTTTCCTCATATTTGAGGGGTGTTTCCCTAGTTTGCTGAGTCTTTTCCTCAAATCAAGTGTTCGTTTCCCGAATTTCAACATCCTTTTCCCGAATTTCACATTAGCCTACTTTTCCTTCATCCGTTCCTGTGCCATCCGGATAAGTTCCTTCACCATGCTGCCGCCAATCTTTCCGCCAACAGTTCCTGCCTGTTTGGATGTAAGCCGGCCATTGTAACCTTGCTTCAAAGGCACACCTGCCTCCTCAGCAATTTCATATTTCACTGCGTCAGGATTTTCTCTGTCAACATGATATCCCTGGTTTGCCATTACCTGATTTTTCAGCTGGTCCAATCCACCTCTTGATTCCGGTACTAGCGGGCGTCTTTTTCTTCTGGCCATGATGCATTCCTCCATAATAAGTTCTTTTTCTTATTATGTGAAAGAACGTTTGGATTAACACTGAAAAAACTTGTACATCCTCCGGTGAAAAGCTATTCTAATGGTAGAAACCTTGAATTTTTGTGAAAAATCAAAAGAAGGTGTTTTAAATGGCATTAAAATACTTGTCAGCTCTTCTGCTTCCTGGACTGCTGGTATTGTTTCTTACGAGAGTCAGCTATAATCGTGTGATCGGGCTGGTGCTGACGGTGGGGCTTATTGCTGCTTCTGTATATAAAGGCTACACCAATTCATTTGCCTTAATCGTTTTAGACGCACTTTCACTGACTGTCGGGTTTTGGTATGCCCAAAAATTGAAGCCGAAAATCAAGCCAAGTGCGGAATGAATTTTGCAGAGCCTGTCGAACAAACCTATCGACAGGTTTTTTATTTAATGAGTTAAAACTGTAATTAGGCATACGTCATATAAGCTTATAATGAAGTTCAATCAAACGTTTGATTAAACTCAAGGCAATCAATCAAACGTTTGATTAACCTTTCTTCGACAACCCTCTCAATAATTCGGCATATTTCCCAAGCAATATTTTCTTAGTAAAAACAAAAAAACGAATATCCGTTCGCATATTATTGGTTTGTTTTAGGCTCTTTGTGGTAGAATGATGATATGAGTTTTGAGTAAAAAACTGACAAATCAGCGGTGCATCCCGGATCTTAAATTATTTCAAGGCTGGTTTGTGATTAATAAATAGATAAAAGTAATTAGAACGGGAGGCTTTTAGGTGAAGGATCAATTTGAATTAGTCTCAAAATATTCCCCACAGGGCGACCAGCCGGGGGCAATAAAAGAAATAGTGAAGGGAATCAATTCCGGCAAGAAACACCAGACACTTCTGGGTGCGACAGGAACGGGTAAGACCTTCACGATTTCGAATGTAATAAAAGAAGTAAATAAGCCAACGCTTGTTATTGCCCATAATAAAACACTCGCAGGACAGCTATACAGTGAATTTAAGGACTTTTTTCCAAACAATGCGGTTGAGTATTTTGTCAGCTATTATGACTACTATCAGCCTGAGGCGTATGTGCCTTCTACAGATACTTTTATTGAAAAAGATGCGAGCATCAATGATGAAATAGATAAGCTTCGCCACTCAGCGACTTCCTCCCTGTTTGAGCGGAATGATGTCATTATTATTGCCAGTGTCTCCTGCATATATGGTTTGGGTTCACCTGAAGAATACCGTGAAATGGTGCTGTCCCTCAGAACCGGAATGGAAATTGAGAGGAACCAGCTTCTTCACAGGCTCGTTGACATCCAGTACGAGCGCAATGATATCGACTTCCAGCGCGGTACCTTCCGTGTACGCGGAGATGTAGTCGAGATTTTCCCGGCATCACGGGATGAGCATTGTATCCGTGTGGAATTTTTCGGAGACGAGATAGACCGGATCCGTGAAGTGGATGCCCTTACAGGTGAAATAATGGGTGAACGTGAACATGTTGCGATTTTCCCGGCATCCCACTTCGTAACGCGTGAAGAAAAAATGCGGATTGCCATCCAGAACATTGAAAAAGAGCTGGAAGTGCGCCTTGCTGAATTAAGAGAAAACGATAAGCTTCTTGAAGCACAGCGCCTCGAGCAGCGGACCCGCTATGACCTTGAAATGATGAGGGAGATGGGTTTTTGTTCCGGAATCGAAAACTACTCACGTCATCTTACGTTAAGACCCCCTGGTTCAACACCTTATACCCTTCTTGATTACTTTCCGGAAGACTTTTTGATTGTGATTGATGAATCGCACGTAACTCTGCCGCAAATCCGGGGTATGTTTAATGGTGACCAAGCAAGAAAATCTGTGCTTGTGGACCATGGTTTCCGTTTGCCTTCAGCGATGGATAACAGGCCGCTCACGTTTACCGAATTCGAAAAGCATGTGAAGCAGGCTGTTTTTGTTTCGGCAACACCCGGCCCTTATGAGCTTGAGCATACACCTGAAATGATTGAGCAAATTATCCGTCCAACCGGTCTGCTTGATCCTACAATTGATGTCCGTCCAATCGAAGGTCAAATTGATGATCTCATTGGCGAAATCCAGGATCGTGTTGAGAAAAACGAACGTGTTCTTGTTACCACTTTAACGAAGAAAATGTCTGAGGATTTAACAGACTATTTAAAGGAAATCGGCATTAAAGTCCAGTACCTGCACTCAGAGGTAAAAACGCTTGAGCGGATTGAGATTATCCGGGAGCTTCGCCTTGGCAAGTACGATGTGCTGGTCGGGATCAACCTTCTGCGGGAGGGACTGGATATTCCTGAAGTATCCCTTGTTACCATACTGGACGCTGATAAAGAAGGCTTCCTCCGTTCAGAACGTTCACTCATCCAGACGATTGGGCGTGCAGCGCGTAATGCAAACGGCCATGTCATCATGTATGCAGACCGGATTACGGACAGCATGGAAAAAGCCATCAGTGAAACAAAGCGCCGCCGTTCCATTCAGGAGGAGTACAATGAGAAGCATGGCATCACGCCAATGACTATCCAGAAGGATATTCGCGATTCGATCCGTGCAACCCATGCGGCAGAAGAGCAGGAAGAATACCAGCCGTCAGCAAAGCTCGGCAAGCTGAACAAGAAAGAGCGCGAGAAGCTGATAGGCGATATGGAAAAAGAAATGAAGGAAGCGGCAAAATCCCTCAATTTCGAAAGGGCTGCCGAGCTTCGTGATTTAATATTAGAGCTGAAAGCGGAAGGATGACGAAAAAATGGCGATGGATAAACTGATTGTAAAGGGTGCCAGAGCCCATAATCTGAAAAATATAGATGTCACCATTCCAAGAGATAAGCTTGTCGTCCTGACCGGACTTTCAGGTTCAGGAAAGTCCTCTCTGGCCTTTGATACAATTTACGCAGAAGGTCAGCGCCGCTATGTGGAATCATTATCTGCTTACGCACGGCAATTCCTCGGTCAGATGGATAAGCCTGATGTGGACGCGATCGAAGGACTGTCTCCGGCAATCTCGATTGACCAAAAGACAACAAGCCGAAATCCTCGTTCCACAGTGGGAACAGTGACAGAAATTTATGATTATCTGCGATTATTATTTGCACGGGTGGGGCGTCCCACCTGTCCGATTCACAATATCGAAATCTCTTCACAGACCATTGAACAAATGGTTGACCGGATTATGGAATACCCCGAGAGAACAAAGCTCCAGGTTATGGCTCCCCTTGTTTCCGGCCGAAAAGGGACACATGTAAAAGTGTTCGAGGATGTGAAAAAGCAGGGATTCGTCCGTGTCCGTGTCGACGGAGAAATGATGGATCTCGGTGAAGAGATTGAGCTGGAAAAAAACAAAAAGCATTCAATAGAAGTAGTAATCGACCGCATTGTCGTAAAAGAAGGCGTAGCGCCAAGGCTTGCAGATTCATTGGAAACTGCTTTGAATCTGGGCAATGGCAAGGTGCTTGTGGACGTAATTGGGGAAGAAGAACTGCTGTTCAGCGAGAACCATGCCTGCCCCCAATGCGGGTTTTCAATCGGTGAGCTTGAACCAAGAATGTTCTCATTTAATAGTCCATTTGGTGCCTGTTCGGAATGTGATGGATTGGGCTCTAAGCTTGAGGTTGATGTTGATCTGGTAATACCTAATAAAGATCTTTCATTAAAGCAGAATGCCATTGCGCCATGGGAACCGACAAGCTCTCAATATTATCCTCAGCTGCTTGAGGCCGTCTGCAATCATTATGGGATTGATATGGATGTGCCGGTTAAGGATATCCCTGAACACTTGCTTGAGAAAGTTTTATATGGATCCGCCAAGGACAGTGTCTATTTCCGATATGAAAACGACTTTGGCCAGGTAAGGGAGAATTATATTCGTTTTGAAGGTGTCATCCGCAATGTGGAGCGCCGCTATAAAGAAACAAGCTCTGATTATATCCGGGAGCAAATGGAGAAATACATGGCCCAGCATCCATGTCCTACCTGCAAAGGCTACCGCCTGAAGCCGGAAACACTTGCTGTCCTTGTATCCGGAAAGCATATTGGCCATGTAACAGAATATTCGATTGAGGAAGCATTCAGCTTCTTTGAGAATCTGACATTGTCTGAAAAAGAAATGAAGATTGCCAATCTTATTTTCCGTGAGATTAAGGAAAGGCTTGGGTTCCTCATCAATGTCGGGCTTGATTACCTGACATTAAGCAGGGCAGCGGGAACTTTATCAGGTGGTGAAGCCCAGCGTATTCGCCTGGCTACACAAATTGGCTCGCGCCTGACGGGTGTACTCTACATTCTGGACGAGCCTTCCATTGGTCTCCATCAGCGTGATAATGACCGGTTGATTGATACGCTCAAAAATATGCGTGATATCGGCAACACCCTGATCGTGGTGGAACACGATGAAGATACAATGGTGGCAGCCGACTATTTAATTGATGTGGGCCCGGGAGCGGGAGTTCATGGAGGACAAATCGTCTCAGCGGGTACGCCTCAGGAGGTAATGGACGATCCAAACTCCCTGACAGGGCAATATCTGTCAGGCAAGAAGTTCATTCCGCTTCCAATTGAGCGCCGCAAGAACGACGGACGCTTTATCGAAATTAAAGGGGCTAAAGAAAACAATCTTAAAAATGTGAATGTTAAGTTCCCGCTCGGCACCTTTATTTCTGTTACGGGTGTTTCCGGTTCAGGAAAAAGTACGTTAATCAATGAAATTCTTCATAAAGGGCTTGCCCAGAAGCTTCATAGAGCCAAAGCTAAGCCGGGTGAGCATAAGGAGATAAAAGGTATTGATCACCTGGATAAAGTCATTGATATTGACCAGTCTCCAATCGGGCGGACACCCCGTTCCAACCCGGCAACCTATACAGGAGTGTTTGATGATATTCGCGATGTATTTGCTTCAACCAATGAAGCAAAAGTTCGGGGCTATAAAAAGGGGCGCTTCAGCTTCAATGTAAAAGGCGGACGATGTGAAGCATGCCGCGGAGACGGAATCATTAAGATTGAAATGCACTTCCTCCCTGATGTGTATGTGCCATGTGAAGTCTGTCATGGCAAGCGCTATAACAGGGAAACACTTGAAGTTAAATATAAAGGGAAAAATATATCGGAGATTCTCGATATGACGGTGGAAGATGCACTGGAGTTTTTCGAAAATATTCCTAAGATCCGCCGCAAGCTGCAGACGATTTATGATGTTGGCCTGGGCTACATCACATTAGGGCAGCCTGCGACAACATTGTCAGGCGGTGAAGCGCAGCGTGTGAAGCTCGCTTCCGAATTGCACCGCCGTTCAACGGGCCGCTCCTTATATATTCTTGATGAACCGACAACAGGTCTTCATGTGGATGATATCTCAAGACTGCTAGTGGTCCTTCAGCGTCTGGTTGAAAATGGAGATACCGTACTGGTTATCGAGCATAATCTCGATGTCATCAAGGCCGCTGATTATATCGTCGACCTTGGGCCTGAGGGTGGAGATAAGGGCGGCACCATTTTAGCCGCAGGTACGCCGGAAAAAATTGCGGAAGTTCCGGAATCCTATACAGGCAAATATCTTAAGCCGATTTTGGAAAGAGACCGTCAGAGAATGAAACAGCAAATAAAAGAAAAAGAGGGCGTGACAAACGCTTAATTACAGGAGCAGTACCGTTTTGGTACTGCTTCTTTTAATAATAAGGAAGTATAATTTTAACTTTGAGTATTGTCTAGCTCCAGCGCCTACCCCCTCGAGTTGTCGGGGGTGGGCAAGGCGCTTGCGCTTTTCTTTTGGAAATGAGATTAAACAACTGGGATGCGGGGTAAAGAACATGCGTCTGCAGCAGCCATCACTTATCTCAACCAAGAAAGGAACATACACTATGAAAAATAAAATTTACCTTTTAGCAGGCATTATCCTGTTAGGGATCGGCATCTATCTTTCCATCACATTCCTTGGAGATGAGAAAAAAGCGGAAAGCAGCCAAATGATTGTTGCTTTTGGGGATTCCCTTACCTATGGATATGGAGATGAAACAGAAGAGGGCTATATTGGGAGGCTGCAGAGCAAGCTGGATAAGGAATATCAGGATAAGAATTACCGAATAACAAATCATGGAGTGTATGGCTATAAATCGTCTGATGTTCTCCAGCAAATGCTCAAACCGAAAGTGGCAGATGATATCAAAAATGCAGATATGTTCATTGTATATATTGGCACAAACGATTTGCTGAAAAGCAACGGCGGGGATCTGTATCCGCTCCATCACGAAAATCTTGTTGAAGCTAAGGACATATATGAAGATAAACTGAATGGGATCCTGGAAACACTCGAAACCGCCAACAGTGATGCACCTGTTATCCTGATTGGACTATACAATCCTTATCCTGACGGCGACCGGATTGAAAAGTATATTGACCATTGGAACAAATCCATCAGAAAAAAAGCGGCAGAAGATAAACATATCACCTACATTTCCACCAATGAACTGTTCAAGGGAAAAAACAAAAAACAATACTTCGCTGATTCCCTTCATCCAAACGGAAAGGGTTATGAGCTGATTGCTGAAAAAATTATAGATAATTACTCATTTTAAGTTCTTGGTTATGTCTTATAAAAATTGCTTCTGCGTAGACTCTGTTTTCTTATATGCTGTGAAAACGCTAATATGATATTTTTGTGTGTTGATTGGAGCGGAAGGTGCGAGATCCTCGAAAATGCTGCCGCATTTTCTTCGTGCGGTGATTATTCGTGGATGCTTATTCAAAGTCCTGCGGGAGTAGCGGGACAGGTGAGGCCCCGCAGACGCAGAGCGTCGAGGAGGCTCACCACCTGCCCCGCGGGTTTGCTGAGTGCAGGCAGCGGAAATCAACACTCCCACATTAACAGACAATATTTCCTCCTTTTAATTGATAACACAATGTAATGTTCCAGCAAAATCTGTGTAACCAAGCAGCGTTATACTCCTATATAAGGGAAACTATTGTCTGGAAACAGAAGGGGAGGTCATTATGGAGGATTATTTAGCGAAGTCACTGGAAGAATGGAAAGAAGATATTTCTGAAGTTTTGGACCAGATTAATAATGAATACGAGGATGTTAAAAAAGAGCTGAAAGTATATTCCTACAAATACGGAATTACAAAGCAGGTTATCCAATCTACTGTGAACGAAGAGATCATTGATAATATCCGTGAAATGTATCATAAGCCTTTTGAAGAGAAGTATAACGAATTGAAAGAGTACATACGTGATTTGGATGAAAAACGAAAGGTTTTCCAGATGTTTGTCAATAAGATCGACGAAGTGAAAAAGAAGGAAGCGCCGCGCACCGACCTGGCAGCTGCCTATAAATAGCCAATAAACCGTCTTTGAATAAAAGGCGGTTTTTTTATCGCAGTCTAACGGGCAGTAAGACCCCCACTTCAAGACTTAAAGGAATCAAAGGAGGATAAGTGGGGGTCAAACTGCCCGTAAAGGCCCGATTGGTTCAACTAACAATCAGTGGGGGATAAGGAACCCCCCCACTGATTAAGTTTCACTTTATAGAAAAGGCTATGAGACTTGAGGCCATGGAGCCCATCAGCCTGCAGATGTATTTTTAAGAATATGGAGGAAAATGCTCCGTTGATTTTCTATAATGAAGAGGAAGCTGAAACTTTTACCGCGCCAGTTCCGTATTACACAGATAAAGGAGCTGAGAACATTGGAAACAAGAAAGGTTCTATCTGCTTTAAGTTATTTTAGCATTATGTTCGCAGGATTTATTTTTCCGCTTATTGTATTTTTTGCTTCAGAAGACAGGGAAGTGAAGCGGCATGCAAAGAGTGCATTCTTATCACATTTGATCCCGCTGGTTCCTGTTCCATTCATTGTTTTTGCAGCGGTAACTCAGTTTACAGTATATGATCAGGAAATTCCGGTATTTTTTCTTGCAGCTGTCGGCATCACAATCATTCTGCTATTAATTGTATTTATATGGAATATCATTAAAGGGGTAAAAGTCCTGATACAGGAATAGAACTAATAGAGGAGGGCCAGAAAATGAAAGAGGAACGTAAACGTATTTTGAAAATGGTCGAGGATGGAAAGCTTACAGTTGATGAAGCTTTAACTCTGCTGGAACAGCTTGAGCAAACAAATCAGACGATGGAACAGAAGCAGGAAGACTTAATTAAGGAGCTATCTGCTGAGGTTAAGTTTGAAGAAGCTAAAAAAGGTGAGCCATATAGCTCAAAGCATCAAAGTGCCAAGGAGAAAATCATTGATTTTGTAGATTCAGCATTTAAGAAAGTGAAGGATCTGGATCTTGATTTTAATTTTGGGAAAAGTGTTGAAATCTCTCATATATTTCAGCATGCAGACGCATACTTAAAAGATCTGGACATTGATGTTGCCAATGGAACAGTTAAGGTAATTCCGTGGGAGCAAAGTGATGTGCGTGTTGAATGCAAGGCCAAGGTCTATCGTGTGGATAATCAGGATGAAGCCCGCAGGAATTTTCTGAAGGATGTTATTTTTGCCATTGAAGGGCAGAGGCTGAGATTTTCGACTCAGCAAAAATGGATGAAGCTTGAAGCAGTCATCTATATTCCAAAGTCTGAATATGAAAATGTGAAAATCCGCATGTTTAATGGGCCGATTGAAAGCCAAAACTTATCAGTGGAAAACTTTAAAGCGAAAACGGCTAATGGAAAAATAACGGTTAGTGATTTGAACAGCCGTAATGTGGAGGCTGAGACAGCCAACGGGCAGATTACCATTCAAAAAAGCCGGATCGATCATGTGGAAGCCGAAACATTAAATGGCGCCATTCTGGCTGATGGAGACTTCAAAAAAGCTGAACTGCAATCCTTTAATGGAAATGTAACGTGCAGGGCAGAAAATGAGCGCTGCGAATGGATCGAAGCGAAGGCAGCGACGGGCAGCATCGATCTGTTTGTTCCGGATTTCGCTGCTGTCAGCGGAGAGCTTCGCACCAATCTGGGCAGTTTCCATCCTGACATTGAGGGTATTGAAGTAATAGAAGAAAAGAGCGAAGTGATTCAGAAAATGATGCGTTTTAAATCTGTAAAAGAAAGCGGCAGCGGACTTAAGCTGCGGGCTGACTCAAAGACAGGTGCCATCACAATCAAGCGGTCAACTGCCTGGTAAAATGTAGTGGAAAGGGCGCCTTCCGCTTTTCTTGATAGAATGTATCATTTCGGAAGTTAGATTACTGTCTAGCTCCAGGCACCATCGGCTCGAGGTCATAAGCTTGTCTTGTTTCAGCTCCTAGGGACTCGAGGTCATAAGACGTTCCCTTCCAGAAGGAAAAAACACCTTCTTACAGGGACCGTCTTATGCTGGTCGTCCCTGGGCAGTCGCCTCAACATTTCTTTCAATCCGGCCAAAATGTTAAAGAACAACCTTTCAGCCGGCTTATCTTATGCTTGAGGCCCGCAGGACAAGGAAGGCCTCGTCAGCGTAAACATCGCACGACCAAAAGCGACAGCTTTTGGGAGGATGCGGGTCATGCAGACGTTGCCACAGGACGTGGCGGTTTTAGTCTGCGTTCCTTTATAAGCGGGCGCCTTCCGCTTTTCTTGATAGGAGGGATTTTTAATGAATAAATTAATTCGCTCACGCAGCAACCGGAAATTAGCGGGAGTATTGGGCGGCTTATCAAAATCGATCGGAATAGACGCTACCATACTCAGGGTGATTTTCATTGTTTTATTATTTACAACTGGCGTTTTTCCAATGACACTCGTTTATGCTCTGCTTGTGTTTGTGCTTCCGAATGAAGAGGTGCTGTAGGAAATGAGATGGATCCTGGGAATATTGATAAATGCGGTCCTGTTTGTAGCGATCGCAGGTTTTTTCAAGGATTCGTTTTATTTGTCGGGATTTGGGGCTGCCGTTGGTGCCAGCTTCATGCTTTCTATCCTGAACATTCTTGTGAAGCCAATCCTTATTATTTTAACTCTTCCCGTAACTGTTTTAACGCTCGGTTTGTTCCTGTTCGTCATCAATGCTGTCACGCTTATGATAACGGATGGATTTATGGGTGATTCTTTTGAAATTGCCGGGTTTGGCACAGCGATTCTGGTATCGGTGATTATGTCTATCGTTAACCTGATCATTCAAAAAGCAATCCTGGAACCGGCGAGGGAAAAATAAATGCGTTAAAAAGCCAGCATCCATAATGCTGGCTTTTTCCTATTCAATAATCGTCGCATTAAAGCCATCCTTCTGCAGATTTCCGGCAAGCTTCTCGGCGAGCTGCTTTTCGGAAAAGGCAACTTGAACTTTGTATTGTTTGATTCTATCATGCTTTCTTAAGCAGTATTGTTCGGCAATTGCTTTTGCAATAGCCTGTGCACAGCGTTTTCGGTAAATGGGGGTCCGGAGAAGGGAGGCTTCCTCTTTATTGGTCATAAACCCGCATTCCACAAGAACTGCAGTCATTTTTGTCTCACGCAGCACATGGAAATCAGCTGTTTTAACTCCCCGGTCCCGCAAGCCTGTAGAACTGATTAAGTTTCGCTGGATCTTTTGGGCTAATGCCAATGCTTCTCTAGGCTTGGAAGGGTAGACATATGTTTCAATACCGCCTGCGCTGTTCCATTCGCCTGTTCCGTACGCATTGGCATGGATGGACACATAGCAGTCAGCGTTTTGAGTATTTGCCAGAGAGGTTCTTTCGACAAGCGGCACGTCCTGTTCATCGGAGTGGGCAAAGAAAACTTCTGTATTCTGATACTTTCCCAGCATCTCCTTTGCAAGGCTGGCGACTGCACGGTTGAATTCATATTCTCTTATTCCATCAGGGCCACGTTTGCCTGGGGTGCTATATCCATGTCCGGCATCCAATATGATCTTCATCTGATCGCTCCTTTCTGATAAAAATATCTTCATCTATATAATATGGACAAACCTTCCAAAAGGACATGGTAAAATGAAAATAGGAGAAACCCTAAGGGCTTTCTCCTATTTTGCAGCGCGCTGCATCGTATGAACAAATTTGTAGCGGTCTGCACGGTATGCTGATTTTACAAGCTCAAAAGGCGTGCCGTCCTCTAAAAAGGAAGTGCGGGCGATAAGCAGTACAGGAGATCCAGGGTCTACCTGCAGGTGGTTTACCTCCGTTTCCTTAGCGATTGAGGCTTCAATCTGCTGGGTGGCTTCCCTGATGGTAAGGGATAATTTTTCTTCGATATACTGATAAAGTGACTTGTTGATGATTTCTTCCGTAAGCCCTTTAACGAGATTGGCAGGCAAGTAGGTGGTTTCCAGCGCCATGGGCAGGCTGTCTGCCATCCGCACCCGTTTGATTTCATATACCGGTGTGTTTTCTTTTATATCAAGCTTTCTCGCCAGCTGAGGCTCGGCCGGAATGATTTCAAATGATATTAGGCGGCTGCTCGGCACCATGCCGCGCTCTTTCATATCTTCCGTAAAGCTGGTTAATCCCTGAAGCTTTTGTTCGACCTTCTGCTTGTTGACAAAAGTTCCGCGCCCTTTTTGCCTGTATAAATAGCCATCGTTGACAAGGTTATTTAATGCCTGTCTGACTGTCATTCGGCTAATCTGATATTGCTCCGAATACTCGCGCTCAGAAGGAATGGCTTCATCAGGCTTTAACTTGCCGTTTTCTATTAATTGTTTAATATACTCTTCCAATTGGTGATATATCGGGATGGGTGATTGCTTATCGATCATGGAAATTCTCCTATCACTATTAGTACTGATCATCAATCCTGACTGACGAGGCTAAGTGCTTCTTCATCAGCGATGATGGTTACATTCGGATGATGCTTCAAGGCTGACGCGGGAAACTGTTCATCAGGCTCTCCGTTAACCAATTGTCTGATGGCTTCTGCCTTGGCTGAACCTGATGCGAGCAGGATGATTTCCCGGCTATCAAGAATCGAAGCGATTCCCATTGTAATGGCTTGGGCTGGAACGTCTTCTATAGAACTGAAAAATCTTGCGTTAGCCTTACGCGTGCTTTCCGCAAGGTCCACGACATGCGTACGGCTGTTAAAGGCAGTGCCCGGTTCATTGAATCCGATATGTCCGTTGCGTCCGATTCCCAGCACCTGGAGATCAATGTCCACCAGATCCTTGATCAGCTGTTCATACCGTTCGCATTCCCTGGACATATCTTCTGCGGCTCCATTGGGAAGATGCGTGTTTTCGAGCTTGATGTCCAGATGATCAAATAGTTCGCTATTCATGAAATGCCTGTAGCTATTAGGATCAGTTGGGGGCAGGCCGATATATTCGTCCAAATTAATCGTCGTGGCTTTTGCATAAGAAGTGCCATTTTCCTGATGATCTTTAATCAGTTCGGCATAAACTCCTTTTGGTGTACTGCCGGTTGCAAGCCCTAATGTCATATCAGGCTGCCGGCGGACTTTATCAATCACCAGCCTGGCAGCTTTTCGGCTCATATCGTGATAATCGGCTGTTCGAATGATTTTCAATTCCCTTTCACCTCACGTTCGAAGGCTTTGACGCCTCGGCAGAAGGTCATGGCAACTTCAAGGTTCTCATCGAGTACAACCAGGTCCGCATCCTTGCCTTCTGAAATGCTGCCTTTCCGGTCGAAAATATTGAGCTGTCTGGCCGGGTTGCTGCTCGCAAGCCGGACAGCTTCATGCAGCTGTATATCTGTAAAGTCAATCATATTTTTTATGGAGTCTTTCATTTTTAAGATGCTTCCAGCCAATGTGCCGTCAGCAAGCAGTGCCTGGCCATTTTCGACCTTTACATCCTGTCCGCCAAGATCATAATGGCCATTTTTCAGGCATTTGGCTCTCATCGAATCGGTTATCAGGATCATACCATCAGCGCCTTTGGCGTTTAGTGCAAGCTTGATCATCTCTGGCCGGACATGGATGCCGTCAGCGATCATTTCAACGATCAATTCCTTAAATAAAAGCGAAGCGCCGGCAACACCAGGTTCACGGTGATGCATGCCTCTCATTCCGTTAAACAGGTGGGTCACCTGTTTAGCTCCAGCCTGAACAGCCTTTTCCATTTCGGTAAAAATGGCATCACTATGGCCGATTGAAGGGACAACGCCATTTTCACTTAAATAGCGGATAAATTCATAGCCATTAGCTTTTTCTGGTGCCAGTGTGATCAGTTTGATCGTTCCGTCCGCTGCTTCCTGCCAGCGCTTAAAGAGTTCAATATCAGGCTCCAGGATATGATCCTTCGGCTGGGCTCCTCCTCTTGCTTCGTTAATAAACGGTCCCTCCAGGTGAATTCCGATTACTTCCGCCTTGCCGGGAGTATTTTGTTCTTTTTGAAAGTGAGCCGCATTGATCAGTGCAGCTTCTATTTTCTCTTTTTCCTGTGTGATGGTTGTGGCCAGGAAGCTTGTAGTCCCTTCTTCAGGCAAAACGCCGGCCACTGTGTTCAGCGCTTCAAATGTAGCATCCATCGTATCGGCACCGCCAGCGCCATGTATGTGGACATCAATAAACCCCGGACTGATTGTGTGCTCAGGGGAAAGTTCTATAATTTCTGTATCCTGGCCGATGGCAGGAAGCTCCTCCAAGGTTCCAGTCTTCAGGATATGCTCATTTTCTATTAAAATAAAACCTTTATCAATCGTGCTGTTTTCCAGAAGGATTCTGGCATTTTTCAGTAATATACGGCTCATTTCAGTTCATCTCCGTTTGAATGATACTTTTATTATAAAAGGTTTGTGCTGAGATGTCTATACCAGTTCAAGGATTTAACTTTCTAACACTTTTTGGTCTATACAACTAAAAATAGGATAGAAGGCGATCGGACGCTTCCTATCCTATTTATTTGAGATTTAGGAGAAATACATACCAAAAAATGATTAATTTGTATCCGCAGCTGCTTCCCGTAAGTAGCCATTATGCTTTTTCAGAAGCTCGGCGGCTGCTTCACCTTTTAATCCTGTTAAAATCTGAAGAATGGCGGCCTTCGTATGATAGTTCTGTTCTTTAAGTGCAGCCCGGGCTTCTTCATCAGATGCACCTGTAGCCATTTTAACGATATTCTCAGCACGCTTAAACAGCTTTTCATTTGTCATCTGCACATCTACCATTAAATTGCCGTACACTTTTCCCAGCTTGATCATGGATGCTGTCGTTAGCATGTTCAGGACGAGCTTTTGTGCAGTGCCTGCTTTCATTCTTGTAGAGCCTGTAACCACTTCCGGACCTGTGATAGGTGCAATCGTATATTTAGAGATTTTCCCCATTTCGGAATCTTTGGTGCAGGCAACTGAAACAGTAATAGCACCGACTTCGTTTCCGTATTGAAGAGCTCCGATCGTGTATGGCGTACGGCCGCTCGCCGCAATGCCGACAAGCACGTCCTTGTCTGATAATTGAATATCGGCGACATCCTGGCGTCCCTGTTCACTGTCATCCTCAGCACCTTCAACCGCCTCGGTCATGGCTTCCTTGCCCCCGGCGATAATGCCGACAACCATTTCAGGGTCTGTTCCATATGTCGGCGGACATTCTGAAGCATCGATAATGCCAAGACGTCCTGAGGTGCCGGCTCCAACGTAAATCAAGCGGCCTCCTTTTTTAAAGCTCTCCGTAATTTCATCCACCACTTTTACAATGTGAGGGATTTCTCTTGCGATGGCATTAGGAACAATTGTATCCTCCTGATTTATGATTGTAATAATTTCTTCTGTTGTCATTAAATCTATTTCCATTGTTTTTGGGTTTCGCTGCTCTGTATTCAGCTTTGTAATATTCATTATTTATCCCTCACTATTAATTGAAATTTAGTTCCTGCCTTAATCTGATTCAGCAGGGGCATATCTTCTTCTATTACTCTGGCGATTACATTCACGCGTTCATCATGAGGGAGATCTGCTAATATAATTTGCATCTCTCCTGCGTAGCGGCCGTATAGAATATTATCAACTGTGACACTGCCTTTTTTACGTTCCAGCTGGTTTACAGGTTCCCATTTATTTGATCCCTGCCCGGCATAGGATCTTGATTCAACCGACCTGACAACATCCCGGGCAGGATCCATCCGATTTGTATGAGGTTTGTTAAGAAGATCCTCATAGATTTGTTCGCCGATCAGCTCGATCCGGAGAGGCACGGCACCTTCCGCAATTTTCGCCAGCTGTGCAAGAGTCCTATCTTTTACAGAATGATCACCTATCAATACCTTGTCTGTCCAGCAGCTGTTCAGCAGTTCAGCCGCAGCAGCAGCAGGTGACGAGCCCCGGTGTTTTTCAAGAGTAGGCAAACCGGCAAAAAGGGGCCCGCGAAACTCCCCGTCTCCAGGTACAAATGCCATGGTAGTTATCCCCATGCCTTTTAGGAGCTTATTTCGCTCTATTAAAAAGTCTTTATTCAAACCGGTTTCCGGCCGCGGGTAAAAGTTATGCCAGGCTTCTATATTATTGGTTTTTAATCCCAGTTCCATCCACTCATGCAATTCTTCAGCAGAGATCGTACTGGCATTGATACCAAGTTTCATTTTTTTTGAGAGTTCAACAATCTGTTCAGAAGTGAAGCCATAATCAGCCCGGATTCCGGTAAGGCCCCATTCGAGAAGTGTATCAATCGAATCCCAGTCCAATCCTAAATGGTCCAATGATTGGGGAGAAACATCTGCGAGGAGTTCCATATGATGCTGCTTTGCCAAAGCCCCAAGATTCTGAAGTAAATGTTTATAAGTGCTGTGGTCATCTTCGGGAATATGGAGGGATGTGAAAATGGAAGTGAGGCCGTGAGAAGCCGCCCTTTCTATCCATTCCGCATTTTGATACTGACGCTCTTCTGATAAGTAAACTGATATTCCAAGCATCCTGGTCACCTCTTTAAATCTGAATTTTGTAAAAACGGGGACTCATAAGTAAAGAAGGAGGAATGGCTCCTCCTTCTCCTAAATTAGAAAATATAAAATCTTGAGTATGGATAACTGTCTAGCTCCACAAGGAACGCTTCGACAGCATCATCATCCACGACTAAAAGCGTTAGCTTTTAGGAGGAGCGCCTAGCCCCTCGAGGTGTCGGGGTGGACAAGGCGCTTCCGCTTTTATATATTTTTAGCCATTTCCTCTTTGAATCCGAACAGCCATGTGAACAGGAAGCCAAAAGCATAGGCAATTAATAGGCCAATCAGATACAGTATGATTTGATTGGTGTGAACGAGGAAGGCAAGCGGTATGCCGGAAACCCCGATGGCTACTGTAGCAATTTTGAAGAACGCCTGGAAAGCACCGCCGACAGCAGCTCCAAGACATGCTGTCAGGAATGGGCGTCCCAGCGGCAAGGTAACCCCGAAAATAAGCGGTTCGCCGATTCCAAGCATTCCAACCGGAAGTCCGCCTTTAATGACTCTCTTCAGACGGGCATTTTTTGTCTTGAAATAAATGGCGAATGCCGCACCTACCTGGCCTGCACCGCCCATTGCAAGAATCGGCAGCAGCGGGTCATCGCCGATTGAGTTAATCAATTCCATGTGAACTGGTGTTAAACCTTGATGCAAACCAGTTACAACTAAAGGAAGGAATGTTCCGGCAAGTACTAATCCAGCCAGAATGCCGCCGACATCAAGTATGCCAAGCAGGCCTTTAGTAATGATATCTGACAGGAATCCGCCAACAGGCTGCAGGATGAAGAAGGTTGCAAAGCCTGTAATTAATAATGCAAGTGTCGGTGTTACGATTATATCAACAGCTGAAGGAACGACTCTGCGGATTCTTTTTTCCAAAAAGGCCACCAATGCAGCAGCGAGCATGACTCCGATAAGCCCTCCGCGGCCCGGCACCAGCGCTTCACCGAACAAAGTGATATTGGCAAGGCCTGGATTAATTAATAGAATACCGGCCGCACCGCCCAGAGCAGGAGATCCTCCAAACTCCTTTGCTGTGTTAATACCAACAAATACCCCCAGGTAACCGAATAAACCCCAGCCAATCAGATCAAGCATTTGCACAAGAGTAGATTCCGGATCTCCGCCTGATTTGATAATTACATTATTGATCCCTGCTATCAAACCGGAAGCAACGATAGCCGGGATCAGCGGGATGAAGATACTTGCAATTTTTCGTAAAAACAGCTTGAACGGTGTAGCGTTTTTCTCATTGAGTCCGGCTTTCGTCCGGGCTGCCAGTCCCTCCAATGAAGTGTCAATCTCTTCTTCATCATCAACGGAAGAAACATTTTTGCCTGTCATTCTGGAAACTTCGTCAGCTACTTTGGTGACGATTCCTGGTCCCAGTATGATTTGGAGTGTTTCTGCTTCCACAACACCCATAACGCCGTCAATATCCTTGATGCCATTCAGATTGACTTTGCTTTCATCGACCGGCTTCACGCGAAGACGGGTCATGCAGGAGGCCAGTTCCGCAATATTGCCTGTGCCGCCCAACTGCTCCGTAATCTCTTTCGCCAAACGTTCTTCTTTCCGCATGAGCTTTTCCCCCTCTTTTTTTAAAATGAATAAACGTAATAAGAGCTAAAAAAATAAATGAATTCGCTTACATCCCCATCTTAACAAGGTTCAGTATAGTTGTCTATACCATTTATATATTTTTATATGGGCATGTCATCATATTTATACGCATAACAATCCTGAAAATTGTCCTTTTTAAAGAGGATTAAGCAAATGGGCCTAGTGTTAATTTTAAAAAATTCGATTTCAGAAATTTGGTTCTGGGTTAAAAAGTGCTAAAATAGAGTGAAACTTCATGAACTTAAAGAATTAAAGAGTTACATATAAAGAGATCATCCGGCAGTGCCAGCATTAAAGGAGGAACTTATTTTGGTAAAAGTGCGCACGAAAGATATTATAGAAAAATTTGGGCTTGAATTGATTGCCGGAGAGGAGGGCATAAACCGGCCGATTACAACGAGTGATATTTCACGTCCGGGCTTGGAGATGGCAGGTTATTTTGATTATTATCCGGCTGAACGCGTTCAATTGATCGGAAAAACGGAACTGTCTTTCGTTGAAACGTTAACAAATTCTGAGCGGGAAATCCGGCTTGAACGCCTCTGTACAGATATTACGCCCGGCATAATCGTGACGAGAGGACTTGATATCCCTGAAGAACTGATTGAAGCAGCCGAGAGAGAATCGGTTCCGCTGCTTCGCTCCAAGCAAAAAACGACCCGTTTTTCCAGTTTGCTGACAAATTTTCTGGAAAGCAAGCTTGCTCCAACGACAGCTGTTCACGGCGTCCTTGTTGATATTTATGGGGTAGGGGTGCTGATAACAGGTAAAAGCGGAGTAGGTAAAAGCGAGACGGCACTCGAATTAGTAAAACGCGGACACCGCCTTGTTGCGGATGACTGTGTGGAGATCAGGCAGGAAGATGAAGATTACCTGGTGGGAAATTCACCCGAATTGATTGAACATCTGCTTGAAATCCGCGGTCTCGGCATTATCAATGTTATGACACTGTTCGGTGCTGGAGCTGTCCGCAGCTATAAAAAAATCTCTGTGGTTATGAATTTGGAGCTGTGGGACCCGAAAAAACAGTACGATCGTCTCGGCCTTGATGAAGAAAAAATGAAAATCATTGATACGGAGATTACGAAACTGACCATTCCGGTTAGACCCGGACGAAATCTCGCTGTCATCATTGAGGTGGCTGCCATGAACTTCCGCTTAAAGAGAATGGGAATGAATGCAGCGGAACAGTTCACGAACCGCCTCTCAGATGTAATTGAAGACGGAGACCATGATGATCGTTAATCTGTGAAAACAGGTCAACCATTTTTCAATCAAACGTTTGATTGAAAGCTGTAAAACCTCATCAGGCTTCAAAAAAGAATAGATAAAGGGCGCCTTGCGCTTTTCGAAAGGAGAAGTGATCATGGAAAACAATATTCAGCCGTTAGATCCGATTGCCATTTCCCTTGGGCCGATTCAGGTCCACTGGTATGGTCTGATTATCGGCCTCGGCATTGCACTGGCTCTCATTATCGCGATGAGGGAAGGGGAAAGAAGGGGACTCCCTAAGGACATCTTTGCCGATTTAATGCTGTGGGCCATTCCCATTGCGATTATTTCCGCAAGGATCTATTATGTTATATTTCAATGGGATTTTTACTCGCAGAACCCGGGTGAAATCATCAAAATATGGAATGGCGGAATTGCCATTCATGGAGCTTTAATTGGTTCTGTCATCACCGCTTATGTTTTCGCAAAGAAAAAGCAAATCTCGTTCTGGAAGCTTGCTGATATTGCAGCGCCAAGCATCATTTTGGGGCAGGCAATCGGCCGCTGGGGCAACTTCATGAATCAGGAGGCGCACGGGAGGGAAGTCAGCCGGGCGTTTCTGGAGAACATGCATCTGCCTGAATTTATCATTAACCAGATGTATATTAACGGAGCTTATTATCATCCGACGTTTTTATATGAATCCATCTGGAATATCATTGGATTTATCATCCTTATTTTATTAAGAAGAGCAAACTTAAGGCGCGGAGAGCTTTTCCTTTCGTATGTTATCTGGTACTCGATCGGACGTTTCTTCGTAGAAGGCCTCCGTACCGACAGCCTGATGCTTACTGAGAATTTAAGAATTGCTCAGACAATATCTATCGTTCTTATTATTGTAGCGCTGGTTCTGATTTTTTATAGAAGAGCAGAAGGTCTTGCCAAAGCTCGTTATTTGGATAAAGCCGAGGGGAAATAACACACATAGGGGAGAGTATTAGAGATGCTGGTTGAATCATCCAAAAAGGGGCTGATGGCCGGCTTAAAAACAACATGGACACTCGGGAAAGTCATATTCCCGGTCACACTGATTGTGGCACTGCTGCAGCATACGCCGGTGCTTCCATGGGTTATCAAGCTGATCACACCCCTTATGAATCTTATCGGGCTGTCAGGAGATGCAGCCATACCGCTTGTTTTGGGGAACTTCTTGAATTTGTATGCCGGAATTGGAGCTATCCTTACGCTCGATTTAACGGTTAAAGAAGTGTTTATTATTGCCGTCATGCTGTCGTTTTCACATAATATGCTGATTGAAACGGGAGTCGCTTTGAAGGTTGGCGTTAAGCTTTGGGTCGTTCTTACCGTCCGTTTCGGATTGGCGCTGTTGAGTGCCATTGTTATCAACCTTGTTTGGCAGGGCGGATCCGAAACGGCTAAGTACGGATTTATTCCGGCAAAAGAAGAGCAGATGTCGGGGGCATTGCCAATCCTGCTGGATGCACTGCAGACTGCTTTGCTCGGCATTCTCCAGCTTGCCATCATCGTCATTCCGCTGATGATCATTATTCAGATCTTAAAAGATAAGCAATGGCTTGCTGTCTTTTCAAGATGGATGGCGCCTGTGACAAGGGGACTTGGAATGAAAGAAAATACGTCTACAACCCTTGCAGCCGGATTGCTGATTGGCCTTGCTTATGGGGCGGGTGTCATGATCCAGGCTGTAGAGGAAGATGGCGTCAGCAAAAAAGATGTAACGATTGCATTTATTTTCCTTGTAGCCTGTCATGCGGTCGTTGAAGATACACTGATTTTCGTGCCGCTTGGCATTCCGGTCTTGCCGCTTCTGCTGATCCGCCTGGGTGTGGCGATCATTCTGACACTGGTGGTGGCGATGATTTGGAACCGTGCTGATCTGGCAAAAAGAAAGGAAGCAACATATGAGCATTAACACACTATTGTTTGATCTAGATGGAACACTAATTGATACAAATGAATTGATTATTTCCTCGTTTTTGCATACGCTCGGAAAATATTATCCTGACCGCTATCAGCGGGAAGATGTACTTCCGTTCATGGGGCCGACCCTGCATGAAACATTTGAGACCATCAACCCGGAAAAAGTGGAGGAAATGATCTCGGTTTACCGGGAGTACAATATTAAGAACCATGACGTGCTGGTGAAGGAGTTTGACGGCGTGTTTGAAACGGTTCGGGCTTTAAAAGAATCAGGCTATAAATTGGGCATTGTTACGACGAAAGTTTCCAATGTAGTTGAAAAGGGCTTAAAGCTGACTAATCTTGATCAGTTTTTCGATGTGGTTGTCACGCTTGATCATGTGGATAAGCCAAAGCCGGATCCGGAGCCAATCTTGAAGGCGTTGAGCCTGCTGGATGCGAAGCCGGAGGAAGCCATTATGGTCGGCGATAATTCACACGATATCGATGGCGGAAAAAACGCCGGCACGAAAACGGCTGGTGTTGCCTGGACAGCGAAAGGCCGCGAATTCCTTGCGCGCTTTGAACCGGATTATATGCTGGACAATATGGCTGACCTGCTCGATATCCTTGAGGCAGAAAATCAATGAGAAAAACGGAGCGTTTTCCGGTAGAGGGAGGCAATTCTCTCTGGCATGTGTATAAAACGGTTCCGTTCCTGAAGGTGGTCAAAAACTTTATTGTGATTCAGCTTGCGCGCTATACGCCATTTCTGGGAATGAAAAATTGGCTCTACCGTAATTTTCTGAGAATGAAGGTGGGGGACCAGACATCATTTGCACTAATGGTGATGCTGGATGTCATGTTCCCGGAAAAAATAAGCGTCGGCCGCAACACGGTCATCGGCTACAACACGACAATCCTTGCTCATGAATATCTGATTAAGGAATACCGCCTCGGCCGGGTTGAAATTGGCAGTGGAGTCATGATTGGCGCTAACTCAACTATACTGCCGGGTGTCACAATCGGTGATGGTGCCATTATTTCAGCCGGAACGCTTGTCCATAAGGATGTCCCGTCCGGTGCGTTCGTTGGCGGCAATCCGATGCGTGTCATCTATACAAAGGAAGAGCTTGGCGCTCGCTGGGCGGACGATCCCATATATGGTACAGATAAAAAGAAAACTCCGCTTGCTTAGGCTGGCGGAGTTTTTCTAATCAATAACTTCAAATAACCTGTCGAAAAAAGAACAAACTATATAAGTAAGCTCCTTTTTAAAAAAGGAGTCTTTTTTTATTTTTTCAGTCTCTTTTGGTTGACGGCGTGGTGAATGCGCGTTAAACTACATATAACTTCAATCTACTACCATATTAGCGAACTAAAGGATTCGGAATTTTTAAGTCATAGAGGTGAATGGTTTGAGCCGATTATTTATGTTTGAAAAGCCGTTAGGCATGAGAGATACATTACCTGATCTATACGAAAGAAAAGCTGCAGTCCGTACATCCATCCAGGAGGAAATGAAACGCTGGGGCTATCAGTTTATCGAAACGCCTGCACTTGAATACTACGAAACAGTAGGGGCGGCTTCAGCGATATTGGATCAGCAGCTGTTCAAGCTGCTTGATCAGCAGGGCCATACCCTGGTTCTCCGGCCGGATATGACAGCGCCGATTGCAAGGGTGGCAGCATCCCGTCTCTTAAAAGACGAGCTGCCGATCAGGCTTGCGTATTCGGCCAATGTATACCGCGCACAGCAGCGGGAGGGAGGCAGGCCGGCTGAGTTTGAGCAAATCGGTGTTGAATGCATTGGGGATCATACGATCAGTGCGGATGGCGAAGGAATGGCGCTCATGATCTCTGCTCTAAAAGAAGCAGGGCTTCGGAACTTTCAGCTTTCAGCAGGCCACATCGGCTTTGTCCGTGACTTCTTCCAGCAGATTTTAGGAACGGAAGAACGAGTGGAAAACTTGACAAGATTTTTATATGAGAAAAATTATGTAGGATACAGGGAACATGTAAAGAGTCTGGCACTTTCGTCCATTGATAAACAAAGGCTTCTGGATTTCCTTAAATTAAGGGGCGGTGAAGAAGTCATTGAGATTGCCTATGGCCTTCTGGAAAACGGCACAGGAAAAAAGGCATTGGCTGAGCTTGAACAGCTTTGGAGCATTATGCGGGACTACGGCCAGGAAGGCACAGTTAAATTTGATTTAACGCTTGTCAGCCATATGAGCTACTATACGGGCATTCTATTTGAAGTATATGCAGGAAATGTTGGTTTCCCGATCGGAAATGGCGGCCGCTACGATCTGCTGCTTCAAAAGTTCGGAAAAGATACGGGAGCAACCGGCTTTGCCATCAGATTGGACCGCCTGCTTGAAGCGCTGGAAGACAGCAATGAGGCTGAACCTGTTTACTGCATTTTATACAGTCCGGAACGCCGCAAAGAGGCATTCGATTTTGCGAAGGAAGAACGTTCTGCCGGAAAGAAAGTGGTCCTGCAGGATATTAGCGGTGTTAAGGACATAGATGCCTGCACCAGCCAGTACGAGGACATTACCTTTTTAGTCGGAAAAGCTGGAAAGGAGAGCATAAAATGAGTGATGTTTTAACGATTGCGATGCCAAAGGGCCGCATTTTTGAAGAAGCAGCTGAATTGCTCCGCCGTGCAGGCTTTCAATTGCCGCCGGAATTTGATGATTCACGTAAATTGATAATCGATGTGCCGGAAGAGAATTTCCGCTTTATCCTGGCAAAGCCGATGGATGTGCCAACGTATGTGGAGCATGGTGTAGCAGACCTTGGGATTGCCGGAAAGGACGTAATGCTTGAAGAAGAGCGGGATGTCTACGAGCTTCTTGATTTGAAAATTAGTGCCTGTTATCTCGCTGTTGCGGGACTGCCAAACACCAGGCTGAATGATGTGGCTCCTAAAATTGCTACAAAGTATCCGCAGATTGCGGCAGCGTATTTCCGTGAACAGGGGGAGCAGGTGGAGATCATTAAATTGAACGGCTCCATAGAACTGGCCCCGATGATCGGGCTGGCGGACCGGATCGTGGATATTGTATCAACCGGCCGGACACTGAAAGAAAACGGGCTCGTTGAATACGAAACCATTGTCGGAATCACCTCAAGATTGATCGTCAATCCAGTCAGCTACCGCATTAAGGATGAACGAATCAGCGAGCTGGTTGGCCGGCTGACAGAAGTTATTTCAGGAGAAGAAATAAGCTCTTAAAAGGATGTAGAACCCCTATGAAAATTTTAAAAATTGATGACCAGATTTCAATTAAACGGTCTGTTGATAACGGAACAGAAGAACAGCGGGCGATTGTAAAAAATATTATTGAAACAGTCCGCCAAAACGGCGATCAAGCTTTAAAAGAGTACACAGAAAAATTTGATGGCATCTCTCTGGATGAATTAAAGGTACCACAGGCTGAAATAGGAGAAGCGTTGAGTCAAGTGGATGGGAAAATCCTTGAGATCATTAAAGAAGCTGCCGAAAATATCCGGTCTTTTCATGAAAAACAGCTTCGTCCTTCCTGGATGACAACAGAAGAGAACGGCACAGTCCTTGGCCAAAAGATTACACCGCTTGATTCAGTTGGCCTGTATGTTCCGGGCGGAACGGCGGCATACCCGTCATCCGTACTCATGAATGTGATTCCGGCAAAGGTTGCGGGGGTCAAGAGAATCGTGATTACTTCTCCTCCTGATAAAAAGACTGGAAAGCTGCCTCCGGCCGTTCTGGCAGCAGCACACATCGCCGGTGCGGAAGAAATCTATAAAGTCGGCGGAGCCCAGGCGATTGCTGCATTGGCATATGGAACCGAATCGATCCGGCCTGTCGACAAGATCACAGGTCCGGGGAACATCTACGTTGCCCTCGCAAAACGCGAAGTTTTTGGGGATGTTGATATAGATATGATCGCAGGTCCGAGTGAAATTGCGATTCTTGCAGATGAAACGGCACAGCCAGATGATGCGGCGGCCGATCTGCTATCACAGGCTGAGCATGATCCTATGGCGTGCGCTGTGCTCGTGACACCATCTTCTGCTTTGGCAGAAGCGGTGTCAGCAGAAGTGGAACGCCAGCTTGCCGAGCTGCCCCGCCAGGAAATTGCCGCTGGGTCCATCAGGAATTACGGAGCTATTTATGTGACGGAAAGCATGGATGAAGCTGTTGAAACAGTGAACAGCCTGGCTCCTGAACATCTGGAGATTTTAACAGAAAATCCGATGGAGCTTCTTGGACGGATTCGTCACGCGGGAGCGATCTTCCTCGGAAGATTCAGCCCTGAACCGGTTGGCGATTATTTTGCCGGTCCAAACCACGTCCTGCCGACAAACGGGACAGCCCGTTTTTCAAGCCCGCTTAATGTGGAGGATTTTCAAAAGAAATCAAGCATTCTTTTATACAGCGAAAAAGCATTAAAAGATAACGCCGAGAAAATTGCGGCCTTTGCGCGTCTGGAAGGCCTTGAAGCCCATGCCAGATCCATTGAAACAAGACTAAGAAAATAAGCTGGAGGAATAATCATGGCCAGAACTGCTGAAATTTCACGTAGAACCAATGAAACGAATATCACTCTATCCTTAAATATAGACGGAGAAGGCAAAAGCGATCTGGAAACAGGCGTGCCTTTTATGACACATATGCTGGACCTGTTTGCCAAGCACGGACAATTTGACTTGAATATCGTTGCAAATGGCGACACCGATGTGGATGATCACCATACTACAGAGGACATTGGCATCTGCTTAGGCCAGGTGCTGAAGGATGCTTTAGGAGATAAAAATGGCATCAAGCGCTATGGGAATGCTTTTGTTCCAATGGACGAAGCACTGGCTCAAGTGGTAGTTGACCTCAGTAACCGCCCTCACCTTGAGATGCGTGCCGAGTTCCCAAGCCAAAAGGTGGGGACATTTGATACAGAGCTAGTGCATGAATTTCTCTGGAAACTCGCGCTTGAAGCGAGAATGAACCTGCATGTCATTGTTCACTATGGACAGAATACACACCACATCATTGAGGCGATTTTCAAAGCGCTAGCTCGTGCGCTGGATGAAGCATCGACGATTGATCCGCGGATTAAGGGAGTTCCCTCAACGAAAGGGCTGTTGTAAATGATCGGCATCATCGATTACGGGATGGGGAATTTGTTCAGTGTCAGTAAAGCACTTGAACGGCTGGAGGTTGCTTATTTCCTTTCTGAAAATAAAGACGAGCTTCTGAGAGCGGATGCCCTGATTTTGCCGGGTGTCGGTTCTTTCAAGGATGCAATGAATATCTTAAATTCTACTGGCCTGGCAGATTTGGTTAAGGAGTTTGCTGATACAGGCAAGCCGCTCCTTGGCATTTGCCTTGGCATGCAGCTTTTATTTGAAAGCAGTGAAGAGAATGGACTGACAGAAGGATTGCAGCTTCTGCCTGGCCATGTGAGGCGGTTTCCCGGTGCAACAGCAGAAGGTGAAACGTACAAAGTTCCGCATATGGGCTGGAACCGTCTTGAATTCCTGCAGGGTTCGCCGATTTTAAAAGGGCTTGATGAAGATTATGTCTATTTCGTCCACTCTTATTTTGTAGATACAGATGATAAAAAGGTAGTTATCAGCAGGAGTTTGTATGATGTAGAAGTGCCGGCAGTGGTCGGCAGGGGCAATGTGTTCGGCATGCAGTTCCACCCTGAAAAAAGCAGTTCGCTCGGCATGGCGCTTTTACGCAATTTTACCGAGCTGGTTGAAGAAAGGATGTCTGTGAAATGAGTTTTACCATCTATCCGGCAATCGATATGAGAGGCGGCAAGTGCGTCCGGCTCCTGCAGGGGGATTATGATAAGGAAACGGTGTATGGAGACTCTCCGTTTGATATGGCCAAAAAGTTTGCTGATGAAGGAGCAGACTGGATTCATATGGTCGATCTTGACGGGGCAAAGGATGGGAAGCGGGTTAATGATCAGTATGTCATCCAGGCTGCCCGCGAACTTGGGGCCTCTGTCCAGATCGGCGGGGGAATCCGTACAGAAGAAGACATCCTTCATTACCTTGATAACGGTGTAACACGCGTAATCATTGGAAGCATCGCCGTCTCCAATCCGGAGTTTGCTATTGACATGATCCGCAAATATGGCAAAGCCATAGCGGTAGGACTTGATGCGAAAAATGGCTATGTGGCCACTCACGGCTGGCTGGAGACATCTGAAGTAAAGGCAGTTGACTTGGGTAAGCGATTCGCCGACGCCGGTGCGGAAACATTTATTTTTACAGATATCGCAACAGATGGAATGCTTTCTGGACCTAACGTTGAAGCCGTTCGCCTGCTTGCGCGGGAAACTGGCAAAAGTGTAATTGCATCCGGCGGGGTCAGCCAGCTGGCTGATTTGGCGGAACTTCAGGAATACACATCTGAAGGTGTTGCCGGGGCCATCGTTGGAAAGGCAATATATGAAGGCCGGTTTACCGTTGCGGAAGCTTTGAAAGAGGTGAAGGCATAATGCTGACGAAACGCATTGTTCCCTGTCTGGATGTAAAGGACGGCCGTGTGGTAAAAGGGGTGCAATTTGTGCAGCTGCGTGATGCCGGTGATCCGGTTGAGCTTGCCCGATTTTATGATGGGCAGGGAGCTGACGAGCTGGTTTTCCTTGATATCTCCGCTTCTCATGAAGGCCGGAAAACAATGGTTGAAGTTGTGAAGGCTGTTGCGTCGGAGCTGGCCATTCCCTTTACAGTCGGCGGAGGGATAAACGCGCTTGAAGATATGAAGCGAATTTTACGGGCGGGGGCTGATAAGGTTTCTCTTAATACAGCTGCCGTAAACAATCCTGACTTAATTACAGAAGGGGCAAATTTTTTCGGATCACAGTGCATCGTTGTGGCGATTGATGCTAAATACGATGAACAGCTCGGTTCCTGGCGGGTGTACACACATGGCGGACGCACGCCGACTGATCTGGAGGTTATCTCCTGGGCCCGTGAAGCGGCAGAGCGCGGTGCCGGAGAAATTTTACTGACAAGCATGGACTCAGACGGTGAGAAAAAGGGCTTCGACATTAAGCTGACAAAAGCAGTAAGCGAGGCCGTTTCGATTCCGGTTATTGCTTCTGGCGGGGCAGGAAACGCCGATCACTTTGCAGAAGCATTTATTGATGGGAAAGCGGATGCCGCGTTGGCAGCATCTATTTTTCACTATAAAGAAACATCTGTGGCAGAAGTGAAAGCTTTTATTAAGGAAAAAGGGGTGGTAGTCCGATGAATATCGATGGTGTAAAGTTTGACGAAAAGGGACTGATCCCTGCCGTTGTGCAAGATGCGAACACAAAAGAGGTATTAACATTAGCTTATATGAATCGGGAATCCCTTTTAAAATCAGCGGAAACAGGGGAGACCTGGTTTTTCAGCCGTTCCCGCAATGAGCTCTGGCACAAAGGGGCAACAAGCGGAAACACGCAGAGAATTGTAGAAATGAAGATTGACTGTGACCAGGATGCCATTGTGGTATTGGCTGAACCAGCGGGACCTGCCTGCCACAAGGGAACAGTCAGCTGCTTTGAGGAAAGAGTATATGGGGAAGAGTCAGGCGGTTTATCTGACTACGAAATCCTTAATACACTTGAAAAAGTCATTGAAGAACGCGAAAAGACACGACCGGAAGGAGCCTACACAACCTATCTTTTTGAAAAAGGCGTAGATAAAATCCTGAAGAAGGTCGGCGAAGAATCCGCAGAAGTTATCATCGCTGCGAAAAATCGTGATAAGGACGAACTGAAATGGGAAGCTGCAGACCTGATTTATCATTTGATGGTGCTGCTGCGGGAGCAGGAACTGCCTTTTAGCGAAGTCTTGAAAGTGCTTAATAAACGGCATGAAAAGAAAGAACCGGCCTCCGAATAGGGAGGGCGGTTTTTTTTATGAAAATTTGCTTTTGGATGATTATCATTTCATCCTATCTCCTGTAAAGAATCCTGTTCTTTCCCATAAAGATCGTCCCAAAGTTCATAGACTTTCCTCCGGCCGTTTGCAATTTCAGGGTTGAATTGGATGGCAGCGTTTTGACGGACTGTATGAACGTTTCTCAGTGCCTGTTCAAGCTTCTGGGTGATGTCAGTGCTGCCTTTTCCAGCATATTTAGCAATCGAAATCCCTGCTGTTGTTCCCTGGGCCATAGCGATTTTTCCGCTTTCAATGCCAGTGATATTCCCGGCAACAAATAATCCTTCGAGCGGAGTTTCCATTTTTTCAGAATGAAGTGGAACATGTCCCCCAAGTTCTGGTACGTATTGGAATGGGCAGCCGGCAACTGCTGTAAGCTCTGCTAACGGATACAAGCCGCCTGCGATACACACGAAATCTGCTTCGTATATTTTTTCCGTACCTTTGATCACGTTTCCATTCGCATCAATATCCGCAGTGAGGACGCCTTCCACATGATCCTTCCCAAGAATTTCCAGTGATGCTTTTCTAAGCTGCAATGGGGTTCCATTCACCTTAACGCCGCTTTTAGGGTAAAATTTCATTCCTAACTTGCGGAATCCTCTATTTTTCATAAAGCGGCTGCCGAAACGCAAGATTGGTGACGGGGCAAGATGTGCTGCATTTAGGAGTGACTTCAGGACTTCCTCTGGTTTCCCGGCATTTTGGCTAAGCGGACTCTTTTCTGGCAGCACAATATGTTCCACATTGATTCCGGCTAATTGGAGCTCGTTTAAAATGGCAAATGCCAGAATGTTTGCACCAATGATGATCCCTTTTTTGCCAACCTCGACCCGATGAACATTCGTCATGACCTGTGCAGCTCCGATGGACATAACACCTGGAAGAGTCCAGCCTGGCACAGGAATTGGGAACTCAGCAGCACCAGTTGCCACCAGCACATAAGGAGCTATCAGTGTTCCTGTATTCGTATGAACATTCCAGCAATCCTTATCTTTTTCAAGGTTATATACAGAAACGCCGCAGCGGATATCTACTGATAGTTTCTGTGCTTCGTTATGCAGACGAGTTGATTCTTTTATTCCATTCCACCATTCTCCGGACGGTTCCTGGTGCAATTGGCCGATTAATCTGCCGCCTGGCCTGACAAATTCATCAATGACGGTTACTTTCAAGCCATACTCAGCACAGGCTATGGCACCAGCTAAACCTGCTGGCCCAGCTCCAATTACGATTACATCTATCATTGGTTCTCCACCATCCTTTTAACTATATTAGGATGATGTTTTCCTCTTTCAACAGCCATATTTTCCTTCACAGCCGTTAAACAGGCTCTTATATTGGCCTGCCCATTAACATAGACACGGCATTCCATACAGTGGCCGATATTGCAATAAAACCCTCTTGGTGTTCCGCTCTCCTCATGAACTCGCAGTGTTCTCACACCGTTTGCCAGCAGAGCTGCAGCGATTGTTTCAGTTTCATATGCTTCATATTCTTTTCCATCAAATGTGAATGGAATCTTTTTTCTATCATCTAATTTGCCTAAAACCGGATGATCTATAATTCTAGCCATTATTATCACCTGCCGTTCCAAAAGTTACAGGGCGAATTGGAGGCTGATATTTTAAGGGAATTTCACCTTCGCCTGTATTAGGGACGATACTTTCAATAATCCGATCGACCATGACCCTGCAAGTGCGTCCTCCACAAAATCCCATTCCAGCTCTTGTTCTAAGCTTCAATTCCCTGGATGTACACTGATGTTCTTTTGCAGTTGCGAAAACCTGCCCATAGGTAACCTCTTCACAGCGGCAGATCACAAGTGCCTCTTTGTTACTCATTTGGAAATCCTCCTCTTCAGGTATATGCAAAAATACAATGCAAAAATCGTACCAACTTTGAAGTCTGGATATTAAATCAGCTTAATCCAAGACGTTTGAGACGATTGTAGAGAGTCGCTCGGGTGATTCCCAGTTTTTTCGAACATTCTAATTTGTTGCCGCCGGTTAATGCCAATGCTTTTTCGAGCACTTGCTTTTCATGCCGATCCATTTCTTCCTGAAGCGGCACAATGCCCGTTTTTATTTCTATGCTGTTTTCCTGAAGATCCATATCAGATGCATCTGGATAGCTCATTGCTGAGTGGAATGGCAAATATTCTTTTCGAATGACTCCATCTGTTGCAAAGACAACCAGACGTTCAACCACATTACGCAGTTCCCGAACATTGCCTGGCCAATCATATTGAAGCATTTCCTGCATAACTTCCTGGGAAAAATGATGGATCGGCCGCTGATACCGCAGTGAAAAATCATTTAAAAAGTAATGAATGAGTTCAACGATATCCTCACAGCGTTCTTTTAAAGGAGGGATTTTTAAACTGACAACATTTAGCCGATAATATAAATCCTCCCGAAATAGGCCTTCGTTTATTAATTCTTTTAAATCCCTATTGGTTGCAGCAATTACCCGGAAATTTGCTTCAATCTCTTTTTCACCGCCAACCTTGTAATATTTTCTTTCTTGAAGCACACGAAGCATCTTGACCTGCATTTCCAAAGGCATTTCGCCAATTTCATCCAGGAAAAGAGTTCCCCCTCTGGCAAGCTCAATTTTTCCTTTTTTTCCTCTATGATCTGCACCCGAAAAGGCCCCGCGTTCATAGCCAAATAATTCGCTTTCAAATAATGAAGCTGGAATAGCACCGCAATTAATTGATATAAATGGTGCTTCAGGTCCTTCAGTTGCCTCATGAATGGATTTGGCAAAGACCTCCTTGCCGACTCCGCTCTCTCCTAAAATCAATACAGTTGACCGGACAGAGCACACCTTTTTCGCCATTTCTACAGTCTTTTCCATCACCGCGCTTTTCCCTTTAATGTATCTAAAGGGATCTGAAGGCCTGTATTTCGCCATCTCCTGTTCTAAACGGTGAACCTCAGTCGACATATTAAATAATTTCTCATTAAGAACCACCTGGCTTGTCACATCAGTTTCCGATACAACAGCCCCGATAATTCGTCCATTAAAGTGAACGGGGTTTGAATTTATTAGAACAAAAAGATCAGATCTTGGCTGGTGATGCTTTCCCCGGATTCTTTTTCCTTTGTACAAGGATTCCAGAATTTGCAGATTCTGATGTTCAAAGAATTCTATTATTGGCTTGCCAACAATCTCATCTTTTTTTACAGAGAAGATTTTTTCGGCTCCCTCTGTCCATGTGCGGACACGTTCATCAGCATCAATCACTGTGACTGAAGCGTCCGATGTATGGATGACAGCTTCATAGAAAGCCTTTAATTGGTTGTAGGAATCATGCAAAAAATCAATGATTTGTTCATTTGTGATGCAGCCTAGTTCTTGACCGCTTGAATTTACAACGGCAACGGCTGCATGACGCCTGCAGGCATCAGCTAATGAAGAAAACGTATCATCTAAATAAACACTGACTAAGGCACTTTCATTGTTTGTGTTAAGACAGATGAAATTCTTTTCAATTATTTCTTTGACTGAAGGTAATTCAAACATGACAGCCTCCTGGTATGTAAATTTTTTTATACACTGTTTAATATTTTATACACTATTTTATCAAATTTTTTGACAATTAAGAAACAAAAAAATCTCTGTTTGCCCTAGAAGGATAATTATTAGAAGGTTCTTATTTCTGATAAGGTTATAAAAAGTTGGCATGTTATTTGCATAATAAAATGATGTAACAAGACGAAGGGAAGTTGGTTTTGTGAGAAATCATTGTGACGTTCTGGTTATAGGCGGGGGAATCATAGGCTGTGCAATTGCCTATTTTACTTCTAAATCTGGAAGAAATGTAACAGTTATTGAAAAAGGTGAATTTGTCAGTGGCACGTCATCCCGCTGTGACGGAAATATTTTAGCTATCGATAAAGATCCTGGCTTTGATAGTCAAATGTCACTTGTCAGTCAGAAGTTAGTAGATGAATTAAGCAGAGAATTGAAGCAGCCTTTTGAATATCGTGCTCCTGGAAGCATCCTTGTCTGTGAGACAGAAGAAGAAATGGAAGCCGCACAAAAGTGGGTTGCCCGGCAAAAGAAGGCCGGCTTGCCGTTCAGGATGCTGGACAGACAGGACATTCGCCAGGATTCAAAGTATTTTGCTGATGATTTATTAGGCGGGTTAGAATGTGCAACAGATTCAACCGTTAATCCATACCTTCTTGCCTTTAACCTTCTTGAGGGGGCAAAGGAGATGGGAGCTAAGGCCCATAAACAAACTGAGGTTACTGGAATGAGAAGGGAGCCGGACGGTACATTTACCGTTGAAACATCTAATGGCACTTTCACCGCGAACTATGTCATTAATGCTGCAGGTGTATGGGCTCCATATATCGGAGAGATGCTGGACTTGTCTATTCCAATTAAACCAAGAAAAGGCCACATCATTGTCGCATCACGCCAGGAATTTGTAGGACCGAGAAAAGTGATGGAATTTGGCTACTTAATATCAAAATTTGGCGGCAGGCGTCAGGTTGATCCGATTACTGAAAAATACGGAGTAGCCCTTGTTTTTGAACCAACTGAAAGTCAAAACTTCCTGATTGGAAGCAGCCGGGAATTTGTTGGATTTAATACAAAGATCAACAATGAAATTATTAAATGCATTGCCAATCGGGCCATTCGGTTTTATCCAAAAATGGCTGACATGATGGTCATACGTTCCTATGCCGGTTTGCGGCCCTGGACGGAGGATCACTTGCCAATTGTGTCAGAAGTAGAGGGAATTCCAAACTATTATATTGCAGCCGGTCATGAGGGAGACGGAATTAGCCTTGCAGCTGTTACTGGAAAAGTAATAGAGGAAATGCTTAATGAAAAGGAGACTTGCATCCCGATTGAACCGCTGAGATTTTCTCGATTTAAGGAAAGGGTGAGTACCTGATGAAAGCAAATCGAGTTTTTACGACCATTGATACGCACACGGGCGGAAACCCGACAAGGACATTGATTAGTGGACTCCCAGAGCTAAAAGGAGCGACAATGTCCGAAAAAATGCTTCATATGCAAAAGGAATATGACTGGATCCGCAAGCTCCTGATGAATGAACCAAGAGGACATGACGTCATGTCAGGAGTACTTTTGACAGATCCATGTCATCCGGAAGCAGATATCGGTGTTATATATATCGAAACCGGCGGATATTTGCCAATGTGCGGACATGACACAATCGGTGTTTGTACAGCATTAGTTGAAGCGGGGTTAATACCTGTTCAAGAACCAGTTACTTCGATAAAACTGGATACTCCAGCCGGCCTTGTTAAGGCAGAGATTAAGGTAGAGAACGGAAAAGCAAAAGAGGTTTCCTTCTGCAATGTTCCGGCCTTCCTGCTAAAGAGTGTCTCTGTCGATGTTGAGGGAATTGGAATTGTTGAGGCAGATATTGCTTATGGAGGAAACTTCTATGGAATCATTGATGCCCAATCTGTTGGATTAGAACTGACACCGGAGAATGCGTCAAAAATCATAGAAAAGGCTATCAAAATTAGAAATACAATTAACGAAAAAATGGATGTCGTTCATCCGCAATATCCATTTATTCGCAGCCTGACCCATATTGAGTTTTTCACTGAGCCAACCCATGAAGAAGCAGATGTGAAAAATACGGTTGTTGTGCCTCCAGGCGGGATTGATCGTTCCCCATGCGGTACAGGCACTTCGGCTAAATTATCTGTCCTCTATTCCAAAAAGGAGATAGGGATCAAAGAAGAATTTGTACATGAGAGTATAGTTGGCTCTTTATTCCGCGGAGAAATACTTGAAATAGCAGATGTTCAGGGTGTAGAGGCTGTTATTACAAGAATCACAGGTTCAGCCTGGCTAATGGGAATGCACCGGTTCTTTTATAACGAGGAAGACCCGCTTAAAGAGGGCTTTTTACTTATTCCCCCAATGGAACATGAAATGGAGGATGTGAAATGAAAATTCAAAAGTCTTACACAGCAACTGATGTACACGTAGCAGGTGAGGCATATCGAATTATTAAGGATGGCCCACTTATTCATTATACAAGTATACAGGAGCTGAATGAGCAATTTTCGCTTGCCTATGAGGAGGAAATTAATTTTCTTTTAAATGAGCCCCGCGGATTTGCTGGACTAATGGGTTGTCTGGTCGTTCCGCCTTTTAAAAGCGAAGCTGATGCAGCTGTTATTTTTTTCGACCATAACGGAACCGTTCCGCTGCAATATGGCGGAATCGCTGCTGTCATAACCGCATTATTAGAGTGTGGCCAACTAAAGGCCAAGTCTTCAGGTGAATACATACTTGAAACAATCAGCGGTGTTATTGGTGTCACTGCAACGATGAAAGATGATGAAGTGAAATTAGTTAAATTAAAAAACAAGCCATGCCAGGTTGTGCAAAACAATGTGCCAGTGTCTTATTTAGATTTACAGACAGAAGTATCTCTAGTCCAAGCCGATCATCTTTATGCGATTTTTGATAAAGCAGAGCTGCCTTTTGAGATTGAGATGGAGGACCTTCCAGTCATAAATCAATGGGGGCAGAAGGCGATTGAAGCCTTAGAAGGCAAACATGCCTTCAGCAGAGTGATCTTGATGGATCATTCGCAAAAAAATGAAGGCAAAATCAAAACGGTAACCTTCCGTCCGGATTGTTATATTGTGCGTTCTCCAGGATTTGGAACTCTAGCTGCCTGTTGCAGCTATTTAATAGAAAATGGGGATATACCTCCTGATAGCCCAATTGAAAATGAAAGCATTTTCAATGGCAAATTGACAGCCGAGCTTTCAGCTCAATTTGAAGCAGGTTACGAGTTTAGGTTTTCAGCCCGCGGATTTATTACGGGTATGCAGACATATGTATTAGACCCGGCAGATCCATTATTCGCAGGGTTTTTATTAAAATAAGAAACTATTAAAAATAGGGAGGAAAATTAAAATGAATGCAATTAGAGGAGCTTATCCAGTATTAATTACACCAATGACACAGGAGCAGGAAATTGATTGGGGCGGAGTAAAGAATAATGTCAATTACTTTGTCGATCAAGGTGTGGCAGGTATCGTCATCAATGGGAGTACTGGTGAATTTGTCAGTCTGTCAAGAGAAGAAAAATACCAGATGGTAGAAACGGTTATGAAGGAAGCCGGCGGCCGCATCCCTGTTATCGTGGGTACTGCTGCGGAAACAACAAGGGAAACAATTGAGTATACAAAGCAAGCTCAAGTACATGGAGCTGATGCTGCTTTAATCATTAACCCTTTTTACATGAAGCCAAAGGAAAATGAAATTTACCATCATTTCAAAGAGGTATCCAGCAGTGTCAATCTTCCAATCATGCTTTATAACAACCCATTTACTTCTGGCGTTAATATGAGCGCAGATTTAATGCTTCAGATTGGCAAGGATTGTGAAAATGTGACACACATTAAGGAATCAAGCGGTGAAATTGGCAAGGTAAGAGATCTTGCAAGAAAAGGAAAAGGAGATTTTGAAGTATTCTGCGGTGCTGAAGAGCTTGTAATGGAGTCCTACTTAGTTGGAGCAACTGGGTGGATTTCTGTTGCAGGAAATATCGTGCCGAAGCTGGTTACAGATATGTATAACCACTTCCAAAAAGGTGAGTTTGAAGAAGCTTGGTCCATCAATGATCGTATTTTACCACTGTGCGCGTTCCTTGAAGGATCTGGAAAGTATGTGCAAATTGTGAAGAGAGCCATGGAATTGACTGGCCAGGCTGGCGGGCCAGCGCGGTACCCTCGTTTAGGTCTATCACCGGAGGAAGATCAAAAGCTAAAAGACCTGCTTGCAAGTTTAGAGACAGTAAAAAACTAAAATAGTGAAGGAGTGAGAACATGCAAGCGACAAATTACAATCTGAAACCAAAAGTTCAAGAATTCCTGGAAGGTGTGAAAGGATTATACATTAACGGTAACTATGTACCGGCGCTTAGTGGTAAAACCTTTCCCGTCGTTAATCCTGCAAACGAAGAGGTCATTACAGAAGTAAGTGAAGCGCAAGAGGAGGATATTAACGCTGCGGTAGCTGCTGCAAGGAAAGCATTTGATGAAGGCGAATGGACAAAGATGGATGCCGCTGAACGATCTCATCTAATCTATAAATTTGCGGATCTCTTGGAAGAAAATCGGGAAGAACTCGCTCAACTGGAATCATTGGATAATGGAAAGCCCTGCAGGGTCGCTTTGGCAGATGATGTTGACGGAACAATCCGGCATTTTAGATATTACGCAGGCTGGGCCACAAAAATATTTGGCAAGACAACTCAGGTTTCAAAGAATTATGTAACCTATACGGTACACGAACCGGTTGGGGTTGTAGGTCAAATTATTCCATGGAACTTCCCGCTCGCCATGGCTGCCTGGAAGCTCGGAGCTGCACTTGCAGTCGGATGTACGGTTGTAATAAAACCGGCAACTGAGACACCATTATCTCTTCTCTACGCAGGCAAGCTATTCAAAGAAGCAGGGTTCCCGGATGGTGTTGTGAATATTGTGCCGGGAACGGGCAGGATTGCGGGAGAAGCGATTACTGCACATAAAGATGTAGATAAGATAGCATTCACAGGATCAACGGCTGTCGGAAAAGAAGTAATGAAAAAAGCTGCAGATCAAATTAAAGGTGTTACGCTGGAGCTTGGCGGAAAATCGCCAGCCATTGTTTTAGAAGATGCTAATCTTGAGGAAGCAATTGAAGGGGTATTTAACGGAACGATGTACAATCATGGGCAAAACTGCAGTGCCTGTACACGTGTATTTGTCCAGAGAAACATATATGATCATGTAGTAAAAGCCTTAGCAGAACGGGCGGAAGCAATGAAGCTGGGGAATGGAATGAACCCTGAAACGGAAATGGGCCCGCTTGTGTCAGCGAAACAGCATCGAACTGTTCTTAATTATATAGAACAAGGGAAGGAAGAAGGGGCGCGACTCGTGACAGGCGGGAATAAAGGATTTGAAAAAGGATATTTTGTACAGCCAACCATTTTTGCAGATGTACAAGATCATATGGTTATTGCACGTGAAGAAATATTTGGTCCAGTCATGTCCATTTTCGTTTTCGATACGATTGATGAGGTCATTAAACGGGCGAACGATAGTGACTATGGTTTAGCTGCAAGTGTCTGGACAGAAAGTATGAAAAAGGGGCATTACATTGCAAGCAAGCTGCAATCAGGTACAGTCTGGATTAATGATTTTGGACTTGAATGGGAAACAATGCCTTTCGGCGGCTACAAACAATCAGGAATCGGCCGCGAGATGGGTGGAGAGTATGGCCTGCAAAACTATACGGAAGTGAAAAGTGTATTTGTTAACATCAAGCATGATGAGTTTTTATAAGGACCAATGGGACAAACTGTGCACGGATTGATGGGAGTGGGACAGCGTTTTGTCCCATTCTGCCTGTATTTATCTGAATATTACTAATATTACAGATTGAAAGAGATGGAACTATCTACTTAAAGTATAAAAAGGTGGGATAAGATGGAAGAATTAGTGAATAAAGCGTCGGGGATGGTTTGGAGTCTTGGATTGGTAGCTTTCGCGCTTGGAGCTGGATTGTTTTTTTCCATTATGACACGCTTTGTGCAATTTAGATATTTTAAGGAAATGATTAAACTTCTTTTAGAAAAAGGTGACCCAGAATCCGGTGTGTCCTCTTTCCAGGCGTTTTCAATGGCTTTAGCCGGCCGTGTCGGTATTGGAAATATCGCCGGGGTTGCTACTGCAATTGCCTTTGGCGGTCCGGGAGCGGTTTTCTGGATGTGGATCATGGCTTTATTAGGAGGAGCAAGTGCCTTTATTGAATCCACTCTTGCTCAAATCTATAAAGTAAAAGATGGTAATCAATACCGGGGCGGAACTCCTTATTTTATTGAAAAAGGTTTAAATATGAAATGGTTCGCAGTGTTTGTGGCGATTGTTGTTACCCTCTGCTACGGAATTTTAGTTCCAGGTATTCAGGCCAATACAATTGCTGTTGGATTTGAAAATACCATTGGTCTCAATAAAAGCATCACTGGAATCATTCTTGTTGTATTACTTGGCATCATTATTTTTGGCGGCGTTAAGCGAATTGCCAATGTTGCGGAAAAAGTTGTCCCTTTTATGGCCTTAGGATATGTGGTTATCACCTTCGTTCTTTTATTTGCAAATGCAGCAGAAATCCCAGCAATGCTTTGGCTGATTATTTCGAGTGCATTTGGTGCAAACGAAATGTTCGGCGGTATTATCGGTGCAGCGATTGCATGGGGCGTTAAGAGAGCCGTATTCTCTAACGTTGCTGGTGTAGGGGAAGGAACTTATAGTTCAGCCGCAGCAGACGTATCCCATCCGGCAAAACAAGGTCTTGTTCAAGCGTTCTCTGTTTATATTGATACCATCATTGTTTGTACAGCTACTGCACTTATGATTTTAATTACCGGCATGTACAGCGTTACACCAGAAGGAAAGCAGCCGATTGTTGAAAATATTCAGGGTGTAGAAGCTGGACCAATGTGGACACAGGCGGCCGTTGAGAGCGTTATCCCTGGATTTGGCGGTTTGTTTGTTGCAATTGCTATCTTCTTCTTTGCCTTTACAACTCTGATGGCTTACTACTATATTTCTGAAACAACCCTTGTTTACCTTGGCAGAAAGAGAAGGCTAAAAGGGCTTAAAGCAGGCTTGATGATTGTTTTCTTAGGAATGATCTACTTGGGAAGTGTCGAAAATGCATCCCTATTATGGGCGCTTGGAGACTTTGGCTTCGGAAGCATGGCCTGGCTTAACTTAGTCGCTATTCTATTCCTGACTAAAACTGCCTTAAAAGTATTTAAAGATTATGAAGAACAGAAGAAAGCAGGCATTGAACCAGTCTTCGATCCTGTTAAACTTGGCATTAAAGGTGCAGATTTCTGGGAGGAGAAAGCGAAAGAAAGGAATTCAAAAGGCAAGAAGGCAATATAAAAGAAATACAGCCGGAAACAGAGAACACATTCCATTTTAAATTCTTATTGCACATGGTGGCAGCCTCACTGCTGACTGCTGGAGCCCAAGTTGGGAAAAGTCAGTCCTCCAGGCTGTCACCATGTTTATTTCAGCAGCTGGATTCCCAATCCTCACTTACTAAAGATGATACATAAAATAATTTTCAAGAAAGCTGACATCTTATGCTTCTATAAAATATCAAAAGAGGTCTCCTCATTATATCCAGACGATTAATAGATTCCCTCAGCCAAACTGCCGCTTAATCTCCGAATTAAACACCATCCCGGCTAAATCAACGCAATAACCCTTTAAAACATAACTGTGATAAGATTTCCAATAAAAAATCCCGCATAAAAATAGTATTGTCATTTCTTCCCTTCTCCATAGGCTTGTTCGTGTGATATACTACTTTAGTTACTAACATTTATGGAGGATTTCATGAGTAAAGACTCTAAAGCTAGACACCAAAAGGGAAAGTTACTGTCATTTATCCCGAATGGTGAGTACTATTTTTCCAAAGGGATTAAGGCGTACCACCGCAGGGATTTTCATAAAGCGAAGAAATATTTAATGCGGGCTATGCAGCTTGAGCCGGGTGAACCGATGATTGTCTGCCAGCTTGCGATTGTTCATTCAGAAATGGGTGAGTATCAGGAGTCGAATCAGCTGCTTCATATGATATTGGAAGAACTTGATGAGGATATGTCGGAATGCCATTATTTCCTTGCCAACAACTATGCTCATATGGGCCTTTTTAAAGATGCTTATACACATGCCAATACGTATCTGGATTTAGATCAGGATGGAGAGTTTACGGAAGATACAGAGGATCTGCTGGAGCTTCTTACGCTTGAAGCGGATGATCTGGATGACGAGCTGTACGAGCAGGATGATTTGATTACGAAGCAGGAACATGCACGGGAATTACTGGAGTCCGGCCATTTTCCAAAAGCGGTTGAGATTCTGAACTCTGTTATTGATGAGTATCCTGAGTATTGGTCCGCATACAATAATTTGGCCCTGGCGTATTTTTACCTGGGAGAAGTGCAAAAGGCGTCAGATATTTTAGAGAAGGTACTGGAAGAAAATCCGGGTAATCTTCATGCGCTTTGCAACAAGCTGGTCTTTGCTTTTTACGAGCGGGATTTCCGGCAGGTGCGCTTGTTAAAAGAGGCTCTGAAAAAGATTAAGCCGCTTTCGGTTGAACATCAGTTCAAACTGGGTGCGACTTTCGCTCTGACCGGCGAGTATGAGGCTTCCTTTGCATGGCTTCGCAAGCTTCAGAAGAAGGGCTTTGAAGGGGATGGACCATTTTATTACTGGCTATCCTATTCCGCCTATTTCACAGGGCGTGAAGAGCTGGCGAAATCAGCATGGAAGAAGGCAATTGAAATTAATCCGGAAAAAGAAGGCTTCGAGCCCTGGAATGATGAAAAAGTAACCAGCAGCGGCTTTGAAGACCATTACTCTTCCATATTGAAAAAGCTGGAAAGCGACTATATTGAAGAGCGGTTATTCGGCCTCTTCCTAACATCCGTATCCAGCAGAAGAGATGAAATTCTCACCTCTGAAGCTATTTTACAAAACAATAAGTTTTCAGCTGTTGAGAAGGAGTACCTTTCTTTCGTTAAAACTGAGCAGGAAGCGCCTGCCCAGGTTCAGGCTGCGCACGAAACAGCCCAGCTGTTTTATGAAAACTTCCACCCGATCGGCACGGTGGAAGCCGGACTGTATTTAATGTGGTTTACTATTTTTGCAGAATTGACAAATAACCGGCAAAATATTAAAAACAAAAATGCCTGGGCTGCAGCCATTGAGTATGTCTGGCATAAGCTTCGGAACGAAAAGGTTTCCCAGTCAAAGATTGCAGGAAGATACGGCATTTCCGCTTCGACGATGGGCAAATATGTAAAATCGGTGAATGACCGCCTTCAGTGAGCAGATATTTGGACGGAACACGTGCCAATTTTATAGGATAACAGTAAGAAGGTCATACTATAATATGCGTACTTATAAAGTGTTTGATTAATTACTGGATTTCTGATTACTGAAGGAGTGAATCGCTGTGACTGAAGAAAAAATTTATGATGTCATTATCGCTGGCGCAGGACCGGCAGGGATGACTGCTGCTGTATATACATCTCGTGCAAATTTATCTACTCTAATGATCGAACGCGGTGTTCCGGGCGGACAAATGGCCAATACAGAAGAAGTGGAAAACTATCCTGGTTTTGGCCATATTTTAGGGCCGGATTTATCCACGAAAATGTTCGATCATGCGAAGAAGTTTGGCGCTGAATATGCGTATGGAGATATTAAAGAAATCATTGACGGCGAAGAATACAAAACGGTTGTTGCCGGATCGAAACAATATAAAACACGCTCAGTCATTATTTCTACTGGTGCCGAGTACAAAAAGCTTGGTATTCCTGGTGAGAAAGCGCTTGGCGGACGCGGCGTATCCTATTGTGCAGTCTGTGATGGAGCATTCTTTAAAGGCAAAGAGCTTGTGGTTGTCGGCGGCGGTGACTCTGCTGTTGAGGAAGGCGTATATTTGACGCGTTTCGCCTCTAAAGTGACTATCGTTCATAGACGGGACCAGCTTCGTGCGCAGGCGATCCTGCAGCAGCGTGCGTTCGACAATGACAAAATTGACTTCATCTGGAACACGACAGTGAAGGAAGTTAACGATAAGGACGGAAAAGTGGGAAGCGTAACACTTGTTTCTGCTGAAACCGGCGAAGAAAGAGAATTCAAGGCAGATGGTGTATTCATCTATATCGGCATGGTTCCGCTTTCCAAGCCATTTGAAAGCCTTGGCATCACGAACAGCAATGGCTATATCGAAACAAACGAAAGAATGGAAACAAAGGTGGAAGGCATTTTTGCAGCAGGAGATATCCGCGAAAAATCTCTTCGCCAAATCGTTACAGCTACAGGTGATGGAAGCATCGCTGCCCAAAGCGCCCAGCACTATGTGGAAGAATTAATGGAAAGCCTGAAAGAGAAGAGATAATTTTTAGAAAAAATAGCCACTGGTTGAAAAGTTTTACAAAAAGTCATGCGGTTTTAATTCTCCTGTAACCTTGATGAAATAAAAATCGGGTAGTATAGGAATAGAAATTGACCCCCTTTTAAAGATATAATCCTTTTTAAAGCACAGGCCCATGCCTGTGCTCTTTTTTTGCGTAAATACAGTATGTTTTGAATAAGTTTTTTAGAAATCTGTATTCATTGTGGCTCTAAGACAAAAATAGTATAATGAAAAGAATAAGAAAAGTACGTTAGCCAGCCTTTGCTTTTATGAAAAAGGCAGCAGCGGTATGATTTTGGAAATTAGAGGTGAAATGTGTTGCAGCGAGTCACGAACTGTGTGTTACTGAAAGACGATAAAGTATTGCTTTTGCAAAAGCCTAGAAGAGGCTGGTGGGTGGCCCCGGGCGGAAAGATGGAGCCGGGTGAATCAGTGAGGGACTCGTGCATCCGTGAGTTCAGGGAAGAAACAGGCATTTATCTGCGCAATCCGAATATTAAGGGCATTTTTACGTTCATCATGAAGGATGGCGAAAAGGTTGTACAGGAGTGGATGATGTTTACTTTTCTGGCTACAGCTTCTGATGGGCTGAACCTGGATGAATCAGAGGAAGGCAAGCTTCGCTGGCATCCGTTTTCAGAGATAAAGAATCTGCCGATGGCTGCCGGTGATTCGCATATTCTGGAGTATATGATTCATGGCCAGGGAATGATTTATGGAACATTTACGTATACGCCGGATTTTGAATTACTTAGTTACAGGCTGGATCCAAGCTGAATTTGACAGATACAGGGGGAAACAAAAATGAGTACGGGTGCAGTTAATGATACTCAAATGGTGATTATTACGGGAATGTCAGGGGCAGGGAAAACAGTAGCCATCCAAAGCTTTGAAGATCTTGGCTTCTTCTGTGTAGACAATTTGCCGCCGACGCTGCTTCCTAAATTCCTTGAACTTATGAAGGAATCCGGGAATAAAATGAATAAGGTGGCATTGGTGATGGATTTGCGCGGCCGTGAGTTTTTTGACCACCTGTTTAAGGCGCTCGATGAATTGTCCGAAACATCCTGGGTCACTCCGCAGATTTTATATCTTGATGCGGATGATTCGACACTCGTCAGAAGATATAAAGAAACAAGAAGATTTCATCCCCTTGCACCATCAGGATTGCCTCTTGAAGGCATCAAGCTTGAGCGGGAGCTGCTCGAAGAATTAAAAGGCAGGGCCCGGCTGATTTATAATACGTCACAAATGAAACCGAGGGAATTGCGCGAGAAAATTCTTACGGAATTCTCATTGAATAAAAAAACCATATTTACGGTTAACGTCATGTCTTTTGGCTTTAAGCATGGAATTCCAATTGATGCCGACCTGGTATTCGATGTCCGGTTCCTTCCGAATCCCCATTATATTGAACATATGAGGCCGAAGACAGGATTAGATGAAGAGGTATCGGGCTATGTGCTGAAATGGACGGAAACCAGTAAATTTCTTGAGAAGGTTACGGAGCTGCTGAGCTTTATGCTTCCGCATTATAAGCGGGAAGGGAAGGCTCAATTGGTGGTGGCAATTGGATGTACGGGAGGCCAGCACCGTTCGGTAGCGCTGACGGAATATATTGCAGACTACTTCAGCAAGGATTACAATACTGCAATCACCCACCGTGACATCGACAGGAGAAAGGAAAACATCAAATGAACCGACAGCCAAGAATCGTCATCATCGGCGGAGGAACGGGACTGCCTGTCCTCTTAAGGGGACTGAAGCAGTACCCTGTTGATATTACTGCCATTGTGACAGTAGCCGATGATGGCGGCAGCTCAGGAAGATTGCGAAATGATCTTCATATCCCGCCGCCCGGTGACATCCGCAATGTGCTGGCCGCTCTTTCAGACGTAGAGCCGCTCATTGAGGAGATGTTCCAGCACCGCTTTGCGACATCCAATGAATTGTCCGGGCACTCGCTTGGCAATTTAATTCTCGCGGCAATGACCTCGATTACAGGAAATTTTGTTCATGCGATTCAGGAAATGAGCAAGGTGTTAAATGTAAGGGGAAAGGTGCTGCCGGCTGCGAACCAGAGTGTGGTCCTTCACGCTGAAATGGAAGACGGGACTATCGTATCGGGAGAATCAAAGATTCCTTATTCCGGCAAAAAAATCAAGCGGGTATTTTTAACTCCTAAAAATATTAAAGCCCTGCCTGAATCACTGCAGGCAATCAGACAGGCTGACATGATCATCATTGGCCCTGGAAGCTTATATACAAGTATTCTTCCAAACTTGCTTGTTCCCAGGCTCGGACGTGAGGTCTGTCAATCGAAAGCAAAAAAAGTCTATATATGCAATTTAATGACACAGGCAGGCGAGACGCTCGATTATACAGCAAGTGACCATGTAAAAGCACTTTATAATCATATGAGCTGTGCTTTTATCAATACCATCCTGGTAAACAATGAAGAAATTCCTGCCCATATTCAGGAGCGGTACAGCGAGGAAATGGCGAGGCCTGTTGTGTATGATACAGGTGCTCTTGCCGAATTGGGCCTTGATATTATGCACGGTGAAATTGTCAGCCACGAAGGCGGGATCATACGCCATGATACAAAAGAGGTTGCCCAAATGCTTTATAATTTAATTTTACATGAAACCAATAGGCGTTTTAACGCGTAATATAAAGGTGTAAAAGGGCTTTTGCCAGTAAAAAAATAAACTGTGCATACGTTTGCTCAGTGAAGAATATCTTTTTATATGTCTCTGGCTAAGCACTTTTACGGATAGGGGGTGAAGGGATGTCTTTCGCTTCGGAAACGAAAAAAGAATTGACTAACCTGGAATTAAAAGACTGCTGCGGCAAAGCGGAATTGTCCGCCTTGATCCGGATGAATGGTTCACTTTCTTTTTCCAGCCGGAAATTGATCGTTGATATTCAGACGGAGAATGCAGCCATTGCAAGAAGGATTTACACGCTGATTAAAAGGAATTACAGCGTTCAGGTCGAGCTCCTGGTCCGGAAAAAAATGCGGCTGAAAAAGAACAATGTATATATTGTCAGGCTGTCGGAACAGGCAAGCATGATTCTTGATGACCTGAAAATTTTAAGTGAGGGATTCGTATTTACACACGATATCTCCAAAGAGCTCATAAAAAAGAAATGCTGTAAGCGTTCTTATCTGCGCGGTGCATTCCTTGCCGGGGGATCGGTTAATAATCCGGAAACCTCCTCCTATCATCTGGAGATCGCTTCACTTTACAAGGAGCATAACGACTCCCTTTGTGAACTGATGAATACGTTCGGGCTGAACAGCAAAACGCTTGAACGGAAAAAAGGCTATATCACGTATTTAAAGGAAGCTGAAAAAATAACGGAATTCCTGAATATTGTCGGGGCACATGCATCTCTGCTCCGGTTTGAAGACATCCGGATTGTCCGCGATATGAGAAACTCGGTCAATCGGCTCGTGAATTGTGAAACAGCGAACTTAAACAAAACCATCGGGGCGGCCTTGCGGCAAGTGGAGAATATCCGGTTTATTGACCAGACGGTTGGACTTCAGGTTTTGCCCGACAAACTGAGGGAAATAGCCGAATTGCGTGTAGCATACCAGGATGTCACCTTAAAAGAGCTTGGGGAAATGGTCTCAGGCGGAAATATCAGCAAATCAGGCATTAATCACCGATTAAGAAAAATAGATGAAATCGCTGAAAAACTCAGAGCAGGCAGCACCATAGATGCTCACTAATGGAGGCATCAGCAGGGAGGAGATATACAATGGCAGAAAAACAGGTAGAAGTTAAGCTGAAGACAGGATTGCAGGCCCGTCCGGCAGCATTGTTCGTACAAGAGGCCAATCGGTTTTCATCGGACATTTTCCTGGAGAAGGATGGAAAGAAGGTAAATGCGAAAAGCATCATGGGGCTAATGAGCCTGGCTGTAAGTTCAGGATCAGTCATTACCCTGAAGGCTGAGGGGAACGACGAAAACGAAGCTCTCGAAGCACTGGCAAACTATATTCAGAAGGAAAACTAAAACAACTCGCATCGGGAAGATGCGAGTTGTTTTTTATGTCTTTTAATTATCCTTCTTCTCATCTAGAGAGTTTCTTGAAATGATTTGGTCAACTAAACCATATTCAAGAGCTCGTTCAGCTGTCATAAAGTTATCGCGGTCTGTGTCTTTTGCAATGACTTCAAGCGGCTGTCCAGTACGCTCTGAAAGGATCGTGTTTAATTTTTCGCGCAGGAAAAGAATGCGCTTTGCAGCGATTTCAATTTCAGTCGCCTGTCCCTGTGCACCGCCAAGTGGCTGGTGAATCATAACCTCAGCGTTTGGAAGAGCAAAACGCTTTCCTTTTTCACCCGCTGCAAGAAGGAATGCACCCATGGATGCAGCCATACCGATACAAATAGTTTGTACCTTTGGCTTGATGAATTGCATCGTATCATAAATAGCCATACCAGCTGTAATGCTTCCGCCAGGGCTATTAATGTAAATGGAAATGTCCTTTTCAGGGTTTTCTGCTTCAAGGAATAACAGCTGGGCAACAATGGAGTTTGCCACATTATCATCAATTCCGCTTCCGAGCATAATGATGCGGTCTTTTAAAAGGCGGGAGTAAATATCATAAGCACGCTCCCCGCGATTTGTTTGTTCAATAACTGTAGGGATTAAGTTCATTTTCCAATTCCTCCTTCAAGATAAGGTCAACATACAAGATGAACAAGCATGTTCTTCCAAGTAAAGAAAATTTTTTAACTCCTATGTATTATCATGATACACTGATGGTCAATTAAGGTCAAACGAATCGCATGGAAATAGCCCCTGATTCGTTCGACACTTTTTTCTGTGATGTTCTATCTCATTCCATGATACCCATTGTTCCGATTTTTAAAACTAAAAGGAGGCTTGCAAAGTGATTAAACATAGCATATAATTAGTTATCGTAGCGGCTGAGCGCTTGGTCAGCCAATTAATAAAATCAATGCCCTCGTGGTGCAACGGATAGCACGTGAGATTCCGGTTCTTAAGATGTGGGTTCGATTCCTGCCGAGGGCGCTAGCAAAACTCCTTGTCTGATATGGACAGGGAGTTTTTACTTTTTATGCTCTCCGCTAATGAATCCAGCCGATCCGTATATAAAAAGGTTTATCCGCAAGTAAATGGGCATCCGCAAATAAAATTCCTCTATCTGCAAATAAATCTAATAAACTTCCTAAATAGAAGACTTAATTTCAAAAAAATCAATAAAATCCGCAGGTTTCACCATAAAGAATGAATATTCCCCACTCAGCCATGCATATTGTGAAGTATTCAGAAAGAAGTGCCGGTGCCATTGGGGATTGCCAGGATATTTCCATACAACATTTTCTGTGAATATTGTAAAATGGGGACAGGGGGAATGTACGATGAATTTGAAAGCTGGGTTATGGCAGCAGCAGACAATGAAATTAACAATGACACAGGAGCTGACGCAGGCTATTGCCCTTCTGCAATACAGCACACAGGAGCTTTCTGCTTTCCTGGAAAGCAAGGCGCTTGAAAATCCCCTTTTAAAAGTAGAGTCCGGTCATGTCCAGACGATGGATCCCCGTTATGACCGTGTCAAACCGACAAGGATAAAAGCCGAAAAAGATAAAATAAATTGGATTGAGCAGATTGGCTGCGGAAAGACCATGCTGCTTGATGAATATTTGAAATCGCAGCTTCATTTGAAATTAAACAGGGATGACCAAAAAGTGATTGAGCATCTTATTGATAGCCTTGATGAAAACGGTTACTTCCGGGCGGATCTAAAGGCGTCAGCTGATGCTCTTAAGATGCCCCTTGAGAAAGTGGAGCAGATGCTTGAAGAGCTTCAGGAACTCGAGCCTGCTGGCGTTGGCGCAAGGAATCTTCAGGAGTGCCTGTCCCTGCAGATCAAGAGATTGCCGGAAGTAAATGAACTGGCTGAAATCATTATAGATGAATACTTTACCCTTTTTGCCGAGAAGAAATGGAAGGAAATCGCAAAACAGCTCGGTGTGGAGCTTAAAGACATTCAGGCAGTATTCGATCTTGTTCAGACCCTGAATCCAAGGCCGGCTTCATCCTTCCAAAGTGAAAAATCCGCTTATATAACACCGGACGTGATTATTCAGTGGGATGGCAGCTCTTTTTCCGTCAGCGTGTTTGATGAAGTGCTTCCTAAAATTAGTTTTAATGAACCTTATTTTAAAAAGTTTTCGGCAAGTGGTGATCGAAATGTCAGCCGCTTCCTGCAGGAAAAGCAGCAGGATTATCAATGGATTATAAGAAGCATTGAGCAGAGGAAAGAGACACTTGCAAATGTGACTCTTAAAATCGTTGAAAAGCAGCAGGACTTTTTCATTAAAGGGCCTGCATATCTGAAGCCGATGACAATGAAGGAAATATCAGATGAACTCGACATTCATGAATCAACAGTAAGCAGGGCTGTCAGGGAAAAATATGCGCAAACGCCATTTGGGACATATGAGCTGAGATCGTTCTTCTCCAGTACGATCAAAACAACTTCTGATGAAAATACGTCTTCACAGCAGGTCAAGACGATTATTGGTAAAATGATAGAAAAAGAAAATAAACAAAAGCCTTTATCCGATCAGGAGCTTGTGAAGCTGTTGAAGGAAAAAGAGGGGATGGTTGTCAGCAGAAGGACGATTGCGAAATATCGGGATCAGCTGGGCATCCCGTCATCATCCAAACGGAAAAGGTATGACTGACAAAGGAGATTTGCTGATTGAAACAGCCTGAGCTAGTGTTTTATTCGCGCAGCAGATGCCCGCTGTGTGATAAAGCTAAGAGTGTCTTAATGGATTTAAAGAAAGAATATGAATTTAAGTTAATTGAGAAAGATATTGATGAGAGCGATGACCTGACTGAGAAGTACGGACTCATGATTCCGGTTGTTGAAATTAATGGGCGTGAAGTGCAATTCGGGCATATTGACCCCATTACCGTAAGTGAAGCGCTTACAGAAAAAAACTGAGTTTTATCAGTTGATTTCAATACTCACTCTTGCTATTATTGAGGAGAAGCAAGGGTGATTTTTTTTTGCGGTAAGTGGGACATAATATGTCTATGCGGGACAAAAAATGACCACATATGATGAAGGAGCTTTCCGGATGTACTCACTAATTGATATTCAAAAAAGATTATTGCCTGATATGCTTGCAGTTATGCAGAAGCGCTATGGGATCCTTCATTACATAGGGCTGATGGAGCCGGTTGGAAGAAGAAGCCTTGCAGTCAGTATGGGTTTGACTGAAAGAGTGCTGAGAAGTGAGGTTGAATTTCTAAAAGACCAGAACCTGATTCGCATTTCAAGTACAGGAATGAGTCTCTCTTCCGATGGTACTGAATTACTCGAAGCTCTTGAAGGAATAATGAGAGATATTTCGGGTATAGCCGTAATGGAGCAGGAATTATCCCGAAAGCTTGGCATTCGCCAGGCGATCATTGTTTCCGGAAACAGCGATGAATCTCCATGGGTGAAGCAGGAGCTTGGCAGAGCCGCAGCAATGTGTATGAAATCAAGGCTCAAAGGAAAAAATATCATCGCAGTTACCGGCGGGTCCACAATGGCTGCCGTAGCGGAGATGCTTACTCCTGATCTTGCTGAACGCGATTGGCTGTTTGTGCCGGCACGTGGCGGAATAGGCGAGGATGTTAAAAACCAGGCTAACACCATATGTGCCAAAATGGCTGACCATACAGATTCCAGGCACCGCGTCCTGTATGTGCCGGACCAGGTAAGCAGGGAGATGTATGAAAGCATTATTAAAGAACCCAATATTAAAGAAGTAATCACCCAGATCAAATCGGCAAGCATGGTTTTGCACGGGATTGGGGACGCTATTACAATGGCGGAACGCCGCAAAACCAGTGAAGAAGATTTGGTTAAAATCAAGCAAGCCAAAGCAGTCGGTGAATCATTTGGCTATTACTTCAACGAAGGCGGCGAGGTTGTACATAAGGTTCAGACCATCGGCCTTCAGCTGGATGACCTATCACAAATTGAACATGTCATTGCAGTGGCAGGCGGCTCCACAAAGTCTAAAGCCATCGCTGCATACATGAAACGTGCACCATCTTCTACCATACTAGTGACAGATGAAGGTGCAGCAAAACAGTTGATAAAAGGGTAATCCCTTTTCAAATATAAAATTACCTTTTCAAGGAGGAAATAATCATGGCAGTTAAAGTTGGTATTAACGGATTTGGAAGAATCGGGCGCGTTGTTTTCCGTGCAGCTCTTAATAACCCTAACGTAGAGGTTGTAGCAGTAAATGACCTTACAGATGCAAACATGCTTGCACACCTTTTGAAATATGATTCCGTACACGGAACTCTAAATGAAGAAGTAACTGTTGACGGCGATTATCTTGTTGTTGGCGGCCATAAAGTAAAAGTTATTGCAGAGCGCGATCCTGCTCAATTAGGATGGGGAGATCTTGGTGTAGAAGTAGTAGTAGAATCTACTGGACGCTTCACAAAGCGTGCTGACGCTGCGAAACATCTTGAAGCTGGTGCTAAGAAAGTAATCATCTCAGCTCCTGCATCTGACGAAGATATCACAGTTGTCATGGGTGTTAACCATGAGAAATATGATGCTGCAAACCATCATGTAATCTCTAACGCTTCTTGTACAACAAACTGCTTGGCTCCATTTGCAAAAGTATTGAACGACAGCTTCGGAATCAAACGCGGTATGATGACAACTGTTCACTCATACACAAATGACCAGCAAATCCTTGACTTGCCTCACAAGGACTACCGCCGTGCACGTGCAGCAGCGGAAAACATCATTCCTACAACTACTGGAGCTGCAAAAGCAGTATCTCTAGTATTGCCTGAACTAAAAGGCAAATTGAACGGTGGGGCTATGCGTGTTCCAACTCCAAACGTTTCTCTTGTTGACCTTGTTGCTGAGCTTGACAAAGACGTAACTGCTGAAGATGTAAACAATGCTCTAAAAGCTGCTTCTGAAGGCGACCTGAAAGGCATCCTTGCCTACAGCGAAGAGCCATTAGTATCTGGCGACTACAACGGAAACCCTGCATCTTCTACAATCGATGCACTTTCTACAATGGTTATGGAAGGCAACATGGTAAAAGTAATCTCTTGGTATGACAACGAAACTGGTTATTCTAACCGTGTAGTTGACCTAGTTGACTACATCGCTCAAAAGGGACTTTAATCAAAAATATTCGTTTTGCGAAGCATTCACAAGCTGAATTTTTTCTCTGAAAAAACACCTCATCTTGTTGGATATTCAAATCGCTAACGTCTATAATGGATAAGGGTAAAAGGGGAGCAGGGAAACATTCCCTCTCCCTTTTGTTTTAAGTAAAACTATTTAACCGGGATGGTGCTTAGCTCCGTAACCTGGAGGCTTTTAGTCTATGAGCCATCAGGCAAGGCGCTTCCGCTTTTCTGGTAAGGAGGTCCTTTTGCTATGAACAAAAAAAGCGTTAAAGATGTGGAGTTAAAGGGTAAGCGTGTTTTCTGCCGGGTTGATTTCAACGTTCCGATGAAAGAGGGACAAGTAACAGATGAAACTCGCATCAAAGCAGCTCTTCCAACGATTGAATACTTGATGAACCAGGGTGCTAAAGTGATCTTAGCGAGCCATTTGGGCCGTCCGAAGGGTTCAATTGTTGAAGAATTGCGTTTAACACCAGTAGCGAAGCGTTTGTCCGAGCTTCTTGGCAAAGAAGTGAAGAAGGCCGATGAAGCATATGGAGATTCTGTAAAAGCAATGGTTGACACGTTAGGTGAAGGAGATGTTCTCCTTCTTGAAAACGTACGCTTTTATCCTGGCGAGGAAAAGAATGATTCTGAACTTGCAAAGGCATTTGCTGAGCTTGCTGATGTGTATGTGAACGATGCTTTTGGAGCAGCACACCGTGCACATGCTTCAACGGAAGGAATTGCTCAGCATCTTCCTGCTGTATCAGGACTCTTAATGGAAAAAGAACTTGATGTACTTGGAAAAGCTCTTTCAAATCCTGAACGCCCATTTACAGCTATTATTGGCGGTGCAAAGGTAAAAGATAAGATTGGCGTAATCGAAAATCTTCTTGAAAAGGTAGACAACCTGATCATTGGCGGAGGGCTGGCTTATACATTTGTAAAAGCAAACGGCCATGAAGTAGGAAAGTCACTATTAGAAGAAGATAAAATTGACCTTGCCAAATCGTTTATGGAAAAAGCGAAAGAAAAAGGCGTGAACTTCTACATGCCTGTTGATGTCGTGGTAGCAGACGATTTTTCTGAAGAGGCCAATATTAAAACTGTAGCAATCGAAGAAATTCCTTCTGATTGGGAAGCACTTGATATCGGACCTAAAACGCGCGATATTTACAGCGATGTAATTCAGAATTCAAAGCTTGTCATCTGGAACGGACCAATGGGTGTATTCGAATTAAATAAATTTGCAGGCGGCACAAGAGCAGTGGCTGAGGCTTTAGCAGAAGCAAACGATACATATTCAGTCATTGGCGGCGGTGATTCTGCAGCTGCAGTTGAAAAATTCCACCTTGCTGACCGCATGAGCCATATCTCAACAGGCGGCGGCGCTTCCCTTGAGTTTATGGAAGGAAAAGCCCTGCCTGGCGTAGTTGCTTTAAACGATAAATAATTTTGGTGACAGGCACCACCCGAAATCTGTCGAATATATGACACTAATAAAAATGCATGAAAGGACGTGCAACATGCGTAAACCAATTATTGCAGGAAACTGGAAAATGCATAAAACACTTCCGGAAGCGAAAGTCTTTCTTGAAGAAATCAACGGCTTAGTTCCTGGGAAAGAGCAGGTAGATACAGTTGTATGTGCTCCTGCCTTATTCCTTGAGCGCCTGGTTGAAAACTCAAAGGATTCAGATGTTGAAATCGGCGCACAGAATATGCACTTTGAAGAAAACGGCGCTTTTACAGGCGAAATCAGCCCTGTGGCACTTGAAGATCTTGGCGTGAAATACGTAATTCTTGGTCATTCAGAACGCCGTGAGATGTTCAATGAGACAGATGAGGCTGTTAATAAAAAGACCTTGGCTGCATTCAAATACAACTTAACTCCAATCGTTTGTGTCGGTGAATCGCTGGAACAGCGGGAAAACGGCGAAACAATGGATCTTGTAGGCTCACAGGTTGAGAAGGCCCTAAATGGCTTAACTGAAGAGCAGGTAAAGCAGACTGTTATTGCGTATGAGCCAATCTGGGCAATCGGAACTGGCAAATCTTCAACATCTGCAGATGCGAATGAGGTATGTGCACATATCCGTTCAGTCTTGGCTAAGCAATTTTCACAGGCTGCGGCAGATGCAGTCCGCATTCAGTACGGCGGCAGCGTAAAGCCTGCAAACATTAAAGAATATATGAGCCAGCCTGATATTGATGGAGCTCTTGTAGGCGGCGCAAGCTTACAGCCTACAGACTTTCTTCAATTATTGGAGGCAGGCAAGAATGAGTAAATCTCCAGTTGCATTAATCATCTTAGATGGTTTCGCATTGCGGGGCGAGCGGATGGGAAATGCCGTTGCTCAGGCAAAGAAGCCAAACTTCGAACGTTACTGGAATACCTACCCTAACGCAACACTGACCGCGAGCGGCGAAGCAGTAGGTCTTCCGGAAGGGCAAATGGGAAACTCGGAAGTAGGACATTTAAACATCGGCGCTGGCCGGATTGTATATCAGAGTTTAACAAGAGTGAACGTGGCCATTCGTGAAGGACAGTTTGAGAAGAACGAAACGTTCCGTTCTGCGATTGACCATGTGAAAAAGAAAGGCACGGATCTTCATTTGATGGGACTTCTGTCAGATGGAGGCGTTCACAGCCATATTCAGCACTTATTTGCGCTGCTTCGCATGGCTGCTGAGGAAGGTGTGAAGAATGTCTATGTTCATGGATTCCTGGATGGACGTGATGTTGGCCCGCAAACAGCAGCAGGCTATATTAAAGAAGCGCAGGAAAAAATGAAAGAATACGGAGTTGGCGAATTTGCGACCATTTCCGGACGATACTATTCCATGGACCGGGACAAACGCTGGGAGCGTGTTGAAAAGTCTTACCGTTCCATGGTGTATGGTGATGGCCCTGCATACAACGATCCTTTGGATTTAGTTGAAGATAACTATAAAAATGGTATCTTTGATGAGTTCGTCATTCCATCGGTCATTACTGCAGAAGATGGGAAGCCGGTTGCAACGATTAAGAAGGATGATGCAGTTATTTTCTATAACTTCCGTCCGGACCGGGCAATTCAGATTTCGAACACGTTTACAAATAAAGACTTCCGTTCCTTTGATAGAGGGCCTGGACATCCTGAGAACTTGTTCTTCGTTTGTTTGACCCACTTCAGTGAAACGGTTGACGGATATGTTGCGTTCAAACCGACGAACCTTGATAATACCCTTGGTGAGGTTTTAGCGCAAAACGGAAAAACACAGCTCCGCATTGCTGAAACAGAGAAATACCCTCATGTAACTTTCTTTATGAGCGGCGGGCGTGAAGAGAAATTCCCTGGTGAAGAACGGATCCTGATCGACTCACCGAAAGTAGCCACCTATGACCTTAAGCCTGAAATGAGTGCTTATGAAGTGACGGACGCGTTGCTGAAGGAAGTGGAAGCTGACAATTTCGATGCGATCATCCTGAACTTTGCCAACCCGGACATGGTGGGGCACTCAGGCATGCTTGAGCCAACGATTAAGGCGGTTGAAACGGTTGACGAATGCCTTGGCAAAATTGTTGACCTGATTATTTCAAAAGGCGGTAAAGCGATCATCACAGCTGACCACGGAAATGCCGATGAAGTTGTTACGCTAGAAGGCGGCCCGATGACCGCCCACACAACAAACCCGGTTCCAGTCATCGTCACACAAGATGGCGCAGAACTCCGTACAGACGGAATCTTAGGAGACCTTGCTCCAACAGTTCTGGACCTGCTTGGACTGGAAAAACCGGCTGAAATGACAGGAACCTCATTACTGAAAAAATAACTGGTGGCAGGCACCACCCGAATTTTGCCGATTACAATTTTTTATCATAAAGGAGAGAATTACTATGCCATTTATCGAACAAGTATATGCACGTGAAGTATTGGATTCCCGCGGTAACCCAACAGTTGAAGTTGAAGTTTTAACAGAATCAGGATTCTTTGGACGCGCGATTGTTCCTTCTGGAGCATCAACTGGCGAGCACGAAGCAGTAGAACTTCGTGACGGCGACAAGTCCCGCTATCTTGGAAAAGGTGTTCAAAAAGCGGTAGACAACGTGAACAACCTGATTGCAGAAGCTGTAATTGGTTTGGATGTAACAGACCAGGTTGGCATCGACCGCACAATGATCGCGTTAGATGGAACTGAAAACAAAGGAAAGCTTGGCGCAAACGCAATCCTTGGCGTATCCATGGCTTGTGCACACGCGGCTGCTGAGTCTGTAGGACTTCCTTTATACCGTTACCTTGGAGGCTTCAACGCGAAGCAGCTTCCAACACCAATGATGAACATCATTAACGGCGGATCTCATGCTGACAACAACGTGGACTTCCAGGAATTCATGATCATGCCTGTAGGAGCTCCTACTTTCAAGGAAGCCATCCGCATGGGTGCTGAAGTATTCCATTCATTGAAAAAAGTTTTATCTGGCAAAGGTCTTAACACTGCTGTAGGTGACGAAGGCGGATTCGCTCCAAACCTTGGCTCTAACCGTGAAGCTCTTGAAGTAATCATCGAAGCGATCTCTAACGCTGGCTACGAAGCTGGCAAAGACATCTACCTTGCAATGGACGTTGCTTCTTCTGAGTTCTACAACAAAGAAACTGGCAAATACGATCTTGCAGGCGAAGGCCGCACTGGCTTAACTTCAGAAGATATGGTTAACTTCTACGAAGAGCTGGTAAACGAGTTCCCTATCATCTCAATTGAAGATGGTCTTGACGAAAACGACTGGGAAGGCCATAAGCTATTAACTGACCGCATCGGCGGAAAAGTTCAGCTTGTTGGTGACGACTTGTTCGTTACAAACACGAAGAAGCTTGCTCAAGGAATCGAGCAGGGGGTAGGCAACTCAATCCTGATCAAAGTAAACCAAATCGGTACATTAACAGAAACTTTCGAAGCAATCGAAATGGCGAAGCGTGCCGGCTACACTGCAGTTGTATCCCACCGTTCAGGTGAAACAGAAGATGCTACAATCGCTGACATCGCTGTTGCAACAAACGCTGGCCAGATCAAAACTGGTTCAATGTCCCGTACAGACCGTATCGCGAAATACAACCAGCTTCTTCGCATCGAAGACGAGCTTGGCGATTTAGCTGTATACGATGGCTTAAAATCTTTCTATAACTTGAGCAAGTAATCTTGCTTGTGCAGCCGTCCCGGGTGGGGCGGCTGTTTTTTTGGTGTTGGATGCAGTAACTTGGCTAGGCCGGTAAATTGGACAGTTTGGCCGGTATTTTTTCAGTTTTGGCCGGTAAATATCAAATATTGGCCGGTAAATATTCATTTTCGGCCGGTAAAATGAAATTTTTCAAATAATTCTGCGGATAAATGATAGGTTCGGTCCTTATATGAACCGGTGTAGGGAAGTTTCAGCGCAGTCAGCAGCTTTTTGGCAATATTTGAGGAAGATAAATGGGTGAATTCCCGAAATTGCTGATTCGTAATGGAGGAACTGATTAAAAGAAGGTAATCATGGAGGGTTCTAATATGTGCCTCTTTATCAGAAGTATGACAACTGCTGCATTTCCAGGTGCCCCTTACCCTTTTCACTGAAAATCGGCTGCAGGCCGAACATTGAATACCGGCATTAATTTCATTTATATCAATGTCAAAGTATTTTAGGACATTGTAATTCGCAGGGATATGCTTATTTGTAATAACTCTGCCTAACTTTTTGATCTCTCTGTCTGTTAATTTCTCTTCCGGATATTTCTCTTTTAGTTTATCTATCCTTTCTCTCAAATGGCTCGCATGCAGCACCTTTTCTAAGGCCAATTTGTGATAAGAGGAAGTCTTGATAATAGTAGAAGGATTGCTGATTACAACAAGGTACTCAATGGTTGTGGGAATCTTACGATCAGCTAGCCATTTTGAAAGTTCCTTTTGCTGCCTTTTAGCTTGTATTAAAGGATCAAGAAATCCTCTTTCATTTTCTTGCCTCCTCTGAATCAGCTGGTTAAATGCGGGGTCAAAATAAATAGTGCCGGATATGTTCTTAATTTCGAGGATAAGAAGGAAGTTTGGGCATAGGAGAAGGATATCGATTTGATAGAAGTCTCCGTTTCCATTAGAAAGCCTAACATCTTTAACGATAATAAACTCAGGTAAATCTTTTAAAAAGTAATCGACAGCCTCTTCCCCGCGATTACCTGCTTTGCGTTTCGTTAATTCACTTTCGATGAGACTCCTTTTTGGATGTGATAGTGGCAGTCTTCTCAATAAAGCATTCATGCTTGGAATAAAATTTGATATCTTCCGCTCTTTTATGATCAATGGCATCATTCCTTTCACAATATAAATTCTCTAACCTGCTATAAAAGTCCTTCCAACTAACAGGTCCTGCCAAAATCTTATTGTTTATACAATAAAAATGTGATAAATTAAGAATAATGTGATTGTACGTTTTCAGGAGGTGGCTTCATGCATACATTATTGATTACCCTTTTAGTCATTGTTTCGATTGGTCTTATTGTAGTTGTACTCCTTCAATCTGGTAAAAGCGCAGGTCTTTCCGGTGCCATTTCAGGAGGAGCAGAGCAGCTTTTTGGAAAGCAAAAAGCACGCGGTATTGATCTGGTTCTTCACCGCATCACGGTTGTTCTTTCTGTCTTGTTCTTTGTACTTACTGTTTTAGTTTCTTATTTTGCGATATAAATGAACGCAGCGCCTGGCCTTCAGAAGGTCAGGCTTTTATTTTTCTTCGGCTGTTTTCGCTTAAGAAAGCTTTTTATTGGCATGTTCCCCCGCTGTTTGCTAAAAATAAGGAATGCAGATTCAATCAAACGTTTGATTAATAAAATTATAGGAATCATAAGGTAAAAGGAGTTTTATCAATGAGAGTTGTTGCACCAAAACCGTTTACATTTGGAAATGGAAACAGAGCAGTCCTGCTGCTGCATGGGTTTACCGGAAATACAGCAGATGTCAGAATGATGGCAAGGTTTCTCGAAACAAAGGGCTACACCTGCCATGCGCCGCAATATAAAGGACATGGGGTTCCGCCCGAAGAGCTTGTTCATACAGGCCCGGAAGACTGGTGGAAAGATGTAATTGAAGGGTACGAATTTCTGAAAAATAAGGGACATAAAGAAATTGCAGTGGCCGGACTTTCACTTGGCGGCGTATTTTCCCTTAAATTGGGTTACACTGTACCTGTAAAGGGTATTGTCCCGATGTGCGCACCTATGTACATAAAAAGCGAAGAAGTCATGTATGAAGGAATTCTGAGCTACGCAAGAGAATATAAGAGACTTGAAGGAAAGACGGAAGACCAAATTGAGCAGGAAATGGAAGAGTTCCAAAAAACACCGATGAATACATTAAAGGCACTACAGGAGCTGATCGCGGATGTGCGCAATCATGTGGATATGATTTACTCCCCGACATTTGTTGTACAGGCACGACATGACCATATGATCAACACGGACAGCGCTAACATCATTTTCAATGAAGTGGAGAATGACTTAAAGAAGCTCAAGTGGTACGAAGAATCCGGGCACGTCATTACTCTTGATAAAGAGCGTGACCAGCTGCATGAAGATGTATATGAGTTTTTAGAAAAGCTTGATTGGGAAGAATAATAACAAAAGAAAATCTCCCTGAGGAGGGATGAAGATATGGAAAATAATATACAACAGCTGATCGACAAGCTGCTTCATTATATGAAGGATGAAGCCTATAAGCCATTGACGGTCCAGGAGCTGGAAGCCGCATTTGGAATTGAGGATTCCACAGGCTTCAAAGATTTCGTTAAGGCGCTTGTTGTCATGGAGGAAAAAGGGCTTGTTGTCAGAACGAGAAGCAATCGCTATGGCCTGCCTGAAAAAATGAACCTGATCCGCGGGAAGCTTTCCGGCCATGCAAAGGGATTTGCCTTTGTCATTCCGGAAGAGCAGGGAATGGATGATATATTTATCCCGCCCAATGAAACAAATAATGCCTTAAATGGGGATATCGTTCTCGCGCGTGTGACGTCTGAGAGCTCCGGCCAGAGGCGGGAAGGCACGATTGTCCGCATCTTAGAGCGCGGTGTGACACAAATTGTTGGAACGTATACGGAAAGCAAGCACTTTGGATTTGTGATCCCGGATGATAAAAAGTTTGCCAGCGATATTTTTATCCCCAAAACAGCATCAAAAGGTGCGGTTGAAGGGCATAAGGTCGTTGTAAAACTGACCACTTATCCAGAAGGCAGAAAGAGCGCAGAAGGAGAAGTTATCGACATACTTGGGCATAAAAACGACCCGGGTGTGGATATCCTTTCTGTTATTCACAAGCATGGCCTTCCGCTTGAGTTTCCTGATGAGGTGCTTAAGCAGGCTGAAGAAACGCCGGATACGATTGATCCAAGTGAGCTTGAAAACCGCCGTGATTTGAGAAACGAAGTTATTGTCACAATAGACGGTGCGGATGCAAAGGATCTTGATGATGCAGTAATGGTTAAAAAAATGGATAACGGCAATTACAAGCTTGGCGTTCATATTGCCGATGTCACATACTATGTCCGTGAGGATTCCCCGATTGACAGGGAAGCGGAAGAGCGGGCAACCTCTGTGTATTTAGTGGACCGGGTTATCCCGATGATCCCGCATCGCTTATCAAATGGCATTTGCTCATTGAATCCAAAAGTGGACCGGCTTACCCTTTCTTGTGAGATGGAAATCACATCGGATGGAGAAGTAGTGAATCACGAGATTTTCCAGAGTGTGATTAAAACAACGGAACGAATGACTTATTCAGATGTGAATAAGATTTTAGAAGAGCAGGACGAAGAACTTATCAACAGATACCAACCGCTTGTGCCTATGTTCGAACTGATGAAGGAGCTTTCTCTAATCCTGCGTAAAAAGAGAATGCATCGCGGAGCCATCGACTTTGATTTTAAAGAAGCGAAGGTCATTGTGGATGAAGAGGGCAACCCGACAGAAGTCGCATTGCGCGAACGCTCGATTGCAGAGCGCCTGATTGAAGAGTTTATGCTCGCAGCCAATGAAACTGTTGCTGAGCACTTCCATTGGATGGATGTACCGTTCATCTATCGAATTCATGAAGATCCAAAGGAAGATAAGCTTAGAAGATTCTTCGAGTTTATCACCAACTTTGGCTATATCGTAAAAGGAACAGCCAATTCCGTTCACCCGCGGGCCCTTCAGGAAATCATCGAAGAGGTTCAGGGAAAACCGGAAGAAATGGTTGTCAGCACAGTGATGCTGCGCTCTATGCAGCAGGCGAAATACTTTGAAGAGAGCCTTGGGCACTTCGGGTTATCAACAGAGTTTTACACACACTTCACATCACCGATCCGCCGTTACCCGGACTTAATTGTCCACAGACTTATCCGCACCTACTTAATTGAAGGCAAGCTGGATCAGGCGACAAGGGAAAAATGGAATGTACAGCTGCCTGATATTGCTGAGCACTCTTCCAATATGGAGCGCCGTGCAGTTGAAGCAGAACGCGAAACAGATGAACTGAAGAAAGCGGAATATATGGCTGACAAAATCGGCGAGGAATATGATGGGATCATCAGCTCTGTTACAAACTTTGGCATGTTTGTCGAGCTTCCAAACACGATTGAAGGACTTATCCATGTCAGCTATATGACAGACGATTATTACCGCTATGACGAGCGCCAGATGGCGATGATCGGGGAGCGTACAGGCAATGTCTACCGCATTGGCGACGAGATTACAGTCCGTGTCGTTAATGTAAACAAAGACGAACGCTCGATTGATTTTGAAATCGTCGGCATGAAGGGCACCCGCAGACGGGAAACTCGGGAAGCGCCAAAAGTGTTCAAGACTGGCAGCACCGAGAAAAAGCCGCGCAGAGGGAAGTCTGATCAGGGCAAAGGAAACAGTTCAGGCGGTCCAAGAAAGAAAAAAGAGAAAAAGCATTACGAAAATGCGCCAAAAGCAAAGCGGAAGAAAAAGAAGCGGTAAAAGCGGGAGGGCCTTAAAGGCTCTCTCTTTCCTTCCCGGCAGGGCTCCTCGTTGAGAGGGGCACGCAATTTTGCTATAATAGAAGAACCGCTAGAGAACGGATGCTGCATTTCCTGATAACAGGAAAGGGGAGCAAAGGGGGATTCAACATGCCAAAAGGAACTGGCAAAATGGTTGCGCAAAATAAAAAGGCCTATCATGACTATGCTATAGAAGAAACATATGAAGCGGGAATTGTTCTGCAGGGGACGGAGATTAAATCGATCCGAGCGGGCAAGGTGAATCTGAAGGACTCATATGCAAGAATTCAAAACAATGAAATCTATCTTTTCGGCATGCATGTCAGTCCTTATGAGCAGGGAAACCGTTACAATCACGATCCGCTAAGGACCAGAAAGCTTCTCCTGCACAGAAAAGAAATCAGCAAGCTGATTGGTGAGTCGAAGGAAGTCGGCTACTCGATCGTTCCATTAAAAATGTACCTCAAGAATGGTTATGCAAAAGTTTTAATTGGCCTGGCGAGGGGTAAAAAGAAATATGACAAGCGTGAGGATCTGAAGAAGAAAGAAGCCAAGCGTGAGGTTGAGCGTGCTTTCCGCGAAAGGCAGAAAATGTAAATCCAGAACCTTACAATTGAAAAATTTGTTCAGTGTGCTATAATAGTAATTGTCACAGCGAGTGACACAAACTTTAGCTCATCTATTTCGAGCTTATCCGAACGTCAGCGTGCTGAATAAGATTCGGCGCAGACCTATTATAATGGGGACGCTACGGATTCGACAGGGATAGTTCGAGCTTAGGTTGCGAGTCGAGGGGATCGGCCTCGTTAAAACGTCAAAGCCAATAACTGGCAAAACTCAAAACAACTTCGCTTTAGCTGCCTAATAGGCCTTTAGCGGTTCGCCCCTCCATCGCCCATGTGGTAGGGTAGCGGACTCACTCTTAGTGGGCTACGCCGGATTCCACCGCCTGAGGATGAAGGAAGAGAACAACCAGGCTAGCTGGCCGGACGCCCGTCGATAGGCATAAGGATCAGCGAATCGCGAATATATCGACTACACTCGTAGAAGCTTAAGTGCCGATATTTCTGGACGAGGGTTCGACTCCCTCCGTCTCCACCAAATACATATTTGGTGGTTTTTTATTGTCTTTTTTTAACATTCTTCCTCAATTAATGTTTTCTATTTTCTTTTCAATTTTACTTCCGGTAACTTTCCATTTCCCATCCCACAGTGTAAAATAAGAATGTACGTTCCCTTTTTGAGTATAACATAACTTTTCCTGTTTATTAATAAAAAATTCAGATAATTGGTTGACTTTCCCAATAGTGGTAGTAGATAATACTTGTGAGTAATATAATGCAGACGGAGCTGTTATTTATGGGGCACAGAGGACGGAAAATAGGGGCCAGCGGGGAGCAGAGCCGCGCATTGCTTCTTGAAGTTGCCGCGGAGGAATTTGCGCAGAAAGGCTATTTTCATACAAAAATCAGCGATATTGTGAAAAGGGCAGGTTTGACACAGCCTTCTTTTTACCTTTACTTTGAAAGCAAAGATGCCATTTTCCAGGAGCTTACCGACCTGTTTCGCAGACGGATTTCTGAGCTTACTTCCAGGAGCCGCGTGGAAACAGGTGTTGATTTGTCATCATTGCCTGAACGAATAACCTCAGGTCTGACTGCTATCTTTTCATTTTTTAGGGATAATCAGCATTTGACCCGCATCGGTTTTTTTATGGCTTCGGATGCCGACGAATTTAAGGAGATACTTGCTGGTCAAATTGAAGCCAACCTCTTGTCAGAGCAGCAGGCAGGATACTTCAGGGAAGATGTTGATATGGGAATTGTCGCAGAGAGTCTGACAGGGATTATTGAACGCCTGACATTAACCAAATTATTTAAAGGGATAAAGACTCCAGAAGATTTAGCAAAAGAAATTGTCCATTTATTCCTTTATGGAATGATTAATAAAAGCAACACTCAATGAAGACTTCTGAGGGGAACAGAATCTTTACGGGAGAGTGGAAAAGGGAATGGAAACCTGTGAGGGGAAAATTGATAAAGAATGGGTAGAGCTCATATTGACAGCCAAACAGCTGGGGTTAACAATTGAGGAAATACAGGACTTTATTAAACAATCCAAAAGTGGGTCTAATAAAGGCAGGATTCAGGAAAATCATAAATAGCTTGATTATCCTGAGATCAATGGGAAGGATAGGAACAAATGAGGAAACTTTGGATAGGGGGCACTTTTACGGGACTGCTGTCTGGAACTTTTCTGGGTTTATTTCTGAAAATGATTGAGATATCCACAGGTATAAAAGTGTACACATTGCTATTAAATGTGGATTACTTTCCGATTTTAAAAAACTATCATTTTCCCGAATTAGTCGAATTTGGATTTCACCTGATCATTTCAGTTATAGTGGCAATCAGCTTATTATTAATAATAAAAAAATACTGCTGGAACAGGATCCAAATCATCGTCCGTACATTATTCATCACCTTTTCCATAGGATTTCTGCTTTATCCGACGACTGGATTATCTGATCGAACCCCTGAACTTACATCTTTACCTGCCCTATTTTTCTGGCTTCTAGGCCATCTGTTATATGGTCTGCTGCTTTCTTTGCTGTTTATAAAAAAGGGGAATTCTTACTGAATTAGGGATAAAGGTCTTTTAATCCTTGTTAATATGTTTTATAGTGTTAGTAAAGATTTGTCTTATTAGGTGATGGAGTTCACCTTTAACCGCCTTTTGGCTAATGACTCCTGTCAGTTATATGGTAACTGGCAGGAGTCTTTTTGTTTTGGGTAAGCTAAGAGAAATGGAGGGTTCTGGATGGTTTATATACTGGTTGGCGCAGCAGGGTTTTTAGGTGCCGCATTACGTTACAGCATGGGTGTTTTTCTTTTTCAGGAAAGTGCGGTTTTTCCTTTCGCCACTTTGACGGTTAATCTTCTGGGAAGTTTTCTCCTGGCTTGGCTGACGACGGGCCTGATGGTTCGTTTTTCTTTGCCGGCTCATATAAAAACAGCACTCGGAACTGGTTTTGTGGGATCCTTTACCACATTTTCAACTTTAAGCGTTGAAACGGCAGCACTCTTTCTCGATGGAAAAACAGCTCTGGCCGTTTTGTATATCGCAGCCAGCATTTTTGGCGGATTATGGATGAGCCGATTGGGGTTTCAGGTCAGGAAAGGAGCAGACGCCGGATGAGTACGTTATTTGTATTAATGGTGGGGATAGGCGGTTTCTTTGGAGCGATTTCCCGGCTTTGGGTCAGTCAGTTCGTTAGTAAAAGGTTTGTGTCGGGTTTCCCTGCTGCCACGCTTGTTATTAACTTAATTGGTTCACTTCTTCTTGGAATCATGGTGGGCTCAGGAATAGAAGGCAGCCTTTTTATGCTGCTTGGCACAGGATTTATGGGGGCATTCACCACTTTTTCTACATTTAAGCTGGAAGCCATACAGCTCCACATGGATAAAAGGAAAAAGGAGTTTATTCTTTATAATGTATTGAGCTATGGAGGCGGTATTCTATTTGCTTTTCTGGGTATTGAACTGGGAGTGCTACTCTGATGAAGAAAGGTTTTTTCCAATACGTATTTTAGGGAATTTCGTATGATAACCTGTCTTGCAGAATTATGTTATGATAACAAATAGCATCAAGGAGGTTATTCATATGTTCTGGGAAACTTACATGAAAGAAGATATATTAGTGGACTTGGGAATATCGATTGGAATTTTCCTGCTGTTTCTCTTTTTCCGGAAGCTTTTTGCCAAATATGTATTTACACTATTATTAAGGCTTAGCAGAAAAGCCCCAAATGACTTTTTTTCTCACGTATTTGTCTCATTTCAAAAGCCGATTCAGTGTTTGTTCATTATTATAGGAATCTATTTTTCTGTTGGTTATTTTCCTTATCTGAATCAGCATAATTCACTGTTCTTGGATATTATTAGAGCGTCTGTTATCATCATGCTCACATGGGGCTTGTACAATATGGCATCGGCATCTTCAGCCCTTTTCACAAGCCTAAAGGTTAAGTACGATCTGGAAATTGATGATATTCTCATTCCTTTCATTTCTAAGGCATTGAGATTCGTGCTTGTGGCAATTAGCATCAGCATTGTTGCTCAAGAATTTAACTATGATGTGAATGGTTTTGTGGCGGGACTCGGGTTAGGCGGAGTTGCCATTGCTTTTGCCGCTAAGGACGTACTGGGCAATTTGTTAGGCGGCTTCGTCATTATTACTGAAAAGCCGTTCACGATTGGTGATTGGATAATGACGCCAAGTGTCGAGGGAACCGTAGAAGATATTTCTTTCCGAAGCACGAGAGTAAGAACATTCGCCCAGGCGCTTGTTACTGTTCCTAATGCAACTTTAGCAAATGAATCTATTACCAACTGGAGCAAGATGGGAAAAAGACAGATCAGCTTTAGACTGCGTGTTACCCATGAGACGACTAAGGATCAAATGGCGAATGTGGTAGGGCAGATCGAGTATCTGTTAAAAAATCATCCGGATATACATCCGGAAACCATTCTTGTTACCTTTGACGACTACAAAGAAAATGGGCTCGATATCTTCCTTTATTTCTTCACTAAAACGACAAACTGGGGAGAATTCCTTAAAATTAAGGAAGAAATCAATTTTGAGATCATGGACATTCTTGAAAATGAGCGTGTTTATGTTGCTATGCCAAGCAGGAAACTATACTTAGATCCTGATGGCGAAAACCAGCTGAAAAAAGAATCCAGAGTGAGACAGGAATCATAATAAAAAGGCGGACCTTGAGTCCGCCTTTTTATTATGAAAATATCTTATTCCATCGTTCGGCCTTCGCTAATGCAAAAGAATCTTCTTTCACTTCTTCCGGCTTTACTCCGCTCCCAATGATATAGTCCGCAAATTCCATCCCGACAAAATCAAAAATGTATTGAAATTGCTGAACAAGAGGGAGTCCTTTTACTTTCGCGCTGCTGCCTCCGGTAATGACAACGTAAGCTTTCTTCTTTGCCAGCTCTTCTTTCAGATTAAAGCGTTCATCCCTTAGGTACTGTGACCAGCGATCAAAGAAATCCTTCATCGGACCGCTCATGCCATACCAGTATAAAGGGGTGGCGAATACGAAAACATCATGTGTCAGCATCTGATGCACTAACTCTTCATAGTCGTCATCGACCGGCGTAAAGCCGCCATCCGCATGCCTCTGATCCACAATCGGTTTGATATTCAGGTCTGCTAGTTTTACCAGGGTGTGATCAGTCCCTTCCACAATCTTATTTGCCAAATACTCCGAGTTCCCGTTTTCTCTTGTACTCCCCAGCAAAGCTAATACTTTCATTGAATTCTCTCCTTCGACTATCGTCTTTGTATGAATTTTACATAAAAATAACGGGGGAAGCAAAAAAAGCATCTTTACATAAGTGTTAGTTCATTTTTACATTCTATTAATCTCTCATTTACATTAGGGTTCTATACTACTGCGTGTAAGATAATAAAGGGAGGTTAATAGAATGAAATTCAAGAAATTCACAAAAAGAACACTTCCAATCCTTGCTGCTTCTGCAGTTGCGTTTGGCGGACTAATGGGTTCAGTACAGCAAACAGAAGCAAAGAGCAAATCAGATGATAGAAAGATCAAAAATGTTATTTTCCTTATCGGCGACGGAATGGGCGTATCCTACACGTCTGCATACCGATATTTAAAAGACGATCCCGGCACAAAATTTGTTGAACGTACTGAGTTAGATAAATATTTGGTCGGCCAGCAAATGACTTATCCGGAAGATCCCGAACAAAATGTTACAGACTCTGCATCGGCAGCCACAGCCATGTCTGCAGGAATAAAAACATATAACAGTGCCATTGCTGTTGATAATGACGGTTCTGAGGTAAAAACAGTTTTGGAAGCAGCGAAAGAGCAAGGAAAAGCGACTGGTCTTGTAGCTACATCAGAAATTACTCATGCCACTCCTGCCTCATTCGGATCGCATGACGAAAGCCGGCAGAATATGAATGCCATTGCCGATGATTATTATGATGAGCTTATCAATGGCAAGCACAAAGTAGATGTTCTTCTTGGCGGGGGAACTGATTTACTTGTCCGCAAAGACAGAAACATCGCGGAGGAATTCAAGAAAGACGGATACAGCTATGTAACAAACCGCACAGAATTATTGGCGGATAAAAATGAACAAGTCCTTGGTCTGTTTGCAGAACGCGGCATGCCCAAAATGATTGACCGCACAGAAGACACACCTTCACTGAAGGATATGACTGCTTCTGCAATCGAGCGTTTGAACAAAGATAAAGACGGCTTCTTCCTGATGGTAGAAGGAAGTCAGGTAGACTGGGCTGGCCATGATAATGACATCGTTAGCGCAATGAGTGAAATGGAAGACTTCGAGAAAGCATTCAAAGCAGCGATCGAGTTTGCGAAGAAGGACAAGCACACCCTTGTGGTGGCAACTGCTGACCATTCAACTGGCGGCTATTCCATCGGTTCAGATGGCAACTATAACTGGTTCAGCGAGCCAATTAAAGCAGCGAAGCGGACACCAGATTTCATGGCTCAGGAAATTGCCAATGGAGCCGGTGTGGAAGAAACGCTAAAGGAATATATTGATCTTGATTTAAAAGAAGGAGAAATTCAATCTGTTAAAAAAGCTGCTGAAACTAAAAAGGCAGCTGACATCGATAATGCCATTGAAGAAATTTTCAACCAGCGCTCCCATACGGGCTGGACAACAGGCGGCCATACAGGTGAAGATGTGCCTGTGTATGCATTTGGCCCAGCCAGCGACCGATTTGCAGGGCAAATAGAGAATACTGACCAGGCTAAACTGATCTTTGAGATATTAAAGTCTAAAGTAAAGATTGAAGATAAATAAATGTTTATCTCCCGCCGCTTTCGGCGGGAACTTTTTTACAATAACTGAAGGGGGATCATCATGAAAAAACTAATTACAATGATTACTCTCTTATCCATTGTCCTGTTCGGCTGCTCAAGTGCCCCGGAACAGCCTGCTGAGGTTAAAGCAGAAGTTCCGGCGGAAAACGAAACGGTGAAAAATTATGCCCCAAACCCTCAAGTTCCAGACGACCGGCAGCTGTGGAAAGAAGGGGAGACTCACATAGATGAAAAAGGTGAAATCACTTTAAAAAAAGCAAAAACTGTGGACGAAAACTATAAGATTGGCCCAATCGAAATGAAAGTAACTGATGCCAAAGAGATGCATCTGAAGCCTGACTACAGTCTGGTTGACTATTTTCACACCTTGACCCATGACGAGGAATTCGACTTTGTTAAGGTTTTTGTGGAAATAAAGAACACCTCTGATCAAAAAGTGAATTTTGCCCCGGCAGCCTTCCTTGAAACAAGCGAAGGTGAGCAAATAACCTGGGAAAGAGATATGTATCTTGATGGGCTTAACGAAGAAATTGGGCCTAACGAAACCAAAGCCGGCAATGTTGGCTTTATCATTGAAAAATCGGAACTGAATAGTATTGAAATAACCACCAGCGACGTGTTTAGTGGTGAGAACAAGATTGAAGATGCTGAAAAGATTAAAATCGAATTTTAAGGGACAAGGCTCCAGAGATGGGGTCTTTTTGGCTGCCGCTGGCATGGAGAATGTAATTGTTGTTGGTTTTGATGCCGCAGTCCTCAGAATTGGGGGCTGTTTTTAGTTTCGCTGATATATCTCAAATTTCGCTGATATTATCTTTTTTTCGCCGATATTGTTAAAATTTTGCTGATAAATTCAAACCCAATCTTTCAAATGGAAGGAAATCATGCCGAAGAGTCGAATTCTTTCTGTAAAATAAATAGAGGAGTGATAAATTGATTGCAAAACCCAGGACAAAACCAATTTCTTTGCTGAAATTGGAGGCATTATTGAAAAGATTGCCGGAAGTTCATCCAAAATACTCTTTGATAAAATCAGATTATGCCAAACAGAAGGCAGGATATTTAGGTGAAAAATTCCTTGAATATCCTTTAAGCTGCCTCCCCGGCAAGGATTATTTAATATTCAATGATTTAAGGCTTTTGAATGGCAAGCATTTCTTTCAAATGGATGTCCTCCTCCTAACCCCTTTTTTTATATCCATTCTCGAAGTGAAAAATATATCAGGTTCTATCTTCTTCAATTCCTTATTTAAACAAATAATCCGTACCATTGAAGGCAAGGAGGAAGGCTTTGCCGACCCGGTGGCACAGGTGAAACGGCAGGCAGAGCATTTAAGGGATTGGCTGGAACGGTATGGTTTCCCCGCACTTCCGATAGTACCCCTGGTTGTTATCGCAAATGAACGCACCGTAATCAAATTGGATCCCCGCGATAAAATAACCCCTAATTTTGTAATCCCCTCTTCGGATATCATCAGCAACATGAGATTCTATGATAAAAAGTTCACATCCCCTTTCCTAACCCCGAGACAGGTCAAGAAATTATATTCCCGTCTGATAGCTGACCATACTCCAGTAGAAATGGATATTTTTCAAAGATATGCACTACAGAAAACTGATTTGATAAAGGGTGTCCAATGTCCAGGCTGTTTATCGTTTCCTATGAACAGGGTTCACGGTAACTGGAAATGTTTAAGATGCAGCCATGTTTCTCAGGATGCACATAATCAAGCATTAAAGGATTATGCTCTGCTGATTAAAACCTCTATAACCAATAAAGAAGCCAGAGATTTTTTATGCAGCATATCCAGTGATACGGCAAAGCGGATTCTTCAGCAAACTTGCAAAGTAAGTGAAGGAAATAATAAAGGTAAACCTTATTTTATTCCTGTTGATAAAGTTTAATTGACAACAATCCTTCCCTATATTAAAGTTAACTACGTTAATAGTTAAACAGTTGAACAGTTAAATAATAGAATAATCACACTGTGAGGTGAATATATAAGTGAGTGTGCCAGACATTAAGGATTTGGTCGACCGGTATATTGCCGTTTCTTTTTCTGTTGAGAAAAAGGCTGCGTCACTCGTGAAAAATCAGATTGGCAGCGATCTGACCAATGATCAGCATTTTACTCTGAGGTACATAAATCAGGCAGGCTCCTGTACTTCGTCAGAGCTTGCGGAAGTGTTTGATGTAAAAAAGAGTGCGATCACAGCCATGATTACGCGCATGTGGGAAAAGGGTCTGATTCAGCGGACACGTGATGAAAATGATCGCAGGGTAGTCTATCTGACACTTACCGAAAAAGGGAATGAGCTGTATGTCAAAGCAGAAGAAAAGATTCATAATCTTGTAGAGTCACTGATAAACAGATTTGATCAGGCTGAAATTCAGCAGTTCATTGAAACCTTTGAAAAATTGGATAAAGTATTATCGCAGCCTAACGGGCAGAAAGACTGCCGCCTCTAGACTCCTGGCAATCGAAGAATATGGCGGAAGACTAACAATCTGCGGGGGAAAAGTATCGGCTTCTCTTTATCAGAAAACAAAGCGGGGGATTAAAAAGTGTATTCAATTATTAAAAGAAAATGGCTTGTCATTGCCGTCTGGATCGCAGTGGCTGCCGGCTTATTTATGGCAGCGCCAAACATGGCTGATCTGGTCCGTGATAAAGGGCAGATTACTGTTCCTGAAGAATATTCATCCACACTTGCCGGGAATATCATGCAAGAGGTGCAGAAACAGGAAGGCGGCGGGGATGAGACCCAGGTCGCACTTGTTTTTCATAATGATCAAAAGCTCACAGGAGAAGAAATCAAAGAAGCGGAGAAAGCTATCCGGACGCTTGAAGACAAAAGTTCAGAAATGGGCATTACTGAAATTCTTACCCATTTTAATGAAGAAAGCTTAAAAGAACAGCTTGTTTCAGAGGATGGCAAGTCGATTCTTGCTTCTGTCAATGTAAGCTGGAACGATCGTGAGCCAGCAGAGCTGAGTGAAGAGCTTTATTCAGCTATTGATGATGCTGAGGTAGATCACTATTATACGAGTGAATGGCTGATTAATGAAGATCTAATGAACAGTTCTCAGGAAGGATTGAAAAAGACGGAAGGGATCACAGTGGTCTTTATTCTGGTCGTTTTGCTGCTCGTATTCCGATCAGTGGTTGCGCCAATTATTCCACTCCTGACAGTGGGATTCACTTATCTTGCTTCACAATCCATTGTGGCATTTTTAGTAGATAAGCTGGATTTTCCGATTTCAAACTATACCCAAATTTTCCTTGTAGCGATTCTGTTTGGGATTGGAACAGACTATTGTATCCTGCTGCTTAGCCGTTTTAAAGAAGAGCTTTCCTATAATGAAAGCACAGCGGACGCCATTGTGGCAACATACCGCAATGCGGGGCGCACAGTATTTTTCAGCGGCCTGGCTGTTATGATTGGCTTTGCTGCCATTGGCTTCTCGCAGTTTATTCTTTACCAGTCAGCAGCAGCTGTGGCCATTGGTGTAGCGATCCTCTTAATTGCTTTATTTACGATTGTGCCATTCTTTATGGCGGTGCTGGGACAGAAAATTTTCTGGCCTTCGAAAAAGAGTGCCGAGCATGGTGAAAGCAAGCTATGGGGTACGGCCGGCCGATTCTCGCTGGCGCGTCCATTCCTGGCATTGCTTATCGTGGCAGCTGTTTGTGTGCCATTCCTGGTGACGTATGACGGAGACCTTTCCTACAACTCCCTTGAGGAAATCGGCGGGGATGTTAATTCCATTAAGGCGTTTAATGCCATAGCTGACAGCTTTGGACCGGGAGAATCCATGCCGACGCAGATCGTCTTGAAAAACGATGAGGAAATGGATTCAGCAGAATATGTAGGCCTGGCAGAAAAAATTAGCCGGGAGGTCGAAAAAGTAGATCTGGTGGATACAGTCCGTTCTGTTACAAGACCAACTGGAGAGCCGATCGAAGACTTCTTTGTTGCTAAACAAGCTGAAACGCTTGAAGAAGGACTTGGGGAAGGAAAAGATGGACTGAACAAAATTTCAGATGGCTTGAATGAAGCAAGCAGCGAACTGTCCAAATCAGAACCTGAGCTGCAGAATGCCACAAAAGGAATCAATGACTTGATTTCCGGCACTAATGAAATCAAGTCGGGTCTTAGTGAAATTCAGACAAACCTGGCAAAAATCGAAGATGGTATTCGTCAGGGGTCTGCAGGTTCAGATCAAATTAAAGAGGGATTGGAAAAGTCCAAGGCCGGTGCCGAAGAGCTTCTCGCTGGATATCAGCAGCTGCTAGTTGGGTATCAGTCAGCAGAAGAGGCCATTCCTTCCTTAATGGCAGGCTATAAAGAAATCCAGACGAACTTAAATCAGTTGTCGGATGGCATCAGACAGGCAAATGAAGCACTGTTTGGCTATGTTGAAACCAAGGACCCCGAGTTGGCCCAAGACCCTCAATACCAAGCAATCAAAGGTCAAGTAGCTGGCCTTCAGCAGCAGCTTCCAAAAGTTTCAGAAGGTATCAATGCTGCTAATCGGGGGTTAACACAGCTGCAAAACGGCTTGGCGGAAGCAAATAAAAACTTCGGAACCGCCATATCCGGTCAAAAGGAATTAGCTTCAGGGCTCCAGCAGCTTATTAAAGGAATCGAAGCCCAGCAGGCAGGACTCAATCAGCTTGCAGACGGCCAGGGACAAATCGTTAATAATTTTCCAAAGCTGACAAATGGTTTAGCCGGAATCAATGGAGGACAGGAACAGCTTCTTGCCGGATTTGGCGATCTTGGCGGACAAATCAATCAGCTGACAGATGGCCTTGGCCAGAGTGCAGATGGGCTTGAGCAGGTATCTGAAGGACTAGGTTCGGCACAGGATTACCTGGCAGGTCTTTCAAACTCGGATAATATGGATGGTTTCTATCTGCCGCCTGAGGTTTTGGAGGATGAAGAATTTGCCCAGGTGTTTGATGTCTATTTGTCTGAGGACCGTAAAGTCATGACAATGGATGTTGTGCTTGAAGCAAATCCTTATTCTAATGAAGCCATTAACCAGGTAGATGAGATTAAGGAAGCTGTGGAAAGAGCGACAAAGGGGACTAAGCTTGAAAATGCGGTTGTCGCAGTAGGCGGGATTACAAGTACCAATGCTGATTTAAGCACAATGTCTGATCAGGATTATTCCCGTACAGTCGTATTGATGCTGCTGGGCATTTCCATCATCCTTGTGTTCCTTTTCAGGTCTATTATCATGCCAATCTATTTAATTGGTTCATTAATTCTGACCTACTATACAAGTATGGCAATGAACGAAGCGATTTTTGTGAATCTGCTTGGATATACAGGCATCAGCTGGGCGGTTCCATTCTTTGCTTTCGTTATTCTCGTTGCACTTGGCGTTGACTACAGCATTTTCTTAATGGATCGATTTAATGAATATCGTGACCTTTCAATCGCAGATGCAATGTTGTTATCCATGAAAAAGATGGGCACTGTTATTATATCAGCTGCTGTAATCCTAGGCGGAACATTCGCTGCAATGATGCCGTCCGGAATGCTGTCGCTATTGCAGATCGCGTCCATCGTTCTGATTGGATTAATGCTTTACGCACTGGTCGTGCTTCCGCTATTTATACCAGTCATGGTCAAAAACTTCGGTCAGGCAAACTGGTGGCCGTTTAAAAGAAGTGCAAATTAATTTAAGCTGAGACTGTCTTTATGGCAGTCTTTTTTTGATGGTTAAATTTAAGAAGAAGCATAAAGCCCCAATTATCAGCATTGGGGCTTTCAGCTAAAACTTATGGATTTGTCGACCACATGCCGGCTGTTTTCACAAACACCCGAGGGTTCAATTTCAGCTGTGCTACCATGAATTCTGCCAGATCTTCCGGCTGCATGACTTTTTCAGGGTTGCCGTCTGTCAGGTTTGTTTCAATCGCAAGGTCAGTGGCAACCGTGCTTGGAGTTAACGCGCTAACTCGGATATTGTGTTTTCTAACCTCAAGCATCAGGGACTCTGTTAAGCCTAAAACGGCAAATTTGGATGCGCTGTATGCACTGGTGACAGGCGCACCTTTCTGGCCTGCTGTGGATGCAATGTTGATAATGTCTCCGGACTTCTGTTCAATCATTTCAGGGAGAACGGCTCTTGTAACATTATAAACACCCATTAAGTTGACTTTGATGATGCTTTCCCACTCAGCGGGAGAAAGCTCCAGGAATCCTCCAAACTTGGCGATTCCGGCATTGTTAATCAGGATATCCACAGAGCCAAGGTCTGACTTAATATGCTCGACTGCATGAGTAACAGCTTCAAGGTCGGCAACATCGGCTGCTGCAGCAGATACATTCACATCGTACTGGCTAAGTTCATCCGCCATTTTTTCCAAATTTTCAATCGTGCGGCCAAGCAAACCAATATGGACGCCTTCTTTTGCGAGCGCGATGGCTGCTGCACGGCCAATTCCTCTGCCTGCTCCCGTGATGAGAGCTGTTTTGCCTTTTAATGTATGCATCGTTTTTCCTCCTCTAAAAAAAATCATTCATATACTACCAGAAAGGAGGTGAATTTCCTAATAAACCGCTTGCGCAGCTGACACGTTTGAGGAAGCTGCAGGCATTATGATAAGATCACTTCATTGAAAGGGGGAGATTTAGTGAAGCTCAGTGTATTGGATCAATCAGTCGTGGCGAAAGGGGATACTGCCGCTGAAACTTTTCGTAAAACAGTCAATCTGGCTCAAATGGCAGAACAGCTTGGCTACACTCGTTTTTGGGTGGCTGAGCATCATAATTCGAATGGAATGGCTGGCTCCTCACCGGAAATTCTTATCTCACATATTGCATCAAGCACCAGCAAAATCAGGGTTGGTTCAGGCGGAGTACTTTTGCCGCAATACAGTCCTTATAAAATTGCCGAAAATTTTAATGTTCTCCAGACATTATTTCCTGGAAGAATCGATTTGGGCGTTGGGAGGTCCCCCGGAGGATCCGCATCCACCCGGCTTGCCCTGACAGATGGCGTAAGGAAAAGTCTGAAAGAATTTCCGAGACAGCTTAGGGATTTGCAGGGGTTTTTGAACAAGGAGCTTCCAGAAGGACATCCTTATCAGCAAGTCAAAGCTTTTCCAGAGGCTGAAGACCCTGCACTATTGTGGCTTCTTGGAATCACACATCGCGGAGCAAGGCTGGCTGCGGAAGTGGGAGCTGCCTTTACGTATGGGCACTTTATCAATCCTGCCAATGGAAAGAGAGCAATGGATACATATTTCAGTCAATTCCAGCCTTCAGCAGCTTTGGCTGAACCGAAAGCAAATGTGTGTATTTTTATTGTATGCGCTGAGACACAGGAAGAGGCTGAAAAGCTGGCATTGAGCCAGGATATGTGGCTTCTGGCAGTTGAAAAAGGGAGGGATACGAGATTAATCCCAAGCACAGAATCTGCTGAAAGTATCCAGCTCACACATGCGGAAAAGAAGAAAATAGCTGAAAACCGCAAAAGAATGCTGGTTGGTACTCCTCGAAAAATAAAAGAGGAATTGCAGCTGCTCAGCGAAATCTACTCAACAGATGAATTTATGATCATCACCAATATTCATGATTTTCAGGGCAAGCTGAATTCATACACAATGCTGGCTGAAGCTTTCGGATTAAGTTGAGAATTTGTAATCCACAAATTGATTTCCCGCTGTTTCAAAATGTGAATAACTAATTCATTGATTTTTTGAATTTTTCAGAAGTATCCACAATTAGAGTTGTTTTTTGCCCGTTTCATCCACACAGCGTGGATAATTCATGGAGACAACAGAGTTATCCACATAGGTAAACATGATGGGGACAAAATGTTATCCCCATTCATGGCCGTCTTTTTATTTATCCACATAAGTGATTGCCTGTCTTCCCATCTGTTCCCATCCGGCAATAAACTTATCCTTTTGGTATTGTGTATTTTTATCCTTAAGCGGATCATTTGCATAGATATGATCTTCATCATAGCCTGTGACTAATACAGCATGCATTCTATAAGTTATTTTGACCGGACCATCTTTTGTTTCCCAGGTTTCCCATTCCGATTCAGGCAATACGTCGTAAGTGCTGGTGATGATCACCCAGACTGGTCTGCCATCATCAAGCTGTTTAATTACTTTATCAAATCCGCTGCCTGTCAGGTCTTCAATTTTACCGGGCAGATAGCCTTCAGCCAGTTCTGCAGCAGGCTCATGGTATACGCCGAGTCCCGGTTCATCCAATGTTTGCATATTGCCAACAAAGCCTTTATGAATATTTCCCCGATAGCCATCTTTTTCGAAAGGAACACGGTTTATTTTGTCCGCTAATTCCATTTTGTCTGTCTCTTTTCCAGCATGATTCAGGAGCATACTGAGACTGGTTACCTCACATCCTCTTTCAAGCTCAGGCAATTGCGAATAATGAGGGGCATCAATTAATACTTTTCCGTCTCTCTGTTCTGAGGATTCGGTTTCACTGTGCTGGCCGGTAATCCAGGATGGTGAAGAACAGCCTGCCAGCAGGATGAATGTGAGTAAAATAGCTCTCTTCAAGATTCACACTCCTTTGTGAAATTTCGCTTGTCAAAATAATTGGTATAAGCCTATTTCCCTATAGTGTGGAGCCTTAATCCTCATTCTGCATCAAAAAAAGCCCGGTTTCCCGGACTTAATTAATTTCGGCTTTCCCGCTGGATACAGAGATGCGGATATCATGTTCTCCTGATCCATGTTTGCCGGAAATATCATTTTTATCGCGCTTTTCATCATCCAATTTAAAATCGCTGCTGATATGGCCGCTGCTTGCTTTGCCTTTTAAGGTGAAGTCTGCATCATCAGGCAAGTCAAGGCGGACAAAGCCTGAACTGGCTTCAACTTTAATAGAGTCAATCAGTTTTCCGATCATTATATCGAGCTGTCCAGATGAGACCCCGGCATCAAGCTTGCCCTGGTAGTTGCGGAGCTTCACTTTGCCTGAACTCATATCTATTTCGCCTGAACGGGCAAATAAGTGGTCTGCATCCATCATTCCCGAAGAGCCTTCATGTTCAAATTCATTCGTCTTAATATTGGCTAGGCTGACTTTTCCCGAGCTCATATTAACATCCAGGCTCTCAAGCTCGAAAGGCTTGCTCTCAGATTCACCGGCGAAATTCAAACGGCCGGAACCGATGTCAATGGACATGGATTTATTGAAATCTTCAGGAATATAAATTTTCAGATTGCTTTTGCTGTTGAAAAACTGAAAGCCGTCCAGCCACTTTCTTTTATATTCTACACGAATTTCGTTTCCAGACTTATTTACGGTCACTTTGCCTTTACCGTCAAGCTCCGCTCTAACATCATTTCTCTTTTCAGGAATAATGACTGTATCTGAGCTTGATACATCTATATTGATAGTATTTGTCCTCTTGCTGAGAGAAGCTTCAATATTGCTTCCTCCAAAGCTGAGCCAGCTGCCCACGCCGGTAAAGAGCAAATAGGAACAGACTAAAATGATAAAAATGGTGAAGATCCTTTTCACTATGAATCCCTGCTTTCCCTCAATAATTTCTTAATTATATTTTATGCTAATCTCCATTCATGCACATTGAGCCCCAGGTTTAATTTCAGCTAAGACCTGAGTCTTACGGAATATAATATATAGCTTATTGTCCGGCGAAAGATGTGCAAACTTGAATATATACACTGTAGCAGATGTTGTAGAGAGGAGCTCTGTCTATAGTAACTCTCTAAAAAGAATTCTCTTTTCACTGCTAATATCTTATTATAAAAGGAAAAAACAGGAGAATCTATGAAAATCATAAGTGTTATTGGAAATGTCGGCAAGCCTGAGGTATGCGATAAAAAGCTGACTGCTGCTGAGGTGAATAGGATTAAATCGCATATAAAGATTGTTCCGATCTCAATAGATCACGAAACTGCTGCAAAAGAATTAATTTTGAATGGATTCCTGGAACGCTTCGGGTTTATTGACCATTCGTTAAATCCTGATTTGAACAGCCTTACAGAAACATACAGCGCTGAAGGTGCTCTTTTTCTGGCTGGTTTAATTGATAATGAACTGGTGTGTACGGGTGCAATTACCAATGAAGGCAATGGGTTGTGCAGGCTGCAGCGAATGTCTGTAAAAAAGGAATTCCGGGGTCAGGGCATTGCCCGAATGATGGTACGGAAACTGGAGGATCATGCTAAAGCAGCCGGTTACATAAAAGTTGTCCTGGAAACAAATATTGCCTGGGATAGTGCGGTAAACCTCTATAAAAGCTGCGGTTATAAGGAATTTAAAATGGAAGCTGGGATGATCCATCTATCTAAAGAAATTTAGCGGATTTGCCTAAGGGCAAGTCCGATTTTTTTTTAGAAAAAGCATGCATATGAAGTGTGATGTAACATAATATATGATATGATATATTTATGTTACATTAAAAAACGATAAATACAGTGGAAGCGGCAAAAGTTAATCTTATATTGGAAACAAAGCCAGCGACTCACTGTCACTTCTTTCTAATAGAAGCTCTGCACCATGCTAAGTTTCGCAATGAGCTGCTGTCATCATCTCTCCTGGCATTATCCTGTTGCAATAAAAAGAAAACCTCAATAATGATAGAACATTTTTTTTTAACCTATATCCTTTGATTAAATCTGAATAAAGAAGGTGATCGTATTGGCTGAATTTATTTGGCACACAGATGCACTTATCCTGCTGGCTGCTATTCTTTTTATTATTGGTGTTATGACAACTAAATTTTCTGCACGGCTTGGCGTTCCCGCTCTTGTTCTGTTTATCGCGGTCGGAATGGGATTGGGGCAATTCATTTATTTTGATAATGCGAGAATTGCGCAGATGATTGGGGTTTTGGCCTTTATCATTATTTTGTTTGAAGGTGGACTGCAGACGAACTGGAAAACAGCCCGGACGGTCATTGTACCCTCCTTATCATTGGCAACCTTAGGTGTTGTTATTACTACCGGACTTGTTGCTGTGGCTGCAAAGTTTATTCTCGGTGTTGATTGGCCTGTCGCGGTGCTATTTGGTGCGATTGTCGGTTCAACTGATGCCGCTGCCGTTTTTGCTGTATTAAAAGGGCAAAATATAAAGCCCAGGATTTCCGCCACACTTGAAGCCGAGTCCGGCTCCAATGATCCCATGGCAGTGTTCCTGACAGTTGCCATGATTGAGCTGATCATGACTCCCGGCTCGGGCATTTTCTCACTTGTTGGTTCCTTCTTTATCCAAATGGGAGTAGGAGCAATAGCGGGTCTCTTGTTTGGCAAGTTCGCAATATGGTCATTGAATAAAATTAACTTGGATTCAAGCGGGCTTTATCCTGTGTTTGCAACTGGTTTTGCCATGCTGACATATGGAATAACAGCTTATCTGGGAGGCAGCGGCCTTCTTGCTGTATATGTGGCAGGTATTATGATTGGGAACGCAGACATTGCTTATCGCCACTCTGTTTTCCGTTTTACGGAAGGCTTTGCCTGGATGATGCAAATTGCGATGTTCGTTATTTTAGGACTTCTGGTCTTTCCGAATGAACTTTTCCAATCTGACATTTTGCTAAAAGGCCTGGCTCTTTCAGCACTTCTCATATTTGTTGCCAGACCTGCTGCTGTTTTTCTAACCACCATTAAAATGGGCTTTTCGATGAAAGAATTGATCTTCTTATCTTGGGCAGGATTAAAAGGGGCTGTGCCAATCGTGCTTGCCACTTTTCCGCTGCTATCCGGCGTGGAAGGCAGTCACGAGATTTTCAATGTTGTCTTTTTCGTTGTACTGACCAGCGCTCTTATTCAAGGATCAACAATTACATTGTTAGCTGAAAAGCTTGGTCTGACTGGGCCTGAAAAGGTTACTCCCATGCATTCCCTGGAATTGGTCTCCCTTGGGAAAGCAGATGCTGAAATGATTGAATTTGAAATTGAAGAAGATGCATTCATTATCGGTCAAAATCTGATGGAGATTCCATTTCCTGAAGGCGCACTCGTCAATGCAATTATTCGTAAAGACGAGTTAATTACTCCAACAGGCAACACTCAAATTGAGCAGGGAGATTTTCTTTACATTCTTACTAAGAGGAAATATAAAAGAGAGCTAAAGCTGCTGCTGAAAAAGAAAAAACCAGCTGAAACTCTGGTTAAAGCAGAGGCGTAGTCAAATAGGGAACCAGTGTGGAGAGGATCTGCACTGGATTTTTGCATTTTTTGCGGATAAAGAAGTTAAATCGCGGGTAAAATCAAAATTTCGCTGTTATCTTCAATTTTTCGCGGAAAAATTTTTTGTGCAGCTGCGAAATGTCTAAACTATTAGACATCCTGACATCTGAAATGCTACCATAAGATCAGTTTCGGCCCAAAAGGTGGCAGGATCAAAAATAAAATAAAGGAAATACGAAAAAAGCTGGGAATAACTCAGAAAAGGCCCGCTCAAGAATGCAGTGTGGCCATGCAGACAATTAACTGCATAGAAATAACAAATACAATCCCACATTGGAGCTTGCTAAAATATCTAAAAACACTAAATGTAAAGGTAGATGAATTGTTTATTTATGAGTAAATTTAATGCTGATACAATCATTACGATGAAGGATATTGTACGTGAGGGTGATCCAGTCCTGCGTGAAGTAACAAAAGAAGTCACAGTGCCTTTGACTGAAGAAGATCGCGGAACGCTGATTGCGATGATGCAGTATTTGAAAAACAGCCAGGACCCTGCTGTTGCAAAGAAATATGGTTTGCGTCCGGGCATTGGGCTATCCGCCAACCAAATTGGCCTGAACAAGCGCATGTTTACTGCTTATTTTACCAATGAAAAAGGTGAGCCACAGGAGCATTATGTAATTAACCCGAAAATTATCAGCCACTCTGTCGGTGTTATTTTTCTTCCAGAGGGTGAAGGCTGCCTGTCTGTAGACCGTGACGTAAAAGGGTATGTGCCCCGTTATGAGCGCATTAAGGTAAAAGCACATAATCTTGATGGCGAGGAAGTGACACTCCGTTTTAAGGGGATTCCGTCAATCATCATGCAGCATGAAATCGACCACCTGAACGGAATAATGTTTTATGATCGAATTGATAAAAACGACCCGTTTAAAATACCGGATAACTCAGTTATGGAGAACTTTTAGAAGCATAGGCCATGGGTTTATGCTTTTTGTTTTATTTTATGAAAACAGAAAGCGGTAAATATTTAATAACAACTTATAACAAACTATAACAAAAGGAGGATTAGGTAAATGAATGATAATACTGCTGAAACGAATATCAGGCTTAATGAAAAGCTGGAGGATCTGACTGTGCACTCCCAAATTAGCAGCAAGACAGAAACAGAGGATGCAAATCTAAAATTGCAAGAAGCTATGAATAATCGCAATGAGAAACAAAACATGGCTCCAACCTATCTGTATAACAACACGCCAGCGATTAAAATTTCAGGTGATGACGAATAGAAACCGGCTTCGAACAGGAAGCCGGTTTTCTCTTAATCCAAATCAGTCTTATCCTTTTGATCTTTATTCCTCTTATTGCCTTTGCTGTTATCACCGCTGATCGGGGATTGATTCCCTCTTGGTGAATTTTGATTATTGCTGCCTTTATTGAACTTCTTTGTCATGATGATTCTCCTTTCTTTGATTGCTACCTTATTTTTTCTAAATCACTCCTTTTTTATCCGGAGCGGCCTTCATCTTTCCTTTTTAAAAGGCATATACATTTAAAAGGATTATGATGGGGGGATATTTAATGAATGAAATAGGATTGACGCCATGGGAGGAGCATGCCTTTTGGCTGGAGATTCTTGAAGACCATGCGATTTTTGTCCGGGACTATCTTTCTCCAACAGAAAGCAAGTATGTAAAAAGAGCGGATGAATACAGACAAGCCTTCCGTAACCTTAGAAATAGGCTTAATCAGTTATCTCCGTCTATACAGGCATCCTCTCAGGAGGCAATTGCCATGGCCCTGGAGATATGGCCAATTGCAAACGGCTATTTTCAATATGAGGGAAAGCTTCAGAATCTGAGAATCAATAATTTAATCAATCTAAATCTTTCACCAACTTATTTTAACGGCACATTAAGTGAAAATCAGGAATATTTGCGTCTGCTGTCCTATTATGCAAAAGGACTCACACCGCCACAGCAATCCCTTTTTGAATTGCTGGATTTGTGGCTGGAGGATCAGCTGGGACACATCGTTCTTCTGAGAAATTCAATCGATCCAATTGAGGTATTTGTAGATGAACAGGCAGAAATTTATACCCGGATTTTTCAGGGTTTTATGGTGCAGAACAGACATATGAAAGGATATCTCCGGTTTACGCAGCCAGGGTTTCCGCGACAGCAGGAAATGGCCCGGGATGTAGGGCTTGCTGTGATTGAAATGAATGAATACATTAAGGGAATAGTCCAGAAATACTCCGGCAAAAGGATTCTCAATAAAACAACCCTGAGATTTCTCGAACATCATTTCCCTGAAGCCTGCTATTTAATTAAAAAGCTCAGCTTCTATGCTCCTGAACTGGCGGAAGAGGCTTCTAAATGCTCATTGAAAAAACCATCTTATTCTTAGTTTCCTAAAGCCTTCTTTTAGAAAGAGGGTTTTTTTCTTTGGCCTCCTATAAACTAAGCACTTTAGGAAAAGATAAAATAAAATCATTTCTTAAACAGGAGGCAAACAGATGAAAAAGACTGTTTTTAGTGCTGTTCTAATCTGTTTCGTTTTAATCATTTCAGGGTGCGGAACGAATAAAGCAAACCCGGACAATCAGGATCAGCCTGCATCAGAAGAGCAGGGGCAGGATTTATGGGCAAAAGTGCAGGATGAGGGAAAGCTGTTAATAGGAACGGAAGGCACTTATCCGCCATTCACGTTCCATGACGATAAAGGCGAACTTACCGGTTTTGATGTGGACATCTCAAAGGAAGTGGCCAAAAGGCTTGGTGTGAAGCCGGAATTTCTGGAAACACAATGGGATGCCATGTTCGCCGGATTGGATTCAAAACGATTTGATATGATCGCAAACCAGGTGGGGATTCGCCCTGATCGCCAGGAGAAATACGATTTTTCGGATCCTTATATTTCTTCTGCAGCTGTTTTGATTACACATGAATCCAATGATTCAGTTTCAAGTTTTGAAGACATAGAGGGTTTGAAAGCCGCACAGTCTATGACAAGCAATTATGCTGATCTGGCAAAGTCTTATGGAGCAGAAATTGTAGGAGTAGACGGATTTAACCAGGCGATTGAGCTGATTAATTCAAAGCGTGCAGATGTTACACTCAACGATAATTTGTCTTTTTTGGATTTTAAAAAACATAAGCCTGACGCTCCAGTCAAAATCGCAGATGAATCCGAAGATGCATCCCAAAGCGGACTAATGTTCAGAAAGGGAAGCGATACATTGGTTAATGAAGTCAATAAAGCATTGACCGAAATGATAGAGGATGGCACTTACTTGAAAATTTCAGAAAAATGGTTTGGCGAAGATGTACTTAAGTAGTATTTTTACCAACCCGGAAAGGATCGAAAGACTTATAGAGATTGGCAAGAATTCATTCCAGCCATTGCTGGAGGGTGCCATTATTTATACCATCCCATTAACTCTGATTTCATTTATATGCGGGCTGGCATTGGCAATATTTACGGCACTTGCCCGTATTTCAGGAAATAAGGCACTGGAGACAATAGCCAGAATTTATGTATCAGCCATAAGGGGCACGCCGCTTCTTGTGCAGCTGTTCATCATTTTTTACGGGCTTCCGACGGTTGGTGTCATTATAGATCCTTTCCCTTCAGCGATCATAGGATTTTCGCTGAATGCAGGGGCGTATGCCTCTGAAATTATCCGGGCTGCCATCCTTTCAATCCCAAAAGGACAATGGGAAGCGGGATATTCCATAGGCATGTCTTATTCGCAGACGCTTAAGAGGATTATCCTTCCGCAGGCTTCCAGAGTATCGATACCGCCGTTATCCAACTCATTCATCAGTCTTGTAAAAGATACATCTCTGGCTTCCATGATTCTGGTTACAGAGATGTTCCGAAGAGCACAGGAAATAGCCGCAACGAATTATGAATTTTTGCTTCTATATACGCAGGCTGCCTTCATATATTGGGTGATTTGCTTTATGCTCTCAATCGTGCAGGGAAGGCTTGAACGCCGTCTGGACCGATATATTTCTTCATGAAAAGAGGCAGGGCTATTAATGATTAATATTAAGGATTTGCATAAGCAATTTGATCAGCTGAAAGTACTGAAAGGAATTAATTTGGAAGTGAAGAAAGGAAAAGTGGTTGTCGTGATTGGGCCATCCGGCTCCGGAAAAACGACCTTGCTGCGGTGCTTAAATTTACTGGAGCAGCCTACTTCAGGCCTGCTTGCTATTGGCGATCAAGTCCTCGACTTTTCTAAGCAGGTCTTGAAAAGGCAAATACCTCCTTTCAGGCGCCTTACGGGAATGGTTTTTCAGAACTATAACTTATTTCCGCATATGACTGCACTCGAAAATGTCATGGAGGGGCCGGTTACAGTGAAAGGCGAATCAAAAGAAATGGCAAAGGAAAAGGGGGAAATGCTTTTAAGAAAAGTTGGTTTAGCGGATAAAACTGCCTATTATCCTTTTCAGCTTTCAGGAGGCCAGCAGCAGCGGGTAGGGATTGCACGGGCTCTTGCAATGGAGCCAAAGGTTATGCTATTTGATGAGCCTACATCGGCACTGGACCCTGAACTAGTTGGGGAAGTGCTGAAGGTAATGAAGGATCTGGCCGCTGAAGGAATGACAATGGTGGTCGTTACTCATGAGATGAGATTTGCGAGGGAAGCAGCAGATGAAGTCATTTTCATGGACGGCGGTATTGTTGTGGAACGCGGCAGACCTGAACTGATATTCTCCAGTCCGAAAGAAGTGCGCACCAGCCAGTTCCTGAATTTAATTCAATAAACAGGCCTCTGCAGAAAGGCAGGGGTCAATTTTATAAAAAAAAAATGCTTCCTTAACAGGAAGCGGAAAAAAGGGGGATTTACACTTGTAGGATTAGTATGTCCAGGCAGAGAAGTTCTTATTCATATTTTCTAAAAATAATTAATTGATTTAAACATATTCAAGGGTGCACTTTTGCCGCGGGGTTTTTTCCATGGTATTCGTGCTATACTGAAAATAGAATCCGGTGGGAGAGGTGTTAAAATGAAGGAAAATATTTTAATTTGTGTAAGCAATCCCAATCATGCGGAAAGACTGGCCCAGAGAGGAAAAAAACTGAAGGAAGCTTTTCAGGGAGAGGGCTATATACTCTCAGTAGAAAACCGGAAACAGGAAGAGTTTAATTTTAACGAGCTTCAGACAAAATACTTGTTCGAAAGTTTAGCAGAGCAATACGGGCTGAAGATGCTCTCCAAGTATGCTGGAGGCAAAAAAACAGCCAAGGTGATTGCTGATGTGGTTCAGGAGTATAAAATTACCCAGATTATTCTTGGACAGGCTGTTCAAACCAAGCTTGAGCGGATGGTAAAGCCTTCCCTGGTCAATGAATTATTCCAGCTGCTTGATGGGGTGGATATTCATGTCGCAGAAGTTTCCAGAAAGGTCCATGATCCTTCCGATGATACAGATAAAGGGCTGCCGGCCCAGATCGTCAAAAAAGGCTCGGATTATCATCTAATCATTGGAGAAAGCCGCGAGAATGGAATAAAGGGCATCTTCTATAAAGAATTATCGTCAGACTTCTCAAATGGTTTTTTTGTTATAGAAAGGGAAAATAACCATGAAGTGCTGCGAATTCACCATGGTGTTGTCGATAGTAATATATTAGAAGATAAATAAAAAAGAGCCGGCCCGCCAGCCGGCTTTTGACATATTTAAATTAAGTCGTTAACATAATAAACTTTTCCGCTCTCAATCTCCTTATGCAGCAGACCGGCCAATGCGCTTGCCACAGTTTCCGTATCTCTTAGCATACCTTTCTCCTTATATGCCTGGAATTTCTCCAGATCATGGAATGCTTCCTTCGCTGAAGAACGAATGGTTCCCTGCATATCTGTGTCCATGACACCTGGACTAAAGGCAATAATCTTATGGCTGCTTCCTGCTGTCTGCAATTCTAATGCAGCAGTTTCCGTGAACATATTTATTCCGGCCTTAGTGCTGCAGTAAGCACTCCACCCCTGTATAGGTCTTTCCGCAGCCCCTGAAGTTATATTAACAATGACCATTTCACTTGAAACTTCACGAAGCAGGATGTTCGAAATCATTATAGGTGCAATCAGATTAACGTGAGCATTTTGTATTAATGCCGCATGATTGAGATTACCGGCTGTACCGATTGGATCAATGACCCCTGCGTTGTTAAATACATATACCGTCTCCGGCTGTTTTTCCTGCAATAATGCTGTCAGTTCGCTGAAAACAGATTCAAGCTCATCCGGTGAGGACAGGTTGCAGAAATATTGGGCATAGAATACTTGTTTTTCTGCAGCAAGCTTCGCCAATTCCGGATTTTCGGTCCTTGAAACAGATATGATTCCTGTCCCCTCAGTCATCAATCTCCTGGCAATGGAAGCTCCTAACCCTTTTGATGCGCCTGTTATAACAGCCAATTTCACTTTCATCACTCCTATTTTCTGCTTCATTATCTTCTATTAAAGCAGAAAACAATTATTTTTTCCTGTATCGGCCATTGTGTTCCCGTCTGAATGCCTTCATTTCATCCTCTATTAAATTGATAATGGAGAGGGTGATACCTGAAAAAAGGCAGGCAACCGTAATCGTGCTTATGCCAAACAGAAGGTAAAGAAAACAGGTGCTGAAAAAAGTAAACAGGAGACAATAATGGCAAGCGCTAATCTTTCGCATTGACCGGTTCTGCCTTCCAGTAATAATCGCTGAACACATCCGCAAATGCGTTAATGGAATTATTCAGTTCATCCAGATTATTTTCCACACCTCCGAATTCCAGCAGAAGGGCCCGTTCGGAAAGATCCTGGTTATATATGCCGTTGCCTTCACTTTTTCCTTTCACAATGACCCCCCTGCTAATTCCCTTATATTTTGCTTCCAGTGCCTGGTGGAGCTCTGTAGCCACTTTTAAGTTCTGCTCATAGTTTTTGTGCTCCTTGCCGACGACAAAAAACAGTCGGGCGTATGACTCCTGGCCAATTAATGCGGTTGTTTTCCCGCGGGGCAGCGAATCCCTGTGGATATCAATCAGGAATTTAACATCTTTATTCTCTGTCATGGCAGTCTGGACAGTTTCTCTGGACATCGCATAGGAATTTTCCCAGTTCCAGCCCTTCTTTTTCAGTTCTGCGGCTATGTTAGTTTTATCATGCTCGGCACCTATGCCTTTTCTCGCCAATTCTTCACTAAGTTTTTTCCCGACAGCAATAACATTCACCTGTTCATTGGGGCTGACGGCCTCATCTGTATTCTTTACATCTTTTAATAATGGAGCAAACGATTCCCAGCTGTGGGAATGGTAAATGAAAACCCCTTTTTTGTCCGGAATTACCGGGGGAGCAGCATTTTCCTCACTTTGGCCATTATTCATAGCCAATTCTTTTTCTTTTAAAAGAACTTCAAGTGGAGGGGCGGATTCCACTGGCAGGTTGGTGAAATCGGTACCCTCTCCGGCAACGGCAATACCGGTATCAAAAATCGAAAAACCAGGGAGCTCCCGGCCAAGGAACGTCCTAATATCCTGCGGCTGTGTATTGGTTGCCAGCTTAAAGAGGGTTCCGGACAGGGAGTAGCTTTCGGCAGGAGCTTCCTTATAAAAATAATGATTTTCAGCTTTTAAAAAGTGAATGAAGAGCTGGTCGGCTTTAATATCCTTCAGCAGCACATTCATATGTGACGAAGAAAAGGCAGCCGGATAAAGCGTAACAGCCCCGGCAAGCGCCACGACTGCACAAATACTGAAAAGCCAGCTGTTTATATAAAAGAAAAGAGAATGGAAACTTAATTTAGAATTCATATCAATCCCTCCACTCTCTAAATATATGACGGATAAGCTGAATTAGAAGATAAGGGACTAAAGGGAAATCGGGCTGTTGGACGAATTTATTATAAGAGCCTATTAAAAAGAGATGTCTGAAATGGTGCAGAAAGTATTAATGGAAAAAGGCGAACATAAAAAATTGGCCATCAGTTTATTCAACAAAGTATGGGACTTAATGGAGAATCCTGATAGAACGGAAGATGAAAACCTGGAAATGATACATATGGTACATACATCCCGCTATCATTGGGGAATTGCAGGACAGCCTGTTAACCTTTCAAGGGGAGAGTGGCAGATATCCAGGGTATATACAGTCTTAAACCGGGCTGAGCCTGCTCTTTTTCATGCTAAAAGAAATCTGGAAATTTGTCTTTCTAACAAAATTGGGGACTTTGATTTGGCATTCGCCTATGAAGCTTTGGCCCGCGCCTATCAAATAGCCGGCGATGAAGAAAATGTACAGCAGTATAAAAAGCTTGCTTACGAGGCTGCAGAAGACATCGCAAAGAAAGAGGACAAACAAGTGGTCCTGAATGATCTTGCATCCATATAGTATAAAATACATAATAAAAAGCAATCCTTTGTACTAAATCTCAAAAGGCCTGAAAGGGCCTTTTACTTTTTGAAAAGATTTCATTGTTTTATCACAAATAGCTTTTATAGTTATCTTATCAAAGAACAATATAGATAAAGAGAGGGACATTAAATTGAAAAAGATATTATTCAGCATAATGGCGGGCTTACTGGTTCTTGGCGGATGCAGCCAATCTGAAGAAGAAAAGCCAGCAAAAAAAGACGAAGTGCCGCAAATCATTGAAGCTGTTATCGAGGTGCCTGAAACGATTAACCCTGGCGAGGAGGCAGCCCTTGCTGTCACTGTTAAACAAGGCGGTGAGGCTGTAACAGATGCAGATGAGGTGAAATTTGAAGTCTGGCAGGAAGGACAAAAAGAAAACGGTGAAATGATAGAGGCAAAGCACGGATCAGAGGGTAAATATACTGCTGATCATGCTTTTACTGAGGAAGGCCTTTACTATGTTCAGTCCCATGTAACGGCAAGAAGCCAGCATACTATGCCAATGGTTTCGATACAAGTTGGTGAAGCAAAAGCCGAGGACTCAGGAACGGGGCATGACCAGGAAAATGAGGGCCATGAAGAAGGCCACTCTCACAGCCATGGCGGTGAAGTATCCATTGAGCTGCAGGGCCCTGACCAAATCCATGCGAACGAACAAACACAATTATCTGCCCTGGTTGATAATGATGGGGAACCGCTGGCGGATGCTAAAGTAAAACTTGAGATCTCACTTAATGGTGCAACACCTCAATGGGTGAACATGTCTGAAACAGAACCGGGCAAATACACAGCCGGCCATCAATTTACAAATGCAGGCACATACACCATCACGACACATGTGGAAAAAGGCGACGACATTCACGAGCACACAGAAACTGAATTAACGGTGCAATAAATACTTTTCAGCGGGGAGGATTAATTACCCCGCTGATTCTTTTAGTTTACGAGATAAAGTTTTGGCGGGAACTTCGGACACAAAACCCTCGAAAAGTCCGGTGAAAGTCCGAAGTCGGTGCTACTTCCGACACAAACTACAGGATAAAGTCAGATTGAGTCGGAAGTCAGAGCAACTTTAGACACAAGCGGCAGGAAGCAGTCAGTTTGAGTCCGAACACCGTGCAACTTCAGACTCAAACCCTGGAAAAATCCGATGAATGTCCGAACTCCCTCCCCGACCACCCATTGAAACTGGCACAGATACCCTGCTCCCGGTTTCATGATAATATAGAAGGAGAGAATACAGAAAAGCAGGTGTCAGAGAGATGTCAGATACACATTTGCATTTTAATACAGGGATTGGGGTCCAAAAGCCTAATAGCATTCGGAATAAGGATATCAGCTGCCCTTTTTGTACAAGGGAGGAGCTGACCGATATCATTGCCGTAGAGGATTCAATTATTTTGCTGAAAAATAAGTATCCTGTTCTGGAAAATTCCTATCAGACGGTGCTGATTGAAACGGATCAATGTGATGGTGAGCTGTCTGTTTACCCTGAGGAACATTTGGTCAGGTTAATTTCATTTGGTTTAAAACATTGGCTGCTTATGGAAGAAAGCGGGGAATATGAATCTGTATTATTTTTCAAAAACCATGGGCCATTATCCGGGGGAAGTATCGCCCATCCGCATATGCAGATTGTGGGATTGAAAAACATTGATTACAAGGAAAAAATCCAGGCGCAGGATTTTGAAGGGCTCCTTATTCATGAGGAAAGCGGCACGGTGTTCACTTTATCGACTTCCCCGAGAATCGGCTTTTATGAATTTAATGTGAAGCTTGCAGATCAGGATGATATTCCGTACTTTGCGAAATGTATCCAGACTGCTGCGCATTATATTCTGAATGCCTTCCCTTTTCCAAGCAATAGTTATAACTTGTTTTTCTACAAGCTGGGCAGGGAGATTTACGCGAAAATTGTTCCGCGCTATATTACAACGCCTATTTTCATCGGATACAGCATCCCTCAGGTGCCTAATAATCTCGAGTGGATGAGAGATGATATAAAAGTGAGATATTTCAGCGGGGAGTTTAAAACCGGGTCTTAATACCTTTTGCATCTGAATAAAGAGTATCTTAGACTGTGCTGAATATGGCTGTAAATAACCATTCTCAGTAATCGTAAAAATTTGAAATAATAACCATTCGCTTTTAGAAGTTGTGATTTATCTCTATAAAAAATATAATGAAATATTGTAGCGAGGAATATTGTGAGGTACATATGCTATTCCTTGCACTGTGCTCCGTTATGCCTTAAAAGGTAAATGGTTTTGTTTTTTAAAGGAGAAGAATAATCATGACCTCAAATCGATATACACCTCCTAAGCTGGATTGGGGCTTAGTATTAATATTGATGCTGCTATTCCTGGTAAGTGCCATATCTATTTACAGCGCACAGACTACAGGACAATATACAGAAAACTTCCTTTTGAAGCAAGTTGTCTGGTATGCCGTTGGAACAGGAATCATTGCTGCCGTAATCACACTGGATTCCGATCAGCTGAAGAAGATTTCCTGGTATGTGTATGGCCTGGGCATTGTACTGCTTGGATTCCTGGTTGTGGCGCCAGCAAGCATAGCTCCTGTCATTAATGGGGCAAAAGCATGGTACAAGGTTCCTGGGATGGGATCCCTTCAGCCAGCTGAGCTTGTTAAAGTGTTCATTATTCTGGTATTGGCCAAAACGATTGACGAGCATCATCAAAAAAATCAATTCAAAACCATACAGACTGATTTATGGCTGCTGATTAAATTGGTTGGATTAACAATGGTGCCCCTGCTGCTGGTTATGCAGCAGCCCGATTTAGGGACAAGCCTTGTATTTCTGGCAATCATGCTTGGCATGATCTTCATTTCAGGAATCAGCTGGAAGCTGCTGGCCCCTATATTTGGAACAGGAGCGGCCCTTGCAGGCACCATTTTATATTTTGTTTTATGGCATCCGGATATCCTTGAGAAGTATTTGGGAGTAAAGGAATATCAGTTTGCGCGCATCTATTCCTGGATTGACCCCTATAATTACCAAAGTTCAACCGGGTTTCAGCTGACACGTTCTCTCCTTGCCATTGGGTCCGGTGAAACAAGCGGGAAAGGATATGGAACGAGGGAGGTCTACCTGCCTGAAAGCCATACTGACTTTATTTTCAGTATTGTAGGTGAAGAATTTGGCTTTGTAGGGGCAAGCATTGTGGTCAGCCTTTTCTTTCTGCTGATTTACCATATTACCAAGATAGGCATGGAAACCAAGAACAATTTCTATACCTATATTTGTGTAGGTGTTATCAGCATGGTTACATTCCATGTCTTTCAGAATATCGGAATGACCATCGGCCTTTTGCCTATCACAGGCATTCCCCTTCCTTTCATCAGCTATGGAGGAAGCTCGCTGATGGGGAATATGCTGGCCATGGGACTGATATTCTCCATTCGCTACCATTATAAAAAATATATGTTCTCAACTAGTGATTGAATAGAAAGAGCGGGCTTATTAAAGCCCGCTCTTACTCAATAATGCCGGTTTCTTCAATTGTTACATTGCATTTAACATCAAATCCCAGTGTTTTATAATCATCCTCCCACTTTTTATAATCAAAATTCCGGTGCTGTGTTTTCTTAATTTGACCCAGCCCAATTGGATCAATCCCAAGCTCCTGAAACCTTTTCAATAGTCTGAGACATTCCTTTTCAACCTTACTCTCCAGCTTCTTTTCAACGTCACCAACCACCTCTGACGCTAGCTTATTGCCGGTATACTCACGAATAATGCCTTCTATATTAATGTGAATGGAAGCGTGATTATCAGTAATCTTAATTTTATGTTTGGATTTTATACTTTTTACAGCCGCAGTATCGTCTTTTTTTAATTTTACGTCGAAATTCCCTTCACTATATTTGTCAACCAGCAGCTTAAAAAAGAACAAATCCTTTACAGGCAGGATTTCTACCTCCTTATCCTCATCGAAAAGGCTAACTCCAATGATCTCCACCTTATCATCCGCAATCTTTTTGAGGCGGGGAAGAAAAGTATCCTTCCCTTTTTCGTAATAATTACGGGATAAAATGTGGAGGTTGGTTTTCGGTATATCCCGGTGCTCAATATTATGCTGTATCAAGTTATAAATGTAAGTTGAATTTCCCCTTGTTCCATACTCTCCCTTCATCACATCTTCCGCTTTATCCTCCGAGGTCGCAACAAATACCCGTGCTCCTATACTTGCGTCTCTTTGAAAAGAATCTATCAGATCATAGATCCCCTTTTTGGAAATCTCAGGTCCGAAGACGGCCACCTTTAACCCGCCTGTCACTACGGGCTCCGATGATTGCCGGGTCACATCTAATAAAAGATCTTGCCGGAGCTTTCCGTTCCCTGAAAAGGTCCGGTTAATCACACTTTTATCAGGCTGGAATTCCTGAAATAATACTGTCCCTCTGTATTTGTCTTTTGAATCCTCTGCTAAATCGTAGCCAACCCCTACTTCAATGTTAATATCATCCAGTATTTCTTTGTCCACACAGCCGGAAAGCAGCAGCACAAGACCGATAAGCAGCAGTTTTTTCATTTCTTTTTCCCCTTTTTTAGCTTTTTGGCTATCATGACAGCAGCGAAAAGCAAAGGAATATAAATAAAGTTAAAAATAAATCCCATTTTACCAACATAGTCATTAAGCGTATTAATTTTTTCCCTTGTATCCAAAAAAGTAATAATGGATTGCACTGCGGCAACAACAAAAAACACGCCCACTTTATGGCGAATATTAAAGACCCTTTTAACGAGCCGGGAAGCGATCCATACGGATATGCATATATTAGGAAGAATGATTAAGTTCCAGTTGGCGATTCCAATATATTCAAAACGTTCAACAAAGGGCATCTCCACTATTTTCCACATTGTTAAACTAGCCCAGATTTGTTTAGACAGCTGTTCTTCGGAAAAATAGGCAAAGGTAATGATGGCTAAAATCGTATATATAAGAGTAGTAGTCATTACGGCCAAATGAGCCCATTTCTGGGATTTCCTTGGTTCTTTAATAAAAGGATAGAAAAAAATAATGCTTTCAAACCCAATAAAAGTAAGGGACATATGATAAGAAGCTGTCAGCATCTCTTTTATGGAATGATCCCAAATGGGCAGCAGATTGTAAAAGTTGGAGAATTTAATCGCCCAGCCAAATGTAAGGAGAAGGTAGGCCGGCAAAACAAGCCCAAAGAATGCAATACCCACCACAGTCCTAAATCCCCCAAAAATAATGTATACACAAAGCGCCAAAAAGCCGAAGGAGAACCAGAAGGTGTTGATTTCCGGAAACATCCAAACCTGAATGACTTCTATAAATGTCCTTAAAACTGTTAAGGAAAACAGGATAAAATAGCCAATAAAAATGGCGCTGAGTGCTTTGCCAATAAAGTTTCCTGCGACGTATTTATGTGCAGTTACAATATCACCGCCAGCAGTCTCGCAGATTTTATAGATTAACCAAATAATTATGTGAATGCATCCGCCGGCAAATAAAATGGATATCCAGGCATCATATCCTGCATCCATTGCAATAATCCTCTGATAACCTAACACGCCAATTCCGATTTGTATGGACATGACCATATAAAATACTAAAAAGGGGGATATTTGTAATCTCTCTGGTATAGGCTGTTCCTTCATCTGGTTCACCTCCATATGATAATCTCAAAAGGCTCTGAGCAGATACCTGCTTCATTATTCATCAATATCTTTTTTCTTTTTTGCTTTTTTCTTGTTAAAACGGATAGGATTTTTAGTTCTTAAAAAAATCGGCCTTTTGGATTGTGCTTCAAATGGAAGCCGGATAAGGGCATCCTTCATATCCACCACCCGAGGGGGGTAGAGCGGTTCAAGGAATGGCCTTCCAAGTGAAGTCAGCCTGGTTAAATGAGTCAACAGTACACAGAAGCAAAATACAATTCCGAGCAGGCCCCATAACTCTGCGAAAAACAGAAAAGGAAAGCGAAGCAAACGAATCGTATTGCCCATCCTGTATACAGGTGTTGTAAAGGAAGCGAGAGCTGCAAGGGCTACAATAATTAGCAGGACGTTACTCGTCAGGCCTGCTTCTACTGATGCAGTTCCTATTACAATTCCTCCCACGATACCGATTGTCTGGCCGACCTTCGTCGGAAGACGTGCTCCAGCCTCGCGAAGCAATTCAATTGTAAGCTCTAAAAACAGCGCTTCAAGAATAGGAGGAAGCGGAATCTCCCGCCTTGATGTGATTAAGGTACTCATCAAATCCTTTGGTATCAATTCATAATGATATGAAAGAGTTGCTACATAAATAGGTGTAATCAGAATAGAAAACGCAACCGCAAACAAGCGGATAAGCCGGAAAAACGAAGATAAAATATAATTTAAAAAATAATCTTCAAAAGAGCTGAAAAACTCAACGAGGGTGGTTGGCGTTATTAATACATGGGGTGATCCGTCAACCACAATAGCGATTTTTCCCTCTGCCAAAATCCCCGCGACCCTGTCAGGCCTCTCTGTATCAAGCAGCTGCGGGAAAGGGGAATTGGAGTTATCGCTAATCAGCTGGACAATATAAGAACTGTCTGTGATGGCATCAAACTGTACGTTCTTAAGTCTCTGCCTGACAGTGTCTACATTATCTTCATTCGTGATATTTTCCATATAAAGAATTGCGACTGAAGTCTTTGAAAGGCTTCCCAGTGTGAATTCTTCAATGATCAGTTCTTTTACAGGCAGACGTTTCCGGATTAAATTCAAATTTTGGCCCATCGATTCTACAAAGGCTTCCTTAGGCCCGATAACAGAAAACTCAACCTCAGGCTGGCTTAGACCTCTGACTATTTCTTTTTGCGCAGCTATAAAGCCGAAATGTTTGAGCTCTGTCTCAATTGTCAGCATGACGTAGCCATTCATCAGCTTTTGTTCAATCAATGAAGGGTCGTCGCAAATCTGCACATCAGCCACAGGGACAAGCTGTTTAATGTCCTCGATTTCCCGGAATTCGTCTTCGAGCAGATTTGGGAGAATACCGTCCTGGATAATATTTTCATCGATTAAAGTAGCCATGAAAGTAAGTCCAAAACGCACATTCGTTTTTTGGTTATAATAAAAGATTTTTTTAAAGTCTTTGGATTTAATGAAGGATTGCTCCCATTCCTTATGCTCTATATCCTCTTTAATCCGTTTATTCTTTAACCATTTTCTCATAGGTAAATCACCATCGTTTTCGGCATTACGCTTATTGTTGCCGGTTTTGGAAAACTTATGAATGGAAGGCAATAAAAAAAGGATTAGTGAGGGCAAATAAAAAAGGAACCTGGGTCAGGTTCCTTTTTTGTCCAGCTTAGCGCCGGGCCCCTCGATTCCATTGGGGAGGCGCTGAAGCCAATATATATTTGAGCTCTCATAAAAGAGGGGGTATTATGGGAGCGCAATCACAATTTTTGCATTACTTCACCAGGTATTTCTCAATGTCATCCAATAGCAGGTTAGCAGCAATAACGCCTCCGGCAGTATTCCAGATGGTGTCGCTGACTTCATGAACATTGCCTTCCTGAGCTACTTTCAGGTTCTTAAATAATGGATCTTCAATCCATTCTTTAGCAAGTTTATTTGCTTCGCCATCCCCTGTTTCATATGTGAAGTAGAATAATACATCTCCATCCATAGCAGGAATGCGCTCTTTCGTAGCATTCTTTTCAGCGAAGTCATCAACATTCTGGCTTTCCGGACGCGCAAGTCCGATTTGATCAAGAATGACGCCTGAGAAGGAGTCTTTATGGTAGATGCGGACGTCCCCAGCCATGAAGCGGACAATAGAAACTTCCTGACTCAATTTATCGCCAAGGCTCGTTTTAATTTCTTCGATGCGGCTGTCATAATCAGCAAGGACTTTATTGCCTTCTTCTTCTTTATTGATTGCTTTTGCGTAAAGCTCGAAATTTTCCTTCCAGTCTCCACGCAATGTTTCAGCAAAGACAGTAGGAGCAATGTCATTTAATTGATCATATATTTTTTCCTGGCGCATCTTGTTGCCGATAATAAGGTCCGGCTGCAGCGCTGCGATTGCTTCTACATTTACTTCACTTTCTGTACCAACAACCTTAACATCTTTCATATCATCAGCAATATGTTCATACCACGGATCGCCAGTCCAGGACTGAACGGCACCCACTGGAGTAACACCCATGGAAAGTAATGCTTCAGTACCTTCGTTTGTCAAAATGACTACTTTTTCAGGTGCTTTATCAAGCTTAGTTGTGCCCATTGCGTGCTCAACTGTATAGCCTGTATCTTCTGTTTTGGTTCCTTCTTTTTCCTTATCGGCTTTCTCATCCTGTTCGCTGTTATTCCCGCAGGCAGCCAGGAACAAGATCGTGAAAACTGAAAGAATGGCTAGTAAAGACTTAAATTTCATTATGTACTCCTCCATTTTTGCGTTGTTAATGATAATCATTTTCATTTGATACTTTTATACTAATGTGAACGCTTTACATTGTCAATAGGTAATTGAAAATCATTTTCATTTAATTTTCTAAATGACCAATGAAAATGATTTTCAAACTCATTGACAGCTAATCCTCTGTACAATAGACTGAAAATATAACTAAACATTATTAAATAGACGCAAGAAGGGTCTCGCTATGCTATTAAAAACAAATTCTCTGAGATGGGCTGGGCTATTTGCAGCTATCCTACTATTATTAATATTAATGTCTTTCAGTATCGTATACGGATATACCGACACAACCTGGAAGATGGCAATTGATGCATTTACAAACTTCGATGGAACGAATGAACATATAATCATTCAATCTGTCCGTCTGCCGAGAGCTCTGATTGCAGCAGCGGTAGGGGCAAGCTTAGCGATTGCGGGTGTCCTGCTCCAGTCATTAACAAAGAATCCTCTCGCTGCTCCTGAGATCTTCGGAATTAACGCAGGTGCCGGATTTGCAGTTGTCATTATAGTAACACTATTTTCCATCAGTAATCTGCAGGTCTTTACATGGGTATCATTTCTGGGAGCAGCTGTTTCATTTATCTTTGTATATATTATCGGCTCCATCGGCAGGGAAGGGCTGACGCCTATGAAATTAACCCTTGCCGGTGCGGCGATGAGTGCCATGTTTGCTTCGATGACACAAGGGTTTCTCGTCATTAATGAGACTGCCCTTGAGCAGGTGCTGTTTTGGCTGGCGGGGTCTGTATCCGGAAGGAAGCTTGAGACCCTTGCAGCTGTATTCCCATATTTACTGGCCGGCTGGATCTTTTCACTCATCATTGCTGGAAAATTGAATGTCCTGTCAATGGGTGAGGACGTTGCGAAAGGGCTTGGCCTGAAAACAGGATTGCTTAAATTGGGTGCAGGCATTGTTATCGTTCTTCTGTCAGGAGGAGCGGTAGCTGTCGCAGGTCCCATTGGTTTCCTCGGCATTGTCATTCCACATTTGACCCGGGCTGTCGTTGGCATTGATCACCGCTGGGTTATTCCTTATGCGGGTCTTCTCGGCGGAATGCTCCTTCTGATTTCAGACATAGCATCCAGGTACATCATCATGCCGCAGGAAGTACCTGTCGGCGTCATGACCGCCGTCATTGGAACTCCTTTCTTTGTGTATATTGCCAGAAGGGGGTTCAATAAATAATGAAAAAATATTATAACCTGCGCCTTTTTGGCGATAAGATATCTTTTTTAGTAAACCGGAAAGCACTTATCACATTTTTATTATTGGCAGCAGCGGCTGCCGGAGTCTTCGTGATCAGCACCGGTACAGGTGAAATGAAGATCAGCCCGCTAAAGGTAGTACAGGTATTCTTTGGCGGGGGCTCGGATATGGATAGGCTGATCATTCAGTCATTCAGACTTCCAAGAATCATCGTTGCCTTAATGGTGGGAATGGCGCTTGCTGCTGCGGGGGGAATCCTGCAGGGTATTATCAGAAATCCGCTTGCCTCTCCTGATATTATCGGGATTACAGGGGGAGCATCTGTAGCAGTTGTAGGTTTTCTTGCCTTCTTTAGTGATAAAAACAATGCATTAACTGTAAGTATTAATTGGATGCCTCTTGCAGCTTTTGCGGGTGCTGCTATTTTAGCTTTCCTTGTTTATTTTCTAGCCTACAAGGATGGAGTGTCGCCAATACGCCTTGTTTTAATTGGGATTGGTCTTGCAAGCTTAATGAAGGCACTGACCACTTTGATGATGGTCTTTGGGCCAATTTACCAGGCCAGCCAGGCGAATATCTGGATAACCGGGACAGTTTACGGTTCAAATTGGGATAATGTCGCAATTTTAGTCCCGTGGACACTCGTGTTTCTGGTACTGGCGTTTATTCTGGCGCGCAATGTCAATATCCAGGAACTTGGCGATGATATTGCCATGGGTGTAGGCAGCACTGTACAGAAATACCGTTTTCTGCTGCTGATGGTCAGCACGGCATTAATTGGCGGAGCTGTCGCATTCGGCGGAGGGATAGGCTTTGTCGGCTTAATGGCTCCTCATATGGCACGAAGGATGGTAGGCTCTGCTTTTGGCGCTTTGCTTCCGGCTGCTGCTCTGATTGGCGGAATCCTGGTCATGGCAGCCGATCTGATAGGCAGGACTTTGTTCTCGCCGCTTGAAATTCCGGCGGGGGTGTTTACAGCCAGCATCGGCGCACCTTACTTTATTTACCTGCTTTTCAAGACAAGAAACGCATAAGCTGGAAAAGCTTGAAACTCGTATGATACAGGCAACTGGAGAGCCTATAGATATAAATATTAGGAAAAGGAGAGGGCAGAGATGACAGCAGGGCAAGCAATCGCTACAAAAGACTTAACCTTGTCATATGGAGACACCATTATTATTAATGAACTGGACCTGGAAATACCTAAAGGGGAAATCACGGTATTTATTGGTGGAAATGGCTGCGGGAAATCGACATTGCTAAGGTCTATTGCCAGGCTGCTAAAGCCGAAATCTGGTGCTGTATTGTTGGAAGGTGAGGCTGTAGCCAAACTTTCCACGAAAGATGTTGCCAGAAAGATGGCGATTCTGCCTCAATCTCCTTCAGCTCCGGAAGGGCTCACAGTTCTTCAGCTTGTCAAACAGGGAAGATACCCTTATCAAACATGGCTGAAGCAATGGTCTACTGAAGACGAATTAAAAGTCAGAAATGCTTTGAAGGCAACAGGAATGGAAGAATTGAAAGACCGGACAGTGGATTCGCTTTCAGGGGGGCAGCGTCAGAGGGCCTGGATTGCCATGACTCTGGCACAGGATACAGATACCATTCTGCTGGATGAGCCAACAACCTATTTGGATATGACACATCAAATTGAAATACTTGATTTATTATTCGAGCTGAATGAAAAGGAAAAGCGTACCATCGTCATGGTGCTTCATGATTTGAATTTGGCCTGCCGCTATGCTCATAATATTGTTGCGATAAAAAATCAAAAGGTTTTTGCTCAGGGCAAGCCGGAACATGTCATTAATTGCGGATTGGTTAAAAACGTGTTTGGCATGGAATGCGAAGTAACGATAGACCCGTTATTCGGCACACCGCTATGCATCCCATATGGAAAAGGGCGATGTATTTTAAAAGGGCAAGGACTTCAGGGATGATTAAATTAACAGGAGAACAGGCAGAAGCTCTCGGGCAATTCAGACTTGCCCGGGAAGGGAAGAGCTCTCCTTTAACCATTAAAGCGGAAAATTTGCTGGACCCAACTCAAACGGGTGCATATCTGGAAGCAGTGAAAAACCATTTAGGAGCACCAGATAATAAAACGGCAGCTTCAATTTTAATAAAAAGATATGCCTTTCTGCCTGTCATTTACTTATACTGCATGACGTCCTGGAATGTGAAATTGGATATCAGGCATGAAAATATTACAATAGTCAGTCAGGAAAGAGACGGTCTGTGGCTTCCGGGTTTTCGTTTTGTCCGTCTTCAGGGTCAAGGGGCTGGGATGGATAGGGATCAATGGAGAGAGGATGCGGTGAGGACTCTATTTAAGGGCCATATCTTTCCGCTGATCAATAGAATAGCTAGCGAAGCAAAAGTCTCTAGACTAATTCTTTGGGAGAATATAGCGATTTATCTGTTCTGGCTTTACGAAAAGATTTTACCCTTGGGAAGACATTCGGAAAGGGCGGCTGAAGATTATAGGTTTATCCTGGAGGAAGCTCCGGGCAATTTATTCGGCTGTGAAAATATGAATCCCTTAAAGAAATTTGACAGCGGGAAAATATTGAGTGAAAACACCGGGGAAATAGTGCGGCCCAGGAAAACATGCTGCTACTCCTACTTGACCAGCAGCGGTAAACGATGCGGGACTTGTCCACACTCCTGCAGCAATAAAAGGAGGATTCCTGATGAATGATCAATTGAAGGAACAGCTGGATGGCCTGCTTGAAAAATATACCGAACTTCTAATCGGTGAGGCCACTCCGGAGTTAAAAGAAAAGGTTGAAGCTTGGGCATTGTATTCTTTTATTGCGAAATCCATGCCGCCTTTAGCCAAGCACTGGAATGATACATATCCTGATGCAAAAGAAGAAATGAAAACTCTCATATCTGAAATTAAAACACTGAATGAAGAGATGAGAAGCAAAAAAAAGTAAAGACATTTTGTATTTAAAAAAACCGCTGCCATCAAAAGCAGCGGTTTTTTTAAGCATATTGCAAATTCGATAATTGTCTAGCCCCACAAGGAACACTTCGACAGCAACATCATCGCACGACTAAAAGCGTTAGCTTTTAGGAGGAGCGCCTACCCCCTCGAGGTCATAAGCCGTTTCCTTGCAGAAGGAAGAACGCCTTCTTCCAGGAACCGTCTTATGCCTGAGGCCCGCAGGACAAGGAAGGCTTCGTCAGCAACCATCGCACGACCAAAAGCGAAAGCTTTTGGGAGGACGTGGCGTTCTTAGTCTGCGTTCCTTCGGGGACAAGGCGCTTCCGCCTTTCTTATTGCATCTGGCCATTTCCATAAGGCAATTGATTCGTATAGCCCTGGAACTGCTGATAAGATTGCTGGAGTTTTTGCTGTTCTGCGGCTTCAACCTTATACCAGCCTTTTTTGAACATTAGGTTATAGAATTCTCTTTGCTGGTTTTGTGTTTCATTAAATGCCGCAAGAATATCCTGATACAGGCTCTGGTGGCTTGCCTCATTTAAGGCAACCGAATAGGCATCTGTCATATACTTTTCAGTAGTCAGAATATCATTGGTAAAGTCCCGCTCATTCATTTGCGGTGTTTTATTCACCTGTGTTTCGGGATTCTGAATCGTATTTGGATTCTGGTTCTGGTTCATTTTCAAGACTCCTTCCTATTGCATTCCCATAAAGTTTTGCTGACTTTGCTGGTTTAAATGAACAAGCAGCTGCTCATAGTGACGCTGATGCATTTGGCCGCATTGCTCGAAATGTGTTTTTAGCTCCTGGTCCTGGCATTGCTGCGCGTAAAAATGCGCTTTTTTACAGGCAAGAAGATTCCAGGAAAGCATGTCTGTTAAGTAAAGGGCATCTTTAGTGGAAATGACAGCAGGAGGCTGCTGCATAATACCCTGCTGATTTTGCATGTTCATATTTTGCTGCATAATTTGTTCCTCCAATTCTAATAGCATTATTCGAACATATCTTGCCTCTGAAAAATATTTGCTATTCTGCTGTAGATGATTTACCTATATGCATAATGCAAACTTTAAGGAGACTGATTCTAAAACGGATTATCGCTTGTATTGATTATTTTGGCTGTTTCTCTTTTTAGGACCTTCCCTTTCAACAGTCGGGCCCGCATCTCCCTGGACACTTGCAGCGCTGACTCCTGCTTTAGAAGGATCTTTTTTCATTTTTCCCATTTCTTTCACCTCCGCTCACGAACTAAGAATGTTTCCTTTTTAGAGTGTCCAAAACACTTATCACAAATTGCACAAAAAAATTACAGCTGGACACCATTAAATTTCAAAACATTTTTAAATTTCCGCTTAAAATCATTGCGTAAATTTTGCAAATATTTTATAGTTATAATTAACAGAACTCATTCAGAAGAGATGCATATTTTTTTTGAAAATAAAATGAATGAGTATTCATTCAAAAAGCAAAAGGGGGAAATAAAGTTGATCCAACAAATAAAAAAGGCGGCAGTATTAGGCTCCGGAGTCATGGGATCCGGGATCGCAGCCCATTTGGCCAATATCGGAATTCCAACACTTTTACTGGATATCGCGCCTCGCGAATTAACGGATGCCGAAAAGGCAAAAGGGCTTACTCTTGAAAATAAAGAAGTCCGCAATAGAATCAGTGAAGCAAACCGCCAAAAGCTGTTAAAACAAAAGCCCGCTCCATTAACTTCTAAAAAAAATATAGCTTTGATTGAGGCAGGAAACTTTGAAGATGATATGGAGCGTCTGAAAGATGTCGATTGGATTATTGAAGTTGTTGTGGAAAACCTCAGCATAAAAAAGCAGGTATTTGAAAAAGTAGACCAGCACCGCAAGCCAGGGAGCATTGTCAGCTCCAATACGTCAGGGATATCTGTTGAAGCAATGTCAGAAGGGCGCTCGGAAGATTTTCAAAAACACTTCCTGGGAACGCACTTCTTTAATCCTCCCCGCTACTTAAAGCTTCTTGAAGTCATACCTACTAAAAACACTTCTTCTGAAGTGCTGTCATTTATGAAGCAATTTGGCGAAGATGTACTGGGTAAAGGAGTAGTTGAAGCAAAAGATACACCGAACTTTATCGCCAACCGGATCGGCACGTATGGCCTGCTGGTTACAGTGCAGGAGATGCTCAAGGGCGGATACAGTGTCGGCGAAGTGGATTCCATAACAGGTCCGCTGATTGGCCGGCCGAAAAGTGCTACCTTCAGAACACTTGATGTAGTAGGGCTTGATACATTTATACACGTGGCAAACAATGTTTATGACCAGGTGGGCGGTAAAGAAAAGGAAGTTTTTGAAGTTCCGGACTTCATGAAAGTGATGCAGGAAAAAGGCTGGCTCGGAAGCAAAACAGGGCAAGGATTTTTCCTGAAAAAGGGCAAAGAGATTCTGGAGCTGAATCCGGAAACTTTGGAATATGGCCCGCGCCAAAAGCTTAAGACAGCTGCGACTGAACTGGCCATACAGGAAAAAGGCACTGCAGGAAAATTGAAAGCGCTTGTATACTCAGATGATCGCTCTGGCCAATTATTGTGGAACATTCTCAGCCCAGCCCTTCTCTATTCAGCACAGCTTCACGGAGAAATAGCTGATGATGTGACAGCGATAGACCGGGCGATGAAATGGGGCTTTGGCTGGGAACTTGGCCCGTTTGAAACCTGGGATGCTATTGGAGTAGAGAAATCGGTTCGAAAAATGGAGGAAGCAGGCGAAGAAGTTCCGGCATGGGTAAAAGAGATGCTGGAAAAAGGCATTAATTCCTTCTACAAAGAAGAAGAAGGACAGAAATATTTTTATCATAATGGCGAGTACAGATTAATCGAGGAAAACCCTAAAGTAATTAATTTAAAACAGCTTAAGAAGCAAAAAGGTGTTATTAAAAAGAATACCGGTGCAAGCCTTGTTGATATAGGCGATGGGGTTGCATTGCTGGAGTTCCATTCGCAAAGCAATGCCATTGGATTGGATATTATCCAGATGATCAACTTTGCGGTAGATGAAGTGGAGAAGAACTACAAAGGGCTTGTAATCGGGAATCAGGGCAAGAACTTCTGCGTAGGTGCCAACCTTGGAATGATTCTCATGGAAGCGCAGGATGACAATATTTATGAACTGGATATGGTAGTCCGCCACTTCCAGAATGCCATGATGAAAATTAAGTATAGCGCGAAGCCGGTTGTTGCCGCTCCATTTGGCATGACACTTGGCGGCGGGACTGAGGTATGTCTGCCTGCTGCACATATTCAGGCATCAAGCGAAACATATATGGGGCTAGTTGAAGTGGGTGTCGGCCTGATCCCGGGAGGAAGCGGAAACAAGGAGCTTTATTTGAAGCATCTTGAAAATATGCCAAATGGTGTTGAATTTGACCTTCAAAAGGTTGCGAATAAAGTGTTTGAATCGATTGCAATGGCAAAAGTTTCAACATCTGGCGAGGAAGCAAGAGACAATAACTTCCTGAACCTGGCAGATGGCATCAGTGTAAATGGGGACCATCTCCTTTATGATGCAAAGCAGGCTGTCCTTGCGCTGCATGAGAAAGGCTATAAGCCCCCTGTCCGCAAAAAAGTGCCTGTTGTCGGCGAAACAGGTTTTGCAACCCTTCTGCTTGGAGCACAGGCAATGCTTTACTCCGGCTATATCTCAGAGCATGATTTGAAAATTGCCAAAAAGCTTGCCTATGTAATTGCAGGCGGAAAAGTGCCATACGGAACAGAGGTTGATGAGCAATACTTGCTTGACTTGGAGCGCGAAGCATTCCTTAGCCTTGTTGCGGAACCAAAATCACAGCAGCGCATGCAGCACATGCTTTTAAAAGGGAAACCATTGCGCAATTAAGTGATAGAGTGGGACATTAATAGAAAGAGAGGGAACATGATGAGAGAAGCGGTTATAGTTGCAGGTGCCAGGACACCGGTCGGAAAAGCCAAAAAAGGTACGCTTGCAAATGTCAGGCCGGATGACTTAGGAGCGCTCGCAGTAAAAGAAACCCTAAAGCGTGCAGGAAATTATGAAGGAAATATCGATGATTTAATTATCGGATGTTCTATGCCTGAAGCAGAACAGGGGCTGAACATGGCCAGGAATATCGGCGCCCTTGCCGGCCTTTCACATGAAGTGCCGGGGATAACGATCAATCGCTATTGTTCCTCAGGCCTGCAGGCTATTGCCTATGCAGCTGAAAAAATCATGATTGGCCATGCAGATACAATTATCGCTGGCGGAGCAGAGTCTATGAGCCTGGTGCCAATGATGGGGCATGTAGTCCGCCCGAACGCCAAACTGGCGGAAACAGCTCCTCAATATTATATGGGTATGGGACATACAGCTGAAGAGGTTGCAAAAAAGTATGGCATTACACGTGAAGACCAGGATGCATTTGCTGTCAGAAGTCATCAGAAGGCTGCGAAGGCAATCCAGGAAGGCAAATTTGCAGATGAAATTGTACCTGTAGAAGTAACGTTCAGATCTGTTGGAAAAGACAATAAGCTGACAGAAAAAACAATCCAATTCAGCCAGGATGAAGGTGTTCGTGCAGATTCCACAATAGAATCACTTGGAAAACTGCGTCCCGCATTCTCGGTAACCGGCAGTGTCACAGCCGGAAATTCATCTCAGACAAGTGATGGAGCAGCAGCGGTAATGGTTATGGATCGGGAAAAGGCAGAATCATCAGGATTGAAGCCAATGGCTAAATTCAGAAGCTTTGCCGTAGGCGGTGTTCCTCCTGAGATTATGGGTGTCGGCCCGGTTGTGGCCATTCCTAAAGCATTAAGGCTTGCAGGGCTGGAGCTTTCGGATATCGGTTTATTTGAATTGAATGAAGCTTTTGCGTCCCAATCCATTCAAATTATCCGTGAGCTAGGATTGGATGAAGAGAAGGTAAATGTTAACGGAGGCGCTATTGCACTCGGGCACCCGCTGGGCTGTTCCGGAGCCAAGCTCACTCTGTCTCTAATTCATGAAATGAAACGCCGTAATCAGCAATTCGGAGTAGTAACAATGTGCATCGGAGGCGGCATGGGCGCAGCCGGAGTATTTGAACTTTTATAAGATGAATCGAAATTTGGAGAGAAGCCACAGGCTTTTCTCCGCAAAAACAGAATGGAGGAAAGTAAATGTCAAATCAAACTGAAAATCTTATCAAAGGCGGAAGCTTTTTAATCGAAGATGTTTCCTATGACCAGGTTTTTACACCTGAAGATTATACAGATGAGCAGGTTATGATCGCGAAGACGACTGAAGATTATGTAGTGAATGAAGTTGTACCGCAAATTGAACATCTTGAAAACCATGAATTTGACCGTTCTGTAAAACTATTGAAGCAAGCTGGAGACCTTGGCCTATTAGGCGCAGATGTTCCAGAGGAATACGGCGGACTTGCATTAGATAAAGTAAGCTCAGCACTTATTGCAGAGAAAATGGCGCGTGCAGGCGGCTTTTCCATCTCTCACGGCGCCCATGTCGGCATTGGCTCTCTTCCGATTGTTCTATTCGGAAATGAAGAGCAAAAGCAAAAATACCTTCCTGAACTTGCTACAGGCGAAAAGCTTGCCGCTTATGCATTGACAGAGCCAAGCTCAGGTTCTGACGCTCTTGGAGCAAAAACAACCGCCAAGCTGAATGCTGAGGGCACACACTATGTATTAAACGGTGAAAAGCAATGGATAACAAATGCAGGCTTCGCAGATGTATTCGTAGTATATGCAAAAATTGACGGCGAGCACTTCTCTGCATTCATCGTTGAAAGAGAATTCCCAGGTGTATCTGTAGGGGCAGAAGAAAAGAAAATGGGAATCAAGAGCTCTTCTACTCGTACGTTAATTCTTGAAGACGCCAAGGTGCCAAAGGAAAACCTGCTGGGTGAATTCGGCAAGGGCCATGTGATTGCTTTTAATATCTTAAATATTGGCCGCTATAAGTTAGGTGTAGGAGCAGTTGGCGGAGCGAAGCGTGCATTCGAACTGGCTGTTCAGTATGCGAACCAGCGCCAGCAGTTTAAGACACCTATCTCTCAATTTAATTTGACTAAAGAAAAACTGGGCACAATGGCTTCAAAGATTTATGCAGCGGAAAGTGCAGTGTATCGTACAGTAGGTTTGTTCGAGGACCGTATGAGCAAGCTTACAGATGAGGAAATAAAAGATGGCAAGGAAGTCGCAAAGTCAATTGCTGAATATGCCATTGAGTGCTCCATGAATAAATTTTTCAATACGGAGGTCCTCGACTACGTAGTAGATGAAGGTGTTCAGATCCACGGGGGCTACGGTTTCATGGCTGAATATGAGATTGAAAGAGCTTACCGTGATTCACGCATTAACCGTATTTTCGAAGGAACAAACGAAATCAATCGCCTATTGGTACCAGGCACGTACCTCCGCAAAGCACTAAAGGGAGAGCTTCCGTTATTCCAGAAAGCCCAGGCGCTGCAGGAAGAGCTCATGATGATGATGCCTGAAGAGCCTGGCGACGAGCCGCTTGCACAGGAAAAATATCTGGTTAAGAACGCGAAGAAGATCGGACTGCTTGCTGCTGGTCTGGCAGCACAAAAGTATGGAAAGGCTCTTGATAAAGAACAGGAAGTACTTGTAAACATTGCGGATATTATTTCGAATGCTTATGCAATGGAATCTGTTGTTCTTCGCACTGAAAAGGCCATTGAAAAAGCTGGACTTGAAAAGAGCAAACAAAAGCTCCTGTACACTCAAATCTTCTGCCAGGAGGCATTTAACGAAATCGAGCAGGATGCAAAGGAAACACTTGTGGCAGTTGAAAACGGCGATGCACTGCGCATGATGATGTCAGCATTGCGCAAATTCACACGACACACGCCAGTCAACGTGATTACAAAGAAGCGTGAAGCATCAGAAAAACTGATCGACGCGGAACGTTTTACAGTTTAATCGATTTTAGGCTCCCTTTATCAAGAAGGGAGCTTTACTTTTTTCAAAGCTGTTTTCGTATATTCTTTTGCTATAAACTAAGTTTAAAATATCTGAGTTGATTGGAGCGGAGGGCGCTTGACTCCTGCGGGAAGTGAGGGAAGTGAGAGACCCCGCAGGCGAAGCCGAGGAGGCTCTCATCTCTCCCCGCGGAAAGCAAGTGCCTGGAGCGGAAATCAACGGGCAACATTAGCGAACAACAATCGTTATTAAAACAGTTTTTGGAAAAATAACCCTTAAAAGATTTTTTTTTTGCCAGAAGGATTATATAGAAATTTGTCGAATATTAAATTGGTGATCAATGTTATGCTTTGTCATCCATTTATGTTACTATTCAATTAAAAGGCAGCAATTTTGGATAAGCCTGAATTTGCTAAAATGGGTGGTGAAAAAATGGCGTTGACTTTTTATTGGTATCCTAAATGCGGGACATGCCGTAAGGCCAAGAAATGGCTTGACGAACATAATCTGTCCTATGAAGAAATACATATAACAGACAATCCGCCTTCTCGAAGCGAACTTGAAGCGCATTATAAAAACAGCGGTTTGGAACTAAAGAAGTTCTTTAATACGAGTGGCCAAAAATATCGGGAGCTCGGCTTGAAGGACAAAGTAAAAACCTCTTCAGATGAAGAACTGCTCGATATTCTGGCAACAGACGGCATGCTGATCAAGCGTCCGCTGCTGACAGATGGAGAGAAAGTAACAGTGGGCTTCAAAGAAGAGGAATATGAAAAGAAATGGCTTTCCTAATAGCTGGAAGCCATCATTAACCATGAGATCGATTTACTGATCATAAATTGAAATATTACTATGGAGGGATACATAATGAGCACACCAAAAGAATTACGTTATTCAGAAGAGCATGAGTGGGTAAAAACAGAAGATGGGAAAGTACGTATTGGGATTACGCATTTCGCGCAATCAGAACTTGGTGACATTGTATTCGTTGAGCTTCCTGAAGTTGGCGATGAGCTAAGTGCAAACGAACCATTCGGAAGCGTAGAATCTGTAAAAACAGTTTCTGAACTTTATGCGCCTCTAAGCGGTAAAGTGGTTGAAGTAAATGAAGATCTTAACGACAATCCTGAGTTCGTAAACGAGTCTCCATATGAAAAAGCATGGATGGTTGTGGTGGAGCCTTCAGATTTAAGCGAAGTAGAAAGCTTGATGACTGCTGAGCAATATGAAGAAATGACAAACGAAGATTAATTAGAGAGCCGGTTCACTTCCGAACCGGTTTTTTCGTTTTTAGGGTAAATCATGTCCAGCTGCTTCAGCATTTTTGTTCTTACCTTTAATTGCTATTTTTCTTTTACATAGACAGGGCAAAACTATAGGTACCCAAATGCATGAAAGGAATGATTACCCATGACATTGAAGCAGCAGAAAATCGATATAACTGACCGGGTTGTCGGCAAACTTAACAATAATGGGATAGATCTTTATCTTGAAAATGAAAAAATTGGCCAAATCAGCCTTCCGGAAGGCTCTTCTTTCAACCTGTCCCATCATTTTGAAACCGAACACCAAAAAATATACCAGAATGTCTCCGTTCCAGATAAAGCGCAAGCGCGCTACACAGACTGTGACGAAGGCGGCTGGTGCTGACTACTGTAAACAGCGGAATTATTTCCGCTGTTTATTTAATAGGCTAAAGTGTTATGACCGGGCATACAATGAATTAGGCTATTTAAAGAAGACATAAAAATATTTTTCTTCAAAAACATTTCCTTTCCTAAACCGGGCAAGGAATATATAAATCAGCAAGGCCCTAACCTCCAAAATGGGCAGGAGATTCACACCATAACCTAGAATAATGAATATATTAAGATAAAAACAATGCATTACTGGCTTTTAGCTTAAACGAACAGTTTCAAAATAACTCCTTTCAGGTGATGACGATGAACGATGGAATTCCGGAAAAAGTGATTATTGTCGAGGGAAAGTCAGATAAAACAAAGGTTAAAAGCATTATAAGAGAGCCCGTTGAAATTATCTGCACAAATGGAACAATAAGCATTACCAAACTGGATGAATTAATTGACACACTGTTTGATAAGGATGTATATATATTGGTGGATGCCGATTCAGCAGGTGAAAAGCTGAGAAAACAATTCAAAAGGGAATTTCCAGAGGCAGAGCATCTATACATCGACAGAATGTACAGAGAAGTAGCGACGGCACCGGAACACCATTTGGCAACAGTGCTGCTGGGAGCTAACATTGACGTTTATACACAATATCTGGACAGATAAAGTAAGGATGATAAAATGCAGGAATGGTCGCAGCAGGACATTGAGGAAGCGATTAGCGGAGAAGAAAAAACAATTCTTATCTATTTGTATACGCCTATGTGCGGAACCTGCCAGATGGCAGGAAAGATGCTGGCAGTTACAGAGCAATTGCTGCCAGGTCAAAAAATGGGGAAAGCGGACTTAAATTATATGCCGCAATTGGCTGAAAAATGGGGAGTGGAAAGCGTACCCTGCCTCCTCATCTTCAGAAAAGGAACTTTACATGAAAAATTATATGCTTTCCGATCCGTACCCTATTTATTGGATAAAATCAGAAGCATCGATTAGCAGAAACCAGGAGCAAAGCAGCCTGGTTTTTTGCATGTTTTAAAAAAGCCTTTTCACTATTCAAAATATATTTACAAACCCATTCCGAAAGAGTATGATACTTAGGGAGTCGAAATAAAAATCATACAGTGCAGGAAGGGATCCGCATGGCATTTTACAGGGAGTGGGCTGGTCAATTTAAAGGTTATAACCGCAACATAAAATTGGCTTTTATGGCGAATATCCTTACACAAATTGGTTTTGGGATATTCATGGTAATTTATAATTTCTACATAAGGGAGCTCGGCTACTCAGAAAGTGTTAATGGACAAATCATATCCATGACTGCTCTCGCGACAGCAATGATTCTTGTGCCGGCAGGGATCGCCAGCGACCGAATTGGCAGAAAAAAAGCGATGATGTTTGGTGCAGTTGCAACAGGTGTAGTTATGCTCTTCAGAAGTATAGTTGAAATGCAGGAGCTCCTGATTTTATTTGCATTTTTAACCGGGCTGACAACAGCCTTTCTTCAGGTATCCGGCATACCATGGCTGGCTGAAAATTCAAAGGCTGATCAAAGGGTTCATTTATTCAGTATCCATTTTGCTATAATGACGGGCGCCAATGTGATCGGGAACTTAAGCGGGGGCATCTTAACGGATGTATTTTCTTTGTTTACGGATCAGCTCACCAGCATACGCATCACCCTTCTGATTGCAAGTGTGTTTTTCATAGCCGGCTTATTTCCAATTTTGCGTTTCGCAGAGGTTTCGAAAGATCGAAAAGGTGCAAAGGGCATAAAAGGCTGGTCATTCAAAAAACTCTCAGCTAAAAATGACGGTGTCAAAATTATCGCGATGTTTGCTTTTGCTCAGCTGCTGATTGGAATTGGTGCAGGACTAGTTATTCCCTATCTGAATCTATACTTCGCAGACCGCTTTGAAGCCTCCAATTCAGCTATTGGCATGATTATTTCATTAGGGCAGGCTGCCACGGCCTTTGCCATGATTATCGGACCGGTTGTGGTAAGAAAAGTGGGAGAGGTAAAAGCTGTTGTGATCCTGCAGCTCATGTCACTTCCTTTCCTGCTTTTAACCGCTTATACTGAAAACCTTTGGCTGGCTGCCATTGGCTTTTTGTTCCGGCAGGCGTTGATGAATGCGGGAAATCCTATACAAATGTCATTGATGATGTCAAAGGTAAATGATTCGATGAAAGGACTGGCAAACTCAGTCAATCAGATGGTGTTCAATCTGGGCTGGGCTGTAATGGGCCCGGTTTCAACAGGAATCGTCATGAGATATGGAGATTATTGGGGATATGCACTCGTATTCACCATTACAGCTTCTTTATACTTGATTGGCTCTCTCTACTTTTTCTTTGTATTCAGAGGCTATAAAAAGACAAAAACTGAAGCAGCCTCTGTGAAAATAGTATGATCTGACATATTTCTCGGGAAATGAAAAGGCAATGCCAATTAAACAGGCAATGCCTTTCTGATTTTGTCGAATGAAAAATAAAGGATTAAAGCACTTTATTACTGAATATTAAAGTCAATTGACCCCATTAAAAGAGGTGAGGCTGTGAGGAGTTTACCTGATGTATTTATCCGGGAATTAAAGGCTAAAGGGCATCTTGGATTTTTCTTAAGAAGTTCAAACTTTTCTCTGCTTATTAAGGCGGGAAACACATGCATTCCTTTGAAAATTTCGAATGGGGAAATACAGAAGGCAAGCCGCACCAGCCATTTTGATGTTGAAATCTCGGGATCGGAAGAAGCTGTATTGTCACTGATTACAGGAAAAGTAAAGCTAAGGGATGCCATTTCCCAAAACGAAATAATGCTTGAAACCACTTACAGAAAAAAGTTGCTTCTCGAGTCTTTTTTCTGTTTAGGGAAAATTTCACTGCACAATACTTGACCGTTTTTTTAATAGTATGATAATATCGTTTTAATATTAATTAACTGAATATTCTTATCAAGAGAGGCGGAGGGACTGGCCCAGCGAAGCCCGGCAACCGGTAAAATACACGGTGCTAAATCCAGCAGAGCAGAATGCTCTGGTAGATAAGAAGAGTCGATATAGCCCTCTTCTTATGAAGAGGGTTTTTCTGCTTTTAAGAAATGAAATAAAAACATTTTTATAGAGGAGAGATAGCGATGACGGACAAACAGAAAAATTACCGCTTTGAAACAATTGGAGTACATGGGGGGCTGAAGCCTGACCCTGTAACTGGCGCGAGGGCGGTCCCAATTTATCAGAATAATGCTTATCAGTTCAAAAATACAGATCACGCTGCAGATCTCTTTGCCCTGAAAGAACCGGGATATATTTATAGCAGGATACATAATCCAACTGTCAGTGTGTTTGAGGAAAGAGTGGCCATGCTTGAAGGAGGAGTGGGTGCGCTGGCTCTTGCCAGCGGCCAGTCTGCTATTACACTTGCCATTTTAAATATCGCCGAAGCTGGTGATGAAATTGTAGCCGCATCCAATTTATATGGGGGCACTTATAATTTATTTGCAGTTACACTTCCCAAGTATGGAATAAAGGTAAAACTGGTGGATCCAAAGGATCCGGAAAATTTCCGGAGTGCCATTACAGATAAAACAAAGGCTGTCTTCGCCGAAACAATTGGAAACCCCAGCCTGAAAATCCTGGATATTGAAAAGGTTGCCGCAATTGCCCACGAAAACGGTGTGCCGCTGATTGTCGATAACACTTTTGCTACCCCTTATCTTTGCAGGCCTATTGAACATGGAGCTGACATTGTCATACACTCTGCGACAAAATGGCTGCTCGGCAATGGGACCACAATGGGGGGAGTTATTGTGGACGGCGGAAAATTTGACTGGAATTCTCCTAAGTTTCCGGGCTTTACAGAGCCTGATCCGAGCTACCATGATATTGTCTATAGCGAAGCAATTGGCGAAGCTGCTTATATTATCAAAGCACGGGTACAGCTGTTAAGAGACTTAGGACCTGCAATGAGTGCGCAAAGTGCATTCCAGTTCACACTGGGTCTTGAGACTCTGCATGTGAGAATGAAGGAACATGTTGCCAATACCAAAAAGGTAGTGGAATATTTGGAGGCGCACCCAGCCGTTAATTGGGTGCTCTATCCAGGTCATGAAAACCACCCGGACAAAGACTTGGCAGATAAATATTTGCCAAAAGGAGCCGGGGCAGTGGCTGTATTTGGAATTGCGGGCGGACGAGAGGCTGGAGCCAAGCTGATCAATAGCTTGCAGCTATGGGCACATGTGGCAAATGTCGGGGACGCAAAGAGCCTGATTATCCACCCTGCAAGCACTACTCATCAGCAGCTGGATGAGGAAGGTTTAAAGGCTGCAGGAGTGCCGGAGGACCTGATTCGGATTTCGATCGGCATCGAAAATGCAGAAGATTTAATTGAAGACCTGGAACAGGCGATAGAAGCAGCTGCAGGTCTCACATCGCTAGCTGCAAAAGCGTAAAGGAAAATTTACCATTCACTTTTTTCCGAAAGTTTGAAATTTCATCGTTGACACCTTTTTAATGGCTATGATACGATAGCAAACGTAGTTAAAAAACTGCTTAATTCATTTAAAGTATTAATTTAATATAGAACGTTACGCTCTTATCAAGAGAGGTGGAGGGAAGTGCCCTATGAAGCCCGGCAACCGTCAATTAGTTGAAATGGTGCCAATTCACTCAAAGCATAGCTTTGATAGATGAGAGAAAGGACTAAATTTTTTTATGCCTTTCTGCTCATGTGCAGAAAGGCATTTTTGCTTTTGCGCATGAAAGCCTATATAGAGTGAAGAATAGGGAATAAAAGCAGTCTATTAATTATTATCTGTATCTTTCGATAAAAGAGGTGACTATCACGTTGATTTCCATAAAAGATGTACAGAAGATATTCTCTTCAAAAAACGGTCAGGTAAAAGCAGTTGACGATGTGAACCTGGAGGTAAAAGAAGGAGAAATCTTCGGTGTTATCGGATACAGCGGTGCAGGTAAAAGTACCTTAATCCGCATGCTGAATGGGCTGGAGCTTCCTACCCATGGCAGTGTAACAGTAGCAGGCAATGAGGTTTCAAAGATAAAGGGAAGCAAGCTAAGAAAAGCGCGGCAGGAAATAAGCATGATTTTCCAGCACTTCAACCTGTTATGGTCGAGGACAGTAAGAGAGAATATTGCATTTCCGCTTGAAATCGCATCCGTTTCCCGGCAGGAAAGGCTCAAAAGAGTAGATGAGCTCATTAAACTCGTCGGTCTCGAAGGAAGAGAAGATGCCTATCCTTCCCAGCTTAGCGGGGGTCAAAAGCAAAGAGTTGGGATTGCCAGAGCCCTAGCCAATAATCCAAAAGTGCTGCTTTGTGATGAGGCAACATCTGCCCTTGATCCGCAGACAACAGACTCCATTTTGGAGCTGCTTGTTGACATCAATGAGCGGCTGGGCTTAACCATTGTCCTCATTACACATGAAATGCACGTAATCCGTAAAATTTGCCATCGGGTTGCTGTTATGGAAGGCGGCCGGATTGTGGAAATCGGCCCTGTATTGGATGTCTTTAAGAATCCGAAAGCTGTGATTACAAAGCGTTTTGTCCAGCAGGTGACAGAGCCTGAAGAAACGAAGGAAACAATTGATCATCTGGTCGATTTGTATCCAAAAGGAAAAGTAGTCCAATTAGGATTTGTCGGCGAAGCAGCTGAACAGCCATTGATTACAAACCTGATCCGTCACTTCCAGGTAACTGTTAACATTCTGCAGGGGAAGATCTCCCAGACGCAGAATGGCTCCTACGGTACCCTATTCATCCATGTTGATGGAGAAGCAGAGGAAGTTGCAAAAGCGATTGAATTTATCCATTCTCAGCAGGTGGGCGTGGAGGTGATTTCCAATGCTTAATGAATGGTTTCCAAATGTGAAATGGGACTCCATGTGGGAAGCTACTGTGGAAACTCTCTATATGACAGCTATTTCTGTTATTGCAACGTTTATTTTAGGAGCGATTTTGGGGCTGCTGCTCTTTTTGACCTCAAAGGGGAATATCTGGGAAAATGCAGCAATCAATAAAATTATCTCTGCGTTCGTCAATATTTTCCGTTCGATTCCATTTATTATCCTTATTGTATTACTGATTCCATTTACGAAGTTTTTGCTTGGGACAATGATTGGGGAGGATGCAGCATTGCCTGCATTAATTATTGGTGCTGCCCCGTTTTATGCCCGAATGGTGGAAATCGGCTTGAGGGAAATTGACAAAGGGGTAATTGAAGCGGCCAAGTCAATGGGCGCAAAAACAAGCACGATTATCTGGAAGGTTCTGCTTCCGGAATCAATGCCCGCCCTTGTTTCGGGAATAACCGTGACAGCTATCGCGCTGGTTGGCTACACAGCCATGGCTGGTGTAATCGGCGCCGGGGGTCTAGGAAATCTGGCTTATCTGGAAGGATTCCAGCGGAGCCGAAGTGATGTAACGCTTATGGCGACAGTCATTATTCTAATCATCGTATTTATCATCCAGTTTATTGGAGATATCATTACAACAAAATTAGACAAACGATAAGGAGAGATTGACATGAAAAAATGGTTATCACTTGTTCTTGCACTGGCAGTTGCACTTGTACTTGCAGCTTGCGGCACTTCAGAAGAGGGCGGCAATGCCGGTGAAGGCGGAGATAGTAAAGAAAGCAAAAAGATTACAGTGGGGGCTTCCAATGTCCCTCATGCTGAAATTCTTGACGAAGCAAAGCCATTACTTGAAGAAAAAGGCTTTGAACTTGATGTTGTGACATTCCAGGATTATGTATTGCCAAACCAGGCTCTTGAATCTAAAGAGCTTGATGCAAACTACTTCCAGCACATTCCTTATCTTGAGTCACAAAAGGCTGAGCATGGATATGATTTTACGAATGCAGGCGGAATTCATATTGAACCAATCGGTGTGTATTCCCAAAAGTATAAGAACCTTGAGGAGCTTCCTGAGGGTGCAACCATCATCATGAGCAACTCTGTCGCTGACCATGGCCGCATCCTTTCCATGCTTGAAGCTGAGGGACTTATCACTTTAAATGCAGATGTGGAAAAAACGGAAGCAACACTGGAAGATATAAAAGAAAATCCGAAAAAATTAAAGTTTGATACTGAATATGAAGCATCACTTCTTCCTCAGATCTACAATAATGGAGAAGGAGACGCAGTCCTGATTAACTCCAACTATGCAATCGATGCAGGGTTAAATCCTCTTAAAGATTCAATTGCCATCGAGGACAAAGAATCACCATATGTAAATGTGATAGCAGTCCGCACAGGTGATGAAGAAAAAGAAGGAATTAAAGCTCTTGTAGAAGTGCTTCGTTCAAAGGAAATCCAGGATTTCATTCTTGAAAAATATGAAGGTGCCGTTGTGCCGGTATCTGAGTAAAGGCAGAAATGCAGGCGTTCACAGCGCCTGCTTTTTTTTGTGGATCAGCAGCCCCACTTGCCGTATAGATTGAAATGCAATCAAACATACTAACCTTGATACTATTTGAAATGGAGTGGAGATCGATGGAACATTATCATGAACCTTCAAACTCAATAGAAGAAGCCCTGCATGATTATAAAGTCGGATTAGGAGTTTTCACTGAAAAAATGCCTGATTTGGCAAAGCATTATAATGCTTTTACAGAAGCCTGCTTTAAAGAAGGGGTTTTATCTCAAAAAGAGAAGCAGCTGATCGCGCTCGGCATCAGTTTATATTCTCAGGATGAATATTGCATTATTTACCACACAAAAGGCTGCATTGATCAAGGGGCGTCCGAAGAAGAGATTCTTGAGGCAGTAGGAGTAACAGCAGCTTTTGGTGGCGGAGCGGCCATGAGCCAGGCGGTTACGCTCGTCCAGGAGGCCATGACCGAATTGAATCAGCAAAATCACTGAGAATCTTCTCCTGCTTGGCAGCAGGAGTTTTCTTTTGCAATGGTGATTTTTCAGAAAATTTATAAAAACAACCATTAATCCAGAGCATTCGGCCAGAATTCTAAGGATAGGAAGTATGAAAGCGTTTCACCAGTTCTCATTCCTTATTTTGCTAAAAAAATCAGGTTTTTTCCGCTTTGTGCGGGGTATAGTGTGAGTGTTAAGATTTTAGATGTAAAACCAAATGCTGAAAAGCATAAAAACCGAAAGGATTGATTCATTATCAGTCAGTTACAGCTGAACTACACGAGTGAAATGGAAAAAGCTATGCAAGCTGCCCATGGAGTTGGATATGAAGTGTACAGCCGGAAACATGATATTCGAATGGAAGTTGAAAAAAGACGTGAAGAAGATTATCTTCAAAGCCAGCGATTAGTTGCAGATCTTGAAAGAAAAATTCATTCCTAAGTTAAAGGTATATATAATAATGAAGTAAATAGTAACCAGTGCCAATGATGCACTGGTTTTCTTTTTGCAATACATGAAATTACAGTACCGGGAAAAAATAGACAGGACATGCTGGTTTCCGGTAATTTCACTCTTTGATGACAAAGAATTTATATGATAAAATTTATATTTACAGGCTTTCTAAACTTTTTCGTTTGAAAAGTTTGTTAATGGTCTCAAAGAGTTGCTATGATATTTGATTTGTTATAAGATTGTAATGAGAATAAAATGAGAATAGAGATTTGCGGATGAAACCGATTTACAAATCTTCTTTTATTGACGGAGGTATATATTATGGCAGGATCAGTACTTACAATTAAAGACCTTCATGTTTCTATTGAGGGAAAAGAAATACTAAAGGGTGTAAACCTTGAGATTAAAGGCGGAGAAATTCACGCAATTATGGGGCCGAACGGTACAGGTAAATCTACTTTATCTTCTGCTATCATGGGCCATCCAAAATATGAAGTAACACAGGGAAGCATCACTTTAGATGGTAAAGATGTTCTTGAAATGGAAGTTGACGAGCGCGCACGTGCCGGCCTGTTCCTTGCAATGCAATATCCAAGTGAAATCAGCGGCGTAACAAATGCCGATTTTTTACGTTCTGCAATTAACAGCCGCCTTGAAGAAGGAAATGAAATTTCTCTTATGAAATTCATCCGCAAAATGGACAGCAAGATGGAATTCCTTGAAATGGATCTTGACATGGCTCAGCGTTATCTTAATGAAGGTTTCTCAGGCGGAGAAAAGAAGCGCAATGAAATTCTTCAATTAATGATGCTTGAACCTAAAATGGCTATCCTGGATGAAATCGATTCCGGTTTGGATATCGATGCATTGAAAGTTGTTTCAAAAGGAATCAATGAAATGCGCGGAGAAGAGTTTGGATGCTTAATTATCACACACTACCAGCGCCTTCTTAACTACATCACACCTGACCATGTTCACGTGATGATGCAGGGCCGCGTTGTAAAATCAGGCGGACCGGAGCTTGCACAGCGCTTAGAAGCTGAAGGATATGACTGGATTAAGAAAGAATTGGGCATTGAAGACGAAACAGTTGGGCAAGAAGCGTAAGCGTTAGGGGGATCACTATGACAACGGAAATAAAACTACCATTTGATAAGGAATATGTTAGTTCCTTTTCAAAAGATATGGGCGAGCCGGCATGGCTGACAGAACTCCGTCTAAATGCGCTTGCAGACGCGGAAAGCCTGCCAATGCCAAAGCCTGATAAAACCAAAATAGCTAAATGGAACTTCACACAGTTCGAAAAGCACATTGTCGGAAGCGAAGACTTTGCGTCTCTAAACGACCTTCCTGAGGATGTAAGAAACCTGATTGATACAGAAGCTGGCGATCAGAATTTATATATTCAGCGCAATAATAGACCAACTCATTTGTCTGTATCTAAAGAACTTCAGGAAAAAGGTGTTATTTTCACAGACATCTTTACAGCGGCAAGAGAACACAGCGAGCTTCTTCAGAAATATTTTATGAAGGATGGCGTCAAAACGGACGAACACCGTTTAACTTCTCTGCACGCGGCTCTTTTAAACGGCGGAGCGTTCTTGTACGTTCCGAAAAATGTGGAAATTTCAGCGCCAATTCAGGCTGTATATATCCATGATGATAAAGAGGCAAACCTATTCAACCATGTATTGGTTGTAGCTGATGATAACAGCTCAGTTACTTACGTGGAAAACTATGTTTCTGTAGTTGAGGAAGCGAACGGCATCTTCAATATTGTTACAGAGGTCATTGCCAATGCAAATGCACGAGTACAGTATGGTGCAGTTGACACACTTGCTAAGGGAACAACAGCTTATGTGAACCGCCGCGGGGTTGCAGGCCGTGATGCCCGCATTGAATGGGCTCTTGGACTTATGAACGATGGCAATACAGTTTCAGAGAATACAACTAACCTTGTTGGAGACGGTTCTTTCGGGGATACTAAAACAGTTGTTGTAGGACGCGGAGAACAGACTCAAAACTTTACAACGAAAGTAGTTCATTTCGGAAAGAATTCCGAAGGCTACATTTTAAAGCATGGGGTTATGAAAGACTCTGCTTCATCCATCTTTAATGGAATCGGTAAAATCGAGCATGGGGCTTCCAAGTCAAATGCCGAGCAGGAGTCACGCGTACTGATGCTAAGCGAAAAAGCGCGTGGGGATGCCAACCCGATTTTATTAATCGATGAAGATGATGTAACAGCAGGACACGCAGCTTCAGTTGGCCGTGTGGATCCATTGCAGCTTTATTATCTAATGAGCCGCGGTATCTCCCAAAAAGAGGCTGAACGTCTTGTTATTCACGGCTTCTTGGCGCCTGTTGTTAATGCTCTTCCGATCGAAGGCGTTAAGAAGCAGCTGACTGCCGTCATTGAAAGGAAAGTAAAATAATGAATGCCCGTGAGATTCGGCAAATGTTTCCCATCCTGGATCAGGAAGTCAATGGAAAGCCTCTTGTTTATCTGGACAGTGCCGCTACTTCCCAAAAGCCTGTTCCGGTAATTGAGGCGATTGATAAATACTACCGGGAATATAATTCGAATGTTCATAGAGGCGTCCATACGCTAGGCACGAGAGCAACGGATGGCTATGAAGGTGCCAGGGAAAAGGTGCGTAAATTCATTAATGCCAAATCGACTGAGGAAGTTATTTTTACAAGAGGAACAACAACTTCCATCAATACAGTTGCAGCAAGCTACGGACGTGCTAACCTGTCTGAAGGCGATGAAATTGTGATCTCCTATATGGAGCACCACAGCAATATCATTCCGTGGCAGCAGGTAGCTAAGCAGACGGGTGCCACATTAAAGTACCTTCCCTTGCAGGAAGATGGTACCATCTCCCTAGAGGATGTCAGGACAACCGTAACAGCTGATACGAAAATCGTATCCATTATGCAGGTGTCGAATGTGCTTGGTGTTATGAACCCGATTAAGGAAATTGCAAAAATTGCCCATGAGAACAGCGCAATTATGGTTGTGGATGGTGCGCAAAGTGCTCCGCATATGAAAATTGATGTTCAGGATCTGGATTGTGATTTTCTTGCTTTTTCCGGTCATAAGATGTGCGGCCCTACCGGCATTGGTGTTCTTTACGGAAAGAAAAAGCACCTGGAAAAAATGGAGCCGGTTGAATTTGGCGGTGAAATGATCGACTTTGTCGGCCTCTATGAATCAACATGGAAGGAGCTTCCGTGGAAATTCGAAGGAGGCACGCCAATTATTGCAGGTGCCATTGGATTAGGTGCTGCAATTGATTTCCTTGAACAGATTGGCCTGGACGAAATTGAGGCGTACGAGCACAAGCTGGCCGCTTATGCTATGGAAAAAATGTCTGCTATAGACGGAATGACCATTTATGGGCCAAAAGAAGCCTCAAAAAGGGCCGGCCTGGTTACGTTTAATATAGACGATGTTCATCCACATGATGTGGCAACTGTATTGGATGCAGAAGGAATTGCAGTCCGCGCCGGCCACCATTGTGCACAGCCGCTGATGAAGTGGCTCAAGGTGTCGGCAACTGCACGTGCAAGCTTCTATCTGTACAATACGGAAGAAGATATTGATAAGCTTGTTTCAGGACTTGTCAAAACAAAGGAGTATTTCAGCGATGTCTTCTAAAAATTTAGATACCCTTTACCGCCAGGTTATAATGGATCATTATAAAAACCCTCGTAACAAAGGGGTACTTGAAGATGACAGCCTGACGATCAATATGAATAACCCTACATGCGGGGACCGGATTCAATTGACGCTGAAGCTTGAGGACGGCAAAGTGGCTGATGCGAAATTTGAAGGCGAAGGATGTTCCATCTCCATGTCCTCAGCTTCCATGATGACTCAAGCCATCAAGGGTAAAAATATTGAAGAAGCCTTAAAGCTTTCCAAAGTTTTCTCGGACATGATGCTGGGAAAAGAATATGATGAAGATGATCTGGATCTTGGCGATATCGAAGCTCTTCAGGGAGTTTCCCAATTTCCTGCCCGAATCAAATGCGCCACTTTGGCATGGAAAGCAATGGAAAAAGGCGTTGGCACGGAGAAAGAAGAACAGGAATAAATTAATCAAACGTTTGATTAAAAACTTTTTCGTCTGCCTTGTGTGCTAAAAAACTATGAATTGATAGGGTGTGAACCCTTTCCTATATGAATGGAGGAATACGACGATGGCAAAAAAGATGCCTGAGATCGGCGATTACAAGTATGGTTTTGCCGATAAAGACGTTTCCATTTTCCGATCAAAACGCGGTTTGACAAAAGAAATTGTTGAAGAGATTTCAAAATTGAAGGAAGAGCCACAATGGATGCTTGACTTCCGTTTAAAATCATTGGACCATTTCTACAACATGCCTATGCCGCAATGGGGCGGAGATTTAGCGTCATTAAACTTTGATGAAATTACGTATTATGTAAAGCCTTCTGAAAAAACTGAACGCTCTTGGGATGAGGTTCCTGAAGAAATCAAACAAACGTTTGATAAATTGGGTATTCCGGAAGCGGAGCAGAAGTATCTTGCTGGTGTTTCTGCACAGTATGAATCAGAGGTTGTTTACCATAACATGCAGGAAGACCTTGAAGCAAAAGGAATCGTATTTAAGGATACAGATTCCGCTCTTCGTGAAAATGAAGATATCTTCCGTGAGCACTGGGCAAAGGTTATCCCTCCAACAGATAACAAATTTGCTGCATTAAACTCAGCCGTTTGGTCTGGCGGATCGTTCATCTATGTTCCTAAAGGAGTTAAGGTTGATACGCCATTGCAGGCTTATTTCCGCATTAACTCTGAGAACATGGGGCAATTTGAGCGTACCCTAATTATTGTTGATGAAGGCGCACATGTACACTATGTAGAAGGCTGTACAGCACCTGTGTACACAACCAACTCTCTTCATAGTGCGGTTGTTGAAATCATCATCAAAAAAGACGCATATTGCCGTTATACAACCATCCAAAACTGGGCAAACAATGTATACAACCTGGTGACGAAGCGTGCGGTTTGTGAATCAAACGCAACAATGGAATGGATTGACGGAAACATCGGTTCAAAACTGACAATGAAATATCCGGCAGTTATTCTTAAAGGAGAAGGCGCACGCGGTATGACCCTTTCCATTGCATTAGCAGGCAAAGGGCAGCATCAGGATGCAGGTGCGAAAATGATCCACCTTGCACCAAACACGTCTTCAACGATTGTATCGAAATCGATATCCAAGCAGGGCGGTAAAGTAACATACCGCGGAATCGTTCACTTCGGCCGCAAAGCTGAAGGTGCACGTGCCAACATCGAGTGTGATACGTTGATTATGGATAACCAGTCAACTTCAGATACGATTCCATACAATGAAATCCTGAACGACAACATTTCTCTTGAGCATGAAGCGAAGGTTTCAAAAGTATCTGAAGAACAGCTATTCTACCTTATGAGCCGCGGAGTTTCAGAGGAAGAAGCAACAGAAATGATCGTAATGGGCTTCATCGAGCCATTTACGAAAGAACTTCCAATGGAATACGCAGTAGAAATGAACCGCCTGATCAAGTTTGAAATGGAAGGTTCTATTGGTTAATAATAATTTTAAAAAAAATGATTGAACGGCTATGCCGTTCAATCATTTTTTTGTTTAAGAGACTCTACCTTTGAAGGAAGGCAGTTAGTCAACCTGTATTTTTCCACTCCAAGTCCTGCCGATTTCTTTATGTCTTCATTTAGGATTTCCATCTTTTATAAAATGAATGATAAATAAAGTGTTAGGTGAAAATAAATAGCAGGTGATGAGTTTATGGAGAAAATCATATCTTTCCTTCCAAAATGGGAACACTTATTTGGTGCATGTTTAGCTTTTTTAATTCCCTATTCTATTTCCAAAGTTTCAAAATGGTTACGATCAATAAAATCCAGTTAAAGATTTAGCATCCTCTTAATCAAAATTTCCACACCTAAAGTGTAGCTTAAAACTTACCAGTCTCGAAAAAATATTTTATGTAAGCAGGTGAGGGAGATGAATCAATGGGCTTGGCTGCAAAAAAAGAAAAAACAAACGAAAAATGCTCATCAACAAGTAAAGATACATGGGACAGATGTATTCTTTTCATCTAGTTTGGATTCTAACCTCGAGCAAATACAAAATATTTTAGGAAATAACCCTGATATCGCGATTCGCAGATTTAATATTGACTTATATAACGTTAAAGCAGCTGTCGTTTTTATTAAAGGGCTTGCCGATAAAGAGCAAATTCATGAACAAATATTAAAGTCAATCATGTTAGAACTTCAAATGCGAGAATGCTATGTAAAACAAGACCGGGCCACCGGCTCGCACATCAAAGAAATCATTAAAGACCATGTTGTAACGCTAACCGATGTCGAAGAAAACAACAAGATAGAAGACTGTGTGATAGGGGTTTTGAATGGAGATACGGCATTACTAATTGATAACGTCGATACATCCCTTATACTTGGAACAAAAAAATGGCCATCAAGACAAATTGAAGAACCAATTACAGAAGCTTCTGTAAGGGGGGCAAGAGAAGGGTTTGTCGAAAATATTCTTGTGAATATATCTTTAATTCGAAAGCGAATAAGAGATCCCCATTTAGTTTTAGACAAATATACAATCGGACGCAGAAGTCAAACACCGGTTATCATGGCATATATAAAAGATATTACAAATGACAGCATCATCCAAGAAGCCAAAAAACGAATAGAAAAAATTGATATTGACCAAATACTTGAATCGGGGATTATTGAGCAGTTCATTGAAGATGATTTTTTATCACCGTTTCCACAACTCATAACAACTGAAAGGCCGGATAAAGTAGCAAGTGGATTATTAGAAGGTCGTGTAGCCATCTTAGTTGATGGAACGCCTTTTGTATTGCTTCTGCCAGTCACGATTACCTCTATTCTTCAGGGGCCGGAAGATTATTATGAACGATGGTTTGTTGGTACCCTCATTCGCTTCATGCGGTTTGGAGCAGCGTTTGTCTCTTTATTTGGTCCTTCATTATACGTAGCACTTATTTCGTATCATCCAGGGTTAATTCCAACTGATTTAGTAATTTCGATTGCAGGAAGCAGGGAAGGAGTGCCATTTCCAAGTATTGTAGAAGCATTATTGATGGAAATCACAATTGAAATACTGCGGGAAGCAGGTGTAAGGCTTCCTAAACCAATTGGACAAACAGTTGGAATTGTAGGAGGGCTAGTTATTGGGGAGGCGGCTGTTACAGCGGGCTTAGTCAGCCCAATGATGGTCATTGTTGTGGCAGTTACGGCAATTTCTTCCTTTTCTTTACCGCAGTATGGGGCGGCAATAGCTATTCGAATCTTACGCTTTGGAATGATGCTTTCAGCTGCTGTATTAGGGTTATTTGGAATTATTATGTTTGCGATGGCCATTACGATTCACCTTGTCAAGCTTAAAAGTTTTGGTGTTGAATATACCTCTCCATTTGTTCCGTATCAATTTAAAGATTGGAAGGATGCAATACTTCGATTACCATATAGTGTTCTTAAAGAGAGACCTGAAATGTTAAAACCCAAAGACTCCACTCGGATTAGATAAAGGAAGATCATAGTGAATGGTTCAAACGAAAAAATTACACCTACACAGGCTACAGTCGCTTTAGTAATGACAATCATTGGTGTGGGGATTGTAACATTACCCCGCGTAAGTGCAGAGGAAGTTCAAACGCCTGATATTTGGATCAGTATGTTTTTAGTGGCGGAATCACATTTGTTGCTGCTTTTTTTCTAACCAAGTTATGCCTTCGATTTAAAGGAATGACGATTTATCAATTTAGTCCTATATTGGTTGGCAAATGGGCAGGTCTTGTTTTTAATCTATTTATTATTATGTATTTCATATTAGTTAGTGGATATCAGGCACGATCAATGGCTGAAGTGCTTCGCGCTTATTTGCTGGATAAAACTCCGATAGAAGCAGTGATTATCGTTTATATCGCAGTAGGCGTGTATATCGTGATCAGCGGCATATATCCTATTGTAAAATTGCTTCAAATTTACTTTCCGGTTGTTTTGGTATTTATTTTTTTTATGCTGGGTCTTAGTGTAACAAATGTTGATCTAAATAACCTTCGCCCTGTCTTAGGTGAAGGATTTAAGCCAGTTGTCAACGGGATTAAGCCAACAACTTTATCTCTTGCTGGAATTGAAAGTTTTCTTATATTAATCGCATATATGCAACGTCCACAACAAGCTATGAAAGCTGCAGCCGTGGGAATATTTATCCCGTTATTTTTGTATATCCTGATCGTAATAACTGTTATTGGCTCATTAACAGTAGATGAGGTTAGGCAGTTAACATGGCCGACGATCGAACTGGTCAAATCAATTGAAATGAAATTCCTCCTTTTAGAAAGGTTTGAAAGCTTTTTTATCATTCTTTGGGTGATTACAACGTTTACATCCTTTATAATGAATTTTTATTTTGCTAGTTTAGGTTTGAGTCAAGTTTTTAAGAAAGCGTACAAACCTTTTGTGTATGGTCTTATACCATTCATTTATCTATGTGCGATGTATCCGGAAGATATAAATGGAGTTTTTAAATTAGCTGACTATATTGGCAACATGGCCATCATAATTACAGGAATTATCCCCATCCTTTTTTTAATAATTGCCTTCATAAGGAGGAAACGAAATGCGAAGAATTAAAAAAAGCATCTTGATATACTGCTGCATCTCGATCCTTTTTATGGGAGGGTGTTGGGATCGCGTTGATATTGAAGATATAGGTCTGGCTGTTGGTGTCGGAGTGGATTATCAAGAACATTCAACAAAACGCATAACTCCTGAATTTACAATTCAATCTGTTGTACCTAAAGTATTGGCTGGAGAGAATGGAGGCGGCGGCAGTCAAGCAGAGCCATTTCAAAACTTAACAATGGAGGAATCCTCTTTATTTGAAGCGGGCCGTGAAGCTTCCACGGCTACAAGTCGCAGTCCGAATTATGCCCATTTAAAAGTATTGGTAATTAGTAAGGAAGCAGCACAATCCATTAATTTACTCCAATTATTGAATTTTTTCTTTCGCGACCATGAAATAAGACGGACAGTTCATGTATTGATATCAGAGGAAAAAGCAAGCGAAATATTAAGCATAAAAGGAACAAAGGATCCAGTACCTGCTTTAAAGCTATTGTCTATAACTGAAAATATGAAAACGAAAACAGCAAAAATGCCCCCAAAATTATCCTTAGGCGATTTCTCGGAAAAAATGTCGGCCAGTTCAAGCTTTTTGGTTCAGAAAGTACAAAAATTTAAAGGTGGAGTTCAAATCATTGGAGCAGCAGTTATCAAAGGGAATACACAGAAAATGATTGGGGAGCTTGATGAAGATGAAACCATTGGCATTAATTGTATTACAGGTGAAGCAAAAGCAGGTGCCGTAACAGGAGTCGATAAAGAAACGGGCAAAATCATTACATATGAAATTGATCAGCTGAAAAGTTCAATTAGGCCTCAGGTAAATGGAGGGGATATTTCGTATACAGTAAACATTAATACTGAAGGCCGATTATCTGAAGATTGGATTCCAAACAGTGATGCTTTTAATGAGAAATTTATTCGAGAAGCAGAAAAAACAGTTGAAAAAGAATTTATGCGATTAATGGAATCAGGATTAACCAAGACTCAAAAAGAATTAAAAGTAGATGTCGCTGGATTTGGAGAGAGTTTACGAATCAATCAACCGAAAGTGTGGAAAAAAGTAAAGGGAAATTGGGAGGAACGGTTTCCTGAAGCTTCAATTAATATTAACGTGAAGGTTAACATTAAACAATTCCAGACTCAAGGCAGAAAAATGAATAAATCGAAATAATAAAAGTGCAAAAGGAGCAAAACCTTCAACTAGCTTATACACGCCCCTTTAATTTATATAAGTAGCAACTTCCCAATATAGGGTAAAATCAGAGGAGTAACAAAATAAGAATACTTCACAGCCATAGGACGCTTTCTTAGAGTTAAGGAGAAAGCGTCTTGTTTTATATATGGCAAGAACTTGGAGTTCAATAAAATCAATGCTTAGCAATCAATTGTTTATTATTTTAAAGGAAGTTTAAAAAATCCTATGGTAAACTGGATTAAAAATCTTGGAAATTGAAACTTTTAATAAATTATAATCATATAGAGTTTCAGTACAAAATTTTCCGTTAAAAGAAAAGTAGAGTAAAAAAACGGAGGTGTTTCAATGATTATCATCGGCGTAACAGGCTGGGGCGACCATGATAGCCTATATACGGGCAATGTTTCACCTAGAGATAAGCTAAAAGAATATGCGGGCCATTTCCCTACTGTGGAGGTGGACTCTGCTTTTTATGCGGTGCAGCCAAAGCGTAACTCTTCCAAATGGGTAAAGGACACGCCTGAATCTTTTCAATTCATAGTAAAAGCGTACCAGGGCATGACAGGTCATCAGAGAGGTGAAATCCCTTTTGAAAGCAAAGAAGAAATGTTTGAAGCGTTTAAAGATTCATTGGAGCCTTATATCGAATCCGGCAAACTGGCTATGGTACTGTTTCAATTTCCGCCATGGTTTGACTGCAAAAAAGCCAATGTCGATTACCTCCGCTGGTGCAAGGAGCAGATGGGGGATATCCCATGTGCCCTGGAGTTCAGGCATCAATCATGGTTTCGTCCGGAGTTCAGGGAAAGCACATTAAGCTTTATGAAAGAGGAAGATTGGATTCACAGCATCTGTGACGAGCCGCAAGCCGGTGAAGGTTCAGTTCCGACAGTTCTGGAAACAACCAGTACTGACAAGGTACTCGTTCGTTTTCATGGACGCAATTTTCACGGCTGGCAGAAAAAGAATGCGGACAACTGGCGGGAGGTCCGCTATCTTTACCGCTATAACGAAAAAGAACTGGCAGAATGGGCAGAACATCTGAAATTGCTCGAGAAAAAATGTAAAAATGTATTCGTCGTTTTCAACAACAACTCTGGCGGTGACGCGGCAGACAACGCTAAACAAATGATCGAAATGCTGGATATCGAATATCAGCAGCTTGCTCCAAGACAGCTTGATTTATTCTAAAGCGGGTGACAGGCACCTACACCACTTCAGCCAACTGGTATAGGTGCCTGTCACTTTCACCCTTTTCCTTGTCCGCACATATTGTGTAAGGGAAAAGGAAAGGAGTGGGTGCAGGTATGATTGATTTGAAGCCGATTGATATAGATGGCCACACTTTTTTGAGTGTTTCAGTGCAGCTGCCGAAGACCAATCTGCTGGTGGTAACGAATGATAAAGGGTATATCATGTGCGGAGCCCTGGATGTAGCTTTGCTGAATGAGAAGCTTAAGGACCGAAAAGTAATTGCCGGCAGGGCTGTCGGTGTAAAAACGATAGACCAGCTGTTAAATGCCCCGCTTGAATCTGTCACTTATGAGGCGGAGGAACTGGGTATTGTTAAAGGAACCATTGGAAAAGAAGCACTTCTAAAAATGATTTAAAGGCATGCCTGAATAGGGCTGTCTTTTTTTAATGCATGAGCGCTCTGCACATAAATTACTCTATCCGCACGTAAAAACAGGTTATCTTCATATAAATCTTTCTATCCGGAAATATATCATAAACTTACTCTCATGCCGGAAATTTTGTCGTATAATGTAAATAAAACCAAATAATTCCCGAAATATAAGGTAGCACCGAAAAAAGGATAATGGGAGATATATATGAGATTAGCAGCAACCAATACAATTGAGACTGGCAGTGTTTTGGCCAAAGCTATATATAATGACAAGGGTCAGGTCCTTTTGCAAGAAGGTGTGGAACTGGCTGATAAATTAATACATAAACTGCAGGAAATGGGTATTACCTATGTGTATATTAAGGATTTGCGCACTGAGGATATCCAATATAAGGACCCTCTGACTCCCAAAATGCGCAAACAGGCTATCGAAACCATTGAAACCGTTCTGAAGGAAGTACAAGCAAATAAAGAGTTATCAGGCTCTCTGGTAATTGAGAATGCCTCCAAGCGGCTCTCAGGGCTGATACGTCAGCTACTCATTGAAATAAGGGGAAATAAAGAGCTTCTTACGATCCTATCAGATGTTTATACATATGATCACTATATTTTCACACACTCCCTGAATGTAACTCTGTATTCACTGGCAATCGGGATGAAGCTTCAGCTCCTGCCAAAGGAACTTGAAATCCTGGGGCTGGGTGCTATTCTTCATGATGTCGGAAAGATGAAGGTGCCTGCAGATATTCTTATGAAACCGGGTAAATTGACAGAGGACGAATTTGAATCAATAAAGAAGCATCCGGAAGATGGATTTAATATATTAAGAAAGGTAGAGACGATTCCTCTCCTCGTTGCGCATTGCGCCTTTCAGCATCATGAGAGATTAAATGGTTCAGGCTATCCGCGCGGCCTGCAGGGGAAGGAGATTCATGAATTCGGCAAGATAATTGCGATTGCCGATGTGTTTGACGCAGTAACATCCAACCGCATTTACAGACAGGCTATGCTCCCGCATGAAGGCCTGGAAGTTCTGTATGCAGGGGCCGGAAAATTATTTGATAAGAAAGTCATTGAAGTTTTCCGGCAGGCGGTTGCCGTGTATCCAGTTGGTGTTACAGTCGAGCTGAATGACGGAAGAAAAGGTGTTGTCTGCCGGCAGAATCCGGGTCTCAGCGACAGGCCAGTCATCCGCATACTTGAAGAAAAGGGCAGGAATGTGGAGCCCTATGAAGCGGATTTAGGGCTTGAATTGAATTCTGTTATTACAGGCTGTGATACGACTTTAGTACAACAATAAAGTGAAACTTTCTTCAGTGGGGCTTAGTTGAGGCCCACAGGACAAGGAAGGCTTCGTCAGCATGAGCATCGCACGACCAAATGCGTCAGCTTTTGGGAGGAAGTGGCGTTCTTAGTCTTTGTCCTTCTTTCGGGCCTTTACATTATAAAGCGAGGCGACTTGCCCAGGGGTGACAAGCGAGCCCCTAGGAGCCGCAGCTAGATTGGGCAGTTTGGCCCCACTTATCCTCCTTTGATTCGGCTGAGTCTTGAAGTGGGGTCTTACTGTCCGTTAGACTGCGATAAAGTGAAACTTCAATCAGTGGGGGCTTTTCTTTTCCCCACTGATTGTTAGTTGAACCAATCGGGCCTTTACGGGCAGTCTGACCCCCCTGATCCTCCTTTGATTCCGCTGAGACTTGAAGTGGGGTTTTACTGCCCGTTAGACTGCGATAAACTATTTTGAATTTTTGAGCCTAGTTCCCTCCTTTACAGCATACATATAGCTTGTAAAGGGGGGATTTGTTTTGGCAAAATTTCGCGGCCGGCTGCCCCGGAAAGGTCCTCTTCCATTTCGCTATGTATTTCTTCTGACCTTTGTATTTTTTGTTATTTCAACAGCTGCCGGCCTCTGGATTATCAATGAAGGGCTTAAGCCAACACTCATGAGCTATGCCGATTCACAGACAAGGAAAATTGCATCATTGGTGATAAACAATGCGATTAATAAAAAAATTACCAATGTGATGGATTTAGAAGATATGTTTGAAGCAAGCGAGAGCGGTGTTGTCAGCATAAACGTGGAAAAGCTGAACAGAGTCAAAGCGGAAGTAACCGAACTGGTTCAGGATAATATTAAGAAAGCGGAAAAGGGCGATTTGGATGCGTTGGAGTCCTTTACAGATGTGGAAATCAATACGGAGGAAATGCAGCACTCAAATGGAATTGTCTATTACGTGCCGCTTGGCCAGGCAACCAATAATGCCCTCCTTGGTAACTTGGGTCCCCGTATACCGGTGAAGTTTAATGCAGTCGGTTCCGTTACCTCCAATTTCATAACTGAGACAAAGGATCACGGTATAAATAATGTGGAAGTGAAGGTGCTGGTCCGCCTGGACGTACAGGTTCAAATTATCATTCCTTTTGCCACCAAAATTATCACAGTACAGGAGGATGTGCTGGCGGCTTATGGCATTTACCCGGGAAAGGTCCCGCAATTTTACAATGGCGGAGGGGGCACCTCGCCATCAATAGAAATACCGGCCGGCCAATAACTCTTGCTAATAGGTTAGTATTTTGATAAAATTCTACTATAATTTCATAAAAACCTTATCATATCCGATGGGGTAGAGGTGCAGGATTCAAAAGTACGCTGTGTGAGGATGACAACGACGACCGCAGCCGAAAGGGAATGTTGCCGAAGCAGAATTAGTGAGTCAAAACTAATCATGCTGGGGTTACTTCGAATAGGAGTAACACTGTCATTATGAGGGGAAAGTATGAATATACTTTGTCAAAGCCCTTCATAATGGGGAGCTACAGATCGTGATGGAGAAACTAATTACTTCAAAAGAGTAATGATAGATTTTTCTCTATCGTTACTCTTTTTTTATTTTGGTTTTCGTCATCATCCTTGTTGTTTCCCCTACGAAAAGCGGAAGGCGCCCGCTTATAAAGGAACGCAGACTAAAACCGCCACGTCCTGTGGCAACGTCTGCATGACCCGCTTCCTGCGGGCCTCAAGCATAAGACGAGCCGGCATGAAGGTTGTTCTTTAACCTTCTTGACGGATTGGCTTATGACCTCGAGCCGATGGCGCCTGTAGCTGGACACCATTCAAATTTCAGAGGAGGACAAGAAATGACTAACACGATTTTCTCCCTGCTGCCGCCTTTGGTAGCAATCGCTATGGTTATCCTGACCAGGCGCGTATTGCTGTCACTGGGAGTGGGGATCGTTACAGCCGCGCTATTGCTGGCTGAATTCAGCATCAAAGAAACTTTCAGCATCATTTGGGATGCTGTAAAAGGAATTTTTGTTTCAGACGGAGAGCTGAACACCTGGAATGTATATATTATTCTATTCTTGCTTGTATTAGGAGTTATTACTGCATTTATATCTATCTCAGGCGGAAGCCGCGCTTTTGGAGAATGGGCGATGAAGCGGGTCAAGACCCGTGCAGGCGCACAGATTGTCGGAGCTGTTTTAGGTATTATCATTTTTATTGACGACTATTTCAATGCTCTGGCAGTCGGTCAGATTTCACGTCCGATTACAGACCGCCAGCGCGTATCCCGTGCAAAGCTGGCGTACCTGATTGATTCGACTTCAGCACCTGTTTGTGTGGTTTCACCGGTTTCGAGCTGGGGAGCATATATTATTGCGCTGATCGGAACAATCCTTGCTGCACATAATGTTACCGAGTATTCAGCTTTCTCGGCATTTATTCAAATGATTCCCATGAACCTTTATGTATGGGCTACTCTTGCTATTGTATTTATCGTAGCGATAAGAGGCATAGAGATTGGGCCAATGAAAGTGCATGAGAAGCGGGCGGTTGAAGAGGGGCTAGTAATGGATCCTGAGAAGCCGGCACCTGGTGAACTGAAGGACGACCTTCCAACAAGTTCTAAAGGATCTGTTGGTGATCTTGTCTGGCCGATTATAGCTCTTGTTATTGGTACAGTGGGCTCAATGTTTTGGACGGGTTCACAGGCGGTTGAAGGAAATGCGACCGTTTTACAAATATTTGAGAACACGGATGTCTCTAAATCCCTAATCCTTGGTGGCCTGGTGGGTCTATTGGTTTCGCTTGGTTTATTCTTCCGTCAGGCGTTCTCCTTGAAAGGCGTTAATCCAAATGTTTTTGGAAAAGGGGTATGGGAAGGCATTAAATCCATGCTTCCAGCTGTTTATATCCTGCTGTTTGCCTGGGCGATTGTTGATTTAATCGGCCGTTTGGAAACTGGAAAGTATTTAGCCGGTCTGGTGGAAAGCTCAAATATGAGCACATCATGGCTTCCGTTTTTACTTTTCGCCATAGCGGGAATTATGGCTTTCAGTACTGGAACCTCATGGGGATCTTTCGGAATCCTGCTTCCGATTGCTGGAGACATTGCTGCTGCAACAGATATGAATCTGCTATTGCCGGCTATGTCAGCTGTCCTGGCGGGTGCAGTATTCGGTGACCATTGTTCACCGATTTCCGATACAACGATCCTTTCCTCAACAGGGGCAGGCTGTAACCATATAGACCATGTGATGACTCAGCTTCCATATGCCTTGATTTCAGCAGGAATCGCTGCTGTTGGATATCTGGTCATCGGATTTACTGGCAGCACTGTTATCGCATTACTTACAGTAGCTGTTCTTGTAGCGGCATTTGCTTTCCTTGGCCGCGGTAAAAAAGAAGCCTGGCAGGAAAATAGGGCAAGTTAAACACTATAGAAAAAGGCTTTCTCTTTGAGAGAAAGCCTTTTTTTGGTGTTGTCCAACATAAATAAAAAGGTTCCCCCTGAGGGAACCCTTTTATTTATAGGTTATTATTTTTTCTATTTAAGTCTTCATCATCTGTAATGTGTTCACGGTCGCCCTCAAAATGCACTTCTTCTTTCTTGAGATTTTCCTTGACCTGCTGTGTTTCCTCAACTTCCCGTTTGCCTACGACAATCTCTTCGGTGACAACGGGCTTTTTGGAGACTTCCACACGCTCTTCAGTAATAGGAATCCTGATTGTTTCATCGTCCGATATTGGTGAGACGCCGGCGCCATCCGGATCATCCACTTTTCTTCTTTCTACATATACTTCTTCATGCTCGACAGGTATATTTATTGTTTTTTGTTCTTCTACAACGTCCTTCTGGATTTCAACTTCTCCGGCTTGTACACGTTCTTTCGACACATCGAGCTGTTCTTCCCGCAGTTTTAATGATTGCTCATCATCTGCAGTTGAATTTCTTAGTTCATCATATCCGCCTGTGTAAGTGCTGTCCTCTCTGACTTCTGCAGTCCCTGCACCGGAAAAGCCTTTTGGAGTATCCATACTATCACTGTATAAAATGATTTTCCCCTCGTTCACATACGTTTCATACTTGCGGGCTTCATCCTCTGACATGCCCAGTTCTCTGAACTTTTCACCTGCAGAGTTGCTGCTCATGCGGTCATCATCAAACCAGGATGCCAGACTGTTTAAGAAACCTGCACTTTCACTGCTGTCTCTATTCTTAGTCTCGAAGGTTTCTGTATGAACACCGGTTTTATCTTCAAGAGATGTATCCAGATGTTCAGTCTGTGCAATGATCGAAAGCTCCTGAACAGGGAATCCGTCATTTTGCAGTTCTTGAATGGCATTTACTGCTTCCCTTTGTGAATTATAAACTCCGATAATATTGGTATCCATTTGTAAAAACCTCCTCAGTATTTCATTTATGCTTATGCTATATTTGGAAATTTTTAAGCACATTGGTTATATTCCCGGGGCCACGAAGAACAAACGAGGTTAATTTTAACATTCACATAATATAATTTTGAATTATCTGAATAAAAAAACGAAAGTTTTTAAGTTTTAGGAATAAATTTTACAAAGGAGGTGAGGACAGGGATAACGTGGTCAGTTTTGGTAGGATAACTCCTGACCGGGTGGAATCCAAATGGAAATTAAAATAGGAGTATATTAATTTTTATTGACGCTTTACTGTGGTATTGTACTAAAACTAATTATTTCGAAAAATATTACTATTAGGAAAATAATGTTTTGACAGAATATCAAAAACTAGCTATACTAGGCTTAGTCAGTTTTAATTATCTGAAAATATAAAAAGTTCCCATTGTTCTTTTTAATTGGGAGAATTTACAGGGGGTAGGATTTACTATGGATAATCGTCCGCAGTGGGGATCCAGAGCTGGGTTTATTATGGCAGCCGTGGGTTCAGCAATTGGTCTAGGAAACATTTGGCGTTTCCCGGCAGTTGCTTATGAAAATGGAGGGGGAGCATTCTTTTTTCCATATTTGTTTGCCTTGCTGACAGCAGGTATACCGCTTTTGATCATGGAATTTACAATTGGCCATAAGTATCGCGGATCAGCGCCATTGTCTTATGCAAGATTAAGTAAAAAATACGAATGGCTGGGCTGGTGGCAGGTCGCCATTTCATTTGTGATTTCAACATATTATGCAGTTATCATCGCATGGGCAATGTCATTTGCAGGCTTCTCGTTTAACCTTAAATGGGGTGACGATCCAAATGGATTCCTCTTTGGAGAATATTTAAAGCTTGCAGAAACGCCTGGAGATGTAGGCGGAATTGTACCGGGAGTATTTATACCATTAGTTATTGTTTGGGTTGTGACGCTTGGAATCCTGTTTAAAGGGATCAAAAAAGGTATCGAAATCGCGAACAAAATTTTTATTCCTGTCCTTGTAGTTTTATTCTTAATTATTGTTGTTCGCGCATTGACACTCGACGGAGCTATTGCTGGTTTGGATGCATTCTTTAAGCCAAACTGGGAAATGATAGCGGATCCTAAAGTCTGGGTAGCGGCCTACGGCCAGATTTTCTTTAGCTTATCAATTGGATTTGCCATCATGGTAACCTATTCAAGCTACCTTCCAAAGAAAACGGATTTGACAAACAGCGCCTTCATTACCGGCTTTGCAAACTCCGGTTTTGAACTTCTTGCTGGTATCGGTGTTTTTGCGGCACTTGGATTTATGGCTGCACAGCAGGGTGTAGGCATTAATGAGGTAGTATCATCAGGTGTGGGATTGGCATTCGTTGTATTCCCGCAGATCATTAACGAATTCCCTGCTTTAAATGGCTTATTCGGTTCTTTCTTCTTCATCTGTTTAACACTGGCCGGCTTAACGTCGTTAATCTCAATTGTTGAAACATTTGTTGCCGGTGTACAGGATAAGTTTAATGTATCTCGTAATAAAGCTGTTCTTGTTGGCGGCGGTTTATCTGCTGTAATTTCCATACTGTTTGCGACTCAGGGCGGTTTATACTTCCTGGATGCGGCTGATTACTTTATCAACCAATTTGGTGTTGCGTTAGCAGGCCTGGTACAGGTTGTTATTGTTGGCTGGGTGCTAAAAGAGCTCAAGAATCTTCAAAATCATGCAGATGCTGTTTCTGATATAAGACTTGGTTCCTGGTGGAAGATATGCTTGACAGCTATTACACCAATCGTGCTTGGCTATATGATGGTTCAAAACATTATTACGAATATTAAAGAGAATTATGAAGGGTATCCTACCAGCTTCCTTCTCTATTCCGGATGGGGAGTAGCAATTGGAGCCATTATCTTAGGATTTGTGTTTATGGCTATTAAAAAGAATGATACACAGACTAAGCTTACAATACCAGCTGATAAGGAGGTATCTCAATAATGTCTATAAGTGCAATTACAATGATGGTGGTTGGGATGCTCATTATCTGGGGCGGCCTTGCAGCAAGTATCATGAATGCTGTGTCCAAAGCAAAAAAAGCTAAATAATAAATGAAGGACTGCCTGGCTAATGGGCAGTCCTTCATTTATTTTCTTCTGGCTTTAATCCGTTCCTGTCTTTCCCATAATCTTAAGTGTGGATATGGATCGTAGGACCATTCAGTATAGCCGTTGTCTTTGTAGATGCCATAATGAAGATGTGGCGGGAATTTGCCTGATGTACCCGGAGGCCCATATCCGGAGCTTCCTACTCCGCCTATCATCATGCCGGGTTCGACGATTTGGCCGACTCTGAGCTCCTTGGCAAACCCGCTTAAGTGGGCAAAATAATGGTAATTGTTATTAATGTCACGGATGCCAATTCTCCATCCTCCATATTTGTTCCAGCCCTTCATTTCCACTATTCCATAGGAGGTAGCCCGGACGGGTACCCCGTAATCAGCAAAAATATCGGTTCCCTCATGAATCCGTCTGCCGCCCCAGCCCCTTGCGTCACCCCAGGTATTTCTGTAGCTGTAATTGCTCCTCAAGGGGACGGGGAAGGCATGATCATCGAGATCAAGGCGGCCGAATTGTTTATAAATTTGGGCTTTGCCGATGACAATGCCAACAGCTTTATCCCGCTTATAATAATTCCACAATCCAATTTTTAAATTATCATGGTCTGTACCATAGGAGAGAAGGAAATTTGCAAAGGAATGAAGAACATCTTCATCACTTTTCAAGCTGGCTTTACCGTCCCCGTCCCCGTCAAATCCTATTCCATTGAAAAATTGAATGGATGCAGGGTTTTCATCAGCTGGATCCGGATTCAGAATTCCCGCCCATTCTTCAGGTTTAAAATAGATTCCTGTTATGCCTTCAGCCTTGGGAATGTCTCTTCTTGACTGCCGGACATTCCTTTCATATTGGTCAATCCCCGCAAGGTAATACCAGGGAATGTTCGTAACAGCTTCTACTCTTTTATATAAGGCCATTCTTTGTTTATATATATCAGCTGCATTTTCTTGCGCACTGACGGTACATAAGGAAATCAGAAAAAACGATAAGGCCGCAGCAGCGGTAAATATAATACGCACGGAAATCCTCCCTTCTGTGATGGTCTGCTTATATAGTTTGTGATGAATGGATAATTTAATAAATATCAATTAATGGTAATACCAGAATCTTCGGCTTGTCCTCTTCAATTCATTATGATAAAGTGGCATCAGGTGAAGCCTAATCAGCTTAGTCGGAATTGTATGACTGGCTTTTTTAATGGGCAGAAAGTATAAATTCTGAAGTCAGAAAAATGGTCTAGCTCAAGCAGCGTAGCCCCCTCGATGTTTCGGGAGTGGCGGACAAGGGCGCTTGCGCTTTTCTTTACGTCTAGCTTCAGATTAAGGAGTGGGAAAAATGAGCAAGAAAGAAGAGTATTTGCGCAAGCCGGAATGGCTGAAAATAAAGTTGAACACAAATGAAAATTATACTGGCCTAAAAAAAATGATGAGGGAAAAGAATCTGCACACTGTATGTGAAGAAGCTAAATGCCCCAATATTCATGAATGCTGGGCAGTAAGAAGAACGGCTACGTTTATGATTCTTGGCGATGTTTGTACGCGTGCCTGCCGTTTCTGTGCTGTCAAAACGGGCCTGCCTACTGAACTGGATCTTCAGGAGCCGGAACGCGTGGCTGATTCTGTGGCTCTTATGAACTTAAAGCATGCTGTTGTAACAGCTGTAGCAAGAGATGATCTAAAGGACGGAGGTGCAGCTGTTTTCGCAGAAACAGTTCGTGCCATCAGAAGAAAAAGTCCGTTTACTACCATTGAAGTATTGCCTTCCGACATGGGCGGTGTTTATGAAAACCTGAAAACACTTATGGATGCCCGTCCCGATATCCTTAATCACAATATCGAAACTGTTGAGCGCCTGACTCCAAGAGTAAGAGCACGTGCGAAATATAAGCGCTCTCTTGAATTTTTAAAGCGTGCAAAAGAAATGCAGCCGGATATCCCTACAAAATCCAGCCTGATGATCGGGCTTGGTGAAACAAAAGAGGAAATCATTGCAGTAATGGATGATTTGCGTGCTCATGATGTTGACATTATGACAATAGGGCAGTACCTGCAGCCATCCAAGAAACATATTAAAGTGCTGAAGTATTATTCACCTGAAGAATTCCAGGAGCTGAAGGACATTGCAATGAGCAAAGGATTCAGCCATTGTGAAGCAGGGCCTCTTGTCCGATCTTCCTACCATGCTGATGAGCAGGTAAATGCGGCAGCTAAACAAAAGCAGATTATGGGAGAAAAGGAAATTCAGCAAGCATAAATTAAAAAGAGTCCAGCGCCATCGCTGGACTCTCTTCTTTGAAAAGGTTTTCTGGGGAGGAAACTTTCCTGTTACCGGTTTCCTGCTTTTTTGACGGTTTCTCCAAGATCATCTTTATCCATATCATCGTTTCTTTCGCCTTGCATTTCACCGTTTTCATTTTCACTTTCACTCATTCTTTCTCCTTGAGGAGATTTAAGCATTTGTTTGATTAACTGGTTAATGCCATTTTCAGCATTACGTCCATCAGAGTCCACTGTTGCATAGTTTTCAACATTTTTCCTTAAAGATGTATCATCACTTACATAGACATGATACCATCTTGGGACAACAGACATAGCCATCTTCTTGACCTGATCAGCTGTCTGATTTCGGTTTTTTGTGTCAGTATTATATACAATCAGGACTTCTTCATCTGTTACAAGAGTTGAAATATCGTCCACATTCGGAACTTCTGTGCAATATTTCCCGATAATATCTGCAACCTGTTCACGGTCAATGGCAGCATAGTGGTCTGCTGAAACGTTGTCTCCCATAATTGGGCTTTTTTGATGGCGTACATAGCCAAAGTCTTCACCCATATTGTTTCGGCCGTTTCGGCCGTTGCCCATATCCCTATTGTATAAATCAGCACGCTGGTCATTTACATTTACGGTATGACCGGTTTCTTCATAGATATCTTCTTTTGCGGCATTAGTTTGGCAGGCAGTCAGTGCAGCCATGCCGCTAATGCCAAGAATGATTAGTGATTTCTTCACTATTGACACCTCCTCATTTATAGAATTGCCACGTCTAAATTTTTTTCTCTTAGTAATTGATGGGGAATCAGTTATAATTTAAATAAAGACAAAATATTGGTTTGTTTTCATATCATGTTATTTTCAATATAATACTGTTACAATATGCTCTTAAAATGAGGTGAAAAAATTGGTTAGCATTAACAATATCAGTTATGAATTGATCCAGGAAGAACGGGATGGTTTCAATGAGGAGGCATTCCGGGCCAGATATAGCGAAATTTTATCTAGATATGACTATATTGTCGGGGACTGGGGATATGGACAGCTTCGTCTCCGCGGTTTTTTCGATGATCAGAGCCAGAAGGCTTCATTTGATACAAAAATCAGCACACTTACCGAATACCTTTACGAATTCTGTAATTTTGGCTGTGCCTATTTTGTTGTGAAAAAAGTTAATAGCTAAAAAGGGCAGGGGAAACCCGGCCCTTTTTGCGCATGCGATTTGTTTAAGTCTCTGTGTATGGCGGTTCTTCGTTTTTATCAGGATCGTCATGCGGAGGGTGCGCACCTGGCATTTGCCGCGGCAAGTTTTGGTGAAGGGACTTGAACTCATAGTTAAAGGCGCTGTAATAGCGCTGGCCCTCCCGCCAAGGGGTGCTTTTATTCTCTACCGGTTCATCCGCATTTCTGGGAGCGCCATATGCCCCTTCAGGCAAGTCCTCGGGAATCAGGAAATTCCTTTGGGTTTCCACATTTGAGAAGTCGGTGTATGTGCGTCTTTCTTTATCGTCCATGCCATCACTCCTTAAGAAGTTATAGGAAGCAGGGTCTTTAAAGAAGAAAAAGGAGAACCCACCAAAATAGGTTCCCCTTTAGTATCTGTTTATTATCGTATATTAAACGATTTCCATCAGAAATGTATTAAACGATTTCCATCAGAAATGATTTAAGGTCCTCTGCATCTTCCTCAGAAAGCTGAAATACATGCTCAAGATAGCCTTCTTCCTTTAAGTCATCTTCTCCTATGATGGCAAAGCGGCTTCCCTGAATATCAAGGACCAATTGTTTGCCGTAATAGCGATCAGAACGAACGATAGCTAAATCGAATCGCTGGTTTTCCCCCATAAAGCTGACAAATCTGGTTTTTGTATCTTCAAGATCATCATATAAGAAAAAGCGTTCTGCCAAATATAACACTCCTTAGTTGTTTTATCGCAGTCTAACGGGCAGTAAGCCCCCCTTTCAAGACTCAGAGGAATCAAAGGAGGATAAGTGGGGGTCAAACTGCCCGTAAAGGCCCGATTGGTTCAACTAACAATCAGTGGGGGATGAGGAAAACCCCCACTGATTGAAGTTTCACTTTATATACCGATTATAGCATGTCCTTTTAAGGTTTATCCCCCCGAATCTGAAATAACTCAACGTGATCCCATTGAAGGTATTGAAAACTTTATATACAATATAAAGGTATAGAGAACTTTAGGATTTCGGGTGGCTGTGATGACACGGATGCAGGCGGATACTCTAAACCAGGAGCCTGAAATCTTCATAGGAGGAACGAAGTGTTATGTATTTCGTAGACAGGGAAAAGATTGAAGACACACTCGGTTATCTGGAACAGCAAATCTCCCTTTTTAAAGAAGTGAAAGAGTGGACATCCCCTATTGAAAAGGCAGCCTTGGAGCGGATTGCCCAAATTATGATCGAAGCGATCCTTGATATTGGAAATACGATGATAGACGGTTTTATCATGAGGGATCCAGGCAGCTACGATGATATCGTGGATATTCTTGACGATGAAAAAGTAATCAGCAAAGAAATGAGCGAGAGCTTTAAACAATTCATTACATATCGTAAAATGCTCGTCCAAAACTACACAGATGTCAATCATGAGGAGCTAAAAGCAGCGATAAGCAGCCATATCCCTATGATTAAAGAGTTTCCTGACCGGGTCAGAGAGTATTTGATCAATGAACTCGGACCGGTTTCTGCATTTAAACCTCAATAAGGATCGGAGTAATCCGATCTTTTTCTCTAGGGCAGATTAGTCTTGAATAAAGAGAAGGGCGGTGAAGTTATGCATATTGGAGAAAACTCCACAAGAGATATGATTCTGAGGTTAATCAAAACAGCGGGAAAACGATCCATTCTGGAAATGGCCCAGAAGTTAGGGATATCCGAAATGGCCGTCAGAAAGCATATTCAGTCCCTTGAAAAGGATGGATTTATTACATCTTCAATCCAGAGGCAAACAAAAGGGCGCCCTTCAAAGCTTTATCAGCTAACAACAAAAGGAGAAGATCTGTTTCCGAAAAAATACAAGCAGCTAAGTGTTGAATTATTAACCGAATTAAAAAGTATGGGGCACGGCCATTTAATTGCTGAGTTATTTTCCAGGAGAAAAAGCCGCCTCATACAGCAGTATGAGTTTCAGACAGAGGGGAAATCATTCTCCGAGAAGCTTCATATTCTGGAGGAACTCCTTCTGCTTGAAGGCTTTATGCCGGAAGTTCGGATAGAGGAAGGTCAGGTCCATCTCAAAGAATTCAATTGCCCATATATCGAAACAGCAGAAGAATTTAAACAAATCTGCAGATCTGAAAAGGAATTTATCAAAGATTTTCTTTCTGCTGATAAAGTTGATATCAAGTCCTGCATGGCTGCGGGTGATGGATGCTGTCATTATATAATAGAGCAAGATTAAGCGCGGGCTCCTGTTCATCAAGGAGTTTTTTTTTGTGGGATTGACTGTATCCCGTTAATCATGAAAAATTGCACAATTCACCTCGTTCCTTTAAGATATCCTTTATGGGCGAAAGCCAAGTTAAAAAGCAATAATTATAGGGATACTAATCAAAGCTCAGTTCATTATGGGAGGAATAATTTTGAAAGAATATAAAGGATACTTAATCGATTTAGATGGCACTATGTATCGCGGGACAGAACTGATTAGTGAGGCGGCCGACTTTGTCAAAAAGCTTCAGGAACTGGGTCTGCCTTATTTGTTTGTGACAAATAATTCGTCAAGAACACCAGGCCAGGTGGCGGATAAGCTTGTGAAGTTTGGCATTCCTGCTGAAGAGAGACAGGTATTTACAACGAGCATGGCCACTGCCAGCTACATATACGAACAGCAAAAAGATGCTTCTGTATATGTAATCGGAGAAGAAGGAATACGGGAAGCGCTGTCTGAAAAAGGGCTAAGCTTTGCAGAGGAGCATGCAGACTTCGTTGTGGTAGGGATTGACCGCTCCATTAACTATGAAAAGCTGTCCATTGCCTGTCTTGCTGTCCGGAATGGGGCAACCTTTATTTCTACAAACGGAGACATTGCCATTCCGACAGAAAGAGGCCTTCTGCCGGGCAATGGCTCACTAACCTCTGTCATTACTGTATCAACACAAACTCAGCCTGTTTTTATTGGCAAGCCGGAATCGATTATCATGGAGCAGGCTTTGAAGGTGCTGGGAACTGCCAAGCAAGAAACGCTGATGGTTGGAGATAACTATGATACGGATATTTTAGCAGGAATGAATGCCGGTATGGATACTCTGCTTGTCCATACGGGGGTAACAACGAAAGAATTATTGAAGGGATATGAGAGACAGCCGGACTTTGTACTCGATTCATTAGCGGATTGGGACTTCAAATAGAAAAAGGGTGGAGAAAAGTCTCCATCCTTTTTAAAAAGATAAGAAAGTATAATTTTAACTTCGAAAAATGTTTAGCTCCAGCGCCTGCCCCGCTCGAGGTAAGGCCCCGGGACAAGGAAGGCTTTGTCAGCATAAACATCGCACGACCGAAAGCGGTAGCTTTTGGGAGGACGTGGCGTTCTTAGTCTGCGTTCCTTCGTGGCCAAGGCGCTTGCGCTTTTCTTATTCCGCATTTTCAGCACTATGTGCAAGTCTGCTCGAAGCGGCTGCAGCGATAGCTCCTACAATATCATCAAGGAAGGTGTGGCATCTGCCTGAACTCTTATCGTTCAGATCCTTCAAAATGCCCGGCTTCAATTTATCGATATACCCGAAATTGGTAAATCCGATGGAACCATATACGTTTACTATGGATAAGGCCAGTACTTCATCTGCACCATATAATCCTTCATCTGTAGCGATAATCGATTGCAGCGGTTCCAGGAGTTTCTTTTCCTCGGCCAGCATATCCAGCTGAATTCCTGTCAAAATGGCGTTTTGCACTTCTCTTTTTGATAAAACACGCTCTACATTGTGAATGCAGTCCTTCATCTGCAAATCGGGGTGATATTTCTCCTGGAGGAAGAACACCAAATCAGCTATATCCTGTATTTCGACCCCTCTTTCATGTAGCCATTTACGTGCTGTCTGTTCTGTAAGATTAACTGCTTTTTTTTCTTCATTCATTGGCTTCACCTTTTCTGGTTTATAAGTGATTACGGTAACTTCATCAGGCCTTTAAAAGACCTGTGCTGTTTACTTTTAGATTCTTTTCACTATGTATATACCCTTTTTTTATCAAATATGCCCACTGCCGCTCAAACGGAAAAAATTCATTTTCTATATCATTTCCATGGTGCACAGTCTTATCCAAGAAAACAACAAGTTTTAAAGTCTTCTATCATATATATCCCTTAAAGATCTTTTTAACTTGAGGTGGTTTAATGTTTAGAATGCTTTTGAAAGAACAATTTGGCATAGAAGCAGAAGATACACTCAGAATCGGAAAATATGATGCATGCCGTAAGCAGGGGCATCTTTATTTACTTGTGCCTGCTGGGCATACAGATGAAGAAGAGCTTGATGAACTGGACCGAATGGCAGAACACCTGTCCAATAGCGGAGATAGAAATATAAGCACTTTTTTGAAAACGAAGGAAGGCAAGCAGTCCATTGACTGGAATGATAGCCGTTTTTGCATTTTAGTTAATCTGCATACCATGAGCAGGAAGCAGAATCAGTTTGGCCGAAAGCTGGCAAAGTTCCATCATAGAGGCAGGAGTATTTCTTTTCCTGTGAAAAAAACGAGCAGAATCGGGCAATGGAAACTGCTTTGGGAACAGCGGCTTGACCAAATGGAAAAGGTATGGAATGAGATGCTATTCCAAAAACCCGAAAATGACTTTGAGAGAATGTTTTTAGAGTCATTTCCATACTATATGGGGCTGGCGGAAAATTCAATACAGTATCTTGTGGATACAGAGCTTGACGATGAACCCGGTATGGCAGACAGCGGAACCGTTTGTCATATTAGATTGACTTCTTCCACCTGGGGAGACAATTATTATATGAAAAATCCATTTGACTGGGTATTTGATCACTCGTCGAGAGATTTGGCGGAATGGACAAGGGAAAAATACTTCCATAATATCAAAACGTATCAGCCGGAACTCCGCCAATTTTTATCGGAATATCAAAGTGTTGGAGGATTATCCTCTTTTTCATGGCGGTTATACTACGCCCGTCTATTGTTTCCCCTCCATTATTTTGAAACAGTAGAAAATTATTATGGCGCCGACTCTGAACAGCAGAAGCTGGTGCTTCAGGAGCGCCTGCAGAAATATCTCTGGCAGTCTGACGACCATGAGCGCTTTCTGGGAGGGTTTTTCGAATTTGCGGAAGTTCCGATCAAAAAACTAAGGATTCCTCTGGTGAATTGGATTAAGAGCTGAAAAAAGGCAGGGAATTCCCTCTTTCTTGGCGAAAGGAACAGTAAGCTGAGAATGTGAAAAGGGGATATTTCAATGAAACCATATGTATTTATCAGCAGGAAGCTTCCTGAGAATGTTATCGCCATATTAAAAGAAAAATACATTGTTGAAATGTGGGATCGGGAAGATATGCCGGTTCCTTACGATGTATTTCTGCAAGAAGCCGAAAAGGCGGATGCCCTTCTAACCATGCTGTCAGAGCAGGTAAATGAGGAAGTTCTGAAAGCGGGAGAGAAGCTGAAGGTTGTTGCCAATATGGCTGTCGGCTATGATAATGTGGACGTTGAAACAGCAAAGAGGCTGGGAATTACAGTGACCAACACTCCAGAGGTATTAAATGATTCAACCGCCGACCTGACATTTGCACTTGTGCTTGCTGCTGCCCGGAGAATGGTGGAGGCTGCGGAGTTTGTAAAGAAAGGCGATTGGAAGAGCTGGAGCCCGCTCCTTTTGGCCGGCCAGGATGTGCACCATAAAACAATCGGGATTGTGGGAATGGGGAATATCGGTAAAACAGTGGCAAAGCGTGCCGCAGGATTTGATATGGAAATCCTGTATCACAATCGCTCGAGGAAGCTGGATGCAGAACAGGAACTGGGAGCTCAGTACGTTAGCTTTGATGAGCTGCTCGAACGGTCAGATTTTGTTGTCTGTCTGACACCATTGACAGAAGAAACAAGAAATCTATTTAACCGAAATGCCTTCCGGAAGATGAAAAACCATGCTGTTTTTGTGAATGCCTCCAGAGGACCGGTAGTAAATGAACATGATTTATATGAAGCACTGAAGGCAGGTGAAATTGCGGCTGCAGGATTGGATGTTTTTGCGGAAGAGCCAATCGGCGCCGGACATCCGCTGTTAGAGCTGAAAAATGTGGTGGCCATGCCCCATATCGGAAGTGCAAGCATAGAAACGCGCTATAGGATGATGCAGCTGTGTGTGGAAAATATTGATCTTGTTCTTTCGGAAAAAAAACCGAAAACACCGGTGCAATAGAAGTGATGAAGGCATCCATAATGGGTGCCTTTATTGATGGATAAAAAAATTTTAAAAAATTAAAGCGCAATAAACCAGTATGTTAAGCGCTTCCACGTATTATTTTCGGAAAATTGCCTATTGTAAAAATCACTCTTGCCCCCTATAATGTCTACTATACAAATACAAATGTACTTACATAGTGAACACTTTAAGGGGGAGCTAGCGTGGAATCAATCTCAATCGGTTTATTAGGGCTAGGAACAGTTGGATCGGGTGTCGTGCAAATCATTGAGAAACATCAGGATAAGCTTATGCACCAGGTCGGCTGTCCGGTTGTTGTAAAGAAAGTTCTTGTTAAAGATGTAAATAAAGACAGAGCCGTAAAAGTGGACAGGAATTTGCTGACACTTAATCCTGAAGACATTTTAAATGATGCTGATATAGATGTAGTGATTGAAGTAATGGGCGGCATAGAAGAAACCAGAAACCATTTAAAGAAAGCTTTGGATAATGGCAAGCATGTGGTGACGGCAAATAAGGATTTAATGGCTGTTTATGGACCTGAATTGCTGGCTGCTGCTGCTCAAAACGGGTGTGATCTCTTTTATGAGGCAAGTGTTGCCGGCGGCATTCCCATCTTAAGAGGGCTGGTAGATGGTTTGGCTTCTGATAGAATTACAAAAATGATGGGAATTGTGAATGGGACAACGAACTTTATTTTGACTAAAATGAGCAAGAATGGGAGCGCTTATGAGGACGTCCTGAAAGAAGCTCAGGAGCTGGGATATGCGGAAAGCGACCCGACTGCAGATGTGGAGGGCCTTGATGCAGCAAGGAAAATGGCAATCCTGTCTACACTGGGTTTTTCCATGAATATTGACCTTGATGATGTAAAGGTTAAAGGCATTACGGATATTACGGAAGAAGACCTGCAGTACGGCAAGCAGCTTGGGTACATCATGAAGCTGATCGGAATTGCCCATCGGGAGGGGGAGAAGGTGGAAGTAAGTGTCCAGCCGACATTGCTTTCCGAGTCTCATCCTCTTGCATCGGTTCAGGATGAATACAATGCAGTATATGTTTACGGTGAAGCGGTAGGGGAAACGATGTTCTACGGGCCTGGGGCAGGGAGTCTGCCTACAGCTACAGCTGTGGTATCGGATCTTGTTGGGGTCATGAAAAATATGCGTCTTGGCGTCAACGGAAAAAGCGCGGCAGTTCCTCAATATGATAAAAAATTAAAAGATGCAGATGAAATTTATTCGAAGTATTTCTTAAGAATGCATGTAAAAGATGAAGTAGGGACATTTGCCAACATCACATCCATTTTTTCAGAGCATCATGTCAGCTTCGAGAAAATCCTGCAGCTTCCTTTAAAAGAAAAAGGGCTTGCTGAGATTGTGCTGGTTACCCACCAGGCATCCCTTCAGGATTATGAGGATATTTTAGTAAGCTTAAGAGATTTGCCGGCAGTTCAATCAATCAAAAGTTCGTATCGTGTGGAAGGGAGCGCCAGAGTATGAGATGGGAAGGCCTCATAAAGACATATAAAGACTATTTGCCAGTTAGTGAAAATACACCAATGCTTACTTTAAATGAGGGAAATACCCCCCTGATCAGGCTGGATAAACTTTCAAGGGACTGGGGCATTGACCTTTATGTAAAAACGGAAGGAGCAAATCCTACCGGGTCATTTAAAGACAGAGGCATGGTTATGGCTGTTGCAAAGGCGAAAGAAGAAGGAAGCGATGCCATCATCTGTGCCTCCACCGGCAATACCTCTGCAGCTGCGGCGGCATATGCAGCAAGAGCCGGCATGAGATGTGTGGTTGTCATCCCTGAAGGAAAAATCGCCATGGGGAAACTTGCACAGGCTGTTATGTATGGAGCGGAAGTCGTATCTATTGAGGGCAACTTTGACCAGGCACTGGCAATGGTGCGGAAGATAAGCGAAACAGAACCTATTACTCTAGTAAACTCAGTTAATCCATATCGTCTGGAAGGCCAGAAGACAGCGGCCTTTGAAATCTGCGACCAGCTTGGAGGCGCTCCGGATATCCTGGCCCTGCCTGTGGGCAATGCCGGCAATATTTCTGCCTATTGGAAAGGATTTAAAGAATACCATGAAGTGCGCGGCACTGGCCTTCCAAAACTACACGGAGTACAGGCTGAAGGTGCAGCGGCTATCGTTCATAACCGGGTGTTTGAAAATCCCGAAACGATCGCCACAGCCATCCGAATCGGAAATCCTGCGAGCTGGCATTTAGCCAATGCAGCATTGTCAGAATCAAATGGAAAAATTGATGAAGTCAGCGACGAAGAGATCCTGTGCATGTACCGTAAACTTGCTTCATCTGAAGGCATTTTTGCTGAGCCGGCTTCATGTGCTTCACTTGCGGGAGTATATAAACAGCTTCGCAATGGAGAGATTCCCCATAAAACAAAAGTGGTGGCCATCCTGACTGGGAACGGACTGAAGGATCCTAATACAGCTATTGATTGCAGCCCTGTTAAGCCTGTTTTGCTGCCTAATGATGAAAAAGCAGTTGCGGACCATATCAAGGGAGCCGTTCACATATGAGCGAAGGTGAAATGGTTGTCATTAAAGTACCCGGCAGCACGGCAAATCTCGGGCCAGGCTTCGACTCGATTGGCCTTGCCTTAAATTTATATTTGACGCTTGAAGCAGAGAAGGCAGACAAGTTTGAAATGATTCCTTTATCAGAGCCGCTAAGCATCTATCCATCTGATGAATCCAATTTTATTTTTCAAGTTGCAATGGAAACCGCGAAGAAGTATGGTAGCGAGCTTCCGGGATGCAAAGTCCGCATTTCGAGCGATATCCCTCTCACAAGGGGACTTGGGTCAAGCGCTGCAGCCATTGTAGCGGGAATCGAATTGGCTGATGTGCTTTGCGGACTCCAGCTGACACAGTACGAGAAGCTTGAACTGTCATCAAGAATGGAGGGCCATCCTGATAACGCAGGTGCCTCCCTTCTCGGAGGCCTCGTTATTGGCTGCCTGTCAGAGGAAGAGGTATCTGTTCAAAGTATTAAAACTATAGAATTTGATGTTATAGCAGTGGTTCCGAAAAACGAGCTCCTCACAAAGGAATCCAGAGGTGTTCTGCCTTCAGAATGGTCCTTTAGGGAAGCTGTCCAGGCAGGCGCAGTTGGAAATGTCATGGTAGCAGCCTTGCTTAGCGGGAATTACACCCTCGCAGGCAAGATGATGAGCGGAGACTTATTCCATCATCCTTACCGAAAGAAAATGGTTCCGCATTTGGAAGTCATTGAAAAAGCAGCACCTGGGCTCGGAGCATTTGGAGTTGCCTTAAGCGGTGCAGGGCCGGCAGTTCTCTGCCTGGCTGAGACAGGAGGTGCTCCCGCGGTGGCAGAAGGGCTTCGGAGGCTGCTCCCGGACATGGAAATCATGCCCCTTAAAATTGATCAGGAAGGCTGCACGGTTTTAAAAAAAAGCTTAGCTGAGCTGGAGATAGGCCATACAATATAAAAAAAGCGATGTCATGCAGACATCGCTTTTTGCAAAGGAAAAATTAAAAAACTTGTTCTACTTCGACTACACCAGGTACTTCTTCCAAAAGAGCGCGCTCAATACCAGCTTTCAATGTAATCGTTGAACTTGGGCAGCTGCCGCATGCACCAAGAAGGCGCAATTTAACGATGCCATCTTCAATATCCACTAATTCACAGTCCCCGCCATCGCGAAGAAGGAATGGGCGCAATTTATCTAATACTTCCTGAACTTGTTCAGTCATAGTTGTTTGTTCTGCCATGTGAAATCGACTCCTTTCCATACATTTATTATAATCAAATCAGTCTTAAAAATCTATTCAAAGAACGTAATTTCCACTCATTAGGAGAATATTTTTATCGCAGTCTAACGGACAGTAAGATTCCCACTTCAAGGTTCAAAGGAATCAAAGGAGGATAAGTGGGGTCAAACTGCCCGTAAAGGCCCGATTGGTTCAACTAACAATCAGTGGGGGATAAGGAACCCCCCCACTGATTGAAGTTTCACTTTATTAGGCAGCTCATTGTTAATGTTGTAAAATGGAGGGAAGAACAAGTTTTGCATAGGGGGAGAGAAGAGTGAAAAAAGAGATTGAAATCACTGTTTATGGGGCGGAGCAGCTTTGTCCAAGCTGTGTGAACCTGCCATCATCCAAGGAAACTTATGAATGGCTGGAGGCAGCACTATCCCGGAAATTTGCCAATCAGCCTTTTAAAATCGTGTATGTTGACATTCATAATCCACCCGAAGAAGAGGACAAAAAAGAATTCGCTCTTAAAGTGATAGAGGAAGATATGTTTTACCCTGTTGTCCTGATTGAGGATGAGATTGTCGGTGAAGGCAATCCAAAATTAAAAACGATCTATGCGAAAATGGAAAAGTATGGTTATCAGACAGTTTAATAAAAAATGAGCATCCAAACGGATGCTCATTTTATTTCTTAACCGTTATGGTATTTATACATCCAAAGTATTCCGGATTTCAGCAGGCGGGCGACGCGGCCTGTGATAGGACGTTCTGCAACCAGACCGAAACCGTGCTTTTTGCCCAGTGATCCAAGAACTCCTTTAAGCTTGATAACTGGCAATGTTTCAGGAAGCTCCTCGCCTTTCCAGCGTTTCAATAGTATTTGAACGATTTGCTCTGCCTGCCCTTCTGCAAGCTGTGCACTTGGTGCATGCGGAAGGCTCGCACAATCTCCTACCACATATACATGTTCATTCCCGGGAATATTGTGATGCTTGGTTAAGACTACTCGTCCTTGCGGGTCCTTCTCCACATTCATATCCCGAACCACTTTGGTCGGCTGGATGCCGGCGGTCCATACGATGGCATCACAGTGGATGGCTTCGTCATGATTATAAAGGGTTTTTTCTTCTACTTTTGTGATATTCGATTGGTTAATGATTTCAACATTATGCTCCAAAAACCAATTTTCAACATAGGTGCTCAATCTTTCGGAGAAGGCGGAAAGTATATGCTTCCCTCTATCAAATAATTTGACTTTCAAATCCGGACGGCTTTCATTTAATTCAGAAGCCAGTTCCACTCCGCTTAATCCTGCACCGACGATTCCAACAACAGAGCCTGGTGATAGATTATTTAAAGCTTCATATGTTCTTCGGGATTTCTCAATTGTCTGTATGCTATATGTGTGAATGTCAGCTCCCGGAACATTATGGTACTTATCTTCACATCCAAGCCCAATGATTATATCGTCATATGAAACAGGATCTTCTCCCTGAAGATATACCTTGTTTTCCTCGATGCTGATTTTTGTCACTTCACCGTATTTAATGGTCAATCTTTGGTGTTCAGGGAAGGATACACGCACATGCTGGTCAGAAATGGTGCCGGCAGCAAGAGCATAATATTCAGTTTTTAAACAATGATAAGGCACACGATCTATTAGAGTAATAGAGACATCATCGGGAAGCTGGTTAGGCAAAAGTCGGGCAAGCGCCCTCATACCTCCATAGCCTCCGCCAAGTATCACAAGATTTTTCATAGTATATTTCCCCTTTATGTCCGTACTGATTGCTGTTACCGAACCTAAATATAACCGTTATTAGTTATCTTGAAAAATAAATAAATGATATTATTAACCTCAAACCCATAAAAAGTATAACGAAATTGTGACAAAATCACAACACAAATCAGCAGGAAACTTGACAATAAACGACATGAAGTGGTAATTATGCATACTTATAAGAAATATTAATGAAATCACTTTCTTGCAGAATTCGGGTAAAAAAGGTAGCATTAACAGGGTAGAGAGGTGAAAGATGTGATTAAGCCAATCATCGAATTTTGCATCAGCAATTTGGCCAGCGGCTCTCAAAAAGCGCTTGAACAGCTGGAAAAGGATTATGATCTGGATGTCATAGAATATGGCTGTCTTGGGTATTGCGGCAAATGTGCAAGCACTCTTTTTGCGCTTGTGAACGGAGAAGTGGTAACAGGAGAAACACCAGATGAACTGGTTGAAAATATATATCAATATCTGGATGAAAATCCGATGTTTTAATATAGAAAAGGAGCGATTAAATTTCGCTCCTTTTCTTATTCCTTAATTTGCTGCAGTTTTTTGGTCCTGTCTCATTTCATACCAGCGTTCTCTGGCCATTTCAATTAATTTGGGTTCAGTGGAGCGGTTTTGCAGCTCAATTACTTTTGAGAAATATTTAACAGCCTGTTCTGCCTGATGTGTCCTTCGGGATAGCTCCCCGATCAGATAAAAAATCCTCGTTTCTGAAATAGATGATCCTTTAAAATCATCTGACATATAAGACTCCAGATATTCCTTTAGAGAAAGCTTCAAAAAGCGCTGTTCCTGAATATCATTCTTCATATTGCGGTAAAGCCAGGCAAGTCTGACTTGTAAACCAGCCATAATAATATGCTTCTCCCTTTTTAAAGTCCCGCAATATAAAGCCAGCTTATAGGTGTTGACAGCAACAATGATGGATCGCTCCTGGCCATAATCCTGGGGAATCCAGGCACTCGCAACTTTAGAATGTATCAAATCAAGGGCTCCCGGCGGGAAATAAGGAGAAAAATCCTCGGATTCTGAGTAGCCGCAATGCGGGCAGGTATGAATATGATATAAAAGAGGGTTCATGCTTTCATCAGAATAGTTAGGGCAGAAATCACTGTCATAATCAGCTGCTTTTACAAATCTGGAGCGGAGTTTTTTAGTGGTGAAACTCTGTCTGCAGACTCTGCATTCGCATTTTTTATCATAAGTAGGCTTTAATTGCTGCATAGAATGGCACCTCCGAGGATAATGATTAAGACTATTATACCGTTTTTGCTGATTTTATGAGTATAAAGAACTATTAAGTGGGTTGTGTCAGAAAAAAATTAGAAAAAGTAAAAGCCTCTTAAGTTGAGCACATACCTTTTACTGTATATACTATGTTTATAGAAGTATCCTTACATGACAGGAGGGAATAACATGGAAAAAGTTGTGGATATAACAGAAGCAGCAGCTTTGCATATAAAAGAAATGATGAAACAAAATGAGGAAGAAGATGCATTTTTGCGTGTAGCCGTTAAAGGAGGCGGGTGCAGCGGGCTTTCTTATGGAATGGGGTTTGCACACGAAGCCGAGGAAGGTGATATCCAGTCCGAGCACTATGGAATTCAGGTTCTTGTCAGCAAGGAAGACGCACCTATCTTAAATGGCACAAAAATTGATTATAAACAATCCATGATGGGCGGCGGATTCACAATCGACAATCCCAATGCCATTGCAAACTGCGGCTGCGGATCCTCTTTCCGTACCGCTTCAAATACTGGTACACCGGAAGAGTGCTAAAATAAAATCTGCCATAACGCATCAAAAAAGGACGGTCCCGAACGGGCCGTCCTTTTCTTATCTTATTTGCCAAACATGGAAGAACTATGCATTGGCTGTACTTTCGCTTTTGGATCAATGTAGGATTTTGCGTGATTAACGGCAGTTGGCGCTTCACCGAAACCGCAGGCAATAAGCTTGACCTTCCCGTCGTATGTGCAGATATCGCCGGCAGCATAGATGCCTTCGATGTTTGTTTCCATTCGGGAGTTAACAACGATGGAGTTCTTCTCGATATCAAGGCCCCATTCTTTAATTGGGCCAAGTGAGGAAACGAATCCGTAGTTAACGATCACTGCATCAACATCAAATACCTCTTTCTCCTTTGAAGTCACACCTTCAAGTACGACTTGGCTGATTGCTTCACTGTCACCAATAAGCTCAGCTGGAACATAAGGTGTTTTAATTTCAACTTTAGAGTTCTGCAGATTTTCTACACTGTGCTCATGTGCGCGGAATTTATCGCGGCGATGAACAATCGTCACTTTCTCAGCGATAGGCTCAAGCATTAATGCCCAGTCTACTGCGGAATCCCCTCCGCCGAAAACAACTACTTTTTTGCCGGCGAATTTATTTAAATCATCAATAAAGTAATGAAGGTTTTTACCTTCGTATTGAACTGCACTCTCAAGTTCAAGACGGCGGGGCTGGAAAGCGCCATTGCCGGCAGTGATAATAATAGTTTTTGAATAATGTACTTCTTTATTGGTTGTAAGCTTGAATGTTCCATCAGCTTGCTTCTCTAACTTTTCAACCGATTGCTCAAGTGATACAGTAGGCTCGAATTTAGCCATTTGTTCCTTAAGGTTATCAATCAATTCCTGGGCCCGGACTTTCGGGAAGCCGGCAACATCGTATATGTATTTTTCAGGATAAAGAGCAGATAACTGTCCCCCAAGCTGCGGCAAGCTTTCAATAATTTTTACTGATGCTTGTCTCATACCCCCGTAGAAAGCAGTGAATAAACCAGTTGGCCCCCCGCCAATGATGGTTATGTCATACACTTTTTGATCTTCTTTCATGCATATCCCCCCACGTATGTATTGAAATTCCACTCTTTATTTTAACATAAATCGTTTAAAACCTCACGAATGGAGATAAATATTATGAATGATTGGAATATTTCGAGTGGAATACATGAAAATAAAAACACGTATATTTTTTAAATTTTTCCTAAAATTTTTAAGTTTTTCGTCTATTTTTTTGGGGTTGAAAAACCCTATGAAGTAGAATAAGATTAATGGAGGAATAATGTTAATATTTTATGACAATTTTATTGAGTTTTTTTGAACTAGTTCGTGAATAAAATCACAAAGTTTTTTTATGTTTTTGGCTATAAAAAATATAAAGCAGTGGAAGATAAGAAAACATTAGAAAATACTTAAAAAAGGTGGAAGTGATACACTTGAGAAAGCCAAAGATTGTAATCCTCGGTGGAGGCTACGGCGGTTTGATGGTTGCAACCCGTTTGCAGAAATCTGTAGGAACAAACGAAGCGGAAATCGTTTTAGTGAACAAGAATGACTACCATTATGAAACAACATGGCTGCACGAGGCATCAGCCGGAACACTTCATCATGATCGTGTACGCTATGATATAAAAGATGTTATTGACCGCAACAAAGTTGAATTCGTTCAGGGCACTGCTCTTGAAATTAAAGCAGAAGAAAAGAAAGTCATTTTGGAAAACGGCGAAATTGACTATGATTATCTGGTTGTTTCACTTGGAGCTGAGCCGGAGACATTCGGTATCAAAGGACTTAAGGAACATGCATTTTCGATTGTCAATGTCAATGCTGCACGTCAAATCCGCGAGCATATCGAATACCAATTTGCTACTTATAATACAGACGCCGAGAAAAAAGATGAGCGCCTGACAATTGTTGTCGGCGGTGCAGGCTTCACTGGCATTGAATTCCTTGGAGAGTTGGCAAACCGTGTTCCAGAGCTTTGCAAAGAATACGATGTGGACTACCATAAAGTGAAAATCATTTGTGTGGAAGCAGCTCCAATGGTTCTTCCAGGCTTTGATCCGGAGCTTGTTAATTACGCTGTATCCCACTTGGAGAAAAAAGGCGTACAATTCATGATCGGAACAGCTATTAAAGAAGCTACTCCTGAAGGGATCATCGTTGGCAAGGGAGAAGATGAAGTAGAAGAAATCAAAGCTGCAACAGTTGTCTGGGCTGCAGGTGTACGCGGAAATTCTATTATTGAAAAATCCGGCATTGAAGCAATGCGCGGCCGTGTAAAAGTTCAGCCTGATTTGCGCGCTCCTGGCCATGATAATATGTTTATCATCGGAGACTGCTCATTAATCATCAATGAGGAAATTAACCGTCCATACCCTCCTACTGCCCAAATTGCTATGCAGCAGGGTGAAGTATGTGCAAGAAACATTACTGCTTTAATCCGTAATAAAACTGATCTTGAAACGTTTACACCGGATATTAAAGGTACTGTATGTTCTCTGGGCGAACATGATGCCATCGGTGTGGCATTCGGAAAGAAAATGGTTGGAACTAAAGCTTCATTCATGAAGAAGATGATCGATAACCGTGCACTTTACATGGTTGGCGGACCATCTCTTGTATTGAAGAAAGGTAAATTCAACGTTCTTTAATTAATCAGCTATCATTTATATATGGGGATGGACTCTAAAGTCTGTCCCTTTTTTTAATGGTGATTTTTTCGTGATAAAATGACGTAAAAGGGGGTGTGTGAATGGGAGTCGAACATAAAAGGGGAAAGGTGTGGCTTGCGGTTTCCGGGCTTGTTATTTCACCTGAAGGCAACTGGCTTGTTGTTAAAAAGAAATATGGAGGGCTTAAAGGCAAATGGTCTCTGCCCGCAGGGTTTGTGGAACCAGGCGAAACGGCTGATGAAGCTGCAGTCCGGGAAATAGAAGAGGAAACCGGGATAAAATGTACAGTGAAAGGCCTGCTTGGATTGCGTACAGGTGTCATAAAAGGAGAAGTCAGTGATAATATGATTTTGTTTTTGCTTGAAGCTGAGCCTGAACAATCATTAAAAGTTCAGGAAAGCGAACTACTCGATGTACAGTATCGCAATCCGAAAGAACTTGCAGATGATCCGGATGCATCAGTTCTTTTAAAATACATATTGGATACTTCGGATTCGTCCATCAAACCTTTAATTAACGGCATTAATCCCGGGGATACTTTCGGCTATACAGCTTATAAAGTATTTTTATAATTTTCTGAAATTTAGAGAATGAACGAGAAATCAGAAGTAAATAATGCTTGTATGCGTTTCCAACGATAGTTTTTCATGAAATATGGAGCTTTTCATTTATTCAAATCCTTGGTATATTATCAGAAAATTCAGTTACGAAAATCCAAAAGGAGATGAATGAAATGACAGCTAAGAAATATGAAAACAAAGAGTGTATGTATTGTTCCGGTAAAGGGTATTTTCAATTACTATTAGGCGGATCTGAAACCTGCAGCTGCTGCGGCGGTACAGGAAAGAAAAAGGAATAAAGTGAAACTTCAATCAGTGGGGGGCTTTATCCCCCACTGATTGTTAGTTGAGGCCCACAGGACAAGGAAGGCTTCGTCAGCATGAGCATCGCACGACCAAATGCGACAGCTTTTGGGAGGATGTGGCGTTCTTAGTCTTTGTCCTTCTTTCGGGTCTTTACATTATAAAGCGAGGCGACTTGCCCAGGGGTGACAAGCGAGCCCCTAGGAGCCGCAGCTAGATTGGGCAGTTTCCCCCCACTTTCCTTTGATTCCTTGAGTCATGAAGTGGGGTCTTACTGCCAGTTAGACTGTGATAAAGTCAAACTTCGCGAGCAGCGAAGTTTTTCTTTTCATAGCGGGTGTACTGACACACCCGCTTTTCTTGTTGACTCCCCAATCCACAATAAAGTAAACTAATTATTGATGTGTTAAGGGAGGAAACAAGTTCATGCAAATGACGATTTTCGTTTTGCCTATTTCGATGCTTCTGTTTTTTGTGCTGTTTTTTGGAATAGGTTTTATATTAAATATGCTATTAAGAATGTCTTGGATTATGGCTATTATTTATCCCGTAATTGCCATTTTTATCATTGATAAAGTTCGTTTCATTGAGTATTTTCAAAAACCGGAGGAATCGTTTTCCAGTCTTGGAGTAGAAATGTCCAGCCTCGCTTTGGCGGACATCCTTATACTCAGCAGCGGAATGGCAGGCGCCATTGTTGCCGGAATCACGATTAGACTGCTCCGTAAAAAAGGATATCGGATGTTTTAAATTAGTGATGAAATCTCTGCCGGGTGTGGGGATTTTTTATTTTTTTTGATTAGTGTGATCAAATCGGGCAAGCCTATGGTATTACTGGCTTTATCCTGTCTGTAATCGGCTGATGGAAGCCTTGCTTTCCCATAAGTTATGAATATTTCTCTCGAAGAAGGGAAATGACTAACTTTGGGAGGAGTGTAAAAGATGAACATAATTACAAAATGGATGAAACGTACAGTAATGTCTGCCTTATTTATAGGTGCATTATTGACAACTTTCCATTCGATTTCCGGGGTGGAAGCAAGATCAATTGTACAGCTGCAGCAAAATGCTGAACAAGCTGGCAAAGATGGAAATTCAAATTTTGAACATACATTAAAATCGGTTGGCGTAGCATTTAAGTTTTTGAAGCAGGCCGTGAGCCTGGAACCGAAGATTTCTGCGAGTGAAGCTGTCGCAATTGAACAGGCGCCGACACTGGAGGAATCAATTGACTGGTCGCAGTATCAGAAAAAACAAGTAATTGCTACCGGATATACAGCTTTTTACGAGTCGACAGGAAAAAATCCCGATCATCCGTCCTTTGGCATTACATACTCAGGTGTTAAAGTTAAAAGGGACTTATACTCTACAGTCGCAGCAGATTTAAATGTTTTTCCGATTGGGACGATCCTGTTTATTCCTGATTATGGGTATGGTGTTGTAGCCGATAAAGGCGGTGCCATTAAGGGGAATAAATTGGATCTCTATTATGAAACGGTTGATGATGTTTATAATAATTGGGGAAAGAAAACGCTCGATGTTTACATTGTTGAAATGGGCGATGGAACCCTTACGGAAGAAGATTTAAGGTTACTGAATGAAAATGAAGCCATGCAGGTTTTCAGACAGCAATATATCAAATCTGAGAAAAAATAAACAGAAGACAGGCAAATCCGCAATGAACGGATTTGCCTTTTTATATTATCAAACAGAAAATGCCTGCGGATGAATCTTTTCTGCTAATTTTATGGCGCCTTCAATCAGCCGCGGTGAAGGCCTGCAATACAGTTCTTCTTCCAAAACCAGGATTCTTTCCTGTTTTACTGCTCCCATTTCACTCCAGCCTGGACGATTCAGGACAATCTCCGGATTCACCTTTTCTCTTCTGACACCGACCCAGGCGAGACAGATATAATCCGGCTGCCGATTCAGGACATCCTCCCAATCAGTCTGGACACTTGCAAGCTCAACATCAGCAAATAAATTCCGTCCACCGGCTATTTCACTGATTTCCGTCAGCCAATTGACCTTGCCAGGAGTAAACACAGGCTTTGGCCACCATTCCCAATAGAGGCTTGGTTTTTTTTCAATCCTGCTTGAGATGTGCTTAAGTTCCTCTATTTTCTCCGTAAACTGTTTAGCCGCCAAAATCCCTCTCTCAGGCATCCCGATTTTTTCAGCAGTAAAAACCAGGTCATTTGCAATATCTGCGAGGCTTTGGGGATTTAAGACAATATGGGGAATCTGCCTTTTTTCAAGCTCTGCTACATTCTTTTCCATGCCGGGTACACTCAGGGAGGCAAGCACAAGGTCCGGTTGCAGTTCCTCCACTTTATCCATGTTAATAGACAAGTCAGGACCCAGCCTGGGCAGATTGGAAATTTGCTCCGGCCAATCCGAATAATCGTCCACGCCGGCAAGCATATCAGTAAATCCCAAGTATTCCACTAATTCAGTATTGCTTGGGCATAAGGAAAGGATTTTCATTTACATCACAACCTTTAGGAAAATAAATAATGAAGCCCTAAAGTTAATAAAATTCCAGTCAGGCCCCCAAAGAGTACTTCTATCGGCTTATGGCCCAGCAGCTCCTTCAATTCTTTCTGTTTTTCCTGACCAGCTTTTTTCTGCCATGTCTTTGCTTCTTCAACGAATTTATTGAAGTCGGCAACAAGCTGGTTTAATACAATCGCCTGTTCCCCGGCCTGACGCCGCACTCCCGTAGCATCAAACATAGTGATAATGGCAAAAACGGCAGAAACAGCGAAAACAGCAGAGTCCATTCCGGTTTCAAGTGCCACCCCGGTTGAAAGGGCAGTTACTGCAGCTGAGTGTGAGCTTGGCATTCCGCCTGTACTGGTTAAAAGGGACCAATCCACTCTTCGGGTGGCAATAAATTGAATGGGCACTTTTACAAATTGGGCAAAGAAGATGGCTGCCAAAGCAGACCATAGGGGGAAATTTGTCAATAATTCCATGTGAGACCACCTTTGGGTTGTATGATACTCCATCTTTGAATTCTATTCTGCTTTCTGAAGTTGAATCGTGTTCGGACTCTGAGTTTTTTTGCACTTTTTGTGTCCGAAGTTGAAATGGGTTCGGACTGTGACTAGCTCATTTCTACACTTTGTGTCTGAAGTTGAGCCATGTTCGGACTGTGACTAGCTCATTTCTACACTTTGTGTCTGAAGTTGAGCCATGTTCGGACTGTGACTAGCTCATTTCTACACTTTGTGTCTGAAGTTGAGCCATGTTCGGACTCTGACCAGCTCAATTCAGCAATTTGTGTCCGAAGTTGAGCCATGTTCGGACTGTGACTAGCTCATTTCTACACTTTGTGTCTGAAGTTAAGTCATGTTCGGACTCTGACCAGCTCAATTCAGCAATTTGTGTCCGAAGTTGAAATGGGTTCGGACTCTGACCAGCTCAATTCAGCAATTTGTGTCTGAAGTTGAGCCATGTTCGGACTCTGACCAGCTCAATTCTGCACTTTGTGTCGAAGTTGAGCCATGTTCGGACTGTGACCAGCTTATTTCTGCATTTTTTGTCTGAAGTAAAAACAGGCTCGGACCCTGACCAGCTCATTTCAGCTTTCTGTGTTCGAAGCTATACCTGGCTCTGACTCTGCAGATTCAGGAACTTCGTAATGTTATACTAACTAATATTCTCCAACAGATTGTTCCTTCCTGCAAGAGGGTCTGCTTTAAGTTTTTGTTAAACCGCGCTTTTTTTGAAAATATGCTGTTGCTGTCAGGGAAAGCAAAAGAATCCATTCAAAAGCATTCACGGCAGCGGCACTCTCAACTGGAATATCGATTGCGCTTCCGATAATCATCAAGACGGAACCCGCAAAAAACCAGAACCATCCTTGTTTGTGCCAAATAAATACAGATGCTGCCAGCAATACGGCGGAAATGATCAGCACCATTATCGGAGGGCCGCCCTTTGCCTCTGCGTTTGAATAGCTTAGAACTCCATATTCCCATTTCGCTTCAAGTTCAAGGCCGAAAACCTCGGTGAAAATCTCCAGAAGAATCAATCCGGCAGTGAGCAGGTATGCAGCCCCTTTTAGTGTATCTGTTTTTGCCCAATCAATATCAGCTTGTTTTAAAGTATGCCAGGAATATAGAACAAGCAGCGGTGTAAAAAAGGCATGAATCCAGAATCGTGCATAATTCATTAGCTTTAGAGTATTGCCTTCCCCGATCAAACTACCAGCAGCAAGAATTCCATTGTCGTAAATCAATCCGAGAATTACAGGCAGCAGGAAGGCAGCACTAACAGGGCCGCTGTTCTTTACAATGAGAATGGCCCATATAAATAGCAGGATATACCCGGCTGTGAAAGCGGCAAATAATAGAGGATCCATTACATTCTCCTTTCTGTCTCTATTTTCTTTACCCAATAATTAATGATTATATTTAATCTCTTTTCTTTTTGTTAGGCTGTTTTCACAGTTTGTTGCTTGATTGATATATATTATTTGCTGAGTTGATTGGAGCGGAAGGTGCGAGACTCCGGCGGGAGTAGCGGGACAGGTGAGACCCCGCAGACGCGCAGCGTCGAGGAGGCTCACCGCCCGCCCCGCGGTTCGCTGAGCATCCTGGAGCGGAAATCAACGGGCCACATTTCTGTTGAAAGAAACGATTTATACGAAAAGAGCTTTTTGTTAAAATGATCAGTACAGGATCCGGAAAATGGAGTGATTTCATGGAAGATTATCCTCTTGAATACTATGAATTCTTTGTCAGTTTCAATGAAGGTGATTATTACACCTGCCATGATCTTCTTGAAGAAATGTGGATGACTGATAAAGGCAATTTGTTTTTAAAAGGCCTGCTTCAAATGAGTGTCAGCATTTATCACTATGAGTATGGCAATGTCAAAGGTGCAAGGCTAATGATGGAGGCTGCACATGAATATTTACAGGCATACAGACCCGGACATTGGGGGTTGGATCTTGAGCATGTGTACGCTTTTATTGAAGAATGCCTCTCTATATTTCCGAAAGATATCGACCGGCTTCCATTTGATAAGGTCGGTATTCTTCCTAAATTACCTCAGCTGGTACTGTATCTGAAGGATTAACAAAGCAGAAATTAGATAGTCGAAATAATTCAATATTTTCGATATAATAAAGAGATAAATAGATTATGGGGGTGCCAGTATGTTTTCTGTTAAGAAAGAATTTGACGTTTCAGCCGATCAGGAATGCCTGATTGTTGGTGTTTTTGATAAACCAGCCAGGTTTGAGGGAATACTTGCCCGTGCAGATGAACATTTTGAGGGCCATTTGACAGAACTTGTGAAGAGCGGCGATATTTCTGCTAAGAAGAAAGCGATTGCAAAAATACATACTTTTGGAAAAATTGGGGCCAAACGATTTATTACAGTGGGTCTTGGAAAAGAAAAAGAATTCAGCTTTGAAGGTTTGCGTGAAGCTTTAGGAAAGGCATTCAAGGAAGTGAAATCGTCCAAGCTTCAAAATGCCGGTGTTTGTCTTGATACTTTTATTGGCGGTAATGTAGATGCACTGGATGCAGCACATGCACTAAGCGAGGCGTTTGCCCTTTCCACCTATAAGTTTGAAGATTACAAACAGAAATCAAATGAACCGGAAAAGGAAATTGAGAGTATTACCGTTTATTGTGAAGCTGCAGATGAAGAAGATGTAAAGGCTTCCCTTACAGTTGGATATGCCCACGGGAAAGGAACGAACTCAGCCCGCACATTAGTCAATCTGCCAGGCAATATGCTGACTGCCACCGATTTGGCAAATTACTCATCTGAACTGGCATGGAGATACGGGTTTGAAGTAGAAATCCTGGAAAAGGAAGACATGCTTAAGCTTGGCATGGGTGCTCTTTTGGCGGTTAACCAGGGTTCGGCAGAGCCTCCTAAGATGATTGTCTTAAAATATCAGGGCAAGGAAGAATGGAAGGATGTTATCGGCCTCGTCGGCAAAGGAATCACCTTCGATACAGGAGGCTATTCCATTAAGCCGAAGGACGGCATAGTCGGCATGAAATCCGATATGGGCGGTGCAGCGGCAGTACTTGGCGCAATGGAAGTCATCGGCGAACTGAAGCCTGAACAAAATGTTGTCGCAGTCATTCCTTCTACAGATAATATGGTGAGCGGAACCGCGTTTAAGCCGGATGATGTCCTCACCTCCATGAGCGGAAAAACCATTGAAGTCCTCAACACGGATGCAGAAGGACGTCTGGCACTTGCTGATGCAGTAACATATGCGAAGCACCATGGAGCAGACTACCTGGTGGATGTCGCAACCCTGACTGGCGGTGTCATTGTTGCACTGGGGGAAGAAACAACAGGTGCATTAACCAATAATGAAGAGTGGTTTGAGCAGGTGCTGGAAGCCTCCTATGAAGCTGGCGAACCAATCTGGCGACTGCCTCTTTTTGAAAAAGATAAAGAAAGAATCAGAAGCAGCAAAATTGCAGATCTGAACAATTCACCCGGACGTGCCGGCCATGCGATCATGGGCGGAGGTTTTGTTGGTGAATTTGCCGAAGACACACCATGGGTGCACCTCGATATTGCAGGTACAGCCACTACAGGAAAAAGCCATGATCTTGGACCAGACGGCGCGACAGGCGTAATGGTGCGTACATTGGCATTGCTGGTTGAAAGATTTGAAACAAAATAAAAGTGAAATCAGAACTCCGGAGCAATCCGGAGTTTTTTTATTCTAGTAAAAATCCTTAGCGGCCGGCTTATCCAAAATAACATCCGTCTGGCGGAAACTCCCATCTCGAATCGGCTTAAAATTATTGACATAAAAAGCACTAGTATGATAATTTAATACATGTGTTTTAGTTCTCTACCGATTTAGCATACTAAAGTAAAAGTGAAACAATGAATAGAAAGAGGGTTGCATCATGAATGCAGTTATACTTGCAGTTTTGATCATGCTTGTTCTCAGTCTTCTGCGCGTCAATGTGGTTCTTGCTCTTGTGGCAGGTGCATTGGCAGGCGGGCTCGCAGGCGGATTAAGTATAGATAAAACAATTGAAGTTTTTTCAAATGGACTTGGAGGCAGTGCAGAGGTTGCATTGAGTTATGCGTTATTGGGCGGATTTGCCTTGGCCATTTCCGCAACGGGGCTTCCGAATCTATTAGTGGAATGGGTCCTTGACAAGGTTGGAAAAGACGGGGAGTCCAAAGGGAAAACATTATCAAAGGCACTCATCATATTTTCTATATTATTAATGTCTATTTTTTCCCAAAACTTAATTCCCATTCATATCGCGTTTATTCCCATTTTAATTCCGCCATTATTAAAGGTTATGAATGAGCTGCAAATAGACCGGCGCCTGATCGCGTCTGTACTGACATTTGGTTTAACGGCTCCGTATATTTTGCTTCCTGCAGGCTTTGGCCAGATATTCCAAGGAATACTTGCAGAAAATATGGAGAACAGCGGGCTGGCAGTGGAAATGGCTGACATCCCGAAGGCTATGCTTATTCCAGTAGCTGGTATGGCTGCCGGTCTTTTGGCTGCATTATTTGTTTATCGTAAAAAGAGAGATTATCGTCCATCAGACTTAATTGAGAGGGAAAAAGGCAATTACTCCAAAAAGGGCATTATTTTTTCACTCATTGCAATTGCGGCAGCTCTCATCGTTCAGCTTCAGCTTGATTCGATGATCTTTGGGGCGCTGACAGGTATTATAGTTATTTATATCAGCGGTGCAATTAAATGGAACGAGGCAGATCAGCTTTTAACTGAAGGTATGAAGATGATGGCATTCATTGGATTTGTTATGCTGGCTGCATTCGGATTTGCTGATGTATTAAAAGAAACAGGCGATGTCGATAGCCTTGTTGCACAGGCGGCTGAGGTAATTGGCAATAATAAATCACTTGCAGCCTTGCTGATGCTTCTTGTCGGCTTACTTGTTACAATGGGGATTGGATCTTCATTTTCCACCATTCCGATTATTGCAACTATATTTGTGCCGCTTGCACTAGAGGTTGGCTTCAGTCCGATGGCAACGATTGCTCTAGTGGGAACAGCCGCAGCTCTTGGAGATGCCGGTTCTCCTGCTTCAGACAGTACATTGGGGCCAACAGCAGGCTTGAATGCAGATGGACAGCACAACCACATCTGGGATACATGTGTGCCAACATTCCTGCACTACAATATTCCGCTCATCCTGTTTGGATGGCTGGCGGCAATGGTCTTATAATCGTAAGCAGCTTCCCGGAAGGGGGCTGCTTTCTCATTTTTTCAGGAAATTATAAAATCGCGATTTGTATATAACTCTGTGGAAGAATTTATCTACGTCTAGCTTCAGAGCCTACCCCCTCGAGGTCACAAGCCTGTCTTGTTTCGGCTCCTAGGGACTCGGGGTCATAAGCCGTTTCCTTTCAGAAGGAAAAACTCCTTCTTACAGGAACCGTCTTATGCCTGTCGTCCCTGGGCAGTCGCCTCCACATTTCGGGCAATCCTCCCAAAAAGGCAAAGAACGCCTTTCTGGAAGGCTCGCCTTGTGCTTGAGGCCCCCAGGACAAGGCAGGCTTCGACAGCATAAACATCGCACGACCGAAAGCGACAGCTTTTGGGAGGATGGGGGTCATGCAGACGTTGCCACAGGACGTGGCGCTTTTAGTCTGCGTCTATCGTGGGCAAGGTGCTTCCGCTTTTGTTTTGTTATCAGCCCGTAAAGTAGGGTACGATAAAAGAAATGGAACGGAGGTGGCTTCAGTGTATTTTGGGAAAATCAGAAAACAGACCTCAGACCGGGTACCGCCCAATCAAAATGTGACGACTGCCTTTCCTGTATTGCATTACGGAAATGTTCCGTACTATAAGGATATGAGGGAATGGAACCTGCAAATATTTGGAGAAGTGGATAAGGAATTATCCTTTTCGCATGAGGAGATAATGAACCTTCCTCAGACTCTGTACAAAAATGATATCCACTGTGTCACGGGCTGGTCAAAGCTTGATAATGTCTGGGAGGGAGTCTCCGCCGCAGAAATTGCCAGGCTGGCAGGCGTAAAAGAAACAGCACAATTTGTGATTCTTCATGCGGAAGAGGGCTGGTCCACGAACCTTCCCATTAAGGATTATCTAAAAAGCACCAGTCTGCTGGCACATACCCATAACGGTGAGCCCCTTACTCCCGAGCACGGATTTCCGCTGCGGGCCGTGATTCCGCATCTGTATTTCTGGAAAAGTGCAAAGTGGATTAGAGGCGTCGAGTTCTCTAAAACCGACAAGCCTGGTTTTTGGGAGAAAAACGGCTATCACAACTATGGAGACCCCTTTCGTGAACAGCGGTTTAGCTGGGATGATTAATAAGAATAAAAGCGTTGCATACGCTTTTATTCTTATTAAAATCCGAACAGCATTGTGAAAATATTTCTCTTTTTTAATTTCTTCCTGGGCTTCTCCTGATCAAAAACCAGAAGGGTATCAGAAGGGATGTCCCGATTTTTAACAGCTGTCCTGGCTTCAAGAGCCTCAATTCGTTTAAGCAGGCGTGCATTTTCTTTCTGCAGTTCCTCTATTTCGCTGCGGTGCTGAAGCAGCTGATAAGACACCACATCATCTGCTTTTCCATTCAGCCGCTTCTCAAGCTCGCTGATTTTTAAATATATTTTCTCTATTGCCGGAGCGGCAGCTGCTTCTACATGAACCGTACCCTTTCTCGTCTTTTTTCCCTTTACAGTGACGTCCTGCAATATTATCCCCTGATTAAGCTGATCCTGCACCTGTTTTAGCAGGCTAATGTCGTCTTCCGTAAATAAGTAATGACCCAATTCATTTCGTTCCGTGCGGAGTTCCAGTTGTTTAACCCATCGCTGAATAGTGCTTGGTGAAACCCCTAATAATTTAGCAGCAGCACTTGTATTCATACTGATCCCCTCCCGTTTTCACAAGGAATTCTACCCGTTTAACGTGAAGTCCTTCCCGGCTGACAAAACAAGTTTTCTTTCGCTAAAGAAAGTGCGGATTTTACATTTTTTTTATCGCAGTCTAACGGGCAGTAAGACCCCCACTTCAAGACTCAGAGGAATCAAAGGAGGATAAGAGGGGGTCAAACTGCCCAATCTAGCTGCGGCTCCTAGGGGCTCGAGGTCATAAGCCAATCAGCTGATGGGAAGAAAAG
>NZ_JBYTDU010000004.1:0-261809 GCF_058791715.1 Cytobacillus sp. EB106-05-05-XG126 | reverse complement strand
CTACCTGTCCCCTATCGAATATAGAGGACAGGCAGCATAGGTGTTTTTTCTAAGTCTCAAAACTGTGGGTCAGTCCAGTCCAAGGGGGCTTTTTTTACTGCTTAACTGAACCATTATGCAGTACATCCTTTTTCTCTGATGAAAGAATACTCATTATTCCTGAAATGAAAGCAGATGCGGTTACAGAGTAACAGGATCGCAATCTGCATTAGAAGCTAATATTACGTAGGAAGAACCGGAAGTTCAATGGGCTATGAATTTCACCTCAGGCTGGATAGGTGTTTATGATGAAAAGAATCGTGCACGTTGTATTAAACTTGGTAAGAAAACGGGTCTTTATAAAGATGGAATAGTAGCAAAAGGATGTACTCCCAGCTATTTGCCGGAGTTTATTACAATTGAAGTTAACAAACGACATAATAATTAGTTACCTCTGAAAAATTTATTAATGCAAAAAATAAAGGAATTCAAAGCCTCAATAAAATTGTAATAGGCTTGGACCGAAAAATAGAAAACAACGCGTTATGGCAGCTAGTTAGTGAAATATGCGAGGAAGATGCTAAGGATTAACCCACTATCTCTTTTTGGTCTGTAGGGCGCTTATCTTTAAGAAGAACAAGGAGTGGTTAGTTGAAAATAAGAACGGAAAAATCCTATGTTTAATTCTTCTTCGATCCAAACATAGTAATTGCACGAGAAATTCCAAACAAACCGTATAGAAATATAGAGGAGTTTTGCTTGTGCCCTGGGTTTCATTATACGTATGAACTTAAGGATAACGAGGATTTTGAGTCTTTCCACCATAAAAAGAATAAACACTTAGAAGGAAAAGGTTATATAATAGAACAAGAGACAACTTTCACTATGTTCAAGGTAATGAATGAACACTCAAAAGATAAATTAGACCTTGTTTAGCCTAAGCCTTAAAAGGTGATTTTACCTATAGAACTAAAGGGTGCAAGAGCAAAAGTCTATGCTGTCATTTCAGCAGTTTTTTTCTTATTTAACTAATGGGGTAGTTTAGTTGAACTATCATCATTAGCAGCAAGTATTGATTATCCTTAAACGCTTTGCTAATTCTTGCTGAGTATTGTTCGCCATACAATTATAATATTGTATGGTTTTTTTTGTGCGTGTTATGATGATTCAAATCTAGTTTTAAAAACCTTAAGGAAGGAGCTTCAATATGTTCGGAATTCAGGATTTTAGTTTATTTTTAATCACAACTATTATTTTCATCATTGTCCCGGGGATTGATGCGATGTTTGTTTTAAGTAAAAATATATCAAATGGTCGTGCAAGCGGAATTGCTTCTTCTGCAGGTGTTGCTACAGGTGCATTTGTTCATACAGTCCTTTCTGTTATTGGTCTATCATTTATCTTATCTCAATCGGTTGTGATCTTTACAGCGCTTAAAGTTATTGGAGGTATATATTTAATTTATATTGGTGCAAAATCACTTTTCCAAAAAAGCAAGGAACTAGAAATAAAGCGTACCTCTAGTGGATCTCTGAAAAAAGATTATATGCAGGGTGTTCTGACAAATGTATTAAATCCAAAGAGTATCTTGTTCTACCTCTCCTTCTTACCACAATTCATTTCAGCAGATAACAGCTATGGTTCATTGCCATTCCTAATTTTGTGGGCAACATTCTCAATGTTTTTACTTGTTTGGTACGTCCTTGTTTCATATGGTGCCGCATTAGCAACCAAAAACTTAAAAGACAGCAAAGTAATTAATGCGATTATGAATAAGGTAGCAGGCGTTGTCTTTATTGGAATTGGTCTAAAATTAATGGCAGCTAAGCCACAATAGATGATCGTTTAAACCTGAGTTCATTTAAACTCAGGTTTTTTCTAACACAGTAATAAAATTTGTTCAACAAAATGCTGCTTTTATTCAAGATTTTCTTCTATTCAGGCGCTTTTTTTCTTTTTAAACTAAGGAGAAAATATCGGAATAGTACTTAGGTTATTGTAAAATTTTTTCACTCCCTGTTTCTGTATGATAAATATTCTAAGAATTCCTTGGACGCAAGAGAAAGTGATTTTTGCTCTCTCATAGCAATACCAATATTTCTAAAAGCAGGAACTTCCAACTCTTTCGCTATAATTTTGTGTGGAATACGCTGTAAAATCAATTCCGGTAATATACTGATTCCCAGCCCGTTTTCCACCATAGACATAATTGCGTAGTCATCCCATGTTGTAAAATTTACTTGGGGTGATATATGGTGGACCTCAAAAATTTCGGAGATTTCTGCTTTTGCCCCTTTTTCCAAAAGCATAAACGGGCTGTTCAATAAGCCGTTGATTGGAAACCTCTCGCAATTAGCAAGCGGATGATTTTGCGGAATCACTACCAGCAAACGGTCTTGCTCCAAAAAGATCGTTTCAAGTTCTGCTTTTGACGGCAGCCGCACAAATCCGAAGTCCACACGTCCATCTAAAACCCATCTTTCAATTTCTGTGTAATCACCAAGCAGAAGTTCAAAATCAATCTTCGGGTAATCCTTCTTAAAAACTCTGATCATGTTAGGGAGCCAATGAGTTGCTACGCTTGAAAATGTCCCAATACGAATCATCCCGGACTGTATATCGTGTAAGTCTTCGATCTGAGTCATTAAGATTTCCTGCTCATTGCAGATCCGCTTTAATTGGGGCAGCAACTTTAAGCCATCAGAGGTTAAACTGATACCCGCACGGCCTCTTTCAAAAAGGGAAACCCCCCATTCCGTTTCTAAATCGTTAATCATACGGCTGATACCAGACTGTGTATAATCCAGTGCTTCGGCAGCTTTCGTGAAGCTGCCGAATTCTGCTGCTTTGACAAATGCCATATATTTTTGGATATTCATAGCTCTTTTCCTTTCCCATCTGGTTTTGTCATATATACCATGAGAAACATTCGTTTTTGTAATGTGTGACACCATGATATGTTATTACTATCAAAAATTCAAGACAGGAAAGGAGAGCCATAAAAAATGTTTTTTGTGAGTGAAATAATGAAAAAAGCACCGGACCGCTTTAAGTCTCCGCCGCAAGAAAGAGTCGTCAATAACTTCCTAACCTATGCTAATCACATTCCGACTGAGATTGAAATGTGAAATTAAGCAAACATATTAAGAATCTGCGAAATACAAGCTGATTCGCAGATTGGCAGGAGCAGACGATGAATTCTAAAATTCCGTTTATATTATCAATGATTACTTTCGGTACAATTGGTCTGGTGGTCCGGTACATTGACTTAGCTTCGAGCGAAAGAGCTTTACTAAGCAGTTTCCTGGGATGCATATTTTTACTGTTGATATCCTTCATGATGAAGAAAAAAATATCATGGAGTTTAGTAAAAACGAATGCTTTATTTTTAATTCTTTCAGGTATTGCATTGGGAGGGAATTGGATTTTTCTTTATCAATCGTATGACTATACTACCATTGCGAATGCAACACTGGGTTATTACTTTGCGCCTGTGTTTGTGATGATTCTTTCACCGTTTGTACTTCGGGAACAATTATCCATTAAAAAAATGGTGTGTATTGGTGTAGCGATCATAGGTATGTGCATGATTGTAGGAGAAGGCATGAGTGCATCGGAATCACATGATATACTTGGACTTTCCTTTGGATTAATCGCAGCTGCATTTTATGCCGCGTTATTGATTTTAAATAAATTTATTAAAGATATGGGAAGGTTAGAGCTGACCATCATTCAGCTTGGAACAACTACTTTACTTCTAATTCCATATGTTTTCCTTACCGAAGGATTTGGCATCTTTGAAGTACCAAGTTCTTCCATTTCTTTCATTCTAATTTTAGGGATTGTCAACACAGGGATAGGTTTTTGGCTATTTTTCTCTGGTATGGAAAAATTAAAAGGACAGAGCATAGCAATGCTAAGTTATGTAGATCCCTTTGTAGCTATATTGATTTCTGCAATTATTCTGCAAGAACAAATGACAATTGTTCAACTGATTGGTGGTGTATTGCTATTAGGCTCTACACTTGTTAGTGAATTTAGATCAGTCAATTATTCAAAACAATTAATGAAAACACCTGCTGAGTAAACTTAAAAACAGTGGGAAGCACTTGTTTCCCACTGTTTTTATATTTTGGGGTTTATAATCATGGAATTTGTGAAACCTTTAACTTTAAAATACCTTGTTAAGGCGTTTTTACATTGTGAAGAATTGTACTTATTGTAACAGTATTAATGTTCAGGATCAGCTGCCAAATCAGGCGGCTTTTTTTATTAAACAAGCAAGGCAGGTTTGGTGAAGAAGGAATAACTGCTTCGAATTGGAATTATTATTAAATGAATTAAAAATATACCCCTCACAAATGAGGGGTATAACTTATTTATCCTGTGCAAGTTCTTTTCTATTGGGAGCGAGCGGCGGCTGTTCTAACCACTTGTTCTTCACCATAATGCCGAACCATTTTCGGGTGACTCCCAATGATTTCAGAATTGCTTTTTCATAAGCTAAGGCCAGGTCTGTACGCATGGATCCGGCTAGTCCTGTCCCGTAATATACTTGTGCAGTCTGCACCAGGAAACCCATATGATATAACATTAATTTATCTGAAAAAGGAGAGTCCTTTGACGTTGTAACCTCTGATTCCCACGACATTGGGACTGGCAAGTTATCCTTGTGCAATATTTTTGAAAGAGCCTGGAGGTTTTCGTCGGCGGTTTTTTCCAATTCTTCAAAAAACCTCCTTATATCTTTCGATTCTGTGACTTGGCTGAATCCGATGGAAAGTGCTTTTGCCATAATCCCCTTTTTAATGTTAAGGGAGATACTGATTATTTCTGTAGAAGATAAACGTCTCCCTTTTCCGAAAAATCCATCAGTAAAGTCTGTTGCAGTAATAATTTCAGGGTTTTCGGCAGGATAAAAATAGGGATCTCTCTGAAAAACTCCTTTTTTCAGAAGCAGCTCAATGGTTAAATCGTACATATTTTTTGCATCATCAACACATGAGCTGTAAAACTCCCGTATGTCCTTTCTGACCGAAACACCTAAAGCGGTTGTATGACCTAACAAGCCATGGATAGTCATAATATGTAAATAATTCAGGCAGAATATGTCTGAAAACAATCTCTCTGCACCTTTATTGAGGTCGGACTCCGAAAAACCAATGGGAATTGGAAATCCATCCTTCTCAATGAAGGAAACAAGCTGCTTCTTTTGCTTTTCCCCTGTCTTAATTGCTATTTCAAAAACTTGTTTTATTTCTTCGTCTTCTATAATTGAAATCATATACCTATTTACAATCTCGGTCATTGTTCCGTTTACATACTCCCCCCATAGTGTTCCTATTTCGGAAGATGTAAGCTTTACATTATCTTTTTCCAATTGTTCTCACCTCTTCAGTATTTTTTACAAATACAGAATGATGTATGCAGTTCTTTGGCTTAAACCTCTTAGACTTGTTCTCTGTGATTACTGCCAAGATTGAAACGGCACCTTTAGTAGGCAACTTAGAGGTTGCTTGTATTGACAAGTAACCAAATGGTTGCTTATAATTACAATATGAATTGGGACAAAGACGCTATATTCAAAGCACTTGGTGATTCGACCCGTCGGCTTATATTGGACGAACTGTCCGAACGCATAGAGATGACGCTATATGAACTGACGGCTCGTCTCATTATGAAGCACGGCCTTTCCATTTCACGGCAGGCAATAGCTAAACATCTTTCAGTATTGGAAGATGCACAGCTCATTAGATCCGAACGAAAGGGAAAATATCGGGTAATTATTTTTAATAACCAGCCACTTAAGAATCTGCTGGAAAGATGGCTGGAGTAACCTTACTAAAAGCGGAATAAGGATTCATACAGAGGTACGTGCGGACAATGCTTGAAGCCCGTTACAATTATCAAAGGAGGCAAATACATGTTGAAAGTTATTGTTACCAGTATCTTCGTCCAGGATCAGGAGAAGGCATTGAAATTTTATACCGAAACGCTGGGGTTTGTAAAAAAGCATGACATCCCAGTCGGGGAACACAGGTGGATCGCCCTGGTTTCTCCCGAAGATCAAGATGGTACGGAGCTTTTGCTGGAACCTAATGTACATCCGGCTGCCACAGAATATCAAAAGAAGATTTTTGCAGAAGGAATTCCGGCCACAATGTTTGGCGTTGCTGATCTTCACGAAGAGTATAACCGATTAATAAACCACGGAGTGAAGTTTACTATGGAGCCGACAGTAATGGGGGATGTCACATTGGCTGTATTCGATGATACATGCGGCAACCTTATTCAAATAGCGCAGAAGTAGCTTTATAAAATAAAAGAAGTTCTTGCATGTAAGTAAGGCGGTGAACAATGGACAGACAGCTGAAAGTGGAATTTCAAAGATCAAAGTCAGGCGATAAAGATGAGCGTTATGAAGCTTATCAGCACATTTTAAATGCTACTGACAAAGAAGTTGATTGGGCGTATGAAGTATGGGATCAGCTAGTAGAGGACTTGACACATAAAGATAACCATCAACGCTCCCGTGCAGCTCAATACTTAGCTAACCTGGCTAAAAGCGATCCAGAGATGAGAATTATGAGGGATTTCCCTAAGCTGTGGGAGGTAACAAAAGATGAAAAGTTTGTTACAGCCAGACATAGCCTTCAATCTATATGGAAAGTCGGGATTTCCGGTACACCCCAAAAAGAAATGGTCTTGGAAGTAATGGCTGAACGTTTTATTAATGGAACAGATGAAAAAAATTACACGTTAATCCGTAATGACATCCTTCAAAATATGAAAAATTTATATGATCATCTGAATGATGAGGCTATCAAACAAAAAGCTTTAGATCTGATTGATACTGTTGGTGACAAAAAATACAAGAAAAAGTACTTGGATATATGGAAATAGATCAAATTGCTGAAGATAAAGGTCTTCAGCTTTTTCTTATAATGTTGGGTAATATATACACAGACAAAATAGAACACATTATTGCAATATAATGGATGATAGAGGGACGAACGTTGTGATTCTGTTTGCAACACTCGAATAATGTCATTTCCTCCCGAATTCTTTTATATCAAAGGAAATTGGGGAGGATTTATTAATGTTAACGAGATTTAAAAACATGCTGATGGCCCTCGTGGCTGTGGTTCTCATGCTGGCAGCTCCTTCGTTTACAGAAGCGGCGCTAGGGGATCGGACACTTGCCAATGGATCATCAGGATCTGATGTTGCCGAATTGCAGGACTACCTGATGACAAAAGGGGTATTCCCATACCATACATCGACAGGATACTATGGAAGCATCACGGTGGAAGCCGTCAAGGATTTTCAGCGTAAGCGCAATCTGAAAGTAGACGGGATTGCCGGACCTCAAACAAGCCATGCACTAAAAGTCCTGCGATATGGAGACATTGGAAAGCAGGTCATCCAAATTCAATATCAATTAAAACAAACAGGTCACTACAAATCTAGCTTAGATGGTATTTATGGAAATGGTACGGTGAGCGCTATTAAGAGCTTTCAAAAACAGCAAGGTTTGACGGCGGACGGAATTGCCGGTCCTCAGACGAGAGCAGCGCTCGATCGAAAGGCGAAGCGCGGTACAGCGGCAGGTAAAACATTGACTGTGGAAAGCACAGCATATACAGCGAGTTGTGAGGGCTGTTCAGGTGTGACCAGGATGGGTCTGGATTTAAAAAAGTACCCTGATGCGAAAGTGATTGCCGTCGATCCAAGTGTCATTCCGCTTGGTTCCATCGTGAAAGTAGAAGGCTATGGAACTGCAATAGCAGCGGATATAGGCGGCGGCATCAATGGAAATTCAATAGACGTGTTCATTGCAAACCAGGGCGATGCCCTTCAGTGGGGGAGAAAAAGCGTTCGTGTGGAAATAATCGAATAGGTATGGGCTGGCTGCACTAATAGTAGTGCGGGCCAGCTTTTTTTGTTTTAGCAAAGGGCCTGGATAAGAGGGAATTCTTTATCATACCTATTAAATTTGCAGAGTTTATGGATTTCAAGAAGGAAGAAAAGTGGATCAAAGTGGGAATCGCTCCTGTCACTACAGGTGTTACTTCTGATGGAAAAACACTTGTTGCTGCATTAAATGGGGAAAATGCTCTCGCCGTTGTTGATCTTGATACGGAAAGGGTTGATAAAATTCCAGTGGGAACTGGTCCTGCACAAGTATATATTGATGAGAAGGGTTAGTTTGCCTATGTGGCCAACCAGGGAACAGAAGAAGCTCCTTCGAGCAGTGTAACATCAGGGATGAGCTTCTGATGATACTGAAAAAGGCAAACATGACCTGTATCATGGTGACGCATGATAAAGAAGATGTGGAAGCCATCTGCGGCAGAAGCATCGTATTTGGAAAAGCGGAAGGCAGACCAAGTAAAGCTCCTGGGAAGGAAAGTAAACTTACATTTGTAAGGTAGCTCTGTAAGGCCCCCTATAGAAGCGGGTCCTTTTGCTGTTCTGCCAGACACTTTATATTAGTAGCTTTCATAAATTGTTCATATTTATTTGCTATAGTACTTTGGTATAGTTAGAGATGAAGAAAGAATAAGGATGTGAAAACGATGAAGATCAAATTGGTTCTCGCTGCTTCACTGATTTCAATGGCATTAGCTGGCTGTGGACAAGCAGACTCCAAAGAAGATGCTGCTTCAGAGACTGAAGACATCAAAGCATTAGTGAACGATTACAGCGTTGGAAATATAAAGACCGGATCTGCCTCCATTACCTCGGAGCAGCTGATTGTTAAAGAATCGGACGGAGAGGAATTATCCTATGATCTGCCGGAAGAAGAGTTTTTCGTATCGATTGCGCCTTACGCTAATGAAACCCACCCTTGAACGAATCATAGCTTGACAGGTTGTCAAGGTGAACTGGCTGAAAAAGAGTTTGATGTATATATTGAGGATTCAAAAGGTAATGTGATTTTGGATGACAAGGTCAAAACCCAGGCAAATGGGTTTTTCGATTTATGGCTTCCAAGGGACAAAACCTATCAAATAAAGATTAAGCATGATGGAAAAGCATCAGAATCGGAAATTTCCACTTTTGAGGATGATGCTACCTGCATTACCACGATGCAATTAACATAAAAGGATCTGCTGCAGGGGAATACCTGCTATCGGGCTGCCATTGGGCGGCTCTTTTTTTTTGGAGAAATTGTATTCCTTTTTCTGGTTATTATGTATAATTATATTCAAATGTATATTTGAATGTAATGCGGGGAGCGATGGCCATGAAAAAATATGAAACTGTCATTATTGGCGGTGGTCAAGCCGGATTAGCAATGGGATATTTTTTGAAAAAAGAGAAGCTATCCTTTGTGATAATAGAAAAAAACGGTGGTATTGGGGACTCCTGGAGACAAAGATATAATTCCCTTATTTTATTTACTCCGCGCCGATATAGCAGTCTGCCCGGACTGCAAATGAGAGGTCCATCAGAGGAGTTTCCGACGAAGGATGACATGGCAGATTATCTGAATGAATATGTACAGCATTTTGATCTTCCAGTCATGCTGAATACGAACGTCACTCAGTTGAATAAGCTGCCAGACGGTTCGTTTATTATTGAGACTAACAGCGGTATCATTAAAGCTCAACAAGTTATCATCGCAGCGGGTGCATTTCAAAAACCTTATATACCTCCTCTTAGTAAAGATGGAACAGGTGCCTTCCAGCTTCACTCTTCAGAATATCGATCACCGGATGAAGTGCCAGGTGATGAGGTATTGATTGTGGGCGGTGGCAATTCGGGTGCGCAGCTTGCTGTGGAGTTAGCCAAAGACCGGAAAGTCACAATAGCTGTTGGCCATCGCATGAAATTTTTGCCCTTAACACTACTGGGGAAAAGCATTTTTTATTGGCTGGAAAAACTCGGCCTGCTGTTTGCGGGGACAAATACGATTAAAGGCAGCTGGTTTCAGAAACAGAAGGACCCGATTTTTGGAAAAGAGCTGAAAACACTCATTCAGAATAAGAAGGTTGATGTAAAGCCGACAGTTATACAGGTCAGTGATACAGAAGTTCTCTTTGGAGATGGGACTCAGAGGAATTTCGAAAGTATCATATGGTCTACTGGTTTTGTTCCCTCATACGATTGGATTCATATAGAGGGTGTGGTCTCTGGTGAAGGAAAACCAATACATAAAAGGGGGGTTACTGAAATAAAGGGGCTTTATTTTATTGGTTTACCTTGGCAATATCAGCGAGGATCCGCATTGATTTGTGGAGTTGGGCAGGATGCTGAATATTTGCTTAGTGCAATGCTTTCTAATAGAACATAGAATGATTAACACTTATAAACTATAACAAAATGAAGAGAGGACAGCCTTTATCATGGTAAACGTTTCAAATGCAGTTAAATTGGAATCCATCAAATCTTTCCAATCGACAATAGGTAAACTCGAAAAGGCCCTGACTCAGATGACTGAGAAAGGTGCCAATACTACCCTGGTAGAAAAGCGGCACAAAGCATGCTGCATCGGCTTAGCTGTCCTGGAGAATGTATGGGATCAGAAACTCCATCCTTATACCAGAGAGGAGTTAGCTGAAGCCCGCAAAGTTCTTATTGGTTTAATGCCTTCAATAGAGAGCGCTTATGCCAAGTTAAAAGAGGGAAGTCCCCAGAGGACGCTTTTGGAAAGAAGAATAAAAGCGTTAGAGCTGGCTGGGGAAGCGCTTGAGGATTTTTATGAAAGGAATAGCACTAAAGGTGTTGAATAGTTTATTTAAAGTAAGAGATAAGAGGGTGTTAAAATGCATAAGTGGCTTGGTTCGGCGGGAGTTTGCATTAGAGGGGATAAGGTCCTCATGGTATTGCAGGGGACAGCAGACGAACCAAAACGCTGGTCTGTTCCTTCAGGCGGTTTAGAAGAAGGAGAAACGTTTGAGGAATGCTGTATCAGGGAGGTAAGGGAAGAAACAGGGTTTGAGGTGAAGGTTATACGGACTATTTTCAATAAAATGAGTTGCAGCGGGGAAGTAAGATATTTTGAAGTGGAGATTATTGGAGGTGAAGCAACAATCCAGGATCCTGATCAATTGATTTATGACATTGCCTGGAAGAGTATCGAGGAAATAAAAACTTTAAAGTTATCGTTTCCCGAAGATCGAGCCTTTTTAATTACTCTTCCGTCTTTTGCTTATTGTGAAGAAGATTATTGAGTGGAATTATAAAGTGCTGAAATTATGAAACATTAGAAAGATGTAAATCCAGTTAATAAAAAGCAAGGTACATTTGACTCAAATGAAAAATACAACTGCTGCGTTCAGCCTGGCAGTTATTTAAATATAAAAATTTTTCAACATCCGAAAAGGAAAAGGATGAATGCAAATTCATTTATCCTTTTTGTATTTAGCCTCTGTCCACAAAAACACACTCGTGATAAATTTAGCTATCGTAATGACAATTAAATAACCAGCAAATAGATAGATATAATTTGTGTTTCCATAAAGCCTCATTAGCCCTATTGCGACCAGAACCGGCTTAAAGATAAATGCCATAACCGCAGAGGTAATGATCATATACAGATAGTAATTCTTTTCCCGGTTTATCGTCCATTGGTAAACAAGCATAAAAGTAACAGGAACGAAACTCGAATCAAGGGTTAACCCTGGCAGCATTGGGATCACTGGGAAAGGATAGTTTAAGTATCCTGAATTTTTCGCAAATAAGTCAATATATCCGAATATTACATGAATACTGTAACCATAGAAACCAAAGAAAAAAATTTTATTTTTATCAATTTTAAAAAATAGGTAGATAAGAGGACCTATAAGAAGTCCTGCCATTAACCAGTATTCAAATGAAGTAAAAAGCTCAAAATCTAACCAATACTTATTTAGAGCCTCTTGTCCCTCTTTCCCCATTCTCACTATATGATCAAATTGCTCAAGTCGCTTATCCGGCATTTACCGAGTCACCCTTATAAAAGTATATTTAAGGGTATTTTAGCTCTAAAACAGGAAAATATTCACAACAATTCCTGTTTCTAATGTCATAAGACTCTTGGATGTATTATGTTTTTTCATTTTTAATAAAACAACAGCTTTCAGGAGTATAAAAATATCAATGATGATTTTGAGGACGAAACTTTGGAAAATATAAAGAGGTTCTGGCCAGGAATGATATTCAAGTCGCTGGAATCGAATTTATCAGAAATGCTGAAGGTGACATTTTTACGTATGATATTAATACAAGCACAAACTAAATTCGGATGCAGAAGCAAAAGCCGGTAAGTATGGCATGCTCGAATTAGCTGCCTTCCTAAAGAAGACAGTAGAAGAAAAATTCGCTGCAGCAGCATCTGTATAAATTGAATTTCAAGGATCGGCTGTTCATTACAGCCGATCCTTTTTTAACCAGCCGGGAAGCTTAAATGAAAAGGGAAGTCATAAATAGGGTGGCGGTATACGAATAGTTTATAAAATGAATATACGATTCATAATAGATAATACAGGATTAGTCTAGAATTGGAGGAATTATCTTGGCAGTAGGTAAAAGTTTAAGGATTTGTGAAAAGGGACATAAATTTTACAAAACTAGTGAGTGTAAAAGCTGCCCTGCCTGTGATAAAGAGAATAAACCCAATAGTGGCTTCCTTTCAAAACTCAGTGCTCCTGCAAGGAATGCATTGGTATTCGATGGAATAGACACTTTGGAAAAACTATCAAATTACACAGAAAAAGAAATATTAAAACTTCATGGTATTGGACCAGCTTCCCTGCCTATTATGAGAACCTGCTTAAAAGAAGAAGGGCTATCATTTAAAGAATAATTCTTCTGGCTCTTATTTTACAGCGGGTAAGAAAGCTCATTATTCTATGGAACCCAAAAGTTATGGAGTGAAATGAATAGCAGGCTGCAACATTAAGACCGAAAAAAATATGACAGCCGGACCCTCTTGTTAAAATTCCAGACTGCCATATTTTTGTTTAAGTATTTAAAAATGGCAAGAGTAACACACAAAACCTTCTGCTTCTTTAAATCCTTCTTGCACATACAATGATTTTGCTTGCTCATTTTCTCCATTTACAGATAAATATATTTGTTTGTATGACTGGTCTAATCCAAACTGCATAGCTTTCCGCAGAAGCATTCTTCCTAACCCTTTACCTTGGTACTCTGGAATCAAGGCAAGAGACCCGATATTCATTGTCTGAATATCATTATATTCATCGTCGGAACATTTCACCACTCCAACCGGCCTTTCATAATGGTAGAGTATCATGGCCCCGCCATCAAGATAGTCATCAGAAGCCATCATTTTCTTTACTTGGTCCGGGCTCATTGGTGTTTCGCTCCCTTTAAGCTTAGCGAAACCAGTGTTTCGGACCATACACCAGATTTCTTCGTCCTTCCCTGATTCATAATTTTTGATTTCATAGTTTTCCGGAAGATTTACTGACGCAACCGGTGAATGATCTCGTAAAAGGATAAACGAGTACCGTTCTGCTGAAAATTGTAATTGTGATAAATTACTTTGCAGCTTCTTATTATCAAGCGGTATAAATATAAAATATTTATCGTAGCCTTCTTTATACTTCAACAATTCGTTCATTAAGCCTTTATAAACATCAATATCTTCAATCTCAGAGTGGAAAATGCGAAATCTTGATTTCCGCCCGCTTTTCGCATATTCATCCATAATCAAGGAAGCAACTGCTTTTACTTTCCCATTTTCATCAATTGCTAAATAGGTTGGGTTCTCTTCAGTATCTTGAAACTGTTTTAAATCATCCTCATATAAAAAGGAAGAATCAACTGCTCCTTTATGAATCCTGCAGTAATTTAAAAAATCTTCTACTCTTCCATTTGATAAGCGCTCAATTTTCATTTACACATACCTCCCCTTAAATAAAATAATACACATGAACGAAAGAAAATGAATAGGTATACAGCAGAACTATAAGTAGACTTTACTTAAAATAAGTGCCTTAAGCTTTAAAGCCGGTGGGGGACCAGACATCATTCATTAAATGTTAAGCTGCCAAGCCAGGTGGCTTTTTGTTATGTTACTAACGGGGAGGATCGTTTGTTGTACTATCGAGGGCAGTTGTTGAATAAGAAGAGGTTTTATACAAGGAGAATTCAACTAGAATTGGAAATCGTTATTTCTGGGGTGCAGCCTTAAAGAAAAAGGAGGAGGTAATTTAATTAAAAGGGAGAATGTTAATAAGCATATTATTGAGAGGAGTTTGAAGATGTATCATAGTTTAAGCGATTTTTATACATCTTGGGAATTTGAGGCAGGAGCTACAAGCAGGATTCTTAAAAATCTCACGGATGAATCATTAAAGCAAGAAGTCACTCCAAATCAATGGTCTTTAGGACGTATTGCATGGCATACGGTCACTTCTATTAAAGTTATTAGTTCACAGGCAGGATTAAGGTTTAAAGCTCCTGATGAAGACTGGTCTGTCCCATCATCCGCTAACTTCATTGCTGAAAGCTATATTAAATCTTCACATGAATTTGTTGAGGCTTTGAAAACTCAATGGACTGATCAGACTCTTATGGAACAAATTGACTTCTTTGGAATAAACATGACAAAGGGAAGTCTTTTATTATTTTTAAGCCAACATCAAACTCATCACCGGGGACAAATGACTATTCTAATGAGACAAGCAGGAATTAGTGTTCCAGGGATCTACGGTCCTTCAAAAGAAGAATGGGCACAATTAGGAATGGCTGAACCAAAACAGACTTCATTTGGCTAAAATTTTTAGAGACTGTATTGCATCTAGATATTTAATCAATTCACTATTAGACAAAGACTCCTAATAACCACACTATTAAAGACCGATTTTGTTATTCAACTAAAGGGGCATTTTTATGGAAAAAGGACTTATCATTCCTAGAGTCCTATTTATTTATTATAATACCTTGCATTATATAGTATTTTATTTTATCTTTAGATAAGGGGGTGGGCAAATTTGGAAGTTAATAAAGAAGTGCTAAAGGGTCATATTGATACGTTAATACTGTCTTTACTACATACTAGAGATTTGTACGGATATGAGTTAGCAAAACTGGTTCGAGAAAAAAGCGAAGACCAATTTGAAATAAAGGAAGGGACACTTTATTTATCTCTAAAGCGTTTAGAAAAAAATAAATGGATTGAATCTTACTGGGGCGATGAACAAGGACCAGGAGGAAGAAGAAAATACTACAAACTTACACCACAGGGTGAAGAAGGTTTTGAAAAAAAGCGTTTGGAATGGCAGTTTGTAAAAAAAATTATTGATTCGTTTTTAGAAGGGGGAGAACAAGCATGAAACAAATAGAATCGTATGTTGATGAAGTTTATCATAATGTTGGTGGGAATAAGAAAGACATTGAAGATTTAAAAGCAGAAATGAAAAATCATTTGTTAGAAGCAGTTCACGAATTGAAATCAGAGGGAAAATCAGAACAAGAAGCTATTGAAATAGCAATTAACCGTTTTGGCGGAGAAAATGAAATGCGTTCTGTTATAGGGCAATTATTTAAAGCACAAAAAGTATTTGCAAAATGGGTGCTTTATCTAGCTTTAATATGCCTTATTACTACTGTTACCCCATTTGGAGTTATATGGTCATTAGAAGAACAAAATGCACGCGAAAATTCCATTGTTGCGACTAAAATTTTTGATGTGTTGGATGGAAAAAGAGCCATTTCAAAAGATATGGAAGAAGAAATAAAAGGGCTCGTTCAAGGAACAGACCAAATTTCACAAATCGAAATTTATAATGTAAGTAATGTTGATAATAACAATTTGGTATTTGATTATGTAAGAGATACAAAGCCAGATTACCGATATGAACAAAAAGTGTGGAATCCTGAATGGCTTCAAGCCGATTTCTTTCCTTATGGAAACGGCGATGGTAAACGGTGGTACGTTGAAATGGAAACGAGACATATTGGTAGTTTAATGTCTATAATTTTGTTCTCAGGGATGGCAGTTTATATAACTTTGTTCACTATTTGGGCAACCGTTAATGCTTATCATCATAAACGATTAAATATTGGTTGGGTTATCGTGTTTACTTTATTAAATATTGTCGGTTATTTGCTTTATTTTTTAGTAGGGAAAAGAAAAGTGCCAGCTTAGATCTGTGATACAAAAACAGGAATGATAGGTATTCCTGTTTTTTCAACTAGCGGGCAGGTTAATGGAAAAAGGAAAAATATTGGTAATTACAGAAGTTTTATAGAAATAAAAATATAGTGAGGTGTGAAATGGAAATTAGGATAGCAACAGTGAATGATATTAAGGAAATAACTATATTGATGGAACACCTTGGATATCCCACAACAATCGAAAAAATGAAAAAACGATTTAGCAATATTGAATCTAGTCCAGACTACCATACTTTGTTAGCATTATATGATGCTAAAGTAGTTGGAATGATAGGACTTGTAAAAGGGTATTATTATGAATTAGATGGCTTATATGTTCGTATTGTAGCCCTTGTGGTAGACTCAAATCACCGTAATAAAGGGATAGGTAAACAGCTATTAAACGAGGCAGAAATTTGGGCAAAAAAAATTGGAGCAACGGGAATAGGGCTAAATAGTGGGAACCGACCAGAGAGAATTAATGCTCATAAATTCTATAAAAATAGTGGCTATATAGAAAAAAGTGTTGGATTTGCAAAAAGGCTTATCTAAAATACCCACTGTAAAGTTTGTGAATAATTGTACTTAAACAAACGGGTGCGTTAGTTAAACAAAGGGGAATTGAAAAAGACGTAGAAATGTTAGATTAGGTAAGTAGCTATATTTTGGAATGTTTATTCACCAGGAGGTGTGTATTTGTCAAAGGGGTTGCTCCATCATATCGAGCTGTACGTATCAAATTTGGAAAGGTCATCCGAATTTTGGGGGTGGTTTCTCGAGGAGTTAGGATATGTATCTTTTCAAAAATGGGAATTCGGACAAAGCTGGAGACTAGGTGAAACCTACATTGTCTTTGTGCAGGCAGAGGAACGCTTTCTTGATATTCCATATCATAGATGCCGAGTGGGGCTGAATCATCTGGCATTTTATGCTGAATCACGGCTTCACGTTGATGAAATAACGAATGTATTAGAGGCTAAAGGGGTCAATATCCTTTATAAAAACAAGCATCCTTTTGCGGGAGGAACTGCTCATTACGCAGTCTATTTCGAAGATCCTGATCGAATTAAAGTTGAATTAATTGCTCCTTTATAAAACGTGGTCTGCTTCTATTTATTATGGAAAGTGAAATTTATGAGCGGGAGGCTAAAAATGTTTATTGTAAATGTAGAAGGGGCTATAAGGAAAAATGACAAGTGGCTCATTGTTGAAAGAAGTAAAAAAGAGGAACATGCAGGTGGTTTGCTTTCCCTTGTTGGAGGAAAGGTGGATTTAGAAGGAAACTCATCAAATATTTTAGAAAGAACTGTAAAGCGTGAAATTTTAGAGGAAGTCGGGGTAAAAGTAAAAGACCGTTTAACTTATATACACAGTACTTCTTTCGTAACAGATACTAATCATAATGTAGTAGATATTGTTTTTCTATGCGAATATGAATCTGGTGATGCATTACCTTTATGTTCCGATGAGGTCGAAGAGGTGTTATGGCTAACAACTGAAGAGATCTTACATCACCCGAAAGCGCCTGTTTACTTAAAAGAAAGTATTAAGTATGCTGAAGCATTGATTCCAATCCATTAGTAGCAGGGTTCTTTTAATATCGGATTGTATAGAAAAAGCAGCCCAATTTCTCATTAATAATTTTGAGAAATTGGGCTTTGAACTTTTCTTAACTATTCTTTTATCAAGAACTATGCTTTACAACAGAATCTATAATCTGATTCCAGTCTTCACTATGAATCTCATGGCCAGTTCCATCAAGTGTCATCAATTCAGAATGAGGGATGGCTTTCTTAAGCGCAAGCCCGTGCTCGTATGGGAGGGCCGGGTCTTCTGTTCCATGAATGATGAGAACCGGTACGCGGATCTGATCCATTCTATCATAATATTCTTCTCCGCCTTGAAGCAGGGCATGGTTAAATCTGCTCGGCAGCTGATTGGCGCGGTCTGCTTCTCTTGCTGCAAGTTTAGACATTCTTTCCTGTTCGAAAGGCTTGGAGCCGGCCAGTGTTTTCCATCCGCCAGCGAGATAAGGAATGACAGCATCCCGATCCGACCAATCGATGGAAGCACTCTCCGCGTGGTAATCCAGTATATTCTGATCCATTGGCGGCAGCTTTTCCATCTCAGTTCCAAACACACTTGATGCGATAAGCGTAAGTGTCAATACACGGGCCGGATATCTTAAGGCAAGAATCTGTCCAGTTAATCCGCCCATGGACATCCCGACAATATGGGCCTGATCAATGTGATAAGCATCCAGTACGCCTGCTGCATCGTCAGCCAAGTCTGTTATTGTATAATTGGAAGTCCCGGGTTCATAAGTGGTCGATCTTCCCAGATCCCGATGATCGTACCGAATGACAAATCTCCCCTGATCAGCCAGACGGTGACAGAAATCCTCGTCCCACCAGTCCAGTGAAGACATTGCGCCCATGATCAAAAGAATTGCTGGATCCTTAGAGTTTCCAAAGCTCTCTGTACATATATCCACATTATTTATTTTCATTATTTGTTCACTCATCTTTTACCTCCGTATGATCGTATCATTGTTCTAAATATCGCAGATCAGATTCTTTCCGGAGCATTTAGACCTGCCCCTGTTCATAATCTGTGCCGAATCCACTTGATAATCATGACGAGGCCTCCTTTAATTTTTTTGCAAGGGACTCATCCCTATATGTATTACCCTAACATATCTCTAAGTACTTTAAAGCTAAATTTTCCGGTGGTTTCTGCTTTAGACTGCATGAGGAGATGTGGGCATCTGGATTAAAAAAGAAATAAAAAGAGCCATATTTACGCTAAAACTGTAAATACGGCTCTTTTTTTATAATTATCTATTGAAATAGATGAATTCCTGTGATAAATTTATATAGATGCACATTATGTAATTAAAGTTAAGTGTATTATCCCTATCTTAATTATATAATGAAATCGATTCGTTTGTCAACCTTTTTATAAATATTTTTAAGGAGTGTTTGCTATGAATTCAAAACTTCAGCACGAGCAAAATCGATTGGACGGTGTAATGGAGACGATTACGGAGGAAGTCCGCAGATTGGAAGAAGAAACCTCCAGGCGTAAAAACGAAGTAGTTCATATCCGCAAACACTTTTGGGATGAAGTCAAGGTGAACACAGATACCTTTGATGATTATTTGGAGACCATTATCGGTTTGAGGCAGGAGGCACAGGCTCTGTCTGTCAGCCAAAGCACCCATCGGCATGCTTCAAAGCGCTTGTCCACCCTGCGCCGAATGGAAGAGGTGCCCTATTTCGGCCGGATCGATTTTACGGAAGAAGGCTCTTCCGAACAGGAGCCTGTTTATATTGGCATTGCTACGTTAAGGGATCAGAGCGGCGAGAATTTTCTTATTTACGACTGGAGGGCGCCGGTTTCGAGTGTGTACTATGATTATCAGCCGGGGCCTGCTAAGTATGAAACACCCGGAGGCACAATTGAGGGCACATTGGAGAAAAAGTGGCAATATCTGATCCGCCGCGGTGAACTTCAATCCATGTTCGATACGAGTCTGACCATTGGGGATGAAATTCTGCAGCAGGTTCTCGGCAAGGGAACTGATAAGCATATGCACAATATTGTCGCGACCATTCAACAGGATCAAAACCGGATCATCCGTCATGATCAGGGAAGGCTGCTCATTGTTCACGGTGCGGCCGGAAGCGGCAAGACGTCAGCTGCCCTGCAGCGGATTGCATATCTGCTTTACAAGTACCGCGAAAATCTGAATGCTGATCAAATCATTCTGTTTTCACCTAATAGGATGTTTAACAGCTATGTATCCAATGTGCTGCCGGAGCTCGGGGAAGAGAACATGCAGCAGGTTACCTTCCAGGAATATTTGGATCATCGGCTGGGTAAAGAATTCGCCGTAGAAAATCCATATGAGCAATTGGAGTATGTCTTAACTGCTGCGAAAACCCCTGACTACAGATCAAGGGTTGCGGGCATTAAATTTAAAGCATCTGCCCGGTTTTTTGAGGCCATTAATGCGTACTTGAAGTCGCTGGAGTTATTCGGAATGTTGTTTAAGGATATAAGTTTCAGAGGAAAGCCGATCGTTGCTGCTCAGCAAATGGCAGATCAATTCTACAGCAGCGGCACTTCACTCCGTTTTCATAACAGACTTGAGAAGCTGGCGGATTGGCTTATTAAGCAAATTACTGAAGCTGAAAAAGCTGAACGGTCCAAGGAGTGGGTACAGGAGGAAATCGAACTGCTCAGCAATGAGGAATACCATAAGGCACATGCCTACCTGGCGAAAAAACGCGGCTTTACAGGGGATTCGATTCATGATTATGAAATCGAGCCTGAAGCGTTAGCCCGCCTGATTGTCCGGAAAAAATTCAAGCCGCTGCGAAAACAAATCAGGGCCATGCGTTTCATTGATATTAAGGCGATATACAAGCAGCTATTTGCAGATCCCCTGAAGATCCGAGAGTGGATGGAAGAGGAGATGCCGGCAGAATGGGCTGCTATCTGCCAATCGACACAGGAAATGCTCGGTGAAGGCAGATTATGTTATGAAGATGCTACTCCATTTTTATATGTGAAGGAGCAGATTCAAGGCTTTCAGACGAATAGTTCGATTAAACATATTGTGGTGGATGAGGCGCAGGATTACTCTCCGTTTCAATTTGAGTTTTTAAAGCGTTTGTTTCCTGCTTCCAAGATGACGGTGCTCGGTGATTTTAACCAGGCGATTTTCGCCCATGCCAGCGAAACGGCTGATTTTCACACACTCACCAGCCTGTATGGTCCGGATCAGACAGAACTGATTAATTTAGCGAGGAGCTACCGGTCGACTAAACCAATCATCGAATTTACACGAAGACTGGTTCCTAACGGGAAAGAGATCATCCCGTTTGAACGCGATGGCAAGCTGCCTGAGCTGAAGCAATTATCAGATCACACCGAACTGCACAGCTTCATTGCCTCCCAGGTTGCTGACTGGAGAAGCCAGGGGCTTAACAGCATGGCCATTATCTGTAAGTCTGCTGAGGAAAGTGCAAAGGCCTATGAAGCCCTGTCCGGCATCGATGGAATAAAACTCCTGAAAAGCAACTCGACCGAATATGAAGAAGGAGTCGTTGTCGTACCTTCGTATTTATCCAAGGGCATTGAATTTGATGCCGTTATTATTTATGATGCATCGGAAAGTGTATATGGTGATGAAAGCCTGCGAAGAGTGTTTTATACCTCCTGCACGAGAGCGATGCATGATTTGCAGCTCTGCAGCGTGGGTGAACCGAGTCCCTTCTTGCAGGATGTTTTACGGGAAGGTCTTATTCAGGTCTGACTTGGCTGGGTGTATCATCTATAGTTAACTTAGAAAGAAGGATTGATCGAATGTCGCAGCAAACCAATACGGATCAAAACAAACCGCCATATGGCATGATCGCCATTTTATTTATCGGGGCTTTTGTAGCGATATTGAATGAAACATTGCTGAACGTTGCTCTCCCATCCATTATGGAAGAATTTGATGTGAATGCAACTGCCGTACAATGGCTGTCTACAGGCTATATGCTTATTAACGGGATTTTAATACCGGCAAGTGCCTTCTTCATTCAGCGATTTTCCGATAAGAAATTATTCATTACAGCCATGTCACTGTTTACTTTGGGAACATTCCTGGCCAGTATTGCGCCTGCATTTGGTGTGTTATTGGGGGCTCGGATGATTCAGGCTTCAGGATCCGCGATTATGATGCCCCTATTAATGAATGTCATGCTTACCGCATTTCCGGTCGAAAAAAGAGGGGCAGCAATGGGGATGTTTGGTCTTGTCATGATTACAGCTCCAGCAATTGGACCGACTCTTTCCGGATGGCTGATTGAACATTACAGCTGGAGAATGTTATTTGACCTTGTTCTGCCAATTGCCCTGTTAACCGTAGTTTTTGCAGTCTTTAAATTAAAAGATATCACACCGCAGAGAGCGATTAAGCTTGATTTCATCTCGCTGGTTTTATCAAGCATCGGGTTTGGCGGCTTGCTTTATGGCTTTAGTTCAGCAGGGGAAAAAGGATGGGATAGTCCCCTCGTGTACGGCACAATTGTGATTGGGGCACTTGCTTTACTTACCTTTGTACTCCGTCAGCTTCGGATGGATGATCCTATGCTTGAATTTCGCATCTACAAATATCCGATGTTTGCCCTGTCATCAGCGATTTCAATCGTGATCGCTATTGCCATGTTTTCAGCGATGATTTTAATGCCCATCTATGTACAGACCATCCGCGGAATTTCACCGATGGACTCAGGCCTATTGATGCTTCCGGGAGCGATTGTCATGGGGGTCATGTCTCCCATTACAGGGAAACTCTTTGATAAGTATGGGGCAAGAGTTTTGGCGGTGATTGGGCTGACTATTACCGTTGTAACATCTTATTTCTTCAGCAGAATTGGCATGAATACGGCCTATTCAACCCTTGTTCTGCTGTATACCTTTCGAATGTTCGGGATGTCAATGGTTATGATGCCTGTCATGACAAATGGATTGAATCAGCTGCCGCCGATCAACAATCCGCACGGAACCGCCATGAATAATACACTGCAGCAGGTATCCGGTGCCATTGGCTCCGCGCTGCTGATTACCGTCATGAATAACCGTACAAAAGAAAAAGCAGAGGAGCTGGCTGCTGACACACTGGCCAATATGAGTGCAAGTGCAGGTCAGCCATCTGCACAGGCCGCAGCTGACATGCAGCAGCAAATCATGAATGAAGCGATGCTGCATGGCATTAATTTCACTTTCTTCCTTTCTGCATTGATTGCGGTGATTGCACTTATACTTGCTTTCTTTATTAAGAGAGTAAAACCTCATCATGAGAATCAAACAGGTGAGGAATTGGCTGTTAAAGAGTAATCAATATACTGAAAACCGGGTGTTGTCCAGTTTCTGGCACCACCCGGTTTTTTTAAAAGATAAGAAAGTATAAAACTTTGAACGTCGATAACTGTCTAGCTCCAGCGCCTACCCCCTCGAGGTCACAAGCCGAGCCTCCCAAAAAGGCAAAGGACGCCTTTCCGTGAGGCTCGTCTTGTGCTTGTCGGGGGTGGGCAAGGCGCTTGCGCTTTTCTTTTGCTGCCGCTATTTTTTTAATAAAAAAGGGGCGGTTGCAATAACACCAATCACATACAAAAGCAAAGCGAAGTAAGCAGGAAGCAGGTGGATGAAATCTATATAGTTAATAAAAAAGTGAGTTAAAATCCCGGCGGCGAATGCCGGGATGGCACCAATGGTGAAGGTCCACCACACCCATCTTTCCCCCTCGCGGATGCCCCATAAAGCAAGCATTAGGACGAGCAAGCCTACACTTAGGAGTGCGCTCCCAAAGCCTGCCCGGTCATGTGCAATCACAGGAATTAACCGATCGTTAAACTCGTTAAGCGCTTCAGGAGTCAGGCAAAGATAAGCAAGATCTGTTGGTACAAACACATGTGAAGCTCCTATGGCGGAAATGACCATCCCGCCAATAGCTAATGAAAAGCCAAGTATTACAAAACAAAGCTGGCCGAATAAGCTCAGCTTCCACTGCGCACTGTTTGAAAGGTTTGAACTGGCAGGGGATGCATTTGCGTTTCTTGATTTTGCATATCCCAATATAAACAAGGGCAGTAAAATAAGCCAAAACAGCCCATGAAGCCAATCGAAATAACCGTAGCCAATAAACAGGACAATTCCCAGGAAGCCGATGGTTCCTGCTAAATTTACTGCTTTTCTTGCCCAGTGGAGGCCGTGTCTTATACCATGCCTGGCAAGCTGCATATAGATGATTCCACCTGAAATCATCGTTCCTGAAAGCGTCATTCTGTCATGTGCCATAAAATATAAAATAGCAGGGTTAAAATAAAGAATATCTTTCCTGAAGATCCCAAGAAATCGCTCATCATAGGGAAGGATCACCGAGGTCATGCTGAAAAACAGGGCAATAAACCCTGCAATGGCAATAGCCAAGCCAAACAGCCAATACCAGCGCCATCCTTCCACTTTAACAGGCTCCTTCTGGAATGTGCTGGTATAGGCCTCATTTATCCTCTTCGGCAATCCGGGTCCAGTAAAAATATACTCATCGCCTAACATGATTAAAGAAGCTCCGCTTTCCAGCAGTTTAATAGCATCTGAAGGCTCTTTAACACCACCTGAAATGATGATGGGCAAATCTTCACTGTACAGCTTTCTGAGGGCTGCCAGCTTATGAAGGAGTTCTTCCGGTGAATCCTTTCCTGTAAGAAGAATGCCGTCCGGGCTATAGTCCAGGCTGAGAGGATCATTCTTTGAAAAAGAAAGGATGATAGGTTTATTTAATTCGTATTTAAATTGATTAAATTGGCTCGCTGATTGAAAAGTACGACTGTCCAAAATAAATCCGTCACTAAAAGGCAACATTTCTTTACAAATTTGCATGGCTTCCTGATAAGTTCCTTCCACATTAATGAGGAAAGGAATTTTCTTTTTCTTTAGAGAAAGCAGCTGTTTCTTAGCAGCCGTTAACTCCATAGAAGCGTCAGTTAATCTATGTATCTTCTCTTGTTTCGGTTCCATATATAGTTCTTCAGCTGACCCTCGAATGGAAACAGGCCCGATCTCAATAAAACCAAACCCCAAATTCTGAAAAGCCTTCGTCCCCGTTAAGTGAGGATCAATCCTGCCGCTTAGTCCGACTGGAGTGGAAAAATGAATACCGAATACATTTTTCGCAAGCTTGCCGGAGGGTTCCATATGACCAAGAAATGCGATTAATCCTTCCCCTATACGGCTTGATGAAATCATGCTCATTCCGCGATGGATAAACTCCCGGCTGCAGGAAGGCGGAAGCTTCTGAAGTATGGGCTTGAAAATAGGATGATACGACCAATCCGGCAAATAAACACCTCCCATTTTTATCTATTTTAGCATATGCGTTTGGATGGATAGGTTTATATTGCAGTGGAAGAGTGCTCTTTCTATTTTATAATTGGACCCATGCATCTCCATTAAAAAGGCTGCAAAATATTTGTTTATTTTTATTGCAAATGCAACAATAATAAGTTAGATTGAATACATTGCACCATTGTTGTATTTACAACAAAATTTGTGTTAAGGAGCTGACTACGCTGGAAATTCTACGTGAAATTGGCATGATTGCGAGGGCGCTGGATTCCATAAGCAATATCGAATTTAAAGAGCTTGACCTTACAAAAGGGCAGTATCTGTACCTTGTGCGAATATGTGAACAACCAGGAATTATTCAGGAAAAATTAGCTGAAATGATAAAAGTAGATCGGACAACAGCGGCCCGTGCGATTAAAAAGCTTGAACTGAACGGTTTTATAGAAAAGAAAGGTGATGAACAGAACAAGAAAATCAGGAAGCTCTTCCCAACAGAGAAAGGGAAAAAAGCTTTTCCTTTCATAAAAAGAGAACATGAATATTCCAATGCGATTGCCTTAGAGGGATTCAACGAAAAAGAAGCAGAAATCATTTTCAGCCTGCTCCAAAAAGTTAGGAAAAATGTAGAGAAAGACTGGGAATATGTGAAAAAGGGGAACAAGAGAAATTATTGAAGGAGAGTCATAATGGCTATTAATATAAAAAAATGTACGCTTGAAGATTTAAGCAGACTACAGGAAATTAGCTATGAAACCTTTTATGAGACATTTAAGGATCAAAATTCACCCGATAATATGGAAGCCTATTTGGAAAAGGCATTTAACCTAAAGCAATTAGAGACTGAACTATCCCACCCTTCATCACAGTTCTATTTTGTTGAATTTGAGGGCGAGACAGCCGGGTATTTAAAGGTCAATACCGATGAGGCTCAGACTGAAGAAATGGGCGATGAAGCACTTGAAATCGAGAGGATTTATATCAGAAGCCCATTTCAGAAACAAGGGCTTGGTAAGTATCTGTTCCATAAAGCCCTTGAAAGTGCGATGGAGCTTAATAAAAAGAAAATTTGGCTGGGTGTATGGGAAAAAAATGAAAAGGCAATTGCCTTTTATAAGAAAATGGGGTTTGTCCAAACGGGAGCCCATTCTTTTTATATGGGTGATGAAGAACAAACGGATTTTATAATGGCCAAGACTCTTAACTAATTTTTTCGAAGGGCGGATGGTTATGTATATTCCAAAATACTATAAAGTCACAAATGCGGATGAAGTATGGGAGTTTGTTCAAAGTAACTCGTTTGGCACGATCGTCACAGTAATACAAGGAAGGCCCATTGCCACTCATGTGCCACTGCAGCTAAATAATGAAGGAGATACGTGCTATTTAACAGGGCATATGGCTTACGGGAACCCTCAATGGAAAACATTTGCAGACTCTGAAGATGTACTGGTGATGTTCCAGGGGCCGCATGCTTATATTTCTTCCTCCTGGTATGAAGAAGAAAATGTGCCGACTTGGAATTATCAGGCTGTCCATGTATATGGGCAAGCGAGTATTCTGAGTGAAGAGGAATTAAAGGGTGACCTGGCCATTCTGCTTCAAAAATATGAAAAGCATCGCAAAAATCCTGTCTTATGGGATACACTTTCTCCTGAGCTTGTAGAACAGCAGCTAAAGGGAATTGTTGGATTCAAGATAAAAGTACAGGAAATTCAAGCTGCCGATAAACTAAGCCAGAACCGTAATGAAAGAGACTATCAAAACATCATTCATAAACTCTATGAAGAGAATGATTCTAATTCTAAGCAAATGGCCCGGCTGATGGAAGGAAAGCTAAAAAGGGATTAAGTTTATAAAAAAAACAGAGGAACCCCAAATGCCCTCTGTTTTTTTGTGTTTGGAATATTATGTTAGGATAGAGGGAGATTAAACCTTTACGTGAAACGAATGTATACTACTCTCATACATTAGTATTACAGGGAGGTGAAACCTCAATATGGAAATCATACTATTTTTGACCATACTTGGTTTATGCCTATTTGGTTTTAATTGGTTAATGGGATATAGAAAAAATTATATCACCATTGATCTGGATGAGAGGTATGTGGACTTTAAAGAGTATGTTGAAGCAATCCAGATTGAACTTGCCAATCAAGGGAGAGAGGTCAGTTATATAGGGAGTCGGAAATTCATTATTGATGGCAAGACCTATATTTTCATAGAACGAAATGTTTCAATGGGAGGCGTTCCCCTGCAGAGAACCATTCTGAAACCGGAAAAATGATGGACCTGAAGGTGCTAAAAAGAGATAGGGGGACTGAATCAATGTCTTTTATAGGAGGGCAAAGATAAACCATCTTCCAGCGCAGAAGATGGTTTATTTCATATTCGGGAATCCCTGCTGGCGCAATGCCTCGTATACCAATATCGCAGCTGTGCTCGAGAGGTTTAGTGATCTGACATTGCCATTCATAGGGATTCTTAAAAAGTGATCTTTATTTTCTTCCAGCAAGTCTTTTGGCAAGCCTGTGGTTTCTTTTCCAAACATAAAATAGTGCTCCTTTGAGACATCACTGAAATCAAAGGATGAATGGGCCTGTTCACCAAAAGTTTCAATATAGTAAAACTCGCCCTGGTTTTTTGAGAAAAATTCATCCATGGAATCATAATACGATATGTTCACAGAGTCCCAGAAATCAAAGCCTGCCCGCTGGATCATTTCCGGCTCTGTTGAAAAGCCAAGCGGCCGGATTAAATGCAGAGCTGTATCCGTTCCAGCACAAGTCAGGGCAATATTTCCGGTGTTGGCCGGAATATCCGGCTGATATAGTACGACATGTATGGCCAAGGGTTGTCACCTCTATGTTTATTTTACCCTTCAAATTATAGCATAGGATCAGCTGCGAGGTGAAAAACAGCAGTATTCATATTAAATCGAAATAACGCCAAATGCAATCGCAGCAATAATCATAAATAGTGAAGAGGCAACTGCCCATTTTAATGCAAAGCGCTGATTTTGGCCATAGTCAATGCCAATCATTCCGACTAGCAGGTACCCTGCGGCATAGAGCGGGCTTAGCACGTGAGCAGGCTGGCCGAGCACTGATGCACGGGCAATTTCAGCCATAGGAATATTGTAGCTCGCAGCCGTTTCTCCTATGATCGGGATAATTCCATAATAATAGGGGTCGTTCGCCATGAAATACGTAAATGGCATGCTTGTGATCGCTGTAATTAATGGCAGCTGTGATCCTAGTTGATCCGGAATGACTTGAACAAGCGCTGTCGCCATTGCATCCACCATTTCAGTTCCGTTCATGATTCCTGTGAATATACCAGAAGCAAAGACTAAGGCGACAACTGCGAGGACATTTCCAGCATGCGCGGCAACACGTTCTTTTTGCTGCACCAGGTTTGGGTAATTAATCATCGCGGCAATCGCAAAGCCTAACATAAAGAGAACAGGGAGCGGCAGCAATCCGGCGATTAAGGCAATCAGAAGAGCTAGGGTCAGTCCTGCATTTATCCAAATCAGCTTTGGACGCTGCAGATCTGCAAGCGATTCTCTGCTGACTGCAGCAGCTATCTGTTCCTCTGCAGCCTGAAGCTCCTTGATAGCGGAATCATCCATTGAGCGGATTCCAATTCGTTTGCGTTCCTTCATGCCAAAATACCAGGCAGCAAGGAAGGCAAAAAGAATGCCGGCTGCCATTACAGGAATCAGCGGAAGGAATACTTCTTCGGTTGTAAGCTGCAGAGAACTGATGACTCTGGCTGTCGGTCCCCCCCAGGGTGTCATGTTCATAACGCCGATGGAGAGAAGGGCGAGCGTTGCCAGCATGTATAAATTCATATTCAGCTTTTTGTATAGGGGCAGCATGGCTGTGACAGTAATAATGAACGTTGTTGTTCCATCTCCGTCCAGAGCGACCAGCGACGCGAGAGCAACAGTTCCGAGGGCTATCTTTAGCGGGTCCCCCTTAACAATACGCAAAATCGTATTCACAATTGGTTCAAACAAGCCTGCATCAATCATAATGCCGAAATAGAGGATAGCAAACACAAGCATCACGCCTGTAGGAGCAACTTGCTTAATCCCTTCAAGCATCATATCTCCAATCCCGGTATAAAACCCGCCAATTAAAGCAAATATGATCGGCACAATAATTAATGCCAATAGGGCAGACATTCGTTTCGTCATAATTAAAGCCATAAAAACAGCAACCATGCAATATCCAAGCAATGCGAGCATAAAACCCCTCCTAATTATTTGTAAGCGCTTCCTTTTGACTCACTTTATCAGGGGTGCTCCTCAAAGGCTAGATTAGTTGTTTAAGTTGAATAAAACATAATAATTTCATAATTTTCATATTTTTTATGAAACTAGAGATGAAAACTTACGGGTTACCGGTGATCCTTGAAGTGGGGATATGGGAGGCAGGAGTTCTGTTTTCAGAAAAAAAGCAAGCCCCTTTATAGGAGGGCTTGCTAGAGTTGTTTGTATCGGCGTTCGGGGCGGCCTACACTCCCATAGACTATATCCACTTCCACAAGTTCAATAGAAACCAGATACTCTAAATAGCGCCTTGCCGTGGAGTGGCTTGCGCCAATTTGCATTCCTACTTCTTCAGCATTCAGGCTTGTGGATGCTGCTTTCATTGCTTGTGTAACTTTTCTCAGTGTATGTTTGTCGATGCCTTTTGGCAAAGCTTCAGCCTCGTGCTTTGTCTCCGCAGCAGGGGGACTTTTTTGAAAGAGCCGCTGTATTTGATCTTGTTTAATATGAGCATTGGCTTGCCAGGTGTGTCTTGTTTGGCTGTACCCTTCAAAAGTTGAAAAAAAGCTTTCAACCATTATAGGCTTCAGCAGATAGCTATATGCTCCCCCGCGCATGGCATCTCTTACGGTTTTAGCATCATTTGAAGCTGTTATCATGATGATATCGATATGGCGATGGTTGTGTTTGATCTGAAACAGCAAATCAATGCCATTGGCGTCCGGCAGGTGAACATCGAGCAAGATCAAGTCAGGTGTAATCACGTTTAGCAATTGAATCGTTTCAGAAGCTGTTTGTGCTTTCCCTATGACAGTGAAATCCTGTCTTTTTTGGATAAGCTGTTCATATACAGACGAAGCGACAGGGTCATCCTCAACGATAAGCACCCCAATAGATGGGTTAGTCATGATTTTCTCTCTCCTCCGCGGTTGTGTGTTCAGAATTGTTTTTTGGAATGGCGATGGTCATACATGTTCCTTCTAACCGGTCTGTGCGGTACCATTCCCCGCCAAGCTGGCTTAGTGCATGCTGCATGATTGTCAGGCCCAGGCCGTGCTGCGGGTGGTTTGTAGTTGTGGCTCCTTCGGTGAAAAAGTAGGCTTCTTCTTCGGAGGTCATGCCTTTGCCATTGTCTTCAATATCCATAACAAGCTCGTCTCCATAGTCTGTAAAGGACAAGTGGACAGCGGCGTTCTTTCCTTTCCATTCAGAAGATGCTTCAAGGGCATTATCAATCAAATTGCCAATTACAGTAACGACATGTTCACTTTGAATGGTATCAGGGAAGTCCAGCCATTGGCTGTTTTCATCAAAGGTGATCGAGACTTTCATTTCTTTGGCCCGGTTCACTTTCCCAAGAAGAACGGCAACAATTAAAGGATCTTTAATGGTGGACATTAAAAAGGTGACAGTCTGCTGCAGTTCTTGCACCTCCATCTTCATGAATGCCTTAGCCTCTTCGTAACGCTCCAGTAGCAGGAGCCCGTTTAATGTGTTCAATTTATTTAAATATTCATGGGTCTGTGCCCGAATATGGTTCGCGTGCTGCCGGATTTCAATAAGTTCATTCGCCAGATCTTCTACTTCAGAGAAGGGGCGGATAGTCAGCACTATACCTGATATTTCCGTTTCTTCAGCTAAGATGGGCGAAATGTCTACAATATATATCGAGTTCTTGATGAGCGCTTGTTCCTGGATTAATCGGTTCGGATTCTGCAATGCAGTTCTGATAAGCGCTTTCAAGTGAGGCTCTGTCAGTGTACCTTCTGCATGCTCCCCCAGAATGTCACGCGCTTTTTTATTGGCTGATAAAATTTGGAGCGCAGGGCTGATGGCAAGAGTGGCGTCCCCAATCGACTCCAGAATAGCCTGTTTTTCAGAAAAGGCATGGGAAATCTCCTCGGGCTCTAAATTAAATATTAGCCTTTTGACTCGTCTGGCAATATAAAATGCGCCTGGTATGCCAATCAGAAGGGCAAGTCCGCCGAAAGCTGCTACCCGCAGCTGATAAACAAAGATTCTACTTTCTACTTCATTCGTTAAGAAGCCAACGGAAGAAACACCGATAATAGTACCTGCCTCATCATAAATGGGTGTTTTCGCTTTAACTGCTTCTCCTAAGACGCCATTTCCTATGAAAATAACAGAATCTCCTGCGAGCGGGGCTTTGTTGCGTGTTTCTGTCTCTTTCCCTATTTGATCCGGGTAGGGATGGGAATAACGGATGCCATCCTCGTTCGCTATTACAATATAATCTGCACCTGTCCGCTCTCTAAGTTTCTCGGCAATCGGCTGTATAAGTTGTGCCGGATGTTCTGCACCAAAGGCATCAATAATAGAATCGTTTTCAGCAACCAATTCCGCAACGGTCAGTGCCTGCTGTCCAGTTGTTCTCTCAATCATTTGATCAATAATGGAGGAAAAAGAAATGATGATTAACAGTATGCAAAGTATGAGTACAGTAAGAACAAGCAGAACCATTTGCCCGAAAAGCCCCGGCCGTTTTAATTTAAAAAGTTTCGACACTTTGGCCACCTCTGGCAATTTTATTTACTACTAGATTAAAGGAGGCAATTCCATTCGGCAAGGTAAAGTTTAATCACAGGACATGCCATTCAAAATTTGGTGTATTGACCGCCTGTACTCTATTTTCAGAATAAAGTAATTTTTGTAAAAATATGTTAAACTAAAGTTTAGAAGGTACTTGAAAAGGAGGAGAAAAATATACGGACTAAATATTTTATTGTTTTGCTTCTGACTTTTTTGATTGAAGTAGGTGTAACACTTTTTGTTGCCTCCACATTCTCTGTAAGGTTCATTGAGGTCATGTTTTTTACTGGAATGGCTTTTGCTGGCCTTAGCTTTTACTTTTCAAGCAGCGGGGGAGTCATTTCCGATTTCAGTTCCTCACAGGCGAGCGCTCAAACAGGCCTTATCCAAAAGCGGGAAGTATTTGTGTTTAGGAGGGGGCCAGTCTTCACATCCTCCATCATTTTTTTCTTCATTGGATTAGTGCTGTTTATTCTGCTTATTTCAGGGGTTATTCCGCCGGCAGGTTAAGGTGTGATGCTAAATGAGCTTTTATTCCAGGAAGGAAATTAAAAACCATAAAACCAGGCTAGGTACATATTTGATGACTCTATTATAAGTAATATCATACCTAAACTTTTGAGAGCATTTTTTATAGCAGCATTAATTAAATTAATGCCTAGAAATAATGATTCACTATAATCTGCATTGTACGAACGGAAAAGGGGGGTGTTATATGAAGGTTAGGGCAGCTAAATTATCAGATGCAGGCGGAATTGCTAAGGTACACGTTGACAGCTGGAGAACTACATACAAAAATATTATCCCAGATGAATTCTTAGAGAATTTATCATATCAAAGCCGTGAAGAGTTATGGATTAATATTATTCCAAAGGGGATTGTCTTTGTGGCAGAAAATGATGAAGGACAGATTGTTGGTTTTTCATCTGGCGGCAAGGAAAGAAGTGGGGAGTACAAAGAATTCCAGGGAGAACTCACTTCCATCTATATTTTGAAAGAGTTTCAAGGGCAAGGAATAGGTAAGGCTCTTGTTCAATCTGTAACTAAGGAATTGGGGAAATCAGGGATGAACACCATGCTCGTTTTTGTATTAGCGGATAATAATTCCACGTTATTTTATGAGGCCGTGGGCGGCAAGGTTATTGATAAGATTGAAGTTGAGATTGCAGGAAAGAAACTTTATGAACTTGTTTACGGCTGGGATACAATTGATACTTTAAATGGACAGGAATGAACTCGTAAGAACAGAGGCAGTCATGCAAAATAGGAGAATCATCCATATATATATTCACGGTTTATTTATTTACATTAAAAGCAAATATTTTAAAATTTGGGAGATGACGAAAATGAGCGAGAAATTATTACGAGTAGGTACAACCTACATACCAGTAACAAATGTAGAGCTTTCCTCTGAGTGGTATGTAAATAAATTAGGAGCAGAGTTAAGCTACAAAGATCAGGACAAAGCAATTTTAAATTTTGCCAATCAGAGTATTTTTCTTGTGAAATCTAAAGAAGGTCAAAGTGCCAATTTCTTTGATATTTACGGCAATGAGCGATTTTCGCTTACATTTGAAGTTGATGGATTAAGTGCCTTAGAAGCCATACATAAAGACTTTAAGCAAAATGGAATAAGAGTAGGAGAGATCGAAGACAGAGGACACTCTGGAAGAAACTTTGTCTTTTATGATTTAGACGGCAATAAATTTGATGTGTGGAGTGAACTAAGTCCAGCCTTCAAAGAGAAATATCTCATTTCGAAATAGATATTTTAATGAAGATCCAGGTTTTCAAGAATCAGCTGCTGCCCAGGCTGATTTTTTTTCATAAATGAGATGAGGAAAAAACAATGGTTATCATTATTGGAGTAGCAATTGTAGTGGCTTTAATCGGGTTGCCTCTATTATTGTTCACTTGGTCATTAGTGAGATTAGTTGATTTGATAAAGAAACGGTAAAAGATAGTAAACAAATAAAAAAGGGAATGATCCAAGAAGGATTATCCCTTATTTTTGCTGAAGTGGCATCTATTATTATTTATTGTTACTATTTTGTACTTGGCGATCTTCGCTTCTATTTGGATTGTTTTCTAAGGGGTCCACGGTATGCTTAAAGTTATAGGCTTTAGAAGTTGTGATAACACTTAAGAATAGCACAATTAAAACAATCAAAACCCCAACAATTATTAATCCCGTTAACATTTTAGTCACCTGATTTCATCTGTTTTTTCATAATCGCCGTTTAAGGCTGTTCGGTATTATCATCATCATTAAACTTATCTAGCATTTCGATCGTATCGACAAGGTGGTTATTAAAAATTTGGCGTGCTGCTTGAAGTAATTCAACAATCATGGGATCTCTTAAGGAATAGATAACACGATTTCCATCTTTCGTTCCCGTGACAATGTTTTTAGCTCTTAAAACAGTTAATTGCTGTGAAACCGCAGACCCTTCACTTCCTACAAGGCTTTGAATTTCATTAACATTTTTATCTCCATCCGCTAATAATTCCAATATCCTAATCCTTAACGGATGTGCAAGAGCTTTAAAAAATTCAGCTTTAAACTGCTGGATTTCAAGGTTCAATTTATTGGCCCTCTCTTTCAAATCGTTTTTTAAGATGAACTGGCAGCCTTTCTTAATTCTTGCCTATCACTTTCTTCACCAGAAAAGACTGTACATTCTCTAAACGCAAAGTGTTTGCAGCCCAGGCATTTACCTTTATTTAAGTGTGTAAGTGAGAAATTAATCGCCTCACCAGTATGTTCAAAGAAATATTCTTTTCCTATAAATTCATATAATCCTGTCTTTTTTAGCACCTGTTTTGGCTGAGGTTTTATTCCAGATATTAAAATAATCCCGTGTTTTGAGAAATCCTTTACAACTTTGGATAAGTAATATTCGCCCGTTGTATCCAGCAGCGGGACTTTCCCCATTCTTAATAGTAAAACTCTCGTATTATGATTGAACGTATTCATGACTGACTGTTCGAACGATTGAGCATCCCCGAAAAATAATGGGCCATCTACAGTATAAATACTAATTTGAGGACAGTCATGAGTATCTGTCACCATGTGAGATTGGATTTTTCCATGTTTGTTTTCATGATTGGGCAGTGATTTTGAGGTTACCATCATATCACTCATACGTTTCGTAAATAGTAGTATAGCTAATATGAGACCTGCCTCAACAGCAATCGTTAAATTTGCAAAAACCGTTAATAAAAAGGTCACAACTAAAACAAGTGAATCACCAGTCCTGGTTTTTAATACATGATAAAATTCCTGCTTCTCGCTCATGTTCCAAGCAACGACCATTAAAATCGGGGCCATACTTGCTAAAGGGATAGTCGACGCATAAGGGGCAAAGAGCAGTAAAATTAGCAAAACCGCGATTCCATGGATGATTCCGGAAAATGGAGAAATGGCTCCGTTTTTAATATTTGTGGCTGTTCTGGCTATTGCGCCTGTAGCCGGTATCCCGCCAAAAAATGGAGTAATTACATTCGCAATTCCTTGGCCTATGAGTTCTCGATTACTATTATGCTTACTTTTTGTCATTCCATCGGCCACTACTGCAGATAATAATGATTCAATGCCGCCAAGTAAAGCAATAATGAAGGCAGGTCCGATTAACAGCTGTATTTTTTCAAACGTAATCTCCGGAATCTCAAAATGGGGCAACGAACTTGGAATATCCCCGAATGTTGATCCAATCGTTGCTACTTGATTTGGATAGAAGAAAATCGCCACAAGCGTAGAAAGCAGTAATCCCGCAAGAGATCCGGGTATCCTGGAGAAAAATTTAGATGTCAGTAAGATGGTCACTAAACAAATCCCGCCTGTTAAAACACTATAACCATTAATGGTATGAAAGTGAACGATAATTTCATTTATATTTCTAAGAAATGATTCATGCTTCTCAACACCTGTCAGTCCTAAAAAGTTGGCAATTTGACCGGCAAAAATGATGACAGCGATCCCTGCTGTAAACCCAATCGTTACAGGCCTCGGAATAAATTTAATCAAAGACCCCAGCCGGAAAATCCCCATAAAACATAATATAACCCCTGCTATAAATCCGGCAATTAATAGGTTTTCATATCCATATGTCATCACAATCCCAAACAAGATAGGGATAAATGCACCAGTAGGTCCTCCGATCTGAAATTTCGACCCGCCGAACAGTGAAATCAAAATCCCTGCTATGATTGTCGTATAAATTCCATATTCAGGTTTTACTCCTGAAGCAATGGCAAACGCCATACCTAATGGAATAGCAATTACGCCAACCACAAGACCCGACAGAAGATCCTTCTGGAAACCTTGTAAGGAATATCCGCTATATCTTCCAGTAAAAATTGATTTGTTTTGCATGCCTAACCCTTCTTAATTTTATAATTTGTATATCTGATTATTTGAATATACTATGATATGAATTTACTCCGATTACTTAAAATTGTCAAAAGGAATTTTCAGGGGGTTAAGAAGCATCATCACAGGGAGGGAGATGAGACGGTGTCTGTTTGGATATAAACGGAAAAGTTGGAAACCCTATAATGAAAGATTTTTATCGCAGTCTAACGGGCAGTAAGACCCCCGCTTCAAGATTCAGAGGAATCAAAGAAGGATAAGTGGGGGTCAAACTGCCCGTAAAGGCCCGATTGGTTCAACTAACAATCAGTGGGGGATAAGGAAAACCCCCACTGATTGAAGTTTCACTTTATATGGAGGGATTCTAATGAAAGACAAAGATCAGGAAACAAGTGAAGGACTGAATCAGATATTTGAAATCATTAATGCCAAAGGGGATGTTGGGGAAATTAATGAAATCCTTAAAAATGGAAGTGCGGATGATGAAAAGGAAAATTCCGTTCCTAATTCCTAAGATAAATGAAATCTAAAGCTGAAAATATTTTTTTGGGCAGCCAAAAAAGTGGGGGGGGGGCATAATCGGTCAAAATGAACTCATCTGTCGCAACAAAAATGGATTGTCATCCAGACAATCCATTTCTGCTTTATTTATTCATATCAACTGTTTCGTTAATATCTGTTGATTTAGAGTTTTGCCCTGTCATGCGTTTAAAGAGAAAAGCTGCTTTTTTCGTAAAATTGCCAGTCTCCCAATATTCGGCCGCTTCCGTTTTTACTTTTATAAGGACAACGTTGGAATCATCATAAGATGTCTGCATGATTTCTTCATATGCTTTGCTCCACAATTCCTTTTTCTTTTCCAAGTCCTCAACGATTTCCGCTTTTCCGCGGACGGAAACATAGGACTTGCCTGCATAAGCCACATTAACATCCTGATCATGAAGAATTTCCTCATACTTAGCAGTCTCTTTTTTCGTGAAGAACCATAAGTCACCATCAAATTCTACTTCTTGTGTTTTCATTGGACGGGACACAAGTCCTTCCTCCGTAACCGTGGTAAGCATGGCCGTGTCAATGTCTTTGATTAACTCTCGCAGTGTTTCAATTTCTTCTTGATTGATCATGTTAGACATTTCCCTCACCTCGTAAAAGTTTTATAGAGTTATATTACCCTTTAAACAAGCTTTTATTCAGGTTTAGGACAATGACTGATGGAATCAGGCGAGCAAATAGATCTTTAGTTCCCTATATTTGAATGTAATATATAATTGAAAGAAACTATCCAGAATAGAAGGAGAAAAAAATGCACGCATTAATAATAGGGGCTACGGGAGCAACAGGCAGGGACCTGCTGGATTTGCTGCTGGAAGATGAGTCCTTTCATCAGGTAGATGTTTTTGTCAGGCGGGGTCTTCCTATCCAGCATGAGAAATTAAAGGTGCATGTGATTGACTTTGATCAATCCGAACAATGGAAGCATTCCGTGAAAGGCGATGTCTTGTTTTCTTGTTTGGGAACGACCTTAAAAGCTGCGGGCAGTAAGGAAGCGCAATGGAAAATCGATTACGATTACCAATATCAGTTTGCCAACATAGCCAGAGAAAACCATGTCAGTCATTATGTTTTGGTATCTTCAGGAGGCTCGTCGCCTAATTCTCCCTTATTTTATCCAAGGATGAAGGGGCAGCTGGAAGAATCGGTAAAAGATTTAGGGTTTCCTGGTGTGACAATCTTTAAGCCGCCTGTGCTGGTACGAAAAAATAGTGATAGAACCATGGAGGTTGCCGGAATGAAAGCCGTAAAGTTTTTTAATAAATTCGGACTGCTTCGTTCTCAGGAACCGCTGCCGACAGAAATATTGGCTCAAGCCATGATTCAATCCGTGAAACCACCAAGAAGCGGCATTTTTACGTTTGAAGGTGAAGCGATTCGGGAATGTGCCGGGAAGTTTGAGTAAGAATCTGATAACTTTGATCCAAGAGGTCAAGGTTATTTTTTATGCTGCCCGAAAGGGAATTTATGTTAAAATAGAGGTAATATTTAGAAAATAAATACAACTCTACTTTCCGATAAGGCGGGATAAGATGAAGCATGAAACAAAAGAGCAAGTTATAAATTGGCTGCTTACGATCATGATTCTAACCCTTGTAGGTTCCTTTGTTTTATTTTTTATGGGCTATTATATGGCCGGTTTTCTTGTTGGCGGGATATTTATGACAATTTCCACGTTTTTGGCACAATGGAGCTCAGATAAAAGTGCCGATTATATTTTCAGGGGCGAATATCAAAATAACAGGAATAAGTGGAATAATAAATGGTAGAAAAGCAGTTCCGTCCGGAAGGGCTTCTTTTGCATGTAATGGGCAGCACAGCTGGTGGAACTTCGGGCTGGGATGGGAGTGAAAGTTATGAAAAGAAACTATAAAACTTATGCTTTTCTTATTCTATTGATGATTGCCGTTTTGGCTATCATGGATGGCTTAAATAATTCAAACAAGGCTGAGGTGCTGCGGAAGGAAAAGGATCAGTTAGCTGAGGAAGCCGCAAGTTTTAAAAAAGAATATGAAATGAAAGCTAGTATGCTGGATGAGGAAAGAAAGGAAAATAAGGATTTAGAAGTAACCCTTTCGGAATTGGAAAAGGAAATCGAGTCTTTGCGGTCTGCTGTAGAATATAAAGAATTTGCTGATGCTGTAAGGGAGGTTGAAACATACAAGGCCGTACAAACCTTTGAGGAGGCGAATGGGTTTATTGCCCTAAAAGACGGGGCAGGATCCTACACAATTGATAGTGAAGGAAACTGTCCTTGCGGCTTTTTCTTTGAAAAAGGGTTTGAATGGGTGCCAAATGCGGCTCTTGATCTTAAAGCGTTCAGAATTGAAAATGATAAAATCTTCCTTACCTATCATACGGCAGAGGACATTAAACAGGATTATCAATTTGTTATGGTTAAGGCGCCAGGACGATTTGACAGAGAGGAGAAATGGAGAATTGATGAAATCAAGCTGGTGCAAAAGGGAGATCAGTAGGAAAAAAGAAAGGGAGTTAAATGATGACAAACCATATTCATTATGTCACAGCAGGGGATCGGGCAAATCCGCCAATCGTTTTTATCCATGGTTTATGCTGGACGAATAAGATTTGGGAACCCGTTGTTGATGGCTTGAAAGATTCCTATTATTTAATTTTAATTGACTTGCCTGGCCATGGTAAGAGTAACGCGTTAGATCACTATTCCTTTGAAGAGGTATCGAGGGAAATCCATGAGCTAATTGCTTCGCTTGGGTTAAGCAGTAAGGTATGTATGGCGGGGAGCTCTATCGGGGCGTCCGTTGCCCTGGTTTATACAAGTCTGTATCAAAATGTGAAGAATTTAATTTTAGTGGATGGAGGATACTATCCATTCAGTAAGACAGAGGGCTTATCATGGTCAGATATTGAAAATGGAACGATGCCCGATCATATCTTCGAAAGCCAATCCAGCTTTATCGAGTTTATGAAGGGGGATAATCCTTCTTTATGGAACCCAGCCATTGAGCAGGCCGTTCTGGATCAAATTGTCTGGAATGATGCAGAAAACAAATATCAATACAAAATTAATGATGACGGACAGCTGGGATACATGAAGGCAGAATGGGAACTGAACCCGGAAAAAATAGCGGCAGGGATCCCGGAAGAAGTACACATAACACTGATGATTGCTTTAAATGAAAATACCGATAAAGAATTTTCACTGGATTATGCTTCTCGTATGAAGGCAATTCATCCATTTACGGATATCGTCATTTATGAAGACACCGATCATCTCATTATGCTGGATGATGAAAAACGATTTGTTCGGGAAGTTAAGAGGGCATTGGCTGGTGGCGGTCAAAAATAAACTACGGCACCAGACTTTTTTTATACAGGGCGATGTGAAGATGACAGCTGCCAATAATTCCTGCAGAAGATATCCTTGAATATGGAAGTTATTGGTCGAATGAGCTATCATATCAGTAAACAGGTAATAAAGGAGCAGAAAATATGACAGCCGACATTCAAAAAGGTTCCCGCATTGATATAACAAAAACAAGGCCAGATTTATCGCAGCTTGCTATCCGGATCAGCTGGGAAAGTCCTGAAGCTTTTGATATAGATGCAGCTGTATTCATGGCTGACCAAAATGGCTATTGCCCGGATGATTCCTCTATGATTTTTTATGGCAATAGTGTTTCAACAGATCAATCTGTACAGCATTCTGTGATTGCAGAGACGGGCAGAAGCACAGAAATATTTCACATTAATTTGCCTTTAATAACATCATCTATCGAAAAGCTTGTTTTTACGCTGACCATCTATGAAGGTGATAAAAAGAATCAGACCTTCTCAGAAATGAACAATGCTTCTATTTTATTCAGCAATGCAGCAACAGGGGAAGAACTGATTACATATAAGCTGGGATCTTTTACGATTGAAAACACTTTAGTATTGGGGGAATTATATAATAGAAACGGAGATTGGAAGTTTTCAGCCAATACCGGCGGTTTTTCCGGCGGACTAGCTGCACTGTGCAATCATTTTGGGATTGAAGTGGAAGAAGAGCAGGAGAGCGGCGCTTGTGAGGCGGCACCTGCGCTGGAAATAGAAAGTCCTATTTTACAAGAGACTGCAGTAAAACCCGAACCGCCTATAGTGCCCGAGCCAGCTGCTCAGCAGCAGCCGATTAAGCTTGGAAAAATTACATTGGATAAGCCAGGAGAAGGGGTTTCACTCAGAAAGGCAGCCAAAATTGAAAATGTTAAAGTCAGACTCAAATGGACAAAGGGTGTTGATTTGGATCTGCATGCTTTTTATAAAACCAAAACAGGCCAGTTTGGACATATTTATTTTGGCAATAAGGGCGGGTTCCATGCCTCTCCATTTATTAAGCTTGATCGAGACTCCGGTGTCGGAAACACGTCTGGAAACAATTCAGAAAACCTGACGATCAAAACACTGAAGGATTTGGACTCAGTCATCATTGCCACGAATATTTTCCGGTTTCTCGGCTTTATTTCAAAAGGGGAGAACTTTGCCAGATACGATGGCCGCGTCCTCGTCAAAACCGGCAACGGGGATGATATAGAAGTTCCGTTAACTTCAAAAGTAAAAGGCAGATGGTGTATCATCTGCAAAATAGACAATACGGATGCAGCAGATCCAAAGGTCTTGAATATCAACCGGGTACAGTCCAATAAACCGGATATTAGAGATTTGTGAAGAGTAGATTTATAGCGAAAAAGGTGAATCTGCGCATCTGCTGCAGATTCACCTTTCAGTTTATTCAACGATATTTTTCTCAAAAACAAGTGACAGGCTTTCCGCCATTTGTTGATATGTAGCATCATTCGGATGAAAGACATCACTGGACAGGTCGCGTTTGGCATCTGTAACCAGATTGAAGGTATCCGCTACCTGAACACGGTATTTCAATCCTAATGTCCGGGCGGATTCATTCCATTTTTGGATAACGGAATCAAATGAGTCCCCATTGGACGATTGCTTGAAAGGATTATAAAGTCCCATATAGACGATGACGGCATTCGGATTGGTTTCGCGAATGCTTTTGAATGTTTTCTCCAGATTCGGAATTTCTGTCTTTACGATGCCCAGGGCGGTTTCCTCTGAATATTTCTCCAGAATCTTCCCGCTATTAAAAAGGTTATTGCCTCCAATGGTGATGGAGATTATTTTGGCTTCTTTAATAGATCTCTGGACTTCCTTCTGTTCGAGCTGCGTTAATAAATCTTCAATTCTGGCGCCACGCACCCCAAGGTTTTGAAAACGATCTACGATATTGCTTTCTTTAAGCTCTTTTCCAGCAAGCGAGACAAAACCTTCTCCTTTCGACGAGCCGACACCTCTTGTTAATGAATCTCCAAGGGCGACGTAGGCATCGCCGGGTGTGGCAGGATTATCTTCTGTTTTCTCTAAATTTTTCCCCCGGGGCGGGCTGGTTACATCCATATAGGCACTGGCAAGTCCATATCCAAACAGAACTGTCAGGGCAAGGGATAGGGTGAAAAATAACGGCCACATCCATTTTTTCATGTTTTGACCTCTCCTTCTAATTTGATTGTATCAATTTTTTTCCAAACTGGAGTATTCAAAAGAGTTATTGTTCGAAGATTTAGTTAGAATAGAACAGGGGTGATGCTGTGAGTTTAAAGCCAACAGTACAATTAGAAAATGTAACGAAGATTATTGGAAAGAAAACAATTATTAATAATATATCATTTGACATTTATCCAGGCGAAGTCTTTGGATTCCTCGGTCCGAATGGCGCCGGGAAAACCACTACGATCCGGATGCTTGTCGGGCTCATTAAGCCAACGTCCGGAAAGATTCACATTTGCGGTTTTGATGTAAGAAAGCAATTCGTTCAGGCTATGCAGCGCCTTGGTTCGATTGTCGAAAATCCGGAGCTGTATAAGTATTTAAGCGGCCGTGAAAATCTGCAGATGTTTGCCCGGATGCTGCCCGGTGTGGATGATGAACGGATACAGGAAGTCATTGATCTGGTGGATCTGACGGCCAGAATCGATGATCAGGTGCGGACCTATTCTTTAGGGATGCGGCAGCGGCTGGGGATTGCTCAGGCATTGCTGGGCCGGCCGGATGTGCTGATACTGGATGAACCAACGAATGGACTGGACCCGATGGGAATCAAGGATCTTCGCCTGTTTATCAGAAAGCTGGTCGATGAAACGGGTCTGTCGGTTCTCGTATCCAGTCATATTTTAAGTGAAATCGAATTGCTGGCAGATCGTGTGGCTATTATGAGCCATGGAAAAATCGTAAAGGTCGGCAGTGTGAGTGATCTGGTTGGTGCACTGTCTGCCGGTGTGGACTGGAGAGTCAGTGATTCTTTCCGTGCGCTAGCTATTTTACAGGAATCCCTGCATGTCCAGGCGGCAGAACTGTCCGATGACCATACGATACATACGCTGATGGATGAAAGCAAAACCTCAATCCTCAATGAAGCACTCATGAAAGCGGGCATTGAGGTATGGACGATTGAAAGGAAAGTGCAGACCTTGGAGGATCTATTTATCCGTTTGACAGGAGGCGATCATATTGTCTAATCCGAATATGATTGGCCTGATTCGCAATGAAGTGATGAAGATCGCTTCCAAAAAACGCCTCGCGGTTGTTGGCGTTATATTAGTCATTCTGGTGTCGATGTTTACATACGCCCAATACCGGGAGATACAGGAGAAAATCGAAAAGCAGGGCACTCTGGATTGGCGGGTGGAGCTTCAGCAGGAAATTGTCGACCGGCAAAATCGGCTGGCATCGAGCGGGATTCAGGACGAGTTCAGACAGTTCCTCGAATTTGATCTGAAGCAAAAGCAGTATTATCTGGACAATGATATCAACCCGAACTATCCTGGAGCCCCTACGTTTATCCGCATCTTTTTATCACAGGGAATCACGCTTGTCCTGCCGTTATTCATTATCATTATCATGGCAGATATTGTGAGCGGGGAATACAATGATGGCACAATCAAAACTTTACTGTCCCGGCCGGTTAAGCGGTGGCGGATCCTGATGGCGAAATGGCTGACGGTGCTGCTGTATACCTCCATGCTGATGGCGGTTACGGTAATCGTCTGCTATGGAATTTCAGGGATCGTCCTCGGATATGACGGCTGGACTGCACCTATCTTAACCGGATTCCAAGCTTCTACATCGGGGAAGTTTTCATCGGAGTATATTCATACCCTGCCAATGTGGAAATACCTGCTGATGTCAGCTGGGCTTGCATGGGTGGTAACAGCGGTAGTTGGAACAATAAGCCTGATGATCTCCGTCCTGTTGAAAAATACAGCGACGGGAATTGGGGCCATGATGGCTGTGTTAATCGCTGGCACTCTGCTGTCTTCCATCGGCTCAAGCTGGACCAGCTCCAAATACCTAGTGAACTTGAACTTTGATCTGATTAACTACCTGGAAGGGCAGGCTCCGCCGATTGAAGGGATGTCTCTGTCGTTTTCGCTGACCGTGCTTGGGGTTTGGACGGCAGGCTGCCTGGCTGTGGCGTTTTGGAATTTTACTCAGAAGGATATGTATTAAGATAACGGTGGACTAGTAGATGGGGGAGATCTTTTATGTTAAAAGTAAGACCTTTGGAAGATAAAGACTATGAATTGATAAAAGAAGCAGAAAAAGTGATTGAAAAGAATTACAGGTATGGACGGCATCACATTGGTTCAGCAGTCAGAACAACATCTGGTAATGTATTTTCAGCAGTTCACGTTGAAGCGAATGTTGGGAGAATAACTGTATGTGGTGAAGCAATGGCTATTGGCAAGTCTATATCTGAAGGTGAACACGAATTTGAAACAATAGTAGCAGTGGCCCATCCTCACCCACACGAGGATATAGAGAAATGCTGGGTGGTTGCTCCTTGTGGTATGTGTCGAGAGTTAATTAGTGATTACGGCAAAGAAACGGATGTCATCATTTCTTATAACAGTGAATTGGTAAAGTGTAATGTAATGGAGTTATTACCTGAGAAGTATAGAAGCGATATAGACTGAAATTTGATTGTACAAATATTGCTTTAAGAACGGCTGCCATCTTTGGCGGCTTTTTCTTTTTGAACAAACTGAGGTAAGTTAAAAAAGATATGGATTAGCACTTTTAGTTTGTCACATACATATGGATAAAAGAGGTTGAATTATGTAAGGATGAGGAGGGAATTTTCAAATGTATGAAAATTATTATTATGGCAACCCCAAACCAATATATAGACAAAGAATTACAAAGGAGCAGGCTCAAGAGATCGCTCTTAAAAATGTACCGGGACAAATTCAACATGTAGATATGGATTTAGAAAATGGTGTCTTAGTTTATGAAGTTTTTATTTTAACACCAGATAACAGATTATTCGAGGTAGAGATTATTGCAAAAACAGGAAAAGTATTAAAAATTGAAGAAGAAAATGACTTTGATTAATACTGATGGGCTTTAGGTAAATTTGCATTCGGCATTAATTTTAAACTCAATAGGAGTAGAGAAAGGGCAGTCTTGGCTGCCTTTTTATTTTTTAGAAGGAGTTGGATGAAAAGAGGTGAGTCAAAAATGAGTTTTATTGAAATGATTCCAAAAAGGCTCTATATCGGCGGGAAGATTTCTTCAGCAGACTGGGATTTTATAAAAAAAAATATAACTGCAATTGTTAATCTAAGAACTAAACCAGACCAGCCTCCTTTTGATTTTTTTGGGAGAATTATGATTTGGGCTCCACTTAATGTTCGGGTTGCTCCTACTATAGAATGGGTTCTTAGACTTATGAAACAGTTAAATCATCTTATGGAGTTAAAACATAGAATTTTAATACATGATACCATTGGCAAAGAGCGTTTGGGTTTTGTTATTACTGCTTTTTATATGCAGAGATATGGATTAAAGCATGACTCAGCCCTTAAAATCGTTAAACAATTAAAGCCGGACATAAAACCGCCAGCTGATTACATGAGATTACTTGTTCAGTACGAAAAACATCTGGGTCACTAGGTAACCTGGAACACTCTTTACATGAGGAGGGGTAAAAACCATAAGAAAAGGCAGCAAAAAAAGCTGCCGATTTTTGTTTTGAGTTAATATGCTAAATACAATGTAACCAGCAAATCTGTTCAGGTTCATTTTTCCGCATCGTTTATTTACCCTTAATACAATCTGTGTTTATAACTTTCCTGAAGATCCTTCGCCACTTGTTCAGCGGTTTGATTCGGCAGGTTGGTATGGGCTGCCAGCATAGCAGGGGCAGAAGGAAGGGCTTCTTTTGCTGGCCATGACTCCCCGTTCCATAACCCCGATCGGATCAATGCTTTTGCACAATGGATAAAACATTCCTCTGCTTCTACTAAAATGCCAAATAGCGGAGTGCGTCCATTGGCTATACTCATTTCTAAAAGCTCCGGGTCACGGCATATGTACGCTTTACCGTTAATTCTTAGTGTTTCTCCAAGCCCTGGTATGAGAAAAAGAAGACCAATATTGGGGTTTTCGATAAGATTATGAGCGGTATCCATTCTTCGATTGCCCGGCCGTTCCGGAATAAATAGATGCTGCTCATCAAGAACTGTCACAAACCCAGGGGCATCACCCCTTGGCGAAACATCACATTTCCCGGCTGCATCTGAAGTGGACATCGTTAAAAAAGGCGACTTGGAAATAAAATTAATGCAGTGCTCATCGATGAAAGAAATAACTTTGCCGGCGGCACGCGCACTCGGCTGGCCGATTTCCTCCCGAAAAAACGCAAATTCTTCTTTTGTGGCTATGATATTTTAAATGTATTCATGTGTATCTCCTTTTCATCTAAGCTATTTTTCTATCTCCGCTGATGTCTTCACAAGCCGGAACACAACATAATAGATTCCGCTAAGTCCGGCGATCCCCAGCACGGTAAGTAAAGGCATTTTTTCGGCAAATAGGATTCCAATCACAAATAGCGCAAGGCAAATGAGGATGGCAAATAGACTTAGTAATATTCGTTTATTCTTACTCAATTTTTTCACCGCTTTCCTTTTAAAATAGGGCAAATACTTAAATCGTGGTAGTAGTATGAACTTTGCTGCGGATGTGTTCTGGATGCTTATTGTTATTCTTTGTATGGTACTTATTCTTTTAGACAGCATGAAAATATCATAAAGCTGGATCGGTTTAAGGAACCCAAGTAATATATTAACATAAATATCCATTTTAATGAGTGTTTTGATAAATGGAATCTGCAGAGGTATGGATTTTGCAAATAGATGGATAGGACCTGCAAATAGAACGCTGAATTTGCAAATAGGAAAGCTTTAATTGCAAATTGAATATCAATCTGCAAATAGATGGACAGGACCTGCAATTAGAAAGCCTGAATCTGCAAATAGAATCTTAAAACTTGCAAATAGACCAGCCCATCTGATGCTGTCTGGTTTATGCCTTTTTTAGCAGTGCCCTTTATCGGGACAAAGAACCTGTCCCTCTGTCCCAGCTAAGTCTCAAATTCTGTTAAAATATGAAATTTTTCTACAGCATTTTTCGAGAAAAATAGATCTAATTTCCTGTTATAAAAGTTGCTAATCAGGTCTTTTGATCCTTATATGAAAATTTTGGTTTTGGTACCTTTATAGTGTATTAAAAAAATTCAGAATAATATAACTAGGAGGTAGGGAATGAGGATTAAAAGATCAGCAGTGGCCTTATTAATGTTCATGTTAATCTTCTCCAGTTCGGTATCTGCAGCCGTTGTGCCTGTGAAAACACCGAACACCAAAGGAGAAGAAAACCGCAAGACCATCCAGGAAATAAAGAAAAGTGATCTGGACAAGCAATACAAGAAAACAGATATTGTCAGGGTCATCGTGGAGATGAAGACAGAGCCATCTGTCCTTTATGCCCAAAAGCAAAAGAAGAAGTATAAAGAACTTCCAGATGCAACAAAGCAGAAGCTGAAAAATGAAAAGCTGTCTGAACAGCAGAAGGTAAAGGATCGTGCCAAAAAGAATAAAGTGAAGATGATTGAGCGCGAAAGCTTTACTACAATCGTAAATGGCTTTAGTGCTGAGATGATGTATGGCGATATTGAGCTTGTAGAAGAAATGCCGGAAGTGGCGGAAGTACAAGTGGTAAACGAGTACGAAAAGCCGCAGGAAAAACCGGATATGCTATACAGTAAAGAGCTCGTACAAGCTCAGGAAGCTTGGCGTGATTATGGCTTTAAAGGTGAGGGCATGGTAGTCGGTGTCATTGATACCGGTATGGATCCTTCTCACCGTGATATGGTTTTAGCCGATGAATCAGAAAAGGAATTAACGAAGGCGGAAATCTCCAAGTTTAAAAAAGATAACGGCCTTCTTGGAAAATATTATTCTGAAAAAGTACCATATGGTTACAACTATATGGATGAAAATGACACAATCCGTGATATCGGCCCGGATGCTTCCATGCATGGAATGCACGTTGCCGGAACTGTCGGAGCGAATGGTGATGAGGAGAACGGCGGCATTAAAGGGGTAGCACCTGAAGCCCAGATCCTTGCGCTTAAAGTATTCGGAAATGATCCGAATATGCCTTCTACATACAGTGATATTTATGTAAAGGCGATTGATGATGCGATTGTACTTGGAGCAGATGTACTGAACATGAGCCTTGGTTCTACAGCTGGATTCGTCAGCCCTGAATCAGCTGAGCAAAAAGCGATTGCCAGAGCAGTGGAAAACGGCATTTTAATGTCTATTTCTGCGGGGAACTCTGCTCACTTTGGAAATGGATTTGCGAATCCAAGCAGTGAAAACCCGGATATCGGCGTTAGCGGATCACCTGGTGTATCCTATGATTCTTTGCAAGTAGCATCCATTGAAAATAGCTTCATGGATCTCGATGCAGTGAACTATCAATTCGGTGAAGAGTCCGGAAAAGCTGCGTTTTTATCAGCTGGCAATGTCCATCCGAACGATGTTGAACAGAAAACATTTGAGGTGGCATACGGCGGACTGGGCAAACCTGAAGAGCTTTCCGGAGTTGCTGGAAAATACGCATTAATCAAGCGCGGAGAATTGGCATTTGTTGATAAAGCGATGAATGCTCAGGCAGCTGGTGCTGTTGGCGTCATTATTTACAATAATGCTGACGGTTATGTCAACATGGCAAGCGATCCGTCCATTACCATCCCGCAGCTGTTCATGCTTAAGACAGATGGAGACAAGCTTGCAGCAGCCATTCAGGATGGCGAGACAGTCACGCTTTCTTTTAACGGAGAAAAAACAAAATCAGCAAATCCTGAAGCAGGCAAAATGAGCGCCTTCACTTCATGGGGATTAACGCCTAACCTGGATTTTAAGCCTGAGATTACAGCTCCGGGCGGACAAATTTACTCTACTCTTGAGAATAACCAGTACGGTATGATGAGCGGTACTTCCATGGCAGCTCCTCACGTTTCCGGAGGTGCGGCACTTGTTCTTGAGCGTGTGGATACAGAATTTGGCGTAACCGGCTTTGACCGTGTCAACGTAGCGAAGAACCTCATGATGAATACAGCGGCACCAGTCATTGATAAAGGAACCGTCAACAGTGCATTTGAATGGAATATCCCTTATTCCCCACGCCGACAAGGTTCCGGCATCATGCAGCTTCATTCGGCATTATCTTCTCCTGTTATCGTAACGGAGACTTCAACGAATGAAGGGAAAGTGGCTTTAAAAGAGGTTGGCAATACATTTGAATTCACATTAAAAGCACAAAACTTCAGTAATGAAGATGTGGCTTACGATGTAGCAGCGAATCTGCAGACTGATTTTGCAGCCTATGAAGAAATGGGCTGGGCAGCGGATGAGCTTGAAGCTCAGAACATTTTAGATGCTTCTGTAAAAGTGGAAGGCCAGGATTCTGCAGAGGTAACCGTTCCTGCGAATGGATCTGTAAGCTTTAAAGTAAGTGTGGATGTCAGCAATGCAAAAGTGTTAGATCCTTCGAAGACAGGAAACTGGGAAACTCCTAGTGACATCAACGAGGTATTCCCGAATGGATATTTTGTTGAAGGGTATGTCACTTTGACAGACTCAACTGACGTGAACCCGCAATTAACGGTTCCTTATGTTGGCTTCAAGGGAGATTGGGACAAGGCTCCAATCCTTGATGGCATGAAGTATGATGAGAGTTCCTTCTACGGAATGGCAGGAGCTGTTTCTGAGACTGCCGAGGGCTATTCTTACTTAGGATATGATCCGGTAAACGATGCATTCAGCGGTGAAACAATCGCGATTTCACCGAACGGGGACAAAGTTCAGGATCAATTGATTCCGGTTCTTTCATTCTTGCGAAATGCGAAACAAGTAGAATTCGCGATTACAGATGAGGATGGAAAAACGTTACGTAAGCTGCGTACGGAAAACAGCCTCCGCAAGCATTATTTTGATGGCGGCCGGAGTGCGAATTATACGCTAAATCCGTCTTGGGGCTGGGATGGAAAAGTCAGCAACCAGCTTGCCGAGGATGGACAGTACTATTACGAGATTAAGTCTGTCATCGACTATGCAGGGGCAGAATGGCAATCCGTGAAAATCCCTGTAAAAGTGGACACGGCTGCGCCAAGCGTTCAGGCTGACCTTATCGAAGGCAACACAGCATTAAAGCTGGAAGCTGCTGACAACCCTGAAGGCTCAGGCATTTCGTATATTGATATTTTCGTAGATGAAGAGTCTATTCTGGATGAAGCACTAAGCGGGGATACAGAAGAATTTGATCTTCCGGAAGAATTGGAAGTCGGCGCCAATGTTAAGGTTGTAGCCTATGACTTTGCCGGCAACTCTTCCGAAGCAACTGTGGAAGTGGGCGAAGTGAGCAATGACAAGACTGTTCCATACGTGTACCTAGAAGAGCCTGAGGCCCTTGAAGTGTACAACACCAATGAACTGACTGTCAGCGGCCATATTAAAGAAGAGTCTGGCATGAAGGAATTCACCATTGCCGGAACACCTATTGAGACAACTTACAACGAAGAAAAAGGTCAATATGAATTTGAAACAGTGATGACGTTTGAAGATGGTGTTCACAGCCTGGAAGTGAAGGCTGTGGATACTGCAAATAATGCGATCTCTTTCAAGCGCACAATCATCGTCGATGCGACTGGCCCGACGGTTGATATTGATGGACTGCCTTCAAGCAAATACATTAAGCATAACAAGAAAGACCCTGTCATCAACATCACCGTGACAGATAACTTTGACCAGCTTCGCTTCTACCAGGACGGCAGCGAACTATTCTACCAGGAATTCCAGGAGCCTTATGCAATGAGAGGCATCGAAAAGGAATTCAAAAAGATTAAACTATCATTGAAAGAAGGCTTAAACGTCTTCACGTTTGAAGCAGAGGACCTGGCCGGCAACAAAACAACCAAAACGGTCGAACTGTACAAGCTGAAAAAAGGCGAACAGCCTCCGCAAAACCACGAAACCCCTGATGGCCCGGCAAAGCCTGGTAAAGGGAAAGGAAAGAAAGATAAATAATAGTATGGGGAAACCCGGCTTCCTTGGAGGAGCCGGGTTTTCTTTTTGGGGTGACTGCTGGCTGGAGGGGATTTTGCAAATAGATGGTGAGGATCTGCAAATAGAACGCTGAATTTGCAAATAGGAAAGCTTTTTTTGCAAATTGAATATCAATATGCAAATAGATGGAGTGGACATGCAAATAGAGAGGGGAAATTTGCAAATAGAGAGAGCAAAATTGCAAATAGAATGGGTGAATTTGCAAATAGTCGAGTGCAGTCAGCGCGGGAAGAATGGTTTTGCAAATAGATGGAGTGGACCTGCAAATAGAGAGGATGAAATTGCAAATAGAGAGGCGGAATTTACAAATAGAGCCCGAAGCAGGCACGTCTTTGGTCAATTTTAAAGAAAAATATCTCATTTCCAAATAACAGGAAGATACTATTCCATAAGTAAGCGGGGAGTTGTTAATCCAGTGGGGATCGGCAGCTCCCTTTTCTTATATAAGTTGAGGCTTATTGAGACATGGACAGCGGTTTCCATTTGAAGTGTACATACTAACTTTCCTTTTTCCTAAAAAAAGATATTTTGAAGAAGTGGAATGGTTAGAACTAAAGTTGATACAGAACCTGCAGCTGTTAAAATAACTATTTTTCGGCTATTCTGCTCATTTGAAGGCTTCATTAGCTCTATGGATAATGATATCCATATAACTATAGATGCCAAAGCTATTAATAATAGAGTGGTACTTGTCATATTGGAATCCTCCATTCATTTTTAATTTATTTTCTAAAATCTAGTGCTGAGTTAGTTAAGTGTGTGAAATCGGGTTACTTTTTCATCTTCTCCAAAGGTTTTTCAAAAATTAATTCATAATAAGTACCTGCCGCAACCCCTGAAGTTACAAAGTCAGGAGAGAATACTTGAATAAAACGCCATCCTTTTTCTGCATGACTTTGAATTACTTCTCGGTAATCTTCTTTAGGTTTACCAGACAGTATTTTAAACTCTATTTTAACGAACTTATATTCAAACAATGTTTCCAGCCCCTTTTTGCTTATAACTATTTGTACGGTTTCCCCTTGAAATAAGTTTCATTTAACCCGAATCATTGTTCCCATTGAATTTGTCTTTTGCTTGACATCTAACCCTATCATCCCAAAATAGCAGCTTTAATTATGACAAAATTTAAAGTATACGAATTTAAAGAAAGGAGATAGTAAGTAAAAAAGAAGGGATTGTCATGAAAAAAATTAAACTCATTAAATTAAGTTCTCATAATCCGAATAGCTCGGAACAATTAACATCAGCAGAAATGGGCAAGCTATGGGCCACATATATGGGAAACAGCATGGCATCATGTTTTTTAAAGTATTTTCTGGAGCATGTTGAAGATAAAGACATTAAAAGCTTATTGGAAAATGCCCTGCAGCTGTCAGAAGAATTTTTGGAGACCATTAAAGATATTTTCAAGAAAGAGGGGTTTCCCATCCCTAAAGGTTTTACGGAAGAGGATGTAAATTTAGGTGCTCCCAGACTGTTTATGGATGAATTTTACGTCCACTATTTAAAGTATGCGGCTAAAGCCGGATTGAGTATCTATAGTATTGCTATCCCTCTTATGTACAGAAAGGACGTAAAGGAATTTTTTAGGCATTGCATGGATAGCACCATGGACTTAATGGAGCAAATCAAAGATATATTAATACATAAAGGGCTGATCATTAAACCCCCAATCATTCCAGTTCCTGAGAAAGCGGAATTTGTGCATAAAGATTTTTTAACCGGCTACCTTGGAGATAAACGCCCTTTGCATGCAATGGAAATCGCCCATTTTTACGATAATATTGAAAATAATGTGACAAGTAAAGCGCTCATTTTGGCATTTGCCCAAGTGGCAAAGGATGAAAAGATACGCAAATTGTTTGAGAAGGGAAAAGAAATTACCACAACAAATATTGAAAGTTATAGGCAAAAACTGCATGATGAAGATTTGCCTTCTCCACCTTATCTGGATGACTTAATAACCAATTCCACTTTCTCGCCTTTTTCTGATAAAATCATGATTTTCCATAAGATGGATATGTTTTCAATAAAACTTAGAGCCTTCGGAAATTCAGTGGCGGTCAATGGCCGGCGAGATGTAGGGATGGTTTATTTGAAGGCAACAATGAAAAATTCACATTTTGTCCAGAGTGCTGCAAAGATCATGCTTGAAAAAGGATGGTTTGAACAGCCTCCAATGGCTGCTGATAGAGATTGATGTATTTTTGCCATTTATTCTTCTTTCACCAGCGAGAGCAAGTTGGCAGATACAAGGTTTAACTTGTGTTCAACAATGGGGCCATTTAAATGAATAAACTACACCAAAAGTCGCTTTCCCTTACGTAAGGAAAGCGGCTTTTTTAAATAGTTACTTAAAGTTCCTTTGACTAAGATGAAATGGTTGTTGACTATTCAGTTAAACTGTATTATCTTGTTATTAAGTTGAACTATATAGCTGAACTGAATAGAGGGTGGGAATATGAAACATAAATTATTACCGTTGTCTGAAACCATGCATTACATTTTATTGGCTCTGCGTGAGCCGCTCCATGGCTATGCCGTGATGCAGAAGATAGAAGAGATAAGTAATGGCACTGTTATTTTAGCAGCTGGTACATTATACGGTGCGATTGAGAACTTGAATAAGCATGGCTGGATCGAACCTGTTGGAGAGTCAGGCCGGAGAAAAGTTTATATGATAACTGCGGAAGGAAGCAAAATTTTGAAAGTCGAACAAAACAGGCTGCTGCATATTTTATCCCTGTACGAAGGAAGTGAATCGAATGAAAAGATTTAAGATGTTTTTTGATATTGAAAAAGAGGAGCACTGGCTGAACGAACAATTGCAAAAAGGCTATCGCTGCACAAATATTAGCGGTTTGGGCATATACACTTTCGAAAAAACAGACAAGAAATATGTGATGCGGCTCGATTATCAGGATTATTTTTCAAAGAAAAAATTTGAAGGTTACAAAGGATTATATGAAGATTTTGGCTGGGCTTATATAGATGGGCCATGGCTTGGCGGAATTCGATATTGGCAAAAAGAGGATGATGGACAAAGCCAAATCTTCTCGGATCGCCAATCAGAGAGTCATTATTATAAAAGGCTGATGGGTTATTCATCTGGTTTAGGGTTACTGTTATTGTTTTTTTCTTATATGATTTATAAGGATTCAGGCTTGTATTTAGCAGAAGGTCTTTGGAGTATGGAAGGTTCCTTATTTTGGAAAGCCTTTTTATTTGAGCTCCATTTGTCCTTTTAAGGCTGCTTCCACTCTTTATGGCTGTGTTCTTCTGCATCAGTTTCTATAAAGCTTATCGTAAGTATTCAATGTTGAAAGAGAAATAGTGCAAGTGGGACAACGGGACAGGTCAACTGTCCCAGAGGGATGGGGGAAAATGAACCTGTCCCTTTTTATGGCTGAACATGAAACTTTCTCTCCTGCAAAATCGTAAACTTACAAAAAGGGGTGGAGCCGGTTTTGAAAGAAAATAGCAGCAGGTTTGATTTTTATTCGGCCATTATCATTTCTGTCATAGCAATATTATTAATGATCAGAAACATGTTGACGGACATAGATTTCTTTTCCGTAACCAATGCTTTGGCTGTTTTTGCTCTAGTAGTATCCCTCAGGCAGCTATATACCTTAACCATGTCATCCCGGAAAGGGGAGCCATCATGAATTTGTTCACATTGGCTCTGGCCGGATGGAATGCCGGAGATTTTATATTTCAGCTTTTGCCTTTTTATTGGCCATTCCTGGAATTCTCGTCATCTTCTTTTTTATTTTCAAGAGAAGAAACGACAGGTTAAAGCGAATGGAAGAAAAGCTGGATCAGATCCTTTTTAAAATGGAAGGCAAAAATAAATAGGGTTGGTGTAAGGCGGGGAGCTGGTGTGCAGAATGAATCTGTGCACTTTTTTTGATGCTTTTTACCATTGGGCTGGAGGAGCTTCAGACACAAAAAGCGAAAATCTCGTGGGTGAGTCCGAACTAGGGAGGGACATTACACCTGTCCCTCTGTCCCACTTTCTCACCTATTTCTGATAAAACATAGAGGGTAATGATTCTAATAGGCCATACTTTGCAGATTAGAGAAGCCTTTCGCTGAGAAAGGCTTTTTTCTATGGGTGACAAAAAAAGTGCGAATATTGGCTGTCTGATTGGCGGATTTTTTTTTTCTAGAACAAAAGGGCTTTTATTAAGGAACAGCTTCTGGTCCATTTCCTGCGATAGACTAAATCCCAAGACTTAGATAAAAATTGAACCGGAGGCTCACGATACTATAAATGGACCATGTTACATTTGATATATAAAGAGTCAGGAAGAGGATGAAGATAAATGCCACAAGTGAAACATCAATTAACAGATTCAGCTGCAACCCAAAAGCTGCAAATGACCATTTTTTTATGTTCCATTCTTTTTACCATGGGGACAGCCATTCACAATTTTATTATTATAAATCCGACACTTATTGAAACCATGATGCAAATGGCGGGAGTAGCGGATCCTGCTGGTGAAGCAATCGAATTCACATTTGGTTTTAGGATTGTCGGGTGTTTATACATTGCTGGAAATGCGTTAGGTATATTGGCTTTAAATAGCCGCTCAAAAATATTATGGTGTATCATCTTAATCGTTAATGTCACGCAAGCCACTGGTCCTATTATGATTCCTTCATCAATGTGGACAGCAGTTAATGACGTTTATGGCGTGTTAGGGATCCTGCCGGACGGCGGAGCCATTATCTTATCTTCAGTCATGATCATTTCGATGTTCAAGTTTCGTACCACTTGGGCACAAAAGCCTTCATAATCAGCTGCTGATCAGGCAGCTTTTTTTGATCCAGTTAATTGATTGTTCCAGTCTGCTCTATTTCCACATCGGCTTTTATGGACACTTTGACATTTGGGTAATGCATCTTCCATTGTTGTTCATCAAAGGCACGGTCATGCTCCCTGAATTTTGCTCCCAGCCCTAGAGGATCAACCTGCTCCTCTTTAAGCCTATTTATGAAAGTAAGAGCTTTTTTTCTAGTTCCTTCTCTACTTTATCCTGATATTTCTTACTATCGAAAGTCTGTCTTTTTTTCTCAGATGAAGAATATTCCTGAAGTTTTGTTTTCATTTTTAGGTGAATGGAAAACTCCGGCTTTCCCTGAACCATATTTATTTTATATTTAGGATTTGAATAAAGGGTTTCCAGTACCACCTTATCCCCATTTTCCAGCACAAACGCCTGCGTACCATTGTTTTTGTTCTTTTTAAGCAATGTTTTGAACATAAATATGTCTTCCCTTGGAATGGAAGCAATAAAGCTATCATCTTTAAAAACCGCTAAACCAGTTATTCTGATGGTACCATTCACATTTTTTAATAAAGGTAAGTATGCATCTTGACCTGTCTGAAATAATTGAAATAAAAAAGTTTGCAGATTGGTTTTTGGAAGCGTTCCGAACTCCATGTTTTGATCCAGCATTTCCTGGAGGTAAATGGCAATATTCTCACTCTGATATTTATTCAGGTTCATTAGCTCTTTCGTTTCCCCGTCCACAATCGCCAATTGAACGATGCTTCCGATAAAGGGATCCCGGTTTAAGGTATCGATAAAATCATTGATCCCGCTTTCTGCCAGTGACTTCCCATAAAGAGCCAGCCTGAGCTGTCCGCTGACTAAACGAAGCTGTGTTTCATTATTTAATTTTTCCCTTATTTCCTTGCTGGAATATCCGGATGCTGATTTGACTTCGGTTGTTGAACCTTCTTTCTTAAAGACTGGATAGGCAACGGTCCCTTCAATCTCTCCTTCATCGGCCAAATCATAGCCCACACCCTGTATCATCCCGACCTCATTGACAATACGGGTTGGGAGCAGGGAACACCCGGATAGGAAAAGGATGAAGAAGATCGATAATACTGAGCGGCTACCCACCTTGATGCCCCCTTTTAAACAAAGTGAAATAAATCAGAAGCAGAGGGATATAGACGTAAAAGACGTACAAATTCATCTGCGTAATATATTTATCCAGCATCTCATTAAAATGCTCATTATTTATTAGACTCAACCCTGCACTGAATAAAATAAGGCCCCATAAAGCATACTTTTGCTTCACATGAAAGATTTTCTTTAACCCCCTGCTTGAACACCATAACAACAGCGAAATCAATGCGGTGACAACCATTGAATACATAGAGATATATAAATATTCAAAGCGCTCCAAATAAGAAAACTTAATGACTTTAGTAAGTGAAAGCTCAGGCCAAATGGTGGTTTTTAACTGGTTTTCACTATAAAAGGTGAAAGACACAATAGAAGAGAGGGCATAGAGCAATGTAGTAAAAAGCACACCCAGATGAGCAAACTTTCTGGATTTATCAGGATTCCGGATAAATGGATAAACCATTAATAGTGTCTCTGTTCCTGCTAGGGTGTACACCGAGCTCTTAACAGAGTCCAGCATGTCCATAACGGAGTGATTCATGATGGGAACCAAATTGGAAAAATGAGCAAGCTTCAATGGAAATATATAGAGGACTAAGACCCATAGCTGCGGGAAAAGAAAAGATAAAAATGACAAGCCGACAACAACGCGAAATCCTCCGGAAATGCAATAATATACAAGTATTAGAATCAACATGGAAATAATCCAGGAAGGTATGGCTGGAAACATCCAAACCTGGATAATTTCTATGAATTTAAGCATTACAGACACACTTGCTAAAGCATAATAGCTGATGATGAAGAAGCTTAGGAATTTTCCAAGGAAATTGCCGAAGGAAGCTGTGTGAACATCGATGATATCCCCTTGTGCTTTTCCAAGCAATTTATACATAACCCAAATAAAGACCTGAACCAAACATCCTGCGGCGAGGACACCTATCCATGCATCATATCCCGCTTTTTCTGCAATTGTTCTTTGAAAACTTAAAATCCCCACACCCACCTGTGAGTTGTAAATGATGAAAAAGACTAAATAAGGGGAGACCTGGTGCCTTATGTTCACTTTCAAACGAATCACCCTATATCATTATTCGTAAAAATCATTCAATGGCTCAGGATTCTTTTGGTTTCCTGAAAACTTTTTCTTTTTTTGCGGCCTTAAATTTTGGGGGTTATCTTTTTGCATGGAAAAAGGGAGTCTGATCCATAAGTCCTGAAATGCGGTTCTCCGCATAGGATAATTGCTTATATATGGCCGTCCAAGTGACGTCAGCCTTAGTATGTGTATCAATATATAAATTAAGCTAAGGTATACGCCCAATAGGCCGAGCCAAGCGGCTAAAAAAATGATCGGAAACTTAATAAAGCGGATGGTATTGCTGAATTTATACACGGGGGATGTGTAGGAAGCCAATGTTCCAAGCCCCACGATAATCAGCAGCACATTGCTGGTTAATCCGGCTTCCACCACTGCCTGGCCGATGACAATACCGCCTACGACACCCAACGATTGCCCAATTTTTAGCGGTAATCGGATCCCTGCCTCCTTTACCATTTCGATCATTAGCGCTAAAAACAATGCTTCCAGAAAAGGGGGGAAGGGAACTGTTGCTCTTGATCCAACAAGCGGCTCCAGCAGACGAGCTGGAATTAATTCGTAATGATAGGTCATGATCGCCACATACATAGGAGTGACAAATGCTGAAATAAATATGGAAGCAAAGCGCAATAAACGGAAGAAATTACTGATAATCCATGAATAATTATAATCCTCCATTGCAATAAAGGATTCCATAAACGTGACGGGCAGGATTATCAGATTGGGTGACCCATCAACGGCAATGATAACCTTTCCCTCTGTAAGCCCCGCTGCCACCCTGTCTGATCTTTCTGTTGAAATAGATTGGGGAAACAAAGAATTGGAATTGTCCTCGATCATAGCCGAGATATAGGAACTATCCTGGATGTGTTCATACTGTATGTCTGTAATTCTTTGAATGACGGTGTTTATATTCTCCGGATCTGCTATCCCTTTCACATATAGAACGGCTACTTTTGTTTTCGATAAATTTCCTACGGTCATTTCCTTTACGATAAGGTCAGCTATAGGCAATCTCTTTCGGATGAGGTTAATATTAATATCCAATTCCTCAATAAACCCAATTTGAGGACCTATTGCAGAGGCTTCCAATATTGGAACTCCTACATCGCGAAATTTACTGTTTGCGATATTCACTAATAAACAATCCTCATCATGAGGATGTAATTGAATGGCCATGTAGCCGTTCATCATGTTTTGAATGATTTCATCCGAATCGCTGGTGATAATCATTTCCTGAATCGGAATGATGTCTTTTAGCTCGATTAAGGAAAGGCGGCCCTGTATGTATGGAAGAACATCCTTATGCAGAATGTCTGCTGATATAAGCGTGCGAAAATAGGCTATCCAAAATGGATGATTATCTATTGATGAAGTATGATAATGAACAAAGTCATTTGAATCAGAAAAAGTTTCAACCCAATTCTGATGGATTGAATGGGAGGTGCCGATGCCGTCATTAAGTCGGTTGCTCTTTCTCTTCATAGCAATACCTCTGTGTTTTTTCATATTATTTGTGAACCTGTCATTTCTATACATGCATACCATCAAGAGGGGCAGAATCCCATGCTTTCACAGTAAATAATAGGAAGCACATAAAACTTTGTTAAGAGTTTTGTAATATATGCATAAGGTTTCGGTTAGAACTTAACCTTATATTTATTCTGGAGAGGTTTCCGTCTTATTAAAAAAGCAGGAGTGACAGGATGTCGATTAAAAAACGATTGATTTTATCGAATATAGGGATGGTGCTGCTCCCTGTTGTTTTATTTTTGCTGCTGGAAATGGTCATTGGGTATGTACTGTTTTATCCTGTGAAAGGTACGGTGGATCAGAAGGATCTCGAATTTTTCCGGTCGATTCGGATTTATTTGCTGGTCGGGGTGCTGGTTTTGACCAATGGAATCCTGACTTTCCTTGTTTCGAAAAGCATCATTGCTCCGCTTCTCCGGCTGAAGCAGTCGGCAAATGATATTAGCGGAGGAAACCTGGATACAGAAATAGAGGTTACCGGGAAAAAGGATGAGCTGAACGAGCTGGCCATGGCGTTTGAAAGCATGAGAAGCCGATTGAAGGAAGCGGCAGCCATTCAAAAGCAGTATGAAGAAAATCAGAAGGAATTGATTGCGAGCATTTCCCATGATTTAAAAACCCCTTTAACGAGCATTAAAGGCTATATCCGCGGTATATCAGATGGGGTGGCGAATACGCCGGAAAAGATGGAACGATATTTGGGTACGATTGAAAAAAAGGCGGATGATATGGAAACTTTGATCTCGGAGCTTTTATTGTATTCCAAGCTTGATTTGCCGAATGTTCCTTATGAGTTGAGGGAGCTGGATTTAGCGTCCTACTTTGATGATTACCTCGAGGAGCTTCAGTTTAATCTGGAGGGACAGCCTGTTAGTCTCCGTCTTGAATACGAGCCGAATGAATCGTATCGGGTGCAGGCTGACAGGGAGAAATTGAATCGCGTTGTTGGCAATATTGTGCAGAATAGCTTGAAATACATGAAGGAAGGCAAGAAAGAACTAGTGGTCAGGCTGTCGTCAAAAGAGGAGGACGTCACGGTTGAAATTCAGGATAATGGTGCTGGCGTTTCACACGACGAGCTGCCTCATTTATTTGACCGCTTTTACCGTACGGATGTATCCCGGAATTCTGCCACAGGCGGCAGCGGGCTGGGTCTTGCGATTGTAAAAAAAATCATTGAAGGCCACGGGGGGACCGTTTGGGCAAGTGGCGGAGCCGGACAGGGGCTTAGTATCTTTTTTACGTTAAAAAAAGGGGGGAAGATGATTGGAAAAAATCTTAATCATAGAAGACGAGCTTAGTATTGCTGAGCTCGAACGGGATTACCTGGAATTGAACCAGTATGAGGCAGATATTGCGGCAACGGGTCAGGAAGGGCTGGACCGCTTAAAAACAAACGCTTATCGGCTGGTGCTATTGGACTTGATGCTTCCTGATATGGACGGCTATGAAGTATGCAAAAAAATCAGGGAGGTTTCAGAGATACCCATTATTATGGTGACGGCAAAAAATGAGGACATTGATATGATCAGGGGATTGGGCCGGGGAGCGGATGATTATATTGCCAAGCCTTTTAACCCCAATCAATTGATCGCCAGGGTGAAGGCGCATATAGCACGGTATGACAGGCTGACTTCCAGCGGCCCCGGCAAGGACGAGGACATCAGGATTGGGGATTTGCTGATTCAGCCGGTAACCCGCAAAGTATTTGTGAACAACGAGGAAAAAACCCTTACGGCCAAGGAGTTCGACCTGCTGCTGTTCATGGCTTCCTCCCCGAACCAGGTGTTCAGCAAAGAGCATCTGCTCGAGCAGGTGTGGGGATTTGATTTCTATGGGGATGTCACAACCGTGACAGTTCATATCAGAAGGCTGAGGGAGAAAATTGAAAAAGACCCATCCCAACCGGACAATATCGAAACGGTTTGGGGCGTGGGCTATCGATTTAAACGGTAAGAGCGTATAGATTTCTATGCGTTCTTTTTCTATTTCCGGATTTAATAATTCTGTAAGAAATTGATAAGAGTGCTGTTAGAACCCCCGCTTAGAATGGGTTTTGTAAAGAAAACAGGAGAGGGGACGAAGAAAATGCCAAAAAGAACATTGGCTGAAAATAGTTATATAGGATTGGGATTGGTTTACCTGGGCTGCCTGCTGATTCAGTTTTTGCTGGCGGGGATGTCGATCTTTGGGGATCCGTCCAAGTGGGCCGCCCATAAAATGTTTGTGCATTTGTTTGGCTATGCCATTCCGGTGCTGATGATGCTGAGTGCGCTGGCAGGAGGATTTTTTAAACGGATTTATAAGGAAATGATGGCCGTTTTCCTGCTGCTGTTTGCCATGTATTTCACTGCCAATATGGGCTGGAAAATCAGCTGGCTTGGAGCGTTTCACCCGGTTGCGGGAGTACTGTTTCTCGGGGCAGGCGCGGCTGCGGTCCGAAAGGTATGGAAGACGCCGCAGGAGTCTGTTCGCTCCAAAGAAAAAAATAGAGGACTGCTGCTTTGGATATTGGCTGGTGCAGCAGGCGGATTAACAGCCGGAGTTATTTTATCTAATCTAATTGGAATCATCAGTTTCTATGTATTCGATCAGCCAGTGGGGATTAAATTTCTGCCGTTTTATCTGGCTGCCTTATTCGCGGTAATGGTACCTGCCTGGCAGTATAAGAAGAAACATAAGATGAGGGAGGAAAAGCAATGAAGCAAAAACTGACGTATTTCTTTATGGTTTCATATTTATGGATCACCTTGATTATGCTGGGGGCTTTTGTATTGGAGGTATTTATGGTGTATCCGAATATTTTTCATAACGTGCCGGAATCATTTGATGTCTCTATGGAATTTATGGAGGCAGCGAGTCCCCATACGTTTTTCCCGCCGCTTGGGTTAGCGAGCTGGGTCACTGGGGCTGGGGCGCTGATTCTGGTGTGGAAACTAAAATCTGCCCGCCGCTGGGTTCTGGGAAGTATTCTTGTCATGATTCTACTGGGGCTCGTCTCCATGCTATTTGAATGGCCGAGAAATGAAATTATGTTTATTGAGGGGCAGAGTGTTCATTCAGTGGAATTTCTGAAACAGACCGCAAGGGAGTTTCTGATGATCAATTGGATCAGAGTAGCGTGCAACACGGTTGGTGCTGTCATGGTGTTTGTGGGATTTTTAAAGTTTTATAAGAACCAATTGCATGAAAGAGAGTAGGCAAATGAAAAGGGACAGGCGGGCCTGTCCCTTTTTTAATCATTTATTTCCCCGCACCAGGGCCAACACGTCTTGTAACTGTATCCGTTTTGGCAGGATCGGTTTCGGAGGTGCTTGTAAATGTAAGCTTTGTCGGTACAGGCTTGGTTTTTTGAATTTTCACGTAAACTGGAACTTCCACTGTTTCACCGGCTTGCACTTCAATCACATTATGCTCAAGCATGAGCTCCCAGCCGGCTTCCGTCTTGGCATCCAGGCGGATGAGATCTGCAGCATTGCCCGTATTGGTTACCTTGAAGGAATAGGCTGCCACCTTGCCGGGAGCGGCAAATTGGACTTTGCTGTTTTCGGCTGAGACGCCTCTTGCGGCCGGGCCGGACTCATCCATATGGCGGACGGCGACACGATAGGAGAGGGCTCCTTCGTTATCAAGCTTTTTATTTAAAATGTAAAAGTGAAGACGGTTATGCTCGTCCTTATATTCGCTGACAACCCCATCTGCTGTGCCTGCTTTGAAGAGGGAATCGGAAAGCTGTCTGTAATCCCCTTTTGAATACATAGCTTCTGTTCCGTCAGGACGTTTAAAGTCAACCTTGTTAATGTCTTCTGCATGAGAGTCGATGACCCAGATGTTTGGTGCTGCTTCCGTATTTTTGGTTTTGGCAAGAAGAACGCCGGAATCTGGAGTGAAGGAGTCGAATCCTACACGGTCCACCACTTCCACCGTATAGTTGTTGTACCATTTTTCCCCGCGCTGCATGTCCGCACGCCAGTCGTCCTCAAGTGAATTTTTTGGCGTCAGATCTTCCATGTTGATGTTGATGCCGTGAAGAGCATTGCGGCCAAACTCTTCACCGGCCGGTACCGCACGTGCCAGGATATCAGTAAACACAGGTCCGGATTGAGCCAATTCCTCCCGGCTGATGTTCAAGTACTGATCTTCCGATAAGAAGCCTTGCTTGATTTTGTTCCGGAGCATGTGATGTGCCGGCGCTGATCCGCCCAGAGTAGGGAGGACCATCCAGCGTGTATGAGGCCCTGCAGGACCATTAAAGCTTCCCCGGCTCATTAATTCCCAAGGTCCGGAATAGGAGCGGGAAACAGGCTTTCCATATGGATTGTTGTAGTTATCCCCCAAATTCATAATATGGCCAAATTCATGAGCGAAGGTTCCCATTCCATCGTTTTCACCCTGGATGGAAACGCCCCGGCTTGCACTGGACCAGATGCTTTTCGCGGCAAGCCACGAAGTCCAAGGGACATAGCGGGTATTGGCGGAATTCGGAAATCCTTCAAAAGGCGGACCGAATTCCTTCGCCACATCTTCTGCCGTCTGGAACATCATTTCCCCAAATTCCTGCCAGATACCTGACTCATCATATCCGGCATGCAGGATGAAGGTGAAATCGTAATTTTTGCCTGAAGCGGCGATATCCGCTTTCGCCTTTTCCATTGCTTCAGTTCTTAAATTTTTTGCCCGGTACTCTCCCGGCATATTGACCTGCTGCCCGAATTCGTTCAGTCCGTACTGGAATTCATTGTGGTCCATCCGATAGGTTCCGAATGAATCCAGTTCAACAGCCCATTTGCCATATGAATTTTCTCTCCAATATTCATTGATTGTCCGATGATTATTCAGCGGCTGCGGCTTGTTCAGGAAATCCACCCAGAACTGGCCGATTTCATCCCGCGGAATATTGCCGGTGCCAATAGGGTTGCCTGCCACTTCAGATCCTTCCGGCTGACTTAAAATAAACTCCCGGTCAGGAAAATCGACAATGACAAGTGCTCCCCGTAATACTCTTTCAGGCTCAATATCAGCTGTCCGCCAGTCAATTCCCGGCACCGGCCGGTAATCTTCCCAGGTCATATCCTCAGGAAGCTCCCAGGACTGCACATCTGCGGGTTCCGGGAAATCTTCAAGACCCGGCTTTTCTGCATAAGCCGCAGAAGAAACGGTCATTAAAAGCAATGTAACAAAGAAGATAAAAGACTTTTTCAATTGCCTCAATTTATTTCGCCTCCCTTAATTCTAGTATTCTGGTAAATTATACAATCTTGTTTCGGGATTAAAAATATAAAATATTTAAAATATTCAAAATGATAGAGAAGACCTAAGACTGGATGCCTGTAATAACGAATAGCAGAGGGCAGCGGTAGTCTAAAACTGCTATATTTAAAGAGAAGAGAAGCTTTCTAAGCAGGAGGGACATATGAAATTAAATATCTTTTATTCAATGCCAGGGGATGACATCTTAAAAGGAATCATACAACTTCATAGGAACATATTCAGCGACTCTGAAGACTTAGTCAGTAAGATGAAAAATAAACCTCATTTGCTGGTGCAGACAGCTATGGCGGAAGAAAGAGTGATTGGGTATAAAATGGGATATCGCCTTGATGATGATACCTTTTATAGCTGGTTAGGCGGAGTAGACCCTGAATACAGGGAGAACGGGATTGCTTCCATGCTAATGGAAAAGCAGCATGGATATTTAACAGAAATGGGATTTAAGATGGTGCGGACGAAGACGATGAACAAATGGAGAGGCATGCTGATTTTGAATATTAAGCATGGATTTGATGTTATTGAAACTTACACGGATGACAAAGGACTGCATAAGATCGTGCTGGAGAAACGATTGCAAACTTAAGCTGCCGAAAAAGGGAATGAGCGGCACTAATCGGGAGAAATAGTGCCTCTTAGAGTGAAAAATGGTAAGCGAGCGGCACTAACTGGCTGGAATAGTACCTCTTAGATTAGAAAATGGTAAGCGAACGGCACTAATCGGCTGGAATGGTACCTCTTAGATTAGAAATCGGGAAGCGAGCGGCACTAATCGGGCGGAATAGTACCTCTTCGGTTGGAAAAAGGACAGCGAACGGTATTAATCTGGCAGAATATTACCCCTTGGATTGGAAAACCGACGGCGAGCGGCATTAATCAGGCAAAATAGTGCTCCTCAGATTGGTAGACCGACGACGAGCAACACAACCGCAACCGATTAGTTCCCTCATTTCAGCAAAATTATCAAGCTTATTCCTGCCTGACCTGAAAAGGACAGCTTCACTGTCCCATCAAGTTGTTCTTAAGTAACCTTCATTTTGGATGTCTATCTGGAATTGTATATCAGATTTCAAGTTTGGATAGTAAATGGACCGCCAGTTTTTCAGCTCTTTTCGGTCGATTTTAGTGCGATACAATTGGCCTAAGCCCAAAATATCTGCTTCGCCTTCCTGGAGTTTGGCTAACATGCTGCTGAATCGGCTTGACAGGAGATGGCTCAATTCTTTCTTGATCATGGCACTGGATGTTTTGCCTCTTGTTTCAAGTACAACAACCTTTAGGTTTATTCGGCTCTTCAAAACTGGCTGTTTATCAGTCAAGTCAGTATGGTGGTCCATGGAGTTGCCGATGATCATGACACTTGCATGATTCAGGACTTCAATTTGTCCATGGGTGCTTTCATTATTAAAAGCGTTAAATAGCAGGGTTTCGTCATTGCTGATCTGCTCCACCATCTTTCCGTTTTTAATAACGGCAGAGCCTGCTTGTTCGTAAGTTGTCGTTTCTCCCGTCACAATCAGGGGGATAGCTACATCTCGTGTATAGGAATGGATGCTGCGGTAGACTTCCCATATCCTTGTAAGGGCAATCTCCGGATTCCAGCCTGCATTTTTTTCGAAATAATCGAACATGTTGGTTCCTTTAAGATTCTTTGATTCTGAGAGTATCGAAAAAAATTCATCCATGTTCTGGTCACAAATCGTGACTAGTGCTTTTGGTGATACCTCCCGTGATCTCATGAAACCGGCGATGATGTCTTTCATGCCTTTCTCCGCTGTTTTCCGCTCAATCATGATGACTTTTACATGAAGCAGATCTACGCTGGTTTCCATGTTTCGGCTGATGACATCAACCGCGTGGGAAATGGTCTTCCCTGTGCCGGATACAATCTTTACTTCCATAGACCCTTCCACAGGCTCAGGGATTTTTAGGAAAACCTTGTATTGATCGTCTTCAACAGTAGAAATGCCAAGGACAACAGGAAGTGTCCGATGATTGATATCCCTAATATCCCAGCAGCCGGTTAATGTCATCATTGCCAGAAGGAGACAGACAGTAATAGGGGCTTTAGATTTTAAATTAAATGGTTTCATTTTTACCCTTCCTCTTCATGCGGCGTCCAAAGAAAAAGATTGAAAATGGAATGGCTATCAAAATGTAGAACCTCAGGAACGTATTCCACCAAAATAATTTCTCGACATCTTTCCAGTCCGGGATTAAAAAACATGAAAAATAGACTGCGGCAGATAGGACGAGCAACAATTTTACTGGTTTAATGGAAGGAAGGTAATGACTTAAGATTCTGATTATTTTCCAGGATACAAGGGCAAGGTAAAGCATGATAAAGGAGATGAGGCTCAACAGAAAAAACATCGTGACCCTGTCGAACATCAGCCAATTAATATTAATGGCATCCACGGCCACAACATAGGGCAGGAAGGTTGTAGCTGAGGTGGCCTGCCCAAAAGTCAGGACCGGAATATAGACTGAAAAAAGGAAAAAGGGAATAAGAAAGGCAGCGGCCCATAATATATATTTTCTGTCATAGGAGAAATAAGGCTGGACAAAACCGAGAAATAGAAAGCCTCCGGAAAAAGCAAAAAAGCTTTCCAAGTATGTTCTCTTTATGATGAAACCGAGATCTGCATCTAAAGGAACTAAGTACCTCCAATCCACGTTTTGAAAAGAAGTGAAGAAAATAAAGATGATGATGGGAAGAAATAAAAGGGATAGGAGGAGTCCTGTGCGAAAAATCGTTTCGACTCCTTTGGCTGCTATATAGGTCGAAATAGATATCAATAAGAGCATGATGGCCCATAAAGGAGTGTTTGATAAAAAGACAATAGTAATGATTTCCGCATAGGCCCGGAGCGTAATTAATAAAATCATACTGAAATATAAGAAAACCGGGGCGATAAAAAGGATCGCTGTGCCTTTTCCGATCCCCGCATAGATGCGAATGATGTCTTTTTTCGGAAAATAGCTTAGTCCCTTCATATAAATAGAGATAAAAATGAAATGAATGATCACGCCAACCAGAACAGGAAGCCAGTGGCCCTGTTCTGTACTTGAAATCACATTACCCGGATACATAAAGAAAATCAGGCCCAAATGGCTGATGATGTACATCAGCATGACATGCAAACTTTTATCCGCCATTGCTTTCATTCCCTTTTACATTTAAGTAGAGATAGGACTTTCCATAGGTATTGAGGCTTGCCAGGTAAGCGCCAATGAAAACCAAGCCGGCAACCAGCCCTAAGATGCCAAATATTGCCGCGAGAAGCACAATGGCGTATTTGAACAGCCGAATGGAGACAGCATTCTGAAATCCGACGATGGTTGAATTGGCAATGGTTGTGGCGGCAAGAATGATGATCAGCAGATTGCTGACTAATTTTGCTTCCACGGCAGCCTGTCCCAGGATAATTCCTCCGACCATTGTAATGGTGGGGCCAATGGATTTCGGCAGCCTTACACTTGCTTCCAGGATTAATTCAAGGATGACTAGCATGAGAATAATTTCTACCAAAGCCGGATATGGAACCCCCTCACGGCTTTGGGCAACTGATAAAGCAAGCTGAATCTGCAATACTTCAGGGTTGACTGAGACCAAAGCCACATAAAGCCCAGGACTGATCAGCGTCACCAGAATGCCGATGATTCTGATAATCCTAATGGCAAACATAATAGGAAGAGGAAAATTCCGGTCATTTTCAATAGCAAACATATCCCAGAACAGACTTGGGAGAATGAGAGCAAAAGGCAATCGATCTACGAACAGAACGACTTTTCCTTTTTTCAGATTCTGAACCGCATGATGGGGCAGCTCAGTCGTATTAAACTTTGAAATCGCATTCCAAGACGGAAACCCCAGCATTTTGGCAAGCCCCTGCAGATCACATGCTTCCATTTGGATATTTTTTTCAATATGATTACGAATGCTGTTAACCAGATTCACATCCGCTTGGCCGTTTAAATACAGCAAGGATAATTTGTTTTTGCGGCTGCAGCCGGCTAAAAAAGAGTCGATTCTGATTTCGTCTGAATTCATCAGTTTTCGGACGCTGCCGATATTAGTATCGATTCCTTCTGTAAAGGAATCCAATGCCCCTTGAATAACATTTTCATTTGTGGGTGAATCAATCGAACGATCGAGCATAGCGGATACAGGCTCCATAATGATAAAACGGTCGGTGTTTTCAAAATGGATTACCAGCTTGCCTTCATAAATGGATGAAATGGCTTTTTGGACATCCCCTTCAAACACTTCCCCAATGGCCCGCCATAAGTCCTCAGCAGGCTGATTCTGCAAAAGGATACTCTCCGCATGTTTGTGAAGCACCGTTCTAGTTTTAATAAAATCGATGAGTGTATTAAATCCCAGCAGCATCACGGCAGCATCGGCAAGATAGTCCCTTTGAAGATGAAAATCTCCGTTGTTCCCAAGCTCTGCTTTTATTTCATTAATAAATCGCTCCATTGCGGGTTATCCTTTCGTAAAGACATAAATATTATTAACTTTCGCTTGCTGGAAAATTTTATTCCTAAAAAATTTATTTGGAGTTTTAGCCCTCGGCTAAAAAAGAGAGGGGTGGACATCTTAAGCCTTTAAAGTGTTAATATAGGCGACTTTTCATAAGTGAAATGTCCAGTGAACGGCAATAATCAATCCAACTATTCCCCTCAAATCAGCCTGCCGCAAGCAAACAAACAGCCTCTTAATCCCGCTGGTCATCAAGAGAGTTCCGCCACCCAAAAAAGGAATTATCAAAACCAGGGAGGAATAAGTAATGCGGGAGGAATGACAATGAGAATTATCGCAGTTCACGAACATCCTCATTTATTGGATAGCGCAGTTCAATTTTTTTGGGAGAAGTGGGGAACAGAAGAAAACTTCACTTTTTACCAGGATTGCATGATTCACTCCGGGAAAACTGAGGACGGGATTCCGAGGTTTTATGCAGCCATCCAGGATGAGCAATTCATTGGCACGTATGCATTAATCCGCAATGATCTTAATAGCCGGCAGGATTTGCATCCGTGGCTGGCATGTCTGTACATTGACCCGGACTGCAGAGGGAAGCAGTTTGGCGCCCGGCTGCTTGATCATGCTATTGAAGAAGCGGCGAACCTTGGATTTAAAAAACTCTATCTTCAGACGGATTTGGAAGGGTATTATGAAAAATACGGCTGGACGCATCGAGGAGAGGTGTACGGGGCGGGCGGCGGCTCCATTCCCTTTTTTGAAAAGGGGACAGGGACTTAAAAAGTAACGCTCAGGAAGAATCCTGAGCGTTTTGCTGAATGCTTATGATCTTTTTCCAAAAAACGTACCGGTCACTTCCTGTTCCTGCAGGGATAGAAGCTCGGAGACGGTAATGAATTCGTAGCCCTCTTTTTCCAGGTACTTCAGCAGGTCTGGAAGTGCTTGAGCAGTTGGCATATGGATGTCGTGCATTAAGACGATTGAGCCTGGCACGGTATTGGCCTTCACAATTTTTTGAATCGATGAAGCGTTTAGTGTTTTCCAGTCAAGTGAGTCGACAGACCAAAGAATAAGCGGTGTATGGGCCATTCCGGCAATTTTTTTCACATCTTCATTCATGGCGCCATAAGGCGGACGGACGGTTGCGGGAAGCTGGCCGCTTGCTTCCTTGATTTTGGCGCTGGCCTCTTCCATTTCTTTGCGGATTTCTTTTTCGCCGAGAGAAGAAAGGTCCGCATGGCTGTCACTGTGATTTCCGATTTCATGGCCTTCCGCAGCCACTTGGCTTGCGAGTGCAGGATAAAATTGCGCCTGACTGCCAAGCATATAAAAGGTAGCCTTTGCGTTATACTTCTTTAAAATATCCAATATAAGCGGTGTGACTTTCGGATGCGGCCCATCATCAAAGGTAAGAGCAATATACTTGCCGTTTGGATCAAGTGGAGCTGCTTCCTGTTCTTCGACTTCGGGTTCAGGCAGCTGGATGTCAGGGAGCTTCAAATGCAGGGCAATTTCATCCTTTAAGAGGGGACGAATCTGTTCGATTGGAATTTTCACCTTGACCGCTCCGGCTGCGCCTGCCGCAATTTCATATTCGTTAAAATAAAGCGTGAAATTCTTGCCGCTCAGTGACCATTTCCAGCTCGACGGATTTTTCAGCGCTTCGTCCAGCAGGTCATTAAACAGATAGTCCTGGAGCTCTTCCTTCTGGCCAATTTGGTTTTTTATCATCGTTCTGAGCGTTGTCAGGGAATCCTCATCCATATGGATGACATCGGCAAGCTGCACCATTTTCTGATTCGCAAGGTCGATCGTGAACGTTTTGACCGCGGCCTGCCCATTGGCGCCGCCGGTGTACTGGTAGGCTTCAAATACCAGGGTGTACATGGTATCGGAGGCCTTTTTCGGCTCAGCTTTGATATTGAGATGGGCACGGAATTCTTCGCTGTCCAGCACTTGCCGGTTTGCCTGCACAAGTTCCAGGAATTCCATTTCCTGAGCCTGAATCCACTCTTTCATGGGTTTGTTTAAATTCTCAATTTTAGTTATAGGAGTACTGATCGCAAGGGTATAAGATTTCGTTTCCTTTGTCCGGGTTTCTAGGTTTAATCCGGGGAAAGCTGCCGGGGAAGTTGTTTCTGTTCTGGAAAAGGCCTGCAGGCTGGTGTCAGCTCCAGAGCTGATGAAATAATAGATGCCTGCAATGAAGATGCTGAATAATACCCATGATGGCCATTTTAACCGCTTAAGCAATGATATCCTTTCCTTTCCTGTCTTTAAAATTATGACTCTCCAAATATATAATTATATCAGGAAATCTTCGGGCTGGAGAAAAATTCACCATTTACTTTTAAAAAAATATAGTATAGAATAACACTTTAATCCGACTAAAGTGATAAGAAAAGGAGTGAATAAGGTTGGCTCAAGTAGAAGTTAAAAGTAAATCATGGGTTTCAGCACCAACAACAGTTGTTTCAAACTTAAATCCGATTCAAAAGCCTTTTGTTGCAGCGGGCGTTCTTGCAGCTATCATTTTGTTCATTTCCATTATAAATGCAGCGAACATGACACAGGGAGTTCTATTTATTATTGGAATTGCACTCGGCATGACCTTGCTTCATGCCCGCTTCGGCTTCACATCTGCATTCAGGCGCTTTGCAAGCGTCGGAAACGGGCAGGGCCTGCAGGCGCATATGCTGATGCTGGCAGTTGCTTCAGCTTTATTTGCAATTATTTTAAGCACAGGCTTCAGTTTTACAGGAATTGAGCCTAAAGGATATGTTTCTCCTGTAGGAGTCAGCGTCCTGTTTGGTTCCTTTATTTTTGGAATAGGGATGCAGCTTGGGAATGGCTGTGCATCCGGTACTTTATATTCTGTAGGCGGAGGGCAATCCTCCATGATCCTGACACTGATTTCTTTCATCGCTGGTTCCACGATTGGAGCGTACCACTTTTCATTTTGGATGGAAGAAACACCGTCATTGCCGCCAATCTCCCTGGCTACCTCTACGGGACTCGGATACGGCGGAGCATTGGTTCTGCAGCTTGCGTTGTTTGCCTTAATCTATTGGGTGACCCTGCAAATCGCGAAAAAGCGTAAAGCGCCAATGATGAAAGCCTTGCCTACAACGGCCGGCTGGAAAAAAATCCTGCGGGGCTCATGGCCATTATTCGCAGCGGCAATCGTATTGGCTTTACTGAATGCATTGACTCTGACAGTCCGCGGAACGCCTTGGGGCATCACATCCGCGTTCGCATTATGGGGTGGAAAAACGCTGATGGCAATGGGCATCGACGTAACCTCATGGGGTTATTTTGCAAGTGAGCCCAATTTAGCGGCTTTGAAAAACACTGTTCTTGCTGATTCTACAAGTGTTATGAACTTCGGCATCATCCTGGGTGCCTTTATTTCAGCGGCATCACAGGGAACGTTCAAGCCTGGGAAAATTAAGCCGGGTGTAGCAGGTGCTGCGATTGTCGGCGGACTGCTGATGGGATATGGTTCCCGTCTCGCATTCGGATGTAACATCGGCGCCTATTTCGGCGGAATTGCATCCTTCAGCCTGCACGGCTGGGTATGGGCGATCATGGCGATGCTTGGAACCGGCGTTGCTCTGTTCATCCGTCCGCTGTTTGGATTGAAAAACCCGAAATCAACGGATTCGGTTTGTTAATGGATAGCCTGGTGCTCTTGATGAGTGCCAGGCTTTTTTTTGTTAAAACTGGCGGTAAGCTCCTGCCAATTCCCTCCCTCAGATTCAACTTCAGCAAAACTGGCGAAGCTCACACTTACAAGACTTTCCTCCTATTCCTTATAAAAAACATTTTTTGAAAAATATTGAATTTTAGGAAAAAGTAATCTATTAATATTTCTGCTCTCGAAATATAATGAGTGGCTAATAGTAGAGGAGGGATTATATGAAAAAGAAAAAGCTTCTCAGACCTGCAGCTGTGTTAGCGGTCATTTCTATGACTCTATCATCACTTGCCTACACGCCTTCAAATGCAGCTGCGAAAGAAGAGCCTGTACAGGCAGCACAAATCGAGGATGTAAAGTCTCAGCCAATTTATTCATATGAAGAGGCGATTCGTGAGACAGTCTATGTCGAGTCCACACTTGATTCGGATGAAAACGGAAAAGCAGACCGGATTGCCGTAGATATCATCCGTCCGAAAGAAACAGAAGAGGGATTGAAGGTTCCCGTGATCATGGATGCGAGCCCGTACTATGAGAGTCTTGGGCGCGGAAATGAAAGTGAAGTGAAAGACCGGGACAAGGATGGCGTGAACGAGAAGTTTCCTCTATTTTATGATAATTATTTTGTTCCAAGAGGGTATGCTGTAGCATTGCCCGAGATGGTTGGAACGAACAATTCTGATGGCTGCCCGACAACTGGCGGATATGAAGAGATTGAGAGCATCCGTGTTGTAATTGACTGGATGAATGGCAGAGCAAAGGCATGGGATCAAGATAATAACGAAGTGAAAGCAGAATGGACAACCGGGAATGTAGGCATGATTGGAAAGTCCTATGATGGTACACTGGCAAATGGGGTTGCCGCTACAGGAGTAGAAGGCTTAAAGACCATTGTTCCAATTGGAGCCATAAGCAGCTGGTACAATTATTACCGTTATGAGGGACTTACATATTACAACAACGGGCCAGGCGGCCTGGCCAGCAGAGTTGCAAGCAGCTCCCGCAAAGAGGCCTGCAAGCCGGTGTTCGATCGTTTGAACTCAGAAGCGGATGATCCATCAGGCGATTATATTGAGTTTTGGGATGAACGAAATTACGTGAAAGACGTTAAAAACGTAAAAGCAAGTGTGTTTGCGGTCCATGGATTAAACGATTACAATGTGAAAATGAATCACCTTGCGGACTGGTGGACAGCACTTGCGAAAGAAGATGTACCGCGTAAATTATGGCTCACTCAAACCGGCCATGTCGATCCATTTGACTTCCGCAGGGCAGAGTGGGTGGATACCCTTCACCGCTGGTTTGATTACTGGCTGATGGATATGGAGAATGGCATTATGGATGAGCCCGCTGTTGATATTGAAAGAGGCGCGGATAATTGGGAAACTCAAGCTTCCTGGCCGGATCAAAATGCGGCAGATGTCAAGATCCGTCTGGCACCAGGCGAGAATGACCAGACAAATGGCACGCTGACAACAGGACCTGTGAAGGGCAATTTTAAACAATCTTTTACAGATAACCCAACACAAACGGAGCAGCAGATGGTCACGAATGAAACGGCTGTCAAAAGCGATCGCCTGGCATTTTTATCTCCACAGCTTAAAGAAGACGTCCGTTTGAGCGGCATACCTGAAATTTCACTTCGGGCAAAGGTAGATAAAGAAGACTCCAACTTAACAGTTCTCATTGTAGACTATGGAACAGATACCCGCATCAATCATGAAGGTCCAGGAGAGGGTGTCCGGACACTTGATACAGAAACCTGCTGGGGAGAAAGCAGTTCAACAGATGATGCCTGCTACAAAGAAACAGAGAAAACCACTCACACAGCACCATATGAAGTTGTGACAAGAGGATGGTTTGATCCGCAGAACTGGAAAACGATTGAGCAGGACGACCCTTTAAAAGAGGGCAAGAATTATAAGTTTGAATGGGGTGTTTTGCCCGAAGACTACGTATTTAAGGAAGGTCACCGAATTGGCATCATCATCGCCGGAAGTGACCGGAGACGTGCCATTCCTTCAACAACAGGCGCGACATTTGAAGTAAAAATGGGGCAAAGTTATATCAGTCTTCCTGTTGTGGGCGGAAGAAAAGCGGTTGGATTTTAATAGAATAGAAGAGGCGGGTCTGCAGCAAGTGCAGACTCGTTTTTTATTTAAGAAGGACAATTGTTTATGTAAATTCCATTTCATAACAGAGTTCTTCCTGCTGTGTATCTTCAAACCACTTCATGCCGGCCGCAGTCATGCCGATTTTTTCGAGCACCTTTCCGGATGCAGGGTTGGCCGGATCCACTGCCGCGGATATTTTCCGCACATTCAGGCAACTTTTCCTTAAAGCGGCCACGCACGCAGCCGCAGCTTCAGCAGCATACCCCTTGCCCCAGTAATGCTGATTAAAATGATAGAGAAGCTCGACTTCGTGTTCATTTTCAGTCGGGTTAAACCCGCAAACCCCGATGATGGAGGAGGATTCTTTTAGCAAAACAGTATAAACAGAGTAGCTTTTTTCATTCTGCAGCCTCCGGTAAAAGTCAATGGAGCGCTGGATTCGGCTTTTTGTACTGGCGCCGCCGCAGTGTTTCATTACCTCAGGACTGCCCCAAATCTCAGAAATTGCATCCAGGTCATCGGCCTGCATGGTCCGGAGCTGGAGCCGGTCTGTTTCAAAAGGAATGGTCATTCTATTCACCTCTCGCAGTTTCGTCTTCTATGAAAATATTATAAGATAGAGTGAGGAAAAAAGTTAGGAGTTTTTGTTATGCACGTACTCTATAAATCTTTGATTTTAGGAATAGCTGCCGGCATCCAGGGAATCGCGATGACCTTTTTCTTGTTTCCGCATTTTATCCCTTCCGGCGGAGCGGCGAGTCTGGCAGTTTTATTCAATTATCTATTGGACACCCCTTATTCGGTGACATTGTGGATTTTGAATGTGGGCCTGCTGCTGGCAGCGGCCAAATGGCTCGGGAAAAGCAGTGTGATCTGGACGCTGTTTTGTGTTTCGGTTACTTCGGTTACGATTGATTTTCTGACTCCATACATAACGGAACCGCTGAATCCGGTTCTCCTGGATCTTTTGCTTGGAGCAGCAGTCTTTGGAGTTGGAGTCGGCATCTTATTCCGGATGGGCGCTTCGTCAGGGGGCATGGATATCCTCGCGTTAATCATTTCCAAAGCAAGAGGAAGTGCGCCGGGACGGACGCTGTTTTACATAAATGGCAGTCTGCTTTTGCTTACAGGGGTTGTCGTGGACTGGAAGGTTATTGTTTATGCGGTGATCTGCCAGATGATCGGGACGCGGATGATTGATCTCATTTACAAGCTTGAACTTGATATAAGTAGTAAAAAGGCCGTTAATTGACGGCCTTTTACTGTGCTTTTGATCATTTTATAGGTCAATCGGCTGCTGAAATCGGCCAGATTTTTATTTTATCGGTCACTTTCAAAAGTAAATCGGCAAGAATTATATTTTATCTGCCACTCCGCTTCACGTTGATTTGCGGCAATGGCACAGTGCAAAATAATTTAATATAACACTCTCCACAAATAAAAAGTAGCATACGCCTCCCAATTCTCCCAGCGAGCTGAAAATTTCAGGATTTCCTCTCTCGCCGGTTTCCTTTCAGACCCTGTGATCGCTTTAATCGCATTATGCAGCCCGACATCATCGATTGGAAAAGCGTTCGGGAACCGCAGGCACCGCATGAGGACATAGTGAGCTGTCCAGGGTCCGATGCCGCGTATTCGCGTTAGTTTTCTTTCTGCAGCTTTTACATCGCCTTTAAGCAGGTCCTCTTTCGACAGCTCGCCGTTTGTAATTAAGCGGGCTGTGTCTATCAGATATTCGCATTTTTTAACGGTCATTTTTAAGTCGGCCAGATCTTCGATGGTTAACCCGGCAATCGTTTCCGCTGCAGGGAAGAGCCAGTATTTGCTCCCGCCGTTTTCCAGCGACTCCCCATATTTTTCAACGAGCCGCCGTTTTAGTGTATATGCATATGTAAGGTTAATTTGCTGCCCGAGGATTCCCCAGGCCAGAGCCTCGAATAAATCGGGAATTCCCATAACTCTCAGTCCAAAAAATTGCTCAGCAGGCTTTTTAAGCAAGGGATCCTTTTTCGCCATTTCATAGAATGAAGTCAGGCCGGTTCCCAGGTCGAACCAATCATGAATATATGCCGCAATCTCCGCTTTCATTTGATGCGTGACAGGCTTATGAATCCTGACGGCCAGGAACTGATCTGACTCACCGCTTATTTCTAGCAGCAGCTTTTCATCTCTGATGGAAATAGCGCGTCTAATGGCCTCGCCGGAAATCTCATAAAGGCATTCATTTGCCGAACGTGACAAGTATCGCAGGTTTTCGGAAAAGCTGAATTCAGGCGGAGTGAAAAGCACCAGACCATTTTCAGCATCTTTCCAGTTAACCAATTGAAAGCTCATTTTGATTCCCCCTTTTCTTTATTGTAAGTCCTCAGGATTACGTTATCTTGCGTTTTTATATAGGAAATGGCTGATGATGAGTATTTTTTGTGTATACTTTTTAGCAGAGGTGAGCGCATGTGGCTTATGAACAGATTCCGGAAGAATACTGGACTGCAATAAAGGATTGCGATAAATCCTATGACGATCTCTTTCTTTATGGCGTTAAAACGACAGGAATATTCTGCAGGCCATCGTGCCGATCGAGAGTCCCGAATATCGGCAATGTCGCTATTTTTAAAAATGCTGATCAAGCAATGGCGGAAAATTTCAGACCGTGCAAGCGCTGTAAACCGGAAGGGATCAGCCTGCCTGCAGAAGAATGGATTAAACAAATAACCGGGTGGATCGATCAGCATTATAAAGACTCGATTACATTACATCAACTGGGGGACCTCTTTCATGGAAGTCCCTATCATTTGCAGCGGGTGTTCAAACGGGTCACCGGGAAGTCGCCCACAGAGTATATTCAGGATATCCGGCTCGAAAAAGCGGTTCATATGCTGGAGACTGGGGAGCATTCGGTTGCCGATGTCGGTGCATCAGCAGGATTCCCCAGCACCCCTTATTTTATCTCTTTATTTAAAAAGAAGCTCGGCACAACCCCTGCAGCATATAGAAACAAAACAAGGGAGGAGAAAGAATGAACATTGAATGGGCGAACCTGCAGGAAGGGGAATGGAGCCTTTATCTGGCGAAAACAGAAAAGGGTCTCTGCTATATTGGATCTGACCCGGAGTTTGAGGAATTTGAAAGTTCCCTGAAGAAATATATCCCAGCTGCAGTGCTTGCGGAAAATAAAGATGCATTGCAGCCATACATGATGGAAATACAGGAATTTTTTCAGGGAAAAAGACAAGTTTTTTCAATGGACCTTGATGTGAAAGGGACTCCTTTCCAAGAAGAAGTTTGGGGGGCATTAGCGCAGATTCCTTACGGAAAAACAGTCTCTTATTCTGACATCGCAGAGAAAATAAACAGGCCGCAGGCAGTCCGGGCAGCAGGGAAAGCAATCGGTGCCAATCCGTTGTTAATCGCGGTCCCATGCCATCGTGTCATCGGCAAAAATGGTGCGATAACCGGCTACCGCGGGGGCATTGAAATGAAGCAGACTCTGCTTGAATTGGAGCAGCTTAATTAGGAGAGACAGCAATATTTAACGGAAATAAGCTTCAAGAACAGAAAAATTTTTGTTCTTGAATGAAGAGGCCAAAAAAGATGGATCCGAAAAACACCGTGTTTCTCCCCCCCCCCCGGTTCGGTTTAGAAAGTTCTGGCAGGTACCGCATACATGAATGCACCAGGTGGAACCGCTCCTTTGAAGGATGGTGATGGAGACCCGCTTGTTTCAAGGAAAATGTGGACAAAACGATCGGCTATCCTTACTACGATAACCCTGTCGCCAGGGCAAAAAAAAATAGAATGATAAATCGGCAATGTGAACTTGCCTCTCAATATAAAATGGATCAACTAGCACTTTTTCACTACCAAGGACTGAAAAAAATAAATTACTATTTTACTAATTGTAACCTAGGTAATTTTAACTGAAATTACAAAAATAGTAATTATTTGTAATTTTTATAGAAAAATATGTTAATATTTTTGTTGAAATATCCAAAAAAGGGAGTGTTTTGTATGGAAAAGAGTGATTTTTCGCCATTTCTGAAACTAGTAACTAGTTGTGTAATGGCAGTAGCAGTTACTGTATCCTCTTTTAGTGGGGTTGCAGGAGCTGAAGAGGAAAAAGTTGAAGGGGTTGCAAATCATATTGCAACAATGGCAGAAAGTTTTGAAGAACAAACAGATAATGTAAGTGAGAAGACCCAAAAAGATCTGATCAAATTCACAAAAAAACATTTGCAGAAAGAGAAAGTTTTATCCTCCATTGCCTTTAATGATTTAGACTTTAAAAGTTCAATCGTAAAATCTTTAGATAATGGGGATTTCTTCGTAAAGGTAGCAAGTAAAGGAGAAAGCGATGTAGAAAAGTTTAATGGAGTTTCACTAACGCTTAATTCGAGTAAAGAAGTAACTTCAACATTTGAAGTAATTCTTAAAGAGACTTCTGATAAAACAGCTGAATTACAAACGTATTTAGACGGGGATAGGGTAACGGATGTAACACTTAATAAACCTGACGTTGAACCACAATGGTCATGGTCTTATTTCAATGATTGCCTAGCAAGTCAAGGAATTGCATGGTCTGTGATTGCTGCTCTTGGTGTTTTATGTGGTGCTGCATGTCTCTTTACAGCAGGAGCTGCTTGTGTAGGTTGTTTGTATGCTGGAGCTGCTGGTTCTGGTGGGACAATCGGCTGGTGTATTGGTCAAGCATTGAAAAAATAAAAAGTAGGTGAAAACAAATAAAAGGAGTTTTTTTTATGAAAAACAGCTTTTTACCTTTGATGTTAAAAATTATTACGGTATCTATACTAATTGTTACATTACCTATCTATTCTTTTTCTAAACCTGCAGCTGCAATAAAAAATGTAAATGATGAAGCACCATTCTTATCACATATCGTAGAGCAATTCAACGAGCAGACAAATGGCGTAGGAAAAAAGCAAGAGAAGAACTTACTATCCAAAGCTAAGAAACATTTAAAAGAGAAAGAAAATTTAGTTATCTTGAAGCATAATAATTTAGATTTTAATAATGCATTGGTAAAGGTTTTAGAAAATGGTAAATTTTTTGTGAGAGTTGCTAATAAAGGGAAAAATGAAGTAGAGAACTTTAACTCAGTTGCTATAATCTTCAATCAAGAAGAAAATATTGATTCTATAGTTGAGGTAAATTTAGAAATGCAAACTGAAGAAAAAGCAGAGCTAAAAACATGGTTAAATGGTGACCTAGTAGATGATGTCAAATTTGATAAACCTGACGTTGAACCACAATGGTCATGGAAAGTATTCCAAGATTGCCTTAGCAGTAAAGGTATTAGTTGGGCAATAGTCTCAGCACTCGGATTTCTTTGTGGGGCAGCATGCATAGCAACAGCAGGTGCAGCATGCGTAGGATGCTTACTTGCCGCTGGTAGTGTCACTAGCGGAACAATTTCGTATTGTGTTGGAGCGGGTATGAGGGAAAAGGATTATAATATCTAATTAACATTTATTGTGCAATTCTTACAAAAAGTGCATATCCAAACTAAAAGCTTACTACAAATGTAGCAAGCTTTTAGTTTGCATTTAGTTTTTTTGAGCAATAATCAGTAGCCAGATAGAACTAAAGATAATTGTACCGGACATAATGATTATTATAATTGACATTGTATCTAAGATAACGAGATTCAAGGCGTATCCTATTAAAATGAATACTAAGGTAACAACGACAGATATGAATGTACCTTTTATAGCTTTAGTTCTAATTAATTTACCTCTTTCATCATAATCTTGAATTTCAGGTAACAAATAAGCAAGTGTAAATGAGAAAACTGCTAACGCTATAGTAGTAAGTAAATTGTAATTAAGTTCATTACTTGAGGTATCCATAACTGCAGCCAATATCATGATTAAAGAAAAAATACTAAAGAGTACACCGACACAAGTAAAAGCTATTCTTTTATTCATTTTTTTCCTCCTTGCTAAATTTAAAGATGTCTTCTACTTTTAAATTAAAAACGTTGGAAATTTTTAAAGCTAAAGGCAATGATGGGCAGTATCGTCCTTTTTCAATAGAATTTATTGTTTGTCTACTCGTTCCAACTTTTTTTGCTAACAGTTCTTGAGTTATGTTTCTTTCTTGTCTAAGTGTCGGAATATTGTTATAAAGAATTTGATTTCCCTTCAATAAATATCACCTACTCTTTAACTTCGTATTAATCTTATTATAATGTAAAGTGAACTTTACAGTCAAGTAAGCTTTACATTAGGGAGGTAAAATCAATGTATAGAAAGTTTTTTACAGTATCAGTAATTATATTAATTTCAACTTTTGCATTATATAAATTTATTTTAGTAACTCAGGGAGGGGCTAATCATTTTAAAATTATAAATGGAGAAAATATTTTTCCTTATAATAAGACTACACCCAAGATAGGGATAATTGATACAGGTATTCAAACTACCCATCAGTCCTTTAAGAATGCCCATATTTCGCAATATTTTTTAGATGAGACTTCAAAATATTCACAACAATATCATGGAACTATGGTAGCCGGGATTATGATCGCTAATTCATCTGGGTTAATTCCAAAAGCTCAAGTTATATCAATACAAGCAGGGACGGACATGGGAATGACTTCTGAACAGCTCGCAGATGCTATAAATCTTGCTGTTAGTAAAGGTGTGAAAATCCTAAATATTAGCTCAAGTACTACTAAGAATAGACCTGAATTACAGGCCGCGGTAAAGAACGCATTGAATAAAGGTGTTGTAATAGTTGCATCAAATGGAAATAAAAGTAGTAATAAAAAATACTATCCAGCATCATACGATGGAGTTATTAGTGTAGGGGGAATTAATAGTAGTGGAGATGTTCTAAACAAATCTGATATTGGGCTGGCTAATATTTTTGCTCTAGGTCATCAACTAGAAACAATAGTGCCAAATAGTGATAAATCTATCGAATTTGAAGGGAACTCTGCAGCTGCCCCTATATTATCAAGTGTAGCCGCAATAATCCTTAGCAAACATCCAACAATTAAACCTCATGAATTAAAAGAATTACTTATTAATAGTGCTACTGTTAAGGATATTGGAGGGAAGCCTATCAATATTTTAAATGTAGATAATCTAATTAACACTGCTAAAGAGGAATATGATGGTGAATAGAAGGGTTAATCAATTTTATAGAAAAAACGAGGAGGTAATTTTAATAAAAGGGAAAATGTTATTATGACGATAAATGGAGAGGTGTCTTAAGATGTATCATTCCTTAAGCAAATTTTTTGAAATCACGAAATTTGAGGCAGTTGCTACAAACTGGATTAAAAAATCTCCCTGATGAATCATTAAAACAAGAAGTTACTTCAAGCAATGGTCTTTAGAGTGTATTGCGTCTCAAACGGTCTCTACTATTAAAGTGATTAGTTCTGAGGCAGGTTTATATTTGAAGTTGCTGGTGAAGACTGGTCTATTCCTTCTTCAGCTAATTTAATTGAGGAAAGCTATATGAAATATTCAATTGAAATCGCATTGAATGAACAGACCCTTTTGGATAAATTGATTTGTTAGGTATAAAAAAATAACAAAGGAAGAAAAACTTTAAATATTTTTAAACCAGGATCCTTAAGAATGGATAAAAGGGATATTAAACTCGGTAAAGAAAATTCTAAGGGGATTTTCTAAAATAAGTTTAATGATTCCTTTTATCTTTTTTTATGGAGGTGAGAACATGAGTGTGAAAATAGCTCCGTTTTATATATTGCTTGCCGGAGTGCTCTGGGGGACCACGGGTACCACGCAGGCATTCGCGCCGGAAAACGCACACCCGATTGCCATCGGGGCTGCCCGTCTGGCGGCAGGCGGTTTATTTTTATTATGCATGGTTCTGATGGCGGGGAAATTGAACCTGAAAAATTGGCCTATTAAGAACACCATTATGGCATCGCTTTGCATGGCGCTGTACCAGCCATTATTCTTCTCAACCGTGACCTTTACAGGGGTGGCCATTGGGACCGTGACAGCGATCGGAAGTGCGCCGGTCTTATCGGGTTTTCTTGAATGGATGTATCTAAAAAAACGCCCTTCTGTCATTTGGTGGTGGTCTACCTCCATGTCCATTTTTGGCTGTGTTCTGCTTTTTATGAACAAAAGTTCGGTTCATATGGATCCGGCTGGCCTATTAATGGCATTGGGGGCGGGTCTGACATTTGCAGGTTATACGCTTGTCAGCAGGGGCCTGGTTGAAAATTATTCATCCCTATCAGTCGTAGCTGTTGTATTCACACTAAGTGCCATTTTGCTGTCGCCGTTCTTATTTATTTTTGACATGTCCTGGCTTGCGAGTGTTCGGGGGGTGACTGTCAGTCTGCACCTGGGAATCCTGACTACGGGAATTGCCTATTTTCTGTTTTCAAAGGGGCTTGTCCATGTTTCCTCTTCAGCGGCGGTCACACTTGCGCTGGCAGAACCTTTAACTGCAGCTTTATTAGGCGTTTTTCTATTAGGGGAATCTTTAAACATGACTTCCTGGCTGGGGGTTTTTCTTTTGCTGCTTGGAATTGGCGTATTGATAGGGTCCTCAAAAGCTTCTGAAGGAAACCTTGAGCCTGGGGTGGTAGAGAAACATTGAGCTTCAAATAAAAAGCCTGTCCGGACCAGGGATTACCGAAAATCCAATTAATCTAGTAATATATATAGTAAATAAACAAAAAGGGGAAATACACAGTGGATATACAGAAAATCATTACAACACGCCGCAACATAAAAAAATTCAAATCTGATAAAGTAGAGCATAGTTTAATCACATCCTGGCTGGAGGCTGCAAGCATGGCACCCAACCATAAAATGACAGAGCCATGGGAAGTATTATTTGCTGGTCCGGAAACAAGAGCCAAGCTGAATCATAAAACCGATTTCGGCGGTGCCCCTGTTGTGCTGGCGATTCTGTCCAAACATGGAGCAACAGCTCTTGAGCGAACAGAGAATATGGCTGCCGTATCCTGCTTTATCCAGAACTTCATGCTGATGGCTTGGGAATCAGGAGTGGGGACATTCTGGTCTTCTCTCGGTACTTCAGCTAAAGCCAGATTGACTTTAAATGTCCCTGATGATTACGATGTAGTCGGTATTCTGGGAGTGGGATTCCCTGAGGAATTGCCGGAAGCGAAGGAACGCACACCGATTGACAGGAAAATAAAGCATTTATCATAAGTATTTTAATAGGGCGCCTATCCATTGGATGGCGCTCTCCTTTTGTTAAAATATGGTATGATTACTTAGTAATAGATTACTATCTTTCAAGAGGAGTTAATATGAAAATCATCCAGGCTAGTATCATCATTTTAATATGGGCGATTCCTATTTTCAGTATAAGAAAAACTTATAAAAAAATGGATAATGAAGAAAAGCAGGATGTTAAAGATGAGTTGAAGAACCCCTCGTTCCTCCTGTTTGTTTTCTCCTGTATTGGTTTCCAGGTGTTTATTACCGGCAATATCTCAGAAATAAAACTCCTGCAGCATGTAGGCGCAGGCTTAATGTTCAGCGGGTTCGTTTCTGGATGTGTGGGCGCTTTCAGACAAAGATACTTTAAAAAGGGCATTGGGTTAATGTTAGCAGGTGGTATTGGAGCAGTGCTCTATTTTATCTAATGTTTGCATGAAGTTCAGAAAGGGGTGCACACGCAGCTCTTTTTTTCACGTCCCCCCTATGGCATAATTTTCTAAGATAAAGGAGTGAGAGGATGCAGAAAGTATTCATTATTGAGGATGACCCGAAAATTGCGGAGCACCTGCAATCTTATTTAGTGAAGTATGGCTACCAGGCAGTTATGGCGGAACAGCTCGATGATGTAATGGCAGAGTTTCATAAGCAGAAGCCGGATCTTGTCCTTTTGGATATTAATCTTCCGAGCTTTGACGGGTATTACTGGTGCAGGCAAATCCGAAAGGAGTCCATTTGTCCGGTCATTTTCATTTCCGCCCGGGTAGGGGAGATGGACCAGGTAATGGCGCTTGAAAATGGCGGGGATGATTTTATCACGAAGCCGTTTCACCCGGAAATTGTGATGGCGAAAATCCGCAGCCAGCTGCGCCGGGCTTACGGGGAGTATGCCCCGCAGGCACAGGAACGGATAATTGAAATAGAAGGGTTAAAGCTGTTTCCGGAAAGAATGGAACTCACATTTCGTGATAAAGCGGTCCAGCTGTCTAAAAAAGAAGCGGATATTATCGAAAGTCTCCTGGAGCGGCACCCGCGAGTGGCCGGGCGTGAGGATCTTCTTGAAAAGCTTTGGGATGAGCAGGTTTATGTGGATGAAAATACACTGAATGTAAATATGGCGAGGGTAAGAAAAAAATTTGAGGCAATTGGGCTTTCAGGAGCGGTCGAAACCGTGAGAGGGGCAGGCTATCGTTTGATTGTTACCTGGTGAAAGGCTGGAGAGACATGAAATTATTTTTTAAAGAGCACGCGCTATTAATTGCTGTACAGATTGTTCAATTTTTTGTGGTCCTGGCTATTTACTGGCTTGATGGCTACCAGCGTCTATTGCCGGCTCTCTATGGCATATTTCTCGGACTATTCTTTCTCACGGTTTACCTTGCCTACCACTATTTTAGCCGCCGCAAGTTTTATAAGAGGCTGACAAATGAGCTTTCTTCTCTTGACGATTCCTTTCAGACAACGGAAAACTCCCCCATATCCAGGGCTCTTGATGAACTGATGAAGGCCCAGTATAAACACTATCAAACAAGAATCAAAGCGCTGGAATCCAGGCAGGATGAGCACCTGAAGTTCATGGATCAATGGGTCCATCAGATGAAAACACCGCTTTCTGTCATTGAGCTGATTGCACAAAACCTGGATGAACCGGATTCATCAAGCATCCGGGAAGAAACAGACCGGATGAAAACGGGCTTGAACACGATCCTTTATATGGCGAGACTTCGGACAATCGAACAGGATTTTCATATCAAACCTGTACACTTATCGAAAATCATTCATGAAGTAAATGGCGAAAACAAACGGTTTTATATCCGGAACGGAGTGTATCCGAATCTTCTGCAGGAAAAAGAAAACATAATCGTGGAGACAGATGAGAAATGGCTGTTCTTTATGCTTTCTCAGCTGATCCATAATGCGGTCAAGTATTCCAGGGGAAAGAGCAGCAGGGTTGATATTTCCGTCTATGAAAAAGACGGGGAAGCTGTCTTAGAAGTGAAGGATTTTGGCGCCGGCATTCCGGAAGCGGATAAGCGCCGTGTGTTTGAACCTTTTTATACCGGTGAAAATGGGCGGAAATTCAGAGAGTCCACAGGTATGGGGCTGTACTTGACGAAGGAGGCGGCCGACTACCTTGGCCATCGGATTGAACTGGAATCCACACTTGGTGAAGGGTCTCTTTTCCGGCTGATTTTCGGAAAAACACAGAACCTTACAATCTTGTAAGGTAAGTGAAAGAAAAATCGATTTTTGGAACTGGGAATAGACGATATACTGATCACAAGTCAACAGAATGTGAAAGGAGAACTTGTGATGCTAAAAGTAAAACAAGTAAGCAAGATTTATGAAGGAAAGATCGCCTATCGTGCGTTAACCGATATTAACTTAACGATTGAAGAAGGGGAGTTTGTCGGAATCATGGGTCCTTCGGGAAGCGGGAAAACGACGCTGCTGAACATGATTGCCACCATTGATGAACCGACCACAGGGGAAATCCTGATTAATGAAAGAAATCCACATGTCTTAAAAAAAGAGGAGCTTGCTCAATTCCGGCGCCGTGAATTGGGGTTTGTCTTTCAGGACTTCAACCTGCTTCATACCTTGACGGTTGAAGAAAATATGGTCCTTCCGCTGACATTGGACGGAAAAAAAGTGAAGGAAATGAAGGAAAAAGCGTATCAAATTGCTGAAAAACTGGGGATTACCGGCATTATGAATAAACGGACGTATGAAATATCCGGGGGACAGGCACAAAGAGCGGCTGTGGCAAGAGCGATGATTCATACGCCAAAGCTGCTATTGGCAGATGAACCGACAGGGAATCTGGATTCCAAGTCTTCCAAGGATGTAATGGAAATGCTTGAATCGATTAATAAAACGGAGAAGACCACCATGATGCTTGTCACCCATGATGCCCAGGCGGCGAGCTATTGCAACCGTGTCATTTTCATCCGGGACGGAAAATTCTATTCGGAGATACACCGCGGCGATAACCGCCAGGCCTTTTTCCAAAAGATCATCGATACACTTTCGCTGCTGGGAGGGGATGCACATGACCTTTCGTCAGTTCGCGTTTAACAACGTCATTCGCAACAAGCGGCTGTATGCAGCCTATTTTCTCAGCAGTTTATTTACGGTCATGGTCTTCTTTACCTTCTCGATTTTTGCAAATCATCCTGCATTAAGCGGGGATGCGATGAACTCAACTGTCACGAAGGGAATGAATGCAGCAGCCGGAATTATCTATGTGTTTTCGTTCTTTTTTGTGTTGTATTCGATGAGCTCATTTTTGCAGTCCAGAAAAAGGGAATTCGGCTTATTAATGATACAGGGCATGAGCATGAAACAAATCCGCCTCATGGTCTTTTTGGAAAATATGCTGATTGGCTTATTGGCAACCGTGGGCGGTATTCTCCTGGGCCTTGTGTTTGCAAAAGGGATTTTGCTGCTGGCTGAGAATGTGCTGATTATTGAACGTACGCTTTCTTTTTATTTTCCGGTGAAAGCCATTCTGGTTACCTTTATATCTTTCATCATTTTATTTTTCTTTATTTCCTTGTTTGTCACGTATGTTCTGCGCAGCAAAAAGCTGATTGAATTAATTAAAGGAAATAAGATGTCAAAGGGTGAACCAAAAGCGAACCTTTTCTTAACGATGCTGGCGGTCCTTTTATTAGGAGCGGGGTATGCAGTCGCTTTACTCGCAAAAGGTGTGATGGTAGTAGCGGCGATGGTGCCGGTGATCATCGTTGTCTGCATTGGGACCTACCTGTTATTTACGCAATTAAGCGTATTTATCATTAGACGATTAAAGAAGAATGAGCGGGTTTTCTGGTTTAAGACGAATATGCTGCTGTTTTCTGATTTAGCTTTCCGCATGAAGGATAATGCGCGGACATTCTTCATGGTGGCCATGGTTTCAACGGTTGCCTTTAGTGCAATCGGCACGCTGTTCGGATTTCAGACGGTTTTGACCTCCAGTATCAAAGATCTGAATGCCACAACGTTTTCCTATAAAACAAGTGAAGATCAAGAAGAGAAAAATGTTGCGGCTATCGACCGAATATTGAAGGAAGAAAACATTGAAACCGAATCGGCACATACTGTATTGCAGAGCTTTGAAGTGGGCGGAAATTCCACTCAGATTGCCAGCCAATCCGATTTTAACCGTTTTGCCTCCCTTATTGGCGAAGATCCCGTTATTTTAAAAGAAGGACAAGTAGTGGTGGTGGAGTATCAAGGCACCAACCTCGGGCAATCGAAGGACCTCCTGAATGAAACTATTACACTGACGTCCGGCACAGTTTTGAAACCGAAAGAAGCTATTCATTCGAAAGCCCTGCCGGCAATAGATTCCTATTTTATCATGTCTGATGAAGACTTTAAAAAACTTCCTGAACCGACTTGGGAAGAAAGCTATTATGCCTGGCAGGCAACAAATGGCGAGGAACGGGTGATGGCTGCTTCTGAAAAGCTCTACAAGGAACTGCCAAGATATGAAATTACATCCGTAGAATACGAAATAAATGAAATAATGAAAGGCTACGGGCCCATATTATTTGTCGGTCTGTTTATCGGAATTGTCTTTTTCGTATCAGCCGGCAGCTTCCTGTACTTCAGGCTTTACATGGACCTGGATGAAGATAAACAAAAATTCAGGTCGATATCTAAGATGGGGCTGACCGGTAAAGAGCTGAAAAAGGTCTTAAACAGACAGACGATGATTCTATTTTTCGCCCCTATCCTCGTCGCTCTTATTCATGGTGCTGTGGCCCTGACTGCGTTATCAAATCTGTTCTACTTTAACTTGTTTAAAGAATCTGTCGCTGTTCTGAGTGTTTTCCTGGCCATCCAGGTGGTTTACTTCTTCATTGTGCGCTTTTTCTATACGAAGCAGATTCAGGCGGCGGTCTGATTAATGATTGAATTAAATATTCAGGATTGGAGTTAATTATAGAATAGGGAGTATTCACTGCGGCAGGCTAGCACTGCCGCTTTTCTTATATATCATACTCAAGATCCCGCCTGCATATAGAAAAGGGAACGAAACTATATGCAGGAGTGATGGAATGGCAATTTTGGTTACTGGAGGAGCAGGTTATATTGGTTCGCATATTGTAGATCTTCTCATGCGAAAAGGGTACAAAACAGTAGTTGCCGATAATTTGACTACTGGCCATAGAAAGGCGGTCCATCCGAAGGCAGCTTTCTATGAGGGGGATATCAGATCGCAGGATTTTCTAAATAGTGTCCTTTGCCGTGAGCGTATAGAGGGAGTATTTCATTTTGCGGCGTCATCCCTTGTAGGGGAATCGATGAAAGATCCGCTAAATTACTATCATAATAATGTACTTGGTTCTCTTAGCCTTTTAAAGGCTTTGGAAGCGCATAAGGTAAATAAGCTGGTATTTTCGTCAACAGCAGCTGTATATGGGAATGCGAAAAGCCAGCCAATACGGGAAGATGCACCGCTTGCGCCTGCGAGCCCATATGGTGAGACGAAGCTTGCCGTTGAACGGATGCTCCATTGGTGGGCGCAGGCATCAGGAGCAAGGTTCGTGTCGCTGCGTTATTTTAATGCTGCAGGGGCAAAGGCTTCAGGGGAGATGGGCGAGGACCATCAGAATGAGACACATTTAATTCCAATCACCCTGCAGGCGGCACTTGGAAAAAGAGAATCCGTCTCCATTTTTGGAGATGACTATCCAACAAAGGATGGCACTTGTATAAGAGACTATATTCATGTAGAGGATTTGGCTGAAGCCCATCTGCTTGCACTCCGTTACCTGGAAGATGGAGGGGAAAGCAATATCTTTAATCTGGGGGGCAGCAAAGGGATCTCTGTAAAAGAGGTGATTGAAGCTGCAGAGGAGGCAACAGACAGACATTTTAAAGTAACGATTGCTCCCCGCAGGCCAGGAGACCCGGCAGAACTGGTTGCTTCATCTGAAAAAGCAAGGTTATTGCTGAACTGGCAGCCGCAAAAAACAAGTATCCGCCAGATCGTCGAGGATGCCTGGAGCTGGCACCGATCCCATCCTGACGGATATCACAAATCATAAGCGAGCTTGCCTTAAGTATAGGGAAAGCTTTTCCTTCAGCTCAGGTCTTTGCAGGGCATAATCAATCGAGGCTTTAAGAAAGCCGAATTTATCTCCAATATCATAACGGCTTCCCTGGATCAGGTAGGAATAAATTTTTTCCCGGCAAAGCAAGGCATGGAGAGCGTCTGTCAGCTGCAGCTCGCCTTTGCTGTCCGGGCTTCCGTTCTCAAGCATTTCAAATATTGCAGGTGTTAAGATATAGCGGCCAATAATGGCATGTGCAGAAGGGGCTTTTTCAGCAGAAGGTTTTTCCACGAGGTTATTCACTTTGTATAATGGGCCCCTCTGTTCCGAATAGCCTACAATTCCATATTTATTGACTTCAGACATAGGAACCTCACTGCATCCAAGGATGCTTGCCCCCGTTTGATTATATTGCTCCATCATTTGCAGCATGGCAGGTGGTTCTCCGTCGATGATATCATCGCCAAGGAGGACGGCAAACGGTTCCCTGCCAATGAACTTTCTCGCGCATAAAATGGCGTGCCCCAATCCGAGCGGCTCCTTTTGCCTGACATAATGGATATCCGCCAGATTGGTGATTCCGCGCACTTCCTCAAGCATTGCAAACTTTCCGCTTTTCTGCAGCAGCAGCTCCATTTCAACCGATTTATCAAAGTGGTCTTCAATGGCCCGTTTGTTTCTCCCCGTTATGATGATAATATCTTCAATTCCTGAAGCAATGGCTTCCTCCACAATATATTGAATGGCGGGCTTATCGACGATGGGGAGCATTTCCTTCGGCTGTGCCTTCGTGGCCGGCAGAAAGCGGGTTCCGAGGCCTGCAGCTGGAATGACCGCTTTTTTAATCATAAAATCCCCCTTTCCACTCTATTTTTATGTAGGAGGAAGGTTGTATTATCCCTTCCTGAATAATTTGCCCCTCTTCGTGAACCCTAAAATTGTAAATATTCTTCAACCCAGAGGTGTAGAGATTGCTTCTAAAAAAATTGGCAGCCGAGAAAAATCTCCTTATTCTGGCGGGCATTGCTTTAGCTTTATTTGTTTCCCCTTTATACATATTAGGTGAAAATGCACATATACGCGTTCATGATAATCTTGACAGTAATCTGGCGTGGTATAAAGTTCTTGCTGAAAGCGGGCAGCTTACAGGGCCAATAGATGCTGTCATTGCGCAAATTATGAACGGAAATCTATCCCGCAATGCGTTCGGATCTGAATGGACCATCATTGTTTGGCTGTATGCCCTTTTTCCGACAATGATTGCGTATGCACTCAGCCAGACAATCACAAGAGTGTTTGCTTTTATCGGGATGTATTTGCTCTTGAAAAAGCACTTTCTAATAGGTGAAAAGTGGGCGCCCGTAACGATTGGGACAGCCCTTGCTTTTGCTTTCACGCCATTCTGGCCTTCCGGTATGCTGAGCACGCTTGGAATGCCGCTTGCGCTTTGGGCTTTCCTGAATATCAGGCAAGGGGAAAGGTCGTGGAAAAATGTCCTTGTCCTCACCCTGTTGCCTTTATATGCAAGCATCGTCCTTGGCTTTTTCTTTTTCCTGAGCGCCATGGGATTATTCTGGCTGACAGACTTGATCCGGAAAAGAACATGGAATTGGCCATTTCTCTTATCAATTATTTATATGACCGGAATCTTTTTCATCGTGGAATACAGGCTCGTTTATTCCTTCCTATTTGACGATGAGCCGAACAGCCGGGATGAATATTTCCATGCGAGGCTCACCTTTTGGCATTGCGTCAGGCTGACATTCAAGAATTTTGCTATCGGGCACCATCATGCTGCCACAATTCATACGCTGATCATTCTGCCCATCATGTTATTGGCCCTTTTTATGGTACTGAGGAAAAAGGATTGGAAAAAAGAGAAGGTGTTTATGTTCCTGTTTTTCCTGAACTTTGCTTTATCTGCATGGTATGCCTTCTGGTTCTACAAAGGCTGGCTTCCCCTTACAGAGCGTTTTCACGTGCTTGATACTTTCAACTTTGCCAGATATCACTTTTTAAGGCCCCTGGTGGTTTATCTGCTGTTTGCGCTATCGTTAAAAATTGTTTGGTCATACGGGAGGTTATGGAGGAGGATGGTCCCTGTATTTGTGCTTGCCCAGGTGATTGCCGCGTCCTTTTTTAACGAGGAAATTCTTTTTCAGAATAAGCCGTCTTTCAAACAGTTTTATGCAGAAGAGCAGTTCTCGGCTATTAAAGACTACATTGGGCTTCCTCAGGAGGGTTACCGGGTCGCAAGCATTGGGCTTCATCCGGCTATTGCCCAGTATAATGGGTTCTACACGCTGGATTCCTATAATAATTTCTACCCCTTAACATACAAATATCAATTTCGAAAAATCATGGAAAAAGAGCTTGAAAAAAATAAAACCATCCGCACCTATTATGATGAGTGGGGTGGGAGATGCTATATCTTTACAGACGAGCTTGGCAAGCATTATATGTTCAAGAAGCGCACGAAAAAAAGGCTGAAGAACCTGGAATTGAATACAGACGCCTTTAAGGCTATGGGAGGCTCTTATCTTTTTTCATCTGTTCCCATCGACAATGCCGAAGATAATCAGCTTGTATTGGAGAAGGTTTTTGAATCAAAAAGCTCTGTGTGGAAAATCTACCTTTATAAAGCCATATAAATCAGGAGGAATTAAGAATGAACAACCCGGTACTCACCATCGTAGTTCCTTGCTTTAACGAAGAGGAGGTACTGCCGGATACAATTGATCAGCTCGGTGGCTTGCTAACAGAATTGGTGGATGATGATCTTGTTTCGGATCAAAGCAAAATCCTGTTTGTGGATGATGGAAGCAGGGACCGGACCTGGCAGATTATCTATAAGCAGAGCCTGAATAACCCGCAAGTGAGGGGGCTGAAGCTTGCCAAAAATGCGGGACATCAGAATGCGCTGCTTGCGGGCTTAACAGCGGCAGGAAAGGCTTCGGATTGTACGGTATCCATCGATGCGGACCTTCAGGACGATATTGCTGTGATCCGGAAGTTTATCCTGAAGTTCCGGGAAGGGCATGATATTGTCTATGGAGTTAGAAGAAAGCGGGACAGTGATTCATTGTTTAAGAGAAGCACTGCACAGGGATTTTATAAGCTGATGGAGAAAATGGGCGTAGATCTTGTCTATAATCATGCTGATTTCCGCCTGATGAGCAAGCGGGCTTTGGAGGAGCTGCTGCGCTATGAGGAGACCAATCTTTTCTTGCGGGGAATTGTGCCCATGCTGGGCTTTAAAACAGCCAGTGTTTACTATGACCGCAAGGAACGCCTTGCCGGGGAAACGAAGTACCCGCTGAAAAAAATGCTGGCCTTTTCCTTTGAAGGAATCACTTCTTTTTCCGTGACGCCAATCCGGATGGTATTGGCATTAGGGATCGGATCTTTTTTTATCAGTTTTTTATTTGGCCTCTACTTTCTAGGTTTGCGCTTTTTTGGAGAAACGGAAACTGGCTGGACATCGTTAATCGCCTCGATCTGGATGCTGGGAGGACTTCAGCTGACAGCCATTGGACTGGTTGGGGAATATATTGGGAAAATCTATAAAGAGACAAAACGCAGACCTAAGTTTTCGATTGAAGTAGATGCGTTTAATTTACCGATTTCCCGACATTTGATTACGGACGGAGACCATGATGATGAGTTCGCGGACATTCATTTTGGAACATTATCTGAAACGAACTAATACCCTTATTCGCTTTTTGATCGTTGGAACAGTCAATACATTAGTCGGGCTATCTATGATATTTATACTGCTGGATTTAGCAGGAATGTCATATTGGACAGCTACATTCCTGGGGAACAGTACGGGGGCGGCGGTCAGCTTTTTCCTGAACAGAACATTCACCTTCAGGAGCGGGATCAGCATTCAAAGCAGTGCTGTGCGCTTCGCTTTGATTTTATTTTTTTGCTATATTTTATCTTATTCAATTAGCGGCATGGCTGCAGAGAGTATAAAGGGCTTTACGCTTTTCGGACATGAAGCATCGCCTGAAGAGCTTGCGGTTCTTTTGGGGGCTGGCATTTATACTGCAATCAATTATATGGGGCAGAAATACCTCGTTTTTACTAAGCAGTAAAAACATCTTGGGGGATCCAAATTAGTCTCTCTTTTAAAGGGTGAGACTAATTTGTTTACAGTGAATCCAGCCTGGATTTCTTCACTCATTCATTTATAAGAAAGTTATGGCACAGCAGAAGACTTTCTTTTAATTCATGACTAACCCTTTCTGAATCATAAGCACAAACAGATAAAAGTTTTGTTTTGGCAACGATTAAATCAGCTTCTTTTTCAGATGCAGATAATTTTTTACTGACTTCCGGTTCATCCCGCCATTCGACATGAGCCCAGCTCCGAACAGCTAAATCCTGGTCTGAATAACCTTCAATTAACTTCGGAAGATAATCGAAGATAGAATTAACTCTAAAGTCCCCCTTGGCATAATAGAAGTCATAATTATTGACGAACATTACCTTTTCCTGGCAGTTATTATTCAACTTTTCTGTGAGACTTTTCTTAATCAATGGAGTCATTCGATCATTTTCTATAATGATGGAGTATTCATTTCGTTCTAAGCCCGAAAGAACAAATTCAATGACATTTGATATATATTGGTCCGGATTCTTGAAAAAATATAATACATGTCCCTTAGTAAGAGCTTGAATTTCATGGACTTCTTTTACCTGTATACTTTCCAAATTTGCACCCCATAGAATTCTGACATTTTATGCCTGCAATTTCAGTTTATCATACTTTGATCTTGAAAAGGGTTCAACAGCGAAAGTGGAAATTCTTCTTTTTAAAGCCCTGCTGATAGATTGTAAATAAAATGCAATAGTGTTAACCTTGAACGACATAGTGTTTTTCCTATGTAAAAAGGAGCGAATACACTATGCTTAGTAAGGAAGAAAACTTACTATTCATTCGAGAACTTGGACGTTTACAGGCTGATTATGAGAACTGTAGCGATGATCAAGTATGCAACAGCATTCATCAGGATATTCGATTACTTCTTAAGGCACTATCCATGACTGCTATGAAGTAAATAGCAGTTTTTTAATGCTTAATATTCGACGCTCGTGCAATGCTTATATGGAAGACTTTACGACTTTTCTTGCATATAATTCTGAAAAGTGTTATGCTGAATAAGAATTATTTTTGTTCGGTGTAAAGGATAGTTTGAGTAATAACTTTACGTCTTGATGATCACTGAGAGCAAGGATAGTAACACAATGTGTGGTTTACACACAAGGAGGCAACAAACATGGAAAACGGTAAAGTAAAATGGTTTAACAGTGAAAAAGGCTTCGGATTCATCGAGCGTGAAGGTGGAGAAGACGTATTCGTTCATTTCTCAGCTATCCAAGGCGAAGGCTACAAATCTCTAGAAGAAGGTCAAGAAGTGACTTTCGACGTTGAGCAAGGCCAGCGTGGAGCTCAAGCAGCTAACGTTCGCAAAGCTTAATTTTAAACCAACTCAGAGCAGGCCCTTTATGGGCCTGTTTTTTTGTGAACTTATGGGACCCCGCTCACTAATAAGCAGGGCAAATGATTAGTATCTTATCCCCGGTCCACCTCCATCATAATTTTCGTAACATAATGCTCCTTATCATTCCGGACAACAGTATCATAAATGTACTCTTCAAATACATGCTCTCCCAAGGTTAAACCGAGTCGTTCCATTTCTAAAAAAAGCCGCTTATACGTATCGCCGATCGTTTTTTCGCTCCCAACATGATAGCCGATGAGGAAATCCCCTTTAACGGCCCGGAAATAGGGATGGCCTTCCTTTGGATTGGGCTGCTCGATATACAAATAGCTGTAATTGGCGTATTCCCCCTTCAGCACTTGCTCACGCTTCGTTATGGACCCGATCGGGTAGCCTGAATCAAGCTGCGAGATCTGCAATTCATTAATAAAATCAGAGATGACCTCTAAAAATTCTTCGTCCGATATATTTTGAATGTTTCTGCTTAAATAAAGGGTTGCTTCCGGCAAACGCTGAAGCGTAATCCGGTTAAAATCAAGGTGGGAGGCTTCTTCCATTATGGCTATTTTGGCTTCAATCATTTTCTCCTTCATTTCGATTTCCTGACGCTTCTTCACAATCTCTTCTTTTTTCCGGTACATGATGGATAAAAAGCTTTCGGGCGATTTATTTTGCATGTATTGCTGTATATCGTTAAGCGACATGCCAAGATCCTTCAATAAATCAATCACAAAAAACAACTCTAATTGATGAATGGAATAATAGCGGTATCCTTTTTCATTTTTCATGACCGGTGATAAAATTCCAATCTGATCGTAATAAAAAATGGTCTGCTTGTTAACCTTGCAAAGCTTCGCGAATTCACCTGTCGTTAAATATTTGCCGTCTTTTTTACTCATTTTTTACATCACTGCCCTTGACTATATAGTTACTATATACACTAGGATAGATCGTATAAATAAATCAAGTTTGACTGTTTTGTAAGGAGCATGATATAGATGAAAACACAAAAAATCACATTAGGATTATTATTGACGAATTTATTCATTGCCTTTTTGGGAATTGGCCTGGTCATTCCTGTCCTGCCTACGCTGATGAATGAATTAGGCATAACGGGCACAACGGTCGGCTATTTGACAGCCGCATTTGCCTTAGCCCAGCTGATTGTTTCTCCATTTGCAGGGAGAGCAGCCGATAAATGGGGCAGGAAAATCATGATTGTCACCGGCCTGTTTATTTTCGGCCTATCAGAATTCTTATTCGGGTTCGGCAAAGAAATCGAAGTTCTGTTCGTTTCGCGGATTTTAGGCGGGATTAGTGCGGCCTTTATTATGCCGGCCGTTACAGCCTTTATTGCGGACATTACCACGACTGAAACCCGCCCGAAGGCACTCGGGTATATGTCAGCGGCCATCAGCACCGGTTTTATCATCGGTCCAGGCATTGGCGGATTCTTAGCAGAGTTCGGAACGCGGGTGCCATTTTTCTTTGCGGGGGGACTTGGTGCGCTTGCAGCTGTGCTTTCCCTGATTTTATTAACAGAGCCTGAGCGCAATGAGGAAAATAATGAAGGAGCCGAAGCAGGAAAGAGCGGCTTCAGGCGGGTGATGGAACCAAAGTACCTCCTTGCCTTTATTCTGATTTTTATTGCCTCATTCGGGCTTGCTGCTTTTGAATCCTTCTTTAGCTTATTTGTCGATCACAAGTTTGCCTTTAAACCAGCGGATATTGCTATTGTCATAACGGGCGGAGCCATTTTTGGCGCAGTATCGCAAATTCTGCTATTTGACCGCCTCACCCGCATCTGGGGCGAAATCAAACTGATCCGCTACAGCTTACTATTATCCGGCCTGCTTGTGTTTTTAATGACCGTTGTTCATTCCTATTTTGCGATACTGCTTGTAACCTTCATTGTATTTGTAGGATTTGATTTATTCCGTCCGGCTATTACTTCTTATCTTTCCAAGATCGCCGGCAATGAACAGGGCTTTGTGGGCGGAATGAATTCGATGTTTACAAGCCTCGCGAATATCAGCGGACCTATTATAGGGGGAATGCTGTTTGATATCGATATTAACTACCCTTACTATTTCGCAGCTCTCATCACTGCAGTGGGGATCGGTTTAACCCTGCTGTGGAAAAAGCCAGCAGAGAAGGCATCCAAAGTGGTGAAGGCAATCTAAAAAGAGTGAATTAACGTTTAATTCACTCTTATCCATGATTACTGTTTAGCTCCATTTTCCGGGTAGGGCTGACCGTACCCTTCCACATTCCCGGCACGTTCTTTTTCATATTCTGATCCTGAACCCTGACGGTTTACTGCTGCGGAATTTGTTTTCTGTTTCTCTGAATTATTGTTCTGACGCGTCAAATCCTTCACCTCCCATACACAATTAGAGTGCTTAAAATTGGGAAAAGTATTCAGAGCGGGTCCGGTCTCTCTGTTCGGACAGGCCAAAGGGAAATCGGTGCAGGTGAGTCCGAAGCCGAGCTAACTTTGGACAGGAAAAGCGGGAAAGCAGTGGGAAGAGTCTGAACATGGATCAACTTCGGACACAAGAAGCGGGAATACAAGAGAATCAGTCCAAATCTAACGCTCCTGCAAAAACAGGAGCGTTTTTTCTTGCAGAAATGAGCAGATTGCCTGAATTTAAAAGGAAAAATAATACAAAAGGGAGAAGTAATAAGATGGCTAAGGTAATAGGTAAATATCATTAAAATTTAAAAGGAGAGATTCTAATGAGCAAGCCGCTGCTGAAAGGCATGGAAGGAATTTTTATACCGGTCAAAAACCCTGAGCTATCAGCAGGCTGGTATGAAGAGGTATTGGGATTTCAGCTGATTTACATGGAAAAAGAGGCAGCTGTCATGCGGATTGGGGATCATGCGCAAACTGTCGTCTGTCTTGTCAGAATCAGTCCTCATCAGCCGATGAAGTTTCCGGAAAATCAGTTTGGCGTGGGAAAATATTATAACTTCATTCCGGAAGATATTGAAGAAACTCATAAGCTTTTACTTGAGAAGGGTGTAAACGTAAATCCAATTGGCGGGGAAGGGACCACGAGATTTTTTACATTCTTCGATCCTGATGGGAATCCGCTCGGGGTTTGCCAATGATCGCATAAGTCAGCTGGCTTTTCAGGTGTTTATATGCTATGTTGTTAATATATAGTAGACCTTTCTTTTATAAATGGGAAAGGTCTGCTTTTTATATATTCAAAAAAGGATGGTGCATGGAAAATGACAGTAAAATTGATGTTTTGCAGGGTGTTTGATCCGAGCAGGGGGGTTATCTATTATGAACCATAGTCTAGAGGCTCTCACTGAAAAAGAATTCTTTGTTAAACAGCTGACGTATATTGATGAAAATCATCAGGACATGAATGGCCTTTACCTTTCTTCGACTCCGCTGAAGGAGCGGAGAAAGGATTTTCTCAGTGTTTATGTAAGGGAAGTAGAGCAATACATTGAGCTTTGTAATCAGGCGCCGGCGGAACAGCCTTTGCGGAAAGTATTGATTGGAACAAAGGTTACCGTATTATTTGACGGGGAGGATGATCGGGAAGTTTATCATATTTGCCTCCCGGAAGAGTCAGACCCGGATAATGGCTGTATCTCGTTCCTGTCTCCTGTAGGCAGGCAGCTTCTGTTGAAAAATTTGGGAGAAAAAACGTCACTTATGATTCCAAGCGGCCAGCTGGATGTGGTCATTGAAAATATATCCTGGGACCAGGAATAAGTCTTTAGCAGAGGGACATGGGACGTGTCCCTCTGTTCCTTTGGGAACGCTGCGATTCAAATAATTGACTGCCTTAACTGTAACTTATAGTATTACAGTAAGTTTGATGCCAGTTTATTTTGTGTAAACATTAAACAAACTAGGTGTGAACGAAAAAAAAGGAGTGACTTATATGAATCCAAGTTATAAACCACTATTAGAACCATTGCAGTTAAAAAATAGGGTGGAAATCAAAAACAGGGTGGTCCTGGCGCCGATGACAAATTTCGCTTCCCATCCGGATGGAACCGTGTCAGATGCTGAGATCGATTATTATGTACGCCGTTCCAAAGGGGCCGGAATGGTGATTACGGCCTGTACATATGTGACAGCCAACGGAAAGGGATTCCATGGTGAATTTGGCGGCGATCATGACGGGATGATTCCAAGTCTTTCGAGACTGGCATCCAGCATTAAAGAACAGGGTGCCAAAGCCATTCTGCAGATCTTTCATGGCGGGAGGGAATGCCCTCCTGAGCTCGTTCCAAATGGCGAAACAGTAAGTGCGAGTGCGGTTGCGTCTGAAGGAAGCAGCAATACGCCAAGAGCACTGACGGAAAAAGAAGTGGAGGATATCATTGCTGCTTTCGGCGAGACTACCCGCCGGGCCATCGAGGCAGGCTATGATGGCGTTGAAATTCACGGCGCCAATGGCTACTTAATTCAGCAGTTCTTTTCTCCGCATTCAAATCGCCGTGAGGACCGATTCGGAGGCAGTCTTGAGAAGCGCATGACGTTCCCTCTTGCTGTGGTAGATGCAGTTCAAAAAGCGGTAAAAGAACATGCAAAGGAGCCGTTCATTGTCGGATACCGTTTTTCTCCGGAAGAACCGACCGATCCAGGGATCACAATGGAAGATACTCTTCAATTAGTCGATGTGCTGTCAGATAAAGGGCTGGACTACCTTCATGTCTCCCTGATGGAGTTCTGGTCCAAGCCAAGACGCGGGGCTGATGAAGCTAAGCCGAGAATTCAGCAACTGTTAGAAAAAATGAATAGTCGCCTCCCGCTTATCGGAGTAGGGTCGATCCATACTCCTGATGAAGCTGTGAAAGCACTGGAAACAGGAGTGGCCATGGTTGCTCTTGGCCGGGAATTGATTATGGAGCCGGATTGGGTGCAAAAGGTGCAGGAAGGAAAAGAGTCGGAAATTGTCACCACTTTATCCAAAAAGGATCAGGAGAAACTGGTTATCCCGGATCCGCTCTGGCAGGCAATTGTAAACACTCCGGGATGGTTTCCGGTTGTAGATTAATTGAATACATTTAGAAATTATATTAAAGGGCAGAAGTGACAGTCTTTACTGTCATTTCTGCCCTTTTGTTTCCATATTTCTCAATCTTTCCTTAATGATGATGGCCCTGCCCCGCTTCCTGCCTGCCTGTTCCTTCATGCAGGAATTCCACGTCGCTTTTAGATAGCTCTCCCACAATAAATTGCTTTTGCGGCATGATCAGGCTGCCGTCTTGCTGGGCGTGTACTTTTACAAAGTAAAGTCCATCCTTGTCAAAATCCTTGCTGATGCTATAAACGCCGCTGCCCTCATCGACTGCTTCTTCCATCCCATATTGGACAGTGCCGTCCTGTTTCCAGATCTCGAAATGAACAAAGTCGGCATGATCAGCAGGCTTGTCGTCCTGTATGAGAGTTGCTCTAATCGTCTCCTGTTCTCCTGCTGTGAAATTGTCAGGCGTTTGTATTTCCAGCTTCAGCGGAGTTTCCTGTTTGTAAAGCTCTGCTGCGTTCTCATCCAGTGAGCATGCACTCAGCAATGACAGCAGCAGGACCATAAAGATATATTTTTTCAAGGCATTAGACTCCCTTATTCTAAACTTACGCATTCAGAAACCTCTTCAGCGCAGATATTCTCCGGATCAAGATTAAGTCGAACATCAATACAGCGATGATCGTTAATCCGACTAATGGGAATAGGAATCCCATGGCAATTAGCAGCAGGAAGAATCCCTTTGTGTTTTTGAAGCCAGCTGTTTTTGGCGCGCCCAGTTCCTTTTTCGGCTTGCGTTTGAGCCACAGATAATAGCCGCTTACGGCCACAAGGATGATGCCTAAACAAATGGCAAGACTGATTAATTGATTGATCAGGCCAAATTGAGTTCCGGTATGAAGTGTTATACCCCACGCGACCATTTTTCCGATCCAGCCGTAATTCTCATAGCGGTAATCCGTCAAAACCGCACCTGTGTACTGATCGATATGCATCGTAATCTCATCCTGCGCTTTTGGCGGGAAGGCGGAAAGAGTGTATACACCCGATTTATCCTGCGGGATATAGATTGAATAACTTGGATGCACTCCTTCACGTTCCGCAATAGATACCACATCATCAATCGGAAGGCGGATGAATCCCTGAATCTCCGAAGAAGCAGGCACGTCCAGATTTTCGGCTGCCCATGGGACATCGGCAATGTCTTTCGTTTGAATGGTTGATTGGGGTCCGCTTCCAACCCATATCGAAGGAGGGTATCCTTCCCCGGTATTGGTCGCCATCGATTGAAAGTTCGTGCCCCAGAATCCGGACCAAGGAAGTCCAGTCATGATTAAAAAGAGCATCCCGGCAGTGACCCAGAAGGCAGGCACTGCATGCAGATCTCTTCTGAAAGTCTTTTTCCCTTTTTTTAAGCGCGGAAAAAGGACTCCCCCCATGCCAGGCCTTTTCTTCGGAAACCATAAATACATCCCAGTAACAATGAGCACGACCGCCCAGCATGCAGCCAGTTCGACAATTCGGTCTCCCATTGTGCCAGCCATCAGTTCCCCATGAAACTCTTCAACTTTATTCATAATCCGGTCCTCGCTGTTTAAGGCCCCGAGGGACTCACCGGTATAAGGATTAATAAAAACAGTAAGTGATTCATCGTTATTCACAATGCCGACTTCACTTGAACGATTGGCGCTTTCCCCGGGACGGTACACTGTCACTGCTGCATCCGGATAAAGCTTCTTCACTTCTTCAATCTGCTGTGAAGCTGAAATTTTTTCATCCTGAGGGGTGACTTCATAATAATCCTGATAAAGGACACCCTCAATTTGCGGCTTAAACAAATAGATTGCACCGGTTACCGCCAGAATAAAAAGAAATGGGGCAATGCCCGCATAAAAATGCCATCTCCAAACCGTTCTGTATAGAGAGGTGTTAGTCTGCGGCTGTTTTTGTATATCAGTCATTTCTTTAACCGTTTCCATGTCATCAAAGCTCCTCTTCGTTAAACTTCTTTTCATATCTTAAAAGGAGAATGTGAGATATGAATGAAGTTTTGAAAAGAAATTTTGGCAAATAACTATCATAACAGCCAGAAACTTTCTTTTTTAGACAAGGGTTTCTTAATATAGTGTTGAATAGTGTCATTAAAGAACAGACAAGGGAGCTTTAAGATGATCCATAAACAATTAAAATCACAAAAAAGCATAGAGATTCTGACAAAGGTAAGGGAGATTGCCATTGGTTTTCCTGAAACCGCCGAGCATATAGATAAGTTTGGCCACACTTCATTCAGGATAAAAGATAAGCCATTTGTTATTTTGGGAGAAAACGAAGAGGGCATTCCGTCCATTGCCATGAAAACATCGAAAGAAACACAGGAATTTTTATTGCAGGAAGGCAGCCGCTTTTTCAAGACACCCTATATTGGACAGCATGGCTGGACATCGATTCTGGGGGATCTTGAAATAGAGTGGCATGAGGCAGAAGGCTTGATAAAAGAAGTTTATTTGAGGACAGCGCCTAAATCCATCCTGAAAAGCTTGAAATTGGAGAAAAGCCCTTCCTAGCAGCGGGGACCCAGAACAAATCGCCCGGGTTCAGCTAAAGGATAAGTGCCGTCAATCCGCCTATTAATAAAAGGATGGAACTTGATAAAATGGCGATTTTACCGAAGCGGTTTGATTTATGAAAAAGTCTAACAAACATTCTCCACACCTCGCTTTTTAGTTAGTCATATTATAATACGATTTGGGATTGAAAAGGATTCGTGACATGCGCAGAGAAAGTCTCTCTGCGCATTTTTTGTGGAATCAGGCATCCATTTTCTTTTTCGTTTTCCAAAATGGATAGGGGGATTCTAGTATGATACCCAAGCCTGCAGCTGCCCTGTGAATATAATGAAATGATCATCATAAAGAACCAAATAAAAGTTACAGGGGAGATTTTATGGAAGAAAAGAAAATTTACTATGATAAGGAAAAAGGCTGCTTAATAGCTCCAAAAACTGGGTGGAAGCGCATGAAGGCAGCCTTTTGCATTCGCCTTATGTCTGCTGCTTCTCACCTGCTTCTGCCGCCGAAAGAACATCCATGCAATGGAGATGAACAGCTTCCCGGGAAAATCGGCAGCTACTCAAAGGGGCTTCCCCATAATTCTCTTGGAGAAGTTGTGTTCCAGGCGTATGGACAGTACGTGAAAGCTTTAAAGTCCGGAAATCCACAAGATTTTGAATCGATCCCAATGGGAGGGAAGGTGAAGCTTTCAAATCCACAGGCTTCCTATGTGTATGATTTAATAGGACCGGATTGCCATCAATTGAATTTGTCCAAGCCTCCAGCTTTCAGCAGCGCCTGGGAGGCGGGAGAAATGGCAGAGTTATACTGGCAGGCACTTACCAGGGATATTCCTTTCAGGGCGTATGAAAGTGATCCCCTGATTGCTGCGGCTGCTGGTGAACTATCAGGGTTTTCTGATTTTCGAGGACCGAAAGTTATCGGGAAGGTCACTCCTGAAACATTGTTCCGCAGTGAGTTTCCAGGTAATCTTACAGGTCCTTATGTTTCACAATTTCTTTGGAAGGACATTCCATTTGGTGCTGCAGACAATCCTCAGAAATACAGCACCACTTTGGCTGGGTCTGATCATATGACTTCTTATGAAGAATGGCTGGACATACAAAATGGCTCTCCATCCAAAGAACCGATAAAAGACCCGGTACCCCGCTATATCCGCAATGGCCGTGATTTAGGTGAATATGTACATTATGACTTTTCATTTCAATGTCCGCTTTCTGCCTGTTTAATTATGCTCAGTTATGGGCCCGATGCACTTGACCAAAACAACCCTTATCTTAAGTCGGCTACCCAGGGAGGATTCATTACCTTCGGGGCTGCTCATATATTGGATATGGTCACAAAAGCAGGGAGGATGGCACTCGAAGCGGCCTGGTTCCAAAAGTTCCTCGTCCACCGCAGGCTCCGTCCCGAAGAATTTGGCGGGCGTGTTCATAACCATATGAATGGGTCGGCTAAATACCCGATCCACTCAGAGCTCCTTGAATCCAGCGTGCTTACTCAGGTTTACAGCAGATATGGCTTTTATCTTCTGCCTATGGCTTATCCGGAAGGCTGTCCAACTCATCCAGCCTACCCTGCCGGCCATGCCTGCATCGCAGGTGCAGGGGTTACGATCCTTAAAGCATTCTTCAACGAATCATTTGTGATTCCGGATCCGGTGGAAGCAAGTTTGGATGGACTCTCCCTGCTTCCTTATCCGGGCACCCCTCTGACAGCAGGAGGCGAGCTTAATAAGCTTGGTGTGAATATTTCCCTTGGCAGAGACACTGCAGGTGTTCATTGGCGTTCTGATGGCATAGAAGGGCTAAAGCTTGGTGAAGCAGTAGCCATTGGGCTCCTGCGGGATTACAGCTCATCCTTTAATGAGCGTTTTAACGGTTTTACGCTAATCAAATTCGACGGAAAAAAAGTAACGATTAAATAAGTTTTATACACACATGTGCGAGCCTCTGCCCCATGTGTGTTTTTTTTTGAGCCTAAGAATGGGGATCTCAATAAAAGTCTTAGTCCTGCGTCTTTTATTTAATGGATCCTCAGGAACAAGCGTTTTGCTGGGCCCATCCCTTTTTATCAAGAGTGGAACAAGTTTTTTTTAAAAAAATGCCTTTGACATTTTCCTGACACATTGGGCCTTTAAAGTATGACTTGTAAGGCAAACGAAAACTAATTCAAATTCAAAATAGATAAGAAGGAAGTGTTCAATCATGACAGAGTTTAACGAAGAAAGCAGAACGGAGAACCGGGCAGCGAAAAAGCCGGTATGGAAAGGATTCCTGTCAACCGTGGCAGCAGGTGTCCTGGGTTCGGCGCTTACGCTGACAGCCGTTCCGTATTTCCAGGAAGACACACCGCAGGCAACGGTTCCGGAAGAAACTGGACAAGCTGAAAGCTCATCCAATCTTGATGTGACGCCGGTATCTGCCACATCCAATTCCCTGGCGGATACAATTGAGCAGGCATCGAAGGCGATTGTCGGCGTTGTGAATATGCAGAAGCAAAATAATAATCCATTCAGTCAGTCAAGTGAAGCATCAGAAAGCGGTACGGGTTCGGGGGTTGTATTTAAAAAGACAGATGATGCGGCCTACATCGTGACAAATAACCATGTGATAGAAAATGCGAGTGAGATTCAGGTGACATTGCATGATGGTGAGAAGGCAACAGCAGAATTGGTCGGAACAGATGCGCTGACAGACATTGCGGTGCTGAAAATCAAAGGGGATGTAGACGCTGCAGCCATGACGTTTGGCGATTCTTCCAAGCTGAGAGCGGGCGACCAGGTGCTGGCGATCGGCAATCCGCTTGGCCTGGATTTATCCAGAACGGTGACACAGGGCATCGTGAGTGCGGTCGACCGCTCGATTGAAGTCAGCACATCTGCGGGGGAATGGAACTTAAATGTCATTCAAACGGATGCAGCGATAAACCCGGGCAACAGCGGCGGCGCATTGATGAATACATCCGGCCAGCTGGTTGGGATTAACAGCCTGAAAATTGCGGACAGCGGGGTGGAAGGCCTTGGGTTTGCCATCCCAAGCAACGAGGTCAAAACACTGATTGATCAGCTGATTGAAAATGGACAAGTGGTCCGCCCGTATCTTGGTGTTGGCCTGGCAAGCTTTGAAGAAGTGCCGCCTCAATATTTAAGAAATCTCCCTGACGGCGTGACTAGCGGGGCAATCGTGGCGAATGTTGATCCGGATTCGGCCGCTGCCAAAGCTGGACTTCAAGTAGAGGACATTCTCGTCAGTATTGGCGGAAAGCAAATCACGAATTCAGGAGATTTGCGCAAGCATTTATACAGCGGTTTTTCAATTGGCGATAAGGTGAAGATTGAATTTTACCGGGGGGGAGAATTGAAAACAGCTGAAGTCACGCTGACAAGCAATCAGAAAGTGAATTAGGAGAGGGGAACAGGATGAAGAATAAGATAGTATTCTATTGGATTTTAGGCAGTGTATTAACAATCGGAGCAGCGGCGGCCATCTTTTTTACAATAAAAGACGAAGAGGCTGCTGCGACCGTAAACGGGGAAAAAATCAGCCAGGATGAGCTGCATGAGCGTCTCGTTGACCAGTACGGGCAGGAGCTTCTGGATTCGCTGATCACCGAGAAAGTGATTGATCAGGAAGCGAAGAAAGGAAATGTGAAAGTGACACAGGAAGAAATTGATGAGGAAAAGGCTGTATATGCGGAGTCATACGGCGGGGAGGATGCTTTAAAGCAGACACTGGAATCAAGCGGTCTCTCGATGGCTGATTTTGAGGAGGATATCGAATCCTACCTGGCAGCGAAGAAGCTTCTGGAACCAAGGATTGAGATTTCAGAAGAAGATATGAAAACCTATTTTGACGAAAACAAAGAAAGCTTTGCCCAGGAGGAACAGGTATCAGCGAGTCATATTTTAGTAGAGGATGAGGAAACGGCAAAGGAAGTCATCGGAAAACTGAATGATGGCGGCAATTTTGCAGAGCTGGCGGCTGAATACTCGACAGATGAAAGCAACAAAGATGCTGGCGGGGACCTCGGCTTTTTCGGAAAGGGAGACATGGTCGAGGAATTTGAAGAGGTCGCTTTCTCGCTGGAGCCGGGAAAAATCAGCGATCCTGTTAAAACCGAATATGGCTATCACGTAATCAAAGTGGCAGAAAAGCAGGCAGCAAAAGAAGCAGCCTATGAAGATGTGAAAGAAGAGGTTAAAGATACATTATTTGAAACAGAGATGCAGACCGAATACACCGCATGGCTGGAAGAGAAATTCGAAGAATATGAGATTAAGAATTATTTAGAGGGCTGAGGGGAATCTTGAGATGAATTTTTTAAAACGAGCGTTTTTAAGCGTGAAGGCCAGGAAAGGGAAAAGCATTTTGCAGATCTTCGTATTTACCGTGATTTGTGTATTAGTGTTGGCAGGACTGTCGATTCAGACAGCTGCCGAAAAGTCGGGTGATCTCGCCCGGCAGAAGCTTGGGGCAGATGTCACGCTGCAGGCAGATATGGAAAAATTGAGAGAGCAGGCGATGTCCGAGCAGCAGAGCGGAGGGGAGCGGGTACGTTTCCAGTCAGTGCCTGTCCCGCTTGATGCAGCAGAGGAACTGGCTTCTTATGACCAGATTAAAGGGTATAATTTTTACTCATCTACCACTGGGCTGGCCTCCGATTTTGAGCCGATTGAAAGTGAGTCGGCTGCCTCAGACACATCTGATGAAAGCAGTGAAGGGCAGGAGCCTGGGAGAGGCATGCCGGGCGGAATGATGCAGGGGGATGTGAGCCTGCAGGGTGTTGCGTTTACAGACTCGGTTGCGGAGTTTATGGATGGGACCTCCTCGATTGTTGAAGGAACCGGGATCACAGAGGAGCATATCGGGAAAAATGTCACGCTGATTGAACAGACATTGGCGGAAGAAAATGAGCTTGCTGTTGGCGATAAGATGACCGTCACGAATCCGCGTGATGAAACGGCTGTAATAGAGCTTGAAGTAATCGGAATCTATCAGACAGCTTCTGCCGGATCTGATCAGGCAATGGATTTTACAGCACTGAATCCTTATAACAAGCTGTATCTTCCATACACTGCTGCTGCAGCACTAAAAGGATTTGACTACGAAAATACAATCGATAGCGCCATCTACTACATAGATGATCCAGCTGATATGCAGAGCTTTATCGATCAGGCAAAAGCAGAGAGCGGCATCGATTTCGAAACGTTCAAGCTTGACGCCGATGACCAGCTTTATCAGCAGATGGTCGGCCCGATTGAGAATGTAGCCGGCTTTTCGAAAAATATTGTGTATTTGGTGTCCATTGCAGGAGCCATCATATTAGGTCTAATCGTCATGATGTCGATCCGTGAGCGGAAGTATGAAATGGGTGTCCTGCTAGCGATCGGTGAAAAAAGGTGGAAGCTCGCAGGACAATTTATGGCCGAAATTTTAGTCGTGGCCGTTTTATCACTTGGCATTGCCACAGCGAGCGGCAATGTGGTGGCGAGCCCGCTTGGCGACCAGCTCCTGAATCAGGAATTGGCATCAGCGGAACAGACGAATACACCGGAATCCTTCAGAGGAAGGGGCTTGGGCGGCTTCGGTCCGGGAATGATGCAGACTCAGGAAACAGTGGAAACGGTAGATGAAATGAATGTCCAGGTGACAGGGGAGGATCTTGGCTTCCTTGCGCTAATTGGCCTCGTGATTGCAGCATTGTCGGCATTATTGCCTTCGTTATCCGTATTGCGCCTTCAGCCAAAAGCCATTCTAAGCAAGCAGGATTAAAAGGAGATGGAAAAATGAGTTCATTGCTGGAATTTAAAGATATCAGCTACTGGTATAAACATGAAAATAAAAAACACGATATCTTGAAAAATATTAATGTGAGTTTTGAAAAAGGGAATTTTTACAGCATAATTGGGCCGTCCGGATCCGGGAAAACGACATTCCTTGCTCTGGCCAGTGCCCTGGATGTTCCGAAAGAAGGAGAAGTCCTTTACGAAGGAAAGGATATCCGAAAAATCGGGCTGACTCGGTTCCGGAACAAATTTGTCTCGATTGTCTTTCAATCTTATAATCTGCTTCCCTATATGACGGCTCTGCAGAATGTATTGACGGCGATGGAAATTACCGGTTCCTCTGTGAAAAATAAAAAGGCGATTGCTGTGGAGATGCTGAAGCGGGTCGGGATTTCTGAAATCCAGGCCCGGCAAAAAGTGCTTACACTAAGCGGCGGCCAGCAGCAGCGTGTGTCCATTGCACGGGCCTTGTGCTGTGACGCCGAGCTGATTGTGGCGGATGAGCCGACCGGCAACCTGGATGAAGACACCGCCAAGGAGATTGTTGAGCTTTTACGGACGCTGGCCCATGAAGAAGGGAAATGCGTGATCGTTGTTACGCATGACCCCGACATTGCGAGAGATTCGGATGAGGTTGTGAAGCTTTCGAAAGGGAGTATTACGGTTACATCGAATGAACCCGAGCAGGTTTCGAATTGAAAAAAGGTGCTTTTTCCTGAGGGAAGGGGCACCTTTTTGGTGTGCGCTGTATCGAATATTTTTGGTTCTTTTAACCGATTGCAGAGTGGGAAGCAGCACATAAATGAATTAATTTGGACCGTAAATGTAAAAAGCTGCACGCTAATGGATAAAAGATTCATATAGTCGAGCCTATTGCCTCAATGAAATTTCAATTCAGAATATTGCCTTTGTTATGATAAAATTATAAATATTTGGGGGTGATTGGCTATGCTGGAGGAATTATTGACAGAAATGAAGTCGGGTGCCGCAAAATTTTTTCAATCGTATCCTGTTAAAGCAGATGTATTGCTGACAGGAATAGAATGGAAGAATTTTCATCAAAAATGTCAGATTGCCTCTAAGATCAGGAAGACCGGAATCAATGCGCTAGTAAAGCAGAAATCTGATCATAGTACATGTATGTCTTGTTCTGCAAAAGTTCATTGTTCAATTGAAACTGCTGCATTTTCTCCTATTTTCATTAAAAAAAGAGTGGCAGGGATTATATTAATTACTCCCATAAAAGAACAGAGGGAGTGGCTGCAAAATAATTTGGACATTCTAGAGCTTCAGCTTGATTTATGCAGTGAATGGGCAGGTACGAAACTAGAAAATCATGAAATGAAAAAGGAGAATAATCAGTTTTTAGGAGAGATAAATGGAATATTTCATTTTATCCATGAGCCTATATTGATAGCTGGCAGGGACGGAACCATTCATAACATCAGCAATAGGCTGTGCAGCATGCTGAATAAAACTCAAGCAGAATTAATAGGTGAACATATGACAGAAGTCATTTCGGTTCCGGACTGGCTGAAGATGGCCAAAATAGCCAATCAGCAGGAAATGAAAGTCTCTCTCCATACAAGTAAAACCGTACGAAAGTCAGAACCCTACCTGGCCCGATTAAAGCCTATTTTATCAGCTGGACAAATCGAATCATTTCTTATCCAGTTGAATCCCATTTTAAAAACATTGAAAAAAGAGGATAAAAAATTTCTGTACTCCTTTCATGATGTTAAAGGGACAAGCGAGGCCATTCAACGTGTGGTTGAAATAGCAAAAAGAGTAGCTCCAAGCGATTCTTCCGTTTTACTTAGAGGTGAGAGCGGTACCGGGAAGGAAGTATTCGCCCAGTCCATACATCAGGCGAGCAATCGAAGAGACGGCCCATTCATCGCCATTAATTGTGCAGCCATACCTGAATCGCTGTTGGAAAGTGAGCTTTTCGGACATGTAAAAGGGGCTTTTACAGGTTCAAACGCAGATAAACCAGGAAGATTTGAGATGGCCAATGGCGGAACGATATTTCTGGATGAGATAGGTGACTTATCTCTTCATCTCCAGGCTAAATTGTTAAGAGTGGTTCAGGAAAGAAAAATTGAACGGGTTGGGGATACGAAAACCACTCCTATAAATGTACGCATTATAACAGCTACTCACCGCAATCTGGAAGAATTAGTTTCCGAAGGGCAATTCAGGGAGGATTTATATTACAGGCTAAATGTAATTCCAATTACCATTCCTCCCCTCAGAGAAAGAAAAGAAGATATTCCTATTCTCGTCGAATACTTCTTAAAATCGTTTTCTCAAAAGCTCTTCCGATCACCAAAGAGATTATCTAAAGATGTCAATGAAATTCTGCTGCATTATCATTGGGCAGGTAATATACGGGAACTCCAAAATGTTGTCCATCACTTTATGCAGCTGGAGATCGGTGATTTGGTCACGATTAAAAGCTTGCCTGTCTATCTAAGTGACCTATATAAAAGCCAGGTAAACATGAATGCTCTTCAGCAAATACCGGCTGTAACATCCGGCAGAAGAAAGAAACATTCAGATGAAAAGGAGCAAATCCTAAAGCTATTGGATCAATTTGGCAGAGATACGGCAGGCAAAAAGAAAGTAGCTGAACAGTTGCACATAAGCCTTCCTACATTGTATAGAAGGATTAGCAAGATGAAAATTAAATGATTCTTCAGTTGAAATAAAAGGGTTTAAAATATGATAAAAAGTCAAAAAAATGAGAAAAAACGAGAAAACTTGAGAAAGTCGTTTAAATTATTATGATTTTTATCTTTAAATTCTTTCTCATTATCAACAGTTTTGCATTTGAAAAAATCATAAAGGCAATCAATCCCATGCTCCTCATGCCTGAGGGGCTTTCTCTTTTCTGGCACAGTTCTTGCATTTATAAAATTTGAAAGGGGCAGCACATCATATGTCTTGGCAGATTAGAAAGAATGACATTCCCATTTTAGCATTAGGAGCAAAGGTATTATCCTGCGGCGGGGGCGGTGATACGAAAACAGCAGAAAATCTGTTGATGTCCATTATGAGAGAAGATGATGTCATTGCGGTCAAATCCATCTCAGATCTAGGGGATGAATGGGTGGCTGCGGCAGGAATTATGGGTTCCATTGTTTTATTTAATGAGGATATTCCAAGCGGCCGTGAAGGAGTCCAGGCTTTAAAGCTTTATGAATCCGTCATAAGCAAGAATGTAGGAGCCCTTATTTCAATCGAAATAGGCGGTGTTAATTCCTTAATTCCCTTAGTAATAGCAATCCAAGCGAATTTGCCCGTCATAGACGGGGATGGAATGGGAAGAGCCTTTCCGGAGTTATTTATGACTGCCTTTCATTTATCGGAAATTCCGTTATCACCGATGGTTTTACAAACACATGACACGAACAGGGTTATTTATGACGCGGAAAATCCTCATTACACAGCAGAAATGGCAAAGGTTTTTACTGTAAAAAATGGAGGTCATGCCCATTTAGTTGGATATGGAGCTAAAGGACGGAAAATGAAGACGTCTATGATTCCCGGAACATTAAATTTAATTTTCAGGCTGGGCAATGTCCTTAAAAGTGAAACATCAGCTGGCGTTAAAATGAAAAATATGATACACGTGTTTGAGAACTCCATTTATGGGAAGCCTCAGCAAATCATTAGCGGAGTGGTAACAGAGGTCCGCCGCTGGTTTGAAAAAGGCTCACTTGTAGGAAAGTTCCTTGTTGAAGGGCGATCTGCATTTTCAGATCAACGGATTGAAATAGAATTCAAGAATGAATTTATATCCATAAAAAATGGCCAATACATCTGTACAGCACCTGATCTCATCCTGGTATTAAATGAGGAGAATTTAATTCCTTACAATGTTTCTGAAGTTCAATCAGGTCTTTCCATCACTATAGTCGCTGTCCCTGCGCCTAATATTCTTCGTACAAAAGACATGCTGGAGCTAGTCGGTCCGAATAGCTATGGGTTAGCCTGTTCCTATAAACCATTTCAGGGGGATTCAGGCTATGAAACTTGGAATTGATGTAGGCGGTACAAACACAGATGCAGTAGTCATAACGAACGACGGCAAGCTTCTTTCCTGGTCGAAACACTTAACAACAAAGGATATCATTACCGGCATTAAATTAGCAGCATACGAAGCTTTACAGGAAGCGAATATTCCGCCAGAAAAAATTGATGGTGTATTCCTGGGGACGACTCATGTGCTCAATGCCTTATACTATCCTAACAATCTGGCAAAAACAGCGCTGATACGCATGACCAAGATTCCTTCTTTAATTGAACCTGCCATACAATGGCCATCGAATCTTAAGAAGTATATTGGGAAAGTGTATGATTTTAAGGGTTTGTGTGATTACAAGGGGAATAAGGATGATTCTTTAAATCCGAATTCTGGCCAAATAAACAAGCTGCTCAGCGATATTGAAAAATACAGCATGGAATCCATTTGTATTGTGGGAGCTTATTCCCCTTTATATGAAACGGAAGAACGAGAAATCCGGAAAATCATAAAGGAACATTATCCTGAAATACCGGTTACGATGTCACATGAAATTGGAAGTACCGGTTTTATAGAAAGGGAAAATGCAGCCTTATTAAATGCCATTTTATCAAAAGTTATAAGGCAGGCTATGACTGACTTATCAAAAATATTTAAGAATCTATCGTTAAATTGCCCATATTGGCTGACCCAAAATGACGGATCACTTATGGAGATTCATGAGGCTTCGGAATATCCCATCCTGACGATTGGTTCTGGTGTGAGCAATAGTATTAGAGGCGCCAGTATCTTAAGCGGTTTAAAGAGCTGCATTGTTGTGGATGCTGGCGGAAGCACAATCGATATTGGAAAAATCATAAATGGACAGCCCGAAGTTTCTGTAGGTTCTTCTTCTATTTTTGATATTCAAGTTAATGTCCGTGTTCCGCAAATTCATTCTTTGCCATATGGGGGCGGGAGTCTTATCACGGTTGAAAACGAATTAGCGGAAATCAAGGAAACGATTGCAAATGATATCGAACAGCAGGGGATGGCATGGGGAGGCCATACATGGACGTTAACCGACTCCTTTCTTAAACTATTTCCCGATTCTTTTCAAGATGAAACTTTACAGCTGAAAGGATTGGACCTTTTATCAAAAGAAGACTGCAGAAAAGTTATTCAAATGGTAACAAAAGATATAAAGGAGTCAATCTCACGACTCCAGCCAAGTGTCGAGGATCTGCCTGTCATTCTTGTTGGAGGCGGAAGTCCGCTTCTCGCTAATCGGTTAATTGGCAGATATAAGAAGGTATTGCATCCGGCTGGCTACCATATTTGCAATGCTGTCGGAGCATGCTTTGCTCCTCTATCTGCAGAAATAGATAAAGTTTTCTGGTTAAATGGCATTACTAAACAAGAAGTCATTGACCGGGCAAAAGAACAGCTTTTTCAGCAGCTTCTGCAAAAAGGAGCAAAAAAAGAAAGCATAGAGCTTGTTTCATTGGAAGAATTCCCATTTGATTATCTGGAAGGCGAAGTATTAAGAGTTCGGTTAAAGGCTTTAGGAGAATTGGCCTGATAGGATGTGTCCTCTCCATTTTAAATATAGACAATGTCAAATTTAATAAAGGAAGTGTACATGAATGAAAATCAAAGTGATCATGCCTATTACATCGGATATTTTTAATGAGGAAATTAAAGAGGAAGTTAAATACTATGCAAGCGATACAACTGAAGTGGGAGTTACAAGTCTGGATTATGGGCCTGCCTCTGTTGAAAGCGAATATGATGAGGCCTTATGTGTACCTAATTTCTTAGAAAAAGCAAAAGAGGCAGAAGAAGAAGGGTTTCAAGGCGTTATTAGCGACTGCTTCGGAGACCCGGGTGTAAAGCCTGCCAGAGAGATTTTGGATATTCCGGTTGTGGGTGCATGTGAAGCCTCTATGCTGTTCGCAAGCTCTCTTGCAAAATCTTTTTCAGTGGTAACTGTGCTTCCGAATGTTGTCCCAATGATTGAGAATATCAGCAAGACTTTAGGGGTAAACGGAAATTTGGCTTCAGTACGCTATGTGAATATTCCCGTTTTGGAAGTTCACGATAAAGATAGGCTAAAAAGAGAATTATACGAGGAAATGATTAAAGCAATCGAGCAAGATCATGCACACGCACTTGTATTAGGCTGTACAGGCTTTATGGGGGTGGCAGCGGAACTGCAGGAACGCTTAAAACAGAACGGGTACGATGTTCCGGTCATCGATCCGGTGTTTGCCGCTACGAAACTACTTGAAAGCCTGATTTCGATGGGAGTAAAACAAAGCCGCCTGACTTACATGACACCTCCATCTAAAAAGCGAGTGAAAAGTTCATAAGAAAAATGAGCTTAGTTATATCGCATTTTACTTTTTCTCTAAATCGAACAAAAACATGCAAGGCAGAGGAGAAATAATTTAAAAAGGAGGTTGAAATTCATGGAAGATCATTCAAAGTTAGGAGACGATTACTCTCTGTCCAGAGTTCCGAAGTCAGCACGTTTGCCAATGTGGGATATCATGCTTGTCCGTGTTGGTGCTCTGGCGACACTCTCTCAATTTATGCTTGGGGCTGCTTTGGGATACGGAATGACATTTTGGCAGGCGTTTTGGGCCATGATGCTCGGAAGTGTTATATTGCAGGTCGTAAGCTTTCTAATCGGTTATGCGGGGGCGCGTGAAGGGCTTTCTACGAGTCTATTGTCTCGCTGGACAGGATTCGGCCGATACGGTTCGACCATTATCGGAGCTGTCATCGCCATTTGCACAATTGGCTGGTTTGGTGTGCAGAACTCCGTTTTTGCCAATGGACTGGTTCAGGCGACAGATGGAAAATTGAGTCTGCCAGTCGCAGCTGCTATCACGGGATTAGGTGTGACGGTATTGGTTATATTTGGATTTAAGCTTTTGAGCATGACTGCGAAAATTGCCGTACCAGCTTTCCTATTGGTAGTAGGAGTGGGAATCTACCAAGTATTAAGCGACCACTCCATATTTAACCTTATGAGTACTCCTCCTCCCGGAGAAGGACTTTCCATCGGGGTAGGTGCAACAATGGTTGCGGGAGGCTTCATGATTGGTGCAGTCATCACACCTGACTTCAGCCGCTTTGCCCGAAACGGCAAGGATGTATTCTGGATGACCACCATCGGAACCCTTGTTGGCGAGCTTGGTGTCGGAATGATCGCGGTTCTTATGGCCCATGCAGCCAAAACAAGTGATGTTGTCAGCATTATGCTTCAAACATCGGGCTGGCTTGGAGCTGCAGTTGTTGTTTTTTCAACCGTGAAAATTAATAACTTAAATCTATATTCTTCTTCACTGGGATTTACAAATATCATTGATTCCGTATTCAAGGTGAAAGTAAATCGCGGGCTCATTACCCTTATCATTGGTGCGGTCGGAACACTGTTATCCATTCTCGGCATCCTGGACAGATTTGTGGATTTCCTCGTTCTGCTTGGAATCATGATTCCTCCTATTGCCGGTATTATGGTGGTGGATTACTTCGTGTTAAAAACATATCGTAAAGCACTTGATGAAAGCAGGGAAAAAGGCATCTTGCCATCAGAGCCGGAGAAATTAAATCCAGTGACTTTATTCGCCTGGGCTGCAGGATTTGCAGGCGGGTATTATATAACGCTAGGAATACCATCCATTAATTCGCTGTTAATAAGCGCTATCATCTATTACCTCGGTGTAATAGCTATGAAAACCATATCCGGCAATAAAGAGGTTAAAGAACATATTGCATCATAAATTTTTGGAATATTAGGAGGTTTTAAAAAATGAGAAAATTAGGCAAGCAGGAGATTGAAGATATAGCAGTAGGTGCCGCCTTACTTGGAACCGGCGGAGGGGGAGACCCTTACATTGGAAAGCTCATGGCATTGCAGGCGATCGAAGAATATGGGGAAATTACACTTTTAGATCCAGATGAGGTGCCGGATGATGCATTAATTGTCCCATCGGCCATGATGGGAGCGCCAACCGTTATGCTTGAAAAGGCCCCAAGCGGTGAGGAGGCAGCTGCAGCTTTCAAAAACCTTGAATCGTATTTAGGGAAAGAGATTTATGCGACTATGCCAATTGAAGCTGGGGGATTAAATTCCATGCTGCCTTTGGCCCTTGCTGCCAAACTTGGCCTTCCGGTTGTAGATGTGGATGGGATGGGACGAGCGTTCCCTGAACTGCAGATGGTCACATTCTACTTGGATGGAATTTCTGCTACTCCTATGGTGATCGCAGATGAAAAAGGAAACACAACACTATTGTCGACGATCAATAATGTCTGGACAGAAAGGATAGCCCGGGCTGCAACGATTGAAATGGGCGGTTCTTCCATGATTGCCATCTATCCAATGACCGGCAAGGAGATTAAGAAAAGCGGTATTAGCAATATCTTAAAACTTGAAGAGGAAATCGGCAGAGCGATCCGGCTTGCTAAGGAATATAATGCTGACCCGATAAGCGAAGTCCTGAAAAAGGCTAAAGGGTTTGAACTGTTCCGCGGCAAAGTCAGCGACATTAATCGGAAGACAGAAACAGGTTTTGCAAGAGGAGTGGCAACCTTCGAAGGAATCAATGAGTATAAAGGCGAGACTCTGGAGGTTCGATTCCAGAATGAACATCTTCTTGCCCAGACGGATCAGCGCCTGCTTTGTGTCACACCTGACCTGATTGCGGTACTTGATGCAGAAACTGGCCTTCCGATCACAACGGAGGGAATTAGATACGGTGCGAGATGTGTCATTATCGGAATGCCTTGCCATCCAAAATGGAGAACAGGGAAGGGGATTGAAACAGTTGGTCCAAAGTATTTTGGATATGATGTGGAATATGTCCCTGTTGAAGAACTAGCCAAAAAAGGAGTGACAGCATAATGGGTGTTTATCGAATTGGAATAGACGTTGGGGGAACCCATACAGATGCAGTGCTTTTAAATCAGGATAATACAGTCATTTCGGAAACAAAATCACCGACAACAGAAGATGTGGCAACGGGCATTTATACAGCAATGAAAAAAATTATACAGGATGGAAATGTTCCGCGGGAAGAAATTAAATATGCCATGCTGGGAACAACACACTGTACAAACGCAATCGTTGAGAGAAAAAGACTGAATAAAATTGCCGCAATACGTATTGGTGCCCCTGCAACCCTCGCGGTTAAGCCGCTGATCGGAGTGCCTGATGACCTGCGTGATGCACTCGGAAAATATGTTTACCTGATCCGGGGAGGACATGAATTTGATGGACGCGAAATCGTTTCTTTAGATGAAGAGCATTTATATCAAATTGCAGAGGAAATTAAAGGGAATGTGGATTCTGTTGCCATTACTTCTGTTTTCTCGCCAGTCTCGCAAGCACATGAGCAAAGAGCAAGTGAAATCATGAAAGAAGTGCTCGGAGAAGATATTTCTGTTTCCTTATCATCCGAAATTGGATCAGTAGGATTGCTGGAAAGGGAAAATGCAACCATTCTGAATGCTGCTGTTGTCAATGTTGCTAAAACAGCCGCGGACGGATTTATCAATGCTTTAAAAAATGAAGGTATCGAGGCAAAAGTCTTTTTCGGACAAAATGATGGCACCCTGATGTCTGTTGAGTATGCGGTGAAATACCCGATTTTCACAATTGCTTGCGGCCCAACGAATTCACTGCGCGGTGCATCTTATTTAAGCGATTCCTCAGATGCTATCGTTGTGGATGTTGGCGGTACAACGTCTGATGTCGGGGTTCTGGTTCAGTCATTCCCTAGGGAATCCTCCCTGGCTGTGGAAATTGGAGGAGCCCGCACGAATTTCCGGATGCCGGATCTGATTTCCATTGGACTTGGCGGCGGAACTATTATCAGAATTCAAGAAAATGGAGGCTTCACAGTTGGACCTGACAGCGTCGGATATCGGCTACCGGAAAAAAGCCTTATTTTTGGAGGGGACACGTTAACCGCCACAGATGTTGCAGTAGCACTAGGCAAAGTGAATCTTGGCGATTCTTCAAAGGTAGCACATCTTGACCAAACATTATTGAATAAAGTCTATGATAAAATGGTCGAGCTTGTTGAAGAAGCGATTGATAAGATGAAAACAAGTGCGGCGCCGGTACCGGTCATCCTTGTTGGCGGAGGAAGCATTTTACTGCCGGAAAATTTAAAAGGCGCTTCACAGGTCATTCGGCCTGAGCATTCAGGAGTAGCAAATGCCATCGGAGCAGCGATTTCCCAAGTCAGCGGACAAATTGAAAAGGTATATGCCCTGGCTGAAATCGGAAGAGAAAAGGCGCTTCAACTCGCTAAAGAAAAGGCTATGTCGGAAGCAATCAATGCTGGCGCTGATCCTGATAGTCTGGTCATTGTAGATATAGAAGATGTTCCGCTTGCCTACATGCCTGGCAATGCAACCCGTATTCGCGTAAAAGCTGCAGGAGATTTAGCCCGTCTGGAAGTGAATGAGTTAGTGTAGGATTGGCCGATATTGTAAAAGCTCTAGTCTATCGCTAGAGCTTTTTACTCATGATGGATGGACAGGTGGAACAGTAATATTTAGTATGGAGGAAGATCAAATGGAAACAGAAACATATATAGATCAGATTAAAAATCATGCTCTTATTATTGATGGCCACTTCGACTTATTGATGGACGTGGCAATTCAAAGGGAACGCGGCAGAAGGAAGGTGATTGAAACAGATTATTGGCCGCGTTTTAAACAAGGCGGCGTGAATATCATCATTGCTGCTATTTTTATTGATAGCAGTTTTTTGCCGGAAATGGCCTTGCGGAAAGCCTTGAATCAAGTAAGTGCAATTTATGATGAAGTACAGGAATCACCAGATAAGTTAATGATCTGCAAAAATAGTGAAGACATGCTGCTGGCCCGGAAATCAGGCAAAATCGGTTTCCTGCTTTCTCTTGAGGGTGCAGAACCAATTGGGACCGACTTAAGCCTGTTAAGGATATTCTATGAATTGGGTGTCCGAAACATGGGCTTGGTGTGGAGCAGAAGAAATGCTGTCGGTGATGGAAGCCATTTCAGCCCAATAAGGGAAGGCAGGAAAGGCGGCATAACCTCTTTTGGTGTCCAGTTAATTGAAGAAGCAGAACAACTGGGAATGACGATTGATGTTTCCCATTTGAATGATGAAGGTTTTTGGGATGTCATTGAAATTTCAAAAAAGCCTATTATTGCTTCCCATTCAAATGCGAGGGCTCTTTCGAATACGATGCGCAATTTAACGGATGACCAAATGAAAGCCATTGCCTCCAAAGGCGGTGTTATCGGAATAAACGCGGTCAGCATCATTGTCGCGGCAGAAGACGAAAACAGTAATCTGGACCAGCTGATTAACCATCTTGATTATATGGTTCAGCTAGTTGGCATTGATCATGTCGGAATAGGTCTTGATTTATGTGATGATTTCTTCAAATATGTGTCCGCAGAGGATTTAGCCAGCATGCCTCGGAAACCGTTCGACGTGATTGACGGACATGGAAACCTGGGTCAATTGATTAAGGGATTGGCAGATAGAGGGTACAAGACGGAAGATATAGAAAAGATTTTGGGACGGAACTTTCTGAGAATATTTTAAACCGTAAGCTAGTAAATAATCGTATGCAGCCTAACTTGTAAAAAAGGTGCTTTGCCCATTGCAGTTCTTGGGAGAGGCACCTTTTTGGCTAACATTATTTGTTTCTTAAGAAAGACGGTAGAATAGGGAGTAGTGCATATAATCGAAAAGTGGTACATAAATGAACAAACCTGAAGCATAAATCGAAAAAGTGATGCACAAATCTATGAAAGTGGTGCATAAATGTAAAATGCCCCTAATTGTCCGCGGAAAATTCTTCTCTATTCATACAATCCGCCTGTATACATCCTCGTCAAGTTCACAATTACATCATCCATCTGATACTTCTCCTTGTTCATCACCAGCTCCCACATGAACATCTCATTCGAATAAAACCAGCCTCTCGCGGTGAGGGCAGGGTCAAGGTTCTCTTTGGCAAGCCTTTGTGACTGGGCGTAGCGGATATCGACGGAAATGCGCTCGATGAAGCGTTCGCGAATTCCATACCATTTTTCCTCTATCTCAGGGGAGATGCCGATCGCCTCTTTTACGACCTTCATCATGTCCCGCTCATCCAAGGCCAGCTGCAGGAACAGCCTGACCTGCTTCTTAATATTTTCATAGGCCTCTTCTTTGGCCTGCGGCTTAAAGGGCATCTCTGCCACTTCGTAAAATTGGTTCATGAGATCGTCCATTATGGTAATGAAAAGCTCGTCTTTATTTTTAAAATAGACGTACGCCGTGCCGTAGCCTGTTTTGGCTTTTTTGATCATTTGGGAGATGGTCGCTTTTTGAAAGCCGTTTTCGAGAAAAACTTCTTTTCCGGCCTGGAGAAGCTTTTGGCGTGTTTTCAGGGCCTGCTGCTGTCTCGCAGGCAATTGATCTATGGAATTTTTCATCTATTTCATTCCTTTTTATATTTTCTACTATTACTGACATTATATCATTGACATAGTGTCAATCAAACAATATAATTTTCGTAAATAATAAATATTCTGAAAGGTTGGAAATATATGGATATAACAAAAGAGTATGCAGTCAGACTTGATGAACAAAATGACCTGTCCTGCCGGGAAGAGTTTTATATAAAAGAAGATGGAATTTATCTTGATGGCAATTCACTTGGCCTGCTTTCAAAACGTGCGGAGAAATCACTCCTTGACCTGCTTGAATCCTGGAAACACCATGCCATTGACGGCTGGACAGAAGGGGATAATCCCTGGTTCTATCTATCTGAAAAACTGGGTAGAGAGCTGGCGCCAATCGTAGGGGCAAATCCGGAGGAAGTAGTTGTAAGCGGTTCCACAACTGTTAACCTTCACCAGCTTGTCTCCACTTTTTATAAGCCGGAAGGAAAAAGAACAAAGATACTGGCAGACGAGCTCAATTTTCCAAGTGATATTTACGCGCTGCAAAGCCAGGTGAAGCTGAAGGGCTTTGATCCCGATGAGCATCTTGTCCGGGTGAAAAGCGCGGATGGTCATACATTGAGGGAAGAAGACATTGTCGCGGCCATGACGGATGAAATCGCGCTGATTGTCCTGCCTGGTGTTTTATACCGTAGCGGCCAGGTGCTGGATATGGAGTATTTGACTGCTGAGGCGCATAAACGCGGGATTGAGATCGGCTTTGATCTATGCCATTCGGTTGGATCTGTCCCCCATTCCCTAAGTGATTGGAATGTCGATTTCGCGTTCTGGTGCAACTATAAGCATCTGAATGGCGGTCCAGGCTCAACGGGCGGGCTGTTTGTGAACAAGCGCCACTTTGGAAAGGTTCCGGGACTTTCCGGCTGGTTCAGCTCCCGCAAGGATAAGCAGTTTGATATGGAACATGTGCTGACTGCGGCTGAGGATGCGGGGGCTTACCAGATCGGTACACCGAATATTTTCAGCATGGCGCCAATTATTGGCTCACTAAGCATGTTTAATGAAGTCGGTATGGAACGAATCCGTGAAAAGTCTCTTCAGCTGACAGGCTATATGATCGAGCTGATTCAGCATGAGCTTGAAGGACATGGTCTTGTCCTGCGCAATCCGCTTGATGAAAAGAAGCGGGGCGGCCATATTTATCTGGAGCACCCTGAAGCAGCAAGAATCTGCAAGGCGCTGAAGGTTGAGGGAGTCATCCCGGATTTTCGCGCGCCAAATGGTATCCGGCTGGCGCCGGTTGCACTATACAACACGTTTGAAGATGTGTGGAAAACCGTACAAATTTTAAAAGGCATCATGGAAGAGGAAAAATATAAGCAATTCGAAAATAAGCGGGGAGTCGTAGCATGACGAAAAAGGGATGGATCGATATATCACAGCCGCTGACTAATAGCATCGCCCACTGGCCCGGAGATACCCCGTTCAGCTATGAAACGGCTTTTACAAAAGAACAAACCGGCTCTGTCAATATCGGCCGGATTACGACAAGCCTGCATACCGGCACCCATGTCGATGCGCCGTTCCATTTTAATGATGAAGGCGAAAAGATTCTGGATCTGGACATTGAGCTGTATATCGGGCCAGCGAGGGTGATCGATGTATCTGGGTATGAAAAGGTGGATTCGGAGGTTCTGAAAAAGTTTGATCTCGAAGGCACAGAACGTGTGCTCCTTAGGACTTCGGTTCCGAATGATTCGGAAGTGTTTCCGAATCGGATCCCTGAACTGACCGCGGATATGGCAGACTACCTTGGCAGCAAAAGGGTGCGCCTGCTCGGAGTGGATGTGCCATCTGTCGATCAGCTCGACAGCAAAGAGATGGAAACGCATCATGCCTTATATCGGAATGGCATTCATATACTGGAAAATATCATGCTGGATGAGGTAGAAGAAGGAAATTATGAACTAATTGCTTTGCCGCTCCCGATCAAAGACGGAGACGGGAGCCCGGTGCGGGCAGTTATTCGCCCGATTTAAGCGGGGAATGCAAAATCCTGAATTTATCGGCCGATACGGAAATTTAAATTTAACGGCCAAATCCTGTATTTAACAGCCAATACGGAAATTTAACGCCAAACTATCATTTTTAACGGCCGAACGGCCAGGTTTATCGGCAAATTGCTAAATTTTTGCCTTGCAGGAACAGCAGGGCCAGCCTTTACCGGCCGATTTTAAAGAAATACCGGCCAAACTGTTACATTTACCGGCCAATTTCAATAAAATACCGGCCAAACTGCGGGATTTACCGGCCAATTGAAGTTCGGCTGCAAGCAGCAGCGGGTATATCGGCAAAAAAATAATATATCGGTCAATCACATAACAATATCGGTCAGATTTTCAATATATCGGTCACTTTCCAGATATATCGGTCACTTTCCAGATATATCGGTCAGCTGCTGATATACCGGCCGAATCGAGAACGATAAGAACCAATCCCAAGGAGGAACCAACATGATCAACGAAAAACACCAGGACGTAAACGCAACAACCTCTGAAAAAAGCATCCATACAGACTTTACTAATAACATGACATACGGTGAATACCTTCAGCTTGATAAAATCTTATCCGCGCAAAACAGGCTTTCCGGCCATCATGATGAGATGCTGTTCATCGTAATCCACCAGGTGAGCGAGCTGTGGATGAAGCTGATTCTTCACGAAATGGGCGCAGCCATCGAATCAATTGAAAACAATGATTTATCCACAGCACAGAAAAGATTGTCACGCGTTTCAAAGACACAATCGCAGATTATTCAGGCATGGGATGTGCTGTCCACCCTGACACCTTCCGAATATATGGAGTTCCGTGATTCCCTTGGCCAGGCATCTGGCTTTCAATCCTACCAGTATCGTATGGTAGAATTTGCGTTAGGCTACAAAACCGAGCATGTCCTGAAAATCTATCAAAAAGATCCCGAGCTTCATGCGAAATTAACCGAAGCTTTCGAAAAGCCCGGCCTATACGATGTAGCCATCCGCGCGCTTCACAAAGCTGGCCTACCGGTTGATGAAGACATTTTGAACAGAGATGTAACCAGAACATACAAAGAAAATGATTCGGTCCGTGCAGCCTGGATGACGGTGTATAAAAATCCTGAAAAGTACTGGGAGTTATACGAGCTTGCGGAAAAACTTGTGGATATTGAAGACTGGCTGCAGCAGTGGCGCTTCCGCCATATGAAAACGGTGGAAAGAATCATCGGCTTCAAGATGGGCACAGGCGGTTCATCAGGTGTCGGCTATCTGAAAAAAGTATTGGATCAGCGCTTCTTCCCTGAACTTTGGGATATCCGCACAGAGCTGTAATCTGGGATTTAAAGGGGAATCGGGGCCCGAAAGTCTTCCTGAATCGGGCCTTACATAAAAATAGAGAACAGGGGGGTACTATGAGTACAAATCGAGAGCAATGGTCATCTAAATTCGGCTTTATCATGTCCTCAGCCGGTGCCGCGATTGGCCTGGGAGCGATCTGGAAGTTCCCGTATGTGGCCGGAACGAGCGGCGGTGGCGCTTTTTTGCTGATGTTTATCGCATTTACGATTTTGATTGGTCTTCCGATGCTCATTTCAGAATTTATTATCGGGCGAGGGGCACAGAAAGAAGCGGTGTCTGCTTATTATAAACTGGCGCCAAACAGTCCGTGGACCATTACCGGCAAGCTTGGCGTTGTCGGCTGCTTCCTGCTGCTGAGTTTTTATTCGGTTGTTGGGGGCTGGGTGCTGATTTATACAGTACTGTCGATTGGCGGCAAAATCATCACGCCAGGTGCAGTATATCCGGAACTGTTTGGCATGATTACATCTACACCAAGCTGGACACTAATGGGACTGGCTGCTTTTCTGCTAATTAACATTGTGGTCATCACATTCGGAATCCAAAACGGGATTGAAGCTGCAAGCAAATATATGATGCCGCTATTATTCATCTTTTTTATCGTGCTTGTGGTACGCGCACTGACACTGGATGGAGCAATGGAAGGAGTCAAGTTCTTCCTGAACCCGGACTTCAGCAAAATCACAGGGGAATCGGCCCTTTATGCATTGGGACAGTCTTTCTTTGCACTGGCAGTCGGCTTCTCATGCATGGTCACTTACAGCTCGTATCTGGACAAAAAAGTCAGCATCCCAAATTCAGCGGGCTCAGTTGTCATCATGAACATCATAATTTCCATTTTAGCAGGATTGGCGATTTTCCCGGTTGTGTTTGCATTCGGATTTGAACCTGCGGAAGGCCCAGGACTTTTGTTCATGGTCCTGCCTGCCGTCTTTTCACAGATCCCATTAGGAGAAATGTTCCTGGCAATCTTCCTGCTGCTTTTCTTATTTGCCACTTTAACATCATCGTTCAGCATGCTGGAAATCATCGTTTCTGCATTCATCGAGAACGGAAAGCATTCCCGGAAAAAAATCTCCTGGATCTCCGGAATTGTCATGTTTGCCGCCGGAATTCCTGCTGCGCTGTCGTTCAGCCTGCTTGGGGACTTCACCATTTTTGGGAAAAATATCTTTGATGCGACCGACTACCTGGTCAGCAATATCCTGCTTCCGCTAGGCTGCCTGCTGATTGCCCTGTTTATTTCTTTTAGAATGGAAAAACAGCTTGTAAAAGAGGAGTTTCTGCTTGGCAGCGATCTTTCGCCAGCCATGTACACAGCCTGGAGCCTCCTGATGAAAGTATTGGTTCCTGCAACGATTGTTGTTGTGTTTATCAGCACATCCGGAATTTTTTAAAAAGAAGCGCCAATTCCGGCGCTTTTTTTCGTTATAAAAAAATCAAATTAAAGGTTTATGGGCAAATTAAAAAGGGTATAAAAACTTTGGGGTCTGGAAGCATGATGATGATATCTTCCATATTTAAGTTCAAGAGAAGGACTTTTTGAGATAAAAACGAAAGTGTATAGTATATAAAACAAAGGGGCGTATGCTTAAAATGGAAGCAACTTACAAGGATACCAAAGATATAGCAGGGTTTATTGTCGCAAATCGTGAGAATTTTCAGCAAAAATTATTATCCGAGGCTGTGAATGTAGCCTCAAAAATCAATGAAATCCTCCAGAGAGGAAATATCGATCTTTTAAAAAATGCTGAGAGATTGGCTTTATATGTTGTCGAAAATGAAGAAGAAGAGCTGATTGCTTTTGCCAGACAGGAAGGCGTTGCCTGGGCGGAGCATTCCCTGACGCTGGCATTTAAGCTGGAATGGGTGCAGGCGATCCGGCGTACTTTGTGGCACTTCTTATTCCAATATGACAGAATTAAAGGGAAGCAAAAAGTAGGAGAGGAATTTTATAATCTGGAAAAGAATGTAAATGACCATGTTGACCAATTTTTAAATAACTTCTTCATCAGCTATTCTGATTATAAAGATGAAATGCTTAAATCACAGCGCAAACTGGTGGAGCATTTGTCCGTGCCGATTATTCCGGTCAGCACGTCTGTCGCTGTACTGCCGCTGATTGGCATGATTGATTCGTACCGGATTCAGACGATTGAAGAGAAAGTTCTGATGGATATCTCATCGATTAAAATCCAGACCTTAATAATGGATCTTTCCGGAATTGCAGATATGGAAGTTGATGTTATTGTCCACTTCAAAAAGATTTTGAGCGGCATTAGGATGATGGGCTGTGATGCAGTAATTACCGGTCTTAGAGCTGAGCTTGTCCGCAAAATGATCCATGCTGGTGTTTCGTTCGAGAGCCAGGCGGAAACAAAGGGAACATTGCAGCAGACCTTACGGGAATATTTAGTGATTGAACCTAAAAAATAGTACATATAAATCTGCCTGCCGCTGTCCTTTTTGGAACGCGGCAGGCATTTTTTAAAAGGAGCCCAAGATGAAGGACTTTGACGACTGGCTGGATATCCAAACACACGGCGACCAAAAAGGGTTTCACAAATCCTTTCACTATCACCGCTACGAACCTACTCCTTATGAGGGCCTGGAAAAACTGTTCAGTGAATACACGCTGAAAAGCAGTGACCGCCTCGTGGACTTCGGCTGCGGAAAGGGCCGGCTTCCGTTTTACATACACCATACCTTTCGGGCTTCCGCTGCAGGTGTGGAAATGAGTGATGACTTCTACCATGAGGCTATGAAAAATCTCCGGACGTACAAAGGGGAAAAAGCAGGAATCAGCTTTTATAACATCCTGGCTCAGGAGTATGAAATCACTCAGCAGGACACTCATTTTTACTTTTTCAATCCGTTTTCGGTGCAAATTTTTATGAAAGTCGTCAATAATATACTCCGCTCAGCCGAAGGCAGCCCGCGCAAAATGGATATTATTCTTTACTACCCTTCAGAGGATTATTTATTTTATCTGGAAAACAGCACCCCCTTTGAGCTGATCAAAGAGGTGGCACTTAAGGGTGATGATAACGAGCGTTTCCTGGTCTATCGTTTCAATCAAACGTTTGATTGAAAAATCCCCCTTGCCACAAGGATGGGGGAATTTCTTTTTATCGCAGTCTAACTGGCAGTAAGACCCCCACTTCAAGACTCAGAGGAATCAAAGGAGGATCAGTGGGGGTCAAACTGCCCGTAAAGGCCCGATTGGTGAGATACAGTGAAACTTGCCGACGCGCAGGCAGAGGCTTAGTTGAACCAATCGGGTTCGTAGTGTCGATTGGTCGAAGCGCTAGCGGAGATCTTAGCGACACTAGAACGCGACTAACAATCAGTGGGGAAAGGAAAACCCCCACTGATTGAAGTTTCACTTTATCGTACAGGCCTTGATTCAGGTTCTCTGTCATATTCGCGGCTTGGTTTAAAGAGGAGACCGAGATTGATCAAACCGGCAATTCCCACTAATCCATAGACTATTCTTGATAACACTGCATCCTGTCCTCCGAATAAGCTGGCAACTAAATCAAATTGGAAAAATCCAATCAGCCCCCAATTAATGGCTCCTATAATCGTTAGTACAAGTGCAATACGCTGGAATCCGTTCATGTTCTAGTCCTCCTTAATATGAGTAATCATACAGCGTGCCCGCATCGGTACAAACCGTCACAGCCTTACTCCGATGCTATTTTCTGCTATATATTAAGAAATTACCCTTTTATTGGAGGGGCAAACAATTTTTAGAGAGTTGGAGAAATAAAAAGGATGCCCAAAATGTGTACCTGGGAAAAAGAATAGTGAAATTGGGGAAACAAACACTTAATTTGAGGTAAAGACTCAGTAATTTAGGGAAACACCTCTCCAATTAGAGGAAAACATTCACAAAAATGAGAAAAAGCTATCCCGAAAAAGGATAGCTTTTTAAATTTCCGGTTAAAGCACTTTGCGCTTTTTTACTTACTTCGCACTCAATCGTCTGATGCGCTCATCCAAATCCGGATGGGTTGAGAATAGGGAAGCTTTGCTTCTATTATTAATTTTCAATGTGGAAATCGCTGTCTGTTCTTCTCCCTTGATGCGGCTCGAGTAGGCCTTCAGCATCTGCAGGGCATGAGTCATTTTGTCTTTGCCGGCCAGGTCAGCACCGCCGCGGTCCGCATGGAACTCACGGTGGCGGGAGTAAGCGAAGACGACAAGACTTCCAAGGATTGAGAAGGCGATCTGGAACACGATTACCGCGATGAAATGCACAATTGGTGCCATTTCTTCTCTGACAAAACGGGATGCTACCCACGCCGCGATTCTGGCAAGGAAGACAACAAATGTGTTGACAACCCCCTGGAGAAGGGTCATTGTGACCATATCCCCGTTCGCAATATGTGCCACCTCATGGGCGATGACACCTTCAATGGCATCGTCGTCCATTTCCTGCAGCAGTCCAGTTGAAACTGCCACAAGCGAGCGTTTTTTCGAAGGACCTGTCGCAAAAGCGTTTACTTCAGGAGAGTGGTAGATCCCGACTTCCGGCATATGTGTTAAGCCTGCCGCTCTTGAAAGACGGTGAACTTTCTCCACGATGTCCCGTTCAGCTCCTGAAAGGGCCCCGTTCGGATCCAGCACCTGGACATTCATCATTTTCTTGGCCATCCAGCGGGACATCCACAGAGAAATGAAGGAGCCAGAGAAGCCAATGACCGCACTGAATACAAGCAATGAGCCGAAATCAATGCCGCCCTGGGCATTAATGTAATTACCCCCGCCAATCAGCGAGAAAATAATGCTGATTGTCAAAAGAACAAGCACGTTCGTCAATAAAAAGTAAAAAATACGTTTACCCATTTCCTCACCCTTTTTATCTATTTTGAGTTCATGTGAACTTGTCATCTGACTATATAATATAATTTTTCTATAAAAATGGCAAGTCATAACTAGGCTAAGCTGAAATAGACATTGACTGTAATCATTGAAACGATTAGGATGAAAGCATTGAATAGAGAACGCAGGGGCTGATTACCTTGGAATTATTCCAGCTATCAAGGAAAAGCATGGCTGATTTCCTGCTGTCGCTGAAGGGGGATGGGGAGCTTTCACCCAAACAAATCCTTCAGCAGGCATGGGCAGCCGCTCATGCAAAAAAAGGAATATCAACGGAAGCTTTTCTCGATACGAAAATGCCGGCCATATTTGAAAAATTGCTGCGGGCAGATTTGCAGAGAATCGGCTTTTCCATCAATGAAATTGTCGCACTGGGGAACCAGATTGAATTCACCCAGTTATCATCGACTGCCGTTCAAAACTGGGTGAAGCGGGATGTGAAGAACCTGATTGGCAGTCCGCAGATCGGCAAGAAATATTCAGTAGACCAAGCTGCCATGCTTTTTATCGTGGAGGATCTGAAAGCGACACTCGATTTCGATTCTATCCGGAAAATTCTGGCTCTCCTTTTTAATGATCTCGATGACAGGTCAGACGATTTAATTGAGCCGATCCCATTTTATTCTGCTTACGCGGCTATTTTTGAAAAAGCCCATCATCATAATATATTAGGCGAAAACATGCATGATGGCATTGAGAGATGCATCAAGCAGGAAGCCTTGCAGGCATTGGATAGCTTTCAGGATTTTACGGATCAGCAGAAAGACATCGTCTCGAATATTCTTGTAACGGCCTCCCTCACCGTATTATCGGCCTACTACAAGTCGCTGACAAAGAAATATGTAACGGCTACCTTGTTTTTAAATGGGTAAGCCGGGAAGCATCGCCGCTTGAGGGCGATGTTTTTTTATGTTCTTGTTCTAATCCTATAATGGCGAGCATAGCAAAAAACTATTAGGAAGAACGAAGTATGCGTTTCCTGGAGACTAGTTGAAATCTATAATGGAAAAAAGCCTCAGCGGATCATGCCGCCAGAGGCTTTTTCTATTTCTTTCTATCTGATGTGCATTGTGATATACATAATACGAAATATTATTTAAAAAAACATTGACCATGTGGTGCACCCCACACTTTAAGATAGTAAGGAGGAAGCGATGTACAAGATTAGCGAGTTTTCGGAAATGACCGGGTTAACGAAGGAAACATTGCGATATTACGCAGAAGTAAAGCTGCTGGAGCCCGCTTTTATTGACTCAAAAAACAATTACCGGTATTACGATGACGGCAGCTACTTTTTGGCTATCCTTTTACTAAAGCTAAGAAGATTAGGCTTCACCATTCAGGAAATGATTTCTGTGATGGAGGATGAATCATTCGCCAATCTGGAAGCATTGCTGATCAAAAAAGAAAGCTGATCAAGAAGCAGATGGAGGAGCTTCAAGGTCAAATAGATGAAATTGATGCCTTTTTGGATTCGGGGAAGGAGGAAGAATTGTGATTCAATGGAAAGAAGAAATCATGATTGAAAGAAATATTGAAAAGGTGTGGATCTTGTTTTCCGACCAGCACATAAAGAAAATCATGCCCAAGGTCGAAGAGCACACTCTGATCGAAAAAAGGGAAGATGAAGCAGGGGCAAAACACAGGCAAACCTACAGAGAAGGCAAGCGCCTGGAGACTTATATTGTCGAAACACTGGCTTATGAGAACTCAGAGGATAAAAAGCATAAGCAGATCCATTTTGTATTGGGAAAGGCTTTTGAAATTACCCTGGCATTTACACTGGTCAAAATCGATGACTCCCACACCAGGTTTATTTATGAAGGGAAAAATAAAGGGGTCAACTTCGTTGGAAGGGCCATGCTGAAGCTTGGCGGCGATAAAAACAACCTGAAGGTGGTAGAGGAATTCCTGCAGAAGGTTCGCGAGGAAGCGTTCAAGCTATAATAAAAACATCGCCGGCTAAAACCAGCGATGTTTTTTCTATTAAACTTCCCGTCTCATTGCCTTCAGCACATCCACCTGTGTCGCGCGCTTGGCCGGACGCCAGCCGGAGAAGATGGTGACAGTCAGGCAAATCGCCACACTGATCAGAGTAAGGGACCATGGAATGTAAGAAAGCATAAGGCCCTCAGGCGGAGCTTCCTCAAATACTCTTTCCAGCACGAGCGGAAGTGCCAGGTTGACCGCATAGCTGATTCCATAAGCAACAATCGTGCCAAACAGGGCGCCAAGCAGTCCGATATAGCTGCTTTCAAGGACAAAGATCCGCTTAATCGTCTTCGGATGGGCGCCGATCGCTTTCATGATGCCGATATCGGGGGCGCGCTCCGTAACGGCCATCGTCATTGTATTATAAATGCCGATGGAAGCAATAATTAAAGCGATGGTTCCGATGAAGAGAAGGCCGATTTTTAGAATCGTAAAAACCATATTAATCTGCTTCATCTCATTCACGATAGAATAAACCATATAATTGCCGTCTTTCAATTTGTCATTGATCCCTGTAACAGCCTCGACATCTTTAGCGTAAAGGCTGACTCTATCGTATATTCGGCCGGTATCCTCGGATGCTCCTTCCACTTGTTCCGGACTGCCGCCAGGTGTACCGGTGAATGCTTCCACTTCCTTAAAAATGTCTTCAGAAATGAAAACCGTGCGGATCTGCATCCATTCTTTAGAAGGCTTCTTCGTGACCCCGGTTATGGTTAGCGGAATGGACTTCTTGATTTCCTTGCCATCCTCCATTTTGACCACTTCCATTTCAATGGTCTTTCCGACTAACTCACCCTTGTAGGCGTATTCTTCTTTTATAGAGCCATCCTCATTAAAGGTGTTTTCTTCTTCTTTCGGCTCCAGAGACAAACCATCCGCAAAGGAGGAGCCAACCACGACTTCATTCTCTTTTTCCGGGAGTCTTCCTTCAGACAGCTCGAATCCTGCTTTCACTTCTTCCGGAAAATAAGCCGAAACGGTCTCTGATTGAGCGGTATATTCATCTGTTTTAAAGATTGGGCTTTGCTGCAGAGATTGCCTGCGGGTGACTGCTTTTACCCCGGTGATTTCTTGAAAATGTTTGATATCCTCATCTTTTATGCCCTGGAAATTTTCTTCGCCCATTTCCTTGCCGTGAACCTGGATTTCCGTCACAAGGCTGTCTTCCAGTACATCCTGGATAATCGATTTATGAAGACCGAATCCGACCGATGCCAGCACAATCAGGAAGGTACATCCAATCGCTGTGGCTAAAATTGTCATAAACAGCCTTGTTTTATTCTTCTTCATATTTTGCCTTACAAATCGGAATTGATCTTTTACATTCATGCCAATACACCCTCCATAACCCTTCCATCTGTGATTTCAATTGTCTTATGGCCGATGGCTGCCACTTTTTCGTCGTGCGTAATAATCAGGAACGTAATGCCCAGATCACGGTTCAGCTCTTGAATGAACTGCAGCAGCTCGTTTTCTGTTTCGCTGTCCAGGCTGCCAGTCGGTTCATCCGCCAGAATGAGGGGAGGATTCACGACAAGCGCCCGGGCGATGCTGACACGCTGCTGCTGTCCGCCGGAAAGCTCACTTGGGTAATGATCTTTATATTCGATAAGGCCTACCCGCTTTAACGTCTCTTCCGTCTTCTGCAGTCTTTCCTTTTCAGCCATCCCTTTGAGAATGAGAGGGAGCTCGACATTTTGGTAAGCCGTCATGCTCGGAATCAGCTGAAAGCTCTGGAAAATGAATCCGAGATTCGCCAGGCGGAAATCAGCGAATTTGCCTTCGTTATAGTCACTGACCTTCTTGCCATGTATCCGGACCTCTCCATGCTTTGGCTTAATAAACCCGCTGATGATATTCAAGAGTGTCGACTTCCCGGAACCGCTCCTGCCCACAATCGTAACAATCTCGCCTTTTTCCACTGAAAAAGAAACATTCTCCAATACAGGAATAACCGTCTTCTTTTCTTTCTTGCCAATCTCAAACGCATGGCTTAACTCTCTAACTTCTATCACGCAATAACCTTCCTTCTAAAAAAGTGTCTGCCATCTAGACGTACGAAAGGGCACTTTCGGATTCAAAAATTAATAAAATAATTTTTGGTGACACGCACCACTCGAATTTTGTCGAATCAGCCTATTCAATTTGAATATTTTGAATTTTATAAGAGATAGAGCTAATATGGTGGGGAGTGCTACTGAAAAAAGGAGGAAATGTTATTGGAGCAGTCACTTATTAAAGCCGATGATTATGTAACACTTTGGGGAATTATTGTGGTCTGGGCTTCGGCAAGCATCTATCTGGAGCAGCGATACGCTTTAGCTGCGAAAATTTCAGGGGCGATTATTGCCCTGATTGGCGCTATCATTCTATCTAATACGGGAATTATTCCGACAGCATCACCGGTTTACGATGCAGTCTGGACATTTATCATTCCGCTCGCAATTCCATTGCTTCTTTTTCATGTGAATATTAAAAGAATCTGGCAGGAAAGCGGCCGTCTGCTGATTATCTTTCTGATCAGCTCCATTGGAACAGTGGCAGGTGTGATCATCAGCTTTTTCTTGCTGAAAGATCATATTCCCGTGCTCGATAAACTGGGAGCGATGCTCAGCGCATCCTATATTGGCGGCGGAGTGAACTTTGCAGCCATGGCGGCGAAATTCGAGACGCCTGGAGAAATGGTATCCGCCGCAGTTGTCGCCGATAATTTAATGATGGCGGTTTACTTCGTTGTTCTGATGATGGTGCCAGCCATTGGATTTTTCCGGAGCCGGTTTAAAACGCCGCATGCAGATCAGGTAGAAAGCGGAAGTATAGGAGAAGAAGGGAAGACACTTGCGGAAAGCTTTTGGAAGCGAAAGGACATTTCATTAAAGGATATCGCTTTATCCGCTGGAACGGCTTTTTTACTGGTGATTATAGCTTTTAAGATTGCTGAATTCCTGGATAAGGCCATTCCTTCCGGGGATGAAGTCTCTTTCTTTATAAATCTTGTAAATGGGCTGTTTGGAGACAAGTATCTGATGCTTACTACTCTGACATTCCTGGCTCTGGCCATGTTCCCGAGATACTTTCAGTCTATTAATGGAAGCCAGGAAATCGGAACGTTCCTGATTTATTTGTTCTTTGTCGTGATCGGCATTCCGGCATCAATCCCGCTCATAATCGAGAATGCCCCGCTGCTGCTGGTGTTTGTGTTCATCATCGTCGTAGTGAACCTGGCTGTATCTTTAACGGCAGGCAAACTATTAAAATATGATCTCGAAGAAATCCTCCTGGCCAGCAATGCCAATGTCGGCGGCCCAACCACCGCTGCCGCCATGGCCATCGCCAAGGGCTGGAAGGACCTGATTGGACCGATTCTCGTAGTAGGAACACTGGGCTATATCATCGGCAACTATGTCGGCACTGCGCTTGGACTATGGTTTTCCGGACTTATATAAAAATGGAGCAGCGCCCGCAAGATTTTGCGGGCTTTTCCTATTCGCCTCCACTTTCTCCCTATTTCTACTTTTCTTCAAGATAAACCCAAAGAAATTTCTCGAAATTTGTACTATAATAGTAGCTAGTTATTTTTAGAGAAACGAAATAATAGAAAGAAGTGTTGGCATCTTGGATAAACGGTTTGGTACCGTGACGATATTTTCTTCTGTTCAATGGCTATTTTTTATTTTTGCAAATACCGTGATGGTCCCGATTTCAGTAGGAACCGTCTTCGGGCTTCCGGGTGAAACGATTGCGATGATGCTGAGAGCCTCGCTTATCTTTACGGGGCTGGCGACCATTTTTCAGGGCTGGAAAGGGCATCGCTATCCGCTTATGGAAGGTCATTCCGGCTTGCTGTGGGGAGTCATCCTGAACCTTGGCCTGTCCGCATCTTCCCTTGGCATGAGTTTTACAGAAATCGGAGGCGGAATTGCGACAGGGGTAATGCTCGCTTCGGGTGTCACGCTAATCCTCGCAGCATTCAACGGCATTTCACTGCTGAAGTCAATCTTCAGCCCGATGGTGATGTCCGTTTATTTGTTTCTATTAACCTTCCAGCTGATTTTCATTTTTTTTAAAGGCATGATGAAGGTCGGCGAGCAGGGCACCATTGATGTGCCGATTACGCTTTATTCCTTTGCTCTCGTCATTTTTGTGAGTTTATTAAAATTAAAAGGGAATGCCCTCATCAGTAATTTTTCTATTTTAATAGGGTTGCTGGCAGGGTGGATCGGCTATGATCTCCTGTTTGCCGGTGAAGCGGTACAGGCGACGGCATCCGAAGATGTGAGCTTTACACTCTTTCCGCTGGGACAGCCTAACCTGGAAATCGGAATTGTGGCAGTAGCCTTCTTTGCGTGTCTGATGAACCTTAGCAACACAGTCGCTTCGATCAGTTCCGGTGACCTCTTGTTTAAAAAGGAATCCGGGAAGCGCGAGTACCGCGGCTCGATTTTTATTACCTCGGTCTTCACAGTAATTGGAAGCGGGTTTGGCCTTGTGCCGTATACGCCATTCACCTCATCGATCGGATTCCTGCAGAGTACCCGAGTATTGATGAGAACACCCTTCTTCATTGGGGGAGCGCTCTTAACTGTAATTGGCCTGGTCCCGCACTTGGGCTCATGGCTCGCCGGCATGCCGGTAACAGTCGGGAACGCCGTTTTGTTTGTCGCGTATCTGCAGCTGTTCGGGACTGCTTTCAATAGCTTAAGCGGAAAAGTGTTCAACTCAGACACCATCTTCCGTTTAGCGGCACCCGTCCTGATCGGCATCAGCCTGATGAATACACCGTCTGCCGTGTTCGCGGAATTCCCTGTATTGATTCAGCCATTTATCTCAAACGGGCTGCTGATGGGCGTCCTGATCTCCATTCTTTTGGAAAAAATGGTGAACTGGTCTGCGTTCGAACAGTTGGAATTAAAGAACAACTAGAAAAATCCCCTGAGCCTAGGGGATTTTTTTTAATAGATGGATTGGGCGTCTGCAGGCAGGCTGCGGATATGCTTTAAGAATCCTGTCACACGCTTATCATCTTCAAATGGGTACTCATAACAGAGTTTCTCGGCTACCTCGACCGCTGTTTTTCTGAAAAGGGAGCACATGGTAAAAAGGGCATCCCAAATGTGTTCAAATTCGGCGTCTGAGTACGTAGCCTGAAACTGTTCCCAGTCCCCGGCAGAAAGAAAATCGGGAAGATACTTGCCGGCCTTGCCTGCGCTCTTTGTAAAATCTGCTGTGATGCCGGCCTTCCATTCCAGCATGGTTATCAGCACATTGCGGTTGATCTGCTCATGCATAAACATCGCGTAAGTCAGCTCCCTGCGCCAAAGTCCTTTACTGACATTCATCGTAATCCACCAAAACTCATTGCACAGATCTGCAAACTCTCTGGCATCAGGTTTCTTGATGTGGTAATCCCGATCACTGGCTGGCGGCAGGGACCCAATCAGCCCATCCTTATCAAGAAGCAGCACACTCAGGCTGTCAGGCTCCAGCAGCTCATCTATCCTTTCAGCCGGAATCAGCGTCAGATCGATCCTGTTCCCGTCCACAAACTGCATCAGATAAGGGAAGCGGCCGTTTCCATCGGCAGGCGGCAGCACCTTCTCCTCAGGCATCTGCATCATCACCTGCTCGCCAAACACATCCACCCAGCTATGATCACAGGTGAAGGACTCCATTTCCCTCACGATGTACACAATATCATAATCCTGAAAGATATCTTTCTTTAGATTAGAATTCGCGCGCGACCCATTAAGAATCACCGCACGAACCCGCTCATCATTCTTGGCAGTTGATAGAATCAGATTCATCATTTCGGTTTCGGTTCTTGACTTCATGTGGCCTCCTGATTGTTTGGTTATACTATTAAGTTACTTTTTTTAGGGGCGGATTCCTGCTGGTGAATCTAAAAAATCAGGCGCCATCCCAAGCACCTGATTTTCGCCGCAATTAAGCATGCACCAATTTTTTCACCTGCTGCTTCAAAATCTTTCCGCTCGCATTCCGCGGCAGTTCATCCACAAAGGAATAGATCCGCGGACACTTAAATTCTGCGAGATGTTCGGCTGTAAACGCCCGCAATTCTTCCTCAGACACCTGGCCCTTCAGCACAACGACTGCTTTGACGGTCTCACCCCATTCTTCATGAGGCATACCGACGACACAGGATTCCAAAACCGCGTCATGCTTCGCGAGTACTTCTTCAATTTCACGCGGATAAATGTTGACGCCGCCCGAAATAATGACATCCTTTTTACGGTCCACGATGTAAAAGTAGCCATCCTCATCCCGGTAGGCAATGTCGCCGGTATAGAGCCAGCCGCCTTTCAGCACAGCATTCGTTTCAGCCGGATTATTGTCATAACCAAGCATGAGGCTGTCGCCAGTCAGAAGAATCTCGCCATATTCATTTGGAGCCGTATCGGTGCCATCCGGCCGGACGACCCGTATTTCCATGTTCACCGTCGGGTTTTTGCCGATGCTTCCAGCCTTCTCCAGGTGCTCTTCCGGGTATAAGAGAATGCCATTTGGTCCCGCTTCCGTCAGTCCGTATACCTGATAGAAGTTTTCGTTGCGGAACGCCTTTTTCACATGGTGATAGGAGGCAAGAGCCAGCGGGCCGCCGCCATAGGCAAAGACACGCATGGCGGACAAATCATAGGAAGCCAAATCCGGATCCTTGGCCGCAAGCAAATAGGCAACAGGTGCCGCAAATGAGAAGGTCGTCTTTTCCTGCTGAATCCAGTTCAGGAAGTCCTTTGGAGTAAAGTCGCCGATCACATGGGATGCTCCGCAATAAAGCCCGCTCATGAAAAAGGTATTCAAAGGAGCAGAGTGGGAGAGCGGCATCAGGGTGAGCATGGAATCATTATGCGACAAGCTAAAATTAACCGAAACAGCTGAAGCGATCGCCAGAATGCGTTCATGGCTGAACACAACTCCCTTTGGCGTCCCGGTTGTTCCGGATGTAAAAAGAATCTCACAGACGTCCCGCGAATCAATCGGCACATCAAGATTATCCTCAGAAAAATGAGCAGAAGCTTCAACTGCATCCTGAATCGAAAAATAGAAATTTACATTCTCTTTTAACGCCGCAGCCGTTTCAGCAAGCTCATCCTCATATAGAATTCCTGAAGCATTCGCACTTTGGAAAATAGCCGACAATTCTTTCGGTGTCAGGCGGATATTCATCGGCATCGGAATCGCGCCGATCTTCATGCAGGCAAAAAAAGCATAAAAGAAGTGCTCCGTATTGCGGGACATTACCGCAACCCGATCGCCCCTCCGGACTCCTTCATTCTGAAGATAACGTGCCAGCCTGTTGCATAAGCGGTTCATGTCTCCGTATGTAAGGCGGTTCGACACCGTCATAAAGGCGTCCTTTTCTGGAAACTTCCTTGCATTTCTCTCCAATACTCCGTGAATGGTTGCTCCCACTATACTCAGCCCCTTATTAAAAATGAATTTATGTCTTCACCCGGCTGTTTTCATACTTTGCTTTGTACGTCAAAATGTCTTCCCGCAGCATTTGCAGCTGCATGATCTGCTCTTCGATTTCCCTCAGCTTGCTGTCAGCAAATGCAATAATTCTGCTTTTCTCCGCTTCGCCTTCCGGGTTCGATTCATACAGCTCAATCATTTCTCTGATTTCCTGAAGGCCGAAGCCGAGTTTTTTCCCCCGCAGAATCATCTTCAGGCGCCGTCGTTCCCGATTGGTATAGGTGCGCTGCTTGGTCATGCTGTCACGGTTTTCCGAAGTCAGCATTCCAATTTCCTCGTAATAGCGGATCGTCCTGGAGCTGATGTCAAACATTGCCGCAAGCTCGCTGATGGTAAAAATCTTTTCTTCTGGCATTATCTATCCTCCTAGTTGACGTTAACGTTAGCTTAGTTAATAATTCTGAAAATTACTATTTGTCAATCAAAAAAGGAGTGATTTTTCCATGACGATAACTTCCCGGGACCAGCAGATAAGAGGCAGGAATTCATACACATTTGATGAGTTTTTAGATCGGCGTGCCAACCAGGATTGGTATAAGGATGATCCCTTTTTGCAAAAGGCCTTAAAAAAATATGCAGGCTCGCAATATGAACAGATACATAATGAACTGCAGGATTTTTCTCCGGCTGTTTCGTCCAGATGGAACACGCTTGCAGAAAGTGCAGCAAGGCCTGAATCCCGTCCGTATATGCTTCATTTTGATGCCTTCAATCACCGCATTGACCGTGTCGTCCGACCAATGGAAACGCATCAGCTGGAAAAAGAAGTGTTTGGGGAGGGCCTTTTTTCAAGCCGCATGCCGTCCTGGGAAAGTTTCGTGAAGCGGATGCTGATTCACCAGCTGGGGGAAGCGGGTGTCGCCTGTCCGCTGACATGCACGATTGGATTAATTGCACTCCTTGAACAATATCCGAATGAAGATATTCCTGAGCTGGAGATAATTTTACAGCATACGAAAGAGGGACTTGACGGGGATTTTGCCATCGGTGCCCAATTCATGACGGAGATACAGGGAGGATCCGATTTGCCTGCCAATGTGCTTGAGGCGGACCCAGATGGTAAAAACTATCGCCTTTATGGCAATAAATTTTTCTGCTCGGTTGCACATGCCGACTATTCCGTGGTCACTGCAAAGATATCCGGCACTGATAAAGTGTCCACCTTCATTGTGCCGTCCTGGCTGCCTGGTGATAAGGAGAAGGAAAAGCGCAATGTCTATGAAATCAACCGGATCAAGTGGAAAATGGGTACGGCCGAGCTGCCGACAGGGGAATTTCAGTATAATGGGGCTCTTGCTTACCCGGTTGGCTCGGCAGGAAAAGGGGTGGCCGTTGCAGCCGGCATCGTTCTGACCCTATCCCGCCTTGAAATCGGCATCGCCTGTGCCGCCTTTATGCTCCGTGCAGCCCGGGAAGCCAATCTTTATGGCGATTTCCGGACTGTTTTTGGCAAAAAGGTAAAAGATTACCCGTTATCAGCGAGAACGCTGAAAAAAATAGAAAATGCCGCCCATCGGACAGCTGCAGGCGCTTTTAAAATCTATGATCTATTCCTCCGCCTTGACCAGCCGCTGAATGCCGGGATTCCGGTGGATCAGCCGCTCGAACGGAGAAAACAGCTCTTTAACTTGAGGGAGATTGTGCTGCTGCAGAAAATCTGTGCCACAAACGAAGGAGCAGAGGTGCTGCGCGATGCTATCTCTGTCTTTGCCGGCCATGGTGTCATGGAGGAATTCTCGTCATTGCCGCGCATCTTCCGGGATGTCGTCGTCAATGAGCAGTGGGAAGGCCCGCGCAATCTGCTGCTGACGCAAATTTACCGGGATATTCAGAGAGTGGCTGACTGGTATCCGCCGGGTGAATTCGTGTCAAATGTGCTTGCAGGTGCTCCTAAGGAAACGATTGATCGATTTGCGGAGCAGCTGACGGATCTCCTGCAGCGCCCGGTGTGCGGGGAAGTGAGCGAAGCTTCCATGGAAGCGGCTGAAGAGTGGGATATGTTCTGCGATTCCTTTTTTCAAGCCTACCAGACGATTGCGCTGGAGGAATTGCAATAAAAAAATGCCTGGCGGAAGCCTGCCAGGCTATTTAATGCTTAATTCGATAGATAACCGATGCCAGCAAATTGGCCAGAAAAAAGATCGGGTTTCCCTGCATGTTCTCATGCAGAACCAGTTCATCCACTCTCATGCTGTCATACATTTCTCCCTGTGTTTTCCCCTTCGCTTTATTTTTGGCCTCCATCTCTTTAAGGTTGACCAAAAAACGGTATTGCATGGGTAGAATGAGAAGTGAAAACAAAACATACAATCCGACAATTCCCCAAAAAATCATCAAAAACATTAAGTCTCCTCCTAGTTAATTCCATTTTACAACATCTCTAATGAGTATGTATTTAAGAACATACGTTCTTTAAATATGCATAAATCCTCCGCTTCCTAAATAAGATGAAGTATCATCCAAGAAAAGAGGCGATTCAACCATGGTTACAAAAGAGATGCTGGTCCGTTTTGATGAACTGAACCGCAGGAAAAAGGACCTGGAAGCAGAATTGGATAAATTGAAAGACCTGTTTCATCAGTATTTCGATACAGCTGTAGGACAGAATGAAAAAGGGGAAGTTAAGATTGATAGCTACAAATTGCAGAGGCAGATTAGAAGGACGGAGAAATTCGACCCAGTTCCAACTGTTAACAAACTCGAGGAGCTGAATCTTATCGATCTGATTCAAAAGCGTCCGGATGAAGGAAAAATAAAATCCGCGATGGATCTTGGATTGATTAAGGAAGCTGACCTGGAAGGATGCAGAATCTCCAGGACAACCGCCGCTCTCCTGATTAAAAAGCTGGATTAATTTTTTAAAAAATATGGTTGACCTTCACGCTGCGTAAAGGTGTATCGTTAGTAACAGAAAGTACTTTCTATAACTTCATTGTCTAGCTGCAGCGCCTAGCCAGTATTTTCTTCATGAATTTCCTCCCCTGAATTACTTGCGAGGAGCATGATTCGAAGAATGATGCTTTGAGCAGCTCGGGGTCATAAGCCAAATCACTCCAGAAATCAGGACAAGGAAAGCTTCGGCAGCGTTGCATCGCCCGACCAAAGCTTGCTTTGGGAGGTTTCCTGCGTGATTCGTCTTATGCCTGCCGGGCTTGCACAGGATGTGCTGACTTCAACGTTCGCCACAGGACGTGGCGGTTTTTAGTTGAAGTTCATCTGAAGGCGCTTCCGCTTTTCTAGAAAGGAGGACCATCGCATGGAATACACAGTGCAGAAGCTCGCGCAGCTGGCCGGGGTCAGCTCGAGGACCCTCAGGTATTATGATGAAATTGGGATTTTTAAGCCGGCAAGAACCAATTCATCGGGATATCGGATTTATGGCCAAAAGGAAGTTGACAGACTTCAGCAGATTCTATTTTATAGAGAGCTTGGCATCAGCCTTGATCAGATCAAGGAAATCATCACAGCACCTGCTTTCGATGCTGCGGATGCACTGAAGGAGCACCGCGAGAAACTCCTTGAGAAAAGAAAGCAGCTCGATCTGCTTATTACGAATGTAGAAAAAACGATCGCGTCAGCGGAAGGGAGAACGACCATGTCAGATAAAGAAAAGTTTGAAGGGTTCAAAAAGAAAATGATTGAAGATAATGAGAAGCAATACGGAAAGGAAATCCGCGAAAAATATGGTGAGGAGACGGTTGAGAAGTCGAATGCCAAACTTATGAACATGACGCGGGAGGAGCATGAGGCCGTTACCAAACTGGCTGAAGAGATAAACAGCACCTTGGAGCAGGCCATGGAAACGGATGATCCGGCAGGAGAGCTTGCTCAAAAAGCAGCCGGCCTGCATAAGCAATGGATCACATATTATTGGAGCGAATACAGCAAAGAGGCCCACGCCGGCCTGGCGGAAATGTATGTGGCAGATGAAAGGTTTAAAGCTTATTATGATAAAATTCAGCCGGGTGCCGCTGAGTTTTTAAGGGATGCAATCAAGATCTATACTGGACAGCAATAGGTGTGAAAGCGGCTGGCTCTGCCGGCCGTTTTTTTATGGGACTGAAGTTTGCTCCGTCCGCCAAGCTAATGAGGATTCATATGATCGCTAAGTTTGGTATACCCCTTTTCGCCAATAGTTCACTAAAACCATCTGCTTACTGTATGTAACTTCCTACATAGGGGAAAATGTGTAACAAGATACCAACACAAAATGGCAGGTGATGAGATGAGCCGCATTCCTTCATATAAAGATGAGCAAACCCTTAGGGAGAAATTAAGAGATATTTCTCTTGAACATTGGGTACATGAGGATTTGTTCAGTTTTCATTGGTGGCTGCTGCTGGCTGCGAGCATATTGCCATTTTTTATTTGGTGGAGGCTGGTGGATAAGACCAGGTTATTTGAAATTCTGACTTTCGGCTTAATCTGTGCGATCTTCGCCTGTTTCCTCGATGTTGTGGGAGTGAGCTTTCTGTTATGGGGATATCCGGATAAACTGTTTCACTTTTTACCTCCATTAGTGCCGGCAGATTTTGTGGTCATTCCAGTGTCAGGAATGCTGATCTATCAGTACTTCAGCACATGGAAAAGCTATGCGGCTGCAGCAGTGGTCCTGGGAATCCTGTTTGCTTATATCATTGAACCGTTATTTAGCTTCTTAAATATGTTTGTGCTCATACATTGGAAGCATACATATTCGTTCATAGGCTTTATCCTCTTTTTTCTGGTTATTCGCCTTTTGATGATGGGTTTGAAGGGCGCAGCAAAAAAATAAAGAAAGCGGTCAGCAGTGCTGGCCGCTGTTTTACCGGATTAATAGTGGGAGCTGTGGGAACATTTTTTACAGCAGCTGTAATGCCGTTCAAATGAGCATTTTTTGCAGGTGCAATGATGAATTTCAGGTGTGCATTTTTTACAGGAGCAGCTCTTATGCTCAAAGGAACATTTTTTGCAGGAACAGTGGTGTTTAAAATCGCTTGTACATTTCTTGCAGCCGTGATGTTTAGGCTCTTCTTTCTTTTTGCAGCAGACCTTTTTCTTGTAATAATATTCTTCAACACAATAATGGCACATGGGTTTCACTCCTTTCTCCTACTAATATATGAAGGGGAAACCAGAAGGAAAGAGCCCTTGTCCATATTGCTTAAAATTTCCGCAAATGCCCCCTCATTTTTCGCAGTCTAACGGGCAGTAAGACCCCCGCTTCAAGACTCTGAGGAATCAAAGGAGGGTAAGCGGGGGCCAAACTGCCCAATCCAGCTGCGGCTCCTAGGGGCTCGAGGTCATAAGCCAATCAGCTGGTGGGAAGAAAGGCACTTCCCTCCAGCTGCTCGTCTTATGCTTGTCACCCCTGGCAAGTCGCCTCGCTTTATAATGTAAAGGCCCGATTGGTGAGATACAGTGAAACTTGCCGACGCGCGGCAGAGGCTTAGTTGAACCAATCGGGTTCGTAGTGTCGATTGATCGAAGCGCTAGCGGAGATCTTAGCGACACTAGAACGCGACTAACAATCAGTGGGGGATAAGGAAAACCCCCACTGATTGAAGTTTCACTTTATTGAGGGGGCTGTTCACAGTTAATTAACGGTTTCGGGAATCACTTTAACTTTTTTCTGCTTTTTCTTTAACCAGCCAAAACGGAGACTGGAAACAGAGAACAAGCGGTAAACCGCCGGAATCAGGAGAAGCGTAATAAAGGTAGCAAACAGCAGTCCGGAAATAATGACGGTTGCCATCGGCGCCTGGTAGTTGCCGGAAGTTCCCGAAGCCAAAGCAAGGGGAAGCATTCCGCCAACTGTAGTGAGAGTAGTCATGAAAATCGGACGGATGCGGTTTTTACCTGCTTCAATAAGTGCATCTTCAACAGAGAATCCTTCCTTCCGGAGCTGATTCGTACGGTCAATCAGCAGGATGGCGTTATTAAGCACGATCCCAATCAGCATAACAATACCCATTCCAGACATCACGCTCAGCTCCATTTGTGTCAGGAATAATCCAAGAATGACACCGACGATGGTCATCGGAATGACAGACATAACGATCAGCGGATGTCCAAGGTGGTTGAACTGGACAGCCATCACCAGATAGACAAGGAAAATGGCAATCGCTAAAACAAACACCATATCCATAATTAATTCCTGCTGCTGCTCAAGATCCCCGGCAGCTGCAGCACTATAGCCGGCAGGGGCTTCAAAATCATTAATCAGCTTTTGAACTTCGCGATTCACAGCCCCAAGATCTTTGCCTTCAATGTCAGCCGAAATGGAGATGAAGCGCTCCCCGTCATTATGGGAAATTTCATTCGGTGTATCGATACTTCTTAAATCAATAAAGGAAGATAATGCTTTTTCTCCCTCGGCAGTCGGAATTTTTAAGTCCAGCAGAGCTGATTTGGAATCTGTTTTCTCAGCCCACTTTAAAGCAAGCGGCACATTTTCTTCATTTATGCTCATTACTCCGACAGGCATTTCCATGAAAGCCTGTTCGATAAACTGCCTGATTTGCAGCTGGGTTAAGCCTGCTTTTTCAATTGCTTCTTCTTTTAAAACAACAACCTGCTCCTTTGATGTGCGTTCCATTGAGTTGGTCACACCGACGATGCCGTCAATCTTTTCCAGATCCTCTGTAAAATCCCCGGCAAGGTTCTGCAAATCTGCAAAATCTTCTCCCTTGATAGTTACCTGAACTGGAGAGCCTCCGCCAGCTGACATCGCACTCTGAACATTTTTCACTGGAAGAGTATCGGACAGGCTGCGAAGTTCTTTCATAATCTCTTCATTGACATCTTTCTGTTCTCTTGTAATGTCATCGCCCTTTGTCATATTGATGATCGTATAGAACATCCCGCCCTCGTCCATGACATAATTGGAATCAACATCTTCAATGGATTGCAGTTTCTGGTTGATGCCTTGAGCGATGTCTTCTTTTTCATCAGGAGAAAGCCCTGTTTCCAGGGTAACCATCAGCTCTGTGTAGCGGTTGAACATGTCCGGCATGATCGTCATCGGAATTTTCGTCACAAGCGTTAAGGAACCGGCAAACATCAGGAAGAAAATCGCAATGACTGCAAAGCTGTAGCGTTTTTTCCGGATGGCCCAGGCTACAAGACGGCTATACATACGCATAATCGGTCCTTCTTTGTGCTCTTTCTTTGGCTTGCGGAGCTTCAGCATTTTTTCCGAAAGTGAAGGAATTAATGTAAACGAGACAATAACCGAACTGATGAGCGTAATGGCTACCACAGCAGACAGCATGATCATGAATGTGCCCGCATCACCGCCAATCAGGCCGATTGGCAGGAATACCACAATTGTGGTGAGCATCGAAGCAATGACAGCTGAGGATACTTCTTTGGTTCCTTCCAGCACGGACTCAAGCTTGCCAAGGCCCTGTTCTTTCTTTCGATAGATGGACTCTATAATGACAATAGAGGAATCCACCATCATTCCGATCCCGAGACCTAGGCCAATCAGTGTCAGAATATTAAAGCTGTAATCAAAAACCCACATCGCTGTAAATGTCAGCAGGATGGAAGTCGGGATTGACAGACCGATGATAAAGGTGGCCCTTACATTCCTTAAAAAGATCAGCAGAATGGCAATGGCAATGACGCCGCCGATTAAAATGTTGCCGGTCACGCCGTCAATCGATTCCTGCACATAATCTGCCTGTGCCACCATTTCATTCAGTTCAAAGCCTTTTACCAGACCGTCTTTGCGAATGTTCTTCACCTCATCACGGACCGCGGCTGCCATTTCAATTTGTGTGGAATCAGCTGCGCGTCCCACCTGGACAAAAATGAAATCTTTCGTGCCGTTTTTCCATACAAAGGATGAGCTTTCAACCGGCTGAAATTTAACATCTGCCACATCTTTCAAATCAACAAATCCATTTTGTGAGGGGATTGTGATATTCTGTACATCTGCGGCATTTTCCAGCTTCGTATTCCAGCGAAGGGAAGGAGAGCTGGCATCACTGCTGAGTTCTCCCAGTGTGGCTTCGCTGTTAACCTGCTGAATAGCTCCGATCACAGCTGCTGAATCCAGTCCTTTTTCAGCCAATTTGCTGCGGTCCAATTCAATGAGTACCTCGTGCTCCTGAACCCCTGCAAGCGATACATCCCGGACTTCCGGCAATGCTTCCAGGCGCGGCTCCAGAACTTTAGCAGCAAAAGCCGTCATCTCTTCCATGCTGCCGCCGGATACATCCATATAAAATTCATAGCTTTGAGTGGTACCGTACTGACCTGCTGTAACATCTGTAATCGCGGCATTGTCGCCCTTTGCTGCGTTGGCAGCTGCCTCTACTTCATTAAAAAGCTCATCGCCCAGGCCTTCATCGAACGTAATTTGAAGTGAGCTCCGTCCGATCGCAGTTGTAGAGTCTACCGACTCGACTCCGTCAATCCCCCTGATCTGCTGCTCCAGGGGAATGGTGATCGATCGCTCCACTTCAGCCGCTGCCATCTCCCCGGCGCTGACCTCTACATAGGCGCCATCCATCGTCACAGGCGGCATCAGCTCTTTATCCAAGTCCATAATGGAATAGCTGCCGATAGCGAGAATTAATACCGTCATCAGGGCAACCAAAATCTTTCTCTGCACAATCAATTTTAAGAATTTCATTAACATTCTCCTTACTCCCTAATAGTGAAAATTTGCACCCAAGATCTAATTATACAGAGGTTAGTAGGTAGTAATAACTACTTTTTCTTAAATTTTCCAATAATTCGTCCGACCTATTTCGCCAAAATGCGATCTTGTTTGCAGGAAAAACTTAACAATTCTTACAGATACTATCTTAATCGGGATCAAGAGAAGGCATAACGAGCCAGAGACATATCTTGCTATCAGACTTAAGGCTGATAAGAAGCTTAAGGACGACAAACTTGAGAGCGGAGGGGAGTGGCAAAAGCAGATGGCGAAAATGTAAATTAACATCAGCTATATCCCCGCTCCCCCCAACTCATAACCCTCTCAAAATGACAATCACAAACAGTGTGTTATACTGAAGAAGCCATAAAACTCCCAAAATTGGAGGAGAGTTCATGTACACTGTTTTTTCAACATTTGACGTTCCCGATGAAAAATCGGAAGAAGTCATTCGCATATATAAAAATCGCTCGCGGTCGGTCGACCAGGCAGAGGGGTTTGTCGATTTTCTGCTGCTGCAGAATGATAAACGCGCCGGCGAACTGACTGTGCAGCTCATTTTTGATACAAAAGAAAACTATTTAAACTGGGTCCGGAGCGAGGATTTTAAAAGAATCCATGATTTGGAAAAGAAATATCCGGATCAGGAACTGGCTGCTGTGATTCCAAAAGTAGCGCAATACAAGGTGGTGGCTAAGTGAATCATGATAGGGTCGTAAATAGTGTAACCGAGAAAATTTATGAGCGTGAGCCTTCCCTTCTCGAACGGTTTGGCGAACAGGGGAAAGAGAAGTGCCGTGAAGATAATCATCATCATATGAAGCATTTGGAGACAGCTTATGAGCTGGATCAGTCCTCTTTTTTCAATGATTATGCAGTCTGGCTTAATGGCATATTAACCAGGCATGGGATGAAAACCCGGCATCTAATCGACAACTTCGAAATCATTCAGACTGTGCTGGCTAAAGAAAAAGAGTCTGCGGAGAAGGCAGAACGGTTCCATCTTTACCTGGCGGAAGCTATCGCTGTCTTGAAGGGTGAACCAGCGGAAGGGGGCGCGTAGGATGCAGCAGGCAGAAATACTTGCTTCCTTATTACTTGAAGGTAATTCCGTGAAAGTTTGGGAAAATATCCGAAAATACCCGCAGCTGTCTCGTATCGAGGTTTATCAAAATCTGATTACACCTGCGATGCAGCACATCGGCCACCTGTGGGAGACGAATCAAATCACAGTGGCGGATGAGCATCTGGCAACAGCTACATGTGATTTTGTATTGTCCAAACTCGCTTACCAAAGTGAAAAAAGACAATCAAGCCAAAAAGCCATGTTTCTCTGTCTGGATGGGGAACAGCACTATATTGGCCTAAAAATGGTCAACAGCCTTTTTGAAGAGCATGGCTGGGAGACGAAGTATTTTGGTCCAAGCCTGCCTTTGGAATATGCGCTTAAGACGGCAAAAGACTGGAAGCCAAGCGTAATCGGCCTGTCAGTCACCATCGTCTATCACCTGCCGAAGCTGAAGGAATATGCCGAGGCATTTGCCAAACTTCCGCATAAGCCGGCTGTTATCCTTGGCGGGCGATTAGCAGGGAAGTATGACCTGCTGCCGTATTGTTCCGATCGTACAGTTATCCTTAAAGATTTGCCGGAAACAAAGAAATGGCTCCAAAATTATGAAGCGGGAGGACAGCAAAATGCAATATTTTAATCATGCACTTCCGCTAGCGTTTTTAAAAGCTGACAGGAACGGAAAAATAGTAAGCTACTCCACTATCGCACGGGAAAGCTTTGACCTGAGCGGGGGGCACCTAAAAGGGATCATCGATGAAGAAAGCATTGAAAAGCTTATTCAGTACAGCTGGGAGCCCGGTGTGAATCCTGTGAAACTGGAACTGAATATGAAAACCAGGGAAATGCCTCTCTGTTTATTTGAGGTTCATATCCAATGGGACAGCGAGGATTATGCCAATATGCTGTTTCTGCCCAAGGACAGTTCAAACGAAGGACTGATGGATAAACTGATGCAATTGCAGCAGCGCCTCACCTCCACCGACTTTGAACTTTTGGAGAAAAAGGAAGAGCTGGAGCAGGTGCTGACCCGCCTGAATCAATTGTCCGGGCCGTTTATCCCGCTGTCTGAAACACTTTGCCTGATCCCTTTATTTGGCGATATAACTGCAGATAAAATTAACATTATTTCTGAAAGCTGCCTAAAGGCTGTTTTTGCAGGCGAATATGACGAAATTCTTTTTGATCTGACAGCTGTTGGGGAAATTGAAGGGAAAGGCATCGAGAAATTCACTCAGCTGATTAAAACATTGAATTTCATGACAGGCAGTATCATCAAATTGATTGGCATAAAGCCAAACCTGGCAGAAGTGCTGAATAACTATAAGCTTGATGAATGGGTGCAGATCGATCAATCCCTGAAGCAGGTCTTAAATATCTATTTTAATCGGAACGAGCTGGGGGCCTCTTAAGGGGTCTTTTTTTCTTGCAGAAAAATGCATGATTTTTATAAATGAAGGGAGCATAGTAATAACTTAAATGATGGGGGAAAAATCATGCCTGAAAGACCACCAATTACGTCTAATGAACTGGCTACACTCTGGATGACATATCAGCAGAAAACCATGTTATTTAGAATGCTCGATTACTTTATTGAAAAAGCGGAAGAAGAAGAGGCCAAGAAAATCATGGCCGATTTAAGAGGAGAAGTTCAGGTTGTTATTCAAAAGATTGCTCAAATATTAAAGGAAGAAGGTGCGGCCATTCCTGTCGGATTTACCGAACAGGATGTTGTGCCTGATGCTCCGGCCCTATTCGCCAACGGGTTTGATATCATGTTTGTGCGTCTCATGAAATCGATCAGCATGGGGCTGCACACTCTGCATTTAAGCATGTCTTACCGGGAAGATATCATCTTACTGTATAGAGAGCTTACCGCCATGACCCAGGAATATTCCAAAAAATGCACCCAATACTTACTGGGAAAAGGTCTGCTGATCCGTGCGCCTTTTGTGACCATGCCTGAAAAAGTTGAATTTGTAAAGGATACAAATTATTTAAAGGGTACAAACTTACTGGGAAGCAAACGGACAATCAATACGGTTGAGCTGAGCCAGTTATATTTTACGATTGAAGCCAATATGATGGGCATGCAGATGATTACGGGCTTTGCACAATGTGCCCAGGAAAAAGAAGTAAGGAAGTTTTTTTCAGAAGGCGTGGAACTGGCAAAAGGGATTATTAGCGAATTCACGGACATGCTGCTGGAAGATGGAATTCAAACCCCCCTTGGTCCAGGCGGCCAAGCTACCCGTTCTACTGCTGCCCCGTTCTCCGATAAGCTCATGATGTACTGCATCAGCCTGTTTTGCAGCTTTTCGATCGGAAAAAATGCCATTGGAACAGCCTTCAGTTTAAGAAACGACATTCCGGCCAAAGCCGCCATCTTTACAAAAGACATATTCGAATACGCCCACCGCGGCGCCAAAATCATGATCCAAAACGGCTGGATGGAAGAACCCCCGCAAATGGAAGAACGCAGAAATCTCATATAGGGTGACAGGCACCACCCGAAATTTGTCGAAACAGAGAAATATCCTTGAGAGGGTATTTCTTTTTTTTGTTTCTGAAAACTAAATAGTTTGACAATTACCCCGTTTAAAATCATGATAGTAAGTAAAATATTCGAAAGTCGGGGGCAGAAAAAATGGGTTTGCCGAAGGAGAGGCATAACGGATACAGTCAGGCGGAACAAAAGGGTTCCTTTATAAGGGATTTAAATGCTGAAAACATATCATCGGGAATCATTGCAAGTACGCTGGTCATGACGGGGCCGGCCCTGATCATCCTGCAGGCAGCATCAGCAGGTGGATTCACGAATCAGCAGACGATTAACTGGATGTTTGCGGTTTATTTTTTCGGTGGTGTCTACAGCATCCTCATGCCGCTTCTATATCGTATTCCGATTACTGGGGGGCATTCGATTACAGGTGCAGCATTTCTGGCGACGGTGACTGCGCAATACTCGTATCCTGAGCTGATTGGCGGGTATGTAATGTCCGGGCTGCTGATTTTACTGGTAGGCATTTCAGGTCTGTTTACAAAAATCATTGGCTGGGTGCCGAAAGAAGTCATTGCCTCCATGCTTGGCGGGCTCGTTGCCGGGTATGTTGTGAAGCTCGTGCCTGCCATACAGGAAATGCCTGTTGTCGGAGGAGCGGCGTTAGTCAGTTTTCTGCTTTTTACGAGATATGTGAAAAAGTTCCCTCCTGTGCTCGCAGCAGTTGCGGCCGCCTTTGCCGCATTGTTTTTGACAGCCGATGTACATCCGGCCAAAGAGATAGCGTATTTTCTGCCGTCTCTTCAGATGCCCGAATTCAGCTGGATGGGGATTGTAACCATTGCCCTCCCGCTCGCGATGCTGATTCTGAGCAATGATGCAGCACCAGGAATCGGGGCATTGGAAAGCGAAGATTTCAAGCCCCCTATTCGGAAAATCGTCTCATCAAGCGGCGTCTTCTCCGTAATCACCAGCTTCTTTGGCGGACAGTGTGCCAATATCGCCGGCATGATGAGCGCCATCTGTGCCGGACCGGATTCAGGGCCCAGGGAGAAAAGGTATATGGGAGCAGTGGTGTCAGGTGTAATTACGATTGTGTTTGGGATATTCGCCTGGAAAATCGTGCCCTTTATCCAGTCGCTTCCGCAGGCATTTGTCTCACTGCTCGCCGGGTTCGCCCTGATTGGCGTCCTCCATTCCAGCCTGCAAACGGGCTTTTCCGGAAACCGGTACAGGCTAAGTGCCCTCGCAGCCTTCATCGTCACTTTATCAGGCGTGAGCTTTCTTCATATAAGCGCTCCTGTTTGGGGACTTGTTGCGGGGGCGATATTGGCGCGGACAATAGAGAGGCAGTTAATTGAAAAAGGATAGTTTGTCAGAAAAATAGATAGGTTGAACAATAATAGATTGTATGACATTCACCAGCCTATTAGAAAGGAGAACTGCTATGACCATCATGCAGGATAAGATCTCAAGCCTCCTGGAAATTAATCGCAGTTTAACCCAGTCTCTTGAACTGGAGGAGATACTAAAGAGGCTGGTACAAGCAGCCTTTGATTTAGTAGATCATGCTGACACAACCATTCTTTACACATTAAAGGAAGATGGATTATTGCATTTTTCCAGCGGGGTTGGGGTGGAGACAGGCTTTATGAGCCAGGTGAAGTTTGAGCCGGGTGAATCCTTGACGGGGCAGGTATTTCTGACTAAAAAGGGCCTAATTGCATCAGGAAATGAGTTCAGGGAGCATATGAGCCGTATGTCTGAGACAAATTATGTTCATTTTTTTAATGGAGTCTACCGACGTGAAGTGAAGAGCGGTATCGTCGTCCCATTGGTTTATAAGGAGAATTGTATTGGTGTGCTTGTGGTGGATAACTTCGACAAGGATGTACAGTTTATTGAAGCCGACTTTCAAGTGCTGGAGGTGGTGGCAGACCAGGCGGCTATTGCTATCATGAACTCGAAGCTTTACGAAGAAGTGAGGCGGAAAAATGAGGAACTGAGCCAATCCCTTGAAATCCACCGGAAATTCACGAAGATTCTGCTGGAGGGGAGGGGAACTTCCTATATCCTGGATACGATCAGTCACATATTGGGCTCCTCTGTAATCTTTGCAGAGTCACCAATAAATCCATCCAGTTCTTTCCCGATCATAAACTCCAACGAACTCTTCGGATATTTTCTCCTTGATAAGCCAGTTGAACGTTTGACAAATATACAGAAGGCTGCTCTTGAACACGCTTCAACGGCTTTGTCACTGGAGTTTGTCAGGCAGAATACGCTTTTTGAAAAAGAGATGCACCTAAGAGAAGAGGTCTTTCATGATTTGATTAATGGCGGACGTCTGAATGCAAGGATTCTGGAAAAGTTTCGCATGAATGAGAAAAGCAGCATCTCCTGTATGATGGTGGACTGCAAGTCTGGATTTCTATGGGATGCTGCTTCCATCCTTCAGAAAGAAAAGCTTATCCTGTCAATCGAGCAGACCCTGAATAAATACTGTGAAACCTCAATCGTTTTTACGAAATCAAACCAGATCATTGCTCTCCTGGTGAATGGACGAAAAAAGTATGACCAGTTTCTAGCTGCTGATATTCAGAAAAAAGTGAGCAGAGCTATCATTGGTTTGGGCAGAGAGGTTGCTCTAACAGATATGACAGATACTTATCAGGAAGCTGCCGAAGCTTTATCATTTGCTAAAAACCATCAGCACAAAACCTTCATCACTTATTCTGAGCTTGGTGCTGAAAGACTGTGGCTCAACACCGACCGCAGTTTGCTGAATAAATTTGTCTCCGATAAAATAGGCCCTCTTTTAAGAATGGAGCCTGAATATTTAAAAACGATGCAAGCCTTTCTGGCAAATAATCAAAGCCATAAACAAACAGCAGAAGAGATGCATATCCATCCCAATACCCTTGCATACCGGCTGAAAAAAATCGAGAGCGAGCTGCAGCTGGATTTTTCCCGGAAAGAAGATTGGATTACAGTGGTCCTGGCCTTCCAGATTTTCGACTTTTTAAATCCTTAATTAGGGATTGCCACAAAGAATGGGAGGAATATTTGTCTATCGGCACGTGTACATGGAATATTCTAAATATTATAATAATCTCAACTTAAAAGGATAAGGGGAGATTGGATGAGTACAGAGATTAATAGCCAGAAAACTGTGGAAGGGAATGCTGGTGCAGAAACTTTTTACAATTATATTGGCGGGGAATGGGTTCCTTCTGTGACAGGGGAAACGTATTCCAGTTTGAATCCTGCCCATACAGACGAGGTACTGGGTTACTTTCAGAAATCGAATGAGATTGATGTGCAAAAAGCAGTCGAGAGTGCAAAGAGAGCATTTCCCGAATGGAAAAATACATCTCCAATCAGCCGGGGGGACATCCTTTTTAAACTGATCTTTCTCATCCAGCAGGAAAAAGAGGAATTAGCAGAAATTATTACGAAGGAAGTAGGCAAAACGATCGAGGCAGCCCGAAAGGAAGTGGATGCAACGGTTCAGGCTCTAAAGCATTTCAGCGGTGAGGCTAACCGGATTTCAGGTGAAACTGTGCCTGCAATTGATCCGAAAACCTTTGCCTGCACGATTCAGGAGCCGCTGGGAGTGGTGGCTGTCGTTACGCCATTTAATTTTCCGCTCGGAATCGCCATTTATAAAATTGCACCTTCCATGCTTGCGGGAAATACGATCATCTATAAGGCCGCAAGTGACACGTCTTTTATCGCAGTGAAGGTAGTCGAGCTGTTCGAAAAGGCTGGAATGCCAGCGGGCGTGCTGAATATGATCACGGGCCCGGGTTCTGTCGTAGGAGAAGAGCTTGGAACCAATCCGGAAATTAAGGCAGTCTCATTTACAGGCTCCTCTGATGTGGGGATCCATCTTGGCAAGCTTGTGACAGCACATGGCGGAAAAATGCAGGCCGAAATGGGCGGGAAGAACGCGACGGTCATATTGGAGGATGCCAATCTGGAAGAGGCTGTCCAGAGTGTGGTCATCAGCGGATTTTACAATAACGGCCAAAGCTGTACGGGAACCAGCCGCGTGATTGTGCCCCGGTCCATTTCGCGAAAGGTCATTGAGTTATTAGTTGAAAAAGCGAAGCAAGTAAAAGTCGGCAATGGGGTTCGGGAAGGATATGACAACGGTGCGGTTGCTAATAAGCATCAATTGAATACGTATCTCCATTATGTGAATAGCGCCATCGAAGAAGGAGCTGTGCTTGAATATGGCGGAAAGCAGCTGACAGATGGCGATATGGCAAATGGCTATTTCGTTGCTCCGACAGTTTTCAGTAAAGTGACAAAGGATTTTACAATCGCCCAGGAAGAGATTTTCGGTCCTGTTGTGGCTGTGATGGAAGTGGATTCTTATGACGAGGCGATTGAGCTTGCAAATGATACGGACTTTGGCCTGTCATCTGCCATTTTTACGAATGACCTTCAAAAAGCATTCGATTTTGTCCGGAAAATTGAAACAGGCGTCACGCACGTGAATATCCCATCCAACCATTATGAAAACCAGCTTCCGTTTGGCGGCAAAAAAACGTCCAGCATCGGGCCGCGTGAACAGGGCAGTACGGCATTGGATTTCTGGCTTGATACAAAAACAGTTTATATCAAACCTTAAGGAGGGAGAGGATGAAAAACATAGGCGTAATTGGCTGCGGGGCCATGGGAAAGGGCCTTGTGAAAAATTTAATTAAAAACGGGTATAAGGTGTATGCTTATGATCCAAGTCAGGATGCACTTGCGAAATGCGAGGCGCTGGGGGCCATTCCCCAGCCTTCTCCTTTCGAGGCAGCAAGTCAGGCAGATCTAGTAATTTCTTCATTGCCTGGACCAAGTATTGTGAAGGATGTTATGATGGGTGGAAGCGGAGTCTTTTCTGCTTTAAAGCCTCACAGTTTTGTGCTGGATATGAGCACCATTGACCCAAAAACAGCCCAGGAATTGAATCAGGCTGCAAAGGCGAACGCCATCCATTTTTATGACTGTCCGTTAAGCGGGGGACCAAAGGGTGCTGATGCCGGTACGCTGACCATAATGGTTGGGGGAGACGATAAATACTTGCCGGACATTCGCCCGGTCCTGGAAAGTGTTGGAAAAGATATTTTTCTGCTCGGTCCTTCAGGATCAGGCCAGGTGGCGAAGCTGTGCCACAATATGCTGGTTGCTTTAACGACTGCAGGCCTGGGGGAGGTCCTTGCAGTGGGGGAGAAAGCAGGTGTCAGCCGATCTCAGCTGGCGGAAGTCATTCAAAGCGGGTCTGCACATAATCGCGTTCTGACCGTATTCGGTGAGAATATCCTTCAGCATACATACGGGAATGTGCTGTTCAGCCTGGAGCACATGAATAAGGATATTCACTTATACAAAGAAACAGCCGAATTTTATAGCGAAGACTCTCCTTTGGGTCAGCTGGTGTGCGATATCTATGAAAAGGCGATGGAGCAAGGGAAGGGCAAGCTTGATTCTTCCGCTGTGTGCGGATCTATCTTGTAATCTTTTAATCTAGGGGGGAAAACATGAAAAATGAAAAGACAGAAATTTTAAAAGATTGGCGCTTGCATGCCGTTGTGCTGGTTCTGGTTGCGGCTACCGAAGCGATTGGACAGATCAGCTTTAAAGTAGGCGCAGGGGTTATTCTGCTGCTGCCTATGCTTTATGCTTTTTTCCTGGGGCTGGGTCTTTACTTCACTCCGCTTATTAAGGAAAAACAGGCTAAAAATGCAGAGCCCCTCATCGTGCTTGGGGTTACTCTTTTAATTGCAAAAATTGGCGTAACAATTGGGCCGCAAATCGAGGCAATCATTGCAGCGGGGCCATCTTTATTGCTGCAGGAACTTGGTAACCTGGGAACGATCTTATTTGCACTGCCAGTGGCCATTTTTCTTGGCTTTAAAAGAGAAGCCATTGGCATGACCCACTCGATTGGCCGGGAGCCGAACGTCGGGCTGATTATGAATAAATACGGATTTGATTCGCCAGAAGGCAGAGGAGTAATGGCTATTTATATTTTCGGTACTGTGTTTGGTGCTGCCTTCCTGGGGTTGATTTCCGGATTCCTGGCGACCATTACCCCGCTCCATCCGCTGTCATTCGCGATGGCATCGGGTGTAGGAAGCGGCAGCATGATGGCGGCAGCCAGCGGATCGCTCGTCGCTGCCTTCCCTGAAATGGAGGCGCAGATTGTTGCCTTCGCAGGCGCCAGTAACCTGCTTTCACTTTCAACGGGTCTGTATGCCAGTATTTTTATTGGATTGCCTCTTACTGAGAAGCTGTACAGCATCATGATGAAACGCAAAGAGAAAAAGGCTTCGGACAAAGGGGGAGATATCCATGCTTAAAAATATCACTGAATGGTTTTTGATATTGGCGATTTTTGGTCTTTCAGCGCTGATCGGAAACTGGGTAGGCTACGATATCCTGCCGTCTGCAGCTATTCCTGGCATGCTTGTTTTAATTGTCATCAGTGTGCTGGGCCTGATTCTAGAAAAAGTGCTGCCAGGCAATATCCCGAGCGTCGGATATATCGGAATTATTGGAATCATTGTTTCCATTCCGGGAGTACCGGGATCTGAATATGTTGTCGAATGGACAACTCAGGTGAATATCCTCGCTCTTGCTACCCCGATTCTCGCTTATGCAGGCATCTCAATCGGAAAGAACTGGGCTGACTTTTCCAAGCTGGGCTGGAGAAGCATTATTGTCGCAGTTTTCGTGTTCTTCGGAACCTTCATTGGATCTGCAGTAATTGCCGAGATTATTCTGCGGATGCAGGGAATTATTTAATGATTTGCGGCCTGGCAGGTGGATATCTGCCGGGTTTTTTGCTCTGAATCAGGCATAAAGTCATTATTTGGGCACTGTTTCTAAAGATATCGGCCGCTTTAACAGATTTATCGGTCAGATTAATAATTTATCGGTTACTTTTTTGATATATCGGTCAAAATTCTATTTTATCGGTCAGTTTTCCTATATATCGGTCACTTCGCGCAGAGTCAACATTCCAATAATCTCACAGTATTAACAGTATCCAAAAAAATAAGAAAGAGTGAAACCCATGAACCTTTATCAACAGTTATTAAAAGATTATGACCAAGAACTTACTCATTCGGGTGTAAACGGCGAAAGATTGGCCTCAAGACTAGATGAGCTTTCAAGGATAGGCCTCATGGACAGCGGCGGGGTGACCCGCCCGGGCTATTCTGCCGAAGAGAAAGAAGCGAAAGAGCTGGTAATCAAGTGGATGAAAAACGCTGGTCTTACTGTGACTGAAGATGGAGCAGGAAATGTATTCGGCAGATTGGAAGGCAAAACAGCAGGACCCTCAATCGCTTCCGGTTCCCATGTTGACAGTGTTCCAAATGGAGGGCACTTCGATGGGCCGTTAGGGGTTCTCTCAGCATTGGAAGTTGCCGAGTCATGGAGAGAAACAGGATTCATACCGGAGAAGCCGTACGAGATTGTTATTTTTTCAGATGAAGAGGGTTCGAGATTCAAGAGCAGCTTAACAGGCAGCCGGGCATTTATGGGTCAGCTGAAGCCGGAGGAAATGGATAGCCTGCATGATGAAAATGGCAAATCGTTTCGGGAAGTATTGACCGAATATGGCAGCAGTGCGGAAGAGTGCTTAAAGGCAGGAAGATACGGGCGTGAATTCGAAACCTTTGTGGAAGTCCATATCGAGCAGGGAATGGTGCTGGAAAGAGAGAATCAGCCAGTTGGAGTGGTAAATGGCATTGCAGGGCCAGCCTCGCTGGAGGTTACCTTTACAGGAGAAGCTGGACATGCAGGAAATACGCCGATGGCTGGACGCAGAGATCCCTTAGTGGCTGCCTCATTATTTGTAGCGGCCATCGAGAATTTTCCAAAGCAGATCAGTGATACAGCTGTTGCCACTGTCGGCAAGCTGGACGTGCATCCAAATGGCTTTAATGTCATTGCACAGGAAGTAATATTAACAGTGGATATCCGGGATATTTTTGAAGAAACCCGTGATCAGCTGCTTGATCTAATTAAGACTGAAGCGGTGAAAATTGCAGAGGAACGAGGTATTGAAGTGCAAATGAACCTGAATGCCAAAATTAAACCTCTGCCAATTAGTGAAGTTTTGCAGGCTGGTATTGCAGAATCGCTTGAGAAGTTCGATATAACCCCCGTTTACATCCCAAGCGGTGCCGGCCATGACACCATGATCGTCGGAACCGAAGTGCCGGCCGCCATGCTGTTCGTCCGCAGCAGGGATGGCATCAGCCACAATCCGCGGGAATGGACGTCATTAAATGACTGTGTATATGGTGTACATGTTTTGAAACATTTTGTTGAAGGGCTTATGAAAAAATAGTAAAAGGGAGCAATCGCATGATCATCCGCGATATAAAACCAGAAGACGCCCAGGCCCTGGCCGACTTGATCACACAAGTAGAAAACGAATCAGAATACATGCTTTTCGAGCCAGGTGAAAGAAAGACCTCAGCCGAGGCACAAAGAAAAAGAATAGAAGCCATACAAAAAGAAGACCAATCGACTATCATCATCTCGGAAAAAGATAATCAATTGGTCGGCTTCTTAATGGCCATTGGCGGTGCTGCACGGAGAAACCGGCACTCAGCCTATCTCGTTGCAGGCATCCTCAGCGAACACAGAGGCCAGGGAATCGGCACAAAGCTGTTTGAAGAGCTTGACTGTTGGGCAAGTAAACACGAAATCCACAGGCTGGAACTCACAGTAGTTATCCACAATCAGGCGGGTGTCGCACTCTACAAAAAGGCCGGCTTTAAGATTGAGGGCACTAAAAAACATTCGCTTTTGATAAACGGTGAATTTGTCGATGAATACTATATGGGTAAGCTGTTATAACAGATAGGTCATTTTCTTTTAACAAGGGGAATGGCCTTTTTTTATAGGGAGCAGTCTTAACCCAGGTGGCACTTCTGACAATGATAGAAGATTTCTGGGAGTTTGAGTCCGAATTTGGCCCAACTTCGGACAGCGAAAGTCGAAACCGGGCATCCAGAGTCCGAACCCGGCTCAACTTTGGACAGAGAAAGCCGAAACCGTGCACCCAGAGTCCGAACCCCTTCCCGCTTTAAACAAAGAAAGCACGAACCCGCCGTCCATATAACTTAATAGAATAAACCTTTAAATCCTACAAGGTAAATTTTCCTATTTTCACTTCAGAAACCCCCGTATTCTCAAGGAATCCAGCATCCAATTCCACAAAACAAAAAAGAAAAATCAGAATTTTAATTGAATTCAAAACACGTAATCTTGTATACTTGTAATACAAGTTCGAAAAAGCGCTTACATAATTATCTGGAAAGGGAGGATTTTATGATTCAAAAAAAGTGGAAGATTATCATATCGGTTCTGACACTTGTCTTTATTGCCATTGTTGGCGTGCGGACAGCAGCCGAGAACAAGGATAAAAAGTTCGTATCCGTTGCCACCGCTTCAACAGGAGGTACATATTACCCGATTGGGGTTGGAATGGCCAATGTATGGAGCAGCCATTTAAAGGGTGAGAAAATCCAGGCGAGCGGCCAGTCCTCTGCCGGATCCATTGAAAATATCGAACTTCTGCGTGAAGGGGAAGCACAGCTTGCTATTCTTCAGGGATTAATATCTTCTCAAGCTTATGCAGGTGACGACTCTTTTGAAGGAAAGCGCTATGAGGATCTGCGCACAATCTCCATGCTCTGGCCCAATGTGGAACATTTCGTACTGATGAACAATAAGATCAAAAGCGGAACTATCGACGATATAAAAGGAACGCAATTTTCTGTTGGGCCGCAGGCCAGCGGTACGGAGCAATCCACAGTCGTGATGATGGATGGTCTCGGTCTTACGAAAAAGGATATTTCTCCTGAGTATCTGGGCTACAGTGACACGGTTTCCGCGATGCGTGATGGGAGATTGGATGGAGGTTCCCTTCCGGCAGGTATCCCGATTTCCGCTATAACAGATATGTATGCAAGTAATGTCAAAGCATCGATACTGGAAGTAACTGATGAGCAGCTGGATGCCATCAATGCAGTATCGGATAGCTGGTACCGTTATGTGATTCCTGGAGGCACTTATCCTCGCATTGACGAAGATATCAACACGATTGCTCAGCCAAACCTATTATCCACAACTAAAGAAATGGATGAAGAAACGATTTATATTCTAACCAAAACACTTTATGAGAATCTTGATGAAATGTATGAGGTTCATAGCTCTGCCAAGGAAATGACTTTGGAAACGGCCCTTGATGGCGTATCTGTGCCATTGCATGCCGGAGCCTACAGATATTTTAAAGAAGCAGGCCTTGATATACCTGAAAATCTAATTCCGCCGGAAGCGAAATAAAGGAGGGAAAAGAATGACAAAATCAACAAGCGAACCCATTGTACAGCCAGCTGATCTTGATAAAGAAGCTGGCGGCGGCATGCGGCTGCTGGAGGGTCCATACAAAAAAGCGGCTGCCATCATTGCTGTATTGTTTTCTGCTTTTGCCATTTATTCCAATGGATTATCCAATATTCAAGAGATTTATAGAAACCTCATTTTCCTGGGCATCCTTTTGGTAATGACTTTTTTCTATTATCCTGCCGGAAAGTCTTCCAATCAAAAAAGGTTTACAGCCCCTGATTATGTTTTTGCGGCACTTGCGATTGCAGGTCTCGGCTACCTGCTCCTGAATTACACAACAATTCATGTGGACCGGGGCTCCCAGCCGATTATGATCGACTATGTCTTTGGAGCCATTACGATCATCGTTCTCCTTGAAGCTTCGAGACGTGCTGTTGGGATCTTTATTCCTATCCTGTGCGGAGGCGCTATTGTATATGCCCTGTTTGGCACCTACTTCCCGTGGATCTTCGGACATGCCGGCTTTTCACTGGAACGCCTGCTGTACCGTCTTTATATGACGACTGAGGGCGTGCTGGGATTAACGCTTTCGACGGCATCTACGTTCATCGTCATGTTCGTCCTCTTTGGTGCCTTCCTGTCGGTCAGCGGTGCCACCCAGCTTTTCAATGATCTCGCCCTTGCCATTGCAGGCAGAAAGCGCGGAGGCCCGGCTCAGGTTGCGGTCATTTCCAGTGCGCTGACAGGGTCTTTGAGCGGAAGTGCGGTTGCCAATGTTGCGACAACAGGAGCTTTTACGATTCCTTTGATGAAATCCATTGGCCTTAAGCCAAAGTTTGCCGGTGCAGTAGAGGCGGCTGCTTCAACAGGCGGAATGATTATGCCGCCGATTATGGGCGCTGCGGCCTTTATCATGGCCGGTTTCCTAGGAATCTCTTATACGACAGTCATCCTGGCAGCGATCATTCCAAGTTTTCTATACTATATTGCTTTGATTTTTGCCATTGATATTGAAGCGAAAAAGCAAGGCCTAAAAGGCATCAGCAAAGAGAATATCCCGGATGTCGTCCAAATCCTGAAGGAACGCGGGGTTCTCCTTATCCCAATTATCGTTGTTATCACCACACTCTTAATGGGAAAAACAGCCCTGTTTGCCGGATTTGCCGGGATCGGCGCGGTCATCATTGCGAGCTGGCTGGCAAAAGATAAATCTTCTAGGATCACGATCTCTAAAACTATTGAAGCTTTCATTGAAGGCGGAAGAGGAACGATTCAGGTCGGGATTGCCTGTGCCGCCATCGGAATCATCATCTGCGTTGTCACCATGACGGGAATTGGATCTACATTAGCTTATAATATTGTTGAATTAACGGGCGGTCAGCTTTGGCTGATTTTAATCGTCGTCATGCTCACTTGTATCGTTTTAAGTATGGGGCTTCCATCCACAGCACTTTACATCGTCGTTGCCGTTACAGCAGCTCCTGCCCTTGTAGAAGCTGGCGTTAACCCGATCGCGGCACACTTCTTTGTGTTCTGGTTTGGTGCATTATCCAACATTACACCGCCTGTGGCATTGGCATCTTATACCGCAGCAGGACTGGCCGGCGCCAATGCGATGCAGACATCATGGGAAGCGCTTAGAATCTCACTGCCGGGCTTTATCATCCCGTTCATGATTGCCTATAATCCTATCATTCTGCTTCAGGCAGCAGAGGGAGAAACGATATCCATTTTATCGGTAGCGCTTGTGGTCATCACAAGCACACTGGGCATTTACGCCCTGGCAAGTTCACTTGGAAACTACCTGAATGCCAAGCTGACGATTGTTGAAAGAGTCCTAATGTTTGCAGGGGCACTAATGCTTATTAAACCTGGCATGATCACGGATATTGCCGGATTCGGGCTTTGCGTGTTTGCGATTCTCTTCCATATCATCAGAGTAAAGAAAAGCAGTTCAGTCGAAATCACCATATAAGGAGCTAACATCCATGAAAATCGAGCGGAAAAAAATCTCGGCCCAGGTGCTGGATCAGCTGAAGGAAATGATAAAAGAAGGCAAGTTCCCGCCAAATGAGCCCATGCCATCCGAGAATGAACTGGCCAAACGATTTGGCGTCAGCCGTGCGCCTGTTCGAGAAGCATTGAGTGTGTTATCTGCCAGCGGAATCATTGAGTCCAGGCAAGGCGGCAGAAGCTTCGTTAAAGAGGTTAATATGGCAGAGATGCTTGGTTCGTTAGCGATTGAATACATTCCCGTGGAACAGGTATTTGAGCTATTGGAAATGAGGATGGTTATGGAGACACAGGCAGCAGCAATTGCTGCCTTGCGTCGTGATGAGGACGACCTGAAAAATATGAAAATGGCGCTTGATCAATTTGAAATCACACTGACGAACCCTGAAGCAGTTGGCGACCAGGCTGACGTGAATTTTCATAAACACCTGATTGCAGCAACGAAAAATCGCTTCATGATACAGGTAATGGAAAACATCGATGATCTGTACCGGAAAGCAATTGCGTTTTCCCTTCAGAAAAACGTGGGTCTTCCGGCAAAGCGCGAGCAGGTATTTCAGGAGCATATGAGCATTTTTACGGCTATAAAAGAACGGGATGAAGGAAAAGCAGCAAAGGCGATGCAAGTTCATCTTGAGAATGTGACAAATAAATTGAAGGTGAACGAAAGGGAAGGAAAGAAGGTGCCGTTGTGATTACCGAACAGATTGTTGAACGGCTTAAAAGCATCATGGGATCAGAAAAACGCATTCTGCTTGAAAAAGCGGACCTGGTTTCTTATTCATACGACGGCTCATTTGGAGCCTATATTCCAGAGATCATCCTGCAGCCGGTTTCGACAGAGGAAACGGCTGGTATTGTAAAGCTCGCTAATGAACTGAAAATTCCCGTCTATCCAAGAGGCAGGGGTACAAGTCTGAGCGGAGGTCCGCTCCCTGTCCACGGGGGGATGGTCCTTGATTATTCCAGATGGACCCAAAAGCTGATCATTGACCCGGAGGATACCGTCGCGATTGTATCTCCAGGTGTTATTACTGCTGATATTGACCGTGAAGCACAGCGGCATGGGCTGATGTATCCGCCAGACCCAAGCAGCTCCCATGTTTCCACAATTGGAGGGAATCTCGCTGAAAATGCAGGCGGGCCACGCGGTTTAAAGTACGGGGTAACAAAGGATTACGTTCTGGGTCTGGAGATCGTCACGCCGGAAGGGGACATCATTCGGACAGGCGGACGGACGGTCAAAAACGTTACAGGCTATGACCTGACGAAGCTGATCGTTGGATCCGAGGGGACGCTCGGCATCATCACAGAGGCCATCCTTCAGCTGATACCAAGACCCCAGGCCACTCAGACGATGATGGTTATTTTTGATGACATTATTGATGCCGGAAAAGCAATATCGGCGGTACTCACATCAGGCATCCTGCCATCCAAAATGGAAATCATGGACCAGGCTTCTATCCAGGCGGTGGAAGAGTTTCAGCCGATCGGGCTCCCGACAGATGTAGATGCCATTATCCTGATAGAGCTTGATGGCCATCCAATTGCCATCAGGGATGAAAGCGAGCAGGTGAAGCAGGTGTGCCTGGAAGTTGGGGCGAGAGAAGCCATCATTGCCAGGGATGAAGAATCTGCCGGTAATCTATGGAAAGCGAGAAAACTTGTTTCGCCGGCCATCGTCAGGAAAAAGCCAACGAAAATTTCCGAAGATGCCACCATTCCAAGAAGCAAGATACCTGAAATGTTTAGAAGGCTTCAGGAAATTAAAGCAAAATATGAAATCGACTTAGTCGTATTCGGCCATGCGGGTGATGGAAATCTGCATCCGAATATCATAACTGATAAGCAGGATAAAGAAGAAATGAAGCGCGTGGAAAAAGCGGTGGAGGAGATTTTTACGGCAGCAATTGAATTGGGAGGAACCCTCTCAGGCGAGCATGGAATCGGGACAATGAAGGCACCGTTTATGGAAATGGAGCTTGGTGAAATGGGCTTGGACATGATGAAACGAATGAAAAAAGCTTGGGATCCAAACAACATTATGAATCCGGGCAAAATTTTTCCCGAGACAAAAGGACAGAGGCTGGTGTTAGTCCATGACTAGCCAGCTCGCCTATAAAGAAACGTTTGACTGTGTCCAATGCGGCTATTGTCTTCCTGCATGCCCCACATACGCCAGCTTGGGGAAAGAAAGGCACTCACCAAGGGGCCGGATCAATCTTGTGCAAATGGCGTCGGAAGGAAAAATAACCATCGATGAAATTACCGAATCGCTGGAGCTCTGCCTTGGCTGCCGCGCCTGTGAGACGGCATGTCCAACCAATGTTCAATACGGCAAAATCCTCGAGTCTTTTAAGCAAGTAAAGAGGGCTGACGCACCAGCTCCTTTCATGGAGAACATGGCTCTGCAAAAAGCATTGCCCAATAAAAAGCTGCTCGCATCCATGAGAGCTTCACTTCGGGCCTATCAGAAAACAGGCATGGATTCGATTGCCCGCAAAAGCAAGGCGCTCAGCATTCTTCCAGAACAGCTTAGGGCTTTTGAAGAGATCGCTCCGGCTGTGGAAATGCCAAATAAACAGCTGAGAACAGGCATCCTTCTGCCAGAGCGCGAGCCGAAAGCCCGTGTTGCATTTTTTACAGGCTGTATTATGGATGTGTTTTTTGCCAAAATCAATGACCTTAGCATCAAGCTGCTTCAGCATGCCGGGTGCGAAGTCACCGTAATCAAGGAACAGACCTGCTGCGGGGCACTTCAGAATCATAGCGGAGATACGGGAACATCCAGGAAATTGGCGAAGGAAAATATTGCAGCTTTTGAAAAAGGGAACTTTGATTTTGTGGTTAATGCGATTGGCGGCTGCGGTGCGATGCTCGTTGAATATGATCACCTTCTCGCAGAAGACCCGGAATGGGCAGAGCGTGCCAGGGTGTTCGCACAAAAGAATAAAGATGTAAGTGTAATACTGAACAAACTCGGAATCAATTTCAGCCGGGAACTCTCAGGTGCTGTGACCTATCAGCCATCCTGCCATTTGTTAAATGTGCAGAAGGTGGCGGATGATCCCGTTCAGCTCCTCGAAAGCATACCAGGCATTACATATGTTCCGCTTCCGAAAGGGGATATGTGCTGCGGATCGGCCGGAATCTATAATATTGTTCACTATAAAGAGTCCATGGAAATACTCGACGCCAAAATGGAACATGTCCAAAAAATATCGCCTGATACCATCGTAACGTCCAACCCTGGCTGCCATCTGCAGATGTGCCTCGGGGTTAAACGCGAGGGGGTTGAAGACAAGGTGCGTGTGGTCCATATCATCGAATTACTGGCAGAAGCCTGCGGGATTAATCGCAGTCTAACGGGCAGTAAGACCTCCGCTTCAAGACTCAGAGGAATCAAAGGAGAATAAGCGGGGGTCAAACTGCCCGTAAAGGCCCGATGGTTCAACTAACAATCAGTGGGGGATAAGGAAAACCCCCACTGATTGAAGTTTCACTTTATCATAAATAAGAGAAAGGATGGAGGATCATGTATGATTACATCATTATTGGCGGGGGCATTGTCGGCCTGTCAACAGGAATGGAGCTGCTGAACCGGTTTCCATCAGCAAAAGTGGCCATCCTGGAAAAAGAAAGCCACGTTGCGGCCCACCAGACGGGCCATAACAGCGGAGTCATCCATTCCGGAATCTATTATAAGCCTGGCAGCTATAAAGCCAGGCTTGCCAAAAAGGGCAGTGAGTCCATGACAGAATTTTGCCGGAAGCATGGGCTTGAAGTGGATATCTGCGGGAAAGTCATTGTCGCGAGCGAAGATTTCGAGCTGCCGCTTTTGGACGATTTATATCAGCGCGGGCTGGACAACGGCCTTGGAATACGCATGATTGACCAGTCGGAGCTGCATGAAATCGAGCCCCATGTGAACGGAAAAAAGGCCATCCATGTGCCAATGGCCGGAATTGTCAACTATAAGCAGGTTTCGGAAAAAATGGCGGAGATCATTACAGCAAAAGGCGGGGACATCCTGCTGAATCATAAAGTTTTGGCTATTGATGAAAATACTCAGGAAGTTAACGTTCAGACCAGCAGGGGAGAGGTAAGGGGAGCTTACTATGTAAACTGCGGCGGCCTGCAGTCAGACCGGATTGCCAAGCTTGCCGGATTGAAGACGGATGTTAAAATCGTGCCATTCAGGGGCGAGTATTTCATGCTCAAACCGGAGAAAAGCAGTCTCGTCAAAAATCTGATATACCCGGTGCCAAATCCCAACTTCCCGTTCCTTGGGGTCCATTTTACCCGCATGATTAACGGAGCTATTGATGTGGGGCCAAATGCCGTTCTAAGCTTTAAAAGGGAAGGCTATAAAAAGACAGACCTGAATGTGGCAGACCTGATGGAGGTTATGGCTTATAAAGGCTTCTGGAAGCTTGCAAAGAAATATATGAAAGAGGGAGTGGAAGAAATGATCCGCTCTGCATCCAAAGAGCTTTTCATGAAAAATGTCCAGAAGCTTATGCCGGACATTCAGAAGGATGATATTGTACCCGGGCCTGCCGGTGTCAGAGCGCAGGCCTTGAAGGACGATGGTTCATTAGTCGATGACTTTTTCATTGTGCCCAGCAAGCGCTCCATCCATGTTTTAAATGCACCATCTCCGGCCGCGACGGCGTCCATAGAGATCGGAAAAGAGATCGTGAGGAAGATGGACGGAATGTTTAAGATGGAATCAGCTGTTTAATAAAAAAATGGAGAATAATTCAAATCCTCCTAAACCATAATATGGAAGAAGGGGGATTTTTATATGAAAGCCACAACTGTGATAAGGCTGATGCACCTGGTCATACCCTGGCTGACCATCGTTTTTCTGCCTAAAAAGTCATTCAATAAATTTTCAACCGTTTCGGTTTTTGCAGGTATTTTAGTGTTGATTTTAAGCACACTGGCCATCCCCTTTAAATGGTGGACAGTGGAGGGTGGACACTTCAAGAAATTGCTTAATGATCTAACCTTCATAATGGGACCATTCTTTATTGGGACCCTTTGGATCTTCCATTTCACCTTCGGCAGTTTCAAGAAGTACCTGGCAGTAAATGCCATCATGGATCTGCTGTTTGCATACCCGCTTAATTACTTGTATCAAAGGTTTAACTTGTACAAGCTCGTAAAATTTAAGCCCAAACATATTTTCCTGTTCTTCACCTCTTACGCATGGATAATTTATGGCTATCAGGAATTCTTTCATAGGAATCACAGGTAAGAAAAAGCCGCTCCATCAAGGAACGGCTTTTCATCTGTTATCGCAGTCTAACGGGCAGTAAGACCCTCACTTCAAGACTTAGAGGAATCAAAGGAGGATAAGTGTGGGTCAAACTGCCCGTAAAGGCCCGATTGGTGAGATACAGTGAAACTTGCCGAGGCGCAGGCAGAGGCTTAGTTGAACCAATCGGGTTCGTAGTGTCGATTGATCGAAGCGCTAGCGGAGATCTTAGCGACACTAGAACGCGACTAACAATCAGTGGGGATAAGGAAAACCCCCACTGATTGAAGTTTCACTTTATCAGCACTCTCCATTATGACACTCGACCCCGATCACACGGAAGCCATTTGCGTCTAATTCTTTCTTGATTTTATCCAGGGTTTCTTCAGTCGTATCCTTCGGCAATGTAAAGAGGATACGGCGGATCAGACTGACATGGAAGTTGGATGAATCCAATGAGATGACTCCCTGGATATCGCTGTACTTACTGATAATACTGCTTATCTTTTTCAATGTTCCCTGTGTGCCATAGCTGCCCACAGTCAGCGTATAGCTTCCGCGGTTCAATCCCCACGCTTCCTCCAGCAGCTCCAGTACGGCCGCATGGGTCAGCAATCCGACAAACTGCCCCTGGTCATTTTCAACCGGAAGATAAGGATATCTCTTCAGCGTGAAAAAGGCTTTCATGAAGGAGTCATCCTCATCAATTATGGTCTGCTGGTCTTTAGCCAGTGCCGTAATCGGCTCATCCAAAGAATGATTCTCCTTGTATTCTAAAATATCAACCTTATAAATATTGCCGACAAACTTTGTATGTGCCGCATCCAGTATAGGGACACAGCGGTAGCCAGTTTCATTTAAAAACTGCAGTGCCTGTTCCAAATTAAAGGTTTCATCACAAAACCGAACATCTTTTTTCTCCACCATCTGATGGCGAATCAGCATACGAGCATCCTCCTTTACCCCATAACCTTCTCTATTCTATGCCGGTGCCTTTTCGGCAATGATAAGAAATTAAGTGAATCCCCCTCCGAAAACTTGTAAAATAAGAAAAAGCAATCATCATGAAAGGTGCTGAAAAGAACGTGGAAAGCATTACAGTTGTATCGCTGCTGGATGTAATTGGAGAGCTGTTTTCCGATGAGATTTCCATAGCGGTTTCCAATACGAGTGAATATATTTATTACAGGCCGAGCAAGCGCATCGATTTGAAAATCAGGCCGGGGGACATGGTAAAGGAAGGGACCATCGCCTATAAGGCTTTAGGGACACAGCAAAGGGTGTCGGAGTTTATAGACCGTGATGTGTTCGGTGTTCCGTATCACGGCATGGCTGTGCCATTTTTGCATGAAGGGAAGCTGGAAGGCTGTGTAACGGCGATTTTCCCGGCTTTGACGGACGGCAAATCGGTTGTGACGATGAAAACGAATGATGGCTGGATTCCGATTCCTTTTTCCGAGGTTATCTGCCTGGAGGCAAAGGATAAGAAGACCTATGTACATACAGGCGGCCATTCAGGCACCCATAAATACTCGCTGCAGGATTTTGAGTATTCGCTGCCTAAGGACAGTTTCATTCGCTGCCACCGCTCATTCATTGTAAATGTTAATCATATCAAGGAAATCTTTCCTGATACCCATTCCACCTTTCTCCTCGTCATGAAAAATGGGGACCGGGTGCCTGTCAGCCAGTCCTATTCCAGTTATTTCAGGAAATTACTCGGTTTTTAGAAAATTCTTTCTGTTTCAGTGGTGAAATTCGCTGTTTTATCGGAATTTTCCGTAAGATAACCGGAAAAATCCTGGCTCCCTCTTTATCCAGGTAAAATGATTACATATATCTTTGATAAAGGGGATGAGCATCATGGAGAAACATTTAGAACGGATTCGCGATAGCCGCCTGCATGACCGGGTAGTTACACCCGAAGAAGCAGCATCCTGGATTCAGGATGGCATGACTCTGGGGCTAAGCGGCTTTACACGTGCAGGTGATGTGAAAGCGGTGCCATTTGCGCTCGCAGACCGTGCCAAACATGAGAGTTTTAAAGTGAATGTCTACACGGGCGCTTCTTTGGGATCTGATGTGGATAAGCTTTTTGCGGAAGCAGGGATTTTGGGAAAAAGGCTGCCATTTCAGGCCGATCCGACCATGAGAAAAGGGATTAACCAGGGGGATTTTCTATTTGTCGATCAGCATTTATCTCACACGGCAGAGCTTATCCGCGCTAATGTCATGGATCCTATTGATTTCGCTATTTTGGAAGCGGTTTCTATCTCGGAGGACGGGCTGATCATTCCGTCTACTTCTATCGGAAACTCACTGTCTTTCGCTGAAAATGCGAGACATATCATTGTTGAAATCAATTTGGCCCAATCCACACAGCTGGAAGGATTGCATGATTTATATGAACCTGGCAGGCAGGGGGAGCGTAATCCGATCCCGCTGACGAAAGCGGACGACCGTATCGGCGCTCCAGGAATTAATGTGGATCTGGATAAGGTGAGGGGAATCGTATTCACGAATCAGCAGGACTCGCCTTCGACGATCGTGCCGCCGGATGAAGAAACCGCCATCATGGCACAGCATCTGCTTCAGTTTCTCCGCGGGGAAATTGCAGCAGGAAGGCTGACAAATAGCCTGGCACCGCTGCAGTCGGGGATTGGGTCTGTGGCGAATGCTGTGCTTCATGGAATGCTTGACTCTGAGTTTGAGAATCTGGAAGTCTATTCAGAAGTGCTTCAGGATGCCGTATTTGATTTGATGGATGCCGGAAAGGTGAACTTTGCTTCCTGCTGTTCTATCACATTATCAGATGAAAAGATGAAAGAGGTTTTCACGAACTTTGACCGGTACAGGGACCGCTTAATCATGCGTCCTCAGGAGATTTCCAACCATCCTGAAATCATCCGCCGCCTCGGCTTGATTTCGATCAATACAGCACTGGAGCTTGATATTTATGGAAACGTGAACTCCACCCATGTCCTTGGAACGAAAATGATGAATGGCATCGGCGGATCCGGCGATTTTGCCAGAAATGCGCGACTGGCGATCTTCGTGACGAAGTCTATTGCCAAAGACGGCAAGATTTCAAGCATCGTCCCATTCGTCTCCCATGTCGACCACACCGAGCATGATGTCGATGTCATTGTAACAGAACAGGGCTATGCAGACCTGCGAGGGCTGGCTCCAAGGCAGCGCGTGGAGTTGATCATCGAAAATTGCGCACACCCGTTATACCGCGACCAGCTTCGCGACTATTACCGGGAAGCTCTCACAAGAGGCGGCCAAACACCGCACGTACTGGAAAAGGCACTCTCCTGGCACACAGACTTTGCAAAAAATGGAACCATGCTGAAAGAAACAGCGGCAGCTTCTGCCCGTCAGTGAAGAGATGGTGACAGGCACCTATGCCACTTCAACCAAGTGGTATAGGTACCTGTCACTTTTAATGTTACAATGATAGCTATACTAACAAAATGATTGGGTGAATTTATGAGTAATGCTATCAAATTAATCGCGGCTTCTAAATATAAGAATAGTTTTAGGGATGGCTATCCGCTTGTGACGGAGGAGTCGGTGCTGCGGATTCCGAATGGCATCAAAGAGGGTGCGGTCATTGAGCTGACCGACGAGAGCGGCCGGTTTATCGGCAAAGGATATTATGGAAAGCAGAATAAAGGCAGGGGCTGGATACTGTCGCGAAATCCTCAGGAAAACTTTGATGAAGCATTTTTTGCGAAGAAATTCCAAGAAGCGTTAAGGAGACGGGAAGCTCTATTCCGTGATCCCGATACAACCGCTTTTCGGGTTTTTAATGGAGAAGGAGACGGAATCGGAGGCATCACGATTGATTATTATGATGGCTTTTATGTGATCAGCTGGTACAGTGAAGGCATTTATACGTTCAGGGATACGGTGATTCAGGCATTCATGAACAGTGCTGATGTAAAAGGATTGTATGAAAAGAAACGGTTTGCTGTAAAAGGCACTTATATAGAGGACGATGATTTTGCAGCAGGAGAACGGGCCTCTTTTCCGCTGATGGTGAAGGAGAATGGAATCAGCTTTCCCATTTATCTGAATGATGGCGCCATGGTAGGTGTATTCCTTGATCAGAGGCATGTCCGGAAGACGATCAGGGACAAGTATGCAAAAGGAAAAAAGGTCCTGAATACGTTCTCTTATACGGGCGCTTTTTCAGCTGCTGCCGCATTAGGGGGGGCAGTGAAAACAACCAGTGTCGACCTTGCCAACCGCAGCAAAAGCAAAACCATTGAAATGTTCAGCGTCAACGGCATTGATTTTGAGGCACAGGATATCATTGTGGAAGATGTGTTCAACTACTTCAAATATGCTGTCCGGAAGCAGCTGACATTTGATATGGTCATCCTGGACCCTCCAAGCTTTGCCCGTTCCAAAAAGCATACTTTCAGCGCCAGAAAAGATTATCCGGAATTGCTTGCGCAGGCCATTCAGATTACAGAAAAAAAAGGAATCATTGTGGCCTCATCCAACTGCAGCACATTCAACATGAAAAAATTCAAAGACTTTATCAAAAAAGCATTCGCACAGACTGGGGACCGCTACAAAATTCTTGAGGAATTCACCCTTCCTGAAGACTTCCGCACCATTAAGGAATTCAAAGAAGGAGACTACCTTAAAGTAGCATTCATACAGAAGCTGTAAAAAAGGGGTGACAGGCACCTATACCACTTCAGTCAACTGCTATAGGTACCTGTCACCTTTTTATTCATATTTACCCCGCAGTTCCTTCATCTCTTCCACCAGGTTCTTCCCGATATCCTGTGAAAAGTCTTCATAGATGGGATCCAGCACAGCTTGCCATTCCTGTTTTTCTTCCGGTGTAAGTTCATGAATCTGAATGGAGGAATTCTGCCTGATTTTTTCAAGCAGTTCTTCGTTCATGTCAAAGGCCATCCGGCTGTTCCAGGCAGTTGTTTCTTCCATTGCCTCGAGCAGAATCTTCTTTGTTTCCTCACTCTGCTCATTCCAGACCTTCCCGCTCATCATCACCGCATATCCCAGATAGCCATGATTGCTGATTGTCATATGTTTTTGAAGGTTATAAAATTTCTTTGAGTAGATATTGGAAACCGTATTTTCTTCACCATCCACTTCACCTTCTTCCAGCAGCTTGTAAGTGGAATTGAAGGAATCCTGAATAGCCTTTGCCTTCAGGCGGCTGAATTGGGCCGATATCACATCACTTTGCATGATACGGAAGGATTGCCCTTTCAGATCCTCGGGTTTTTGAATGGGCCCTTTATTCGTGGTGAGCTGCTTAAATCCATTTGGCCAGTGGGCGAGCCCTTTAATGCCGTCCCCCTGAAGTGAATCCAGCAGCTGCTCGCCGATATCCCCATTCAGGCCTTCAAGAGCCGCTTTGCGCGATGGGAAGGCAAAAGGCAAATCCAGCACGGCCCACTTTGGGGAAAGCATCCCAAGCTTAGAGGTGGAAGGGGCAATAAAGTGAACCTGCCCTTCCTTAAGCGCATTAATTTCTTCAATATCAGAATAGAGGCTGCCGTTTGGGAACACTTCTATTTTTATATGGCCATCCGATTTTTCGGCGACAAGCTCTGCAAACCTTTGAGCGGCAAGGCCCTTCGGCGTATTTTCAGCCACCACATGGCTGAACTTGAAGACAATTTGATCCTTGAGCCCTTCCTGGTCATCATCGTAGGGCATCTCTTCCCCCGGAAAAAAGCTTCGATAGCCAAAGAAGGCAGCCAGCAGCAAAACCATGCCGGCAAGGAGAACATAGCTTTTCATTTGAATCCTCCTTTTTAAAACTATTAATGTTATCATACTTACAAGAATTCTATCCGTAAAGACAGAAGGGAGGGACCCTTTGTGAATCAGCTGCCCATCCGCTGGAAGATTACCATATTGTCTTATGCAGTCGTTATTTTTTCTTTATTGATTGGCGGAATTGTCGTGATTGCAAACATCCAGGAGCAGGAAGAAAAAGAACTGAGGATACGCTCGATGAATACGGCCAGAACGGTGGCAGAGCTGTCAGATGTGAAAAAAGGAATCCTGCAGCCGCTGGGCTGGAAGACGGTTAACAAAGTTGCTGAGGAAATCCGGATTATCAATGAAACCGACTATATCGTGATCATGAATATGGAGCGTATCCGCTATTCCCATCCGGTTCGGGAGCTGATCGGCAGGCCTTCATCAGGTGAGGATGAGAAACCTGCTTTTGCCGAGCATATTTATTTTTCCAAGGCTGAGGGAGAGGTCGGCACCTTTATACGCGCATTCATACCGATTAAAGATGAAAGCCTCAATCAAATCGGTGTGGTTGTTGTCGGCAATAAGATCCCTTCGATTACGGAAATTATCACAGATTTGGCAGATGAGATCAGCATCATTGTGCTTTTGACGCTCATATTTGGACTGATCGGTTCTTTAATGCTCGCCAATCATATTAAAAAGCAGATGTTCCAGCTGGAGCCCCATGAAATCAAACGGATGCTGGAGGAAAGGACAGCCACTTTCCACTCGATCAATGAAGGCGTAATTGCAATCGATAACCAGGAAAACATTACGATTTTCAATGAAAAGGCAAAGAAAATTTTTAATGTATCAGGCAAAGTCGCAGGCAAAAAAATCAGAGACGTGCTAAAAGACACAAGGCTTCCGGAAATTGTAGAAAGTAATCGAGCCGTCTATAATGAACAGATCATTGTAAGCGGCAAGGTCATCCTGAGCACCAGAATTCCCATCCGGAAAGACAATGAGAAGATCGGAGCTGTGGCCATCTTCCAGGACCGCACGGAAGTTACGAAGCTTGCAGAAGAGCTGACCGGTGTAAAAAGCTTTGTTGAGGCGCTCAGGGTGCAGAACCATGAACATATGAACAAGCTTCACACCATTGCAGGATTGATTCAGCTCGGGAAAGCTGACAAAGCACTCCAGCTGACGTTTGATGCATCTGAAGAGCAGGAAAACCTCTCGAATTTCCTCAGCGATAAAATCAGGAACGATGCCATTGCAGGGCTTTTATTAAGCAAAGTAAGGCGCGGAAAGGAATTGGGCATCTCGGTGGTCATCGACCCAAAGAGCAGCCTAGAGGAGTTCCCGGACCGGCTGGATCATCATGATTTTGTTCTGCTTCTGGGGAATCTGATTGAAAATGCTTTCGGTGCCTTTGAGCATATTGACCGGGAAGATCGAAAAATTGACATCAGCATTGAACAGACCGAGGAGATTTGTGCGGTTCTGGTGGAAGATAACGGAAGCGGGATAGAGGAAGCGATATTGCCGAAAATATATGAAAAAGGATTTACCGCCAATAAATCTGGCGGGACAGGCTACGGGCTTTACCTTGTCAAACAAATTGCAGAAAAAGGCGGGGGAGCGATCGAGGTTTCAACAAACAGGGATGAAGGAACCTCTTTTACAATCGTTTTTCCGATGGAAGCGGAGGGAGAAACATATGGCGGTTAAAGAAGAAATCAGTGTGCTGCTGATTGAAGATGATCCAATGGTCCAGGAAGTGAATAAGGAATTTATTGCAAGTGTGCCCGGATTTACGATTATCGCAGCGGCCGGGAATGGGGAGGAAGGCATTGCCCTGGCGAAAAAGCTGCAGCCTGACCTTGTGATTTTGGATATTTTCATGCCGAAAAAAAATGGAATCCAAACCCTGCAGGAATTCCGGAAGCAAAACCTTGATTCTGATGTCATTGTCGTATCCGCCGCAAAGGATAAGGAAACCATTAAGCTGATGCTTCAAAACGGCGCCAGGGATTATATTATCAAGCCTTTTAAGCTGAACAGGATCCAGCAGGCCCTCGAAAAATACCGCCATTACAGGGAAAGCCTGAAGGAATCGGGCACTCTGTCACAGGAGCAGCTCGATGCTCTGCTTTATGCCAAGCAGGCGAAGAAAGAAGAAAACGTATTGCCCAAAGGGCTGAATGAATTCACTTTAAATGAAATTACCGCCTTTATGAAACAGCAGACCGAACCCCGCTCTGCCGAAGAAGTGGCGAACGGCATCGGTATTGCCAGAGTCACCGCCCGCCGCTATCTTGATTATCTGGAAAAAAGAGGTGCGATCCGGCTGGATGTACAGTACGGAGGCGTGGGCAGGCCAGTTAATCGGTATGTCATCGTTTAGCTGCATTCCTTGAGACCAAAATGAACAAAACATCCGTTATGACCATAAACTTCTCTCTTTTATCTGAAAACGCTATCATTCCTAATAGAATGAATAGTTAGAAAAAAGGAGCTGAGATAAAAGTGAAGAAGCAGCGGATTTATAAGAATTTAACCTTTCAGGTGTTAACGGCTATTTTTATCGGTGTTATGGTCGGGCTGATTTGGCCGGAAGTCGGAAAAGAAATGAAGCCGGTCGGCGACACCTTTATCAACGCAGTCAAAATGGTCATCGCCCCGATTATTTTCCTGACCATCGTCCTAGGAATCGCTAAAATGGGCGATATGAAAAAAGTCGGCAAAGTGGGCGGAAAAGCGTTCATCTATTTTGAGGTGGTTACTACACTTGCTTTAATGATCGGTCTGATCGTCGTTAATGTCATTAAACCAGGTGCAGGCCTGAACTTTAATGAATTGGAAAAAGGAGATGTTTCACAGTACACAGCCAATGGCGGAGAGGGCATCAATTGGATTGAGTTTGTGACACATATTGTTCCTTCCAACATGGTAGATGCCTTTGCAAAAGGAGATATCCTGCAGGTATTATTCTTTTCTGTTCTATTTGGTGTCGGTTTGGCGGCTCTTGGGGACAAAGGCAAAATCGTCATTGAGTTTTTGGATAAGCTATCATTAGTTTTCTTTAAAATTATCGGCTATGTCATGAAGGCAGCTCCGCTTGGTGCTTTTGGCGCCATGGCCTATACAATTGGCCATTTCGGATTGGCATCACTTGTTCCGCTTGGCAAACTGATGATTTCCGTGTACGTGACAATGTTTTTATTTATCTTTGTTGTGTTAAATATTATCTGCAAAATGTACGGATTTAGCTTATGGAATTATCTAAGATTTATCAAAGATGAAATACTAATCGTATTAGGCACAAGTTCTTCAGAATCAGTGCTTCCGAGAATGATGGATAAAATGGAGCGGATCGGCTGCTCCAAATCGGTTGTGGGGCTCGTCATTCCAACAGGTTACTCCTTTAACCTGGATGGTACATCCATTTATCTGTCAATGGCAGTTGTCTTTCTTGCACAAGTATTCGGAGTGGATCTGACAATCGGCCAGCAGGTTACCATTCTATTAGTGCTCATGCTGACTTCAAAAGGTGCCGCGGGTGTAACAGGCAGCGGATTTATCGTATTGGCCTCTACGCTTGCAGCCCTTCAGGTTATTCCTCTTGAAGGATTGGCGCTTCTCCTTGGCGTAGACCGCTTCATGAGTGAAGGAAGAGCAATCGTGAACCTGATCGGAAATGGAATCGCAACGATGGTTGTAGCAAAGAGCGAAAATGAGTTTGATGAAAATAAGGCGAAGAGAGCCATCAGTGAAATGAAATTAATGAAGCAGGAACAGCAAAAGCAGGCAGTATAAATGAAAAGGCTATTCTCCGATAAGGGGAATGGCCTTTCCTCATTAATTGTCGAAACCACCGCTTAGCTGACGACAATTCCTGCAGCTATTTCCCGGGAAAAAATCAGATATGAGGATACTTTCATTTGATTTCAATCAAACGTTTGATTGAAAAGTAAATTGTTGAAAAAACACGAAAGGAAAACAAAATTTAGAAAGTTTTAAAAATTATATGGTATATTATTTTAAAAAAACAGTGACAGGCACCTCTACCAGTTGGTCCAAATGGTATAGGTGCCTGTCACCGGAAAGAAGGTTCACATCGTGAAGCGCTTAAAGGTTCATTATGCGTGGATAATTTTAGTGCTGACTTTTTTGGCCTTGCTTGCCGCGCAGGGTGTCCGATTGTCGTTCGGCGCGTTTATGGCGCCATGGGAGCATGAGTTTTCCGCGAATCGCAGTGTTATATCGTTTATAGCCTTTGTCAGCTATATTGTTTTTGCCATTTCACAGCCGTATGTCGGACGGCTGATTGATAAATACGGCATCCGTTATATTCTGTCTTTCAGTATACTGGTTATTGGCTTTTCAACACTTCTGACCTTTTTTACCGCCAATCCCGTCCAGCTGATGATTATCTATGGTGTGATTGCCTCCGTTGGCTTTGGCGGTGCATCCAATGTTGCAGGAACGATGGCAGTGGCGACCTGGTTTGCCGATAAAAAGGGTATGGCAATGGGACTGATGTCTGCAGGCACAGCCGCAGGACAGCTTATTCTCGTCCCGCTGTCCTTATTCCTGATTGATCTGCTGGGCTGGAAGACAACCGTACTTGTGCTCGGCTTCTTTTTGATTGTAATCATTTTCCCGCTGCTTTTGCTCTTTATCCGCTCGAAACCGGCCGATCTGCAAATCGATGCTTATGGGGCAAACGTGAGTGACAGTCAAAAGGGGAGGCAGGGAAAAAAGGAAGCACCAAAAGGAACGCTTTCCATATTTCAGCTCTTAAAGCGGAAAGAATTCCTGTTTCTCATGCTCCCGTTTTTCGTGTGCGGCGTCACTACCACTGGCCTGATGGATACGCATCTGATTCCCTTTGCTCAATATTGCGGATTTTCGCCTGGTGTAACGGGAGCTGCTGTCAGCCTGCTGGCCGGCTTTAATATTCTTGGAACTGTCGTTTCGGGGTTCCTCGCAGACAAGTGGAATTGCAGAAAAATCCTTGCCTTTCTCTATGGAGTACGGGCGTTAACCATTGTTCTTCTGCTCATCATCGTAAATGATGCGTCATTGTTTGGCTTTTTCGTCACTCAGTCCCATCTGCTCATTCTGTTTGCCATCAGCTTTGGGATTGTCAATTTTGCCACCGTCGCACCAACCATGAAATTGGCTGCAGAATATTTCAAACATCTGTCCGCAGGAGCCGTAATCGGCTGGATTTATTTGAGCCATCAGCTGGGTTCAGCTCTCGGTTCATTCGTCCCTGGTGTATTATTTGATCTGACAGGCAGCTATGACAGTTCTTTCATTGCATCCATCATTCTTCTGGTATTCGCATCAGCCTTAAGCATAATGCTTCCAAGGCAGGGGGCAGACTATCAGTATGCAAACAGCAGGGAATTGGCCTAAAATAGGTAGGAGCTTAAAAATGACACTTTATTTCTCTTCGGTTAAAATATAAATATTGAAATAACAGTTCGGTTAGGGGAGACGGGCATGCATCGTAATCATGATCTATATCAATTTTTCCTTGAGAAAACATGGGACTTAACAGAAGAATGGTATAAAAATGTAAACAAAGAAGAGAGCGGCGGGATTTATACCTCAGAAGACCCCGCTGTAATTGAACAAGTCAAAAAGCAGAATTATGAATTCCACAAGCAGTTCTCCGAAGTCTTCCATAAAGAAGAAGAAGCGTTCTTTAATGATTTGGAAGGCTGGATTGTCAAAGTGGCGCAGGATGATGAACATCTCCGCACACCTCTTGAGATGATACTGAAGGAGTTCTTTAACACCCAGGAACAGTATTTGAATCTGCTTGAGCAGTTCGTTGCAATCAATCAGGGTCATTATAATGAAAAACAAATCGCCTTATGGCGCAGAATGATCATCAGAACCATTGGGGAAGTGGTTACCTGGTTCACGGAAGAGTACAATAAACATTCCCAGAAGAGGCTGCAGGCTCAGCAGGCTTTAATCCTTGAGCTCAGCTCTCCGGTTATTTCATTGACAGCAGATATCGCACTTCTGCCGCTTGTCGGGGATATTGATACAGCACGAGCGAAAATCATGCTTGAAAATACACTTCAGCAATGCAATAAATTAGGCGTCAACCAGCTGTTCCTTGACCTTTCAGGCGTAGTCATGATTGATACCATGGTAGCCCATCAGCTATTCCAGCTGATCGAAGCGCTAAGCCTGATCGGCGTAAAGACTACAATCTCCGGCTTAAGACCGGAAATTGCCCAGACAGCAGTACAGCTCGGGCTGTCCTTTGAACATGTCAGCATCAAATCCACGCTATCGAGCGCCATTAAATCAGCGAACATAATAGCAGGCTAATAAAAAACACGATGAAGACAGTCTTCATCGTGTTTTTGCATCTATTCCAATCCTTTAATACTCATTTCCTTCACAGGCAGGAATGCCTCACCTGTATCCAGATAGTTAACGTCGACCTGATCGCCTTCCTGCAGATAAATGGCCATCGGCACGGTTTCGGATGAAACCACATAGCTTTGCCGGTTGTCCAGAAGGAATGACACGACAGTGAAGTCACCAGATTTCTCCTTGTACACCCGCACCACATTGCCGCTTATCTGTTTTTCCTCTGCTTTCGAGCTTCCGTCTACAGTGCCTCCGCCCCGCTGCAGAGCGGTTTTGTACAAGCGCAATGCTTCATTTGGCGTCGTTCCATAAGCGGATATTTCCGGATTGGCAGCTGATACAATGAAGTAGTTCTGCAGGAATCCGTTGGCGTCAAGAACAGGCGTCAGCCAGCTCGCTTCCCCGTAGAAGTTATACAGAACAGGCATTTCCCCGCTCCATTTCTTCTCGATGAATTTTTTCTCGATAATCTGGAGGGCACCCTGCGAATCCATATAAGATTCCTCAAGATTGCCTGTAAAGAAGGTGGCTTCGCCCGTCCTTGAATTTGTCAAAGAATAGCCCAGCATCGAATCGACACCTTCTTTTGGACTTGTAAAATCAGTGAAGTAGTACATGTCGCCATTTTCATCAAAAATCGGACTCACATTGGCTTCTGTTCCCTCATCCGATGGAAGCCTTACATCTGACTTTCCGAATTTGCTGTTCCAGAAGCCATGGACGTAATTTCCGAAATAGCTGTTCTGCAGACTGACCGTTTCAGGGGAAACTGCTCCATCAATAAAGACCGGCACATCCGCGAGTTTATAAGACTTCGTCTGTCCGCTCAGCGGGTCAACCATGACCACTCCCTTAACGTCAAAGCCATTTCTCGCCGAAATAAATTCTCCATACGAACGGATATAAAATGGTTTGCCCTCGTCATCCACTTCCAGCTGAACATCTCCGTTAAAGATGGCCTGCGGATACTGCATCCGGATATGGCGCTCTATATTTTTATTAAAATAAGAGGATGGTGTGTACACCATATCGCTCTTCACGAATTTTGGATTAGCTGAGGAATCAGTCGCGCTAATTGTAAAATAGCCTGGTGTCTTATCCCCATTCAACCATTTGAAAAAGCCCGAAAACTCTACAGGCGCAATATAAACATATTCTCCATTGACTTTCTGGATCTGCAGGCTGCCAAGTTCATAATAACTTGTGTTCGGAACCTGCCCGAAAGCTTTCTTCATCTTATTGCGCGCAAACTTAGGCGGAACGCTAGCCGGTGTTTCTTTTTCATCAAATGTTTCAATCTCCGTTTTTTCCTTCATTTTGGCACTTTCATACTTATCGTCCGCATTAAACAGGAAAGCTGTCAGAAAGAAAGCCCCTGCAGCTAAACTAAGGACAAACACACCCGTTTTGATCATACGCTCTCGGCCAGTCGCAAAAACTGCACCGATTACAGAAGCGATAACCGCAAACAGCCACAAACTGGTCAAGTTCCGGTCCAAGCTGGTGAAGTAATACACGGCAAAAACAAGCAGCACAGATACAGCGGCAGTGGCAGCCATGATTCCGGTTCCCAGTTTCCTGCCTTCCTTTTCCTTCGCCTTCGGTTTATAGCTGAACGGAATCAGCAGGATCGAAATCGCCAGTCCGGCAATCAGTGAAAAAATAAAAATATTTCCCATTATGAATCTCTCCTAAAATTAGTTCGTTAGTATTTAATACGGGCGGAAAGCAAAAAAGTTTCATAAAGAAAAAACTACCACTTTAAGTTTCTATTAGTGTAAAATTACACTATAATGAAAATGGGAGTGTCAAATATATGAAAAAATTACTGTTAATTTTAGCGAGCTTGTTATTTCTGACTTCACCCGCCCTTTTTCTATATGTATTGAATAATGGAAATCCGGTCATGAACAAGTGGATAACACATGAAGTGACGGCGCATCTGGATGCAACAGGCTATAGCAAAAGTGATTTTCAAAAGCACAGCTATAACCTACCTAATATGGACATCAATCATGACTTCTACCATACCCATTATTATGTCATTTTCAAGGATGAACCGAACATCATTTATTACTATGGAAAAAAGAAGTGGTTTGGAGATGTCGTTCAGTTTTGTGAAAAAGAGGACGCTGCCACATATGAGTTTGTAATGGAGGATACGGAACATAACGAAGAAGCCTGTATCTCGATGCTGGATAATCGTTAAAAGAAAGAGGACTTTTTCGCCCCGAGCCAGAATAGGATTAGCATTGCCTTACGAAGGAGTTTTTTTATGATCAAATATGAATTGGCTATACCGGATCAGGCTCAGTTGTTTCAGTTATATGAAAATGACGGCTGGAATGACTTTTTGAAGCTGGCTGAGGTTTTCACATAAAGCTTAAAGTATAAGTCCTCAGTCTAAAGCTGTAGCCGCTTTCAGCCGAAACGGCGATTTAACAGTACGTTTCCAATAGTAAAATGGTTAATATAACCAATATGAGAAACGGAGGCAATATCTATGGAAAAATATATATGCAAAACGTGCGGAACGCAATTTCCACCATGCAATCATCAGCCTGAAAGCTGCCCGATCTGCATGGAAGAGCGCCAGTATGTTAGACCTGGCGGCCAGGAGTGGACTACTTTACATGAAATGACGGAAAGCCAAAATTATATGAATGAAATAAAGCGGGAGGAATCCAATCTTTACAGCTTGAAAACAGCTCCGGAATTTGCCATCGGCCAGACAGCCTATCTTATTCAGCAAAACGGTTTTAATCTGATGTGGGATTGCATCACCTACCTGGATGAGTGCACGATTGAAGCCATAAAAGAACTGGGCGGTATTAGCGCGATCGCACTGTCCCATCCTCATTATTATTCAGCACAAGTTGAATGGGCGGAAGCATTTAATGCGCCGATCTATATCCATGAAGACGACAGGGAGTGGGTGATGAGGGAAAGTGACCACATCATTTTCTGGAGCGGAGAAAGTTTTAAGATTCATGATGGCCTGGTCATCCACCGCATCGGCGGCCATTTTAAAGGCGGTGCTGTCCTTCATTGGGAAAAGGGGAATGGGGGCAAAGGCGTCATGCTTACCGGCGACATCATTCAGGTCGTTGCGGACAGGGAATGGGTCAGCTTCATGTACAGCTACCCAAACCTCATTCCGCTTCCCGCTGAAACGGTTGAAAGGATGGCCGGCAAAATCGAACCGCTGTCATTTGACCGGATTTACAATGCGTTTCACAGAGTGGTAGAAAAAGAGGCAGACCTTGCAGTGCAGCGGTCAGCCGAACGGTATGTTAAAGCAATCAAGGGCGAGCTTTTTCAGACCTGAAGTTGGCTCTTTATATGAAAATTTAGTAAAATAAGGGAATAGAATGGGAGGGAACGAGATGTTAAAGAAACCTGGATTGGATGAGTATGCGCCGTATTATAAGAAATATGTCAGCTCTGTACCGGAAGGGGATCTTCTGCAGATCCTTGATGAACAAATGAAGGAGACAATCAATCTGGTAAAAGATCTGAATGAAGATCAGGCGCATTTCCGCTATGCTCCGGAAAAATGGACGGTTAAGGAAGTGATCGGCCATATTACAGATACTGAACGCATCATGAGCTACCGTCTGCTTTGCATTGGAAGAGGGGAGATGGCTGAGCTGCCGGGCTATGATGATAACCAGTATGTAAAGAATGGCAAATTCAACCGCTTCAGCATTGGGGAGCTTTCAGCACAGCTGTCCCAGGTTCGCCAAAATACGATTTCTTTACTGAAAAGCCTGGATGATGAGGCACTGCTTGGGCGAGGAAATGCGAACGGCACTGGGGTAACTGCCCGGGCCATTGCCTATATCATTGCTGGACATGAACTTCACCACCGCACCTTAATCAAAGACCGGTATATGGGTGCTAAAAGCTTCGGAGGAGCACATGAATAAGCATGAAATAGCGAGCTGGCTCAAGTCTCTTCTGATTGCCTTTGGAATCGCACTGGTCATCAGGGTCTTTCTTTTTTCACCCTACTATGTGGAAGGAGCCTCCATGGATCCGACCCTTCATGACGAGGAAAAAATCTTTGTTAATAAATTTGAAGAACTGAACAGAGGCGATATTGTCATCATCAGGGGCGATGAAAAGAACTATGTAAAGAGATTAATAGGCTTTCCTGGCGATGAACTGGAAATGAAGAATGACCAGCTGTATATTAACGGCCAGCAATGGAATGAAGACTACCTTGACGAAAATCGCGAAGCAGCAGATGGAATTGTCAGCAAACTGACCGGTGACTTCGGCCCTCTCACGGTTCCGAGTAATCACTATTACGTTATGGGGGACAACCGCCTTGTCAGCCTGGACAGCCGAAATGGGCTCGGTTTTATTGAGAAAGAGCGCATCATCGGCGTCAGTGAATTTGTCTGGTATCCTTTTACAAGCATGAGAAAAGTAGATTAGATAGGGCGCAAAGACCGCTCTTTTACTTAGATAAGGCAACTCATAACAATCTATTCAAAAGAAAGGATGTTTTTACATATGACAAGAATCGGATTAATCCGGCACGGAATCACACCCTGGAATAAGGAGGGACGGGCACAGGGAAGCTCGGATATTCCCCTTCATGAAGAAGGTTTGGCTGAGGCAGAACGCCTAGCCGAACGAGTTAACGGCGAAAAATGGGATGTTATTTACTCCAGTAATCTCTTAAGGGCAAAGCAGACGGCAGTAGCAATCCAGGAGAAAATCGGCTCCATTCCCCTTCACCTCGATCCGAGGATTAGAGAAGTAGGCGGCGGGATGATTGAAGGCACAACCGAAGCCGAACGCCTTGAAAAATGGGGCAAGAATTGGCGTGAAATGGACCTTGGTTTCGAGCCGAAAGAAAGTGTTATAAAAAGAGGGCTTGGTTTCCTGCAGGAGATTACAGAAAAGCATCCGGGTGAAAACGTGTTGATCGTAAGCCATGGCGCCTTTATTCGTCATCTGTTAAGAGAACTGGTTCCGCATACAGACCTTTCCACTCCGCCGAAGAACACTTCCATCACGGAACTGTTAATAAAAGAAAGCAAGTGGAACTGTGAGCTGTATAACTGCACGAAGCATCTGGAGGCGGAGCAGATCGAATCATAATGAAAGAAGCATAAGCCATAGAGGCCGGACAGGCGGAATCGCAGGCTTTTCCCGGGAGAAAAAATAAAAGCCTCCCCGAAACGGGAGGCATCTTCTAAATAAAGCTTACCTGTACATATTTTAATTTATTTTCTTTTTATCTTTACTTAAGATCGTCAGCTCATATGGGTCATTTCGAATATCCTCTGCTTTTTCATGTGTTTGTAAGAAGCTCTTGATTTCCTCTTCTATACGTTCTGCCAGCACATTTGCATCCGGGTCATCTGCTTTCACGGATGTTTTCACCTTGATTTGCAGCGGGAGAGGATGGAAAGAGTATGAAAACCCCTTTACCTTGAATTCTTTGTTTTCCATCAAGCCGCTTGCGATCACGTGAATGACTCCGGTTTCATCCCAACGCTGTTCCTGTTCTCTAGCTTCAATATCAATCTTTCTAATGTCATATTTGAACCCCTTTCCATATTCACTTGAAATGGAATTCAATAAACTATTAAGCTCGTCAGTCCTTTCTTCGGTCTTCGGAATAGCTACAAAAATGTATTTCTCAATTTCATTTATCCTTGCCTGAACTGGGAAGGCCATCGTGAAATTATTCGCTTCAAGCGCTTTAATGATTTTTTGTTCCAGCTCCAGGCTGTCAGCTTGCTGCTTTTTCATTTCAGGGGTTTCTTCTGGTATCGTGTTATCATGTTTGTCCCTTTTTATTCTGATATCATACGCACCAAAGTTATGATCTTTTAATGAGTGGCTGAAGGTTTTTTTTACATCTCCTTTAATGCTGTTTACATCCTCCTTTGTTCCTCCAAGCCAGACGGTTAACTCTTTATCTGGGATGGAGGCATCCATTCTTCTCAAGTCATAGCGATGCTTATTAGCAGTATCACTAATGACATCATATAAAGCATATTTGTATTCTTCCTGTTTTATAAATACGCTAAAGTAAGGAATCTTGGCGGCTACCTTTGCCATTCCGGGAGAAAAATAAGCTGTCCCGATAAAAAGAATGAACAAAGCTGCTGCAGCTGTACCTGCATAAGCCCATTTCTTTTTCCGGCTTATTCTTTCTTTCTTTTGAAAAGAATATGAGTTAGGTCTTACAGCTTTTAATACCATTTCTTTCTGTCTATCCTCGAATCGAATTTGATTATCAGGGTATTTAAAATGATTGGTCATGTCTGTTCATCTCCCTTCTCTGAAAGAACGTCTTTTAAGGAATTTCTTGCCCGGTGAAGCCGCGTTTTGACTGTATTCATATTTATGCTCAGGAGGTCGGAAATTTCGGCAAGCGTTAGTTCTTCATAATAGTGAAGGATAATGACTTCACGCATTTTCAAAGGGAGCCTAAGAACTCTGCTATACAGATACTCGTTATTTTCTATATGAAGCAGCTCAGTTTCAACAGAATCCATTCGGTCTGCAAGCAGGGATCCAATCCATTCTTTATAAAATAAATTTTTATAAGACCAGCTTTTTAAAACATCCTTGCATTTGTTGACAGTGATCCTGTAAAGCCAGGTTTTATAGGCAGCTTTCTTCTGAAAACCTTCAAGGTTCTGATAGCAGCTAATAAAAACTTCCTGAGATACGTCTTCAGCCAGCTGCTTTTGTTTTAAATAGGAGAAGGCAACCCTGATAACCATGTCCCCATATTTATCCATGAGCCAAATAAGCTTCTCTTCTTTGGACTCTGTATCGGATTGAAGGGGCGGCCCTTGATTGTCTGTTATTTTTACCAGCATGTTTATGCTCCTTTCGTTGGTAACACTTAGACGAGGGGTACTGGCTGGAGGTTCCAAAAAAACTGGAAAAAAGAAAAACAGCAGTGTTGCCCCTGCTGTTTTTTGTTAATCCTTATGTAGTTCCGATTTATAATTCGGAAAAGTAAAGCTGAAAACAGTTCCTTTATCGACTTCGCTTTTGACCCGGACATTGCCATCCATAGCTCTTACAATACTGAATACGACCATCATTCCAAGGCCGGTCCCTTTGGAGCCTTTGGTGGAATAGTAGGGTTCGCCTAAACGCTGAAGCTGATCGGACGTCATGCCGACACCGGTGTCTGTTATTTCGATGGTGATCTGGCTGCTGCTATAGTGCGTTTCTATGTATAATTGCCCGCCGCGCGGCATGGCCTCAATTGAGTTTTTTATCACATTCAAAAAGCATTGGTGGAATTTTTGCCGATCACCTTTAATCGATCCGAGGAGGGCAAAATGGGCATTGATCTCTACGGAATTCTGGTTGGCAGTCGGTTTTAATATATTCATGACTTGCATTAGTTCTTTTTTTACATTAATTTCTTCGATCTTATCTAAGGATGGCTTGGAAAAGGTTAAATAATTTTGAATGACCTGCTCCGCCGATTCCAATTCGGCTTTCACGATAGCCAAATACTCAACCCTTTTTCGCGGTGGCAGCCGCTGTTCCTGCAATAGCTGCACAAATCCAATTGCAGCCGTCAGGGGATTGCGGATTTCATGTGAGATGGCTGCTCCCATTTGCTCGACAGCTTCAAGTTTCTCTGCCCGGACGAGATTTTCACGGATATCCAGATTTCTTTTGGCAAACTCAAAAACATATGAAATCATGAAGACACCCAATGGCGGAATCACCAGGTAGGCAAACCAGGCATCAAACCGATTCTGAGGCGGCACCGTTAATTCCATTACCACAACGGTCAGCACACTTAAAATAAGAGTAATGAAAACCGAAAAGCGAATCCTTTTTCGGGGCACCTGCTTCCAAAACCAGGGATAGAGCTTCCAAAGAATGATCCCCAGGGGCAAATATAAAAGAATATTAGAATAAAACCCAGGCTCTATTCCATAAAAACTTCTCATCAAGATCACAGTCCCGGCCAAGGTGAGACCGAGCCCGGCATATAAACCGCCGATGATGACAGGTATCAATCGTAAATCAAAAAAATAATGGGGGCTTGTCTGAAAGGAAAACTGAAAGCATATCCAGATCATGAACAAAAGCCATACAAAAGAGCAGCCTTTGGAAAATCGGAATTTAGAACTTTTTTCCGCCCATACAAGCACAACAAACAAGATAACGATCAAGAGCGATAGATTAAAGAAAAGATGCTTTGTAATTTCCATCGTTTCACCTGCCTCTTCGTGAGGTTATAAGAAAATTCTATATTGTTTTACTATTTATGACAATACTCATTTGCTTTTTTTATATAATATTGTCAGAAAATACGAAATTGTGGAGGGTGGGACGAAGAATTCATGTAAAAAGATAAACTGTTGCAACGGATTTGTATTTTTCATTTAAAAAAAATGTATCATTCTAATTTTTTAGAACGTATAATAAAATTAGAATATATGAATTAGAAAGGGTGAACCATCTTGGATTTAATCAAGAAAACGATGGAGATCAATCTTGAACAGCAGAAGCTGATATCCAGCCCGTTAAGGATTAAAATTATATATCTTCTTGCTAAAAGTCCCATGACAGCCAAACAGGTTGCCGAAGAGCTTGGGAAGTCTGCTGGAAGCATTCATTATCATATTCAGCAGCTTTATAAAGGCGGAATACTCGAGATTGAGGAGACGAAAGAAAACAGGGGAATTATCGAAAAGTATTACCGTTCAAAAGCGACCCAATTCAACTTGAAAGAAAGCGGACAGGAGAAAGGAGAAAGCTGCAGCACCATGGGAATAAACATCTCCCTCACAGAAGAAGAATTAAAGGGATTTCAGGACGATTTTTATGATTTGATGGTTAAATACATGGAAAAGAGCGTAAAGGGAGCTCTAAAGCGCAATTCTTATGAGGTTTCCTGCAGCTTCAAATTGCTTGATTTCGAGGAGGAAGAATAGATGGAAGCACAGATTAAAAGAAATATAACACTGTTTCTGTCAGGGAAATTGACAGCGGTGCTCGGTTCCTCCATTTACGGATTTGCTATTGGCTTATATATCCTTTCAGAAACAGGGTCCAGCCTGAATTTTGCCATAACCCTCATTCTTAGTGCACTGCCAAGAATCCTGCTTTCTCCTTTTGCCGGCGCACTCAGTGACAGATGGGACCGCAAAAAAATCATCATTATTTCCGATTTCGCCTGTGCCGTCTGGCTTATTGCCATTTTTCTTCTGTACCTTTTGGTCACACAGGAAATCTGGCTCCTTTACACAGCCACAGCCGTTTTAAGCATTTTGAATACTTTTTATTCAGCGGCAGTCACTTCAGCAATTTACAACATGGTCGGTCCTGATACTCTGCAAAAAGCAATGTCACTTAATCAGGCCGCAGCTTCATCATCCTCCATCTTGGGACCCGTTCTTGGGGGCGTCTTCTTTGGCATCTTTCATCTATCAGTCTTCATGCTTATTAACATCATCGCCTTCACAGTCTCCGGCATCACCAGTTTGCTTATTCAATACAATCTATTTGCAGAAAAAAAAGAAAGACCAGAAGAAAATGGAATGATCTACGATCTGAAAATGGGTATTTCATATGTGAAAAATCAGCCGTTTATAAAAAATCTCATTATCATTAGCATCTGGCTGAACTTTTGGTTTGCGGTTTTTCCCGTTGCCATGCCTTATCTGGTTCTGACTGTGCTGGAAATGAGTTCACTCCAGCTGGGCATCATTGAAGGAGCCTTTTCCGTCGGGATGCTGATCATGTCGGTCGTTCTATCTGCCCGTCCCGAGGTAAAGAGAAAAGAAGTGACCATTTTTGGGGGCGTAATGGCCATGTCCCTTATCATTGCTCTGCTTGGCCTCCCGAATTTTCCTGGCCTAATGGGCATTTCAAACAGCATCATGTTTCCTTTTTTAATAGGTCTGGTCCTGCTGCTATCTTCAGTTATCATGGTAATCAACATTCCAGTAATGGTTCTGCTGCAAAAAGGCACGCCTGATGCCTATCGGGGCAGGGTCTTGTCACTCCTTGAAACAGGAGCAAGTGCCATGACACCACTGGGCTTTATCTTTTTTGGATTTTTACTCGAAAAATTGCCTGTCTGGATCCTAATGGCTGCATCCGGCGGCAGTATTCTGGTGCTAATCCTGTATCATTTGCAAAAAAGAACCTTTATCCAGCTGCTGAGAGACGCGGATCAGCCTAAAACTGAGATTAGCCCACAAGCCTGAGAGAAAGCAGTTTTCCGCTGCTTTCTTTTATTTTGCCGTTTACCGCCTTTATTCTGGGGTATTTCAACTTATAGATACATAGATAACATCGTAACCCCGAAGCAATTGCTTCTTTATATAAGGAGGAAGGACATTTGAAACAAGATCCGCAAAATAAAAGCGTAAATGAGCACAGCAAGGACAAGCAGCTTGAGGAGTTTCGCATGGATAACACAGGCAAGAAGCTGACAACGAACCAGGGAGTCAAGGTTTCGGAGGATGAACATTCGTTAAAAGCTGGTTCCCGCGGTCCGACCTTGATGGAGGACTTTCACTTCAGGGAAAAAATGACGCACTTTGACCATGAGCGCATCCCTGAACGGGTTGTTCATGCCCGCGGGTTTGGCGCACATGGCTATTTCCAGGTGTATGAATCCATGGCAGAATACACTAGGGCTAAGTTTCTGCAGGACCCATCTGTCAAGACCCCGGTCTTTGTTCGTTTCTCGACCGTTGCCGGCTCCCGCGGCTCGGCAGACTCTGTACGTGATGCCCGCGGCTTTGCCACCAAGTTTTACACGGAAGAGGGCAACTACGACTTAGTCGGCAATAATATCCCGGTATTCTTCATCCAGGATGCCATCAAATTCCCGGATCTCGTTCATTCATTCAAGCCGGAGCCGCATAACGAAATGCCGCAGGCTTCAACGGCCCATGATACGTTCTGGGATTTTGCCGCCAACAATACTGAAACAGCCCATATGATCATGTGGACGATGTCAGACCGTGCCATTCCGCGCAGTTTCCGCATGATGGAGGGCTTTGGTGTTCACACGTTCCGATTTGTGAACGAGCAGGGGAAGGCGCGTTTTGTGAAATTTCACTGGAAGCCTGTTCTGGGCACGCATTCCCTGGTTTTTGACGAAGCCCAAAAGCTCGCCGGAAAGGATCCGGATTTCCACCGCCGTGATCTTTGGGAAGCCATCGAAATGGGGGACTACCCTGAATTTGAACTGGGTGTCCAGATGATTGATGAAGAAGATGAATTCTCCTTTGACTTTGATATTCTGGATGCCACGAAGCTGTGGCCGGAGGAAATGGTTCCGGTGAAGATCATAGGAAAAATGACCCTGAACCGCAATCAGGATAATGTGTTTGCTGAAACAGAACAAGTCGCGTTCCACCCTGGGCATGTGGTGCCGGGCATTGATTTTTCAAATGACCCATTACTGCAGGGCCGCCTGTTTTCCTATACAGACACACAGCTGATCCGCCTAGGCGGTCCAAACTTCCATGAAATCCCGATCAACCGTCCTGTATGTCCATTCCACAATAATCAGTATGACGGCTATCATCGCATGACGATCAACAAAGGGCCGGTTGCTTATCATAAAAACTCGATGCAGAATAATGATCCAAGCCCTGCCACAGCAGAAGAGGGCGGCTATGTTCACTATCAGGAAAAGATCGAAGGGCGCAAAGTGCGCCAGCGCAGCGACAGCTTCAAAGACCACTACAGCCAGGCGAAATTGTTCTGGAACAGCATGTCTGAAGTGGAAAAACAGCATATGATCGAGGCGTTCCGCTTTGAAGTCGGAAAGGTTCAGAACAAAGATGTGAAGCAGCAGGTTGTCGACATGTTCAGCAATGTGGATCATTTCCTGGCCGAGCAAATTGCCTTAGGAGTTGGCGCTATCGTGCCTGATGCTGCAAATGAATCCAAAGTGACGCTCTCGTCACCAGCATTAAGCCAAATGAACACAGCCAAATCACCTAAGACCCGAAAAGTCGCCATCCTTGCTGATAATGGCTTCAGCTATACTGAAGTCAATAGCGTAATGGAAGCTTTGAAAAGTGCTGGGATTATGCCTGAAATTGTCAGCAAAAACCTCGGTATGATCAAAGGAGACGGCGGAGAACTGGAAGTTATGAAAACATTCCTGACTTCACACTCCGTTATGTATGATGCCATCTATGTGGCAGGAGGAAAAGAAAGTGCCAATGCTCTGAAAATGATGCCGCAGGCAAAGGAATTCATCAGCGAAGCCTATAAGCATTTCAAAACCATTGCGTTTGGCGGTGAAGGAGCCGAACTGCTGCCTGCAGAAGCTTTAAACCTGCTGGGGCAATCCCAAACTCTTTCCGATATGGGAATCGTCGAAATCAAAAGCGGCGATGCTTCCTCCAGTGAGAATTTAATTAATAGCATTGCCATGCACCGTCATTGGGGCCGTGCTATATAAAATCAATGCCAGCTGCCCGTTATCGGGCGGCTGGTTTTTTTCTGATTCCTTGATAGAATAAGGACTGACCGTTAAATTTCAAAAGTGGCCGAAATAATGCAGAAACTGACCGACAAAATTGAAAAGAAACCGATAAATTAAAATAATGACCGATAAAGCTGATGAAGTGACCGATAAACGGAAAATTGTTCGGCCATCGTTGAGTTTGGCCGATAAATCTTTAATTATGGCCTGTAAATGCCCCACCTTGGCCGGCGAAACCACAAATAGGCCTGTATATCCCTCATTTCGGCCGGTATTTTCCTGATTCTGCCCAAGCCCGCCAGCATCCGAATCAAAGATTCCCCAATAAGCAGGATTCTCCGCCTATAATAAGAATTCTTTAATATCTGCCTGCCAAAACAAAGCAAAAAATGACAGGCAGCCAAAAAGAGATAAAGATAGGATATACATAAGGGAGTGATCAGTAATGTCATGGATTGAATCGCTGCAGAAGGCTATTGATTATATAGAGGAGCATTTGCTGGATGAGGATTTTTCAGTCCAGAGAGCTGCGGAGGCAGCGAACTCCTCCGTATTTCATTTTCAGCGCACGTTTGCCATTCTGACAGATATGCCGGTGGGAGAATATATCCGGGGCAGAAGATTAACGCTCGCCGCACAGGACCTGGTTTGTACAGACCTCAAAGTGATTGACCTCGCCTATAAATATGGCTATGACACTCCCGAAGCATTTACAAAGGCTTTCCGCAGACAGCATGGCATGACACCGACGGAAGCCAGAAATTTTTCCGGAAAGCTGAAATCATATAACCGCCTGGTGATCCAGGTGAGTCTGAAAGGGGCGGAACAAATGCAATATGCAATTGTCGAAAAAGAAGCTTTTCAAGTAGCGGGCATCAAAAAGGAGTTCTCTTTGGTCAATGAAGAAAATTTGGCCGGCATCCCGAAATTGTGGGATGAAGTAAACAGTAACGGCACCTCCGGTAAGCTATTCAAGCTGAATAATGGGGATATCAAAGGAATTCTAGGTGTGTGTGTGGATAACCGCAGCCAGAAGCCTGACAGCATGGATTACTGGATTGCCGCAAGCTTCAAAGGTGATGAGCCTGACAGCTTCGAGAGCATGGAAGTCCCGGCCTCCAAATGGGCGGTGTTTGAAGTACATGGCGCCATGCCGCATGCCATGCAAAACACATGGAAAAAAATCTTTTCGGAATGGTTTCCATCAAGCGGCTATGAACATGCTGATGCACCTGAATTGGAGGTCTATACATCAGGTGATGCGTCCAGTCCGGATTATTATTCAGAGATCTGGATTCCGGTAAAATAACCATCAAAAAACCTGCAGATGCCAGATCTGCAGGTTTCTTCATCTACACTTTCTTCTTCGGGATCTTCCCAATACCAAGCTCCTTCGCTTCTTTCTGCAGAGCCTTGATCAGACTGAAGGTCATTAAAGCCATAATAACGGAAAAGGGAAGAGCTGCTGCAATCATCGTATTCTGCAGAGCTTGAAGCCCGCCGGAATAGAGCAGAACCAATGAAATGGCAGCAAGCAATATTCCCCACACTAATTTAATCTTGTTGCCGGGATGGTGTGAACCATTAGTCGTCATCATTCCCAGGACATAGGTGCCGGAGTCGGCAGAAGTAATAAAGAACGTGCAAATGAGCAAAATGGCGATGATCGAGAGGACTGTACCCATTGGAAGGTTGGAGAATACGCCAAATAGTGCCTCTTCAGTAGCCAATTCCGAGATTTTCGCTGTGCCTTGGTGCTCTTGCATAATGGCGGTTCCCCCAAACGTGGCAAACCAGATAAATCCAATTAGCGACGGAATAAGCAGGACCCCAAAGACAAATTCCCGGATGGTTCTTCCTTTGGAAACACGGGCAATGAAAATGCCAACGAACGGCGCCCAGGCAATCCACCAGGCCCAGTAAAAAATTGTCCAGCCATTAATCCATTCCCTGACCTCCGGATTCAGAGGGGCAATCCTGAGGCTCATGCCCGGCAAATATTGAAGATAGCTTCCAAGCGTATTGGTGAACAGATTCAGAATGAATAATGACGGTCCAAGAAAGAACGTCAGAATAAATAGAGCACCCGCAAGAATCATATTGGCATTACTCAAAATTTTAATGCCTTTTCCAAGACCGGACAGGGCCGAAATAATAAACAGGACTGTAACAATAGCGACAATCACAAGCTGTACGGTGAAATTAACAGGAAGGCCATATAGATATGACAATCCTCCGTTAATCTGCACAGCTCCAAACCCAAGTGTCGTGGCCACACCGATAACAGTTGCTACTACTGATAGAATATCAATGACTTTTCCTGTCATCCCCTGTGTACGGTCTCCCAATATGGGTTTTAAAGTGGCACTGATTAAACCAGGTTCCCCATGGCGGAAATTAAAATAAGCCAGCACAAGTGCGACAATTCCATATATGGCCCAGGCATGTATCCCCCAATGGAAGTACGTATATCTCATCGCATTCTTAATCGCCTCGTCCGTCCCTACTGCTCCGCCGGTAGGAGACCCCACTGCATAGTGATAAATCGGTTCTGCTGAACCCCAGAAAACCAGCCCGATTCCCATCCCCGCGCTGAACAGCATCGCAAACCAGGTAGGGCGGGTAAATTCCGGTTTATCATCCTGCTTCCCAAGCTTGATTCTTCCTAAAGGGCTGATTAAAAAATATAAACAAACAATGACAATAAACGAAACAAGAATCAAATAATACCAGCCGAATTTATCGGTGATAAAGGCCTGTACATTTGCTGTCACACTCTCCAGTGAATCCGGGACAAAAACACCGAATAAAACAAGCAATAATAAAATGGCGGCCGATATATAGAAAACCATTAAGCTTTTCTTCACATGCAATCCCCTTTCTTCTCATGCTGCTTCCTTTAGGATTAAATATATAGCCAGTAATTATGCGGCTGAAACATAAATTTGCAGGAAATTCCCATATGCTGGCGAAATTCATAGGTATCTGGACAAGGAGGTAAGTGGATTTGCTGACATTATTCCGCTATAACTGGCAAGTGCGTGATGAGTGGTTTGAATGGTGCCGTCAGCTCTCAGCCGAAGAGTTGAAAGCCAGCCGGACTGGAGGAGTTGGGGGCATACTGGAAACCCTTTTTCATATCGCAGATGTAGAATACAGCTGGATTTGTGTATTACAGGGCAAGGAAGTGAAAGATCCCCTGTTTTCCGACTATGCTGAATTGGATAAAGTAATGGCACTTTCTGAAGAATACCGCAGGGGATTAGAACGCTTTTTTCAGGAGGAATGGCCAGTTCCATACAATGAGTTTGTTACACCGCCATGGATGGAGAAGCAATATAAAAAGGGAGACATCTTGAACCATGTGATTGCCCATGAAATCCATCACATTGGACAGCTGTCAGTCTGGGCAAGGGACCTGAATCTCCCGCCTGTATCAGCCAATTTGATCGGAAGGAGATTAATTAAATATGATTAGACAACTTACTGAACAAGATCATGAAATGTGTTTCAGTCTTTTAAAACAGCAGCCGGCTGAGAATCTGTTCATTATTGGAGATATTGAAGCATACGGCTATGAACAGGACTTTCAAAAGGTGTGGGGGGACTTTGGGGAAGATGGCAAATTAAAGGCCGTTTTATTAAAATATGAAGAAAATTTCATCCCATATACAGCAGGAGACTTTGACGCCAAGGGATTTGCGGAGATAATGCTTGAGGACCCGAACTTTGGAATGATGTCCGGCTTAAAAGCTGTAACGGCGGAAATTGAACCTTTTGTATCACACCGCATAAAAAGAAAGCGGGAAACCTATTATGCAAAATGTACCAAGTTAAATGCAGAAGGTGTTGAAGTATCAGCAGTGTGCCAGGCTGTTCCTGAAGATGCAGAACAGCTTGTTGAGCTTCTGAACAGCATTCCGGAATTCAGCGATTCCGCCATTACAGTTGAACGCAAGCGGAGGGTGCTAAAGGATGGCTCATCCCGTTCCTTTTTTATTAAAGAGGATGGGAAGATGGTCAGCACTGCTTCAACGACAGCTGAAAATTCCCTTTCAGCCATGGTTGTAGGCGTAGCAACAGACAGTGAACTCAAGAAGAAGGGATATGCCACTCAGTGCATGGTCAAGCTCTGCCGCCAGCTTCTTTCGGAAAATAAAGAGCTGTGCCTGTTTTATGATAACCCGGCAGCAGGTACCATTTATAAACGCATCGGATTTGAAGATATAGGTTTTTGGATGATGTACACGATAGAGAAAAAGATGTCCTGATAATCCAGGGCATTTTTTTGTGGGGAAATTTCAAAAAAATTCGTCGAATAGGACATATATCACCGAATAAATTTTTAAGCTTCCATAAAATAGGGTTTGGGGGATTGTTGAATATTTTATGGGAGGGGTAGAAATGTATCAGCTTATCGCCATGTATGCGACTGTTTTCTTTGTTTTTCTGCTGGCGCTGGCTTTTGCGTTTGTTTACGGCGAATCCAAGCGCAGCGGTGAATATAGCGCCATTCAGGAAAAAGGATATAAAATCAGGAAATTCTATTTTCTCGGACTTGTTGCCATTATGGCTTTTGCCTCTGTTGTGACGCTTGGCAGGCTGCCGTATGACCGCAATCAGGCAGAAGCGGAAGGGTTTAGTGAAACGAAGGCAGTGAAGGTAACTGGAATCCAATATGCGTGGGAGATGAGTGAGGAAAGGTTTAAGGTTGGGGATAAAGTTCAATTTAATGTTACAGCCTCGGATGTTACACATGGTTTCGGCTTATACAATGAAAAAATGGAGCTTGTCGCACAAACTCAGGCCATGCCTGAATATACAAATACCGTTTACTATACCTTTGAAGAGCCTGGAACATATCAGATATTATGTCTTGAATACTGTTCATCCGGCCATCATGTGATGGTCAAAGAAATTGTTGTCGAACCGGAAGGGGGAGCATCTCATGAATGAAGCGATTCACCCTTTAGCAAGGAAAGCAGTGATATGGCACCTGGCGGTGACGGCACTTGTTATAATTCTTATGATGATCTTTGGTGTTATCATGCTGATGAATCAGGGGGAAATGATCAGCATCACACCGCAGTGGTTCTATAAAATCATGACTGCACACGGTACAGGCATGGTTGGCATCGCGGCATTGGGCGGAACGGCCATTCTATGGTACTTCCTGTCTAAATACGTAAAACTGAACCCGGCAGTCCTCATTGTAAACTTCGGCCTTTTTTTAACCGGAGTCACGATGGTACTCATCGCTATTTTTGTCTTTGACTTTTCAGATGGATGGACGTTCTTATATCCGCTTCCTGCCCAGTCAGCAAAAATGTACGGGGCAGCAGGGGCAGTATTCTTCTTATCAGGCATGCTGATTCTCGGCATTGGCTTTTTGCTTCTGTACATGTATCTGGCTGCAAGGCTGACAGCAGTTTATGGAGGCCTCGGAAAGGCGCTCGGGTGGGATATCATTTTCAGGGGAAAGAAAGGATACGGGCCGCCTGCTGCTGTCGTGGCGACGGCCATGGTTATCATCACCAACTCGACTGCACTGCTGGCAGGTGCCACGGTGCTGGCTGCATCATTGGTGAATATTATCAATCCGGCCATTACGATAGATCCGCTGCTTGCCAAGCATCTTACCTATGCGTTTGGCCATATCTTTGCCAACTGCACCATCTATATGGCTGTTATTGCCGTCTATGAGGTCCTGTCAGAATATACAAAACGGCCGTGGAAAGCTAATAAAGTTTTTCTAATTGCTTGGAACTGCTCGACACTTTTCACCTTAATGATTTATACGCACCATCTGCTGATGGACTTTGCGGTGCCAAAATGGATGCTCATCATCGGGCAGGTGTTTTCCTATGCTAACGGCTTGCCCGTTATGGTCGTAACGGCCTACGGTGCGCTTATGATTGTCTACCGCTCGCGGATGAAGTGGGACTTTGCCTCAAGCCTGTTTTTCCTTTCCATGTTCGGATGGGTGGCAGGAGCCATTCCGGCCATCATTGATGCCACCATTGTTGTCAATCATGTAATGCATAATACGAAATGGGTTCCTGGACATTTCCATACATATATGGGAATGGGAGTAGTCGCTATGATTATCGGATTTATGTATTATTTCAATAAAACCGAAGGCAATCAGCAGCATAGGGGAATCGATACATTCACCATTGCGCTCTATTTTGCATTTTTTACAGGTCTGGCAGGCTCTTTCCTTTATGCCGGCGGAATCAGTGCACCAAGAAGATGGGCAGAGCACCTGCCGCAATGGGTGCTGTCCGATCAGGTTGGCGCCGTTAGCGGAATCTTTATCGTTCTGGCTGCGATCATCTTCACCGCAAGGTTTTTTGCCGGGTTAAGAAGTGTCGGCACAAAAGTTCCTTATCATAAAAAATCAGCAGCTGGCTGATGATTGAGGCTCTGGAGATCACTCTTCAGGGTTTTTTTATGGTACACTAATAATTGGGAAAATTCTAAAATTATACAGGTGATCTATGAAACAATTTAACTGGAAATTGGCGTCAATGCTGCTGGCGGGAATAGGGATATCCAAATTAGGAGATTTTATTTACCTGATTGCTATTAATTTGATTGTCTATGACATTACCGGATCAGCAGCTGCTGTGGCAGGATTATGGATTATAGGTCCCATTACTTCCGTTATAACCAATTCATGGAGCGGAGGCATGATTGACCGGAAAAACAAAAAGAGCATTATGATTTGGACTGATATGGCCAGAGCCCTGGGTGTAGCTCTGATACCATTTCTCGGAAGCATAGGCTTCATTTATGCAGCCCTTTTTCTCATCAGTATAGCGAAGGCACTATTCATGCCGGCTTCCGCCACGTATATAGCCAAGCTGGTTCCGATTCAAAGCAGAAAAAGGTTCAACTCTATCAACAGTCTTGTTGCTTCAGGTGCTTTTATCGTGGGACCAGCCATCGCAGGCGGATTATTTCTGATTGGAACCATTGACACAGCTGTCTTTTTAAATGCGGCTTCCTTTGTTTTTTCAGCTGTCATCATATGGCTGCTGCCGGACATGGATAAAGAGTTAAAGTCCCCTTCAGTACAAACATCAGCCTATGAAACTCTCCGGGATGATTGGAAGCAGGTCATTGCATTTGGCAGGAGAGAGGCTTTTTTCATCTCTGTCTACGGTTGCTTCCAGGCATTTGGTTTGTTCTCTCTCGCAATGGATTCCCAGGAGGTTGTTTATATTCAGGATGTTGTGGGGCTGACAGAAGCGGATTATAGTTTCCTTGTCAGCATCAGCGGAATTGGCTTTGCGCTCGGAGCTCTCTTTATCACCATCGTTTCAAAAATGCTCAGCATCAAACAGCTCATGGGCTATGGCATGCTTTTGACAGCGGCAGGTTATCTGATTTATGCAGTGGCAGACTCCTTTATGATGGTTGTTATTGGATTTACTGTACTCGGCATTTTTAATGCCTTTTTAAGTGCGGGATATCAAACCTTTTACCAAAATAATGTGCCTGTTGAAATCATGGGCAGAATGACCAGCGTGATCGGTGTCATTCAAAGCATTGCCCAGATTTTCCTGCTCATCGGTATCGGTGTTCTTGGTGATCTGTTTCCGCTCCGCTATACGATTGTCATTTTGGCAGCCCTGAATTTACTTCTTTCTCTATATGTCTGCTTGCAGCTTTTAAAGCCGGGGAAGCAGCAGTATTTTTCAGAAACAACGTCCGCTTAAAAAAAAGCGCCGACCCAAAAGGACCGGCACTGATATTAATTACGCATTATGATATAAATCAAATACATAATGTAAGAGGCTGCGAGAAAACCCCCTTCATATTTTCCCACGGCATAATGGCTTCTTGAAAAGATAAGGAGCACGAATGTAATTAGAATTAAGATTGTAATATCGATGAACATTTTAGGGTCTACAGGAAGCGGGGAGATGGAAGCCGATGCCCCAAGGACGAAAAGGATGTTAAAGATATTGCTTCCTACGATATTTCCTAAAGCAATTTCACTCTCTTTTTTTATGGCTGCGGCGACAGATGTCACCAGCTCGGGCAGAGAAGTCCCGATGGCTACAATCGTTAAGCCGACCAATGTTTCACTCATCCCCAATGATAAAGCAATTTCCGTACTGCTTTTAACAACCAGGTCGCCGCCAAAAATAATGGCAGCCAATCCGGCAATCGTCAAAAGACTTTGCTTTGTCCATTGGGCAGTACTTGTTTTGACAGGAGAAGACCCTGTGCTGCTTCGGTTCTCCCGGGCCACTTCAAATAAGTAGTACATGAATACAGCAAATATCAGCAGCAGCACGAGACCATCACTGCGGGAAACCATATTGCTGCTGATAGAGTCAAGATATGCATCATTGATGAAAATCATAAGAGCAGCTGTGGCAAGCAAAGTAAAGGGAATCTCCTTGCGGATGGTTGCACTTTCGACTTTTAAAGGAAAAATCATGGCGGTCACACCGACCACCAGCGTGATATTAAAAATATTACTGCCGACAACATTTCCTATAGCCACATCGGCATTTCCATCCAGCGCAGCCAGAATGCTGACAGTGGCTTCAGGTGAACTCGTTCCAAATGCAACGATTGTCAGCCCAACCAGCAGCGGGGAAATCTTTAGGAACCCCGCAATTTTTGAAGCGCCATCCACAAAAAAGTTTGCCCCTGCAATCAATAAAGAAAATCCAATAATTAAAAGTATATATGACACCTTAACGAGTCACCTCCTGTTTTTACTATGATTACCCAATTATGGATTCAATTAAAAGCCGTTGCGGATTCATTTGATATCCGCCTCTTCTTTCATTACCTTATACCAGCTTTCTGTTTCTGCGGAATCTTTGCTGTTCACAAAGATTTTCTCATTTTTAAGTTCAATGTATAGAATCGGCGTATGGCCTTTTTGTATGAATAATAAGCTGCTGCCATAGCCAGTCACTTTAAAATGCCCCTGTGAAAGGGTGGGGAGGCCGATTCCATTCTGCTTCCAGGTTACCTCAGGCATCTCCTCCAATAATTGAACAGACTGAATATCCCGATAATCCCATTTGTCTCCGTACATTCCGGAGATTTCAAATGAATCCTCTGTTAATGCCATTTCATAGCCTTTCTGGCTGGAGACAGTCAGGTAAATGAGGGGGCCAAGTGTCACAATAAAAAGAATGAGAGCGATGATATAACTTCGTTTTCTTTTAGACGGCACTTCATATTTCGATAAGTAGATGAATCCCCCAAGCAAAACAATCATCATAAAGCCGAACTGCACTTCCATTGCAAATCTGAATCCGGTGAATGATAAAGGCAGTAGCACCAGCATCCCGATAGCAGTGCCAATGAGCAGGCTGCCGGTTTTTTGCGGATAACCGCTGTTAATTAATTGTTCTTGTTCAATCTCCGGCCGCGAGGCGAATCCGGAAATGAGCCAGTAAGCTTTTTTGACTCGTACAGCCTATCCCAGAATCAGGAAGAGCAGAATCACAGAAATCTGTGTAATGACAAGTCCAATCATGGCAAAAACCTCCTTGTTATTCTTTACGGATAAAGCGGCCGTTTTGTTTCGGTTTTGGTATAATAATAAGACAGCTTTTTAGTTTCAAGTAAGAGGAGGCACACCCTTGAAAAACAAAAACATTTTATTCTATATATTAGTAGCGCTCTTGATCACTACCGTTGTCAGCATTGTCATGGGCTACCACAACTTCGGCTTTGGGGTAGGCTTTCTGTTCGCATTTCTTTCGCTTTCAACAGGATATTTCTATTCCATGAAAAACCGCGAATACATGCATCAGAATTACCATGCCGACTATGTGGACCGCTTGAAAAACGATAAAAAGATCTAAGAGCGGTTCCGCTGGCATTCAGCACTCCTCTATTATATGCTTAATTTAAAATCAATAGAGGAGGCAGGCAATGAAAAACCAGGAAAAGATGGGATTGCTGCTGGATGTGGAGACAACGGGGCTAGGACCAAATTCCGATGAAATCATTGAACTGGCATTAAAGCTATTTTCATACCGTGGCGACACAGGGGAGATTCTTGATATAAAGGATAAATCCTCATTCCTGCGGGAACCCATCAGCAAATCCGCCAAAAACAATTACAGCCGTGCATTCAGAGTCCATGGGATTCCTTATGAAGCTGTCAGCGGAAAAAGCTTTGATGATATCAAAATAAAAAAATACTTCTTTCACGCTGATTCGATTTTCGCTCATAATGCATCCTTTGACCGCAGCTTTTTATACCGGATGTATCCTGAAGATATTAACGAATTAAAATGGTACTGCACGATGAGAAGTGTTCCTTGGAAAGAATATGGCTTTACAGACAGCAGGCTGCTGACGCTTATTCAATCCCACCGGATCGCAGACAGTCAGACACACCGCGCCATGGATGATATTACATACCTCTTAGAACTGCTGAAAAAAAGAAATCCGGCCGGTGACTTCTATATGCGTGATGTTCTTGCAAAAGGACCAATGAGAAAATACCAGCCAGCAGCTCAGGGCCGGCTTGGCTAAAAGTCTATACAGAAAAAGAGTGCATCCTTTGGCACTCTTTTTCTTATTCATTTTTCAACAAAGGCAGTATGATGTTCACTGTCGTCCCCTTGCCGATTTCGCTATCATACTCTATTGTTCCCTGCATTTCACGGATGATTTTGTTCGTAACCATGCTCCCCAGGCCTGTACCCTTTGTTTTCGTTGTGTAGAAAGGCAAACCGATATTTTCCAACTGCTCGGAGGTCATGCCCCGTCCGTTATCCGTAATTGTCAATTTAACGGTATTATGAAAATAATCTGCTGAAGTAATGATTGAGATTTTTCCTTTTTCCTGAACCGATTCAATTCCATTCTTGATTATATTCATGAGGGCCTGTTTTAGGTGGTCTTCATCACCTCTCACATAAAATGGCCCTTTATTCCCGTACTCAATCACTACATTTGAATAAGAGGCAAGCGGCCTCATGAGCAGAACGCAATCCTGAATCACCTCATGCAGGGGGACATTAGCCAGTTGGAACTGTTCGGGCTTTGAAACTTTAAGATAGTTGGTAATGATGCTGTTTGTGCGATCCAGTTCTTCAATTATGAGAGGGGAGAACTTTTTAAAGTTCTCATCCGCAGTATCCTGGCTCAAATATTGAATGAAGCCCCTCACAGTGGATAAAGGATTTCTAATTTCATGGGCAATCGAAGCTGCCAGCTGTCCGACCATTGTAAGCTTATCCATATATACCATTTCACTGATCTGTTTATTCGTTCTGAAAAGACTCTCGATTATAAAAACAAGAGCAATAAATGTCAGATAAAACGCCGCGAAATAGGTCAGATAAAAAAAAGTGTCCAGAAACATGACGGCTGTCGCAAGAATGGCTATATATAAGTAAAAATAAAAAAAGAGAATAAATGAACCTGTTATCAACCGGTGTTTAGAATTAAGAAACACTCTTCTTAAGGAAAATGTAATCACAAAGGATAAAATAGAAACCAATATTCCAATATAAATAAACTGGCCGCCTATTACATAGCGGGCAATGACGGTACTCAGCATCACAATGGATCCCGGCAGCCACCCTACATACAGTGTCACAATCATGATCGCGACCATGCGCAAATCAAAATGGGTTTCCCCCAGTGTTTCAATGGGGTAAAACATACACAGAAGTGCCCCGAATGAGCCAAGCAGGCCGTAAATCAATTTTTGCTTAAAGGTAAGGGGGGCCTTTGTCTGATAGGGAAAAAGCAAATTTCCGTTAAACGTAAATGAAAATAGTATCGTTATATTTACCAGTAAAGGTTTAATCAGTGTAACCAATAGTCTCCTCCGTGAGTTATCAAATTAAAAGGCCGCTCCTTATGGGCGCAGGATTTGTTTTACCCGGCCAACCTGACCATCTTCAAGCCTTACTTTAATGCCATGCGGATGGGAAGGGGACTTCGTTAAAATGTCTTTCACGATTCCTTCTGTCAGCGCACCTGTCCGCTGATCTTTTTTAAGAACGATCTTCACCTTTAATCCTGGCGCTATGGCAGCGCGATTCTGACCTTCCATTACACACCCGTCCGTTTCCGCTGATTATTGGTCTTCTTTGTCTGCTGGCTTTTCAGCGCTTTCGTCGATTTAACTGGGGCATTATTGAACGTTCCGCCTGACTGCCCCTGCTTTTTATTCATAAGCTGCTGTTTCATTGCTTCTTTAAGGCTGATCTTTTTTGGTGCATTATCTTCTATATGAGTCATGTTATAGTCTCCTTTATTTACATATCCCTCTATTATAAATCATTAACCTATTAAAGGAAATTTCTCAGAGAAATAATCTTTTCACCTGTAACTTTTCTGAAAAATAAGTCTTTAGTATCACGAAATTCTATACGAAACCATGCTTTCCTCCTATTTAGAAAATACTGAATATTTTATAATATTTAGATTACAGAAATAGATTATAGGGAGTGAGTATATTGTTAAAAGTTCTATCAACTTCAGCTTTAACCCTTGCTTTAGCAGGAAGTGCCGTTTTTGCAGGAGCAGGGCCGGAAGATCCTCAGGCTAAGCAGGAAAGCAAGTATCAAATCAATCTTGCACATCATGTCGGTGCGTCTCCGGAGCTTGCTGCAAAAGCTAAAGAATTGGGAATTGACCTATCGAAGGTTGACCCGGCTGAAAAAGCAGCTAAGGCAGGTGCAAAGTTCCAGCAGCCTGGCGACAACCATGTTGCGTATAAAGAGGCAACAGGGGATATTCCAGTTCTGGTTCTTCTGGCAAAGTATCCGGAAGGCGATGAGCCGGTCGGCGATATGCCTGGACAAGTTCCGGCTAAATATTATGAGGATTTAATCTTTGGTACAGAATACAACCCGTATGAACTTGAGCAATTCAAGAAATATGACGGACCAGATGTGCCAAAAGACCGTACAATGCAAAATGCTTACAAAGAATCCAGTTATGGAAAGACAAATCTTGTCCGCAAAGAAAACACCAAATTTGTATGGGTTGAGATGCCAAGAGGAGCTTCCTATTACTTAGACCAAGAGGGAACATATGCCGAGGGCGGAGAGTATAAGCTTGGAAACGTTAATGGTGATGCCCATACAGGCGAGTTCATCCGTGACTTACTGAAAGCAGCAGACGAGCAGGTTGATTTTTCAATGTATGCCGAGGACGGGGAAGTGCCTAATATCTTCGTCATTCATGAAGGTACAGGAGCTGAATTCAGCCGTGACCCGGCACAGTTCTGGTCTCATAAGTGGAGCCTTCTAAGTGCTTTGTACTACGGAAAATACTATGAAACTGGCAAACCTGCAGATGTTCATGCTGGCATGTCCCAAGGTGAATGGATTAACAAAACAGTTGCTGAAGATATGACATATGATGGGGTAGTAGTCAACAACTACAACATCCAGCCAGGAATCGGCGGTAACGTGGCGGGATTTGATGCAGCAACAAATACGTATAAAGATGAAGCAAAAACAGGTCCATTTCCGGCACAAACTGGGGTTTATGCCCATGAATTTGGACATGCACTGGGATTGCCTGACTTCTATGATACGGTCTATAGCTCTGAGGGGGTAGGGAACTACTCGATGATGGCAGGCGGATCATGGCTGCGCTATCCGAATAAACCTGAATATGGCGGAAACTCTCCGGCACACTTTGACCCGTTCTCTAAGATTTTCTTAGGGTGGGTAAATCCGGTTGAAGTAAAGCCAGGGGACACGAAAACTATTACATTGCCTCCAATCAATAAAGCGGATGCTGACAACGGCATTGTCAAAATGGAAGTGCCAGGCTCAAACGGAACTGAATACTTCCTATTTGAAAACGTTCAGCAGGACGGCTTTAACAAAGGGTTTATCCGTCAGGGTGAAGACGCTAAAGGCTTAGTGGCATGGCATGTAGATGAGAACATCATCAACCTGTACCAGACAGCCGGCTTCCGTCCAAACAATGTGGAAAACTGGATGAACAAACGCTTCCAGTACAACCAATCGGAAACAGCTAGTGACGGAACAGTCGTAACACACTACGGCTTATCTGTTCTGCAGGCTGATGGCAAGTATGACCTGGAGAAAAATCTAAACCGCGGGGATGCAGGCGATTTCTTCAAATCAGGCAGCCAAATCACACCTGTCTCCGGAAATGTTCATACTGGCTCTTACTATTTCTGGAAGGGCAACAGCTCAACACCGGCTGACTCCGGAATTCATGTAACAGACATTAAAGAAAATGCGGATGGATCTATCACAGCGAAATTCTTCTATAATTCGAACAGCAGTACAAAATAATAGACTAAAAATCCGAGCAGGCTACCCTGCTCGGATTTTTGTTTAAAGACTATTTTTCTCATATACTTGCAAGTTTGCATAAATCGCTCCAAGAACAGGAGCATCTAAATTCAGCAGTTCAGCCTTTTTCAGCAAGTATCCGAAGAAATGATCCGCTTCAATAGCCTGCTGCTTTTCCATATCCCGCTGCAGGGAAGATTTCATTTCATAGCCCATTTCATGTATTTTTTTAACCTGAGTTTCTTTAATCCCTTCAGCTAGCGGAGCACCCAGCGCTTTCATTATGGCAGATGCCTCTTTTAGTACCTCTTTAATCGAATTTAATCCGAAAGCCTGCTCGCGGATCGGACCTATAGGTGAGCGGAACAGGGAGGTTACGCCGGAAAGTGTGGAGATAAACAGGTACTTATGCCACATCTCCTGTTCAATATTTTCAGAGAGGCGGAAGTTTGCTTTTGTACCTGAAAAAACTTCTTGAAGCTGCAGAATCCGATCCGTTTTCTCACCGGAACGCTCCCCGAAAACCAAGTCATGGACAGGGCTGGTCTGAACCACTTTCCCATTTTCACCAAGAGTGGTTTCAATAAAGCATAGGCCGCCCAGAACGTTCTCTTCTCCAAAAGCAGCTGTCAGCTGATCCATATGAGCAATTCCATTTAAGAGAGGAAGAATCAAAGTTTTATTGTCTGTGTATGGACGGATATCCCTGATGGCTCCCTCAAGATGATAAGCTTTGGTAGAGAGCAGGATGACGTCGAATGATTCTGCCTTTTCTCCAGCCTGAATCGTTTTTGGTCCCGAAAACACCATTTCCCCATAAACACTTTCCACCAGCAGCCCATATTTCTCAAGCTGCTGCTTTCTTGTCTCCCTTACCAAAAACGTAACATCCTCACCTTTTTCCAAAAGTCTTCCGCCAAAATAGCCCCCAATGGCTCCGGCTCCAACAACCAATATTCTCATACAATAGTGCCTCCCTTTGATTAAATGGAAAAGTGCACGCATGTACGTGCACCTTTGCCAGATTGTTAAGTTAAATAGAAGAAGATGCCTGTTCCTGATAACATAACTGCTGCTAAAATTAATTTGGCAGAATGAGAGAGTGAATCCTCGCCTTTCGCGTTTATTCTCTTCTCTTCCTCATTTACCGTTTCCCGGTATTTGGGATTGCAGCAGCCCATTAAGCAGATCTTTTCCAGCCGGAAATATCCTCTTCAAGCGGCAGATTATTCGCCCGAGCTTTTTTAGCCGCGGAGAAGAACAGGGCTACAAGAGCAACTGTGCCGATTGCACCGCCAATCCAGGCAGTACTCCAGGATAATCCGAAACCGATTGGTGCGTTTAAGATATACGTTAAGACCATCAGCAGCATGAATGTGCCAGGAATAAGCGAAATCCAGTAATTTTTCTTTGCGATATACAAGTACATGGCACCGACAAACAGTGCGATAACTGCTGTTGATTGGTTAGCCCAGCTGAAGTATCTCCATAAAATGTTAAAGTCGATTTGCGTTAGTGCCAGTGAAACCGCGAACAAAGGAATGGCGATCCACAAACGGCTTGAGAATTTCTTCTGAGCAAAATTAATATAATCAGCAATAATCATCCGTGCACTTCGGAAAGCCGTATCTCCTGAAGTGATTGGAAGGACAACAACTCCAAGGACAGCAAGTGTTCCGCCGATCGCACCAAGCATCATAGTGGAAGCTTCACTGACGACTGCTCCAGGACCTCCGTTTGCAAGGAAATCACTTAATCCGTTATAGCCATCAAACAAGCTCATTGCAGCAGCCGCCCAGATCATCGCGATAATTCCTTCTGCAATCATCATGCCATAGAAAATTTTGCGTCCCTGGTTCTCATTCTGAGTTGTACGGGAGATAATCGGTGTCTGTGTTGCATGGAAGCCGGAAAGAGCACCGCAAGTAATCGTGAAAAACAGCAATGGAAAAATAGGTGCATTAGCCGGGTGGAAATTCTGCAGTGAAATTTCGGGAATATTAGCGCCGGTCGCAACTAAACCGATACCAACACCAAGTGCACTGATTAAAAGCAATGCTCCAAAGTATGGGTATAAGCGGCCAATAATTTTATCAACAGGCAGTAAAGTCGCCAAAATGTAATAAATGAAAATTGCAGCAATGATGAGGGTTACAGATACCTTCTGATCCATCACCACATAAAGCAGATCAGCCGGAGTCGTAACAAACACCGTACCAACCAATAACAGAAGCAGTACAGCGAAAGCGTTCACAACATGCTTCATGACTTTCCCGAGGAACTTGCTCGCAAGCTCGGGCAAATGTGCGCCGCGGTTGCGGATAGAAATCATTCCTGTTAAATAGTCATGAACAGCACCGGCAAAAATACAGCCGACCACGATCCAGATAAAAGCTGCAGGCCCGTAAAGAGCTCCCATGATCGGACCGAAAATCGGGCCGGTGCCAGCAATGTTCAACAGCTGGATTAACGAGTTTTTTGGCGTACTCATGGCGATGTAATCCACACCGTCAGCATGTGTATAGGCAGGTGTTGTACGTGCCTCCTTCACACCGAAAACTTTTTCAACAAACTTGCCGTACGTAAAATAACCTACAATTAAAAGTGCAATACAGACTAAAAAAGTAATCATATTAATCCCCCTTTATGAATGCGTTTACATTAATTATATAAAAGAAGGAGAAAATTTGAACAATTTGTGTTCAACATGTAAAAAATGAAGATTAAAAGGCAATGAAGGGGGATTAAGATGCATGGAAAAACGTAAGTGTGTTTGAAAATTCATTATATTATGATTGGAAAAAGGGTAGGGTGCATATTTTAGATCAAGCGCAATTAACCTCGAGATCAGTACAAACCTAATTCAAAGTGCACTCGCATCCCCAAGCAGCAAAAAAACAAAAAAGCACCGTCCCGATGCTTTTTCACAATTCCAATCGCACCCGCAGTGCTTTCACATAGTTCCTGCTCACAGACAAGAGTTCTTCCCGGCCTTCCATCTCAAGCTGATAGGCACCGTTAAACCAGGGGGTCAATCGAGTTACATAATCCAGATTCACCAGGTAACTCTTGTGAATCCTGAAAAAAGAGAAGGGTAAAAGCCTGCTCTCCAAATCCTTCAGGGGGGTTTTGGTTTCATGCTCTCCGGTCCTGGTGATAATCCGGGATACTTTTTCATCCCGGCCGATATAGAGGATCTCTTTTGGCTCCAGGTATAAAATTTCCCCATCTTCTTCAACAGCCAGTTTGCCGGCCGGCTTGCCGATGTCATTTTCTTTTTTGGCGCCAATCAATTTTTCCACACGCCTGATGGTCTGCTCGAGCTGTTCCTCGTCGTAGGGCTTCAGTAAGTAATCGGTTGCTTCATAGCGGAAGGCTTCAGCAGCAAACTGCGGGTAGGCCGTTGCAAAGATGATAAGCGGTACTTTTTTCAGCTCGTGCAGGGACTTGGCCGCTTCCATTCCGTTCATTTTAGGCATCTCGACATCAAGGAAAACAACATCCGGCTGAAGCTGGATGGCTTTCATCACCGCTGTTTCGCCTGATTCAGCCTCGCCGATAACCTGAATTGCAGGAAATTCCTCCAGTAAATGCTTTAATTCATCTCTGCTGTAGCGTTCATCATCAGCGATTAAGGCTCGGATCGTTTTTTCCATCAGCTTTCTTCCTCCGTTTTCGGAATGGCGAATTGAATGTCAGTGCCTATGCCTGGCGTGCTTGCAATTTGCAGCGAAGCTTCCTCGCCAAACATCATGGTCAGCCGGCGGTTTACATTGTACAATGCAAGTCCTGATCCCGTTTTTGACTGCAGGGTTTCCTTCCCAATCTGTTCAGCTCTCTCCTTGCTCATGCCCTGTCCATTGTCCTTCACTTTTACTATAGTCATTCCGTCCTGTTTCTGAATTTTAATCATAATGATACAGTCTTGTTCCTTGTTCTGAATCCCATGTTTTACTGCATTCTCCACAATCGGCTGCAGAGTGAGCGGCGGGATTCTCTCCAAAAGGGCATCTTCTTCAATGTCATATATAACTTGGAGCCGATCCACAAACCGGGTTTCCTCAATTGATAGATAGGCCTTTACATGTCTAAGCTCCTGTTCAAGGGTTGTACAGCTGACAGTTGTGGCCGTCAGGTTCTGCCGCAAAAAATGGGAGAGTGATACAAGCAATTTCCGTGCCTGGGCAGGCTCAATCCGCACAAGGGAAATGATCGTATTTAATGAATTAAATAAAAAGTGCGGTGATATTTGCGCCTGCAGCGCTTTAATTTCAGCTTCCTTTGCCAGCTGGAAGGCTTTGTCAGCTTCAGCGATCTCAAGCTGATTGCTGAGCAGTACACTGAGTCCTGAAATCAGCTCCATCACGAGGTTTGTCATTTCTTTTTCAGAAGTGAAGTAAAACTTCAATGTTCCGATCGTTTCGCCGCGAAGCTTTAAAGGAGCGACAATGGCTGCACCAAGAGGGCAGTTTTCCTGCCGGCAGTGAATGGACTGGTCATTGGCAGCCGCAATTTCTCCGTGTTGAATGACATCCCGTGTGATCCGGGTCTGAATCGGGCTTCCGGAACGGTGGTGGTCATTTCCAAAGCCGACATGGGCAAGAATTTCAGTGTGATTGGTGATTGCAACTGCTTTCATCTGAAGTTCCTTATGTAAAATCAGGCAGACTGCCAGAGCGGACTTATGATTGATGCCTTCCCGAAGGTGAGCAAGGGTCTGGTCTGCAATCCGCAGCGTTTTCTGTGCGTGAAAAGCACCTGCTTTTTCTTCTTCGTTTATGACATTTTTTATTATCAGCAGGAATAAGGCACTGCCAAGCCCATTTGCTATTATCATAGGAATTCCAATCATTTCGACAAGTGCCACTGCCTTTTCCATGGGCCGTGATATTCCAAGGATAATCAGCATTTGCACAGCCTCAGCCGCAGCACCAATGAAGAAGGCCGATGATAGCTTCACATGTTCGTTCTTTCGGCGGAAAAAGCCGGCAAGCAGCCCTGCCACTATGGACGCCAGCCCGCAGGCAATCCCGGTAAAGCCTCCAAGCGTAAACCGGTGGAATCCTGCTATAATTCCTGCGCCAATTCCTACTTTAGGGCCGCCAAGCAATCCGGCGAGCACGACCCCGATCACCCTGGAATTGGCAATGGCTTCATCAGAAGCAAGCTCGGATGCCCAGCGGTTAAACTGGAGTGTGTCTGTATTAAATGCTAGCCCGGAATAAGTTCCAATGATGCCAAAGAAACCAAAAAAAAGAATGGCTTTATACTCTTGCTGCCGTTTTAATCTTTCACCATAAATCATCTCTCTGAAAAAGCGGAACCTTGTCAGAACCAGCGCAATCGTGACAATGATTCCAAGCCGCTCCAGCATTGTAATCAGCAGTTCAAGCATCCCTTATGCCCCTTTAACCAAGTCTATTATCATCATTCTAATAGATTAAAGTGTAAATGAAAAATGGCCTGTTTGAATTTTTCAAAAAAATCGCAGGCTTTTTATAAATAATTGTCGAAAATATCTTGTTAGCAGGCTTTTTGACTGCTTCTTTCCGATAATAATGGAGCTGACAAAATGATCGAATATAAAGTGGATATAGAAGGAATATCACCAGATATGCTGGACGGATTTTTTGACGGGGGGCCAAATCCGCCGAGCCCTGAAAAACATCTGAAGCTTTTAAAAAACAGCACGAAGATTGTGCTTGCTGTTGACCGCGATAAACATGCAGTGGCCGGATTCATCACAGCAATCAGCGATGGAGTGCTATCTGCCTACATTCCCCTGCTTGAAGTACTGCCTGAATACCAGCAGCAGGGAATCGGCCAAAAGCTGGTCACCCGAATGCTTGAAGAGCTGGACGGCATTTACATGATCGATATTATGTACGACCCTGAATTACAGCCGTTTTATGAAAAGTTCGGAATGATCAAATCTTCGGGAATGGTGCAGCGTAATTATCATAATCAATCAGGAAAGCAGTAACAGGGGAAACTGGAAGCCGGGTATCCCTTCAATATAGTTTATCTAAAAAGAGGAGGCCAATTAATTGGACACAGAAATTCTCAATATTTTTGATGATAACCGAAAACAAATCGGTGTAGCTTCTCGTGAAGAGGTCCATCAAAAAGGCCACTGGCATGAAACTTTCCATTGCTGGTTTGTTAGCAGGGAGCATGAACAGGAATATATTTATTTTCAATACCGCAGCATTGACAAAAAGGATTACCCCGGACTTCTGGACATAACCGCTGCAGGCCACCTTATGAGTCATGAATCTGTCTTGGACGGCATGAGGGAAGTGGAGGAAGAACTGGGGATTCATGTTGATTTTGCGGACTTGGTGCCGCTGGGTGTCATTGAATATATTGCAGAGAAAGAAAATTTTATCGACAAAGAACTGGCGCATGTATTTCTTTATGACAGCGTCCATGCACTGGAGGAGTTCAACCCGCAGCTGGAAGAGGTAACAGGAATCTACCGGATTGCTCTGGAGGACTTCTATGAGCTTTGGTTTGAAGCAAGAGAACATATTAAGGCAGAAGGGTTTCAGGTTGAAAGAGACGAAAGAATCACCTCTGCCATTACAGTGCGCAAAGAGGACTTTGTTCCGCATGAGGATTACTATTACAGGCGCGTACTGCATTCAATTCGGGAGATGGAGAGGGAACATGCTGATTAAGACTGAAGAAGATATAGTGAAGATGGTAAAGCAGGACAAATGGATGATGGCCATCCTAACAGCTGCAAAGTCTCTAGACCTCCCTGACTGGTGGGTCTGTGCCGGCTTTGTGAGGGCAAAAGTCTGGGATACTCTTCATGGATTCAGTAAAAGAACTCACTTGCCGGATGTGGATGTCGTTTATTATAACAAGTGTGACCTTAGCGAAGAAACGGAAAAAGAACTGGAGTCTAAGCTTAAATACCTTCTGCCCAAAGTGCCATGGTCAGTGAAAATTGAGGCAAGAATGCATCTCATTAATGACCTTTCCCCATATATATCATCAGTGGATGCGATCTCAAAATTTCCTGAAACGGCGACTGCCCTTGGATTAAAGCTTGATGACAAAAACAATATTATATTAACTGCTCCATGGGGGATCGAGGACTTGCTTGCCCTTAAAATAAAGCCAACACCTATGTTTGCTGAAGACAGCAAGTTATTTGGAGTTTACCTGGAGCGAATTGAAAAAAAGAACTGGAAATTATTATGGCCAGGGATCGAAGAAATTCAAGGAAGAAACCAATGAAAAAGGTGTTTATAATACTGATGTTGCTTACGCTGTCAGGCGGTTCGCCAATAATGGCAACAAAATGGGCGGAACTAAATCCGGAAGAGGTCGAATCCCGCTCACAAGTCATTGTGCTGGGAACATATAATTTTAAAAGTAAACCAAAATCAGGCAAGAGTAATTTTTATGGAAGCCAGTTTCATGTTGAAAAGGTTTATAAAGGAGAAGCAGCAGAAAACATCACGGCAGGCATTGAAATATTCGATGATGGATGGGCTGAGGAATTTCAGCAGGATGGCGGAAAGTTTCTGTTATTTTTGGAAAAAACAAAGGAAGCACGCTTTCTTGTTCCCGTTGCTGGCCCCAATGGAATGGTTCAAGTGCAGGATGACAGAATTGTATCAGGGCATGAGGACTATTACGGAAAAATAATAAAAGAAGAAGCAAGAATACCAAGCCCTGTTAAAGAAAATGAAAGTGAAGGCTATATGTTTGAAATCTTGCTGTTTTCCTTAACTGGCTTTATCACTCTCCTGCTAATTATTAGGTTTTTATCAAGAGAAAAGCCGAAATCTTATTAAGCGCGCTGCATTTAGATTATAATAGAGAAATACAACAAAAGAAAAGGCAGGATTATGTATGATTGTAAAAAACCAAGAAGAATTAGCAAAACTGAAGGAAATCGGTAAAATTGTCGCGGAGATTCGCGATGCGATGATTGAAAAAACCAAGCCAGGCGTGACAACCAAAGAGCTTGATGATTTAGCCGGAGAGCTGTTTGAAAAGCACGGAGCGATTTCAGGCCCTAAAGGAGAATACGACTTTCCAGGCTTTACTTGCATAAGCGTGAACGAGGAAGTGGCTCATGGCATTCCCGGAAGCCGCATAATAAAAGAAGGCGATCTTGTAAACATTGATGTTTCCGGATCAAAGGATGGCTATTTCGCAGACACAGGCCTATCATTTGTCGTTGGTGAAGACGAGAAGCTGCAAAAGTTATGTGATGCGGCACAGGAAGCTTTTGACGAAGGCCTGAAAAAATTAAAGCCGGGCGGCAAGCTGAGCCTCGTTGGTAAAACGGTTCATAAAGTCGCAAAAAACAATGGATTCAACGTAATCATGAATCTGACCGGCCACGGTGTAGGCCGTTCCCTTCATGAGAAGCCGGACCATATCCTGAACTATTTTGATCCATGGGATAAGCAGCTGCTAAGAGAAGGAATGGTTGTAGCCTTCGAACCGTTTATCTCAAGCGGAGATGAAGAAGTAAGAGAAATGAGCGACGGCTGGACGTTTGTCACACCTAATAAAAGCCATGTCGCCCAATGTGAACATACCGTTGTTGTCACAAAAGAAGGACCCATTATCTTAACGAAATAATCATGAACCAGGGGCATCGTATGTTCCTGGTTTTATTACTTTAAGATTTATTTAAAAAAACACTTGAACATTCCAAAGCATTCCGCTAGAATAATAAAAATTTCAAATTTTAATGTAATGACAGAAATCAGTAGCTGTTTTCTCCCTGTTTTAGAGAGCTGATGCCCGGTGAAAATCAGCACATAGATAACAGTGAATTACCTTCTTGAACTTTCTCTGTGAACAGAAGTAGCAGGGGACGGCTCGGACCGTTAATCCGCTGAGTGGAAGAGCAATCTTCAATAAGGGTGGTACCGCGTTAACCACGTCCCTTTCTTTAGGGGCGTGGTTTTTTGTATTCCAAAAACAGAAAGGATGGAAATCATGGACAATTTTTTTGGAAAATTAACAGCCCAGCAAAAGCTTGAAACAGAGAGGCAGCTTGAGATGTACTGCAATGGTGTCCAGGAGATTCTGCCAAAAGCCGAATTGAAGAATAAAATAGCCAAATCCATTTTTCAAAATCAGCCTTTAAAAATTAAGCTGGGTCTTGATCCTTCTGCTCCGGATGTCCATATCGGCCACACGGTCGTTCTGAATAAATTAAAGCAGTTTCAGGACAACGGCCACGTCATTCAGCTGATCATTGGCGATTTTACAGGAAAAATTGGCGACCCGACAGGGAAATCGGCAGCCCGAAATCAGCTCACAGATGAAGAAGTGAAGCATAATGCCAAAACCTACTTCGAGCAATTCAGCAAAGTGCTGGACATGGATAAAGTCGATCTTCACTACAACTCAGCATGGCTTTCTGACCTCCAGCTTGAAGACGTTATCCGCCTGTCTGCAAGCATAACGGTTGCCCGCCTGCTCGAACGAAATGACTTTTCAGAGCGCCTGGCCACAGGTAAGCCGATCTCGCTTCATGAGTTTTTCTACCCGCTGATGCAGGGCCACGACTCGGTTGTTCTCGAAAGTGATATCGAGCTTGGCGGAAATGACCAGCATTTCAATGTCCTGATGGGACGCCATCTGCAGGAACATTTTCAAAAGGAAAAGCAGGTCGTCATCCTGATGCCGCTCCTTGAGGGCCTGGATGGCAAAGAGAAAATGTCCAAATCGAAAAACAATTACATCGGTGTCGATGAGGATCCGAATAATATGTACGGCAAAACGATGTCCATACCGGATAAGCTGATTGTAAAATACTTCAATCTCGCAACGGATTTGCCGGTGACCGAAAAACAGCAAATCGCGGAAGAACTGGAAAACGGAACTCTTCATCCGCGTGACGCCAAAATGCTCTTGGGAAGAACAATTGTCCGCATGTACCATGGTGCAGCTGAAGCCGAGAAAGCCGAACAGCATTTCCAAACCATTTTCCAAAAAGGAGCCATGCCGGATGAGATCCCGGAAACCGAATGGAGGGGTGAGGGTGAAATGCTCATTACCGACCTGATTGCCGGCCTTGGCCTGCTTTCATCCAAAACAGAAGCAAGAAAAATGATTGCAGGAGGCGGCATCCGTTTAAACGGAGAAAAAGTCAGCGATGCAAAGCTGCTCGTGAAAATTACAGACGGATTAGTTCTACAGGCAGGAAAAAGGAAGTATGTGAAACTGAGGCTGAACTAGGCAAATCTCTTTTTTCCCCAATCCTTTTCAAGATATGATAGAATAGACGAAATTTTTAAAGAAAAGCGGGTGGAGGAAATGAAAGCGGTCATTCATGAAGGTAAAGCCGGTCTTGCCGGGTTATCTTATGGTGAAATTGAAAAGCCTGAGCCGGGTGCCGGCGAAGTCAGGGTGAAATTAAAGACGGCAGGGCTGAACCATCGGGATTTATTTGTCCTGAACCGCCACAAGCCGGAAGATCCTGCGCTTGTCATCGGTTCAGACGGAGCGGGAGTTATCGACGCAGTCGGAGATGGCGTTGCAGACATGAAGTCAGGCGATGAAGTTATCATCAATCCCGGACTCGGCTGGAAGGAAAAAAGCGAGGCACCCCCAGCCGGCTTTGAAATCGTCGGCTTGCCGTTTCATGGGACATTTGCGGAATACATCATAATTCCGGCTGAAAACGCTGCACCCAAGCCAGGGTATTTAACCTGGGAGGAAGCGGGTGTCCTTTCCCTGGCAGCACTAACCGCCTACAGAGCATTATTCACTAGAGGAAAGCTTCAGGCAGGCATGAAGGTGTTCATTCCCGGAATTGGAGGGGGTGTGGCAACCTTCTTAATGCAATTCGCAAAAGCGGCAGGGGCATCTGTGTATGTGGCTTCACGTTCAGAGGAAAAATGCCGAAGAGCTTTAGAAATTGGTGCAGATAAAGCCTTAAACAGCAGCGAAGAGTGGACGGAAACCCTTGGCGGGGAAAAGGTGGATCTTGTCATTGAATCTGTTGGCCCGGCTACATTTAATAAATCTCTGGAAATCCTTCGGGGTGGCGGTACCATCGTAACATTTGGCTCCTCTACAGGGGATGTGCTGGAGCTCAATCTCCGCAGTCTCTTTTACGCTCAGCAAAACCTGCTTGGTTCAACAATGGGAAGTGCAGAGGAATACCATGAAATGCTCCAGTTTATTGAAAAACATCAAATCAGGCCGGTTTTGGATCAGGCATTTCACCTGGAACAATATGAACAAGCTTTTGAAAAAATCGCAAACGCGGAGCAATGGGGGAAAATTGCTTTCAAAATCAGCGAATAAAAAAAGGGGTGAGATCCTGCAAAAAGCAGAATCTCACCCTTTTCTTATACATGTAAAAACTTCACACAAACCGGATCCGGCACTTTCACATCAGACTGAAGCAATGTTAGCTTCCCTGTATTTTCATCTCTCGAGAACAAAACAATATTGCTTGAATTCTGGTTCGAGCCGATCACAAATTTTTCAGATGGATCGAGTACAAAATCTCGCGGCCAGTTTCCTTCTGTGGAGGTATGCTCCACAAATGCAAGCTCTCCATTATCCTGATTGACGGAGAAAACAGCAATGCTGTCATGCCCGCGGTTGCCCGCATAAACGAAGCGGCCGTCTGAAGAGATATGAATGGCGCTTCCCTGGTTATTTTCCGTAAAGCCTTCCGGAAGCGTGGTTATAGCCTGCTTTTGTACGAAGTTTCCATCTCCATGATACTGAAGCAAAAGAACTTCAGAGCTAAACTCGGTCATCACATAGGCATACTTTCCATTTGGATGGAACACAAGGTGTCTGGGACCGCTGCCCGGCTTTACAGACAGGATACTTTTTTCCTTCAGGATTCCTTCATTCACTTCATACGTAATCACCTGGTCTGTTCCCAGGTCAACTGCAGCTAAGTATTTTTCGTCCGGAGTCAGCCCGGCATAGTGAGTATGCGGTTTTTCCTGCCTGCTGTCAGGACCTGATCCGCTATGCTCCATAACCGAAACAGCAGGATTTAATGAGCCGTCCTCATTTGTTAAGTAAGACTCGACTGTCCCTTTATGGTAGTTTGCACTGAAAACATTGCGCACGGAAGAATCCACACTGACATGGCATGGAGGGGATCCGGCAGAAACCTGGCTGTTGATTTTCTCAAGTGAACCGCTGCTGCTTTCAAGACGATACGCAGCCACTCCGCCGGATTCGCCTTCCTTAGCTACCGAGTATAAAAATTGATTATCCCGGCTGATTGTCAGGTAGGTGGGATTATCCAATTGTGCTGCAGTCCTGACATCGGAAATTTTACCTGCTTCTGTATCCAGAACAAATGAATATATCCCTTCACTTTCACCCTTTGTGTATGTGCCTATGTATCCTCTGTACTTGGTCATATGAAGCCTCCTCTATATGTTTTCTCCTGAAAATACTCTATCATAATTTGCCTTCTAAACAAAAGGAAGAGGAATTTTGCATGGGAAAAAGAATAGTAAAAGGTACATATAGGAGAGGATGATGAGGTTGAACGCACCCCATTCGATATTGTCAGTCTGGAAAATCTTTGATCGTTTTCCGATGGAAACACTGACAAAAGCATGGTACTACGATAAAGCAGGAACGAAAAAGCAGAGAGATGTTTCTTTAATGAAGGAGCACCGTGCCCAATATGGCATTGCCGGAAACTGTTTTGACCTCGCGATTTGGCTTCTCCATGAATTTAAGGAGGCAGGAATTCAGGCCTATCCAGTTGGCCACGATTTGAAAACACCTTCTGCACATGCAGCAGTGGTGGCGGTGGATGAAGAAGGCCGCCGCTTTCTATGTGATCTGGGCGACCAATGGCTGCAGCCCATATTAATTGATTCAAAGGCCCGGGATTTTACTCCCGAAAAAATAAGCGGATTTTTCCCGGCAGCAGATGTCCAGGTTTCATCTGAAAGCGGGCAGCTGGAAATTATCTATCACCGCCCCAACGGAAAAATATCGCAGCAGAGTTATGATACGGATCCGGTTGAACTGAATTCCTTTTTGGAAGCAGCAGAACGATCGCAAAACTCTATTTATCCTAAAGCTTTACTGGAGCAGCGGCTTCTCTATAAAAACGAAACCGCTCACTGGGAATTTTACAATTGGAAAAGCTTCCTCAGTACCACAGAAGGCCTGTACCATGATGTCCCTGCTGAATCTATTGAAGAATGGGCAGACCGTATTCATCAAAAGACAGGGTATAATCGGGAGTTTTTAATAGAATCATTGGGCTTCTATAAAAAGCTGGGAGATTGAATAACTGATGCCGGCTGAGAACCTTTTTATCTGAATGTCACTCAAAAACTGGATTCGCTTATAAAATGGAGATTTCGCTCATAAACACAAAAACCTCGCTCATAAAATGGGAATTTCGCTCATAAACACAAAAAAATCGCTCATAAAATAGGAATTTCGCCCATAAATACAAAAATTGCTCATAACATCCCAAATTCCGCCCATAACGCGAATAACCAAAGGAGCTGCCATGTACATTAAAATCTATCAATATCATATCCGCCCGGAAAACGAACAGGAACTGATGCTGGTCCAACGGAAATCTGGTAAAATCTACCGGAATTACATCGAGGCTCAGACTAAAATGTTAAAAAATAAAAAAGATGAGACAAAGTGGACAGAAATCAGTTTTTTTAAGTCGGAAGAGGACTATCAAAGCAAGCTGCCGCTGATTAACAACGATCCCGGCATCCAGGAGCTTTACAAAAGGTTTGAATCAATTCTGATCAGTGATATAAGGGAAGAGGATTATGAGGAGTGGTTTTAAAAACTATAGCTAATGACTTTCCCTCTTAGGGAAAACCTCCTATTTATTTCCCATTCTGTCATTTTGAAGTTATAGTACGATATAATCGAAGAAAGACATAAGAGGGGAGATATATACATAAATGGAGCCTATTCATAAAGTTTCAGCGTATCTTACTCAAAATGCAGAGGTTTTATCTAGAGAACTGGTTAAAGAAATCGTAAAGCGATTTGGTTTCGAAATCCCCAAACCGGAATTTGAGGCTGCCGTTTCGATGTATTTGGAGTTTATGAAGTTCCTGGGAACCATGATTGCAAGCAGCAGTGACATGGTTCCTGAAGGGCTGGTTGAATGGAGCAAAGGAAATGGCGAACGGGCTGCCTCCGAGGGAGGGAAAATTTCTGATATCGTCATCCGGTATCCGGACACCCGCCTCGTTTTTACTGATAGATTAAAGAATATTGGCGAGAAGTTTGAATTAACGGCTGATGAGATTATTTCTATTGTTAAAAAAGTGAACTTTATGCTGGATATCAGCATCAATGAGACCGTATTTGCCTTTGAACGGCACTCCGAGGAACAACTGAGAGAGACGCAATCTCAGGTAAATGAGCTTGCTGCAGCCATTGTACCGATTCAGGACAGCATTGCAATCCTTCCATTGATCGGCAGCATAGACTATGACAGAGCTCAAATCATCATTGAGAAGACAGTCCCTCGGGTCAGTCAGCTGGGAATTGAAACCCTAATTATCGATTTTTCCGGCACGGTGAATATAGATGTTGAAATTGCCAATCATATTTTTGATATCCGGAATATTCTCCAACTAATAGGTGTTAAGACCATTGCAACAGGTGTGAGACCGGATTTAGCAAAAAATGCCGTTGTCCTTGGCATTGACTTGTCATCCCTTGAAGTATACACGAACGTCCTGCAGGCGATTAGAAGCATTAAATAATGGTAATGAATGGAGCTGCTCATAAAGCGGCTTTTTTTTATAAAATTAGAAAGTAGAATATTTAAAAAACAATTGTCGAACCCCAAGTCACATGATAGTATTTAGATATTTTCCAATATATTAAATTAACAAAATTATAGATACTATTAAAAAGATTCGTATGGGAGGCTTTTTGCATGACTGTTTTTACATCCGCTTATTTTACAATGACTGAACAGGAAGCCATTGAATATGCCAAGACAAGGCTGAATTATTTTGCTCCAGATGCTGAATTGGACTGCAGGGAAATTGGCGATGGCAATTTGAACTATGTTTTCAGGCTGACTGACCATAAACACAAGAAGTCGCTGATTATCAAGCAGGCCGGACCGGTTGCCAGGATATCAGATGAATTTAAGCTGTCTCCTGACCGCAACCGTATTGAATATGAAATTCTTGATCTGCAAAACAAGCTCGCTTCTGGCTTCGTGCCACAAGTGTTTAACTACGATCCAGTAATGAATTGTACCGCAATGGAGGATCTGTCAGATTACACTATTATGAGAACAGCCTTAATGCAGCATGAAAAATTCCCGCTGTTTGCTGACCATATCTCGACTTTTCTGGTAAATACCTTATTGCTTACTTCAGATGTCGTAATGGGGCATAAGGAAAAGAAAGAGCTCGTCAAAAAGTTTATCAACCCGGAACTATGCGAAATTTCAGAGGACCTCGTCTTCACAGAACCGTTTTACGATTGTGTGAGAAATGAAGTGTTTGAAGGCACCAGGGAATTTGCCAAAAAGGAAATTTGGGAGGATCCAAAGCTTCAGCTTGAAACGGCAAAGCTTAAATTTGAGTTTATGACCAATGCCCAGTCCCTGCTGCATGGCGATCTGCACACAGGTTCAATTTTTGTAAAAGAAGATTCTACTAAAATTATTGATCCTGAGTTCGCCTTTTATGGCCCGGCCGGATACGATGTCGGAAACGTGATTGCCAACCTGATTTTCGCCTATGTGAATGCGAAATATACCATCACTGAAGATGAAGCAAGAACCGATCAGCTTGGTTATCTTGAAAACACAATAGAAGATATTATCGACTTGTTCCAAACGAAATTCCTGCAGGCCTGGGATGAGAAAGCAACTGAACAAACAGCCAGCTATGAAGGCTTTAAGGAATACTATCTTGATACAATTCTGCGTGAGACAGCAGCAGTCACAGGACTTGAACTGTGCAGGAGAATTATCGGGCTGGCATCTGTAAAGGATGTCACATCCATTGAAGAGTACAGCAGCAGAGCTGCAGCGGAAAAAATTTGTCTGGCAGCCGGAAAAATGTTTATTATGGATAGGGAATCTTTTAAAACAGGAGCGGATTTTGTACGTGTTCTAAAAGACTGTGAAAAAAGATTCTAAAGGAGGCAGCATGATGGGAAAACCAGTGGATGTCATCCAGTCTGTCAGATTGGACGATGAAAACGACACACTCATTCTATTAGATCAAACAGTTCTGCCGAATGAAAAGAACTTTTTGCATTTGAAAGAATTAAAGGATATTTGGGATGCAATCTATCATTTAAAGGTCCGCGGTGCACCTGCCATTGGAATAGCGGCGGCTTATGGTGTCTATTTGGGCACAAAGCAATCAGCGGCAGCGAGCTATGAAGAACTTTATCAGGATTTTAAAAAGGCGAAGGAATACCTGGCGTCATCACGGCCAACTGCGGTTAATCTTTTTTGGGCGCTCGACCGCATGGAAGCCCGTTTCCAGAAGGAAGAAGGCAAAGCAGCAGCTGAAATAAAGCAAGCCCTAAAAAAGGAAGCAGAAAAAATACGCGCTGAGGATGAAAAGGTGTGCGAGTCGATCGGACAGCACGCGCTTTCTGTTCTTGAGCCTAGATGGGGCATTCTAACGCATTGCAATGCCGGTACGATTGCCACAGCTAAATATGGGACAGCTCTTGCTCCGATTTATTTAGGGCAGGAAAAGGGATATGATTTTAAAGTATACGCCGATGAAACCCGCCCGCTTCTGCAGGGGGCCCGCCTGACCGCATGGGAACTCGAAGAAGCAGGTGTGGATGTCACGCTGATCTGCGATAATATGGCCAGCATCGTCATGAAAGAAGGCAAGATTCAAGCTGTACTTGTCGGCTGTGACCGTGTTGCAGCCAATGGTGATGCAGCCAATAAGATTGGAACATCCGGCGTTGCGATTCTCGCGAAACATTATAATATACCTTTCTATGTTTGTGCTCCGCTGTCAACAGTTGATCTTGCATGCAAAACAGGGGACGACATCCATATTGAATTAAGAGATTCGGAAGAGATTACTTCTAAATGGTACGAAAAGCCGATGGCGCCAGAGGGTGTAAGAACCTATAATCCCGCATTCGATGTAACAGATAATGAACTGATCACAGGCATAATAACGGAGAATGGCATAGCTTATGCACCGTTCAATGAAAGTCTGTCAAAGATGTTTAAATAGGAAGAATACTGCCTCCAGGCCAAGTGGTCAGGAGGCATTTTCATGCTTGCACTTCTATACTTCATATCTTTAAAGCGTTTAACTAGGAAAATATCCCTGATTACGATAAAAATTGAGTGTAATTTAACTCTTTTTATCAATCAAATGTACTATTTTATTTGGGGTAATTCTTTTATTTATGGAAATTTTATGAAGAAAACAATATGTGAATAGTAGAAACTATTTGTAAACCCTCCAAAATGCCTGATACTTTTTGAGAAACTATGTTTCTGTGCCTGATTCTAAAGTCTGATAATTAAATAATTTAGCATATTGTTAGAGTTTGAATATTTTAAATATACTTTAAATACAACAAGAAACGACAGAAAAAATATAGAGTCGAGAGGAGAAAAAGGATGAAGAAAAAAAGGGCATTAGGAGCAGCACTTCTAAGTATGACCATGGGTTTATCAGTTTTCACAGCGGGGGCATTTGCAAAAGAACCAGATACTCAAAACGAAACCTACCGGGTATTGATCCAGGGGCCATCAAACGCTAAAGCATCTGTGAATTCACAGGTGGACAAGCGCTGGGATTTTGGCAGCGATGGCATGACTGCAGAAGTCAATGCAAAGCAATACCAGGCACTTCTGAAAAATAAGAACTTAAAGATTGAAAAGGTAAGCGAAGTTACTCTTGATACTGCCAGAACAGAGGCGTCCAAGAAAGATTCAGTTTCTATTCAGGCAGCAGGGTATCCTAGTGATCAAACACCATGGGGAATTGCTTCAATCTATAATAACAGCAGCATTACGAGTACGTCAGGCGGAAGCGGCATTAAGGTTGCAGTTCTTGATACGGGCGTTTATACCGGTCATATTGACCTGGAAGGCTCTGCGGAGCAATGTAAAGACTTCACTCAATCCACTCCGCTTGTAAATGGTTCTTGTACGGATCGCCAGGGCCATGGAACACATGTAGCCGGGACGGTTTTGGCACATGGAGGATATGATGGCCAGGGGATTTATGGAGTTGCTCCACAGGCGAAGTTATGGGCATATAAAGTCCTTGGAGATAATGGTTCGGGATATTCAGATGATATTGCAGGAGCAATCCGCCACGTAGCGGACGAAGCATCCCGTACTGGTTCTAAAGTGGTCATCAACATGTCCCTTGGTTCAAGCGGCAAGGACTCCCTCATCAGCAGTGCGGTTGATTACGCATACAGCAAAGGTGTCCTTGTTGTTGCTGCAGCAGGAAACTCAGGCTACAGCGCTAATACAATCGGCTATCCTGGAGCTTTAAAGAATGCGATCGCGGTTGCAGCTCTTGAAAACGTTCAGCAAAACGGTACATACCGTGTAGCCAACTTCTCATCCCGCGGAAATCCTAACACGGACGGTGACTATATCATTCAGGAAAAAGACGTGGAAGTGTCTGCACCTGGTGCAAGCATCGAGTCTACGTGGTATAACGGAGGCTATAACACGATCAGCGGAACATCCATGGCAACACCTCACGTAGCAGGCCTTGCCGCAAAGATTTGGTCTTCCAGCCCATCCATGAGCCACACTCAGCTTCGCACAGAGCTTCAAAATCGTGCCAAGCAATATGACATAAAAGGCGGATACGGAGCAGCAACTGGTGATGACTATGCGTCAGGCTTCGGATACCCACGTGTAAAATAAACGAACAGAATCATACCCCCGATAACCGTCTGATCTCTCATCAGGCGGTTTTTTTAATATTTCCGCGGAAATGATCAAATTTTGGCGAAACAAGAAAACTAATAGAAAATGCTGAAACAAATTTATTTTGAATATACAATAGGGAGTGGATGAATAGGAAGGGAGCTGGCAGCCATGGCTGTTCATAATACATATCTTAATGACCAGGAAGCAAAGGAATTCATCTGCGAAATCGGCAGAAGAATATACAATAAAAACTTCGTTGCTGCAAACGACGGAAACATTTCTATTAAAGTGAACGACCGTGAACTTTGGACAACACCAACCGGAGTGAGCAAAGGGTTTATGACACCGGATATGATGGTTAAGATGGACCTTTCAGGTAATGTCCTGGAAGGAGAGCTGAAGCCTTCTTCAGAAGTTAAGATGCACCTTAGAGTGTATCAGGAAAATACTGAAGCAAAGGCTGTTGTCCATGCCCATCCGCCTGTTGCAACTTCATTTGCCATAGCCGGAATCAGCCTTGAAAAACCCGTATCACCGGAAGCGATAGTCTTGCTTGGCAAAGTTCCGGTAGCCCCGTATGCCACCCCCGGAACACAGGAAGTACCGGATTCCATTGCTCCATACTGCAGGGATTACAATGCTGTCCTTTTAGCGAATCATGGCGCGCTAACCTGGGGAAGAAACATAACTGAGGCCTTTTTTCGGATGGAGTCATTGGAACACTATGCACTCATGCTGATATATTCTGAACACATCATTCAAAAGTCAAACGAACTTAGTACAGAACAAATTGCAGAGCTGATCACAATCCGCGAAAAAATGGGCATTCATACGGGTGGAATACCGGTACCGAAAAGTGATAAGGAAATCTGGACAGCTTCCGCGCTGCCGGAAGAATTGATCGAAAATATCGTTCGGAAAGTCACGGAAGAAGTCCTGAGAAACGTTTTAAAATAGCGAATTTAGGATAGCTATAAGGGTATAGAATTCTGTATAATTTCAACCTTTTAACGAAACCTATCTAGAATACCTTATTGAACGTGAGGAGAGATTCCGAATGAAATTGCTGGTAATTGGCGGGGTGGCTGCAAGTATGTCAGCCGCATCGAAATTAAGGAGAATGGATGAGAAAGCGGAGATTACCGTGTATGAAAAAGGCAAGTTTTTATCTTACGGTGCCTGCGGTCTTCCTTATTATATTTCCGGAGAAAATGATGATTACCGGAAAATGATCGCTAGAACACAGGAGCAATTTTCTGAGAGGAACATTAAAACACATCTGCAGCATGAAGTGTTAAAAGTGGATACAAACAAAAAGGAAGTAACGGTTAAAGACCTTGTATCAGGCAAAACCTTTACGGATACATACGACAAGCTGATGATCGGAACAGGCACGTTTCCGATCATGCCCCCATTTCCGGGAGCCGGACTCGAGAACATTCATGTGCTGAAGACACTCGAAGATGGGATGGTATTAAAAGAAATTTCCCACAAACCTGAAGTGGAAGATGTTGTTATCGTCGGCGGTGGCTATATTGGTATTGAAGTGGTTGAAGCGATGAAAACCCTCGGTAAAAATGTCCGTGTTATTGAAATGGGGGAGAGAATCCTGGCTCCATTTGACAAGGAAATAACCGATATAGCTGAAATAGAAATCCGTGATAACGGAGTAGAACTGAATCTGGGTGAAAAGGTAGAGAGCTTCAGCGGTAATGGGAAAGTGGAGAGCGTCAAAACGGATAAAGGCACTTATAAAGCAGACTTAGTGCTTGTTGCTGTTGGTGTAAAGCCTGCTACGAAGTTTCTTGAAGGATCGGGAATAGAGATGGCGGAAAATGGAGCCATCATCATCGACCGTGAAATGAAGACAAATATTGAAGGTGTTTATGCTGCAGGGGATTGCGCCCAGGTTTATCACAAGGTGCTTGAAGAAAATGATTATATTCCGCTGGGTACAAACGCGAATAAATGCGGCCGTCTGGCTGGGGCCAATATAGCCGGCAGTCATGAAAAATATGTGGGAACTTTGGGGAGTGCCGCGATTAAAATTTTTGATATGGAGCTTGGGAGAACGGGGCTTTCCGAGGAGGATGCCAAAAAGCTTGATATTGGCTACACAACTGAATTTGTAAAAGCGGCCGATCATCCGGACTACTACCCGAATCAGACTCCTATCTGGATCAAGCTGATATGTGAGAAAGGAACAAACCGAATACTCGGAGCCCACGCCATCGGAAATAAAGGAGTGGTCCTTCGAATTGATGTATTTGCCGTTGCCATCCACAATAAGATGGCAGCAGAAGAGCTTGGCATGGTGGATCTTTGTTATGCTCCGCCGTTTGCGGGTGTCTGGGATGCTGTCCATATCGCAAGCAATGCAGCAAAGTAATAGATTAAAGTCAGCGGAATTCGCTGGCTTTTTAATTTTCGCAGGAGGTTTTTGTAAGAAGGTGTTGAATATAGTCCATATCCAATCCCTTTTATGGAGGCTGAAATGTTTACAAGAATTGATACAGTTTTTCTGCAGGTAACTGGTTTAGGAAAAGCCATTGAATGGTACAGCACAGTGCTGGGTTTCCCGGTAAGGTGGAAGGATGAGCAGGGAGGATATGCAGCCCTGGAGGTTGGGGAAACGCCTTTAACCCTTGTCCATTCTGAAAAAGTAATTCCCTCCTCCCATATGCCATTTAACTTTTATGTTCCCGATATTGAAGAAGCACATCAGCATCTGGCAGGGCATAAAGTGAAAACAAGTCCAATCCAGGATGATGGGACGGTAAAGTGGTTTGAGTTTGAAGATCCTGACGGCAATAAGCTTGGCGTATGCCATTTTAAGGAGTAAGGAAAAGCTGCCTTTTTAGGGCAGCTTTTACAGTTATTAATAAGAGTCCTTCGCCAGCTTCGGGTGGCGGTTCATGGCACCAAGAAGAATCAGTCCGCTCAGGATAAGCAGAAGGCTTGTGACCACGAAGACGGCAGAAAAACCCAAATAGCCGGAGATCATACCGCCGATAACGGGTCCGATTATATTCCCGAAAAAGCGAAGACTTGTGTTGTACCCAAGCACTTCACCCTGCATAGCAACCGGCGCTTCCTGGCGGATATAGGCGATCCGGACAGGAATTATGCCTCCGATGGTGACACCAAGTGCAAAGCGGACAAGAACAAGCTGCCAAATGTTTGAGACAAATCCTCCCGGCAGATAAAACACGCCTGCAAGAAGGAGGAGAACAACCAATGTTTTAATATAGCCGTACTGATCCCCAATTTTTCCCCATTGCCTGGCCATCAGCAAGTTGCCAAGCCCTGCAGCTGAAAAAGCAATCCCCGCAAAAAACGCCAGATTTTCCGGTCCGTGCAATTCACTGACATATAGGGATAGGATAGGCTGGATGCTGAAGTGGGCGATTTGAACAAGCGTTGATATCAGCATAACTGTCAGCAGGATGGGATTACTGATAATATGCTGAATGACCGCCTTGCTTGAATACCGCGTTTTCTCGCCCTTTTGAGTTTGGATTCTGTGTTCTTTTGTGAAAAAGACAAGAAAAGCGGAAACAAAGATGGCGATGGAGGTCCATTTGAAGGTATCTGAAAATCCGAATAAATCTGCAAGGACTCCGCCGAGAAGAGGGCCCATCAATGAACCTGTGATGCTTCCGGTCTGCAGTGTCCCCATCACCCTGCCGGCAATTTCCTTCGGAGTTTGCGTGGAAATAAACGCCTGTGACATTCCGATGAAGCCTGTAAAAATTCCCGTAAACAGCCTGAGAAAAAACAGCTGCCAGACATTTGTTACGTACCCCATCAGGAATATGGATATGCCCATGCCGATTCCGGACAGAATCAATATTTTCCTGCGCCCAAAAAGGTCCCCGATTCTTCCCCAAACAGGTGAAAAAAGAAACGCAGTCACAAATGTGATCGCAAACGTCCACCCTGACCAATGCTGCACATAGGTTGGAGAATGGTCGCCAAAGCTTTCTATATATAACGAAATAAAGGGAAGGACCATCGTCATGCTGCCTGCCACAAAAAAATTGGCAAACCACATAATCATTAAATTTCTTTTCGTCTGTTTTACCATATTTGAAACACTTCTTTCCGGTCAACGTTTCGTTTCCCTAAATATATAATAACGAAAATTACAAAAAATAGGAAGGGTTATGCTATCACTCTAATTTTTATATATCCTCTCAAATATGATAAAAACCGCTTTACTCAGGGAATCCAGAAAATTCTATGACATTATTACCATAGTCCGTTAAAAAAACATTGTCTTATAACAGGATTTATTCTATAATTCCTAATAGGAAAAAGATTCAGAATATATATTAAAAAGGGGGAAGTTGTTTGGAAGCTTTTGTTAATCAGCTAAACGGTATTTTATGGAGTACACCTGTTATCTACATCTGTCTTGCAATAGGGTTGTTCTTCTCAGTCTTAACTCGATTTTTACAGGTCCGCCATATCAAGGATATGGTACTGTTAATGTTTCAAGGGAAAAGTTCCGCAGCGGGCGTTTCGTCTTTCCAGGCCTTATCTATTGCTCTTTCCGGCCGTGTAGGAACTGGTAACATTGCAGGTACTGCCACTGCCATCGCAATGGGTGGACCTGGTGCTGTATTCTGGATGTGGGCCATTGCTTTTATCGGAGCAGGCAGTGCGTTCGTTGAATCAACGCTGGCTCAGATTTACAAAGTGAAAAAAGACGGGCTATACCGAGGCGGTCCGGCCTATTATATTGAAAAGGGAATCGGAATTAAATGGTTTGCCGTCCTTTTCGCAATTTCTGCTTTGCTTGCTATGGCACTTTTAATGCCTGGCATCCAGTCAAACTCAATTGCGCTTGGAATGGAAAATGCGTTTGGCATAGACAAAACAGTAACAGGCCTTATAATTATCGGTTTACTTGCCCTGATTATTTTCGGCGGTGTTAAGCGTATTGCAACTGTAGCTCAATATACCGTTCCTTTTATGGCAGTGGGTTATATTTTAGTCGCTTTAATTATTATTGCCATGAACATTGGTGAGCTGCCTGGCGTAATTTCGTTAATCTTCAGCAGTGCCTTTGGCGCAGACTCCATGTTTGGGGGAATTATCGGAAGCGCAATCGCATGGGGTGTAAAACGCGGAATTTATTCAAACGAAGCTGGTCAGGGTACAGGCCCGCATGCTGCTGCAGCTGCTGAGGTTTCCCACCCTGCTAAGCAAGGTCTTGTACAGGCATTCTCAGTATATATTGATACGCTATTCGTATGTTCCGCTACAGCTTTCATGATCCTATTTACTGGAATGTTCAATACAGTCGGCGCTGATGGAAAGACTCCAATTGTAGAAAACCTTCCAGGAGTGGAAGCTGGACCTGGATATACTCAGGCAGCTGTTGAATCTGTGCTTCCAGGCTTCGGTGCCGGATTTGTTGCTGTTTCTCTTTTCTTCTTTGCTTTCACAACCATCATGGCCTACTACTATATGGCTGAAACAAACGTAGCTTACCTGATTAGCGGCAAGAACAGCAAGCTGGCGATGTTTATTCTGAAGATAGTCTTGCTTGCCGCAACATTCTATGGTGCTGTTAAAACAGCAGGCCTGGCGTGGGCACTCGGAGATGTTGGCTTGGGACTAATGGTTTGGCTGAACTTAATTGCCATCGTGATTCTAAGAAAACCTGCTCTGATTGCACTTAAAGATTATGAGGCCCAGAAGAAACAAGGTCTTGATCCAGTATTCAATTCCAAGAAGCTAGGCATTAAAAATGCTGAGTATTGGGAAGAGGAATACAAGCCGCAGGAAGAAAAAGTATCTTAATAGAAAGATAAGGGATGTCCGGCTGATGCCGGGCATTTTTTTTACAATCTTTATACTAATTTTACAATTTTCAGGTTATTTCTTAGCATTCTCTTAATATTCATCTTTTAGTATTGTACTTGGGTTTGATACATATAAACGCTGCAAACAATATAAAAGAAGAGGTGCTAAGGATGTCAGAATTGAATCGCCGCAAGTTTTTAACGTATGTAGGTACAGGTGTGGGAGCTTTAACTGTAGCTTCGACAGGTTTGGGGGCAATGGTTCCAAAAGCGGAAGCTAAGGGCGTTGAAGCAGCCTCCCATTTATTCGGATTTCAGAAGAAAATATCCGGATTAAACTTTAAGCCTATTGACCCGACAGACAAGGATGACCTTGTTTTGCCGCGTGGTTACAAATACGATGTTGTGGCAGCCTATGGAGATGTCATTAATAAAAAAGGTGATACATTCGGCTTTAACAATGACTTTACCTTATATTTTCCAATTGATGGGGACAAGCGCGGTCTTTTATGGGTGAATCATGAATATTCAAGCGATCTATTTGTTCATGGTGCAAGGCCGGCAAATGGCAAGTACTCCGCAGCGCAAATTCAAAAAATGCTTTACAACCAGGGCGGATCGATTATCGAAGTATACCGTGATAAAGAGGGCACCTGGAAATTGGACACGGATTCCAAATATGCGCGCCGTATTACAGGCATGACTCCGTTTCAGCTGACAGGTCCTGCCAAAGGTTCAAAAGCAGTGGGCAGTGCAACAAATGTACAGGGGACTTTTGCCAATTGTTCCGGAGGCAAAACATTGTGGGGCACGGTCTTATCAGCTGAGGAAAATTTCGAATCTACCTCAAAGGATGCAGGGTTAAATGATGCGCATTATGGCTGGATCGTGGAAATCGATCCGTTTGATCCGAATTTTAAGCCGCGCAAGCACACTGCTCTTGGTCGCTTCAACCATGAAAATGCAGCAGTCGGCCTGACCAATGACAATCGGGTTGTGGTTTATATGGGCGATGATAAGAAAGATGCATGCGTGTATAAGTTCATCAGCAAAAATAAATATGTAAAGTCCCGCGGAAAAGCCAACGCAGACCTTCTGGAAGAAGGGACACTTTATGCGGCTAATATGGGCAGCGGAAAATGGGTGCCATTAACGATCGAAAATGTGCAGAAAGCCGTCAAGGGGGATGCAGATCTTTTAAAGAAATTCCAAACACAGGCCGATGTGGCTGTTCACTGCCATGAAGCAGCTCTGCTTGTTGGCGGAACGCCTACTGACCGGCCGGAAGATGTGGAAATCAGCCCGTTCGATAAAACGGTATTCATTGCCCACACCAACAATGATAAACATGGCAACTTCCACGGCCATATTACCAGATTTATCGAAGAGGGAGATGACCTGGGGGCACTTACTTTTGATTTTGAAATCTTCGCAGCCGGCGGAAAACAGAGCGGCTTCAGTGCACCTGACAATCTGACTTTCGATAGCCTTGGCAATCTCTGGACTGTAACAGATATGTCATCAAGCAAGCTGAATACAGGAATCTACACACATTTCGCCAACAATGGCATGTTTGTTATCCCGACGATCGGAAAAAATACAGGTGAAGCCTTTCAATTTGCTTCAGCTCCCGTTGAAGCAGAACTGACTGGACCCTCTTTTACACCAAACGAGACAACCCTGTTCCTGTCCATTCAGCACCCGGGAGAAGAGACGGAAGACCTGAACAATCTGACAAGCAAATGGCCGCACCGCAAGGGAGACACCATGCCGCGTCCGGGAGTTGTGGCAATTACAGGCTTCAAATACTAGGAGGTTACTATGCTATCAAATATCGGGATACCAGGATTGATTATTGTTCTAGTGCTGGCGCTGATCATTTTCGGCCCATCCAAGCTTCCTGAAATCGGCAGGGCATTCGGCACCACCCTGAAGGAATTCAAGAAATCCACACGCGAACTTGTTTCAGACGAACAGCCGGAAGATAAGAAAAAAGAATTGCTGTAAGAATGAATAGGAAGGGAGAGTTATCTTCCTTCCTTTTATATAAAGATAAGAAAGCATATAATTTTTGAACGTCGATAAGTGTCTAGCTCCAGCGCCTACCCCCTCGAGGTCACAAGCCAATCCTCCCAAAAAGGCAAAGAACGCCTTTCCGGGAGGCTCGTCTTGTGCTTGTCGGGGGTGGGCAAGGCGCTTGCGCTTTTCTATTGAGGTGATTAATATGAACAATGAGGCAGTAAATGTTCTCCAGCATTTTGAGGAGCTCCGGAAGAGGCTTATGATTATAGCTGCTGTCTTTATCGCGTTCTTGGCACTATCCTTTATTTTCGTCAGCGACATTTACCAGTGGCTGGTTAAGGATCTGGACTTTAAATTAGCTGTTCTCGGTCCATCTGAAATTCTATGGGTCTATTTTATGCTTGCGTCTGTTGTAGCCATTGCAGCCGCCATCCCGGTAGCTGCCCATCAAATCTGGCTGTTTGTCAGTCCGGCGCTTACCGGAATGGAGAAAAAGGTGGCCTTATCCTATATTCCCGCGTTATTTTTCCTGTTCATTACCGGTATAGCATTCGGATATTTCATCCTTTTGCCGCTGGTTCTGAATTTTTTAATGACCTTATCCGGAGAGATGTTCACCGCCTTTTTTACAACAGAAAAGTACTTTCAATTTGTGCTGCATTTAACACTGCCATTCGGCTTTCTGTTCGAGCTTCCGGTTGTGATTATGTTCCTGACCAGCCTTGGCATTATCAATCCCTATTCGCTGCAGAAGATAAGGAAGTATGCCTATTTCGTGCTGATTGTGGTTGCGATCCTAGTCACACCGCCTGATTTTATTTCAGATATACTGGTCACATTGCCTCTCCTGCTCCTGTACGAGGCGAGTGTGAGCCTGTCCAAAATCATATATAACAGAAAGCAGAAAAAGCAGGCTGTTTTGCAGTAATTTTAATTAAAACCAAAGCACAAAAAAGCTTGGACCGTAAATGTCCAAGCTTTTCTATTATTCTCTTATTTTACACGCGGGAAGCCAAAGCCTGACGCATAATCGTCACCAGCTGCAGCGCCTGTTCCACCAAGAATATCATTCAGCTTGGCCCGGTTCTGAAGCTCGGTGCGAAGCTGTGTATGACTCATGGATGGATTCTGAGCCCAGATTTTAGCAGCCAATCCGGATACATGAGGAGTTGCCATGGATGTGCCGCTGATTGTGCTGTAACTGCCATCATACCATGTGGATTCAATTGCTCTGCCTGGTGCAGACAGCTCGACATCACGCTCCTGGATCAGGTAGTCGCCATCAGTTGCAGGGTTGCCCCTTGATGAGAAATCTGCAACACGGTATGAACCATTCTGCTGAACATTTTCAAGAGCGGCCACTGCAACAGCATTCACCAGTGCGCCAGGATAGCCAATCGTGTTATCGGCAGGACCGTCATTTCCGGCAGCAGCAACTACCAGGACACCTTTGCTGTAGGCGTAATCAACTGCATCTGCAATCAGCGTGCTCTTAGAGCTTGAACCTAATGACATGGAAATGACCACTTTAGATCCTGTGCGGACCGCTTCATCGGCCGCATGCTTAATAGCTCCGGCGATGTCATCAGAATACCCTGATCCTCTGTCATTTAACACCTTATATGCCCAGAGATCTGCGTCTGGAGCTACCCCATAAACACCTTGTCCGTTAGCACCGCCATGAGCCAGTACAGTACCAGCAACATGTGTGCCGTGTCCGTTCTTGTCCCCGCAGCTTCCGTCAATTAAAGGTGACTTTCTTTGTGTAAAGTCTTTACACTGTTCAGCTTGTCCAGCAAGATCAGCATGCGTTGTATTTACCCCAGTGTCCAGCACAGCAACTTTTACCCCTGTTCCGCCTGAAGTGCTTTGGATGGAGCTGTCATTGTATATGGCCTCAATTCCCCAAGGTGTACCGTCTGTTGGAGCTGATGCAGCCTCCGATCCAGGTTTTGCAGCTGTCACAGGTGCATTCTTAACTTCATCTACTCTATCAATCTTTAAGTTTTTATTTTTTAAAAGTGCCTGATACTGTTTAGCATTGACTGTTGTAGTAAAACCTTTCTGTCCAAAATCCCACCGTACTCCGTAGTTCGATTTTGCCTTTGCCTTTTCCGCACTTGGTCCCTGAATAACGACCCGGTAGGTTTCATTGCTCTCAACCTGCTGGCCAAAAGCCCCTGATGCAAATACAGAAAGCCCCATTGCGACACTTAATACCGCTGATCCAATTATTCTTTTTTTCTTCATCCAAAATCTCCTCTCAAAATATGTATTGTCCACAGCCGGAAAAGCTGTGACTCTATTATATTTACAAAATTCAGAATAGTTAAACTGGTCTTTTGTACTATTTTTCTAAATTAAAAGAAAATTAACTTTTGAGGTAAATATTTCAACTTATAAATTGGATATAAATGGAGTTATTTGAGCACGGAGGAGGGTATAGCCTATTAAGTCAATAAAGGAGTGTGAAGCATGAGAGCTGTAACTTACCAGGGAGCAAAAGATATTCAAGTGAAAAATGTGGAGGATCCCAGAATTGAAAAACGGGATGATGTTATTGTCCGAATCACGTCAACAGCCATTTGCGGATCGGACCTTCATTTATATCAGGGAAACATGCCATTGCGGCCCGGGTATATTATCGGGCATGAACCGATGGGAATCGTTGAGGAAACAGGCCCTGATGTGACACGGGTCAAAAAAGGCGACAGGGTGGTCATTCCATTTAATGTGTCGTGCGGGCATTGCTTCTACTGTCAGCATGATATGGAGAGCCAATGTGATAATTCGAACCCGCATAATGATTCAGGCGGCTATTTCGGCTATACAGAGAAATATGGAAATCATCCTGGCGGCCAGGCAGAGTTTTTGAAGGTGCCATTTGGCAATTTTATGCCCTTTGTCATACCGGAATCATGCGAGCTGGAGGATGAGTCACTGCTCTTTTTATCAGATGTGCTGCCGACAGCTTATTGGAGTGTGGAGCATTCAGGTGTAAAAGCGGGAGACACGGTCGTCGTCCTCGGCTGCGGCCCCATCGGGTTAATGACCCAGAAATTTGCCTGGATGAAAGGTGCTAAGCGGGTAATAGCGGTCGATCATCTTGATTACCGTCTGAACCATGCCAAACTCACCAATGATGCAGAGGTCTATGACTTCACTAAATATGATGACATGGGAGCTTATCTGAAAGAAATCACCCAGGGTGGAGCTGATGTGGTCATCGATTGTGTGGGCATGGATGGAAAGAAATCCGCAGTTGAAAAAATCGAACAGAAGCTGAAGCTGCAGGGAGGAACGCTTGGCCCGATTCAAATTGCGACAAAAGCCGTCCGTAAATTTGGAACCGTCCAGCTGACAGGTGTCTACGGGCTGACTTATAATATGTTCCCGCTGGAGGAATTTTTCTCGAGAAATGTTACGATTAAAATGGGACAAGCCCCTGTTGTTCACTACATGCCTGAGCTGTTCGAAAAAATCACGAACAAGGAATTTGATCCAAAGTCGATCATAACTCATCAAATTCCCCTCCAAGAAGCAGATCGTGCATATAAGATTTTTAATGACCATGAAGATGACTGCATCAAAGTCATCTTAAAACCTTAGCTATAATACACAAACCGGCCAGGAAATACCTTGGCCGGTTTTTTGAAGTTTAAGAATATAACATAATATACATGTTTCGACACAAACGTATATAATAGTGCTAAAGGCATACAATTAATAGAGTTAACCAAGGAGCATGTAAATGAAAGGCTTTAATCAAGATACTTTGATAAAAGAAGAAACAAAAGCAGTCACCCTTTTTATCTGGCTGTTTTATATTATTTTAACGCTTTATGATTTATTTTATTATTATCTGCTTCCACTTAATACAGGCGGCACTGCCGGGCTCCCGGATGGAGGGCTCGGATGGGGCTATTATCTGGCTATTACCGGTCTTTTGCCGTTTGGGCTTTATTTTATCAGGACGAAACGGCCTTTTCTCGTAAAATACTTATTTTTTGCAGGTTTTTCCCTGATTGATTTTAGCAGCAGCATGCTGATTTATTTTGGTGAATCGAAGGAATTCCAGAGCGGAAGCGCAGTAGAACTTTTGTTTATTATATTTGCACCGATTTTTGTGAATAAGCGCTATTTTTGGATTGTAACCGGGGGGATGGTTGCGAAGTATCTTCTGGCTGGTTTGATACTGAGCAGCCAGAAGGTAATGGTGCCAATCGTGCTTTTGATCATTTTTTCAAGTGTTTCATATGTTCTGCTGAACCGCTTCTATTCATATATTCACTCGCTGACACATGTTTTCCAGGAACTCCGCCAGACGGAAAAGCTGGCTGCTGTCGGACAGATGGCTTCGGCAGTGGGCCACGAAGTGAGAAATCCTTTAGCAGCATTAAGGGGGTTTACTCAGCTGCAGATGGAAAAGCACACTGAAGATAGGGATCGATATAAAATTATGATTGAGGAGATCGACCGCATTAATCTGATTGCCGATGACCTTATGATCCTGAGCAAACCAAGGCTGCCTATGTTTAAGAAAGTTGAACTGAACGCAGTGATTAACTATGTCATCTCAATCATACATGAACAGGCAGCCAACCAGAACATCCGTCTTGAAACAAAAAATTTGGAATCTGTTCCTAAAGTTCATTGCGACGAAAATATGCTGAAGCAGGCTTTTATTAATTTGGTCAAGAATGCAATGGAATCTATGACAGAAGGCGGCACGATCCTGATTTCGGCCAAAGTGGCGGAGGATGATCAGGTTTTGATCAGCATTAAAGATGAAGGCTGCGGGATAGAAGCAGAAAATATGGAACGGGTCGTGGATCCATTTTATACAACTAAACCGGATGGAACCGGTTTAGGACTGATGGTTACCAAGCAAATTTTGGATGAACACAAGGCGGGAATCACGTTTGAAAGTGAAAAGGGGAAAGGGACAATTGTAAACCTTACTATTCCTATAGAGCAGCCAACCCAATAAGCGAATTTAAGGGATGTCATTCCATGTACAGGGCAGACCCGGAAAATAGTAACTGATATTATGATAATACAATCCGAAATTGTGCAGCACCCTATGAGGGTGCTGTATTTTTTTAGGTAAATAGGCTACTTTTTTACAGAAATTTAATAATTTTTCCATGTTAATTCCGACTAATTGCTCATTCTCAAATAAGTCTAAAAATAGATAGAATTATGAATGTTATCATCCTAATCTACTAATATCGAGGAGATGTATCCATTTGAAAAATCCTGCGCGCAAATTAGGTAAAACAATTCTTGCTGCAACTATGTCCCTATCTGTCTTGGCAGCTCCTGTTTCATATGATTCTGTAATGGCAGCAAAGCCTGATCATACAGGAAAACCTGAACATCAATTCAGCCATGAAGTAAGCCTGCGGATACTGGGAACAACAGATATACATACACATCTTTATAACTATGATTACTATAAAGATGCAGAAACCATTGAATTTGGTCTGGCTAAAACAGCTACCTTAATCAAACAGGCAAGAAAAGAAGCAAAGAATACATTATTATTCGACAATGGCGACTTAATTCAAGGAAATCCGCTTGGCGATTATAAAGCAAAAGTAGATAAGCTTGAGGATGGGGAAGTGCACCCTGTTTTCAAGGCTATGGAACTATTAGATTATGATGCCGCTACGGTAGGAAACCATGAATTCAATTATGGGCTCGATTATCTGGATGAGGTCCTGGATGATTCGCCATTTCCTTATGTGAATGCCAATGTCTACAAAGATGACCACGATCTAAATCCGGAAAATGATAAAAATTATTTTAAGCCATATAAAATCATCAAGAAAAAAATGGTTGATGAAAAAGGCAGAAACCAGGTTATTAAGGTTGGGGTTATCGGTGCTGTGACTCCGCAGATTACACAATGGGACAAAGCCAATCTTGATGGAAAAATCATCACAAAAGACATTGTAAAATCAGTAGAAGCTAATATTCCTAAAATGAAAGAAGAAGGTGCGGACATTATCATTGCGCTTGCACACTCCGGCATGGGGGATGCAGCATATGCTGAAATGGAAGAGAATGCAGCCTACGACTTAACAAAAGTAGAAGGCATTGATGCGGTCATTTCCGGACACAACCATAAGAATTTTCCGGGAGATTTCACCGATCTTCCTGGAGTAGATACAGAAAAGGGAACGGTCAACGGGGTGCCGTTCATCATGCCGGGCAGCTGGGGCAACCAGCTTGGCGTTATGGACCTGACCATTGCCAAGGTAAAGGGCAAGTGGCAGGTTAAGGATTCCCAGTCATCTTTAAGGTCTATTTTCAGAAGCTATAAAAATGAATCCGGCGCGACCGTCAAGGAAAGCCTGGCAGATGCAGATCCTGCTATTTTGAAAGCTGTAAAGGAAGAGCATGAAGGAACCGTGAATTATGTCCGCCAGCCTGTCGGGGAAACAACAGCGGATATCCACAGCTATTTTGCACTTGTAAAAGATGATCCTTCCATTCAAATTGTAACGAATGCACAAAAGTGGTATATCGAGAAGCAATTAATAGGAACACCGGATGAAAATACACCCGTGCTTTCAGCGGGAGCCCCTTTTAAAGCAGGCGGCCGCAACGGGGCGAGCTATTACACATATATCCCTGAAGGCACAATCGCCATCAAAAATGTAGCTGATCTATATTTGTATCCCAATACAGTCGCTACGGTAAAAATTAAAGGTGCAGATGTGAAAGAATGGCTTGAAATGTCTGCAGGGCAGTTCAATCAGATAAAAGAAAATGAAGCAGGAGAACAGTCTCTCATTAATAATGATTTCCCTACTTATAACTATGATGTAATCGATGGTGTGACATATGAGATCGATGTAACAGAACCTGCTAAGTATGATAAGGATGGCAAGCAGATTAATGCTGATGCAAACAGAATCAAAAATCTTCAGTATAACGGAGCACCTATTGATCCAGATCAGGAATTCATCGTTGTAACAAATAATTATCGGGCCAGCGGCACTTTCCCTGGAGTCAGAAACAACACAGCAGTAGAGCTTTATCCGGATGAAAACCGCCAGGCAATCATTGATTATATCCGTGAAGAACAAACCATCGATCCTTCTGCAGATGCCAATTGGTCATTTGCACCGGTTGCCGATGAAGTAAATGTAACGTTTGAATCTTCACCGGATGCAAAGAATGCAATTGCTGAAGGCAGCGGAATCGGCTACGCCGGTGAAGCAGGCAATGGCTTTTCGAAGTATTCGCTTCAATTTCCGGAGCCAAAGCCTTTTGAAGTCCAGCTTTTGGGAATCAATGATTTCCATGGCCAGCTTGATACATTTAATGCCGGCTTGAATGCGGGCGGAGTCGAATATTTAGCTGCACATTTAAAACAGCGAGAAGCAGCGAACCCCAATACAATCATGCTGCATGCCGGTGATGCAGTCGGGGCGAGCTCCCCTGTTTCTGCCCTTCTTCAGGACGAGCCTACCATTAATATGCTTAATGAGATCGGTTTTGATATAGGTACAGTCGGAAACCATGAATTCGATGAAGGGGTAGATGAAATGCTCCGTCTCATCAATGGCGGTGCCCATCCTAAAACGGTGGAGAAGTATGGTGAGTTTGAAGGAGCAGACTTTCCGTATGTTGCAGCAAATGTAGTCGATGAAACAACAAAGGAACCAATCCTTGATCCATATGTTATTAAAGAAGTAAATGGAGTGCCTATCGGCTTTATTGGCATTGCCTATTCCGATACTCCTGGAATCGTAACGCCAAGCGGAACAGCTGGAGTAGAATTCACAGACGAAGCGGAAGCGATCAACAAGTACACGGCAGATCTGAAGGAGCAGGGCGTTAAATCGATTGTGGTCATTACTCACAATCCTGCAGTGTCTGATTTGGATGGGGCTAATCCTCAAGAAGAACTCGCAGAAATTGCAAATGCGGTTGATGATGAAGTGGATGTGATGTTCGGCGGGCACAATCATAAGTACACAAACACTGTAGTAGACGGAAAATTGCTTGTTCAATCCTATTCATATGGTACAGCTTTCTCTGATGTAGATTTAACAATTGATCCGGTTTCCGGAGATATTGTTGCTAAAAAAGCTGAGATCGTAAACGCTGCACGTGATATTGAACCAGATGCTGTAATCAAGGAGATGCTGGATGCTTATGTTGCTGATGCAGCTCCAATTTTAAATGAGGTTATCGGCCATACTTCAACTGGTATTTCGAGGGATGTAAATGCTGACGGAGAGTCTCCGATGGGGAACCTGATTGCAGACTCCATGATTGCACAGACCAATACTGACTTTGCCTTCATGAACTCAGGCGGCGTCCGTGCAGGCATTGATGCAGGAGATATTACGTGGAAAGAAGCTTTTACAGTACAGCCTTTCGGAAATGACCTTGTGACATTGACATTGACCGGTGCGCAGATTAAAGAACTTTTCGAACAGCAGTGGGGTTCAAAAGAAAGAATTATGCATGTTTCCGGTTTAAAGGTGACGTATGATTCTTCGAGAGCTGCTGGAGATCGCATCGTTTCTTTAGTAAAAACCGATGGAACGCCAATCACTGCAGAACAAGAATATTCTGTGACAGTAAACAATTATATGGCTGATGGGGGAGACGGTTACAGCGCCCTGTTAAACGGCAAGAACCGCACTGTGGATATCGTCGACCTTGATGCTTTACTCAACTACATCAAAGAACAGAAAGAAGTAAACCCAGTGGTTGAAGGAAGAATTACCAAATTGAATAAATAAAAGCAAGGGGGCATCAGAGCAGTCTGATGCTCTCTTTTTTATACCCATGAATAAGCATTAATACCCAGTTATTTTTTTGCGCTGAATAAATTGAACACAATTACCTATTAAAATGTTATCAAAATATTAAAATAACAGTATTGTTAGACTATTAAAAACTTTATGTTAGTTTGATAGAATTAATCTCGCACTTCGAAAATTCAGAAAAACTAAATAGGAGGCTATAAGATGAGTAATAAGAATAAACCTTTTAAGGTTGTATCTTCCATTACAGCCAGCACGATGATGGCAGCTGCACTATTTGCGGGATCTTTTGCCGGGACAACAGCAGCTCCTTCAAAAGCTTCAGCAGAAGAAATTTCAGCACCGATTGATTTGAACATTGTGAATGAAGACCGGCTGGGGAAGGCATTAAAAGACAGAGGATTGGTTAAAAAGGATGCTTCCTCTAAAGAAATAGAAAAGGCAGTTAAGGAGTACATAAAAGAAAAGCAAGGTGAAAAGCAGCCTGGAAGTACAAAAAATAGCCATGACCATAAGGATGAGTTTGACAAAAAAACAAAAGATTTTTTAACCAAACAAAAAGACAAGCTGTCAAAGCAGCTGAATAAGGGTCATAAAAACTTTAAAAAGGGCAAACCGGACGGATATGTAAAAGTAGATCCGGCCAAAGAAGCAAACTACAATGGTGATGTCAGAACAGACAAAGTGCTTGTGCTTTTAACTGAATTTGAAGATTTCAAGCATAACAATGTAACACAGGAAGAGGGCTACATGTACGCTGATGATTTCAGCAAAGAGCACTATGAAAAACTGATGTTTGGCGATACTGAATTTGAATTATTTAATGGAGATAAAGTAAAAACATTTAAGCAATTCTATGAAGAGCAGTCCGGAGGCAGCTATACGGTGGACGGCACTGTGTCTGAATGGCTGACGGTCCCTGGAAAAGCGGGCGATTATGGTGATGATAACCCTACCGGAGGCCATGACAATTTATCTCCTCTAGGACCTCGCGACTTAGTAAAAGAGGCTTTAAAAGCAGCTGTAGACGCTGGGATGGATCTTTCAGAATACGATGAATTTGATCTATATGATTTAGATGGAGATGGAAACCTTAACGAGCCTGATGGATTGGTTGACCATCTAATGATTATCCACGCTGGTACAGGACAGGAAGCTGGCGGAGGTGCGCTCGGTGATGATGCCATCTGGTCTCACCGCTGGACGCTTGGCGGAGTATTTGCAGTTCCGAATACAACTGCCAAGGTAGATTATTGGGGCGGAAAAATGGGCGCATTTGATTATACGATTCAGCCTGAAGATGGAGCTGTCGGGGTGTTTGCCCATGAGTTCGGACATGATTTAGGATTGCCGGACGAGTATGATACGCAATACACCGGTCAAGGTGAGCCGGTTGCTTCCTGGTCCATCATGAGCGGAGGCAGCTGGAACGGCAAAATAGCTGGTACAGAGCCAACCAGCTTCTCACCGCAAAACAAAGAATTTTTCCAAAAAGGAATGGGCGGAAACTGGGCCAATATTATGGAAGTAAATTATGAAGATATTGATAAAAAAGGTTTGGCAACAGTTATTGACCAAAGTGTAACCAAATCTAAAAACCCGGGAATTGTAAAAGTAAATCTTCCTGAAAAAGAAGTGAAGGGAATTGAACCTGCGTTTGGAGAGAAATATTACTACAGCACGAAAGGTGATGACCTTCATACCACTTTGACGACGCCTGAATTCGACTTAACAACTGCGGAAGCTGCTGTCTTCAATGCGAAAGTTTATTATGATATTGAGTTTGATTATGATTATCTGACAGTTACTGCAACATCCGATGGCACAGAAACAGTAATTGATACAATTGGTGATGAAGATACAGACGGCGATGCCCGTGCAGAATCTTCAAAAGGACAATGGGTGGATAAGGAATATGACTTAAGCGGATTTGCCGGTAAAAAAGTTAGCCTGAAATTCGAATATGTAACAGATGGCGGCTTAGCATTGGACGGATTTGCGATGGATGAAATCACTGTAACAGCTGATGGAAATGTGATTTTCTCAGACGATGCTGAAGGCGCCTCTCAGATGGCACTTGACGGATTCATTGTTTCCAACGGAATCAGCTTTGCGAAGAACCATTATTACCTTGAATGGAGAAATTACGCAGGCTCCGATACAGCCCTTGCCCAATCAAGAGGTGTAAAATACAACACTGGTTTAGTTGTTTGGTATGCTGATGACAGCCACACAGACAACTGGGTTGGCGTTCATCCGGGAGAAGGTTTTCTTGGAGTGGTGGATTCACATCCGGAAGCCATTACCGGTCTGTTAGATGGCAAAGAAACAGTATCTCAAAGCACAAGATATCAGATTGCGGATGCTGCGTTCTCCTTGGACAAAGCACCAGCATGGGAAGTAAGTTCGCCAACCCGCGGGGATTATGACTACCCTGGCCTTAAAGGAATTTCAGTTTTTGATGATTCCAACAAGTACATCAACAGTCTGATTCCTGATGCAGGACGAATTGTTCCTGAACACGGCTTGAAATTCCAAGTGGTCGGTGAAGCCAAGGACAACTCTGCCGGAGCTGTATGGATTCATAAGTAAGTATTAAGGCACGGATGCCAGAAATGGCTTCGTGCCTTTTCCTGTTAAGGGTGGACAACTTCCTGCCTATAAGCTAGTATCATTACCGATACTAGTTTTTTCCGATTTTTCGGCTATACTAAAAATAATTTATCTGATTACACGCAATAAAGTTAAAGGAGTAACATATGACACAATTTTTTATTGAAAATATGAAACCATTTATCCTGGAGGCATGGAAAAAGTCTGCGTTTACTCAGCCGACGACCATTCAGGCAGAAGCGGTTCCTCCGGCTTTGGAGGGCAGGGATATTATTGCCGAGTCTCCGACTGGAACAGGCAAGACACTTGCTTACCTGCTGCCGGTCCTGGAAAAAATTGATCCGGATAAACAGGCGGTACAGGCTGTCATTTTAGCCTCTTCACAGGAGCTTGTGATGCAGATATTAAGCGAGATCCAAAAATGGGCTGAAGGCAGCGGAATTAAAGCAGCTTCTTTTATCGGCGGAGCCAATGTGAAAAGGCAGCTTGAAAAATTAAAGAAGCATCCGCACATTGCTTTAGGAACGCCGGGACGGGTGCTCGAGCTGATTAAACAAAAAAAGCTGAAAATGCATGAAGTCAAAACCGTTGTCCTGGATGAAGGTGATCAGCTTCTCGTTAAGGAACACACTCAGACGGTTCAAAACATTGTTAAATCTACACTTAAAGAACGCCAGGTCCTGCTGTTTTCAGCGACACTGCCGCCGGTTGTTGAGCAGCTTGCAAAAGAACTGACAGCTGATGCTGAAGTCATTCGTGTCGAGAAGGATGAAACCATTCAGGCTGCGGGTGTGGACCATATTTATTTTGTGGCAGAAGCGCGGGACAAAATCAAAATGCTCGAAAAGGTCTCAAGGCTTGAAGATATAAAGGCACTGGTATTTGTCAAGGATATCGGCAACCTCACGGTAATGGCCGAAAAGCTTGATTTTAAAAATATCTCTTCAAGCACTCTGCACAGCGACCTGAGCAAATTTGACAGGCAGAAAGCCATCAAGAACTTCCGCACGGGCAAAACGAATATGCTGATTGCCACAGATGTTGCGGCAAGAGGGCTGGACATCAAGGGAGTCACCCATGTCGTACATTTTGACTTCCCGAAGGATATGAATCAATATGTCCACCGCTCGGGAAGAACAGGAAGATTCGGCGCAGGCGGAACCGTTATTTCTCTCGTCACTGAAAGAGAAGAGCGAGAACTTAAAAAAATGGCGAAAGAACTGGGCCTCACTGCCGAAAAGAAAGTCATGCGCGGCGGCCAAATCGTTTAAAAATAAAGTGCCGGGCACCTATATCAATTGGTGCCTGGCATTTTTTTATAAAAAGGAATTTCTCCTTTTCTAAGCGAATTAGTAAGTGGAACTTTATTTCACTAAAGAATAAGGGGAAATCAATGATGGAGAATCCAAGGCTAAAGAATTTTCATGATGATTATTTGCTTGAAGCCACGATAGAAGAACTGCAGGAAAAAATGCAGAATGGGGAAATCACCTCCAAAGAAATTGTATTAATGTATATGAACCGAATTGGTCAGCTGGATCAAAACATTCATTCTGTTTTGGAACTCAATCCGGATGCACTGCATATTGCAGCTGCTCTTGATGCGGAAAGAGAAAAGAAGGGGCCGCGCAGCCCTCTTCATGGAATACCTATATTGTTAAAGGATAATATGGATACAGGAGACAAGATGCAGACAACTGCCGGGTCACTTGCTTTGAAGGATCACTATGCACAAAGTGATTCATTTGTGGTTTTTCAATTAAGAAAAGCGGGAGCCGTCATTATCGGAAAAACGAATATGACAGAATGGGCCAATTTTATGACAGAAGGGATGCCGAGCGGATACAGCTCACGGGGCGGACAGACCTTAAATCCTTATGGGCCTGGGAAATTTGATGTAGGAGGTTCGAGCGCAGGATCCGGAGCCGCTATTGCCGCTAATTTTGCAGCTGCAGCCATTGGAACGGAGACATCAGGCTCCATACTAAGCCCTGCCAGCCAGAATTCTCTCGTTGGAATAAAGCCGACAGTGGGACTTGTCAGCCGAACCGGAATTATTCCAATTGCCCATAGCCAGGACACTGCAGGGCCTATGGCAAGAACGGTAAAGGATGCAGCATTATTATTGAACGTGCTGGCAGTCTCTGATGAAAATGATCCGGTTACCCTGACAAATCAGGATCTGCAGGGCAAGGATTTTACCGCTTTCCTTGATGAAAATGGACTGCATGGCGCACGAATCGGCATTGCCAGAGAGACCTATTTTGACTACTTAAGTTCTGAGAAGCTCGCCGTTATGAATCAAGCTGTAGCCCAGTTAAATGAACTGGGGGCAGAGGTGGTCGACGAAATAGTGATTCCTTCCACAAAAACTGAGTGGAGCTATGACGTCCTGACTTATGAATTTAAAGCGGATGTGAATGCCTATCTGCGGACTGTCGCCCCGCACCTTCATATTCGCACCCTGTCCGATGTCATTAAGTTTAATGAAAAAAACAGTGAAAAGTGCTTGAAATACGGTCAATCCATTCTGATTGAAGCGGAGGAAACAAGCGGAGATTTAAAAGAAATGGCCTATATATCAGCACTTGAGAAGGATATCTATTTTTCCGGGGAGCAGGGCATTGACTATGTAATGCAGGAGCATAATCTGGATGCCATCGTGTTCCCGAATAATTATGGAGCAGGCATCCCGGCAAAAGCGGGATATCCATCCATCACAGTACCGGCCGGGTATACCCCGGAAGGAGAGCCGGTGGGCATTACATTTACAGGGCTTGCCTATAGTGAGCCGCTCCTGATCAAACTTGCTTATGCCTTTGAACAGGCTACGAGTCATAGGAAAGCACCTGAACTTGGAGTGCCGGCATCAGAATAACTGGTTCATAATTGACTCATACTACTCCTGATAAAACAAAAAAGGAGCAGATGAGAATATGGGCAGAACCAAACTTGGAAATGGCAATGCACAGCGCAATAACAATAAACACAGACCGCAGCGAACAAGCGAAGAGCTTGTTGAATTCACAACCGGCAGTAAAGAAAAGAAAGAAAACAACGTGCAGGACTGATGAACAATCCTCCTTTTTAAAGGGGGATTTTTTTTGCTGCCGCTATTCGAAAATAAAAATGAGCTATACGGTAGTAAAACGGTTTATCCGAAAATAAAAATGAGCTATCTGCAAGTAATATCCAGTTATCAGAAGGTAAAAGCGGGCTCCAGCAGTTCAACATCTATAAGGAAGCCATATTTACAGCCCAAATGTCTAACCGCACATAATAATGGGCTATCCGCACAGAAAAAATCTTATCCGCACATAAAATTCAGCTATCCTCACAGAAAATACGTTTTTCCGCACATAAATGGATGGGAATCCGATCAATTACCGCAAATTCCACAAAAAAGACAGTTTCCCATAGGAGACTGTCTATAAAATATTATTATTCTTCCACTTTCTTCAGCGGTTTGGCCGCCGGACCTTCCACAACGGTCCCATCATAGGAAAAGCGGGAGCCGTGGCATGGGCAGTCCCATGTGCGGTCACCATGGTTCCATTCGCATTCACATCCCATGTGGGTGCAGGTTGTATCCACAAGGTGAAGGCTGCCTTCAGGATCCCTGTATGCCCCTGTCCGTTTGCCTTTGATCATCACGACGCCGCCCTCATCTTTTGACAGATCTCCTGTTTCTTTTGGCACGAATTCAAGCTTGCCTTTGATCAGCTGTCCGGCAACATCTGTATTGGCTGCTATAAATTTTTTGATGCTTGGGTCAGCCTGGAATCTGGATGGCGTAAACAGGTCGGCATAAGGGTTGTCTCTTTCCATAATCTGATCCTTTATCAGCATGGCAGCTGCTGTCCCGTTTGTCATACCCCATTTCCGGTAGCCTGTTGCGACAAAGATATTCTTCTGTTTGGACGTGATCGGGCCGATATAAGGGACCTTATCAAGTGTGTATAAATCCTGGGCAGACCATCGATAAGGATAATCGGTAATACCAAGCACCTCTTCTGCAAAGACTTCCAGGGCGTCGTAGTGCTTCATTGTATCCGGCCCATGTCCTGTTTTGTGGCTGTCGCCGCTCACTAAAATGAGCTTGTCTCCATTAAAGGGTGTGTACCTCAGCGAGCGGGTCGGTGAATCGGCACTGTAATACATGCCTCCAGGGAAGTCCTCTTTAATTTTTACGCCAAGTACATAAGATCTTTCCGGAGATAATCTGGAAAAATAAAACCCTTTCATATCTGCAAAAGGGAAGTGGGAAGCCGCAATGACATATTTGCATTTCAGGCGATGCCCATCTCTTGTTACAACATCAGGAAGACTGCCTTCTTCAATATCTGCTGCTGTTGTATTTTCATATACAATTCCTCCCAAATCCACAAAGTCTTTAAGCAGCTTTTTCAAGTATTTAACCGGATGGAACTGGGCCTGGTCAAACATGGAAAGCACGGCAGTCGTGTTGATGTTAAACGGAATGCTCTCCTTCATTCCGTGTGGGATTCCGAGTTTTTCATAGGCTTGCCGCTCTTTATCGACTTTTTGTGCATACTCTTCCGATACAGCGTAGATGATTGCTTCTTCATTACTGAAGTCGCATTCAATTTGTTTTTCAGTTACTGTGTTCCGGACGAAATTCAGTGCATCAGCCGAAGCCTGATAATAGAGCTTGGCTTTTTCCACGCCAAAGTGGCTGATCAATTCATCATATATTAAGCCATGCTGTGCCGTCACTTTGGCTGTTGTATGGCCAGTGGTGCCGTTCAGGATATTGCCTGCTTCAAGAATCGCCACTTTAAAGCCTTCCTTGGCAAGAAGGTACCCTGCCGTTATCCCGGTAATGCCTCCGCCGACAATCGCAATGTCCGTATGAGCATCTTCTCTGAGCTTGTCAAAGGCAGGAAGTTCCTCTTCCCTCCAATATGGCTCAGGATATTGGGGTGTGTTGTGGTTGGATGTCGTCATATTTGTCCTCCTACGTTATATTCGTACATAATTTTTCCTGCAAACCCTATTTCTATACAATTTCTCCTTCTCTAACCATACCCATTAAATTGTTAATTAATCAGGGGAATGATAAATCCGGTTCTCTGCTGTTTTTTCCATCATTTTTGGATAAAATGTGCAGGCTGAGAAAGGATATACAGTATTGAATGATAATGGGGTACAGTCATGATTACATTTAGCTATCTGAGCATTTTTCTGTTATTGACTATATTAGCTGCACTTTTTGATATGAAAATATTTGATTATACGATCTGGGAAGCTTTGAGGAATTTACTGTTTACGGAGATTGCCACTGGAAGAATGATCATTATTGTTTCTGTACTTATTGGAATGCTTTCAAGTGCAGTCATTGATTTTCGTCTTTTTAAAGCAAAGAAAAAATCAGGATCATCCCGATGATATGTTGGCGGAGAAAGCTTGGACATGCTTAAAAGAACATACATTTTAAAAGGGATTGGTGATGGAATGTTAAAAGAGAATATCTCTCTCAGCCAGCTGCTGACATTGTTGATCAATTTCCTTTTAGGAAGCGCCATTGTTGTCGGAGTAGGCGGGGATGCCAAAAAAGATGCCTGGATTGCAATCGCAGCCGCCATACTGATTGGATTTGGTATCATGCTTTTCTATTATTTCTTAATAAGCCGGGTGCCTGGAAAAAATTTTTTCGAGCTGATGGAGTTTGGCTTTAAAAGGCCGCTTGCAATCATTTTTTCTATTTCTTACGTGGTTTATTTCCTATACCTTGCCTGCAGGGTGGTCCGTGATTTTGGAGAATTGATTGCTTCGGCCATTCTGCCGTCGACACCAATAGAAATTATCTCGCTGACCATCTGTCTGCTGATGGCTTATATTTTATATCTCGGACTTGAAGTCCTTGGCAGAACATCGGAAATTTTTACTCCGTATTTATTCGGATTTTTGTTTCTTCTAACCATCCTATTATTTGCAAGCGGCAATGCCAATTTACATGAGATTAAGCCTGTACTTGGAGATGGTCTAAAGCCTGTTTTGAATGCACTATTTCCCACTTTGATCGTGTTCCCTTTTGGTGAGCTAATTGCCTTTACACTCATTCTTCCGGTTGTAACCAACTTTAAATATTGTTTGCGTGTTTCATTGATGGGAGTGGGAATTGCAGGTGCTCTTTTATTATTTGCGATGTTTCTGATGATTGTCACACTTGGAGCTGATGCTTTGCAGCGTTCCAATTTTCCTATGCTCAGTTCTGCACGCGAAGTCTCCATCGGGAATTTTATTGAAAGAATAGATGCACTCGTTGTTTTTATTATGATGCTGGGGATATTGGTCAAGGGATCGGTGTTTTTGTTTGCTGGATTGAAAGGCCTGGAGTATACCTTCCGGCTTCCTTACCGGTATTTTTCATTGCCGGTAGCCATGATTGTTTCATCTTTTTCTATATTAATATCAGTAAATTTCGGTGATCATTGGCAGGAGGGTCTTGAGATGGTCCCATACTTCCTGCACTTGCCATTGCAGTTTGGACTGCCATCACTTCTGCTGATTGCAGTTTTATGGAAGCGGAGAAAGAAAAAGGCTAAACCCGGCGTGAAGGGGATGAAGTTTTGAGTATTCTTAAATCACTTTTAAAAATGCACAAAAAGAAAGAATATCCTGTTCAGCCTGCGGAAGCTGCGGACACTGGCCCAGACTTAAAAAGCATGAGTCTGGAACAGCTGAAAAAAAGAATAAATGCAGAGTTCGGCAGCACGGTTGATTTAAGCATGGATGAGCTGAAAACAGAAGGAAAAGATGCTTTACTCATCTATCTTACAACAATGATTGATACAAAATTATTAAAAGAAACGATCCTGCAATCGCTCAGCGGGAAGGAGGATGGCATTGAATTAACAACGGAGGACGATTTGAAATCGCTATGCAAAGAGAAATTCGGAGGGGCAGGCTACCAGCTGGTTGAGTCATTCGATGATATCATTACTGCACTTCTTTATGGCAACATCATTATCATTTTTAAAGATATGGAAAAAGCGCTTTCCCTTTCTATGGCCTCAGGTGAAGACCGTTCCATTACAGAGCCAAGCACCCAGACGGTTATTAGGGGGCCTAAGGATGGTTTTGTGGAATCGATATCAACAAATGTTAGTTTGCTGAGGAGAAGAATTAAAAATAGAAAGCTTCGCTTTGAAAAATTTATCATTGGATCTGAGACTAATACTTCTGTATACATCGGGTACATGGAAGGGATATCGAATGAGAAGATCGTCCAGGAAGTCCGCAAAAGGCTTGGCCAAATTAAAGTAAACGCCATATTTGAATCTGGAAATATTGAAGAGCTGATTGCAGACAAATCCGCTACACCCTTTCCGCTGGCGCTGAATACAGAAAGGCCTGATGCGGTGGCATCCAATTTGCTTGAAGGGAAAATTGCCATCCTTGTTGACGGGACTCCTTTTGTGCTGGTGGTTCCGGCTGTTCTGGTTGATTTCTTTTCCATTGCAGAAGATTATTATCAAAACTTCATGATGGGAAGCTTTTTAAGAATGATCCGGTATTTATCTTTTATGATCGCATTGATTACGCCATCCTTATATGTCGGGATTTTAACCTTTCACCATGAGCTTCTTCCGACACAACTGCTTCTCGGGATTATTGCACAGCGGGAAGGAGTGCCCTTTCCGGCAGTCATTGAAGTGCTTTTGATGGAAGTTACCTTTGAGATTCTGCGGGAAGCAGGTGTCCGGATGCCAAGGGCTGTCGGGCAGACAGTATCAATTGTAGGCGCTCTCGTCATCGGACAGGCAGCAGCAGAAGCAGGGATTATATCAAATATCATGGTCATAATTGTGGCCATTACAGCCATAGCCAATTTTGTATCACCCACTTATAGTTTTGCTGCTGCAGCAAGGCTGCTAAGATTCCTGCTGATTATCGTGTCGGCTTTCCTTGGCCTGTATGGAGTCCTGATTGTTCTTGTTTTTATTGTCGCCCATTTAAGCTCTCTCAGATCCTTTGGTGTTCCGTATCTATCACCAGTTGCTCCATTTATCATTGAGCAGCAGAAAGATGTCTTTTTCCGATTCCCGATTTGGAGCATGAGGAAGAGGCCTGCTTATTTAAAAACGCAGAATCCTGAAAAATTTCCAAAGACAGGGTCGCCTTCTCCTCCCCCAATGAAAGGAGAGCAGCCCAATTGAAAAAATTTGGTGTGATGTCCGCCATTGTTTTGACGGTTATATTGCTCTCTGGATGCTGGGACCAGAGAGAGCTGGGTGAAATAACCGTTGTGACAGGAATGGCTGTGGATAAGGGCGAGGATGGTAAATATACCCTGACTGTTGAAGGTATTAATGCAACAGAGTTGAATAACCGCACCGCCAGCGGCTATGCTCCATCCATTGTTTATTCTGCTGAAGGAAACTCTTTGGCTGAACTGACTTATAGAGTGAACGAAGGGATATCCAGGCATTTGATCTATTCCCACATGCGCACTCTGATTATCGGAGAAGAGCTTGCAGAAGAAGGCATTATTGACTTTATTGATTTCTTGGAGAGAAACAGAGAAATTCGGGATGATTTTAATATTTTGATTGCAAGAGGGGCCAAGGGCTCTGATGTTCTAAAAGTGACGTATCAATTCCAGAAATCAACTTCTTTAAAATTGCACACGCAGCTGGACACCATGATGAAGGATTGGGGTGGAGACCCAGGAGTGAGGATGAATGATGTTATTACAGCCTGGACCGCCCCGGGACGCCAGCCTGTAATGGCCGCTGTCAGGATTAAGGGTGACCCGGAAGCTGGCGCCAGTGCGGAAAATATGATGAAGGTCACCCCGGATGCGCTTGTCGTCCTGGACTCACTGGCAATATTCAAAGGTGATAAGCTGGAAGGGTTTCTGACATTGACGGATTCAAGAAATTACTTATGGATTCAGAATAAAATTAATAAAACATCCATTACCGTTAAGTGCAATGAAAGCCAGTATATGGGGCTTAGAGTATATGATACAAGGACAAAGGTTAAAGGTAAACTCGAAAATGGAAAAGCAAAGATAGATATAAAAATCAGAGCAGAGGCGTATATTGACGGGACTCATTGCAACGATCAGTTTGATAAGGCAAAGACATATGTTGAAAATGGAGAAATGGCCCAAAAGCAGATTAATGCTATGGTTGGAAAAACGATTGAGAAGGTTCAGCAGGAATATGGCACCGATATTTTTGGTTTTGGTGAATTTGTGCTGAGACAGGATTATAAGAATTTCAAAAAAGTCCAGAATAACTGGGATGAAAAATTTGCTGATGCAGATATACATGTAGATACAACATTAATCATTCGACGGACGGGCATCAGGACTAAAAGCTTTCTGAAGGAAGTCAAGTAGAATAGCGATCCTTTCATTCATTGACGCATAAAAGCTGTATTGATATAATTTTTTTATAAATTCAGCTAATTATTATTAAAAAGGTCTGGGCGCTTCTCCAGACTTATTTCTTTTAAAGGGGAAAGGCCAAATGAATTTCGAAACTTCTGTTCTGCATAAAAAGAATAACAGCAATCGCAAAATTAAAAGTAAAGTCACACCCATCTATCAAACTTCCGCTTTTGCATTCAGCGATCTTGATGAGCTGGAGGGATTTTATCAGGGGAACGGCAATTATCTTTATTCCCGGGTGGGAAATCCGAATACAGATGAGCTTGGTGAATTAATTGCCGGACTTGAAGGAGCACCGGCCGGGACAGCTGCCTCCTCCGGTTTATCTGCCATCCTCTCGGGAGTGCTTGCTGTGGTCAAAAGCGGAGACCATATTGTGGCCGCCGATGACCTGTACGGAGGCAGCTTCCATTTAATTAAGGAAGAGCTGACACATCTCGGTATAGAAGTTACCTTTGTGCCGTTTTCTGATCCTCATCAGGTGGAGGGGGCCATTAAGGAAAATACAAAACTTCTATACTCAGAAAGCATCACAAATCCACTATTGCGAGTGGAAGACCTTGAAGAAGTCGTCCGCCTGGCGAAGAAGCATCATCTCGTTACCCTGATTGATAATACATTTGCCACTCCGTATCATTGCCAGCCCTATTTGAAAGGCATTGATCTAGTCGTCCACAGTGCAACCAAATACATAGGCGGACACAGTGATATCACTGCAGGTGTCCTCGTGGGAGATGAAGAGCTGGTTGGAAAAGCGCGCGGCAAAATTGTAAACCTCGGGGCAAATCTAAGTCCGTTTGAAGCCTGGCTGACCTGCAGGGGAGCGAAAACGCTGGCTCTCAGAATGAAGCAGCAGTCTGCCAATGCCAGAAGAGTGGCAAGCGCATTAGAGCAAAACCAGGAAGTAAACAAAGTCTATTATCCTTTTCAGCACGGTGAAGAAGGGTTCGGCGCCATCGTCACAATTGAATTGTGTGAGAGTGCAGATGTGAATAAATTTTTCAAAGAGCTTGGATGGATAAAAATTGTGCCGACACTTGCAGGCGTTGAAACGTCCGTATCCCATCCCCTGACAACATCCCACCGGGCACTGCCTCCTGAAGTGTGCTGGGAGCTCGGCATTACCAAGCAGGTGGTAAGGATATCCATTGGCATTGAACATGCGGATGATATTATTGCACAGCTGAATGAGGCTGTTAATCGGAGTCTGTGAGGATCTTAGATATTCTCGAGCTGGTCAAACAGCCAAAACTTCAATAAAACCAAAAAAATAACAGTTAAGATGAAGTTTTTCAGACTGAAAGTCAACTTGCCATTCTTGGGCAAAACAATGCCCATTGAAACCAGGTACCAGAACCACTTCTTATTGGCCAACCTATTCAGATTGGAGAAATGCCCCTGCTGCTTCTTTTTATTTTCATGCCGGGCCCAGAGAAGTACAACGATGATATCAAGACATGAGCCGATGGAAATGGCTGTGATCACAAAAGTATTGGATGGCTGCCATTTTCCTTCGTTCTCAGCTGCTTTCTTTTCCTGATTGTGCTTTTGAATCTGGAGTTCTTTGGAGAAAGCAGAAGAAATTTCTGAAGGCTGTTCCTGTTGAAAAGTGGGTTTGAATGTGACAGCCGCAAAAATTAAACTTCCTAATAACGCCATATAAATGATAAAAAACATTAAAGCCTGATTGCTGGAATGGTTCTTTTGCATATGGAAAAACCTCCCTATATCATCATCGTACCATTTCTAACATCAAAATATTGGAAACTATTGTTACGGAAAGTTGAACAAACGAAAAAAATGGATTGTGCAGTTTTCAGGAATGAAGTGAATCCTTCCATTAAATACTAAGGTAACAGTATTTTAGGAAGGAGCTGACACACCATGCCTGAGCTTCCGGAAATGGAAACCTACAGAAGGCTGTTAACGGAGAAACTGGTCCCTAAAGTCATTACTGATGTAGAGGTAAACCGCGAAAAATCAATAAATGTGCAGCCTGCCCAATTCAAAAGTCAGCTGATTAATGTGCAAATAACGCAAATCCAAAGAAGGGCCAAGTACCTTATTTTTAAGTTGAGCTCCGGTAAAAATCTGCTGCTGCACCTTATGCTCGGGGGATGGATGTATATCGGCAGCGAAGCGGACAATCCTGACCGAACCAAACAGGTTATTATTTCTTTTGGTGATAAAAAGCTTTATTTTATTGGATTAAGACTTGGCTATCTGCATTTGCTGACAGACGCAGAGGTGGATAAGGAGCTTTCCCATCTGGGGCCGGAGCCTCTGGATCACATATTGGGATTTCCGGCCTTCCGGGAACTGATCGGAAGCAGAAGAGGAATGCTGAAAACGACATTTGTCAATCAAAAGTTTCTCTCCGGAATCGGCAACTGCTACAGCGATGAAATCTGTTTTGAGGCCGGACTGCTGCCAATGAAAAAAGCAGATGAATTGGATGAGGATGAAATAAAAATTCTGTATCAGTCCATGAAGGGCGTATTAACCCGGGCTATTCAGTTTGGGGGCTATATGGAAGAGCCCTTATTTAAAGGAGATGCCAAAACCGGGGGTTATAATGAGCAGTGCAGGGTCTATGACAGAGAAGGAGAACCATGCCTCCGCTGCAGCAGCCCTATAGTCAAAGAAGAAATATCCTCACGAAAAACGTTCTATTGTGCAAATTGTCAAAGCTAGAAAAGAGGCTGCCCATTCCGGCAGCCTCTTTTCACTACTCTTTCGAATCACTCTGAATCCTGTCAACAGTCGTGGAATCGCGGGAATCCATTGCACCCTTTAGAAAATGGACAAGCATAAATCCGACAAGCCCCAATGAAACAATAAAACCGATTGTAATAGCCCACATTAAAGCCATCCTTTAACCTCCCTTTTCTATTAGCGCAGAGTTTCCTTACTAAAAGATATATGCCTGAAATCTGCAATCTTTCCCTTTCGATTATGAAAAAAGGAAGGGAACAGGCTGCTGCATATCGAAGTATTGAAAGATGGCATAAAGAGGTTTACAGCCAAAAACGCTAAAGGAGGAGATCTCTTTTGGATTTTAAAACGGCGGACTTATGTGATGATCATAGCCAGGAGCTGCGTATTTGCCAGCAGGAGTTTAAATCTTATGGGCAAAAAAGCAAATTTTCCGGTCCCATTTCTACTGTTAGAGTGTTTGAAGATAACGTGCTGGTCAAAGAGGCGCTGGAGTCCATTCCGGAGGGAAGTGTGCTGGTGGTGGATGGCGGAGGTTCAAAAAGATGTGCACTAATGGGGGACAGGCTTGGTGAGATAGCTCAATCAAGAAAGCTTGCCGGTGTAATTGTTTATGGATGCGTTCGGGATACTGTGGAGCTTGGAAGCCTCGATACAGGCATCCTGGCACTTGGCAGCAACCCTTTAAAAAGCAGAAAGGAGGGAAAAGGGGACCGCAGCATTCCTGTTACATTTGGCGGGATTGACTGGAAGCCGGGTGATTATGTATATGCAGATGAAGATGGAGTGATTGTCTCTTCTGTACCACTTATTTAAAGATGAACACCCGCTTATGAGCGGGTGTTTTCTATCTTTGGCACCTTCCTGCTTAACACAGAATACCGTATCTAAAGGGGGTGCATAACATGATTATAATCTTTTTGCTTTTATGGGCAGCCGGCATTTATCTTTTGTTCCGCAGCAGGAAAGAGGAAGAAGAACACTTGGTGCTGAAGCTGATTGGCTATTATCTATTAGGGACATTTACTTTTAGCTTTAATGGCATTGTTCTGCCGGTTGGTTTTGTGATCAGTTTATTCCTGAAGCCCCGGCAGAACAGAAGCGTGAAGCGGGTCTCTGCGATTTTTGGGCTGGTAATAATGCTCCTTGGTCTTTTTTTATAGACTGTCGTAATTTCGAATGAAATGAAGGCTTTCAATCCTCTTTAACCGCTTCCTTTTCAATGCTGATTTCTTCCGGCAGCATTGTAGAAGCCTTTGGTACCTGGCGGGGCTCATAATCTATTTCATCAGATGAGTATACTCTGATCACCATCTGACCGTGCAGGGCTTTTGCCCGTATAAGCAGTGGTGAGCTGTAACGGTTCTTAAAGGTGAAATCAGGGCCATACCAGCTTACCGTTGCATCCCGTCCGGACGGTACATATGGAACCTTTTTGCTATGGGAATAACGCTCGAGCACCTTCACGCCTGCCCGGTCAACTGCATTGAACAGAGTGGAGGATACCTGGCAGATCCCGCCTCCGATATCTTCCGACAACTCCCCTCTAACGATCACTGGAGCGCGCATATAGCCTTTCCCCGCCGTTCTTTTGCCGACAGCACGATTAAAAGAAAATACTTCATTCGGAAAAACAACTGTATTATCAAGGGCTTCGGCTGCAAGCTGAATATTATGAGAGCGTGAGGTGTTATTTGGATTAAAATATGTAACATACTGGCCGATCATTTTAACCCGGATATGGGAAAGAAGGTCCCGATCGACTCGTGGATAAACGGGGAGCATCGGAATTTCAATTCTGGCCGGCCCTTTATGATAAAAATATGAATAAAAAATATCTGTGAATGCTTTACGATGCAGTATTCTGCCGGGTTTCTCCGCAACGATCCGCCCGCTATCACCTATATAAGCGTTCATAGGCGGAATATACGTCTGACGATCCAATTTCTCAAGCAGCTGAATGAACCGTTCACTATCTACCAGAGGGAGTCCGGGAAAAGGTATTTGATAGTCTATTCTGCTGATATTTGAAATGGATTCGCCGTTATTTTCGATGGATAAACCTTCTGGAAGTCCAGCAGTCTGTGTTTGAACTAATAACATAACCCCTAATATCCATGAGAAATACATATCACACTTCACCTCCGCCATTAGTATTGGCAGGAAAGAATTCTTTCATGTGCCGAAAAAACTGTTTATCAGGCAATTTCATCACCATTGGCCCTTGCTGTAAGAAGCAATTATGAAATGAAAAACAGACAAAAAAGGAAGCTCCGGTGATTGGGGCTTCCTTTTGAATGCATATTATTTTTTTTCATCAACCAGCTGGCAGTCTGCTGAGGAATCATCTTCATTTTTATCAACCCAGAGCTTGTACATTGCCTTCCCGTCACTAAGCGTTCCATCTGCCATATCCATTGGCAGCAGGGCGAAAAAGACGTAATAAAAGGAAAAATAGACAAATTGGTACCATAGCATATTAGCATCCAGAATGCCGATTCGGATCAAGTAATTCACAAGAAAAATACTGGCAATGTTAAAAATAGATCCTCCTAAAAAGATAAGCGATTTGGTCAATTTATTGCTGTATGTTAAAGAAGTGTACTCACACCCTCCATACCAGAAGTAAAACCGCCTAACCTCCAAAAACCTCATTGAGAATAGTATTTTACCTGTGCCAATTATAACCCGGATCCCTTTCCCGCCAAAAATGGCTGCAAAGAATATATGACCCAATAAATGAATGAGTGTCACTATTGGGAATACCACAAAAAAGGCTTGCATGAACTTCAAAAAATCATCATACCCAAACATGGGAAGACCTCCACTTCACTAGATGTATAAAAACTGCGCATTATTATTTGTTTGCATACCCCATGTGTACCCCCTTGTCCGCTGTTCTAACGTACATTCTTTTTCCAGATTTCCCAGCTTTATCGCAGTCTAACGGGCAGTAAGACCCCCATTCAAGACTCAGAGGAATCAAAGGAGGATAAGTGGGGGTCAAAC
>NZ_JBYTDU010000003.1:95379-325645 GCF_058791715.1 Cytobacillus sp. EB106-05-05-XG126 | reverse complement strand
CCCCTAGGAGCCGCAGCTAGATTGGGCAGTTTGACCCCCACTTATCCTCCTTTGATTCCTCTGAGTCTTGAAGTGGGTCTTACTGCGCGTTAGACTGCGATAAATTAATTACCAGCCAATATCACTTAATGGAATGAAAGTCGGGATCATGCTTCCGTCATATTCTTTCGTGATGAAATCAGCTACATCATCTTCCTGGTAAAGTTCTGCAATTCTCTTAAGCGTTTTGTTATCTTTGTCTTCTGTTCGGACAGCAATGATATTTACATACGGAGTAGCGGTTTCGCTTTCAATAAAAACTGAATCCTTAGTTGGGTTAAAGCCTGCATCTACAGCAATTCCGTTATTGATTACAGATGCAGAGACATCTGGAAGGGCACGCGGCGTCTGCGCTGATACCATTTCTACAAATTCAAGGTTCTTCTTGTTTTCAACGATTTTATTTAAGTCCAGATTTCCGTCATAGTCCTCGGATAATTTGATCAGGCCGGCTTCCTCCAGTAAAAGAAGGGCTCTTCCGCCATTAGAAGCATCATTTGGAATGGCGATCTTGCCGCCTTCCGGAATGTCTTCTACAGATTTTACTTTCTCAGAATAAAGACCCATTGGTGCTAAAACAGTTGTCGCAATCGGTGTAAGATCCATATTATGCTCTTTAATAAAAGTGTCGAAATAAGCGACTGTCTGGAATGCATTTACATCAAGATCACCTTCTGCAAGGGCAACGTTTGGCTGTACATAATCAGAGAATGTAACAACCTCAATTTCAATGCCTTCCTTTTCAGCTTTTTCTGCAATAAAGTCCCAGATGCGTGTATCTGATCCGCTGACACCCAATTTAACCTTCTTAGTTTCTTCTCCGCCAGTTGTGCTTGAGCATGCCGCAGTGAACACAGCCAATGCTAAAATAATGAATGATAAAAATAGTTTTTTCATGATGTGTTTCCTCCTAAGTTATCTTCTTCTGATTTTTTTGGATAAAATATTTCCGAATGACTGCAGGCCTTGAACCATGACCACTAAGATTGCAACGGTAATCAGCATGACGGTTGTATCGAATCGCTGATAGCCGTATGTAATGGCAAGGTCACCAAGGCCGCCGCCTCCGACTGCCCCGGCCATGGCTGATGCTCCGACCAGACCAATTGTCGCAATAGTGAAGCCTAATACCAGCGAACTGAGTGCTTCCGGAATCAGGAATTTAAGGATAATCTGTCCCGGTGTCGCTCCCATTGCTTCTGCCGCTTCAATGACTCCCGGATCAACCTCAAGCAATGAATTTTCTATTAATCTCGCAATGTATGGTCCTGCATAAAAGACGAGCGGCACTACGGCTGCAGCAGTTCCAATCGATGTTCCGACAATCATTCTGGTGATTGGGATGATCGCTACCATTAAAATGATGAATGGGACTGATCTGAAAATATTAATAATGCTGTTTATGATGTTAAAAACAACGGTGTTTTCCAGCAGATGCCCTTTCCTTGTCACAACAAGCAAAATCCCAAGCGGCAGTCCGATAAGAGCTGAAAACAGCAATGAGAATGCCACCATTTGGACCGTTTCGATTAAGGCTTCGATGATTTTTTCCTGGTTAACTAGCACGTGATGTCACTTCCTTTATTGAAACTTTTTCCTGGCTGATGTACTGAATAGCACGCCTGATTTCACTGTCCGGACCCTGGAATTCGACAATCAGGTTGCCAAATGGTGTTCCCTGTAATTCAGTAATATTTCCAAACAGGACGTTGAAGTCGATATTAAACTTTTTGGCGACCTGAGAAAGCAGCGGCTGCCCGGCAGAGTTTCCGACAAAGTTGATTCTGAATACCTTTTGAAGCCCCTGCTGTTTTTCAATTACTTGCTTAATGGAGTCAGGTATTTGATCATTCATAACCGTGCTGACAAAGTTTTTCGCTGTTTGTGTTTTTGGTGAAGAAAAGACATTGAAGACGGTTCCTTCTTCAATAATTTTTCCTGCTTCGATGACAGCGACACGGTCACAGATTTCCCTGATTACAGACATTTCATGGGTAATGATCAGAATGGTAATGTTGTATTCTTTATTTATTTTTTTCAGCAGCTGCAGGATCGAGCTGGTAGTCTGCGGATCCAGAGCTGAAGTAGCTTCATCACATAATAGAATGGAAGGCTGGGTTGCCAGCGCCCTGGCGATTCCGATCCGCTGCTTTTGCCCGCCTGACAGCTGATCGGGATAACTGTTCGCCTTGTCGGCAAGCCCCACGAATTCTAATAGTTCATGGACACGCTTTTTGATTTTATCTTTAGGGATCTTAGCCAGTGTGAGCGGCATCGCCACATTGGCAAACACGGTTTTGGAGTTTAAAAGGTTAAAATGCTGAAAAACCATCCCGATGTTTCTTTTCACTTCACGAATTTCTCTTACAGATAAAGCCGTCAGATCATGTCCGCTGACAATGACCTTTCCTGAAGTCGGCTTCTCCAGCCAATTGACACAGCGGATCAAAGAACTCTTTCCCGCACCGCTGAAGCCGATCACCCCGAAAATTTCACCCTTATTAATCTTTAAATCTATTCCATCCAGAGCAGCTACCTGCTGACCTCCGCTTTCATAGACCTTCTTTAAATTCTGAAACTCTATCATGCAGCATCTCTCCTTTGATGGTGTCAGGTACCAATACCACTTAAATGAACTGGTATAGGTGCCTGTCACCTTTTGTTATCTAATTATTCCTATGCGAAAACTAAGAATTATATCCTGAAATTTACCCCTTCCGCCAGAAGAGGTTTTTTGAAATCCTCTCCTTATCTTCCAGGCTATTCGCCTGCTGGATTTGGCACAGTGCAGTCTGCCTGCTGCCGAAGCTTCATTGGGCCAGGTCCCTCTGCTTCTCTCGATAAGAATTATTCATATGTTTATGAATAGAATCTTGATGTAGTATTTTTCCGCATAAAACAAAAACCCTCTTCTAAAGAAAGAAGAGGGCAGCATTTATCAATGGTCCTCTTCTTATCTTTCAAGCAATGCTTGCTGGATTTGGCACGGTACACTTTTGTCCGCTGCCGAGGTGTCATAGGGCCAGTCCCTCAACCTCTCTTGATAAGAAGATTTTTACTATGCGGTTGTTAATATGTTTATTACTTTACCATCTTAAAGAAAAGGATGTCAATCATATTTTTCAAATATTTTCACTTGATTCATTTTCATAAATTTCAGTAACTTCTTTAGAGCTATCTTTTCGGTGAATAATCACCACACCCGCTAGAGCGATCATCCCACCCACAATGGATAACATAGCTGGCACCTCCCCCAGCCAAATCCACGCAATGACAAACGCCATTACTGGAGTCAGATATAGAGAGCTCACCGCTTCAGACGCCCCCCCTATGGATGCAAGAAAAGCCAGGGCAATATATGGAATTACCGTCGGAAAAATCCCCAAATAGAGGACACTTAAAGTGGATTCGGCCGAAGCATGAAAGATCTCATTTCCGAGCCCGGGAAGATAAACCAGCATTAAAGCAGTCCCTGCCCATACCGTATACAATGTAAATGACAAAAATCCGTATTTATTAAAATATTTAGTCTGAAATACGAAATAGATGCTTTCTGAAATGGAAGCAAGGAGGACGAATAAAATACCGGTTTGGATCACAAACCCGCCTCCTGTACCAAGCGATATTAGTGCGGCACCCGCAAAACTGACAGCGGAACCAGTCCACCTTGCTCTTCCAAACCTTTCCCTTAAAAATAAAGCAGCCAAAGCAGCCGAAAAGATTGGAGTCATTGAGACAATCAAGCTTGCCGGTCCGGCGCTTACTGTTTTTTCTCCCATATTCAGTGCTGTATGATAAACCGTAAAACCAAGGAATCCCAGCATAAAAATAGCAGGAAGATCCCTTATATCCGGGAGGCGCACCTTCTTTACCAGTGCGAAGACACCAAGTGCAATAGAGCCAATTAATAGCCTGAAAAGGGCAAGGTGTTCCGGGGAGTACGATTCAAGCCCAGCCCGGATTCCCGGGAATGCGGATGCCCAGAGAATGATAATAGAACTATGCGCCCCGATAATCATAAATTTTTTATTTGCCATCTTCATCCCCCTTATCAGCATTTCCAGCCATTATCAGTGCTGCTTTTCAGGATAATCAATAACTGATACAATGTCCTCAACCAATTAGAAAAGAATTTTGCCAGCCAATTTTCATAAAGGCGGTTATATGGATGGATAAAGCACAATTGCCAAAATATCAGCAAGTTATGGAAACGATTAAAGGAAAGATATCCAAAGGAGAATGGCCAATCGGAAGTAAAATTCCAAGCCAGCGGAAACTGGCTGAAGAGTTTGGAGTAAACCGAAGCACCATTATCACTGCTCTGGAAGAACTTGCAGCAGATGGATTACTAGAGGGGAAAACAGGGGTTGGCACTAAGGTTATTAATAATACATGGACTCTGCTCGCTTCAAGGCAGTCTGCCAGCTGGAGTGAGTATATCGATACAGGGATACACAGAGCCAGCGAAAAAATTGTTCAGGAAATTAATGACTTAGAAAATGACCCCGCTTTTATACAGCTCAGCAAAGGAGAGCTTTCCCCAGAAATTTTCCCTGTACAAACAATGCAGAAAGTTCTAAAGGAAGCTGCTGATGAATTGAGTGAACTCGGTTATGAGGAACCAAAAGGGTTTTTGCCATTAAGACAGGCAGTCAGTGAGTATTTGGCAGCATCCGGAATCTTCACTTCTCCTTCCTCGATACTTATTGTTTCGGGAGGGCTGCAGGCACTGCAGCTTGTTTCACTCGGACTTGTGCAAAGAGGGGCACCCGTATTTCTGGAAAAGCCCTCTTACCTATATTCTTTACAGCTTTTCCGGTCTTCTGGCATGAATTTAAAAGGATTGCCAATGGATAAGGAGGGAATTATCACGAAAAGCATCTCTTTGAAGAAATACGAAAAAGGGAAATCCATTTTATACACGATTCCTTCCTATCATAATCCTACTGGAATTTTAATGACAGAAAAAAGAAGGAGGGAACTGCTTGATGCGTGCAGAATAGAACAGCTGCCAATTGTGGAAGATGATATTTACCGTGAGCTATGGCTTGATGAAAAGCCTCCGCCGCCATTAAAAGCAATGGACAAAAACGGCCAGGTCCTTTATATGGGAAGCTTGTCAAAAACATTGAGCCCCGGACTTCGAATAGGCTGGGTAGCAGCACCTGAACCTGTTATCGACCGGCTTGCCGATCTTAAAATGCAGACTGACTATGGTTCAAGTTCACTTTCACAAAGGGTAGCTGAAAAATGGCTGTCCACCGGCCTCTATCAAAAGCATATGGAAAATGTACGTGAGAAGTTAAGAATTCGTCGTAATACTGCCCTGAATGCATTAGATGCTCACTTGTCCGGGATAGCAGAATGGAATTACCCAGAAGGAGGCTTTTTTATATGGCTGAAAGTACCGTCCAATATTCCAATTCGAAGTCTCTATCGGCAGGCTATTTCAAGAAAGCTGCTGATGAATCCAGGCAGCATATACAGTGACGGACCGAATCATTATATACGGATTTCGTATGCTTATGCCCCGCTGGGGGAACTGGAGGAAGGGATATTCATCCTTGGAGAGGAAATAAAAAAGCTCCTGTGATTATAGTACCTAACGAGGTATCCTTTTCGATTGGCATAGAGTGAAATTTATCCTATATGTCAATCTAAACATGTATTGTATAATGATGGAAAAGTGTCATTTTTCAAAAAAGGAGGGACAAAATGATTAGGACCGAGAATCCGGCAGATTTATTCGCGGACAAAGTCGAAGCGAGGAATATGCAGCTGGCCATTCAGCATTCCAGCGACGTAATTGCAAGAGTGACAAAAGAAGGCATTGCTTTATATGTCTCCCCTTCCTGCCTGCCCACACTGGGGTATTCACCGCAGGATTTTTACCGGAGCAGCCTTTACTCATACTGCCATCCAAATGACCGGGATCTTCTAAGAGATGCACTGGCCGAGCTCGAACAGCTTCCGCATAATCGGGAGACTTTTCGTTTCAGGCATAAGGAAGGACATTATTTGTGGCTGGAAGCCAATTTTTCAGTCATTAATGACGAAAAAGAAATGATTTGCATTATCCGGGATATGACACAGAGAATTATCATGGAAGAGGAAATTCTTGAAACACAGGAGAAGTACCGTTTTCTGGTGGAGTACTCCAAGGATACGATCGGAATGGTGACTCAAAAGGGGATTTGGACCTATATCAACAATGAAGGGAAGAAGCTCTTCGGGTATACGAGCATCAAAGAGATGATCGGCACCTCCCTCCACGACTACACTCCTCCTTCAGATCATTCCACCCTCGATGATTTTCTGCAAACAAAGCTGAGCGTGAATTTTGAGCTTAATCTGATCCGGACTGACGGACAATTAAGAAAAGCCGAAGTCCAGCTGATTCCAACCACTTTCAAGAACAGAAAGGTCTACCAGATCATTATCAAAGATGTAACCGGACAAAAGAAGACTGAAGAAAAGCTGCAGAATGCTGAAAAACTTTCCGTGGTCGGCCAGCTTGCGGCAGGCATTGCCCATGAAATCCGCAACCCGCTTACAGCCATAAAAGGCTTTACACAGTTATTATACGAAGAACATAAGGACAATTTCGCAGAGGTTATTCTAAATGAGCTGGAACGGATTGAAGGGATTGTCAATGACCTGCTCGTTCTTGCCAAACCTCAAATAACCGAAATGGAAGAAACCTGCCTGACAAACGTAGTAAAGAGTGTGATTACTCTTTTAAACAGCCAGGCAGTCATGGAAAATATTCTGATCGAATTAACTCAGTCACCCGGCGAATTCTTTGTGAATTGTGAAAAAGATAAAATTAAACAGGTGCTGATAAACATCATTAAAAACTCAATGGAAGCTATGCCAATGGGCGGCAAAATAAACGTCGATATCCGCCAGGAGGACCATTCTGTCATCATAACTGTCGAGGATGAAGGAATCGGCATACCGGAAGAACGCCTCGACAAACTGGGAGAGCCGTTTTACAGCACAAAAGAAAAAGGGACAGGCCTTGGCATCATGATCTGCAAAAAAATCATTAAAAACCACGGCGGAAACCTATACATCCACAGCAGGGAAAATGAAGGCACAACGGTCCGGATTACACTGCCGCTTGCCTGAATAAAAGAAGCCAGATGACTGAGCTGGCTTCTTATTTTTGAAGGATGAACTCCTGTTCCTGCCTCTCATCCCCAATATGTATCCTTTCCTTGTAAAAAATCTCGTCCTTTGACATCAGCAGCACAGTTGAACTCCTGGTTCCGTAGCCATCGCTTTTGATAAATAATGGAGACAGCATTCGTTCCCATTCAAGTGAAACTCCTGTTTTCGGAAGCAGCTCATCCGGGGCAGAATCTGCATTCCGGAGAAGTGTGAACAGGGTTTCTGTTAAGTTTCCCTCTGCATTATCTATGAGAGCAGATAAGCCCTCCTTCCCTTTTTTTACCTTTGGCCATTCGGTATCGAGCACATGATTGCTGACCCCGTATATCCCCGGCTGAAGTAGCTCTACCCTATCCTCCACGTTTGAATAATAAAAGAGTTCCTCCAAGTTTCCCGTCAGCAGATTGTAGCCGGGATAGCTGCTGCGATGTTCAGATGCTCTGTTCATAAAGTCAGCAGGCGAAGCACTGCCTATCAAAAAGTCCCCCACCAGATCCCCTCTTGACCTCTTGCCTTCTGTCACTTCATTTGGATCACGGTAATTTGTCAGAGCTGCAAATCTGCCATTCTTAGTGACACCCATCCACGTTCCCATCTTCCTCAAATCACGTCCGGCGAGAATGTGGGGATGGTCCTCCCAAAAATGTGCAGGTGCAGTCGGACGCTCGTAAAATTCGTCGCGATTGGCTGCAACAATCAGCTTATATTTCGGATGGGCTTTGTATGCGAAAAGGATTAGACACATGGGGATCACTGCTTTCGTTTTATTTTCATTATAACTTTACATGCAAATACAGCAAAAAGCCCCTTTCTGCAAAGGAGCTTCCCCATCTTCACGTAACCGTCTCCTCGAGCCGGGCTGCTTTCCTCGCCCTTAAAAACCGTATTGTATTTAAAACAATCGTTTTAGTCACAGCATAGGTAGGAATCGCCAGGATCATACCAAGAATTCCGGCAAGGTTGCCTGCAACCAGCAATAGGATAATGATGGTGGCCGGATGTGTGTTTAAGGTTTTGCCGAGAATCAGCGGTGACAGCACGTTCCCTTCAACCTGCTGGGCAATCACGATGACCACGACAACCAGAAGGGCCTTAGTCGGAGAGTCAAAAAGTGCGACGATTACGGCCGGGGCACCGCCAAGAAATGGTCCGACATAAGGAATGATATTCGTGATGGCCACAATCAGCGCCATAACCAGCGCATAAGGCAGATCGATGATTAAATAACCGATAAATGATAGTGTCCCTACAAACAGCGCAACAGTAATCTGCCCCTGAATGTAAGAAGAAAGGGTTTCGCCTGTTTCCTTAAGGGTTTTAACCCCTTCTTCCCTGTAAGCAACAGGAAGAAACTTTGAAACGGCGGCAGGAAACTTATCGCCATCTTTGAACATATAAAACAACAGGAATGGCACCGTTACAATCGTAATCGCAATATTGGTGACCAGGCTGACAATTCCTGCTACCCCCTGCGTCACACGGCTTGGGAGGGTATTGGCATATTCCATAATGCGGGCTTCAATTTCTTCAAGCAATATGTAGTCCTGCGTCAAAAACCATTTAAACTCTTCAGTGTTAGACATTGAAGTGACAAAGTCTCTTGTCGTTTTCGCGTATTCCGGAAGATCATTGAATAATTCAGTAACCTGTCTGCTGATAAGCGGGGCAATGTTACCAATTACCAGCATCACTAAACCGACAACAGCTGCATAAATGGTTAAAATAGCTGCCGTTCTTGGCACCTTATAGCGCTGCAGCAATCTGACCAGCGGATTCAATAGGAAATACAGAAACCCTGATATAATGATTGGGAAAAAGAGAGTAGATACAAAGATACCAACCGGTTCAAACAGAAAAGAAATTTTTGTTGATACATAGATAATGGTTAAGATAATCAGCAATTGCAAAGTCCAGTACTGCAATTTTTTCTTTGCCACAATGTCACCTTTTTCTTTGGATGGATTAACTAAAGGATACCATATTCGCGTGTTTGCTCCTACGAAGATGCTACTTCTTTTACGAATAGGGATGGAAAAGGTTTCGGAAAAGATGAGAAATTTCTTTTGGACTCACAAATTTCCACATCAGGGAATATCACTTACAAAAATAACACTTTTTGGTTTATAACTCACATGAAACAGGGTATAAAGAACTATATAAATTCCAGGAGTGAACAAGACATATGACCACATTAGACATTTTTAAGAAAGAACTCAATCTGCTGACAGTTGAAATGCAGCGCTGTAATAATTCAAGAATAAAAAATCAAATTCTTAGTGATATTCTTCTCATCCAGAGTGCAGTTATAGACATTCTCATAACTGCTGAGCGAGCTATTCATAAAAAAGTTTAACAGAGCCCGAAATTAAAAGAGCCGCTCAGCAGCTCTCTATTCTTTGCCATAAATTAATAAAACTTCTTAACACCAGCAATCCTCACCTTCACACACTACAAAATCATGATACCGGAATAATGTGACCGGATCCGCCTGCTCAAGCCCCGGCACGCCGGGATTATAGATGCTTCCGCCCACAACGGATATTTCGAGAAGACCGCATGCCGGTTTACAATCATGGCCGCATAATAGAAAATCCCCCTTTGCTACAATACGAACCACCGCATTTCCTTCATTGCTTCCCAAGCTGCACACTTCTGGAATATCGCTTTCTATTCTGGTGCATGTATGGGGCTTTAACTCAAATGTCCCCAAATTAAATTCTTTTTCCGGCAGGTTTTTGATTACACAGATTCCATTCTTTTTTAGCGCAGGTGTGTAGGGCTGGACACATACTCCCAGTTTTACAGATGCCTTCAGCTTCCTGCCTGTTGGGTTGCTGATGATTATAATAATCCTCTCATTCTCTCTTCCAACCTGATATTCACAATCGGTTTCCAATGGTACAAGAAACGGGCCCGTTGTTATGACTGCCTTATCCGCTTGCTGGTGCCTTTCTTTGTAATTATTTAACATAATTAAACTCCTTTACTATTTTTTGAGTGGAAAGCGTTATTCTCCTTTTTATTATTAAATTCAATGTGATGGCAAATGGAGTAGGCGAATAGTATAAATTATCAATAAAAAGGCCATTTTTCTTCTAAGGAGGCTGAAGAATGAAGATCGGAATTAATCTGCTCACTCTCACACAAGAGCGTTTTGGAGGTGTAGAACAGTATATAAAAAATTTGATTGCCCATCTTGCTGACAGCGGAGAAAACCTTACCTTATTCCTTTTTCTCAGTAAGAAGATGAAGAACATTTTTCCCCCACATGAAAAAATTCAAATCCGAACGGTAAGAGACCCGGCTCAAATTCATGAATCCATCCGGCAATGCCAGTTGGACCTCTGGTTTTGTCCGGTGCACAAATCGTATATTCCAAATATTCGTGTTCCCTGCATTGTAACGATTCATGATGTTCTTCATACAGCATATCCCGATTTTGTACAGGGAGGACTAGAAGAAAATAACCGGTACTATCATCAATTTGCTCCGTCTTTTAAAAAAGTGATTACAGTCTCGGCCTTTTCCAGGAATGCCATTGCTAATCAGCTCTCTATCCCAAAAGAGAAGATTCATGCCATTCACCCCAGTGCACCAGCTATATTTGATAAAGTTCCTGCAGATGTGATAAGAAAAAAGGTGAAACAAAAATATCAGCTGCCCGAAACATATGCCATCTATCCTTCCAGTTTTAATCCGCACAAAAACCATCAAAATCTCCTTAAAGCCATTCTTATATTAAGGGAAAAATACAAAACTCTATTACCAGTTGTCCTGACTGGTTATGCAGATAAGAAAAGTGGAATTTATCGGTCTGTATTGCTGTTTATAAAAGAACACTCATTAGAAAATCAAATCCGGGTTTTAGGGTATATAAAGCCGGATGAAATGCCTTCTCTTTACTGGAATTCCAGCTTTTTAGTCTTCCCTTCCTTATATGAAGGTTTTGGCATTCCCCTGGTGGAAGCACTTAAGGCCCAAAGGCCGATCGTTTGTTCAAACAGGGGGAGCATACCGGAAATCGCAGGCGATGCAGCTCTTTATTTTAACCCGGAAAGCCCCGAGGAAATGGCGTTGAAAATGAAAGAAATGTTAAATCCCTTAATAAGAGAAAGGCTTAGGGAAGAAGGCCGCCTTCGATCACAGCAATTTTCCTGGAAAAAGACTGCCGAAGAAACGCTGCACGTTTTTCGAAGTGTGATCGAGAAACGTTGAGAGGAGAAGAGAATGAAGAGAAAATTACTTGTCCTTAATATTTTCCCAACGGTTTTTCCGCCTGCAAGTGGAGGCACATTGAGGTATTTTCATATATATCACAAATTAAGCCATTATTATGATATTACTTTATTATCCCAATCGAACAATAATAAAGGCAGCGTTATTGAATACTCCCAAAGTTTTCGGGAGTACTTAGCAGAAAGAGATCCTCTCTATCTGAAAATAAGGCAGGAGCTCCATGTTGCAGCACGTTCCTATGAACTTCCTTTAATTATGTGTTTGGAGCTTGCCAATCATCCCGCTTTGTACAAAAAGTATTTTAAAAAGCTTTATCACTCAAGTGATATCATCATTCATGAATCCCCCTACTTACTGGATTATGATATATATTTTAACCAAGATAATAAGCCAAGAATTTTTAATAGCCATAACCATGAATACGCATTGGCAAAGCAAATCTGGAAGGATGAAAAGGCAAGAGAATACCTTTCCAGGCTTTATGAAGCAGAACAGCGATTAACTTCATATGCTGATTTGATTTTTGCTACCTCCGGGGAGCAGAGAGAGGAATTTATTCATTCTTATGGACTGGATTCTCAAAAAGTAAAGCTTGCTCCTAACGGAATTAATACGGATGAATGGCTCCCACGCAGAAAGAAGGCTGCCGGAAGGCCAAAAGCTTTGTTTATCGGTGCCCATTATCCACCCAATATTCAGGCAGTGAAGTTTATCATTGACCAGCTTGCCGACAAGTGCCCGAATTTGGATTTTATCATTGCAGGAGGATGCTGCAGTCCTTTTCGAAAGCACAGGAAAGGGAATGTGAAATTATTGGGCTCTGTTCGGCACAAACAAAAATTATCATTATTTACTGAAGCAGATATCGCCATTAACCCAGTTATAGCTGGTTCAGGAGTGAATATAAAAACACTTGAATTTCTATCTGCAGGAATTCCCCTATTTTCCACGGTATGTGGTGTACGGGGATTAGAGCTCGTTGATCAAAAACATTATATCCATGCAGAGCATGAAGACTTTGCGGATATATTAAATAAGTTTGCCGGCAGGCACGAACTATTGAACGTGGTGGCGGCAAACGGGCAGAAATCTATCAACAGCCGTTTTTCATGGAAAAGCATAGCGGGGAACATCTACGATGCTATAGAAGAGACACTTTCTACTTAAGAAGAGTCTCTTCTATAGCTCTTTTCATTGAGTTTCCAGCCTTATCCCACGTAAGGTTCAGCATATCCAGCCTCCCTTTATTCCCCTTCTGTTTACATAGAAGCGGGTTCTCATAAGCTAATCTCATCTGTCTTTTTGTATCATCGAAATCAGCTTCAGCCCAAAGCTGGTCACCCTGCCCAAATAAACGGTGATATTGCCTTGATATGGCACTGCCGCTGTACATGCTTTTCCTTGGATCCTCGAGCTTGTAGTCAATTAGGAAGGAATTTTGTTCATTTAAAAAATCCATTTGTCCGCCCCATCCTGTAGCAATGACGGGTATTCCACTTGATAAAGCTTCCATATACGGCAAACCTACCCCTTCCCCTCTTGTGGGAAGAATAAAGGCATTGCCCAGCGTATATAAGCCTTTAAGCTGTTCTTCCGGCAGAATGCCGGTTAATACACACAAAGGGGCTGTTCCGCCAGTAAAGCCAAGCCTCCTTTTATAATTGGAAATAGAGTTTACTATTTTCCTGCGGCTGCTCCCATAGGTTTTAATAATCATTAACACATTGTCCCTCGGAGTGAACTCACTCCAATATGCTTTTAACAAGGTTTCAGGATTCTTCCTATGCTGAAAATCAAAGATTGAAACAAAAACAAATTTATTCTTTGCTTCTTTAAATGTAAACTTTTTATTTTCAGGTTTAAATGTTTGTGTGTCTGCTCCATGTGGAACCAGAAACGCAGGAGTTTTCACACCGCTTTTTTTCAGGCCATCTACATTCTGAGAGCATGGGACGCATATCCCATCACATGCATTTATAACAGGCAGCCAGGAACCTGGAATCCCTGCTGTTTCCCACACTGTATTTAATAGAATCCGCTCATATATTTTTCTATCATTTTCAATATCTTTAATATTCCCAGGCGGACAATGATAGATTAGAATTTTTTGTCTGTTTTCTTTGTATGGGCTGTTTATTAATTGCAATAGTCTCTCTTTCTTGTTTTGATCGTTAAACTCATAGGGAAAATTCCATGTATATGGCTGGACCTTTAGAACAACACCTAGGCGGTCCAAGGCCAGAACATATTCTCTGCTTGCAATTCCGTATCCGCTCGCATCAAGAACCGGGCCTTTCCAAATGACTTGATAATCAGTCACATCTCCCCCTCCCAATCATCGCTGATAATTTGCTGTACCAGGTTAAAGTCGGTCGTTCTGCTGACCGGAACAGACTTTTTTAGAAGCTTGGCGTTATTTGCAGCCCAGGTATGGTGTCCTGGCTGAGAGATCCTTATACATGCATAATTGTTTTTATCACCCGAGTAAATTTTTAAGTTCTGTTTGCTGCAAAGCTTTAAGAAGAAGGTATCTTCCCCCAGATTCCTTTTGGGAAATTGGACGATATTCATAATTTCCTTCCTGAATACCATTGTAGCCCCCTTTATCCCGATTCTGACGTACTGATTTTCCTTTCCCGGCTTATGGATTGCAAGCATCTCCTCTTCTTGAAAGTACATATACACGGTTCTTTTGCCCACAAGATCTGCAGATGATTTTTTCAGAGCAAGGATAGACTGAGTCAGATAATATGGAGCATAAAAATCGTCATCATCAAATTTCGCGATTAAATCATACCGTGATTTCTGAACAGCAAAATTTATGCATTCTCCGAGTGTAATTTCTTCAGGTAATTGAAAAACAGATACATTGGGATACTGTTGAGCCCGCTTTTGCCATGATGATAGATTCATCTCATCATTATTTAATATAATGATTAATTCTTTTTCCTTCCAAACCTGGTTTTCATAGTTTTCAAACACGTTTTCCATATAGTTCTGGCGCATTGTACAGCAAATGATAGAGACCATCTTTCCCGCTCCTTTTTACTATGCTTAACGATATCCTTCCAGGAATCCGCTATGCGGTTAATATCCTCTTCCATCAGCTTTTCACCCCATTGAACTTCTATGATATCAAGGGGGGTAATAGCCTTTACTGCATGCCTTGTTCCAACAGGAATTTGAAGGACCTCCCCAGCTTTTATAAATATAAGCCTGCCGTCCATTATAAATTCCCCTTCTCCTGCTATGACTGTCCAAGTCTCCTGTCTGAACTGATGAGTCTGGTAGCTGATATTTTCGCCGGGATTTATTTTGAGCAGCTTAGTAAGAGATTGCATTCCTTCGTTTGTATTGGTAAACTCCAAAACCTTATAGGTCCCCCATCTTTTTTCTTCACACATAGGCCGGGCAATTCCCGCTAATTGCTTGATAGAGTTGCTCTTTTGCTTATCCGCTACCAAAATTCCATCCGGACTGGCAGCAATGATGCTATTAGAGACAGAAATAGCATGAATCGGAATGGACAGCTCATTGACAATCTGTGTATTTCGGGAATCCTCTGATAGGGAACCTTTTCCCAAAATTGAACTTGCCCACTGGCCGCTTAATGCTTCCCAGCTCCCAAGATCCTTCCATTGTCCGGTGCAGGGTATCACAATGGACCTGCTATTTTTCTCGGCAACCTGATAATCAAAGCTGATTCCAGGCAGATGATCATAACTTTTCAGCAGCCTGCTGTAAGAAGTGGGAAACCCCATATTTTTTAAATAATCAAGCATAAAATTCATGGAAAAACCAAATACACCACAATTCCAGAGAGCATATCTTTCGATTAGCAGCCTCGCTGTGTCAGAATTTGGTTTTTCTATAAATTGATCGATTGTAAGGTAACCCATTTCCTCTTTCTGTGCAGGCTTAGGTACGATATATCCAAACTGCTCTGACGGAAATTGGGGCACAGCACCCATAAGAGCCAGTTCAGCCTGCGATTTCTGGAGAATACCCGGAATAGATTGCAGCTGTTCAAAAAATGGCTGATCCACATAAGAATCCACTGGAAGGACACAAATGGTTTCGTTATCACTGATATGATCATTGGAGTGGAGATAAGCACAAGCCAAAGCGATGGAAGGAAATGTACCTCTTTGCATAGGCTCGCAGATAACGGGGATGTGATTGTCTATTTGGTTATAAATCATATCCACTTGACTCTCACTGGTAATAATATATGCTGATGATAGAAGTCCGGCGTCATCAAGCTGCCGGCAGACCCGTTGAATCATCGATTCATATTCTCCCTGTTCCCTTTGCAAAAGCTTTAAGAATTGTTTTGAACGGACCGAATTGGATAAAGGCCAAAGCCTCTTGCCCATGCCTCCTGATAATAGCAGAATTTTCAGATTATTCACCTCCCTATTTCCAATGCAGATTCTTTATTACTATTGTATGAGATTGAGTGTATTCGGCTATGGTCTTTTAAACTGATGCTTTTGAGGAAAGCAGAAAGAAAGCCGTTTGTCAGGTTTCTCCGGCAGTCAATGAATCTGGCACCTTGGCGCAAAAAGAAAAAGGCTCACCAATCGGTAAGCCTTTTTTTACACCTATACATATGAATGAATTATACCGCTTCACTATCCCACTTCTTCTCATCCTGAACAAACAGCAGCCCCAGTTCATGATGGTCACCTTCATAAAGAGCACGCTGAACGAAACGAACCTGTCCGTTCACATCAAAGACCTCGAGCTTGCAGTGAGCGCCGTTCTTTTGCAGGGCCTCGTAGAAGCCTTTCTCATCATGGATTTTCACGCCATTGACTTTTGTAACAACCTCTCCCACTCCAAGAGACATTTTATCAGCAGGTGAATCGGGAACTACGCCGAGTACCATGATTCCCTGATTGCGCTTGGAAAAGTAAAACGGCGCCTGATCCTCTGCCATTCTCTGGCGGAGCGAGATGAATTCTCGCCCGATGATCGCCAGTGCAGCTGCACCCACAGCAGCAAGCGGATACCAGTAGCCTGCAGCTGAAATCAACAATAAAAGTATGCCAAACACGCTGATTCTTTGTCCAAGCAGGGCTGTTGCCTCTTTAGGAAGCGTACCTTGGATTCTCTGATGAAACCCAATTGAAAACGGGACAAGAATGAGTGAATACGTTTCACCGCCAATCGGTATCATTGGCCACCACTCAAACGGCAGCTGCAGGGCCTGACCCGGTATCAGCAGAAATACAGGAACCATCCAGATTCTTTTGGATTCATGAATGCCGATGGTCTGACCCCGCTTACTCTTTACCAGCCTGGGAGATGTCCCTTTCCGGCCGTTTCTTATAATCAGGAAGCCTTCTGCAATCACCAGAAGAGCAAGGAGAACGGCGATGGATGGGAAGATGGAAGAGTCAACATCTGATGCCGACTGGGCGAATGACGGCAAAGCCCACTGCTGTTCAAAAGCAAACATTGTGGCGAAAAAGGCGAAGCCCAGCGTATAAACTGGCGCCATCCATCTCACTTTTGCCGTTAAGCTCCACAGGAATGTAAGTGCAGCGGTAAACACAATCGTCTCCATTGGCAGGACAAGTCCCGCTCCCACCATCACCACGCTTACGGCAAGACCTGCCAGAATCCCCAGCGGAAGAAGCTGCCTCAGCTCAAAATAAGCATTTTCAGCACGGACCGAAAAGTCCTTTCGCTCTCGCTTTACACGGGAAATACCTAAAAAGGCTGCCACAAAAAACAGGTAATAAAATACCGGATTCAACAGCAGCTTTCCCGTTCCTTTTAAAAACTCAAAAATCCACTCCTCTATCAAAATTGCCACCAGCCTCTATTAATAAATTCTCATGAATTATGTAAACAGCAGAAAACTCTATTACTCTATATTCTACCAAAAGCACCTTGCAAAACCTATTACAATCTCGCTTTAAATAAAAAATAGCAGAAGGAAAATTCCTCCTGCTTCAATCGGCAAAATTCGGGTGGTGCCTGTCACTATTTGGCTATATATCTCAAAGCCATCTGCAGCTGCAAATCGTTCTGCTCTTTTTTCATTTCTTCGATGGCGGCCTGTTCAAGCGATGCAGCGGTTTTCTTGTCTATCCGGCCGGTTGCTTCAAGCTCTTTTTGCTGCTGAAAGACTTTCACTGCTGCTTCAGTGGAATCATTGAAATAGCCATCTGTCCTGCCCGGGGCATATCCGAGTCCGGCCAGAATTTCCTGTGCATTCTTCACCATTTCATTATTCATATCAATCTCCAAAGGCTTCTCCACCTGCAAAGGATGAGTCTGATAGATATCCGGCTGTTTCACCTCAAGAGTAGGCTTGATTCCTTTATTATGAATCCAGTTTCCGTCTGGCGTCAGCCATTTAAATAAAGTGAGCTTGATATTGCTGCCGTCACCCATCGGAACAGGCTGCTGAACAGTCCCTTTTCCAAATGATTTCTCACCGATAATGGCATAACCCTCCGCTTCCTTTAATGCGCCGGCCAGAATCTCTGATGCAGAGGCACTTCCTTTATCCACAAGAACGGCAATCGGATAGCTTTTTGGCTTTTCAAGTGTGGAGAAATACCTCATCTTCTCCCCATTCCGCTTCTCAATCTGCAAATATGGTTTGTCAGCCGTAACCAATTCCTTCAGGATTTCCTGAACAGAGGTCAGGAGACCGCCGGGATTTCCGCGGACATCAATGACAAGCCCTTCGATCCCTTCCTGTTCCATTTCACTCAGCTGCTTCGCAAATTCTTTGGATGTGTCTTCGGAAAAGGAGGTAATCTCCAGATACCCAACCTCTTTTCCTCTTTCCTTCTTGATTTCTGAGTAAACAGTAATTTGAGGAATTTCATCTCTTTTTACTTCCACCTTTAAAGGCTCCTTTAATCCCTGGCGCGCAACTTCAAGCTTTACCTTTGTGCCTTTTTTACCGCGGATCTTCATGGTCGCTTTATATAAATCAAGACCCTTCACACTTTCCCCGTCCACTTTTAAGATTTCATCTTTTGGCTTTAGCCCCGCTTTTTCCGCCGGTGAGTCCTTAAAAGGCGCAACAATGATGATTTTTCCGTCCACCATGCTGACTTCCGCACCGATTCCTTCAAAAGAAGATTCCAATGTATCACTGAATTGTTTTGCCGTTTCTTCATCCATATAAACGGAGTATGGGTCTTCGAGGGTTGCAAGCATGCCCTGGATGGCTCCCTCCACGAGCTGTTTCTCCTCTACTTTTTCCACATAGCTATTCAAAATCAGCTGATAGGCTGTTTCCATCTTTTCAACCTTCTCTTGATCTAACTGTTTTCCGTTTTCCTTGGAATCCAGTAATTGATTTGGGGCTCCTATCTGCGGAGCTTCCTTTGCCAGCCACTGCATGCCTGCATATGTACCGCCAGCCCCTGTCAGCAATGATCCCGTCATCAGCACGGCGATCCATCTTCTGCTCATCGTCATCTCCCTTTCCAGTTTGCTGCGTTCCTGTATATTTTCAGCGTCTGCGTTCTTCCCCGACTTTTAAATAAATAAAAACAACCCGCAAAGGGAGCGGGATGTCTTCGCTTATTTCATCCTATGTTTGGTATGGACGAGTTATGATTTCTTTTGCTTGAGAGTATTTTAAAAACAGACGTCTAATAGGATTAAAGACCCTCTTTTCGGGTAAAAGAAAAGTGGAAGAAGCTATGCTCCTTCCACTTTACGCTATTTTTATAGAGGCACAATGCCTACAGGATTAATCGCATTTGATTTTGCTGCATTCCAAGAACCTCTGTGAAGTTCAAAGTGCAGATGCTGACCGTAAGATTGTCCAGTATTACCCATGATACCGATTTGCTGGCCTTTAGAAACTGTCTGGCCAGAGCCGACAGAACGGCTTCTCATGTGAGCATATACGGTAGTATACGTTTGTCCGCCTACAGAGTGAGCAATGAAAATCGCATTTCCGTAGCTGCTGGAGTAATATGAACGGATGACAACACCATCGGCTGCCGCCACGATCGGAACTGTGCCGCCTGAAGCAATATCTACTCCAAAATGATCGCCTAATGAACGGCTGCCGAAACCGGAAGAAAGTCTTCCTGATGCAGGTCTTGTCCAGGCACCGCTTGCTACAGAAGGTGCAGATACCTGCGGGCTGCTTGAAGATCCGCTGTCAGATGAGGAGCTGCTTCCGGCTGATGAACTGCTTCCAGTTGATGAAGAGCTCTTCTTAGCCGCTTCTGCTGCAGCCTTTTGTCTTGCCAGTTCAGCTTGTTTTGCTGCCTCTGCTTGTCTTGCTGCTTCTGCTTGTCTTTCCTGCTCTAGCTTGATCGCTTTTTGAATCGCTGCTTCCTGAGCTGCAAGAATCTCATTTTCTTCGGATAATTCGAGCTTATGAGCATGCATTTCCTCTTCTTTATGCTTTAGAGATGCAAGTAATTTATCTTTCTCTGCTTTTTGTGCGTTTAAGCTCTTTTTCATGCCTTCAAGCTCTGCACGCATTTTTTCTAAAGAGGCTAGCTCTTCTTTTACCTGATTCTGTTTTTTCTCAAGCTCGTCTTTATCCGCCTGATGCGCTTGTAAAATTTCCTGGTCAGCTTCTACGATTGTTGCAACTGCTCCAACCCGTTCAACAAAATCTCCAAAGCTCTGCGCACCCATTAAAACATCAATATAGCTCACCATTCCGCCAGTTTCCTGGTAGTTGCGTGCACGGTCTTTTAATAGTTCATTACGCTTTTTGATGCGCTCTACTAATACTTTAATTTCTGCTTCAAGTTTCTCAATTTCCTTTTTTGTATCTGCAATTTCTTGATTCTTTTCTTCAATTTTAGCTAAAGCATCACTGATCGCTTTATCCAGACGCTCAATCTCACTTTGTACAGATTGCTGCTCGCTCTGGTTTTCGCTGATCTTTTTATCTGTATCGTTTAACTTAGATTCTACTCCGGAACGTTGCTGGTTAATTTTTTCCTGCTGGCTGTTTAGATCGTTTAGTTTATTTGCTGCAGACGCCTTCTCAATAGGCATCCCAACTGTTATGCTGCCAAAACCCAGAACGGCAGCTAATGATAATGTGATGATGGATTTCTTCAATTTCCGATTTCTCCTTTCAATGAACACCATATGTACAGGTTAATCGTTCTATATTTCATCCAAGTCTGAAACATTTAGCTTTTCTGAATCGTCTAATATAATGAAGCTTGAAGGCGCCTGGACAGGTTCCCCCCACCGCAGGGCCTTCTAAGCTTGTTTATACTTTCAGGAACTTTCTGACTGACATTAAGCTTCCCCATACACCAATGAGGGCACCCATCAGGATAAGAAGCCCGGAAATCTGATAGACAAACGGACTAAACTCCAGCAGCTTGACAAAATGTCCTTCAAGCTTTGGCGCCAAATAATCATAGGCGTAATAGTATGCTGATGAAACAAGCGCAATAGGAATAATGGATCCTAGCAGCCCAAGCCATAAACCTTCAAGGAAGAATGGCCACCTGATGAACGAGTTGGTTGCTCCTACCAATCTCATAATCTCAATTTCTTTTCTTCGTGACATAATCGTAATCTTAATGGTATTGGAAATCAGGAACATGGCAGTGAATAATAAGCCGATAATCAGCACAAGGCCAACGTTTCGTCCGGCATTGATAAAGTTGAATAGTTTTTCAACCTGCCCCTGCCCATATTTTACTTTTGCCGCATATTCCATTTTCTCAATCTGCTTTGCAGCTTTCATTGTGTCTGCCGGGTTTTTCGTCTTTACGATAAATACATCGTTCAGCGGATTATCCTGTTCGAACAGTTTGAAGGCTTCGCCTTCTTCACCAAGGCTGTTTATTAAACTATCAAGCTCTTTTTCCTTAGTTGAGTATTCAACTGTTTTGACTTCGGGTATTCCTTCGATTTTTTGCCGTAAAACTTCCTGATCCTGCTCATTTGCAGCAACATCGATGTGAACGCGGATTTCCACGTCCTCTTCAATGGTTGTAGCCACCTTGTTGAGATTCATCATAATGACGAAAAATACGCCAACTAAAATGAGGGTTACTGTGACCGCACTTGCAGAAGCAAATGTCATCCAGCCGTTTCGCCCGAGACTTTTAAAACTTTCGCGGAAGTGCCGGCCCAATGTTCTAGCTTTCATAGCCGTAATCACCTCTTTGCTCGTCACGCACAATTCTTCCGCCTTCAATGGCAATAACGCGGTGCTTAATCGTGTTAACAATTTCTTTATTATGAGTTGCCATGACCACAGTCGTTCCTCTCGTGTTGATTTCATCGAAGATGTTCATGATTTCCCATGAGGTATCCGGGTCAAGGTTTCCTGTAGGCTCGTCCGCTATCACGACCTTTGGAGAGTTTACGATTGATCTGGCGATGGAAACACGCTGCTGCTCCCCGCCTGACAGTTCGGTCGGAAGCATCCTTGCCTTATGTTTTAAACCTACAAGGTCCAATGTTTCCATAACTTGTTTTTTAATATTCTTCGGATGCTCTTCAATAACCTCAAGAGCAAAAGCGACATTCTCATAAACTGTCAGTGTCGGGAGGAGCTTAAAGTCCTGGAAAACGACACCTATTTTACGGCGCATTAGCGGCACCTTTGCATTCTTCAATGTAGCCAGATTCACTCCGTCAATGGTTATCGTTCCGCTCGAAGGCTTTTCTTCCCGGTACATCATTTTGATAAAAGTGGATTTCCCGGCACCACTCGGCCCTACTACATAAACAAACTCACCTTGCTTAATATGAATATCTATCCCGCTGGCAGCTGTAACGCCATTGGGGTATCTCTTATATACGTCTTTCATTTCGATCATATATATCACCTAGCATCTAGTGTGTATTAAGAATTTAAATAGCAGATGGCTTGTTTCGCTAAAAAACGACATCCTTTCGACATAGAGGATGACAAAATACTTGTAAATACTGCCTAATTAGCCATCTAAAATTCTCACACAACCCATTATAACATCATAAGTTGTCAAAATAACGGAAAAAATTATTACAGTTTCTTTTCAATCCTGATACTATTGTTACTTTTTTCCTTAATTTCTTTAATATCCTAGTGTTTTATTTTCAAAATCGACTGATTTTTCCTTCTTTTTTCATATTGCATTTACTCGATATTTGTCATAAATTCTGTGAAGCTATCCTGGATTTGAGATTGGTTATTGCAGCTTTTGTTCAATACGGGGAGTTTAACTTAGGTTTTGACGCAGCTTGGTGGATAAGCGGTGTCTATATTAAGCCATAAAACGCTTAGCGAAAAAAATAAAAACGCTCTGGTAAACAGAACGTTTTCACTTGAATCCTCTTATTTCTTGCCTGCCAGCCAAGACGCTACAGCAGAAGCTTCTTCTCCCTGAAGCAATCCTTTAGGCATTGCTCCTTTACCGTTAGCTATCGTGTTTTCAATATCTTCCTGTGATAGGTTTGCACCGATTTTATCAAGCGCAGGTCCTACACCGCCTTCAAGATTTGCACCGTGGCAGCTTGAACATTTCTGTTCATAAAGCTTTTGTGCATCGCCAGCGTCAGCCGTATCCGTTGTTGTTTCGCCGCCGCCGTTTGTAGAAGTGTCCTTGTCTTCAGCAGCATCGTCTCCTCCGCCGCAGGCTGCAAGAACTAAAGATGTACCCATTAGTAGTGCTAATAGCTTCTTTTTCACTATAATTCCCCCTCAGGAAAAAATACTAAGTACAGCTATATTATACCAACACTACGCTCGTTTGAAACCCTCGCCCAACACCTCGGAAGCATCCGTAACAATGATAAATGCAGTAGGATCAATGGTTTGAACCAGTTGTTTCAATTTTGTGAACTCTGTCTGATCCACTACACACATCAGGACCGGACGTTCATGGTCGGTATAACCACCGTATGCTGATAGTTTTGTCACACCGCGGTCAATTTTATTCAAAATTCCTTCACGAACTTCACTTTGATTTTCAGTAATGATTAAAGCCATCTTTGTCCGGCTGAAACCAAGCTGGATCAGATCAATTGTTTTACTTGTTACATATAAAGCAATTAAGGCATACAGCCCCTGCTCTATGTCAAAAATAATCGCAGCCGACAATACGATCAATCCATCGATTATCGCAACACAAGTGCCAAGAGACAAACCTGTATACTTGTTAATAATCTGTGCTGCAAGGTCTGTCCCTCCTGTTGATGCTTTACCCCTGAAAACAATTCCTAAACCAAGACCGACGCCAATTCCGCCAAACAGCGATGCGAGCAGCGGATCAGATGTCCATGGCTCATATTCCTTTGTCAGGAACACAACAAACGGCAGGAAAATTGTCCCGGCCAGAGTCTTGGCTCCAAATTGTTTTCCAAGCAGCAGCACACCAGCAATAAAGAGCGGTATATTAAATGCCCACTGTACATAAGCTGGCTCCCAGCCAACAACTGCATCCAGGATTGTACTGATCCCGCTTACCCCGCCTGATGCAATCCGGTTGGGCAGCAAAAACACATTAAACGCGATCGCAACAATGCCCGACCCTATCAAAACGTATAAATACTCCAGCAATCTCTCCGCTTTTGTACTATAAATATATCCTCTTTTATATTTGCCCATTTCTTCTCCCTCCGGTGTCCAGATCTATGCAGAATACGATATTCCATTTTTACCGTCAGTGAGTATAGCATGGAGTTTGAGGCCTGTAAATGCCATTGAACTGCCGTATTAAAGGACTCTGCTCTGCCTTTTCATTATGTTGCGATAAAAGCGTTCAATTTATCATGCAATATTAATGTGTGAAATGTTTATGAACATTGTGGAAGAATACTTCCAGGCCGCCTTCTCATCAGCATGAAATGCAGCGGCATGTGGTATAATGTCGAAAAGGAGGTGAGAAAATTGGAGAAGATTCTTAATGAAATTTTAAGTACATTGAAGGACCATTCAAAGAGGTTTGATTCAATTGATAAGAGGTTTGATTCGATTGACCATGAAATCTCTGATGTTAAAAGCAGACTTGGAAATGTTGAGAACAGGCTTGAGAATGTTGAAAGCAGAATGGAGAATGTTGAGAACAGGCTTGGGAATGTGGAAAGCAGAATGGAGAATGTTGAGAACAGGCTTGGGAATGTGGAAAATAGAATTGAAGTACTTTCTGAACAAATCGAAAATAATGCTACTGAATTCAGAAGCCATTTTAAGCATATTGAAACTAAGCTGGATCATCATGAAGAGACTTTCCATGTAATTTCGGATACATTGATGGGTACAAAAATTGATATAGAACACCTTAGTAAAAAAAGCGGAGTCCATGAAACTGAAATTAACCAGCTCAAAAAGCGTATCCACTCCTAGAGCACTCCCCATTCACCGGCTAGCTCAGTTAAAATCCCATAAAAATAAGCCTATGCCGGTAATAGGCCAGCATAGGCTTTCTTGCATTTAATCCTGAGGCGAACCCAATCTCGATCGTTAAACATACTAATAACCTACTCATCACTTGCTAATTACCCTGCGACCTAAACTTCTAAAGAAATAAATCACTGCCAACCTCAAAAATATAATAAACCCCATATAGTACACTTGCTGCTGAAGAGATCCTTATAAGATTTGAGTGTATTTTCTTTTGAGCTTGAGAAGTGATTAAAAAGGGCAACCCAAGAACAGTAGTAAAGAGAAGCATTCCAATAATTGTTCCTGCTCCAAAAATGAGGATAAAAAGAAAAGCTTGCAGCTCTGTTTGAGCCTGTGCAGTTGTTAATAGAACTAAAGCTGCACTGCCAGCCAGACCATGAATCCCTCCAATGATAAAAGACTTCTTATGATAATGCTTTGTGTTCGGCCTTTGCTGTTTATTGTCCTTAAAGCCAGTAAAGCCAAGATATATAAGCATTATGCCCACTGCCAATTCAAGAGAAAGAGCAAGAGGGCCAGGAATATGCTGATTAAGTGCTATAACCGTTACCCCAAATATCAGGAGCATTAACGTGTGGCCCAGCCCCCAGAAAACACCTGAGAGCGAAGAGCGAACCAAGCGCTTTGTCTGGCTTGCAATTGTTGAAACCGCGATAATGTGATCGGGCTCTGTTGAATGTTTTATTCCTAATGTGAAACCAAGCAATAATATAGAAAGTAATCCGCTCTCAAGCATCTAAATTCCCCCAGAGGCAAAATTCCGTTTTTCCCTCTCCAATACAGTTAAGTTCATTCATTATATAGATGTTCCTTCCAGCAATTTATTCATACTTCCGCTTTTATACCCGGCCAGGTCCATAGCTGTATATTTAAATCCAATCAATTTTAATTGCTCAGAGATTTCTTTATGATACTTTAAGAGTTCATTCATATCTGACGGATCAACTTCGATTCTTGCAATTTCATTGTGAACTCTGACACGGACCTGCTTGATTCCAAATCCCTTAATAAACTGCTCGGCCTCATCAACTTTCCTCAACTTCTCAATTGTGATTTTTTCACCATATGCTATTCTGGAGGATAAACATGCTAGTGAGGGTTTGTCCCATGTATCAAGTCCCAGCTCCTTGGAACGGATCCTGATATCGTCTTTCGTAATATCAGCCTCGGCAAGAGGGCCTCTTACATTTTTTTCAATAGCAGCCTTCACACCAGGCCGATGTTCTCCTAAATCATCTTTAATGAGACCAAAAGTCAAGTTATGATAACCTTTTTCAATCATAATTGGATACAAATTTTCAAACAGTCCCTTTTTACAGTAATAGCATCTGTTTGAATCATTTTCCGAATATCCGGGAATGGAGAGTTCTGACATCTTAATAATTTGATGCGGGGCATCAATGGCATTGGCGATTCGAATAGTTTCTTCCAGCTCGGAAGGAGGAAAAGATTCCGAGTCAGCTGTAATAGCAAGCACATTTTCTTTTCCTAATGTATCTAAAGCCACCTTTAATAAGTAGGTACTATCTACCCCTCCTGAAAATGCAATAATAATCCGTTCCATCTCTGAAAGTATTTCCTTTAGCTTTTGTTCTTTGACTAAACTGTTATGTATATTCATTTGGACACTTCCCCTCCCGTTATTGTTCTCCGATCACAAACCTGACAACATTTGGGTGGGATTTGAAATCCTTTGACCCTGCGCCATATCCTATTTTCTGAACTTTCATGGAAGGCATGTTCCCGAACTCATTAGCCAGGGTACGGACAATGGCAGCACCAGTAGGTGTCGTCAATTCACTTTGAATGTCAGTTTTCCGCAATGGAATATCTTTTAGAATTTCCAATGTTGCCGGGGCTGGCACAGGATAAAGGCCATGAGCAATTTTGATATATCCATTTCCTGCAGCAACCGGAGTACAGACTACCTTTTCAATGTTTAATGTATTGAAAGCAATTGCGGTACCTATAATATCAATCATCGAATCTACACCTCCAACTTCGTGGAAATGCACCTTTTCGAGAGTGCTGTCATGTATTTTTGCCTCTGCTGACCCTATCGTTTCAAACATTTTTAAGGCCGTTTCTTTTTCTGCCTCTTCAAGGTCAGATTCTTCAATTGCTTTTTTTATGTGTGTATAGTGGCGGTGTGAGTGTTTTTCTTCTTCTGTTTGAATGACTAATTCCGTACTGGAGATCCCCTTCTTTACAACCTTTTTTGTCCCTAGCGAAAACTCTTCCTTAATTACAGATTTAAGCTTTCTTTCTACAATTGATAAATCAACGCCCAATTCTGTGAAGGCTGCCAGAGACATATCTCCGGCAATGCCGGAAATACCGCAATCTATAAATAATATGTTCATTACATTTACCCCGCTTTGTTTTTATGTTTAGACTCTTAGCATCAAAGAAGCTGAATAGCCTGCACCAAATCCATTGTCTATATTCACCACCGTTACGCCGGAAGCACATGTGTTAAGCATGCTTAACAAAGATGTAATGCCATTTAAGTGTGCACCATATCCTATGCTGGTCGGAACCGCTATAACAGGAGTGGATACCAATCCCCCGACTACACTGGGAAGTGCACCTTCCATTCCCGCTACAACAATCAACACATCACACTTTTTAATCTCGTCAATTTGCGCAAATAAACGATGAATCCCCGCTACTCCAATATCATAAAAACTTGCGTAATGGTGTCCCATAGCTTCAATCGTCACTTCTGCCTCCCGGGCCACAGGAATGTCAGAAGTCCCTGCACAGATAACCCCAATTTTCTTCTCCGTCTTCAGTTCATAATCCTCAGGCTTATACAAAAGTGTTCTGCCGGATGAATCATATAAAGCTCCATCCACCTGCCTGCATACTTCTTCTGCAGATTTTGGGTCAACCCTTGTAGCTAAAACGGTATTCCCCTTATAAACCAAATGCTTAAATATATGTAAAATTTGTTCTTTGGTTTTACCTGCCCCAAAGATAACCTCAGGAAATCCTTGTCTGAATTCACGCTCATCGTCCACTTTGGCAAATCCGTAATCTGTAAAGCCCTTCAATTGTTCCTCAGCTTCCTCAATTGAAAGATGGCCATTTTTTAATTGTGCTAAAATATGTGTAGTATAAGATTGCATTCATTTCTTCCTTTCTTTTCTTCATCTAAAATTTATACCAGCTTAAGGAGGCTCGTAAAAAATGCAGCATGGCCAAGAGCATACTGATCATGACATGATCAAAATTGAAGTAAATCTGGACGACATTCCTGGAGAATGGCTGGGACATGTTATGGACTTATTGTTTCAATCCGGGGCCAATGATGTCTTTTATATACCGATTTACATGAAGAAAAATCGGCCGGGTACCATGCTCCAGGTTTTGTGTGAAAATAAGAAAAAATCCGAGATGATGAATATCATTTTTAGAGAAACCACCACATTGGGCGTGCGATACTACCCACTTTCTGTAAATCGTCTTGGCCGAAAATTTCGAAAGGTTGAAACACCATGGGGGACCGTCTCTGTTAAAGAGGGGCTGATGCAAGGTGAAATTGTTCAGCAAGCCCCGGAATTCAGTGATTGCAAAGCTATATCTGAGCAATACGGAATACCATTAAAATTGGTTTTTCAAGAGGTTTGGAAGCAGCTGAAATAAATCCAAATCAACTAATCCAACAATCTGGCAAAAGGACCTCCACCTATCCAAATGGCAGGTCCTTTTGACTTGAATTAGCTTCCGAAACTGCCAACGATTCAAGAATTTATTAATTCAGAAAATTCCTTTGCCTTTTCAGTCAGTTTCAAATAATCCTCATCCGAATTTAGATTTTTTGCATTTACTAACGAACTGCCTACTCCTGCGGCAACTGCCCCCGCTTTTAAATATTCCCGGATATTTTTGACATCAATACCCCCGGTTGGCATCAGCGGAATATGCGGAAGCGGCCCCTGCAGGCTTTTGAAATAAGAGACACCCATGACATCGGCTGGGAACACCTTTATCAGATCTCCGCCATTTTCATAGGCTGTCAGGATTTCAGTTGGGGTGAGGGCACCAGGGATACTGAGTACACCGTAACGTTTTGCCAGTTTAATGGTTTCCGCATGAACGATTGGCGAAAAGATAAACTCCGCTCCAGACATAATGACTGCACGCGCTGTTTCAGGATCCAGCACAGTCCCTGCCCCTACGATTGCCTGGTTTCCAAACTCTTCTCTTACTTTTTCTATTAACGAGCAAACCTTTGGTGTTTCAACTGTTATCTCAAATGTGCTGACACCGCCGGCCAGCAGCGCATGAGCAATGGGCAAAATCTGATCCTGGCTTGCACCGCGAATAACAGCAACAATCTTGCTCTTCTTTAACTCTTCTAACTTGCTCACTGATTTTCCTCCTTTTTATCTCGTAACATCTTCCAGATTGCCATTCATAAAGGACACAAGATCAGATCGAGTTGGCAAGCCTTCTGCATCGCCATTCACCATTGTTACCATTGCTCCCATAGCGTTGCCCTGCAGTACTGCTTCTTCAAGCATTTTTCCGTCCAGCAGTCCTGAAAGAACACCTGCAGCAAATGCATCACCCGCTCCAACCGGGTCAATTACCCGCTCAACCATAAAGCCTGGAATTTTCTTCACCAAACCCGTTGAAGATGAAATCAGCGATCCTTCTTTTCCCAATTTCATAATGACTGTTTCAATCCCAAGATCATGAAAGTTCTCCACATATTCCTCAGGTGATAATGCGCCGAACAGAAACTCTGCTTCGGAAATGCCCGGAAGAACTATATCACTTTCAGAAGCATATTTTTTCAAAAATTGACGTGCTTCTGCTTCATCACGCCAAATTTTCAAACGGAGGTTTGGATCAAAAACGATTTTCGTTCCATTTCCTTTTGCTATCCGGATTGCTTTTTCAAGCATTTCCCTGCATGAGGGGCTGAGCCCTGGCGTAATGCCTGTAAGATGAAGGTACTCAGCATCTAAAATGGACTCATCCAAAAGCCAGTCGGCATTCATTCTGCTGGCCGCAGAATCTTTTCTATAATAATAGACACGTGTGTCATTCATGCGCCTGAACTCTTTAAAAAATACGCCTGTCGGCGCATCTTGATCGCGCGTCACATAGGAAACATCCACTCCTTCGCCGCGGATGAATGACAGCATTGCATCACCAAATTCATCCTCCCCAAGACGGCTGATCCATCTCGAACGATGTCCGAGACGGCTCAATCCGATGGCGACATTGGACTCTGCCCCGCCAAATTTCATAGAAAAAGAATGGGCATGGCGAAGCATGCCCTCCTCATTCGGTGTAAAAAGAGCCATCGTTTCCCCGATTGTTACTACATCCATGTCTATCAGCCCTCTTTCTTCTGTGAATCACCTTTTACGGAATTGGATAGTGTTCCAATATTTTCAATGGTAATGCTCATTTTGTCACCGTCTTTCAGCCACACCTTTGGATCCCGGCCCATTCCAACTCCTGGAGGCGTTCCTGTTGCAATTAAGTCACCCGGTCTTAGCGTCATAGACTGCGATAGGAAGGAAATAATCTGCGGTATGGTGAATATCAGGTTGCTTGTATTGGAATCTTGCATAATTTCCCCGTTGAGTTCGAGTGAGATTGATAGACTATGCGGATCCCCTGTTTCATCCTTTGTCACGATCACTGGTCCTGTTGGCGCAAAGGTGTCGGCTGTTTTACCCCGGGACCATTGTCCGTCCTTAAATTGCAAATCGCGTGCGCTAATATCATTCATGATCGTGTAGCCAAAAACATAATCATTTGCCTCTTCTTCCGTTACCCGCTTAGCTTCCTTTCCAATGACAACAGCAAGCTCTGCCTCAAAATCAACTTCACTTGAATTGATAGGAATCTCCACCGCGTCATGATGGCCGACGATGGCATTCGCATATTTTGAAAAGATCACCGGTGAAGCAGGCGGCTCCATTCCGGTTTCTCTGCAATGATCAATATAATTCAAGCCAACACAAATGATTTTTTCCGGAGCCTGCATCGGCGGAAGGATTTTCACATCGGATATTGGAAAAACAGCTCCCTCATTGGTACCCTGGCTAATAAGCTTTTCAGCAAGCGGCAGCAGTTCTTCACTTCTTTCTATAAAGGTTTTCAGGCAGGAAGGAAATTGATTTCCGGCAAGTATTGTTAAGCTGATGGCTTTATCTCCCTGAACAACACCAATATGCTGTTGAGAATTAATCGTGAAAGCAGCAAGTTTCATATTCGGCACTATCCTTTCTTACGTAAGGGCATAAGGTGTTTTTTCACCTTTTAAAACCTGTACGATATTTTTCGCGGCCTTTTGTCTTAGCTCCACCATGGCTTCCTCTGAATACCAGGCGCTGTGCGGAGTAATAATGACATTATCCATATGAAGAAGCGGGCTATCGATGCTAATTGGCTCTTCTTCGGCTACATCGAGAGCGGCACCTGCTATAATGCCATTTTCAAGCGCTTCTATCAGGGCCTTTTCATCAATGATCGGACCTCGTGCAGTGTTAATGATGACAGCATTTTTCTTCATTTGGCTAAATCGGTCTGCATTTAATAAATGGAAGGTATCCTTAATTAACGGAACATGTACCGACAAATAGTCGGCTTCCCTTATGATTTCATCCAGCTCCATTTTCTGCACTCCGGCAGATGCCATATCCTCTGCGGAAACAAAGGGATCATATGCAGCCAATTTAAAACCAAGAGGCTTTACCTTTTCAATAAACCTTCGTGGAATGCGCCCGAATCCAAGAACCCCTACTGTTTGGCTGTTAAAACGGTGAATAGGGACACAGGCTTTGAAATCCCAGTTTCCTTTTTTCACTTCATTATTTAATAGAGTCACTTTACGGGCCCATGATAAAAGAAGAGCCAGTGCATGGTTTGATACCTCTTCCATCCCATAATCAGGGACGTTAGCAACGGTAATGCCCTTTTCATTGGCTGCATCTAAATCAATCGTGTTCACACCAACACCATAGCGGGAAATCACCTTGGCATTCTCAAGGGATTCTATTACACGTCTGGAGATTGGTGCGTATTGATTTAAAATGGCGTCTGCATATTTGGCCTGCTCGGCCACCTCATCTTCCGTTTTGCACTGCGCTTTGACGAATTCAATATCAAGGCCGCTTTCTTTAAATACGTCTTCCTCATATTTGAGATTTTCAAATTCATAGTCTGTTAAAAGTACTTTAAATGCCATTCTTTTCACCCCTGGAATAATAGTAAGAAATCCCTGGAACGGATTGGAACCGTTCAGGGATTGAAAATTATTTAGCTAGCGTTTTTTCAGCCTTCGGAACCCCAAGCCCTTCTGCACCAAGCTTTGAAGTAACAGCTTCCGGATAGTAGCGTTCAATCATTTGGATACCAATAGAAGCACGTCGTACACGCTCTTTGACGAGTGAGATATTCGTGCTTTCCCATTGCTTTCCGGAAGGATACACATCCGGGTGATTGCGAAGGCCAAATTTAATATAAACTGGAGCGAGCACCCGAATGATTTCCGGGATTTCGTAGTAGCGCAGGAAACCGCCGAAATTATCCGGAACCTCCACGTACAAATCAATCGGAATATCAATGGCCTGGCGGATGGCAGCAAGCTTTGCGAGCGGTAAGGCGGAAGGTACATTATACGTATCTGCTCCGATATCCTGCATAAGTTTTACTGAAACAGGGTTTGCCGAGCCCATTTGCACTGATACCTTTACAACGAAGTCTTCCGGGAGCTGGCCCTTTTTCTTCATTTCTTTTGTTAATAGAAGAAGTCCTTCATCAGCTACAAGTGCGCCTCTCAAGCCCAGTTCAGCACCGCGCTTTAAATCCTCCATGGCATAAACAAGCTGATCCGCTCCCTCGTGGCGAAGCGCCTGTGATTTGCCCCCCGATGTAAACGGAGCTGCACTGATATCCCAAGTGCCTCTTGGGCCTACAAATAAGCTTAGCTCCATTCCTCGTTCTGCTGTCAGTTCGCACATTTCTTTGATTTCCTCATCTGTCTGAAGCATAATGCCGCTTCCCTGTGAGACACGGTGAATCGTCAAGCCAAGGCGATCGATTTCTTCAAGCGTGGCTTTTAACGCTTCAGGCCCTTCAACACTTGGAATCTCAACCCGGTATTGTGCACCGTCGGGGAATCTTTTTGACGATGTCGGCAATTCTTGAAAATCGCTGGATGGGTAGCCTAATTGTTCAAGCAATTCGCGGGATTCTTTCATAATTGGACGCCTTCTTTCGTTTCAATAGTTTTTAATAAACTTCGAACATTTTCACGTAAATCGGCAGGGTATACATCAAACGGAACACGATGCCCCGCTGCTGTTTCAAACCAGCGCTGATGAACAGCTTCTTTCATCGTTGTAAAAAAGGTCGGGCAATACGTATAAACATCCATCAGCTTGGAGATCTGCTGGTGGTTAGTCCGGGCTTCGGCTAAATCCCCTCTTTGATAAGATTCATATAAATCCACTGAGACTTCTGGAGCAAATACAGCACTGCCATTGATGCTGCCAGCGGCGCCAATCATCAGGGCCGGGAGCATATGCTCGTCAAAGGCTGAGAAAACAAGGAATTCAGGACGGACCTTTTTCACTTCTGTAATTACCTGCCGGATATGGCCAAAATCACCGACAGTTTCTTTAATGCCAGAAATGTTCGGATAGTCTTTGGCCAATTTGACGATTAGCTCAACCGGCAAATTTTGGCCGGTTAATTGCGGGATATTGTAAATAAACACGGGGAGCTCTGTATGACTGGCAACAGTTGAATAAAAGCGATAAAGCTGATCATCTGAAAGCTTCCAATAGTAAGGGCTGACAACAAGCACACCATCTGCTCCCTGTTCCTCTGCATAAGAAGTCAGTTCAAGGACTTCCTTAAGAGCTGTATGGCCCACACCAACCATAACTTTTACGCGCCCATGGATATGTTTAATCATTTCCCTGACATAAAGCTTCCGCTCTTCGATGGAAAGAGAAGAAAACTCACCTGAGCTGCCCATCAGCAATATCCCATGAATATTCTGAGAAATCAGCTTATCAAGATACCTTCTATTCAGCTCCAAATCCAAATTTCCCGCTTCATCAAATAAAGTGACAACCGGGGGAATAATTCCATGAAAGCTCATTCGATTTCCTCCTCATTTACCATTCAGCAATGCTGCCATCTTCATGGCGCCAAATAGGATTTTTCCAATCATGTCCGGCTTCCGCTGCCTGCTTTACTTTTTCCTCGTTAATCTCTATACCTAGTCCAGGCTGAACCGGAATGTTTACATAGCCATCTTTATAGGCGAATACTTCAGGATTATTAATATAATCGAGAATGTCCATTCCCTGGTTATAGTGAATGCCCAGGCTTTGTTCCTGGATGATGAAATTTGGAGTAGAAGCATCCAGATGAACCGAAGATGCCAGTGTCATTGGTCCAAGAGGACAATGCGGTGCAATCGACACATCATACGCCTCAGCCATTGCGGCAATTTTCTTTCCTTCCAGAATACCGCCTGTGTGCGAAAGGTCAGGCTGGATAATATCTACATATCCGTCCTGCAGAAGCTGCTTGAATCCCCAGCGTGTATACATCCTTTCACCGGTGGCAATTGGACAGGTTGTATGCAGGGCAATCTCACGCAGAGCCTCATTATTTTCCGGAAGCACCGGTTCTTCAATGAACATGGGGCGATATGGCTCCAGCTCTTTCACTAATGTTTTGGCCATGGTTTTATGAACGCGGCCATGAAAATCAACCCCTATGCCGAAGTCCTTGCCGAGTGCCTCACGAATGGAAGCCACACGCTCAATAACCGCTTCCACTTTTGAAAAGCTGTCTATGTAGTTCATTTCTTCAGAGGCATTCATCTTAATCGCTTGAAAGCCCTGTTCCTGCTTTACTTTTGCTTCCGCAGCAACTTCAGCCGGCCGGTCCCCTCCGATCCAGGAATACACTTTAATCTTCTGGCGCGCTTTGCCCCCGAGCATTTCATAGACTGGTATATTGTAATACTTGCCTTTAATATCCCAGAGCGCCTGCTCGATCCCGGAGATCGCACTCATCAAAATTGGGCCGCCACGGTAAAAACCACCACGGTACAATGTTTGCCATATATCTTCAATGTCATTAGGATTGCGGCCAATGATATAATCTGACAGTTCATTGACAGCTGCCTTCACGGTTTCAGCGCGCCCTTCGACAACAGGCTCTCCCCAGCCGGAGATGCCTTCATCTGTTTCAATCTTTAAAAACAGCCAGCGCGGCGGAACTTTATATAATGAAAGTTTCGTAATTTTCATATGGGCACCTCACAACTTTTTTATTAAAAGGAGATTTCTATTTTGGAAATCTCCTTTTTAGGTTTGAATGGTTTTCCTCAATTAGCCGGTTTAAGAGCCCTTTATGAAAACTGTTTTAATGGCTGTATAGAATTCTTTTGCAGCTTCACCTTGTTCACGTGAGCCTGTACTTGAAGCCTTCATTCCGCCAAATGGCGCCTGAAGTTCTACACCGGCGCTTTCCGCATTGATCCGGACGAGACCCGCTTCAATTTCATCGATGAATTCCAGGATCGAGCTGATATCGGAAGTAAAGATCGATGCACTCAATCCATATTTTGTATTGTTTGCCACTTCGATTGCTTCTTCCAGGTCAACGGCTCTAATAAGAGCAATCACTGGCCCGAAAATCTCTTCCTGTGCAATCGTCATGTCTGGTGTCACTTCTTCAAAAATCGCCGGTTTTACGAAGAAGCCTTTATCATATTCTCCGCCTTTCAATACTTCGCCGCCATGAACCAGTCTGGCTCCTTCATTTTTACCGATTTCAACGTACTTATTGAATGTGTTGAATTGGCTTTCGCTTGCACAAGGCCCCATCCAGATGCCTTCTTCAAGGCCGTTTCCGACTGTGATTTTTTCAGAAGCTTCGATAAGCTTTTGCTTGAATTCGTTATAAACATCGGCTTCTACGATAACGCGGCTTGAAGCCGTACATTTTTGTCCAGATGAGCGGAATCCGCCGCTGATGACCGCTTCAACCGCCTGGTCAAGGTTGGCATTTTTCGCAACAATAACAGGGTTCTTTCCGCCCATTTCAAGCTGGAATTTGATTCCGCGCGCAGCAGCTGCTTTCGCTACGCTTTGTCCGACACTTTCTGACCCTGTAAAAGTAATGGCATTCAATTTAGGATGATCGATCAATCCCTGGCCGATTTCAGAGCCTGAACCCGTTACAAAATTTAAGACACCTTCAGGGAAGCCGGCCTCTGCAAAGCACTCTACCACCTTAGCAGCAGTGACAGCCGCTTCGCTCGCAGGCTTGAATACAACTGTATTTCCGTACACAAGTGCAGGCGCGATTTTCCAGATTGGAATCGCAACCGGGAAGTTCCAAGGAGTGATAACCCCTACAACTCCAAGGGGAGCACGCTTTGTGAACATAAGGGCATCTTTATCAGTTGATGGAATCACGTCCCCCTCTTTGCGCATTCCTTCTCCTGCATAATAACGGAGGATGGCGATGCCTCGGGCTGTTTCTCCTTTTGCTTCAGGAAGGGTCTTTCCCATTTCCCTTGTCATGCTCTCCGCAATTTCATCCAGTCTAGACTCAAGGATGTTTGCTGTCTGGAATAATAGCTGTCCTCTTGCTGCCTGGCCAAGCTTGCGCCATACTTTCTTCGCATTGAATGCCGCCTCTACAGACTGGTTCAGCTCTTCTTCAGTCGATTTTTGAACGTAGCCGACTGCTTCCTTTGTAGCAGGGTTAATGCTTTCAATAACATTTCCGGATGCGGATTCTTTCCATTCGTTATTAATGAAGTTGCTGTATGTTTTTGTTTCGATTGTCGTTTTCATGCTATAATCTCTCCTTTTTAATAGGCTTTTTTAGCTCCTATAAACTTGCCTGCTGATATCTGCTTCATGGGCTGTTCCAACTGGTGGCGGTCCGACGTTCGGCGCATTTGGGTCTGCGGGTCTTTGGATGCTGAAATAACCCTGCAAAGATGAACCAAATTTGAGTTTCTGCAGAATACCGTTGGCCGGTAAATCCGGTGGTTTGGCCGGTATTTTTCTAATTTCGGCCGGTAAATGCCCTGGTTTGGCCGGTATTTTTCTAATTTCGGCCGGTAAATGCCCTGGTTTGGCCGGTATTTTTCTAATAATGGCCGGTAAATGTTACCCTGCCCGCTAATTCGAGTTAGAAAATCTTGTAATTTCGTTCATTTAGCCGATTTTTTCTAATTTCAGCCGGTAACTGCAGAACCTCTTATTAAAATGTTGGACCAATACGCCAAATTCCGAAGTCGTGCTGCTTCAATATTTCCGCTTTTGTCAATTTGCCATTTGCGACAGCCTGGATTTCCTTCATGATCCGTCCGCCGACTTCTCCGACTGTTTCTTTGCCGTCAACGATAGTTCCGGCATCAAGATCCATGTTTTCGTTCATGCGTTCGAACATTGGTGTGTTTGTCGAGATTTTAATAACAGGGGCAATCGGCGATCCGGTTGGTGTTCCGCGCCCGCTGGTGAAAAGAACGATTTGTGCTCCGCCTGCAACCATACCCGTTAGCTGTTCAATATCATGGCCCGGGGTATCCATCCAGACCAGCCCTTTTTTGGTTGGACTTTCTGCATAGTCAATCACTTCTTCCAAACGTGTCGTGCCTGACTTTGTTGCAGCTCCAAGCGACTTTTCTTCAAGAGAGCTCAACCCGCCTTCAATGTTGCCCGGGCTTGGATTGCCGGTACGGATATCAACACCCATCTGGATGGAGCGGTTTTCCATCATTTTAATGACGGCATACGCTTTTTTTGCGACCGAATCATTAGCTGCACGGTTGGCCAGCAAATGCTCTGCACCGATTAATTCAGTTGTTTCAGCTAAAATGGCGGTGCCGCCCTGTTCAACCAGCATGTCGCTTGTACGCCCGACAGCCGGGTTTGCCGAAAGGCCGGAGCATGCATCCGAGCCCCCGCATTCTGTACCGACAATCAATTCGCTGAAATCACATAGCTCACGCTGCACCATAGATGCATCCTGAACCATTTTCACCGCAATTTTAGCCACCTCGGCAATGGTTTGAAGTGTGCCGCCATGTTCCTGTATCGATACGGTCTCGACCGGCTTGCCGCATTTGGCAATTTCGTCGCCGATACGGTGTGCCTGATGGGTTTCACAGCCTAAGCCGAGAACAATCACACCGTAAACATTTGGGTTCATTCCCATGCCGGCATATGTTCTGGCCGTCTGGTCATAATCGGTTCCAACCTGTGCACAGCCATGCTGGTGTATGAATGTAACCGTTCCGCTTACAAGCTCCGTCACCCGCTGTGCCGTTTGCGTTGCACAAGTAATCGTAGGCAGGATCAGCACATGGTTTCTTACTCCAACACGGCCATCAGGACGGCGGTAACCCCAAAACTGAAGTTTTTCATTGAACAATCTTGTCACCCCTTCCTCTTTTGCCTTCAAGGTTATGAACATGCACATGTTCTCCGGCATCGATCGGGGCGACTGCCGCCCCGATTACCTCACCATATTTAATAATGTCGTCTCCCTGGGGAATGGCCCGGACTGCAAATTTATGGCCAAAACGGATAGGCTCAAGAATTCTGACTGTTTTTTCGATGCCCTCTGTTTTAACAATCACTTCCGCTCCCGCAGGTATATCGGAAAGAGCTACAGCTACACTATCCTTTTCATTTAAAAAAAGTGTCTTGTACTCACTCATCAGCTCACCCCTTAGCTGCCTGCCCTACTTGCTGGCTTTGGACAACTGGGTTATTCAGGATGCCAATGCCAGGGATTTCAATTTCAATCCGGTCATTTTCCGCTAAAGTAAATTCGTTTGGCGGCACAACGCAGGTTCCTGTAAGAAGGACCGTTCCGTCAAAGATTTGGTTATCCAGCACCAGGTATTGGACCAGCTCATCAAGGGTGCGCTTCAGCTGGCTGACTTGGGCATCTCCATAAAATACAAGCTCTTCATCCCGGTAGATGCGGCAAATAATCTGAAATTCATAAGGATCTGAAACAGTCTCGGCCAATACAATAGCCGGCCCTATGGAGCAGGAATTCTTCCAAACCTTTGCCTGCGGCAGGTACAGCGGATTTTCCCCTTCTATATCCCGGCAGCTCATATCATTTCCAGCCGTATAACCAAGCACCTCGCCATCTTTATCAATGACAAGCCCCAGCTCAGGCTCCGGGATTTGCCAGTTGGAATCGGATCGAAGATATACAGGATCATTAGGACCTACCGTTCTTGCAGATGTTGACTTGAAAAAGATTTCGGGACGCACCGCATCATAGACTTTGTCATAGAACGTTTCTCTGTCAAGCTTTCCTTGTGTTGCTTCATAATTTCGCGCTTCCCTGCTTTTTTTATAGGTTACGCCTGAAGCCCAAACTTCCGGAGCATCAATTGGAGTGGTTAACTGAAGATTTTCAAGCGGCAGTTTTTCTGATTTATCGGCAATTTGTTTTACAATATCAAACGCTGTTTTGTTATCTTCGCGTGCTTTAGCAATCAGTGACATAAAATCGCTGAATGGAAGGTCGGCTGCTTCATTCTCATTCGTTACAGCTGCCAGTTGTTTTTCATTTCCTTTTAGATAGCGGATAATTCTCATGTTAACTCCTCCTGAATGACTATTTTCCATTTTTTAAATTTTTAATTAATTTTGCATACATTAGAGCTTTGCCTTCAGCATTAAGCCAACCATTGGGAACCCTTCTCAACAGGCTCCCGGCCGGCAAGGAATGTAAACTTTACTCACCTAAATTTTTTGGTACTCATATCCGAGGTCCTGCGATATGCTCGTACTGCACTCTTTCAGGAGTCCCACGTGGTGTTCACGGACTTCATCCGTTACTTTAGCAGCAGGCATGGACATGCTTATTCCTGCTATTACCTCACCGGAATAGTCTTTGATCGGAACAGCGTAACAGACAATGCCCGGTTCGTTTTCTTCATTATCCACTGAATAGCCAGCCGTGCGGACATGAGCAATCTCCGAGAGCAGTTCTTCTTTCGATGAGATTGATTTTGGTGTTTGTTTTGTGTACTGATAGTTTTCAAGAAACTGATCCAGTTCGGCATCTGTTTTCGTTGAAATGAGCGATTTGCCTACCGCGCTTGTATGAACGGGAACCCGGCGTCCGATGCGGGAGTAAAGAACCGTAACTCCGCTTCCTTCAACCTTATCGATATAAACACCTTCCTGTCCATCGAGAATGACCAGGTGGACCGTTAAGTTCGTCATGGCGGATAGCTTTTCAAGATGCTTTCTGGCAACTTTCCGCAAATCAAGATTACTCAGGACCATATTGCCCCGTTCGAAAAGCTTAAGCCCCAGACGATATTTTCCATTTTCCTCATTTTGGGAGATGTATCTCTGTTCCTGCAAAGTCTTCAGCAGAGAATGAACCGTGCTTTTATGCAGATTCATTCTTTTGCTGATTTCTGTAATGGATAATTCCCTTTCCCGCTCGTCAAATAAATCCATAATTTTTAATGCACGTTCCACTGATTGGATAATAGGCATTTCCGCTCACTCTCCTAGTTCTATTTAGCCTAATTTTACAGGAATTTTGACGAGCTTGCCTCTTTAATTTGTAACAGTGCCTGCTTCTTGAAGCAAAACATCTGTCTCATAATCCAGAACTGCATCCTCGGCTACAGCCAGCGGAACCACTCCGTTTGCAGCATCCGTATGGCCATACATGCGATTGCTTGCTGCAACCAGCTTCTGGCGTGCCTTCATTCTCTGCTTTCTCTCCTCCACAAGAGATTGGCGATCTGCTTTTAAGCTGTCAGTAAAGGCATGGACAACCTTCCCTGCGAAAAGCTGGGTTTTGTCTACAAAATCAATGCGCCGTCCCCGAAGCTGAAGATGTACAACATCACCTGTCTGAAGGAAGCCAATGCCGCCGCCCTCATATCCTTCCGGTGTCATATGTCCAATTGCAGCACCGTATGTAACGCCGGAATAGCGCCCGTCACTGATAATGGTTGCGACCTTTTTCATGACCCGGTTGGCATTAATATGCTGCATAGGTGTAAACATTTCCGGCATTCCAAAGGCTACCGGACCCTGACCGGCTATGACAACTGAAATTTTCAATATGCCTTTTTCAGCCATCTCGTCAAATAGCTTTTCATATGATTCTTCTTTTAAAAGTTCCCATTCCGCTCTGTTGTTATATTTCAGTGTTTCAAGCAGCAGGTTATGGTCAAAAAGCTTATCCTTTTTAATATCGTTAAGCAGATTCGAGTCAAGCAGGCTTCTGTTTGCATCATCTTCATTCTCAAAATAAAGAACAAATGCTAGCTTATCATCGAATTGATCAAGCTGCGGTGTCGGCATTCCGCTGATTTTTACCACTGCGCTTTCAAAGAAGTTACCCTGCAGAACATCCACTCCGCTAAATGCCCTTCGCGGTGCTTCAGCAGATAAAATAACAGGATTTTCTTTTACATTTAATGCCTGGAGGCTTCTTGTGATGGCGAGACGCTCTCTCCAGGTTCGGGCTGCAACTGTTGGCGCATCCTGATCCATCGGTACACCATGTTCAAGCAATTCGTAAAACAGCGTTTCCATTCCCCTGCTCGTTCCGCTGCAGCACTGCATGGCGAGCGAGTAAATATCACGGCCTTCTGTCAGACTGTAGTCAAATAAGTCCGGAATCGGATGCTCATGATGTATCCGGTCCAAATCCCATAGACTAAAATTGTATCCGCCATAGAGCATGCCCGCCACAATATGCATCATCAGGTTAGTAGAACCGCCGGATGCACTATGAATGCGGATCGCATTCTTGATATTGGCAGCCACAATATTGGAAACGCCATACCTTTCTTCATTAATCATAGTGGCAAAGCTGTCAAGAACCGAATTGATCTGCCTTTGTGTCGGCGGATCTGTCAGCAGCTCCACCGCTGGATGAACAAGGCCCAGTCCAGCTACAAGATGTCTGGAACTATTGCCGGTTCCATTAAAGGCACAAACCCCTCCCTGTCCGTCACATGTCGCAACTGCCAGCCTCATTTCAAAATACTTATGCTGTTCCTTTGTTAAGATGCCCCTCTCATATGCACGCTCGAACACACCCTGGAAGGCTGTATTTGATGAACATTGCAGGATATATGCCATTGTGTCACGTAAATCAGCCGCCACATCAGCCGCACCAGTCAATTCAGCTTTTTTCGCCAGCTCTTCAAGCTCTGCGATTACATCGTCCGGAATTGATCCGCCTTCGAGAACATGTGCAGGGGCAAATGTTGCAAAAAATGGAGCTTCGCCGCGGCTGCGTCTTACCCGATCAACATGTGCAAGCGCACTGACAACGCCCAGCGGCTGCTTATCACATCCTTGAATGACGAATGCACCATGATAACTATGTGCTTCCAGCTGATTGACAACCATTTGGGCAACAGCGTTCCTGCTTTGAAGTGAATAGCTCATCCCCTGATTGCTTTGGGCAGTGCCATCACACATAACCGGGGTGGAAAAGTAAAAGGGAACCCCGCCATTCTGCCAGATGCGGATGGCTGCACGTGCAGAGGTCTGATAGTCCATGATGTGAGCAGGATGATCAGATGAACCTCCGATAATGGCAATTCGCGGAGCATTTACTTCAAGGCGGTTGTAAATTTCCTCGAGTGTCCAATCCGGCTTTCCTCCTTCATAAGAAGAACCAAGTGTCTGTTTTGCCCGGTCCAGCAGTCCAGCTACCGTAATCGGTTCATTTGCTTTTCCCTGCACATTGTCACGGTATGGATTTACAGGATTATCTATAAGCGGGTATAAATGTGTCATATGTACACTCCTTATCTATCAATCTGCAAGAATAGTTTTTTGCAGATAATCTTCGGATATTAATCGAGCACCAATTCCTGGAGATCGGAAATAATTTCTAAATTGCTGTTTTGTTTGGCTTCCTCAATCAAACTCTCTGAGATCCAGATTTCACCGATGTCTAATGTATTCTTGATTCGAACAGCTTTTACCTTGTTTAAGTCAAAGGCATTGCAGGTTTTAATTGCAGCCTTGACAGCAAGCTCTTTTGTTTCGAGCACCATTGGAAGCTTAATGACTTCGATCACGGTGCTGGTCAGAGCATTTGCATAGCCTTTTTCCCATATAATTTCATCCACTGCCGCTTTGGTTGTCATATCTGCCATACCAATGCCATTTGCGTTTCCATGCGTTTTTTCGGTCAGACCCAGGACAACTGTTCTTTTTATATCCGGTCCGCCTGCTGCATATGGGGTAGCGAAATTCCCTGTAATATTGGGATCCATCCCATCCCCTGAAATATCCTTTCCAAGCTCATCGACAATAAGCACATCAAACTCATCAAAATGGATTTTGGGCATAAGGGACTTTGCTTCCATTAACAGCTCCGGCTCGGCTGTTTCCAGGTCTTCCGCCGGTACAGCAATAACTTTTGCAATCTTGTCATAAGCATTCTCAAGTGATGCCAGGCCGAAAATGATTGGCGCCTTTGACAAAGAAATTTTCGCCATTTCCGGCACATGCTCTGCCATATATTTAAAACTGAAGGCATGAGCGGCTTCCGCTCCTTTTTGTTTTCCAAGCCCGATGGTAATCATTTTCATAAGGCCGCTTTCAACCGGTCCGCGGAATGCTGTATGCGGCTTAACCCGGTTAATGACAACAATTTTGTCAGCTTCATAGGCATTTCGGTCAATGTAGACCGGAAGCCCATTTGGCAGTTCGCCAATTTTGACAACTTCCATAGAAGATTTAATTGGTGCCTCTACAGCCCCCTCCGTAACGCCCAATTGGTGAAGCACATCGGTCTGTCCTTCAGCTGTAGCACCTCCATGGCTCCCCATTGCCGGTACAATAAACGGGTGTCCTCCTGCGCGTTTAATTTCCCTGACGGTTTCACGCACAAGAACAGGCAGATCAGCCAGACCTCTGCTTCCGACTGCAACAGCAACGGAATCGCCTTCATTTATTTTCGCCATCACATTGGTTTCATTCAGGGTTTTCCGTACCGCAGCCGCCACATCTTCCAGCTGGGGTGCGTGGAAATTCTGTCTTACTTTTACCATTCTGGGAATAGGAATATCCTTTAAGATTTCTTTAATAATGTCCATTACCTTTTCTCCTTCATTAATTCAGCCATGCAAGCGGCACTGTAATAATTTCTGGGAACAGGATCAATAGTAGAAGCACAATCACATGAACAACCAGGAATGGCCAAATTCCTTTCGTCAACTCAACCAGGCTGATTTTGCTGATTCCGCAGCCAACATATAAAACAGTGCCCACCGGAGGTGTAATCAATCCGATACATAGATTGATAACCATGACAATTCCGAAGTAGACTGGATCAATTCCGGCCATCTTAACAAGCGGCAGCAGCACTGGTGTGAAAATAAGAATAGCCGGTGTCAGATCCATCACAAGGCCAATCAGCAGCAGGAAAATCATTATGACCATCATTAAGATCAGAGGACTTTCAACTAATGATCCCATGTAGCCTGCAATCTCTGCAGGAACATTTGCGACCGTAATAAGCCAGGCTGAGACCATGGCAGCAGCGGCCACAAACATCACAACACTCGTTGTTTTTGCTGAAGCAATTAAAACCTGATACAGCTCTTCCAGCTTCAGCTCACGGTAAATGAATAAGCCAACAAACAAGGCATAAAATGCAGCTACAACGGCAGCTTCAGTTGGGGTAAAAACGCCGCCCCGCAGACCGCCAATAATAATAACCGGAAGCATTAGCGCAAAACTGGCATCCTGTATCGCCTTCCAGATTTCTTTTGCTGATTTTCTTGGCGGAAGTTCACTTGTATCCTTCCTTGACATGAAGAACCAGCCAATCATGAGCCCTACTCCCATCATTATTCCGGGAATGATGCCGCCCATGAATAAATCTGTAATGGATACACCCGCGGTTACCCCAAATAAAATCATGGGAATGCTTGGCGGTATAACAGGAGCTATAATACCTGATGCACAAATGATGCCTGTTGAGGTGTTTACGTTATAACCTTTGGCAATCATCATGGGAATTAAAATTGCCCCAAGTGCTGCTGTATCTGCAACAGCGGAACCCGATAATCCTGCAAAAAGAATACTGGCAATAATGGCTACAAAACCAAGGCCGCCACGAATGTGCCCTACCAGCGCCATGGAAAAGTCTACGATGCGCTTGGAGATTCCTCCTGCATTCATCAGTTCTCCAGCTAAAACAAAAAACGGGATAGCCATTAATGAGAAGTTGTTAGCTCCATTGATCAGGTTCTGGGCAACGATCTGGCTATCAAACGTCCCCATGGCAAACATCAGCATAACCGCGCTGGCAAGCAGGGCAAATGCAATTGGCACCCCTAATGTCAGTGACCCAAACAGCGACCCTAAAAATACTCCAATCATGGCGAATATTCCCCTCCTTTCCCTACGCTGTTATTTTGCAATGATTTTCTCTTCCTGGTCAGTGTTAACTTCTGCTAAGACATCGTCAGAGGATTGAACGATCGTCAGGTTATCAGATTTTCCCCGGATAGCCTTAAAGAGGCTTGCTATTATGATAATCATCATCCAAATGCTGGACAGAACACCTATCCCATATAAAAAGGAAAGGGGCATGCCTGTGGCCGGACCGGTACTGTTCATATTGAGAAGAGTCATTTTCCAGCTTCCCTCCAAGATCAGCCATAGCAGGTAAAGGACTATTGCATTACTGATCAGAAAGGCAACTTTTTGAAGTCCCTTTGGCAAGGCATTGACAACGATGTCCACGCCAAGGTGCATTTTATCCTTCAATGCAGCAATGGCCCCCAGGAAGACCATCCAGACAAAAAAGTAGCGGGACATTTCTTCAGACCAGGTAAGACCTGAATTGAATACATATCTCAAAACAACATTTCCAAAGACGGAGAGGGACATGGCTGCCAGTGAAAAGGCAATCGCAATGTTTAATAGTTTTGTAGAAAAAGAGTTAATTTTGCTAAACACAGCTTTCTCCTCCCTGCAATTTAAGCTCGGAGGAATAACAGGGTTATATCCCCCAGGCTTCTTTTTCCTTCTACTCTGCTTCCGCACGGATGCGATCAGCTAAATCCTTCGCCCAATCAAATTCACTGTAAATGTCTTCATACAAAGGCTGTGCTGCTTCTTCCATCTCAGCTGAAAACTCTTCTGAAGGAGCTGTAAACTTTAAGCCATTGTCTTCGAGGAATTTCTTATCTTCTTCATAGCTCTTCTCAAGGAGGTCAAATTCATAATCTGCAGCTTCTTTTGAAGCCTTTTCGATAATTTTCTGCTGCTCTTCCGTCAAACCGTTCCAAAAATTACTGTTGATAATATATAAGTTAGGGCTGAACATATGCTTTGATTCCAAAATATCGCTTTGCACCTCATACCAGCCTGATGCCCTAACTGTAGCAATTGGGTTGTCCTGGCCATCAACTACTTTTTGCTCCATCGCTGTGAATACTTCAGAGATTGGAAGAGGAGTCACATTAGCGCCAAGTAATTTTCCCAGCTCAATATAGTTTGGTATATTCGGCATTCTCAGGCGGAGTCCATCAAGATCTTCTAAGCTATCAATCGTTTTGTTTGAGGAAATCATCCTAAATCCATTTGCACTCCAGGCAAGGGGCTTTACACCATGTTCAGATTCAAGGTCTTCTGTCAATTCATCGCCAATCGGCCCATTCAATACCTTTTTTGCATGGTCAAAATCTTTAAATAAGAATGGCCATTCCGGGGCGGCCATTTTCGGAATGTCAGCCTGCATGATCAAACCGGGAATTCCCATTTCGATTGTCCCGTTGCGGACACCATCATAGAATTCTTTCTCGGCACCCAATGTACTGTTCGGGTAAAGCTGAACTTCCAGCTCGCCGTTAGTTTCTTCTTCTACTATTGTTTTAAACTTTTCTTTCAATGCCACGTTTTGGGGATGGTCCTCAGCAAAGTAATGGGCTACCTTGATTACCTTTTTCTTTCCCCCTCCATCTCCGCCTCCTGCTTCCTCCCCGCCGCAGCCGGTGAGGATTAGGAAGCTTGCAAGTGCGGTGGCTGCCAATCCAAATAACTTCTTGTTTTTCATCTTTATCTCCCCTTCGTTTTTTTGCTGCAAATATCTAAAGCTGTTCATTGTTCTATAATATAAAACCAGGTTTTGTAATATACACAAAAAGGAAACAGCGATTCTCTTTATAAAAATTGCTGTTTAATATCCGCAGAGCACTGATTTTTCCGTTTATAAGAACAGAAGTGAAATCTGCGGAATGACAATAATGATCAGCAGTGTGAATACCATCGCAAAGAAAAATGGCACAATTGCCTTAGATAACTGTTCCAGTGACAGCCCTGAAATCCCTGCACCTACAAACAAGTTTACGCCTAGCGGCGGTGTTATGAACCCAATTGCCAGGTTTACGATCATAATAATCCCGAAATGAATCGGATCGTACCCAATTTGCAGGGCAACCGGCAGGAGGATTGGCGTTAAAATGATAATTGCTGCAATCGTGTCCATAAAACACCCTACAATTAAGAGTAATAAGGTAATGAGCATCATGATAATAAGCGGCTCGCTCGAAATGGAAATCATGGCTTCAGCAATTTGATTTGGTATTTGTTCAAGAGTCAATAACCTGCCAAATGCCGTAGCGGCTCCGACAATAACCAATACTGATGCAGTCGTTAAGGCAGAATCAACAAATATCTGCGGCAAATCTTTTAGCTTCAATTCTTTATATACGAACACACTGACGATTAAGCCGAAAACAACAGCAACAACCGCTGCTTCTGTTGGTGTGAAGATACCGCCATATATGCCCCCTAAAATAACAACCGGAATCATAAGAGCCCATTTAGCTTGCCAAAGAGCTGTTAGGATGCCTTTTAAGGTTGTATCTTGATTTGATCCCGTATAGCCCATTTTTTTAGAATGGATATAAGAATAAACCATTAACCCAATTCCCACTAATATCCCAGGAATGATTCCGGCAATAAACATATCTCCTATTGAAACACTGCCGGAAACACCGTAAATAACCATTGGAATACTCGGAGGAATAATGACGCCAATTGACCCCGCTGCTGCTACAACTGCAGTCGCAAAACGTTTATCATACCCTTTCTGAACCATGGCCGGTATCATAATTCCGCCGATCGCTGCAACGGTTGCCGGACCGGAACCGGATATAGCTGCAAAAAACATGCAAGTGATGATAGTTGCCATTGCAATCCCGCCCGTTTTATTGCCGACCATTGAATCAGCTACATTGAACAGGCGCTTGGATATTCCGCCCTTCCCCATGATTTCGCCGGCGATAATAAAGTATGGAACAGCCAGCAGCGGGAAAGAGTCAACTGAGTTGGTTAATTCTTTCATCAGGAATTCAACTGGCATACTGCCGGTATATAAAATGGTGAATAATACGGCTAACCCGATTGCGATTCCTATTGGAACAGTTAAAAATAGAAATGCGGCAAATGAACCAAATAATACCCCTGCCATTCAGAACCTACCCCCTTAAAGTCTAGATCACATTTATATTTTGTTCAGCATCTTTAGGCAGTTCATGAGTTTTATCAAAGTTTTTAATCGATATAATATTGCCTATGATATTTTGAATCAATCGGATGCCCGCAAGTCCCATGCCAACCGGTGGAGCCAGATATACAACGCCTGTCGGAATTTGAAGTGCAGGTGTTGTCTGGCCAAACATCAAGAGCTGGGATGCAATACCGTAGCCATAGAACACTACATATACGCAGAATACTAAAAAGAGGATATTAGAGATGAGTGAAAAATAAATTTTCGTTTTATCTTTAAAAAGAATGAGTGCGGCATCCACTTTGATATGGCGATGATGCTTGACAGCGTAGCTGATCCCGATATAGATAAGCCAGATGAAGCAGTACCGCGCAAGCTCTTCAGACCATGACAGGGAATTTGACATCACATAGCGCATAAACACCTGTACAAAAATAACGGAAACCATGATCGACGATAAAACGAATAGTATGTATTTTTCAAAGTTTTCGTCCAGCCATCTTAGTACTTTTAGCAAACTGATCGCCTCTCTTCTTCAAAAAGCGGCCGGCCATCGGGCGACAACCGGCTGCTCGTTTCAAATTTATTTTGCCTTATCAACCTCAGCAAGGAACTCATCTACAATTTCGGCGCCGATTTTATCTTTGTATTTGTCAATAACCGGCTTCACAGCTTCCTGGAACTTTTCAAATTCTCCCTCTTCGATTTCTGTAAAAGTCATTTCTTTCTTTAACGTTTCGAGTGATTCGTCCGCTACTTCACGTGTACGCTCACGGTTAAACTTACCTGCTTCTACTGCTGCCTTCGAGATGATATCCTGTTGTTCTGCAGAAAGCTCTTCCCAAATCTTTTTGCTGAATAAGAAAATAAAAGGTGTGTACACATGATTTGTATTCGAGATATGCTTCTGAACTTCAGGATACTTACTTAACAATATTGTTGGATATGGGTTTTCCTGTCCATCGATCGTACCCTGCTGCATAGCTGTGAATAATTCAGTGAATGCCATTGGAGTTGGGTTAGCACCAAGGGCTTTCCAGGCATCTAAGTGGATTTCATTTTCCATGGTACGGATTTTCAATCCTTTAACATCTTCCATACCTGCAACTGGTTTTACATCGTTTGTTAAGTTACGGAAACCATTTTCCCACCAGGCCAAACCAACTAATCCCTGCTGGTCAACCATTTCAAGCATCTTATCTCCAAAAGGGCCATCCAATACCTTATCTGCCACTTCTTCATTTGGAACCGTGAACGGAAGATCGAAAACTCCATACGCCGGTATAAAGTTTACAAGCGGTGAAGTAGATGGAATGGTCACATCTAGCGTACCGAACTGAAGCATTTCAATTGCTGAACGGTCATCGGCAATCTGGCCGGAATGATAGACTTCCACTGTTAAGTCATCGGACTCTGCTTCAACAAGCTCTTTAAATTTCAAGGATGCTTCATATTCAGGATGCTTGTCATTGACCCCAATACTAACTTTGATTGTCCGCTTGCCCCCTTCTCCGCTGGCACCATCGGACCCTTTTTCAGAAGCGCCGGTCGAGTTTGAATTTCCTCCGCATGCTGCCAATACCATCGTACTGAACATTAAAATACTCAAAAATAATATAGACAACTTCTTCATCAATCTTCCCCCTCAATATTTTTAAAAATGATAGTGACTCTATGTATGCGCTATCATTGGAAGCTCACAAAACTTTTTTAATTTATAAAAACGCTTTCAAAAAACCATTAAATATTTTTAAGTTTATCACTCCTTCAATTCATTTTGTTTTACATTATAAAACTCAGTTCTGTATTCGTGAACATATTTGTATTTTAACGTCAGCTTATTTTATTTGTCAAACTATTTTTTATATTCTAAAATGGATGAGAAATTAAAACTATTTCAAAAAAATGATTGGAGTATATGTTGCTACGAAGTATTAAAGGGGAAAAGGATTTAATGATATGCTGACAAAACATTTTCAGTAAAAATTTTTCTGCATTTTTTATCTGGATGGAGATCGGGGAGGCAGAATGTAGAGTCTGCACAAAAAAGCCAATACCGGTCTCTCTGCCGGCATTGGCTTCTTATCTCCAAATATTAATCCTGAGGCAAAATCAATTTTGACCGCAAGTATGCGTTAATAAACATATCCAAATCTCCGTCCATAACTCCCTGGACGTTACCAACTTCCGTGTTGGTGCGGTGGTCTTTCACCATGGAATATGGGTGGAAAACATAGGAACGTATTTGGCTTCCCCAGCCGATGTCTTTTTGCTCACCGCGGATTTCAGCCAATTCTGCTTCCTGCTCCTCGATTTTCTTTTGATAAAGCTTTGCTTGGAGCATCTTCATGGCACGTTCACGGTTTTTGATCTGGGAACGCTCAGTCTGGCAGGTTACCACGACATTTGTCGGCAAGTGGGTGATACGGACAGCAGAATCAGTTGTGTTGATATGCTGTCCGCCGGCGCCGCTTGCACGGTATGTGTCAATTTTGAGGTCTTCGGTACGAATATCGATTTCAATTTCATCATTGAATTCCGGCATCACTTCACAGGAAACGAATGAAGTATGGCGGCGGCCTGATGAATCAAATGGAGAAATCCTGACAAGGCGGTGCACCCCTTTTTCCGCCTTCAAGTAGCCATAAGCATTATGTCCCTTGATGCTAAGCGTAACACTCTTGATCCCCGCTTCATCTCCCGGCAGGTAATCCAGGGTTTCCACCTTGAAGCCTTTCTTCTCAGCCCAGCGTGTGTACATGCGAAGCAGCATGCTGCCCCAGTCCTGTGACTCGGTTCCGCCTGCACCTGGATGCAGTTCAAGAATAGCATTGTTTTTATCATATTCTTCGCTTAAAAGAAGCTGAAGCTCAAAATCGTTCAGGCGCTTTACCAAATCCTTAAGCTCTTCCTCAAGATCGGCTTGCAATTCTGCGTCGCTCTCTTCTTTTACGAGCTCATAAGTTAATTCCAGATTCTCAAACACTTCGTATAAATCGTGGAATTCAACTACCTGGTCTTTCAGTGAGTTTGATTCGCTGATCACAACCTGTGCCGCCTGCTGGTCATCCCAGAATCCAGGCTGCAGCATGACATCGTCTAGCTCAGCGATACGTGCCTCTTTGTTTTCTAAGTCAAAGAGACCCCCTAAAGTCCGCTAAAATCTTAGCTGTTTTTTCAAGTTCATTTCGAATATCTGCTAATTCCATTTTGGTCACCTCGAAAATTATTTTTACCTATATGTTGCCCGTTGATTTCCGCTGCGAGCACTTGCTTTCCGCGGGGAGGAACGGGAGCCTCCTCGGCTTCGCCTGTGGGGTCTCCCGCTCCCTCTCCTCCCGCAGGAGTCAAGTGCCCTCCGCTCCAATCAACTCAGTATATTAAATCTAGTTTCCTGCTTAAAAAGAATAGCTCTACAGAAACAGCTTTGTCAAAAAGGAGAAGCCGGCAAAGCTGTTGCCGGCTCGGATGTTTAATTCAAATGAGAAATAAATTTTTAACGTCGATAACTGTCTAGCTCCAGCGCCTACCCCCTCGAGGTCACAAGCCAATCCTCCCAAAAAGGCAAAGAACGCCTTTCCGGGAGGCTCGTCTTGTGCTTGTCGGGGGTGGGCAAGGCGCTTCCGCTTTTCTATTCTGCACCACAGCAGTTTTTATATTTCTTGCCGCTGCCGCAGATGCATTGGTCGTTGCGTCCAACGTCCATCTGCTTGACGACAGGTTTTTTCTTAACCTTTTCACCGTCTTCTTTCGGGTTGACGGCCTGGCCTTTGGCCACTTCCTGGCGCTCGAGGTTGTTGCGGATTTCAGCTTTCATGATGTACTTGGCTACATCCTCTTCAATGGATGCAATCATGTTTTCAAACATGGCAAAGCCTTCTCCCTGGTACTCACGGAGCGGATCTGTCTGGCCATACGCACGCAGATGGATTCCCTGGCGAAGCTGATCCATTGCGTCGATGTGATCCATCCACTTGGAGTCAACGGCACGAAGCACGATAACTTTTTCAAATTCACGCATTTGTTCAGGACTAAGCATTTCTTCTTTTTCATTATAGCGTTCTTTAACCTTGGCAAAGATGGTTTCGGCAATTTCCTCCGTATCCTTGCCGCGGATGTCATTTACAGTAAGGTCACCTTCATTAAGAAGGTTGCCATTTACATAGTCAATGATACCCTGCAGGTTCCAGTTTTCTTCATCTTCATGTCCAGGTGCATATCCTTCTACATTGCGCTGAATGCTGGTCATGATCATCTTTTCAACAATCTCTCTCAAGTTCTCAGACTCAAGAACTTCGTTTCGCTGACCATAAAGAATCTCACGCTGCTGACGAAGAACATCATCGTAAGAAAGAAGCTGCTTACGTGCATCGAAGTTGTTGCCCTCAACGCGTTTTTGCGCAGATTCAACAGCTCTTGAAACCATTTTACTCTGGATTGGCTGAGTGTCATCCATTCCAAGGCGTTCCATCATCGATTTCATATTGTCAGAACCGAAACGGCGCATCAATTCATCTTCCATGGAAAGGTAGAATTGCGTGACACCCGGGTCTCCCTGACGTCCGGAACGTCCGCGGAGCTGGTTATCGATACGTCTGCTTTCATGTCGCTCTGTACCAATAACGCAAAGACCGCCAAGTTCCTTTACACCTTCGCCGAGCTTGATATCCGTACCGCGTCCTGCCATGTTTGTGGCAATTGTTACAGCACCCTGCTTACCGGCATCCAGGATGATTTCCGCTTCACGGCCATGGTTCTTCGCATTTAGGACGTTATGCGGAACACCTTTTTTGCTCAGGTATTTAGAGATGATTTCAGATGTTTCGATCGCCACTGTACCGACGAGCACAGGCTGTCCTTTTTTATGACGCTCGGCAATATCTTCTACGACAGCACGGAATTTGCCATCCATTGTAGCATAAATCAAATCTGCTCTGTCATCACGGGCGATCGGACGGTTTGTCGGAATCACCACAACGTTCATATTGTAGATATTTCGGAATTCCTCTTCTTCCGTTTTCGCCGTACCAGTCATACCGGCAAGCTTTTCGTACATACGGAAATAGTTCTGGAATGTAATAGTTGCAAGGGTCATGCTTTCGTTCTGGATTTCCAGGCCTTCCTTCGCTTCGATCGCCTGGTGAAGCCCATCGCTGTATCGGCGGCCCTTCATCAGACGGCCGGTAAATTGGTCAACGATGACAATTTCATCATCCTGAACGACATAATCGACATCCAGGTGCATGCTGGAATGTGCCTTTAGTGCCTGTGTAATATGGTGGTTAAGTGCAACATGCGAAATGTCGAAAAGGTTATCGATTCCAAAAGCCTTCTCTGCTTTTGTCATCCCTTCTTCAGTCAGCTGCACGCCTTTTGTTTTTTCATCATAGGTGTAATCTTCGTCTTTTTTCAGGCGGCTGACAAACGCATTGGCCTGAATATAAAGCTGTGTAGACTTTTGGGCTGAGCCGGATATGATCAGTGGTGTACGCGCTTCGTCAATAAGAATGGAGTCAACCTCATCGATTACAGCATAGTGAAGAGGACGCTGGACCTTCTGCTCTTTGTAAAGAACCATGTTATCGCGAAGGTAATCAAACCCAAGCTCATTGTTAGTGCTGTATGTGATGTCAGCCGCATAGGCAGCCTGTTTTTCTTCTTTGGAAAGTCCGTTTAAATTAAGACCAACAGTCAGGCCAAGGAATTCGTAGAGCTGACCCATTTCAGTGGCGTCACGGCTTGCGAGGTATTCGTTGACCGTTACTACGTGCACGCCTTTTCCTGTTAAGGCATTAAGGTAAACCGGCATAGTTGCAGTCAGAGTTTTACCTTCACCCGTTTTCATCTCGGAAATGTTTCCGTCATGAAGGGAAATCCCCCCCATTAACTGAACCGGATATGGATATAAGCCAAGAACGCGCTTCGCTGCTTCACGGACAACCGCAAATGCTTCAGTCAGCAGATCATCAACTTTTTCGCCCTTTTGATAGCGGGCTTTGAATTCTTCCGTTTTCTCGCGCAGCTGCTCGTCCGATAATTTTTCCATATCAGATGCAAGGGCATCGATTTCTTCTGCCATTTTGGTGAGGCGTTTTATTTCGCGTTTATTTTGATCAAACACTTTATTTAAAATCCCAAGCATTAAAAACGCTCCTTTATGTTGGATATGACAGCTCTTTATCCAGGGCTGGACATATCTGATTTCATAGTTAATATCATTGCACAGGTAGTAATAGATTCGCTATTTCCCGGCAGAATCCTCCCATGAAAATTCACATTATTTCTTATTAATATTACCACTTTGAGAGGGGGGTGACAACTTATGCCGCATGCGGGGTTATTCCAGATCTTTAATTTGCTGATATTCTGGTTTCGGTAAATATACTCTTCCTTTTTTTGAACCGGAACATGGCAGTTTACTGGATGAGAGAAGTTTTTTTGCTATATCTCCTGAAGAAATGTGAAGAAAACTGCAGATTTGTCTATTTTTCAATGGAGAATCATTGTTTAGGAGGAATAAGTCCTTAATAGCTAAAACGTGAGCATTCATGTCTTTGGATTGGCATTTGGTGCAAAACCATGTTCCATAATGGCGTTTCATTGGATATGAAGAGCAAACCCTGCAGATAACTCCTGTTTGTATATCAGATCTTGAGATTTCATAATGCTTTAGGATATCAAAATTTTTTGGGGTGTGTTCTTTTAGAAGAGAGCGGGAGATTTTCTTTATATCTTTTGGAGTTAAGACTTCCTTTTTATAGGCAGCCTTTATTTTTTCAATAGTTTTCAGAAGGAATTGAACATGAAGAACTCTTTGGAGCATTTCCGCGTGGCCTGGAGCGGTTTTAAGAATGGTAGAGGGTTTGCTGATGATGATGAAAAACTCAATCGGGATATTGATATTGCGTTTTAATAGCCATTTTTTCATTTCAGAGCATTGTACTCTGGCTTGCTCTACCGGATTTGGATAGCCTTTGACTTCACCTTTGCTATTTGTTTGGATTAACTGGTTGAAATCAGGATCAAAATATAAAGTTCCGCCGTAGTTTTTCACTTCTAAAATTAAAGCAAATGAATGGCTTAAGATTAGCGTGTCAATCTGAAAGAAATGTTTCCCGTTTGAGAGGCGCAGATCATGGAGGATTACATACTCTTTTTCCGGCAGTTTGCTTAAGTGAAAGTCAACGGCTTGCTCACCTTTATAACCTGCTAATCTCTTCGTTTGATCTGATTCGATCATTAACCTCTTTGGGTGATTTTTTGAAATTCTTTTCAGCAATGCGTGATTTTTTTGGATACGGACAGGGATAAATCGGTCTTTTTCAATCAAAAGCAGCACTCCTTTTTGGTTATGACAATACAATTCGTGTAAGGCATCAGATTTCCCTGCTGTTTGGCCTCATTTTTGCATCATTTTCGATGTCTAAATGGGATATCGGTCTGTTGGCCAGGTATATCGGTCAGATTTAATATTTATCGGCTTCTTTCTAGATTTATCGGTCAGATTTCCCAGTTATCGGTCAGCTTTTCAATATATCGGTCAGTTCGCGAAACATCAGCATTCCCGTAAAAATAAAAACAGAGAGCAGCGATGCTCTCCATTTTATGAATTCGACGATTCAATCAGTTCAACAATAGTTTTCTCGACTGCGTCGTAAATCTCGCCATAATAAGTGGAAACCCGGTTGGCATTGATGCCGTATAACTCTCCGAATTCTTTCTGAGTGAGATTTTCCTTTACAGGAGCTATTGTGCTTACAAGGTATCGGAGGCCGGCAACATAGTTATCAGGCTTTTTAACCTGTTTGCCGGTTTTCCCGAGGTACTCCATCCAAAGTGAAATTCCCATGCCGATCAGCCATGGCTCTTCATCGGCTTTTATCATATCGTCCCGGAACATGTCGGCAACCTGCTCTGCACCCTTGGTAGGCCAGTCGAAATTGTCCATATTTGGTCCCGCTAATGATTTTGGCGTGTCATTCATAAGGTCAATGAGGAATTCAGCCATGTATTCTTGAGGATTCTCATATTCAGATTCTTCGAAGGAGTATTGGATGTAATCTGCAAACTGCGCAGCATTATCTCCCGGCAGGTCAAATATAGCAGGAAATGCCACATACTCTTCTCCATAAGGAAGCAGCATGGCAAAGGCAAAGTTCCCTTCACTGACTTCCATATCACCAAATAGGGAGACATTGTAAACCTTTCCGGTCAGACAATCCTCGATAACTGCTCTGTCTTCAGTCACTTCAATTAATTTTCCAGCTGCAGCTTTGCTGTTCTCCCAAGACTTCAAAATGTTTTTTAAGCGGGGGCGCGTGACGGCTGGCAGCTTAGAATGGATGAACTCATCCATTACGGACTCCACATCGTCCAGCGTGCCAAAAAGAACATACCAGAAAGAGTGCACAAATTCATAGAACTCTTTTTCCTGCGGTTCAATGTCTTCAAGTATTTCCAAAAGATCTTTGAAATCCTCTTTCATGTCTTCCGCAAAGTGAGTAAGTGCAAAGACCCTTGCTTCCTTTTGAAGCTCAATAACTTCGTGATTCAATACATCCTTTATCGAAACAGCATCCCTGCTGCCGCAGCATTTTTTATATTTTTTTCCGCTCCCGCATGGGCACGGTTCGTTTCTGCTTACTTTTACTGTTGACATCTTCTAAATCTCTCCTACCAAATTCGTTTAACTATACTATCCTAACATTTATCAGCCGTTTAGGCATTAATCAAGAGGATTTTAACATATGGCAGGTTAAGGAAGCTTATTATGTGCACTTTATTAGTTGGAATTAGCTGATTTCGGTCACTTCATCAGTCTAATCGGTCAGTTTTTTATTTTATCGGTCACTTTCCAGAAATATCGGTCACATTTTTCTTTTTATCGGTCGGTTTCCCAATATATCGGTCAGTACGCGTCCTAAAAGCTTTCCAGCAGCAGGCCGATAGTAAAAACAAAAAAAACGAAGAGCATCACTCTCCGCTTTTCCATTTTTCACTTCTTTTTCATAAAAGCCAAAACATCCAAATCAATCTTTCCCGCTTCCTGCTCGCGGGCTTCGAAGTTTTCAGTATGAATAAAAGCAGTTAATGCTTTCAATAGCTGTTCATCATCCTGACCAGCCTTTAAATAATCGAGCCGAGTTAATTCCCGAACAAGCTCCTCTTTTACCTCACCTTCAATGGCCGCAACCCTTTCGTTCTTTGACGGTGCAAAATAGAGCTGCTGCAGATGATAAATCCGAATCAGCTCGGTAATCGGCTCCGGATGGTCATCAACCCGCAAGTCGATGTAGCGGTCGTTAAATCCTCCGTATCCGCCAGCTTCTTTCACTACAAGAAGGGCTGCGGATTGCTGGCCCCGGCTGTCACCGCCAGCTGCCTGGCCTGCATTCAAGGCGGCAAGCAGGCGCTCAGCCAGAGTGCCGTCTGTTGAGATAAACGTTTGGCCCATTACCTCAACCGTTTTTTCATCCACAAGGATATTCCCCTGCGCGGCAAAGTGATGTCCGGTCATCCCTCCAGCCCAATCATAGCAGCCTTCCCCTGTGAACGTTGCCGGGTTTCCCATGCTATCCAGCAGTCCGACCTGGCGGAGCTCTTTTTCGGGATCATCTTTAGTAATGATTTCAAGGGCTTCCTCGGCCGTTTTCCCCTCTTCCATCAATTGCAATGCACGCGGTCCATATGAAGTATTGGCGTATGACTGAGTCGCAACAGCTCCAATACCCACTTTTGCAAAGGGCACTACTGCACCAACCCCGAGAAATTTCGATTGAACCGCGATTCCCCATTCTTTTTCTTTCGGATCATATCCAATTATGGAAAATGTCATATAAACCCTCCTCTATCCTAAAACAAGTCCTCCGTATACAAGCGCTCCAGCGATAACATAAGCCGGATGGACTTTAAGCCTTTCCATTAAAAAGAAGCTAACCAGCCCGATGAAAAGGGTCTGCCAGATGCCGGCACCTTCGTATGCTGAGAAAAAGAAGTCATACGTCATAATGCCAAGCAGGACCGCGATAACCGGCCGGATATAAGTAGTCATGCGCTTGACGCGCGGCGATTCCTTATACTTCATAAGAAGTCCGAGCAAGGCAATCATCAGAATCAGCGATGGAGCTACAGTGGCGAAGACTCCCACGATGGCTCCAAGGATTCCTCCCTGTTCATAACCAATATAGCCGGCCATTTTCGTTGCAATCGGTCCCGGCAGAGCATTGCCCATTGCCAGCATTTCACTGAATTCATTTGTTGTGAGCCAGCCATAATGGTCAACCACTTCATTCTCAACCAGCGGAATGGATGCCGGTCCCCCGCCGTATCCAAGAATCCCCGGAATGAAGAATGCCAAGAAGATCTGAACGTAAATCATGCGAGATTCCTCTCCTTTTTTGCCTCATTTTTATCCGCTTTATCTTTTTTCAGGAGAGCCCCTGTCAGTAAAACAAAAATGATAATCGCAGGATGAATATTAACGAATTCAAGAAGAACTAAGCTTACGGCCACAAAAAGGAGCGTCCAGCCCCAGCCCAGAGATGATTTCGAGGACTTTTTAACAAAGTCCCAAGTGAGTGTTGCCAGCATCACAGCCACAACTGGAACGACTGCCTTTGTCATGCCAGCTACCCATGGCTGGTCTTTGAATGTATTTAATGCGGTAAGAAGAATAATCATAAGGACAATTGTTGGTACCATAGTTGCTGTAAGTGCAGTGACCATGCCCAGAATGCCGCCAACACGATAGCCGATATAACCGGCCATTTTTGTGGCAATCGGACCGGGAAGTGCGTTGCCCAGCGCCAGCACATCGCCGAATTCATCCGTATCCATCCATTTATATTTATCAACAACTTCTTTATGGACAAGCGGAATCGACGACGGGCCGCCGCCATATCCCAGAATGCCAACGCGGAAAAAAGCCATAAAGATGTCAGCCTGCTTCATGATGCCATCACCTCTTTTCAATTTGAACGTACTCCACTTTGGAAAAAGCAGATGAAGGAGCGGCCATTTTTTCCGCTCCCCAGTATCTTTTATATGGTTATTTTCCTCTTATATGCGTGCTGCTTCCTCACTTTTTATTACCAGGCGGCGATTGATCCGTCTGTTCGCGCTTCGGTTCCGCCCATAAGCACACCTGTTTTCGGGTCACGCCAGATAATCTGGCCGCGCCCGAATCCGCCGGTATCAACGGTTACCTCGATTTGGTGGCCTTTGCGCACTAAAGCCTGGGCAATATGATTAGGGAAGTGCGGCTCCACCTGGACCTTTTTCCCTTCAATCCACTGCCATCTTGGCGCATCAAGGGCAGCCTGCGGGTTCAAGTGGAAATCCACTGTATTCATGACCACCTGCATATGCCCCTGCGGTTGCATATAGCCTCCCATCACACCGAACGGCCCAACCGCTTCGCCGTCTTTTGTCAGGAATCCAGGGATAATCGTGTGGTACGTTTTCTTCCCTGGCTTCAGTGCATTATGGTGCTCCGGATCAAGTGAGAAGTCATGCCCACGATTCTGAAGGGCAATTCCCGTTCCCGGAACGACAAGCCCTGAGCCAAAGCCCATATAGTTGCTTTGGATGAAGGAAACCATATTGCCTTCGCTGTCTGCAGTCGCCAGATACACAGTACCTCCGCGCGGCGGCTGATATGGCTCAGGTGTTATGGCTTCCTCGCTAACCTCACTGCGGCGGGATTCACCGTACTCCTCTGAAAGCAATTCTTCAACTGTCACTTTCATTTCAGCCGGATCTGTAATAAATGCCTTGCCATCTGTGAAAGCTAACTTCATCGCTTCGATTTGTTTGTGATAGGTATCCGCTGTTTCTTTATCACCGAATTCAAAGCCTTTAGCAATGTTTAAACCAAGAAGAGCCACAAGCCCCTGGCCGTTCGGCGGGATTTCCCAAACATCATAGCCACGATAGTTTACTTTGATGGGGTCCACCCATTCCGCCTTGTAATCTGCAAGGTCTTCTTTTGATAAGAAAGCATTGTATTTTTGTGAAAAAGCATCAATTTTTTCAGCGATCTCCCCACGGTAAAAGCTTTCGCCGTCTGTTTCGCCAATGGCTCTTAAAGTGGCAGCATGTCCCTCAGAACGCCAGACCTCGCCAATTTCAGGAGCCCGTCCATCCGGAGCAAAGGTTTCAAACCAATGCTGGAATTCGTCGTCCGTTAAAATCTGTTTGAACTTTTTATACGCATACTGCCAGTACTTGCCGAGGATCGGTGTTAGAGGATAGCCTTTTTCCGCATAATCAATGGCAGGCTGAAGGACTTCTTTTAACGGAAGCCTGCCGAATCGCTTGGAAAGCTCAGCCCACGCGGATGGAGCACCAGGCACCGTAACCGGCATCCAGCCGTGTGTTGGCATTTTTTCAAAGCCTCTTTCCTTTAGAGCTTCTATGCTAATGGACTTTGGAGCAGGGCCGCTTGCATTCAAGCCATGCAGTTCCCCTTTCGTCCAGACGAGGGCAAATGCGTCGCCGCCGATTCCGTTGGATGTCGGTTCAACCACTGTAAGAGCAGCCGCTGTAGCGATCGCTGCATCTATGGCATTTCCGCCTTTTTTCATGATATCTAGTCCAGCCTGTGCCGCCAGCGGCTGAGACGTTGCGACCATGCCGTTGTTTGCCATGACGGTTGTTCGCTGGGATGGGTATGGGTGGTGTTGGAAATCAAAATTCATGGAGTTCACCTCTGTATTAAAGTGTTAAAATAGTTAATTCTGATTATAACAAATTATTTAAAAATTATGTTGGTATTTATTTCGGAAAACTAAACTATTTTGAAATATTGACAAAATAGTAAATATCCAATATGATGTACCTATAAATTGAATAGTTTCTCCTAAAGGGGAGTAGCTTTTACAGCAGAGTCGTCATTACGGAGCAGTTGCTCTCGGCTTTGTTGGCAATTTCAACAATTGTTAGCAAGACCTTTACCAATATGGTAGAGGTCTTTATTTATGGGCCTTTACCACCGCGGTAAAGGCCCTTTTTATATACGAGCCCGCACCGCAGAACGTTTGACTTTATAAAATGGAGGAATAGGTAGAAGGAAAATTACCTGAAACTTTATCATGATCAGCACGTAAAGTAGGAAACAGCAAAACTGTGGTGTGAGCGAGCAGCTCCCCCCTATATAAAATTAGAGGAGAGATCTTTGTTGATTTTACGAAAATATATGTCAATGCTTGGAATTGGTTCTGCGAAAATTGATCTGCAGCTGCCAAAGCTTCAATATTCACCTGGGGAAAATGTGAGCGGAATCTTCCTGATTGAAGGAGGAACCATTGAACAGCAGATTAAGCGGATTGAGTGTGATCTGGTCATGACATCGCCTGAGGATGAGAAGGAGGAAGTGATCGGGACAGCGACCATTCTGTCCACCAAAGTCATTGAATCAGAAGAAACCAACAAAATGGACTTTAACTTTAAGCTGCCTGAAGATATTCCCTGCTCTGCGCCTGACCGGATTTTTCAATTTAAAACAAGATTAATTTTTAACGAAGGCGTCAAAAGCGCCGATCTGGATAAAATCACGATTATTCGATAACCAATCCTAAGGAGGAAAAAACGAGTGTAACATATCCCCTCTTACCCTATATAAATTATAAAAAGAGGAGATTCATACCTAATTGAACACTTTGCAAAAGTGGCTAATTCTATTTACATTTTGAAGCATACTTGAAACAAGCTATCTATCAGCTGCCACACTTGAGGTGAAAAACCCGCCGCGCATTCAGGTGGCAGCTCCCATTCAGCGAATGAACTAGAAAAAGGTGAACGAAATGAAGTTTCTCAAACGCATCAAATTTGTATTTAAATTTTGGAAGTTTCTGCCCTTCCTGAAAGAATATTTTTTATCACCGGAAGTATCGGCTGGCAAAAAGCTGTTCCCAGTAGCGGCCGGACTTCTGTATATCCTTCTGCCGCTCGACCTTGTTCCAGACTTCCTGTCGATCTTCGGCTTTACGGATGATATTGTCATTACATCGTTTGTTCTTCAGCAGATGGTGAAGATGGCACCGGAGTCGTTGAAGGAGAAATATAAGGTGCTGGAGGAATGATGCTTTTGAAGCCTGTGTTATGCAGGCTTTTTTATTTTGCTATTTTTTAAGGAAGGTCTGACTTCAGACTTAAAACCTCCTCCTTTCTGCCGATATTATGTAAGGCGAAATATTACAACATGGAGGTCTACCTTGAAAAAACTACTACCCTTCCTGCTGGTGTTCAGCTTATTTTTGGCAGCCTGCTCTGCCTCTGAACAAAGCACAAACCAACATAAAGAATATAAAATTGGCATTCTCTTATCAGACACTGGACTTGGAGATGAGTCTTTTAACGACTCTGCATTTCGGGGCCTGGAGAAAGCCCGAGATGAGCTGGGCATTCTGTTTGATTACAAAGAAGCCCCGGACGGAAATTTTGAAAAGCCGCTTGAAGAGCTGGTCAAAGAAGATCATGACCTGATCATCGGTCTGGGTTTCACAGCACAGGAAGCACTTGAAAAAACGGCGGAGAAATATCCGGATAAGCAATTTTTGCTCATTGATGCTGTTTCCGAGCTTGATAATGTCGTCTCACTTACGTTTAAGGAGCATGAAGGCAGCTTCCTTGTCGGAATGCTCGCTGCCATGACAAGCAAAACAGGCAAGCTGGGATTTATCGGCGGTGTTGACGTGCCTGTCATCCACCATTTTGAAAATGGATTTGTACAAGGAGCAAAGCACTTCAATCCGAAAATTGAAGTGCTGACGGAATACGCCGGAAGTTTTGGAGATGCCGCTCTCGGCGGGAAAATTGCCGATAAGCAAATTGCTGCTGGTGCCGACTTTATTTACCCTGCTGCCGGATTCACCGGTTTTGGCACATTGAAAAAAGCCGAAGAAAAAGGCGTGCTTGCCGGCGGTGTCGATTCCGATCAGTATTTTGTTGCAGAAAAAGCCGTTGCCACCTCGATGGTCAAAAACATCGACATTGCTGTTTTTAACCTGGCGAAGGAATTGACGGAAAACGGAAAAATCGAAGCTTCATCTTATGTATGGGGACTGGCAGAAAACGGTGTCGGCCTTTCTGAGATCCGTGTAATTTCCTTAACAGAAGAACAGAATGCTGCATTGAAAAAAGCAACAGAAGACATAATCAATGGAAAAATCACAGTAAAAGCTGAATAAAGGAGTTCCAACATGACATTACGAAAACGCCTCATTATTGTCACGCTGATCCCGCTCGCACTCTCGGTCAGTATGATTGGCTTTATCATATACCAAACACTGAACATCCAAAGCTCCGCTAAAGATGATGTGCACCTTCTGCTGAAAGTGAAGGACCTGGAGCAAAGCCTGGTGGTGACAAGCCAATCACTTGCCAATTATACGTACAATTCAAGTGATGCCAACAAGGACCAGGCCCTAACCATGATGACAGAAGTTCAGGAAAACCTGGCTTCCCTCTCTTCGGTTGCCACAGTTCCAGAGCACAAAAAAATCATCGGCAGCATTGAAGGAAAGTATACAGAGCTATCGAACGTTTCCACTGAAGCCTTCAACAAGGGTAACAAAGCGGAAATCAAGCGTCAGAGCATACGTATTTCCGGCATTTTAAATGATATGCACCTTTTAAAGAAACGCACAAATGAATGGTATGAAGGCATCCTTCAGGAAACCAGCCAGAAAATCGCCTTTATCACGAATTCTTCCCTTATAGGAAGCGCACTGCTTATTCTTTTATCGGCTGTATTCTCATGGATGGCTGCCCGAGGAATTACAAAGCCAATCAATGCGATTGTGGAAAAAGCAGAGAAAATTTCAGAGGGTGATTTAACAGCAGACTTATCTCAGCTCATCTTTAAAGAGAACAGCCGCTATGAAGTGGATAAACTAACGGAAGCTTTTTCAAAAATGGTTGTGAACCTGAAAGGAACCGTGCAATCCATTGAAGAGGTCAGCCAGAATGTAAAAGGATTTGCTGAGGATGTGGCTTCCTATATGCACAGCTTAAATGAAAGCAGCAGCCAGGTGGCCGTTTCAACGGATGAATTGGCGAGAGGAAGCCAGGCCATTTCGGAAGATGTTCAGGCAACTGCCGAGTTAATGAGCGTGATGGGTGAGCAATTTTCAGCTGTCCACCAGTCGAGTGCCGAGAGTGCTGTGCAAAGTACACAGGCATTGGAATCAGTTCACCAAGGACGGGTGTCCTTAGAAAAACAAATGAAACTTGCGGACGAGATCTCCAGTTCGTCTAACCATATTAGAAGTTCAGTCAGTGAATTTGCCCAGTTCACCAAGGAAATTGAAGGGGCAGCTAACACAGTGAAAGATATTGCGGATCAAACCAATCTGCTGGCATTAAATGCGGCTATCGAAGCAGCCCGTGCCGGTGAAGCCGGTAAAGGATTTGCGGTTGTGGCAGAAGAAGTCCGAAAACTTGCTGATTCTTCTTCTAAAGCAACCGACCTGATTGCGTCAATGGTCAGCAATATTCAAAATGGGATCAGCCATATTTATAATGCCACCGAGCAGGGACATGCCCTTTCAAGAGAACAATCCCAATCGATGAGCGAGACGGAACTCGTCTTTGAAACCATCTCTGAACATGTATCCGGCATTCATAGCCATCTGGAAAAACTAGTTGATGATATGAAGAGCTCCAGTGATATGAGCCAGCAGGTCATTAGCGCTGTGGAAAACATTTCAGCGGTAACCGAAGAAACAGCTGCCGGGACTGAGGAAATCTCCGCTTCTACGGAGGAACAGCTTCGCGCATTTGAGCAGGTTATGGTGAAAGTGGAGCAGCTGAAGGAAATGACTGGTGTGATGGAGAGGGAATTGGAGAAGTTTACGGTTTAGGTGCGGGTTTTGGCAGTTTCGTTTTAGGCGAAGATGTGGACGTTGCAAATAGATCGGGAAAACCTGCAAATAGAAAAGCAATTTTCGCAAATAGAGCCTGATTTCTGCAAATAAAACGGCGGATTTGCAAATAGCCGGCCAATTCCTGCAAATAGCCCAATAGTGAACCCGCACCAAACGAAAACCCCGCCTCAGCAGCGGGGTTTTCACGTTTTATTATTGCGCTTCAATCAGACCATAGCGGCCGTCTTTACGCTTGTACACAACATTCGTTAAATTAGACTCTGCATTTGTGAACACATAGAAGCTGTGGCCCAGCATGTTCATTTGCAGGATCGCCTCTTCACTGTCCATCGGCTTCAAGTCGAAGCTCTTTTGGCGGACAACTTCAAGATCGTTATCCTCCTCATCCAGTTCAGGTGGCTCTGCCTCATTTTCCAGCGCTGCAAACACAGCAGTCAGATTGCCCTTTTCGCGGAACTTGCGGTTTACTTTTGTTTTATGTTTGCGGATTTGACGCTCCAATTTATCGGTAATCAGATCAATCGCTGCATACATATCATCATGATCTTCCTCTGCACGAAGAACCAGGTTCGGCATCGGAATCGTTACTTCCACTTTAGAACGGTTATTGTTATACGTTTTTAAGTTTACATGTACATTTGCATCAGGAGTTTCAGTAAAATACCTTTCTAACTTCGCAATTTTCTTCTCTACGTACTCTCTAATTGCTGGAGTTACCTCAATGTTTTCACCACGAATGTTGTAATTCATACGTGAACTCCTCCTTCTCATTATACAATGGCGACTTCCTCAGAACGCTTACAAAAACATTAGCGTCTGTAAAAGAATGCCTAGTCTTAAAAGTATATTAAGACTATGTATTTATATTTCTATTTTACCCCTAAAAACTCCTGCTAAAACTGGTAAAAAGATTGAGAATATTTGTCGAATTGGTGACTTATATAAAAAATGAGCAGCTGACTTCACTGCTCATCCTTTTATATCAATATGTCCGCCCAAATGGGGCTGGGCTGCGCGCTGGATGGCCTGTACCTGAGACCCGCTCATCATCTTATTAATGAATTCTGCATTTCCTGCTGCCTGGTCTATAGCTTTTTTCATGACTGAGATGGATGCCTGCTGCTGGACCTGGCCTTGGGATAAGACCATAGACATTAAGGGGATATCCATGTGAACACCTCCGGGACTGTGCACCATATTCAGGATTGGATATATGGATTTAACTCCTGCTGAATGTTATTATGCCACTGCGTAAATGCAGGATAGAGCTTTTTCGAGATGATCTCCTGTCTAATAGGAAGATCATCGAAGTTCTGAATAAGCAGTTCAGCCTGATCGGCGACTGCACTGATATCAGCGATAGCTTTAAGCATGGGCTGATTGTCTTGAACAAGCTGGCTAAGCTGCTCATGGGCTGAAGCAACTTGAGGAAATGCCTGAAAAATATCACCGAGAAGCCGCTCTCCCTCTGTTTTACTGAAATCGCTAAAGCTCTTGACGATATAATCAAATGCTTCATCTATGGTATATAAAAGATCGCTGTATTCCTTCATGAAAAGGTATTGCTCTTCGGTCAGAGTCAACAATGTTAGTCACCTATTTTCTTTTATCATAAAACATGCCGTCCGTCGCTATGGATTGATAGGGATTAGCATATTTGCCGGTTGATTCCTTTTTAACGCTCAAGTCTTTGATGTCTTTTTGGATAAACAGCTTTTCCCTTGTCATGAGCTGGTTGACTTTTGCATTAAGGCTGATGAGCCTGACTCCCAATTCCTTTTCGGCGTCTGAATATGGGGGTGCCATGCCAGCCATTGCCTGCTGGCGGTTTTCAAGCAAATATTCAACCTGACTAATTTTCGAATCACGGTTAAGCCCGGTATCTTCAAGTAATGCTATCAGCTTTTGTGTTGCATCATAGAAGGTTTGAATCGAACCCACTACACTGTACCGCCCTGCGAGAACTGCTTCTGGCGGTTCACCTGGATGACTTCCTTCCACGTATCCCGGAACTCGGTTACCAGGCCTTCTACCTCATCCAGTATGGAAGCATCATTTTTAATGTTAGCTTCCATTAATCTGCGATTCATGAAGTCGTATAAAGACATCATATTTTTAGAAACTTCGATGTCCATATTTAATGTAACCATCAGCTCCTGAATAATAGATTGAGCCTTTTGGATATTGGTATTTTTCATTTCAATATTCTTTTCTTCAATGGCTTTCTTCGCCTGATGAATAAACTTAAGGCACCCATTATACAGCATCAGTGTCAGCTCTCCAGGAGATGCAGTATTCACTGAGTTTTGCTGATAGGATTGGTATGGATTGCTTATTGCCATTTGTAACACTCCTTTTTCTTACATGCCGCCGCTAAATTGGTTCATAAGGAACATGGATTGCTCATTGGAACGCTGGATCGCTTTTTCCATGGCGGTGAATTGGCGCCAGTAGCGGTCTTCCACCTGCTTTAATTTATCTTCAAAGCTATCAATCCGCTTGCCTACATCATTCAGCTCCCTGCCGATGGTAAACTGCTGATTGGTCGAGAAGCTGTTTCCCGCTTTTGTCTTCAATTTATCCATCGCAGCGTTCACGGTATCATATAGCCTGTGGGCAATCCCTCTCTGCCCGTCTGTCTGTCCTTCCCCTCTAAAAAGATTCTCAACAGACACAGGATCATCTTCGATTGCCTTTTTCAGGGCGGCTTCATCAATTTCTAGCTTACCGCCTTCTAAATAATTGCTGGTCGTTTTAATGCCGATACTGGCCAGCTGATTATAAAGCGGAGAAACAAGATCATTCGATACAGGCTGGTAAAAGTTCATCCGCATCCCCGATAAAACAGACTGAAGCGTAGAATCCTTGCGCAAGAGACCGCTTTTAGCCCGCTCTTCCCACTGCTCCTGCTGCTTGTCCGAAAGCTGTTCACGCTGTTCATCCGTTAATGGAGTGTAGCTTCGATAGCGCTCTTCACCGGTCTTTTTCTGGATTTTATCGATCATTTCATTGTATTTATCTACAAATGCCTTAATATTATCAAACACTTTTGTAGAATCATTGCTGACATTGATGCTGACCGGCTGATCTTCAAACGTCTGCTTAAGAGTAAAGGTAACACCGTTCACTTCAAATGTGTTTGAGCTCCGATTCGTAGCCAATCCATTGATCACAAATTCAGCGTTTCTTCCTTCTTCTTTGACCGCAGCCCCTTTAAAGCGCAGAACATCATTCAGAAAGCTGCCGCTTGTCGTGATCTCAGCCCCGCCTTTATTAAAATCACCCGTCTCTGTGCGGGTCATCGTCATTTGGCCAGTAGCACTGTCAAAGAACATATTGACACCAGCACTTGAAGCATTAACTTTACTGATGACATTATTCAGAGACTCACTGCCTGAAATAAGGAAGGAATCATGACGCTCTCCTTTAGAGGTGGACGTATCGACTGAAAAAGCAGTGTATTTGTGGGCATATGCAATCTCCAGACTCATAGTTGTGTCAGATCCATCTGCCGGTTTTTGCATATCAGAATTAAATGTGATTTTCCCTGTTTCGTAGTTAAGGGTGCCTACCACTTTATTGGCATCATCGAGTATTTCTCTTTCTCCATTCACGATATTGCCCATTGAAAAAGTTTTCTCAGTGGACGTTCCAGACGCTGTTTCCTTTATCTTAATGCTTTTCACTTCGTTCAAGGCACCTTGTGCCAATTGAATGGAGGAAGTGCTGCTTGAAATAGCGTGTGAACCCGTCCGTTCAGTGGCCACATAATCAATCTTAATGACACTTCCCTTTGCAGGTTCCTTGCCGAATTGCATTGTTCCATCTTCTTTTACCAGCACTTCATTCTCTTTTAGAGGACGGTTCGCCGCAGTCAATTCTGCCTCACTCAGCGCATTAAACCCTACTCCATTAACCTTTACACTCCAGGAGCTAAGTTCACCTAAATCCACTTTGGACATATCTCCGAAGCTAATAGCAGCTGGATCGGTCACGTTTATACTTTTATTTAAAACGGCACCATTTTTCCAAGCACTACCGACAGTGTTTCCACCTGAATCTGTATGATTGCCTTTATACATAAAACTGCTTTCCTGTGCATAAAGGCTTTTGCTTGGGTCTATGGACTTCCCATCCTCAGAAATGCTGCCGCCGTTCACTCGAGTCTCAGCACTTGCCAGCTGTGTTACTTTTGAAATCGAGTAAGAAGACTGGCTGGCTGCACCGCTTGCTGTTGCAGTTACCATTGCTTCATTTGACGAAGTTGTCAGACGTGAGCGATAACGTGTAGTCAGCTTCATCTGCGTCAACTCACTTCTAAAGTCTAATAGCAATGAATTCATTGCACGGTAATCATCGCGCTGCCACTCTAATACTTGTTTCTTCTGCTTTAATTTATCAAGAGGCATTCGTTCTGCCTTCATTAGATCTGATACAAGCTGGTCAATATCCATCCCGCTCGCCAGACCTCCGATTCTAACCAATTAGAATTCCTCCTTTAAATCTTCTTATCTACCATTAACCCAACAAATTCCGTCATTGCTGCGTACATATCTAGCATTTTCTTTGATGGGATTTCCTTTACTACTTCCTGGGTAACATCATCGACTAATGTCACGTAATATTCATTTAGTTCATCATGGAGAACGAACTTTAATGAGGTGTGAGAAGCTTGTAGGAACTCGTTCATGCTGTCGACTACTTCTGTTAACTTTTCTTCCTTTATTTGACCGCTTAGTTTTGACTGAACAGACATTTCTTTAATTAATTCTTTAGTGTGGAATTCCCTTAAATTTTCATTTATATGTACTGACCTGGTTGTAAGAGAAATATTTTGTGATGATATGCGATCTATCATTATAGTCCCCTACCTATATTGAATAACTGCCTTAGTTTTTATATCGGTATGATCTTAGAATTATTAAGAAGATGTTTATTAGGCAAAGAAGTTTCTGTATTAGCTAGACATATAAAAAAGACCCTAGCAAAGCTAGAGTCCCTTTCAATTATTCTGCTATTAACGTAAAAGTTGTAAAACTCCTTGTGGTTGCTGATTCGCTTGAGCCAACATTGCTTGTGCTGCTTGAGAAAGAATAGAATTCTTAGTTTGAGTCATCATTTCTTTCGCCATATCAACATCACGAATACGAGACTCAGCAGCTGTTAAGTTTTCAGAAGAAGTATTTAAGTTATTGATTGTGTGCTCTAAACGGTTTTGGTATGCTCCAAGTTTTGAACGTTCAGAAGAAACACTTTCAATTGCTTGATCGATAACTTTTATTGCTGCTGATGCTTTGGTAGCAGATGTAACATCAAGAGCGTATTCAGTTGAACCTGAATTATCTGTTAATGCATCGGTATCAGCAATAGCGGCAAAAGATGCACCTGTTACTGCATCACTCGCATTAACTCCAGCTGCACCTGCCCCAGCAGTACCAGCTACACCCAAAGCAGTAGATCTCATGTCACGGATTTCAACACTAAAGTTCTGGCCTTGGTTGGCACCGATTTGTAAACTAGCTGAGTACCCAGATCCAGCGGCACTTTGATCAAACGTAATATTTTTTGCCCCTGCAGTTGTAAAATTGAAAGTACCTAAATCAGCTGTTACTGACTTTCCATCTGCTGTTGTAAATGTTTGAGAACCAGCACCCGATGCTACGGATCCACTAGTTACTGCTGAACCATCAATAGTAGCAGAATATCCCGCTGCTACAGGTGCGTTAATAGTTCCCGAATATGTGAATTGATCACCATCAGCAGTATTACTAATATCACTTAAGCTGATAGTTAAGCCATTCCATGTTAAATCGTTTGTTGAAGGTGTTACTGAATCACCATTAACTGTCCAAGTACTCCCGCTTCTCGCTACAGTTATAGTAGAAAGATCTCCTGAACCACTGTATGTTCCACTAATATTTGCAGTTGCAGTACCAGATCCATTTGAATGGGTCATACTCGTACTACTAATATTCGTGCCAGCTGAACCTGCATTGTAAGTTACAGCAATTGTATGGTTAGCACCAGTAAGTCCGCTTGAAGCAGTTACTGCAGCACTAGTGAAAGCAGCATCAGCATTAACATTTGATAGTGGAGAACCACTACCACCGTTTAATAATTTTTGCGTATTAAATTCTGTTGTATTACCAATACGATTGATTTCAGAAGTTAACTGATTCATTTCCTTCTGAATCTCTTTACGATCTGCAGTAGTATTTGTATCATTTCCGGCTTGAGTAGCTAATTCACGCATACGTTGTAAAATATCGTGAGTTTCATTTAAAGCACCTTCAGCAGTTTGAATTAAAGAAATACCGTCTTGAGAGTTCTTTGAAGCCTGGTCCAAACCACGTACTTGTGAACGCATTTTTTCAGAGATTGCTAAACCAGCAGCATCATCTCCTGCACGATTAATACGAAGACCTGAAGATAATTTTTCCATTGATTTAGATTGTGCAGTTGATGCAGTGTTCAACTGACGATACGTATTCAACGCAGCAATATTATGATTAATTCTCATTGTTTTATATCCTCCTTGAGTATATATCCCACATCCATGTGGTTTGTTTACCAACCAGCAGAAAAGTCGGCCGCCTTTTTGCTGTTCAGCTTTACAATGGTTATATCGACTTATTTTGACAGGTGTTTAATGGTTTGGAAAAAATTTTTTATTGCTTTTTAAAAAAGTTGCTTAAACTTTCAATTTCACCAGCATCTGTTTGAGTTGCGCTGCTGTTTTCCTGCTGAATAGATAGATATATTTCCTTCCTATGAATATCAACATTTTTCGGCGCACTGATGCCCAGCTTTATCTGGTCGCCTTCGATAGAGAGGATCGAGATTTCAATATCGTCACCAATCATGATCGATTCTTTCAGTCTCCTTGTGAGTACAAGCATTATCTCTCCCCCTGTTCTTGAGGTGTCATGATTTTATGCTTGGTTTGGTAAGGTGTTTGATTAAGTATAATTTGTTTGCCTATTCTTTTTGTTTGGTTAATAACCAAAGGGGCCTGCAGGTTAGCGGTTGTTTCCTCAAATGGATCCTTTACTGTCAAAATCGTAAAGGTAGCCACATCTTTATCTGATTGGATTTCTAACTTTTCTAATGCCTCTTCTGGCAGATCAAACTCGTACTGAGGAAATAGAACAAACGGATCTGTAATTATAAAAGCCACCTCAGTTGTTTTAACTGACTGCAGCACAAATAAGTCTGTCCCTTCTAGAGGGAAAATATAAAACCCCTTCTCATCTAAAAACCCCGGTATCCCAGATGGAAACGTAATAATATTTTCTCTGTTTATCTCTTGCTCACCATGAAATTTCGTTAAAATATTCATTTTTTCACCACTTTACTAAATTGTTAGATTAATAAAATCAACGTTTAGGCTATTTTTTTCAATAATCTCTGTGCTGACTTTACCTGGCGTATAGTTATGTACCGGCTTTCTGATTTCAACATCAATCTTTGGCTTTTGCGGCTGAGCTTCAATGTTGACCTTGCCTGGTTCATATTGGATTTTCACACTATTATGAGATGGCACCCAGCCAATATTAAACTGCTTCGTAGGACCTTCACTGTTTTCCTTGGCCTGATAGGCAATGGGATTGCCGCCGTTTTCAATTTTCATGAGTTCTGTTCCCTGTGCAGCTCTTCTCTCCAGCCCTTTCAGCCAATCCTGGTACCCGTTTTGGGCAAACTCTTCTATTCGTCTGCTGACACTTTTAAGGTCGACGTCCTCGCGTGCTTTTGTCTGGTCGATTGTCAGCTTACCGGGGATTGTTTCGATTTCCAGGATGGCTTTTGGCTGCTGGATGGATTGGACAGCAGGGGGCTGTTCAATTTCCTGCACCGGTTTTTCTATTTTTAATCCCATTTTGATAAAGCTGGATTCCAGCCTAATCTGCGGCACGTTCATGTTAGCACCTCTTTTATGAAAAAAAGCTATCTCCTAAGGATAGCTTTTCATTGATTATCTTAAAAAGTCGGTTAAGCTCGGCTGAATTATTCTTGCCCCAACGCTTAGTGCTGCACGATGGATGCTTTCCTGGGTTGTAAGCTCGATGATGGCCTTTTCCATATCGATGTCTTCATTATCGGAAAGGATTCTTGTTGAGAATACTTCCTGCTGGGAAAGGCGGTCCTCCATCAGCTCCACACGATTCTGTTTGGCGCCAATCAATGCGCGGGCAGACAAGAAGTTATCTATATTTTTATCAACAGTATCAAGCATATCTCCAACCGCTGGGTCATTCGTTTCTAGTGCAGCAATTAGCTTTTGGATATCTCCTTCATCGCTGAGCATGTCTCCAAACAACGCTTTTCCTTCCGTGTTGACAGGGATTTTGATGCCTGAGAAAACCTCTAGCTCGATGGTTCCGCTTTGAAAACCTGATTCAGATGGCCGTACATTTGTCTGATTGCCATTGAAAATAAACTTTCCACCCACTTGTGTATCTCCGAGATTCTGCAAATGCTCTTTAAGCTGCTTGACTTCTTCCGCAACCGCTTTACGCTGATCTTCTTCCAGCGTGCCGTTGCTTGCCTGGAGTGTCAACTCCCGGATTCTCTGCAAGGCAAGCACACCTTTATCTAAAGCATCGTCGGTACTATCCACCCAGCTTCTCACTTCCCCAATATTTCGGGTAAACTGCTGAATCCGGTTTAAGTCCGTACGATAATTCATCCCCATCATCGCAGCAACCGGATCGTCCGAAGGCTTGGTAAATTTCTTTTGTGTAGAAATTTGGTCCTGCAGCTTGTCCATCCTGCTGTAGCTATTACTTAAATTTCGAAGCATGTTATTTGATAGCATCGATTGTGTTACGCGCACTTTATTTCACCCTTTATCTGCCTACAACGCCCATGCCGTTGATGATTTTATCGAGCATTTCATCGACCACAGTGATATTGCGGGCCGAGGCATTGTACGCATGTTGGAATTTAATCATATTGGTCATTTCTTCATCTAATGAGACTGCACTGACGGATTGCCTGTTCCGGTCTACTGAATCTGCCAGGACGGCGGAGTTTTTTAAATCCTTTTTAGCACTCTGAGAGTCTACCCCTAACCGTCCGATAATTCCTGAATAATAGGAATCTAGGCTCCCGTTCAGCTTTGATTTTTCATCATCTGTCAATGATGTATAATCACTAAAGCTTTTCTTTCTTAAATCAGCCAGCAGCTGAGCATTTTTGTTATCACCTGATGCTCCGCCTTTTTCGGCTGCTGCAGCAATTTTAGATGAGTCATCAAGCAATGCTTGATTCACTTTCATGCTTTGTGCCGGGTTCTCTTCATCAAACTCAAAAAAGTCCAACCCGGAGATTGTATCTGCTCCAAGGGCATATCCATTCTTATGAATCTCATTGAATTCCTTGGCAAAAGCAGACGCCATTCTATTCAGCTTGTCCAGCATTTCAGGGTAGGCACCCTTTGCAGAACCACCTGCTTCATAACCATAGCTGTTAATTAAACCGGTCAATTCACCGGATAAAGTCTCAAATTGCGTAAAGGAAGTGGATCCAATCTTTAATCCTGTTACAAGTCCGCTGTCTTCGCTTTTTTCAAGCTCCAACTTGTTTGTGCCAACAATCCCACTCTCTTTTGTTACGGAAATAAGGTTAATTGGCGGATTATAGGATTTTCCATCCTTTTGGACAATCTCGATATTATAAAGGCCCGCTGCCATCGGTTTGGCATCTCCATATGTATTAGGGACGACACCGCTCACTTTCACGTTAACCAATTGCGAAAGACTATCTACCAATAAGTCCCGCTCATCATACAGATCATTTGGCATGTATCCGTGCGGCTCAACAGAGGCAATCTGTTTATTCAGATGATCAATTTGCGCGACGATCGCGTTGATTTCATCCACTTTCACGCCAATCTGATTGCCAATATCCTCTTGAACCCGCGACAGGGAGTTATGATAATAATTCAGCGTATCCGCAACCATCTGCCCGGTGGCTGCCACTACATCCCTGGCTCCCGTATTTTCAGTATGGCTTGATAGATCCTGAAGAGCATTCCAGAACTTTTCCAGCGTACTGTGCAATCCATTCTCAGATGGTTCATTTATGATTTCTTCCATCTTGGTGAGGGACTCGCTCATGGCACCATAATAGCCCATTTTGGTGTTTTCGGTTCTATATTGCAGATCCAGGAATGATTCTCTTATTCTCTGAACTGTTCCCGCCTCAACACCTGTACCCATTTGGCCGGGTATCTGCGGGCGGTTCATGCCAACGCCCGGATAAGGCTCAGTTTGCGCGAAATTAATGCGCTGCCTGGTGTATCCCGGCGTATTCGCATTTGAAATATTATGACCTGTTGTATATAAAGCACTTTGCTGGGTGAACATGCCGCGGCGGGCTGTTTCAAGTCCCATGAAAGTTGAACGCATGTTGGTTCCTCCGTTCTGCTACACCTTCGAGTTGAAAATTCCTGGATTCATCTTTTCAGATTTCTTTCTTGCTGGCGGACCGTAATTCATATTTTCAGGCTGAGGCCTTAATAGATTCATAGATACATTCACAAACTGAAGCGACTGATGAACAAGCTGCTGGTTTAGGAAGTTCTGCTCTTTCAGTTCGTACACCAGCTCAGCAAGTTCCTCCGTGATGGCCTCCAGCCTGAGACGATCAGGCTGTGTGAGGATATTTAAACAATCTGATACTGTTGGGCTTTCCAGCGTAGGTGCGATGTAATTTGCCGCTTTCTCCCGTTCTTTATCCAACCGGCTGATAGCTGCGATATGAGCCTGCTCATCCTTCAGCATCTGATTCAGGGCGTCCATGTCGCCGGTTTTAATAATATCTGTCTTTTTAACTGCGAGTTCATAAAGGCTTTTATGAAGCTTAAGCAGTTTCTCCATTGCTGCAGTAAGTGCTTCGGCTGACATGCCATCCCCTCCTCATTATTTTTTCGTATAAAAATTAGCGATGCTTTTTGCGACTTCTTTTGGATTGATTTTATAGGTGCCGTTCTCTACCTGAATTTTAAGCTCTTCCACCTTTGCTTTGCGGTTTTCGCTCAGCTGTGAAACCTGCTGCATTTCTTTTGCAGTGGTGCTGATTTCGATTTTATCGGATGCCATTCTGGCTGGTTTTCCTGCATTTTCAAGCTTGTTCAGTTGGCGTTTGTATGGGTTCACGCCTGAAGGACCAAAATTATTGATTTTCATGTGTACCCCTCACTTTCTTTTCCGGTCAATTTTACCCTAAGTTTATTATCGGCTAACGGGGCGGTTTGTTTAAATGTTATTTTAAGTTTGGAAAAAAATACATCGATAAGCCTATAGAAAAAGCTATGTGAATGGGACACATAGCTTAAAAACGCCTATTAATTTTTTCATTTACGGCAAAATAAGTGCCGTGTTTTTCCCGCTGGGCTGCTTCTTTTCTTCGTTCTTCATCAGCTGTAAACTGCTGAAGATCCTTCCTCAGCTCCACTGCACAGCTGCCGCACAGCTTGCCTTCCCGGATGCTTGTCCCGCATTTCTCGCAGGGATAACCCAGGTTAGGGAATTGTGCCAGCTTCAATCGGCCGGTTTTAATGAATTTTATGATGAGTTCTTCCTCAACTCCGGTTGCATCTACAACCTCCAGCAATTTTGCCGTCCGGTTCTCCCGCTTCCGGATAAACTGGTAAACCGTCTCATAGGCCCTCTCTTCTTCTTTCCAGCATTCCTGGCAAACGTCGCGGAATTGATTTTTCACATAAATCGCATCACATTTCGGGCAGTTGGATAACTCAGCCATATGATTTCTTCCTCTCTCAGTTTGTGATGAAATTATTATAGCTCGAAGAATAGGATAATTATAGAAAAATATTATTCGAAGTACTGCTGGCTGCTGGCTGTTTCTATGAATCGAGATTCGGGAACGGGGAGGTCTTGCTCGAGCTGACTTTGCAAAATATCAAGCATCACCGCCAATTCCGCTCTTGGTCCCTCTTCGATAATAAATTGAAATCCATAAATAGTCAGAGCATCTGATATTTCAGCTTTTCGGACAATCGTTCCGGTATAGGAAAGATCCTCCCCTGAAAGCTTGGTCTCAATTAATAGAATGATATCTTTCCTCACAGGGAGTTTCATCTTTGAAACAAATTTTACTCCGCCTGCACTCATATCTTCAATCAGGATCTTCGTGCTGCCCATTTTGACAGGCTTGCTGTTAAGCTCTAAGATGGTCATGTCCGCCTCCAGCGGATAGGGAAACTCGACCCGGACATACTTGCGCAAACCTTTAAACACATTGTCTTCTTTAATATTCCGCGGCTTCAGAGTGCCAATTAACAGATTCTGCTCAAAGGTGGAAGGCGGAATTGGCTTACTGAAAAGATAGCCCTGTATTTGGTCACACTCATTTTTTCTTAAGGAATAGAACTGTTCAAAGGTCTCAACGCCTTCTGCTACCACCTTCATATTCAGTCCATGGGCGAGCTGAATCAGATTGGCCGTAATGATGGCATCTTCTGCGTTTTTATCCATTGCCTGGATAAACGTTTTATCAATCTTTAAAACATCGAATTTATATTTCTTTAATTGAGTGATGGAAGAATAGCCGGTTCCAAAGTCGTCCAGCGCAATTTTCACTCCCATCTCACCCAATTCCTTAAGCACTGCTATCACGTTCTCTGAGTAATTGATCAGGGAAGACTCGGTCAATTCAATCTCAAGCAATGATGCGTCCAGACAATTCTCATCCAATGCTGCCTTTATCGTGGAAACAAAACAGCTTTTCAAAAAGCTCAGCGGAGAGATGTTCACGGATATCGGAACAATCGCCAGCCCGCTTTCCTTCCAGGAATGAATCTGCCTGCATACCTTTCTTATCACGTATTCGCCTATATCTACGATTAAACCGGTTTCTTCTGCAACGGGGATAAACTCCAGCGGTGAAACTCTGCCCCATTCCGGATGATTCCATCTTAATAAAGCTTCCGCACTTAGTATTCTCCGTGTTTTCGTATCAACTCTTGGCTGGTATTCAAGAAAAAATTCGTCATTCTGAAGTGCTTTCCGCATATCCTGTTCCAAAGTAAAAAGCTTATAGGATTCAATATCCATGGAGGGATGGTAAGCCTGGAATCTATTATTCCCTTTCTGCTTGGCATGGTATAGGGAAGATTCCGTATTTCTGACCAATTCATCAGCTGTGATTCCATTATCCGGATATAAACTAATGCCTATAGACGGGGTAATACTAAGCTCAAAGCTGTTGATATGGAATGGTTCAGAGAAGATTTGATTAATGGACTCCGCTATTTGCGCAGGATCCTCCTTCTCCTGGATAGGTTCCTTAATAACTGCGAATTGATCACCGGAAATTCTTGCTGAAAAACAGACTGAATTTAGCTTCTCCTTCATTCTTTGTGAAACAAGCCTTAGAAGTTCATCTCCTGATGAGTGTCCAAATGTATCATTAATCTGTTTTAAGCGCTGCAAGTCAAAAAACAAGATGGCAAATCCCTGGTGTTCATCGTCTTCAATAAGGGTTTGGAGTTTCTGATCAAAGTATCGGCGATTCGGCAGATCTGTCAAATGATCATAAAAAGCCATACGCCTCATTCTTTTTTCAAGCCATTTTTGTTCCGTTATATCTGTTACAAATCCATCAACCCGAATCAGCTCGCCTCTATCATTCAGGTGCGGGATGCTATGATGATTAACCCACCTTAACTCACCGGCCTTATGAATAATCCTATATTGATAGCGGATGCTATTCCCATTCAGAAGTTTCGCCCGCTCTTCCTCTACCACCTGCACATCATCCGGATGGATCACATTGTTCCACAGTTCGAAGTCAGCAATAAACTCCTCGGCAGTGTAGCCGAAAATCCCTTCCACCCCTCTCGAAAAATGAAGAACCTTTCTTTCCAGTAAATCTGCAGAATAAATGCCCACATCAAGATTTTCATATATCTGTCCAATTTTCCGCTCGTTTTCGTAAAGCTGTTCTTCCATGCGCCGCTTTTCAGTAATATCCTGAATCGTTGCGATGATTTTAGGCGACTCATTTTTATCTGCGAAATAATCTGCCCGATGGTGAATATACCGTTCTTCACCATCCTGCCTGATCATCCGGCATACCAGGTCAACACTGTCCTTTTCTTTGAGAAGCTTTTTAAACTGCTTTTCAAAGGCCGGGCGGTCATCCTGATGAAGATAGCTCAAATACATTTGATAGTCCGGGAAAAAATCTTTTTGAGGCTTTAGACCAAAAATCCGAAACAGCTGATCTGTCCAAAATCCTTTATCGGTTTCAACATCGTACTCCAGACTTCCAATGTTGGCGATCTTTTGGGCCTGGTTGAGGTTGTTTTTTATTTTAGTCAATTCCATTTGATGGATGTAATATTCAGTCATATCCTTTGGATTGATATCATCTTCCTGCGAGTTTAATTTGTTCACTTCCAAACATCCTTTCCAAACAAAATGGCAACTGAATTATGTCGCCATGGCAGATCCAATGCTTTAGATCAGCAGCTGGTGTCTTTCCCATCCGTAAAATTCGCCCTTGATTAGAATATTTTAACATAGGAGTATTTTCCCAATAAATGATCAATCCAAAATATTACTTTGTAATATATTCCATTATTTATCCTCTTGCCAATGTAAATGAACATACTGATGCAGCTCCTCGTTCCTTCAAAACCTTCGCTGCATGGTATAAAGTAGATCCAGTTGTATAAATATCGTCGATGAGGAGGATATTCTTGTCTTTAACCGCTGTCTCGGGAAATAACTCGAAGACCTGTGTTTGATGCATGCGCTCTTTTCGCGATTTTTTTGATTGTTTTTCCGAGTGGCTGCGCTGAAGAAGCTCTACAGGTGTAAAGCCTGCTTCCCGAATAAGGGCGGATGATTGATTGAATCCTCTTTCGTAAAGACGCTCAGGACTTAGCGGGATGGGAACGAGGAAGTCGAAATGAAGAGACTGAAGTCTTTCAATAATAAAAGGGGAGAATGCTTTAGCGAGGATATAATCACCGCGGAACTTATAGCGGGCAATTGTCTCTTTCAAAAAGTCATCATAACCGAAAATAGAGTGGTTTTTATCAAGCTGTCCTGACCAGACTGTGTCCTGGTTCCACCTTACGCAATCTTTGCATAGATTCCCTTTTCGAAATTGAGGATCTAGCGTGCTGAAGGGGCGGCTGCATTTATCACAAGTATCGCCTTTGATAACTGGGAGTTTGTCCGTGCAGGTCTGGCATAAATGATTCTCTTTTGGCCGCGACCAAAGAGTGGTCCAGCTGACAACAGACAGGATTTCTTCATGGCATATTAAACAGTTAATAGTCGATCAGTCCTTTCTTCTTGGCTTCGGTGTTCATTTTGAGGATTTGCTTTCGTGCTTTGACCATGCTTTCGGTTTTACCGTAATGGAAAAAAGCAATATCTCCGGTTGGAAATTGAGCACTTCTTCCAACCCGGCCGGCGATCTGGACTAGAGCGCTTTCTGTGAAAATGCGGTCTTCTGCGCCAAAAACGGCTACGTCAATATTAGGAAACGTTACGCCTCTTTCAAGGATGGTTGTTGTTAGGAGCATCGGGATTTCGTTATTGCGCATCATTTGGACTCTAGCTTTTCGCTCGGGGTCTTCAGCGTGCACAGTTTGAATTTTAGGATAGGATTTACGGAATATGGTGAGGACCTTCTCCATTTTGTCGATTTTGGGGAGGAAGAGCAGACACTGCTTCTGATTGTCACTTCTCTTTTTGATCCATTGGGTGACTGCAGGCGGGAGTTTGTCTTTTTGAAGCGACTTTTCCCAGTTACCGCACCATTTGAATGATGGTACTGGCAAGGGGTGGCGGTGATATCTGGCTGGGATGGTGACATAATCTCTTTTCCCTCTCCGGCATTCATTCTGCCATTTTTGGCTGGGAGTAGCTGTGAGATAAATCATCGAGGAATGTTCTTTGCGGGACTGGCGGACAGCATACTGAAGACTTTCGTCTGCCGTATAAGGAAAGGCATCTACTTCATCCAGAATGACTGTATCAAAAGCCTTGTAAAAGCGAAGAAGCTGGTGCGTGGTGGCAATGGTCAAGGGTGCTTGAAGATGGCGGTCTTCACTGCCGCCGTAGAGGACAGCCACCTGGATGCGTGGAAAGACTGCTTTGAGCCGTGGACCAAGCTCGAGCACAACATCTGTTCTCGGAGTGGCAATGCAGACTCTTTTTCCGAAAGCTAAGGCAGCATTGATGCCTTCAAATAGGACCTCCGTCTTTCCTGCACCGCATACAGCCCAGACGAGTAGTTCTCTATTTTCTATCACTGCCTGCTCCACTTGATCGGAGGCAAACTGCTGTCCGGGTGAAAGAGTGCCATCCCATTCTAAGGGGGGCTCGGTTAATTCACGGTCTGGCTCAGGTCCGCACCAGCCAATCAGAGGGGTGCATTCACTGACTCTGCCCATCATGATGCATTTCCTGCAGTACGTGCAGGCTTTCTCTCCGCAACGGGCACATGGAAAACCTGCGAACAGTGAACGATCTTGATTGCCGCATCTCGCACAAACTGTCTTGCTTTTGGTCTTAATTATCCCTTTTCGGTAAGTAATATAGCCATTTTCATAGTGCTGATGGATTTCTTTGAATGAATGCTGAAGGTTTTCTAGTAGAAGCTGTTTTCCGTAGAGGACTTGCTGGAGTTCTTTGTTAAATGGGTAGTTTTCGATGAGTGGCGGCTCCTGAATTGCTTCAATAGAGGATATCGGGAGACTTACTGGAGGAAAATCATTTATATAGGGGGTCATTTTAGGGGTAAATCTCAATTAGTTCACCTCTGACTACATAGTTTATCTGTCTATTTGCAAGTTTTGCGGTTCTATTTGCAAGTTTTCGGATCTATTTGCAGATTTAGGCTCGTTATTTGCAAATACATGCTATCTATTTGCAGGAGTCCTCAATCTAATTGCAAGTCCACATCACCCCTCTCAAAAAATCTGCGCCACTCCCCAGAATGGCGCAACTAAGACAAACATCACTTCTTCACCCAGCCAAATCCCATAGCGCCTTCACCCAGATGGGTTCCGATGACCGGACCAAAATAGCTGATCCTAAACTCAACATTCGGATACTGCGCCGCAAGCTCCGCTTTCCACTCACGCGCTTCTGCTTCACGATTGGCATGGATAATAACCGCCTGATAAGGCTCACCGCTTTTTACATCTTCCCAAAAAAGGTCAACCATCCGCTTCATCGCTTTCTTACGAGTGCGAATCTTTTCAAACGGAACAATTTTCTTATCTTCAAAATGAAGCAGCGGCTTAACCTGGAGCAGGCTGCCAATCAAGGCCTGTGCACTGGACAAACGTCCTCCACGCTGAAGATGCGAAAGGTTGTCTACCATGAAATAAGCACGTATGCTCTTTTTCATTTCCTCAAGCCGTTCCACGATTTCCTGTGGACTCTTACCGGCAGCAGCCAGTTCAGCGGCTTCCACCACATAAAACCCCTGCACCATACAGCTGATTTCGGAATCAAAGGGGAATACCTGAATATCGTCCACCATGCTCCCGGCAGTGACTGCCCCCTGAAACGTGCCGCTGATGCCGCTCGACAGATGAATTGAAATTACTGCATCATACTCTTTCGATAATGTCTCAAACAGCTCGGCAAACTCGCCCACCGGTGGCTGTGAAGTAGTCGGAAGCTCTTTATGCTTCACTTCTTCATAAAAATCCGCAGCCGTAATTTCCACTTCTTCCTGGTACGTCTCACCGCCAAAAATAACACTCAGCGGAATCATATGTATATTTAACTTTTCTCTTAAATTCTTAGGAATGTATGCTGTACTATCCGTTACAACAGCCGTTTTCATAAATAGAGGTACCATCCTTATCTTTTTTCTCTACTGTATGTTCCATTTTATATGATAGCGGGGGAAATTGCATTAAGTTATAGAATTGAGAAGCAAATAATCCTTTGCCCCTTTATACCTACTTTTAAGAACTGGTAATTTTTTACCTTAAAATCCATCCCTTGTGTATGATAAAATGCCTTTTGTGTCTTTAATTTGTAAAGGAGCTGTAACACATTGAGTAAAAGCACTTCTTCCACAAATACCACCACATCAAATAAATATAGCTTAGATACTCTTCATCAAATGCTTAATAATGAATTAAGTAAATATAAACATATTAAAGTTCCAAATATTGACCATTCTATAAGCGGACCCGAACTTGCTTCCTGGCTGATAGACAGTTTGCCTCCAAAAGAAATTGAGCAGCTTGTTTTTATAGTGAACCAAGCCAAAAAGAGATCTTCCAATACAAAAGCTATTTTTCAAACAGCTGCAGCAGCTCTTATAAAATAAACACGCATATGTGAGTGATACGTGTGTATTTTTGGTTAATATTTCAAAAAAAGTGTATAAATACCTTTAACTCACCTAGTCTTTCCGTTATCATTAGTATAAAGAGGTAATTACTTTTAAGAGATTAGAGGTAACCATATGGCGCAAGCAATCACAATTATTCTTTCTTCGTTTATAATTTTTTTATTAATTGAGGAGATTTCCCATCTTGCCTTTAGAAGGTATTTAAATGGTCCTTTTGTTTTCTTAGGAAATTTAATGAGATTATTGAGTAAAGTTAAAAATAAAAAAGAAAAAGCCCCTTCCAAAAAGGACTTTTTCTCTCAATAATATTATCGCACCTCTACCCAGCCGTTCTTAATCGCTACAACAACTGCCTGAGTACGGTCATTTACATTCATTTTTTGCAGGATATTGCTCACATGGTTCTTTACCGTTTTTTCGCTTATGTATAAAGCTTCCCCAATTCCACGGTTGCTTTTGCCGTCTGCAAGAAGCTGAAGCACTTCACATTCGCGGCGTGTCAGCAAGTGAAGAGGACGGCGGATTTCCACCTGTGAGTAAGATGTTGTTCCTGTGCCTTCTGCTGCAAGTCTGCGGTATTCATTTACCAGGTTGTGTGTCACCTTCGGATGTAAGTAAGACCCTCCATCAGCGACAACCTTTACAGCTTCGACTAATGCATCTGCATCCATTTCTTTTAAAAGGTATCCGCTAGCTCCTGTCTTAAGGGCGTGCGTTACATAATTCTCATCATCGTGGATGGAAAGAATGATTACCTTAGATTCTGGATATTTATTAATCAGCTGGCGGGTCGCCTCCACACCATTTGTATTTGGCATATTGATGTCCATGATGATCACATCTGGATCATACTCTTCGACAAGAGCCATGGCTTCACTGCCATCATCGCCTTCTGCCACTACACTAAAGCTCTTTTCGAAATCTAAAATGCGTTTTACCCCTTCTCTGAATAATTGATGGTCATCAATTATGACGATCTTTGTATTCAAATGCTTCGCCTCCCAAATCTCCAGTTCGTTTTTATCTATCTCTATTCTTAAGGTGTTTCCTATTTCAATGGCACCTGGATTATGACAATGGTTCCTTTGCCCGGTTTGGAATCTATGGACATCTGGCCTTCCAAAAGTTCCAGCCTTTCACCCATCCCCATAATTCCAAAAGAGCCCGGACGCTTCTCGCGTATATTGAAGCCTTTCCCATCGTCTTTGACGACTACTGCTACCCTAGTGCTGTTTATCTCTATTTTCACTTGAATTTCTTTAGCATCCGCATGCTTGAGAGCATTTGTCACAGACTCCTGAATCAAACGGAACAATGCGACTTCATATTGTGGCGGTAATCGCCTTTCTTCGCCAACATTTGCGAAATATATCTTTGTACTCCTGTGATACTCTTCGATCGTTGTTAAGTATTTTTTGAGGGTAGGTATTAAGCCCAGATCATCAAGTGCCATTGGACGCAAATCATAAATGATTCTTCGAACTTCATATAAAGCATTGCGGACCATTTTTTTCAGGTCTTTTATTTCAGTAATGGCTTCATCGGCGCCGCGCTCTTTGTATACCCGTTCAATTAAATCGGATCTCATCATGACATTCGCCATCATCTGGGCAGGTCCGTCATGGATCTCACGGGATACTCTTTTCCGCTCTTCTTCCTGTGCTTCGATGATCTTCAGTCCAAAATCCTGTTTGAGCTTCGCGTCTTCAATGATTTCTCCCATTTGTTTCAAATCACTTGTCAGATAGTTCATCACAACCGTAATTTGTGAAATAAGAACTTCCGATCTATCGATGGTGTCATTAACACCTACAAGCCGTCTTTCAATATCATCACGACGATCCCTCAGCTGTTTTTCAAGCTGACGGTTCATGGATAAATCCATTTGAAGCTGATGGGCTTTCTCATAGGCTTCACGGACTTCAGACTCAGAATAATCCTTAAAATGCATACTTACTTCAGAAAGGCGCTTTCTCGCAAAACGGGTTTGCACCTCCAGCCGATCCCCTTCTTCAATAACCTTAAGGACCATTTGTTTTACTTCCATCAATTCATCCGTCAGGGTCTCGTAATCTTTACGGCATTGCTCTCCTATACGGAATATTTCATCTTTACTTGTGCCTACTGTTTGAACCATTTTTTCAAGAATAAGATCCAGAGTCTTGGAATCGAATTTCTTAATACTCATTTACACTCCTCCAAGGGCGTAACCCTTCCGCTATGTACCTTTATTTTAGCGCTAAATGAGCTAAGATACTATCTTTCAAGTCTGAAAATTATACCAAGTTACCTAAAATTCGGTAAAAAGGCTTAGACTTGTGATTTCACCCTATGTCTTATATCCTATATAAAAGCAGGGTAAACATGACTACCAGGTAAAAAAATATGTATATTTATACCACTTAAAGATTAAAATCGGCACATTTTTTATTATAGCAGCATAAACATCAGAATTGCTTACATTATAACATGGGAAAAAATGTTCTATATTAAAGTTTCATTACATTCTGTTAAAAAATTGATGTTGGGAAACTTGTCGAATTATAATGAATTTAGCTGAATTTTTTTGTACAAAGAGTTAAGAAAGGAGCGGTTCTGTGCTGCCCTCTTATTATACAGTTAAGGGATACGGAGAAAATGAAATCGAAATAGAAAGATCCAGGTTTATTGCTCATGTCGCCAGAGCAGAAACAGCAGATGAGGCCCTGGAATTTATTCAGAAGATTAAGAAGATACATTCCAGCGCCACCCATAATTGTTCTGCCTACTTAATTGGAGAAAACGATCAGATCCAAAAGGCAAATGATGATGGAGAACCTAGCGGCACCGCTGGTGTGCCTATTCTGGAAGTGTTGAAGAAAAAAAAGCTGAAAGATACAGTTGTTGTCATAACCAGGTATTTCGGCGGAATAAAATTAGGAGCAGGCGGGTTGATCAGGGCTTATGGAAGGGCAACCTCAGAAGGATTGCAGGCGACCGGTATTGTTGAAAGAAAGCTCATGACAGTTATGAAGACAAAGCTTGATTATACCTTGCTTGGCAAAGTCGAAAATGAGCTGAGATCATCCATTTACGCGATAAAGGAAATTCATTATCTTGATACAGTCACAGTTGAAACATTTGTTGAAGAAGATCAAACGGGGGCTTTTACTGACTGGATGACCGAATTAACAAATGGGGCGGGTAAAATTACTTTAGGTGACAGCCTATACCTGGAAGAAGAGGTAATACAATAGCCTACCCAAAGTTTTGTTTTACTAAACTCCCTAAAAATTATAAAATAACATATGGCACTCTTTACTTTTAAATAAAGGAGCATACAGATGTCTCATGATAGACGTTCAATAGTTATCGAAAAAAGAAAATCCAAAAGGAAGAGAAGAATCTTTTTATTTATTTTCCTTCCTATTATCTTACTGACACTCAGCGCAACGGCTTATGGAACATTTTTATATAATAAAGCACAATCAGTTATGGAAGATTCATATAATCCTATAGATCGCACAACAAAAAGAGCATCGGCAGCCCAGCCGGATATTGATAATATCTCTGTGCTATTCATCGGTGTGGATGACAGCAGCAAAAGGTCTTTCAGCACATCTTCAAGATCTGATGCGCTTATGCTTGCTACTTTTAATAAGGATTCAAAATCAGTTAAATTGCTTAGTATTCCAAGAGACTCTTATGTTTACATTCCCGAATTGGGATATCAGGATAAAATTACTCACGCTCATGCAATCTCTGGCCCTGCCACTACAATTGAAACAGTGGAGGAACTGCTAGATATTCCAGTCGACTTTTATGTGAAAGTGAACTTCAATGCGTTCATCGATATAGTGGAAGCTTTGGATGGTATTAACGTAGATGTTCCTTACGCTTTTTCAGAACAGGACTCAAATGATACACCTAATGCCATAAGTTTAGAGCCAGGATACCAACTATTAAATGGGGAAGAAGCCCTGGCATTGGCCCGAACCAGAAAAAAGGATAGCGATATCCAGCGCGGCGAAAGACAGCAGGAAATCCTGAAAGCCATTGTAAACAGAGCTATTTCAGTTGGCTCTATTTCAAAGTATGCCAATGTTATAGAAGCAGTCGGAAAGAATATGGAGACTGATTTAACCTTTGATCAGATGAAGGCATTCCTGAACTATGCCACTGAAGGATCATCTATTAATATAGAATCATTGAATATCGCCGGACAGGATATGTACCTGCCGAACAGCAGCGGAAATCGCGTTTATTATTATGAATTAGATCAGACCAGCCTGGCAGAAATCCAGACCGAATTAAAAGGCCATTTAGATCTGAGCGATACAGAATTCGGACAAAATACAACGGATGAGGCTGAAAATCAAGTACCAAGTGATAGTCAGACAGACTACCAGGCAGAAGTCGAAAGTGAATATTAAAAAATGCAAAAACCTCTCAACTCCAATAAGAGTTGAGAGGTTTCTTTGTGATTTATCCTGGGGACAAAAAAATACAGCCTATAAATGCTGTATCAGTTTTAATTGATGATATTTTGATTTTTTAAAAAGACTGGAATTATAAGGTGATGTAGAGGCCGAGCATAGGATCGTGTTATAAGTCAAAAACCAAAACTGATGCCAACTAATCTTCATTTTCTTGACCATGTTATCACTCCTTAAGTTCCTTTATATAAAAAATAACATGGATTTGTTAAGCGAATATTATGTAAATGTTAAGAAAATTTTCGGATTTTTTTACATAAGTCCATTTGCACAAGCATAAAAATAAGCAACCTAATAAGGTTGCTTATTTTTATTTATCTATTTTTGGCAGAGGAAGCAACTCTGCTTTTCAGCCTTTTTAACAGCGGCTGATAATCCTTCCCCACTAATCCAATCACTTCCGCAAATAACTCAATTAAAAGCGCGATGACCGTGATGAATAATAGGGCCCCCCACACTTTTGCCTGAGAAAAGATGATCGCTGCAAGGCCGAAGAAAACCGAAATCGCATAAATCATCAATACCGTTTGCCTGTGTGTAAATCCTAAGTTCAATAAACAGTGATGCAGGTGGGATTTATCTGGTGCTGATAAAGGCTTTTTATTCACAATTCGTCTGATGATCGCAAAAAATGTATCTGATAGCGGCACACCCAAAATCAGAATCGGGATGATAAACGAAATCACTGTGACATTCTTGAAGCCCAATAGGGACAGCACACCAATGATATACCCTAAAAAAAGAGCTCCGGTATCACCCATGAATATCTTTGCCGGGTGAAAGTTGTAGAAGAGAAAGCCCAGTGTACTAACCAATACAAGGGTTGAAACAGCGATAACATAGGTATTCCCCATGATGATCGCCATACTTGAAATGGTGATCAGTGCAATCGATGATACCCCCGCCGCCAAACCATCTAAACCATCAATCAGGTTGATTGCGTTCGTCACACCGACAATCCACAAGACTGTAATCGGAATGGCAAAATAACCAAATTCAATTTCCCCGCCAAAAGGAGTATTGATGGAATTAACATCCACTCCTCCCCACAAAACAACAATTAAGGCAGCTGCAATCTGTACAAGCAGCTTAATTCTCGCAGAAAGCTCATACTTATCATCCAATGCACCGAGAATAACAATCAGCAAACTGCCCGCCAGAATGGGAATATGGTACTCCTTGTCAGGCTGAAAAATGAGCATTCCAAGCAAAAAACTGATATATATCGCAAGCCCGCCTAATCGGGGCATTACTTTTTGATGAACTTTTCTATGGTTAGGCCGATCTGTAGCTCCTATTTTCAACGCCAATTTTTTTACAAAAGGGGTCATAATAACAGAGCATAAAAAACATAATACTAAGGTCAAGTAAAACATGAAGACCCTCCTTATGAGTATAATGCCCCCATTTCACTTTCGGAATCAGGCATATTTTTCCTAACAAATGTATGTATATACCGAGCCTAATTATATCATACATCTGTATCAAATAGCTTTTTTATTTTGACCTGGCTTCCAGGCATATTACAATTTTTTTTGTAAATTCCCTTCATCCTGATTCCTTATTTCGATATGAACTATGCATTCCTTTAATAAGACGTTCAAGGCGCCATAATAGTTACATGCTTTTAGCGTTTTTTCAGTGACCCCTCACCAATTTTATTCCCCCTCACCTCCTTTTCGAAATATTGAATAGCTTTTTGAGCCGTACTGCCAGCTTCCCGCTGAAGGTGCCCGATTGTTTCCTCAAGATGAGCAGATTCCGCACCTTTGTTTTGCAAAGCGGCTCTTATCGCTTGTGAAAGAGATGATCCATTCCAGCTTTCGTCCATCACATGTCCTGCTACAGGCTGGCCGGCAATCTCGGCAAATGCTTCAATTTTCGGATCATAAGATATAGCAATGAAAGGAGTATAGGTGATCGAAGAAAAGATCAGGGCATGCAGCCTCATTCCAACCAGCACCTCTGACTTTCCGATGATGGCTATTTTTTCTTCAATGGAGGCATCATAAGGAGCAATATAGCTTTTCTCCTTCATTTTTTCAGCCGTTTCTTTAGAAGCCTTTTCATCGTGCTTACCGTGCATAGGAACAAAAACAATCTGCTTTCCTTCCTGTGCTAATGTATCTAAAGCCTCTGCCATCTTGTGTTTATAGTCTGCCGAAGACGGCCAATCTCTGACGGATACCGTAACAACAGAACCTGTAAAGGCCTGCTTCTCCCACCAGGTGCTGAACTGCTCTGCAAGCTTAAGCCCTAATACAGGATCGGGCACAATTTCAATTGGATTTTGGACTCCTATTCTTTCGAGCAGTTTTTTGGATGCCTGGTCGCGTACTGTTATCTCCGTTTTTCTTAATACGTTCTTTACAACAGCCCTGCTGAAAGGATGGTGGAGCGGACCAATTCCTTGTGCATAGATAAATACCGGTTTTCTGATAAGGTTAGCAAATTGAATCACACCTGAGTAATAAGGAATTGACCTAAGTTTCGTCTCATCCTGCAGCAGACTGCCCCCTCCGCTTATCAAGCCGTCAGAAGCAATTAAGGCTTTGCATATTGCTAACATGCTCCAGCGGTCCACTGCCTTGACATTGTATGTTTTCTCTGTAAATGGCGGGTTATTCGATAGTACAGTTATTTCAATTCCCGGTTCATTATCCCGTAAAGCCTGGATGATCGAATAAAGAATCGCCTCATCCCCTACATTATCGAAACCATAATAACCTGAAAGAACTACCTTCATTGATTAACACCTCAGTTTCCATTTCTTCTCGTAAATGGACCGGCCCTGTTTATATAAAAAGATAAATATCAGGCCGATCACTAACCCTAATGCAAGGCTGTAAAAAGTCCTCAGAAGTGAAATATAGAGAGGTATATGCAAATGGGTAAAGGTGTTAACAATAGATAAATACCCGATTACACCTGGAATAAGCAAATACAAGCCAATCTTTTGATTTAGCGGATAGATGTACAGCGCAAGTACAAAGAACGGGAAGCCAATCAGGAATTCCTTCGTTCTCGGCCTTACATACAACACCTCTTCCAGCCATTGGCGAAAAGCCAGCTCAATGGAGGATACGCTCCCCGCATTTCCTGTCCGGCTTATATAGTACAAGCCGATAATGCCTATTAAACCTATAACAGCTAAATGCCAATATTGAACCTTCATGTTCAGAATGCCCTTGAGGTCCCGTAAAAGCGCATAAATCATGACAAATAGGATTGGAACGATGTAGGTCAGCTTAACCCCGCGGAACGCTTCAATCTTTACCAAATACTCATTGCCATTTAAAAGCGAAGTAATAATGATAATGCCCGTAAAGCTGATTAGAGCCGCCCGGCCATATGGCAGGAATATCCCTTTTCTATTTCTAATAGGGATGACAGCAAAAATCGGCGTAATAACGGCAACCAGTAAAGCAAGCCCCTGCAGCAGGATCTGGGCCTTCAGCAAAAAGGCTGCTGCTGCAATCAAAATAGTGCCTGCAAGCGATGCATAGAATAAAGCCCGCCTGGAAAAAATCGCTTGTACAGCAAGGGAGATGAAAAGGACAGCAGCGATTAAAGCAGACAATTGACTCCAGAAAGGTACAGATATTTGATCAAACATTTGGGCTTTACCAGGTTTATAATGGACTGGCATTTGGCTATTTATCGCCTGAATAAACTCTTCAGTGTTCAAAAGTGCTTCCCCAGGGTCTGCCCCCCCCTCCATTCTAATGAACAGGGAGCGGATATTCCTTTCCTTTACGGCCCGAACAGCCCTATCAACGCCTTCCTCCATGCTTGGGACTTTATTCAAGTCAATGCTGTGCAGCCGGATTATATCAAAATCTATCGCTCTTGCCATCGTACCGATTCCAAGCTGATCGGCAAATTCAATGGCATAAACGGCTATATTCTCATCTTTAAGTTTTTGTGCAAAGCTTTTGATCTTTTCTGCATCCGGATAGCCGATGACTTCATCACCGGAAAACAAAAGGCGATTTGATTTCTCATCTGAAAGATCAAGCAGCTGGTTAAATACATATGCATTTTCTTCATTCAAAGAATTAGGCATTCTAAAAACGACTGAAAGATCTGCTTTCTTAATTTCATCTATAATTTCTTCCGTATAGCCAATAGGTGTTTCATTGAATTGGGCACTGTTCAGTGCAGGAAAGTGAATAAAATCCTTGTTGGCCATTCTAACTGTTTCTTCTGCCTGAAAAACATCCCTAAGCCTGCCTGTCAGCTCGTTTTCATTTTGGATATGTATATAAGCTCCTTCATTAGAAACCCGGTCAGCAGCATCTTCCAATTCACTATTCAGGATGGACATTTCCTGGATTCGCCCGCCGGTCAGGACGTTAATATCCCCTCTGTCCTCCAGGCTATTTAAAGTTTCAGGCTGAATACTGACAGCGTGCAGCCCAGCACTTTTCAAATCCTGCAATACATCCTCCAATTGCAGACTGGGATCTATAGACACCAGTGTTTGAATATCCTGAAACGGAATAATCGTTTCATAATTCCGATTATTCCATTCAGCCTGGTGCCTTTGCATAAGGCCAGGCAGCGTTAAAAGAAGAGATAGAATCAATAAACCCAGAACTGCATTTTTCAATCTCGACATCCTTTCAGAGAAGCTCCGAATGCTAATTTGTTCCTTTTGACTTCCATTTGTTTAATAAAGGCAAAGAGGCGATTTCTGCTTTATCAATACCCCTTGTAATAATTAAAAGGATAAAATAGGTGAAGGCACCTGCTAGAACGGCAGCTCCGGAAAATAGCAAAGCATTCATTCTGCTCCAGTGGTCAATATCAGCATAAAAAACCAAAAGACTAATGAGCCCGCCCATAATAATGGAAGAAATCACGACAGCGGAATCCTTCCATTTCCACACATCGAACGGAACAGCCTTCTTAATAAAAATAGTATTGGCAATGAAAATGACCACATATACGGCCAGTGTCGAATAGGCTGCCCCGATTAGGCCAAACAGGCCGACCAGGATGATGTTAGCTGCTGCTTTAAGAACCACACCGCAAACGATGATATAGGCAGCCTGCTTGGCCAGATTAATTCCCTGCAAAATCCCTGTACCCAATACAGTTAACGAAGTAAATACAGAACTAAAGCCGATGACCGCCAGCACAGCACTTCCTTCCAAGTCTTTAAAGAGAGCCAAATTTAAAGGAAGACTTAATGCCAGCAGCCCAAATGCTGCGGGCCATGACACAAGATGCGTCAGACGGTGTGTTTTTTCCAGGATTCCCCTTGCCTTTTGATGGTTCTTTTCCGCCAGCGTCTCTGTTAATAGAGGGATAAGCGGAAGCACGATCGAGCTTGAGAATACAGTAGCGATTTGAACAAGCGACAGTCCCCGCCCGTAAATTCCATACATGTAGGTAATATTTTGGGCAATATCTGCCTTCTTTAGACTATATGGAATGGTCACAGAATCCACGAAATTCAAAAGCGCCATCGTGATGGCCCCGATACAGATCGGCAGGGAAATATAGAGTATCGTTTTTCCTGTTTTCAGAAAATCGCTGTATGTATAGCGAAACCCTTCTGATAGGGGCTTTAAAGAAGAACGGGCAAACAAAATCCGCAAATATACAGCGGAAGCAGCAGCCCCTAAAATGGAGCCAGCCATAATGCCCGCTGACACCGCCTCATCGGAATAATTTCTTTCAACGAGCACATAAGCAATGATCAGGATAAATGCCACCCGGATAAATTGCTCCAGCACCTGCGAAACGGCTGTTGGCCTAATATCCTGAAAGCCTTGAAAGTAGCCTCTGTACACAGCCATATACGGTGCCACAAGAAGAGTGGCCGAAACAACAATTAATGCCAGCCGGGTGCTTGCGCCGCCCAGGATCGCCGCTATCGGTGCAGAAAAGCTATATATAAGCGTAAAACTGGTCAGCCCAAACAAAAAGGCCAAAATCACTGCAGTGACATATATCTTATAGATCTTCTCATGATCTCCATGTACATTGGCTTCAGATATCAATTTGGAAATAGCAATCGGAATTCCGGCAACTGAAAGAATCAGAGCCACCATGTAGACAGGATAGACTAAGCTAAAAATACCCAGCACTTCATCTCCGGCAATATTCTGAAGCGGAATTCTAAAAATGCTGCCAAGTATCTTTGATGCCAGCGTGGCTATGGATAAGATTAAAGTGCTTTTAATAAACGTTTGCTTCATGCTAGCTTCTTGCTTTCTGTGCTAAAATCTTGAAGGCGAATCTCGGGAGTGCCATCATCCGTCCAAAACGGCTTGGCTGCTTTAACAGCCTGTAAAACCATTCCAGATTCATCCTTTGCCAGATTTCCGGCGCTCTTTTCACGGTTCCGGCAATGACATCAAAGCTGCCCCCGACACCGACAAACACACCTTTGTCAAATTGTTGAATATTTTCAGCAATCCAATTTTCCTGCCTTGGAACGCCCAGAGCCACAAAAATGAGATCCGGCCGCTTTTCAGCAATTTCCTGCTGAATATGACTGCTTTTCCAATCAAAAAACCCATTATGGGAACCGACTATTTTCAGCTGAGGAAATTGTTTTCCAATATTCTTTTCAGCCTTTTCCAGCGTTTCCTGCCTGGCCCCCAGCAGATACACACGGTGCTGGTGCCGGTCGGCTAAATGAAGCAAGTCCATCATCACATCATAGCCTGCCACTCTCTCAGGCAGCGGTTTATTTAACAGCTTTGCCGCTTTTACCACACCAATCCCATCTGCCGTTACATAGGTTGCCTGTTCCACCACCTTCATATATGACGGTTCTTCATTGGCTTTCATTACAATTTCAGGATTTGCCGTTATCACAAAGGCTTTTTGTTCTGCATTTATATGATGGTGCAATTGATCAACAAATTGAGAGCGGGTTGCATGAACAAAAGGAACACCCAAAATGTCCACATGTTCTAGTTTCATAAGAAAACTCCTTGTCAACTTAAATTTTCTCCATTAATATACCACAAAAGATGAATGGCCAATAATTTGTACAAATAGATTTTATTGACAAGGATGAGATTAACAAATACTCCATTGCAGCGAGGTTACAAAAAGAATTTCATTCATCTAGTGAAAAACATACTCCCCCTTAAGTAAATTATGAAACCTCCAAACCTTTTATCTCTCAAGGAGTAACTTTAACTAGAATATTTGATAAATAATGTGAAGTAAACAAGTGAGGAAGAAGTTTACGATTTTTAACAGGAGTGAAATATCAATATAAAAATATTTACAAATGGGGGGATTTTGTTTCCTGATTGGGTATATGTTCTGTTCATTTTTAAAAAAATGAGCATGGGGCAGTAGCTCTCCCCATGCTCTAATAAAAAGACTTAGTTATATTCAACAATCTCGAAATGCAATATTGGATTGTCCAATTTCTCGTATAAGTTTTTCAGACTTGGAACCTGCTTCACTGCCCATCCCATATCCGTTGCATATTGCGGAAACCAACCTCTATCGTCGGTGTATTTATGGTTCCATCTCATTTTATATAGTGTATTTTGCCCTCTGTCAAAATAACTGTTTGAGATAAATTGAGCTCCCCCGATGATTGCCGCTTCAGGAGAGAACCACTCGGCAGTATAGGCATAAAACGCACCTAGTCGATCAGGATCAATGTCTTTCGCACCAATTCCAAACATATTATAGGTCTTTTTAATTTCCGTTAAGCTTGACCTATTGCTGCTTGTCACTAAGACAAGTTCACCTTTACTATTTTTTCCCACTTCAATACCATTTGCCAAAGGAGAAGTTCCATGGCCAGTTTCCAGCAGTGCATGAGATATTAAATATATCTCATTAACAGAATGTGTTTTTCCAGCCTCAATAAAAGCCTGACCCTGGTTATCTAATATCCCTTTACCAGAGAGCACTTTATTTAATTCAGCGGCTGAAACGCCAACACTCTTATCAAGAAGCAAGTGCTGAAAACGGTCATTTTGAGATGGGTCAAGATATTTAAGGAAATCTGCTGTTTTCGCATTTCTCCATTCAGCATTATATTGGACCTCATACCATTCATTGCTGCCGCTTACGGTTGTGCCGGTTAGCGTTCTTATAAGTACATACTCAGAGCCTGCTGATGCAGTTCCGTAGATATGACTGCTTGTACTAGCAGATTCCCTTATATTGGAACCACTCGCAACAACAGCAACATTCGTAACCTTTACCAATGAGCTATGAACATATAATGTTTTCCCGCTATAGCTGATTTTGTACCAGGTTGCGCTCCCGCTGACAACGGTCCCCTTAACAGTTCCTAAAATAGTAAATGTGGTTCCTTCTTTATAGGTTCCGTATACATTGCCGCTATCAAGGCTTGGCGAAGTTCTAAATCTTACACCATCCGATGTAGTAGCACCCTTTTCTTCAATATTAGCCAAGCTACTATGAATAAATCCATTAGCACCCCGATATAAGTCTGTTTGCGGTGGCGGATTTAATTGTAATTGCTTGTTAACCGCTTCATTAAGCGTAAGGCCATACTGTGTATAAGTGACGATATTGGAAGGCTCATTCCTGACATCATTCACATTGATGTAACCTGTATGTGCCTTTCCGTTAACATAGACTGTGGCTTTATGCCAGGAAGAAGAAAAAGTTTGTACTTTTAATTCTGAACCAATCGCATATGATTTTAGGACACTGGCACTTCTTGAAGCCAGGGAATAAACATTCACTGGACTTACAGCACCCCAAACCGTTAATTTAACAGGGGACTCAGTGCTCTCCTCTAAATCACTTACTTTAATGTATCCAGTTTCAGGACTTCCATTAACATAAACAGTTGCTGTATTCCAGCCTGCCGTATAATGGCGGTATTTAAGAATAGAACCTTGCTTATAGCTTTTTAGCACAGCTGCACTACCTGATGCTTTAGCATACACATTAGTCGGGCTCGCTAAACCAACACCTTCGTAGACCTTGTCGGAAATATTGATTGCCCCAACATCCGCAACATTGATGTAGATCGTTTTTGCTTCTCCATTAATATATGCTTTACTTTGGTACCAGCCTGAGTTATAGCTATAATATTTCAGAACAGAGCCTTCAGAATAGGTTTTCACCACATCTGAGTTAATGGATGGCTCTAAATAAACAGCTGTCGGGCTCTTTAGTGCGATTCCTTCCAGAAGCTCTCCCTTATTTTCCTCAGGATTTCCTACATCGTTGACACTGATATAGCAAATAACAGCTTCTCCGTTTACGTATACTTTGCTTTGATACCAGTCAGAGTTGTACACATAGTACTTCAGCACAGTGCCTTGTGTATATGCCTTCAAAACCTCCGAGGCTGACGATGGTTCTGCGTAGACATTGGTCGGATTCTTCAATGCTGTTCCTTCCAGAAGTTCACCCTTTTCCTCTTCAGGATTTTTTAAATCATCTGCACTAATATAGCAGGTAACAGCCGTACCATTTACATACACCTTGCTTTGATACCAGTCTGAGTTATAGGCATAATACTTAAGAACAGTGCCTTCTGGATACGATTTAAGCACCTGAGCGCTTTTCGACGGTTCTGAATAAACATTCGTGGGGCTATTTAGCGCCGTTCCTTCCAAAAGCTCACCCTTGGTTTCTTCAGGATTCCCAACATCATTTACACTGATATAGCAAGTCACTGCTTCACCATTTACGTACACTTTACTTTGATACCAATCAGCATTATAGGCATAATACTTAAGAGTCTGGCCCTCTGTATATGTTTTAAGAACCTGAGAGCTTGATGTCGGTTCTGAATATACATTAATCGAACTCTTTAAGACTTGACCTTCAAGCAGTTCAGCCTGCTTCTGTTCCGGGTTCCCTGCATCACTTTTCTTGATATAACAAGTGAGAGCCTGTCCATTCACATAGACCTTGCTTTGGTACCAGTTCGAGTTATAAGAATAGTATTTTAATACAGTTCCCTGAGCATAGGACTTAAGAACTTTTGATGTTTCTGATGGTTCAGCATACACATTTGTTGGGCTTTTTAACCCCTCTCCTTCTAAAAGCTCAGATGAAAGAGTCTGAAAGGATGCCACTGCTGCAGTTCTGGCAACTGGTTCTTCTTCCTTCATGTCTGTGCTTAAGCCATCAGCCACTTGCTCCTCTTCTGCTGTCAGAACTTCGTCGAGGCTGCTATCAGCTGCAGTTTCCTCGGAATCTTCTAAAATAGTACTTTCCGTTTCAGATGGGGTACTTTCAGCTGAAGCTGCGTCTTCCTTTTCTTCTGTACTTAAATTCAATTCTTCAGAGCTAGAACCCGATTCTTCTGAGTCAAGAACTGATTCTTCAGTGCCAGGATCCGATTCCTCTGAATCAGCAGTTCGCTCCTTAAGAAATTGTTCAGCCTCTGATTGATCTACTAAACTGTTATTCTTTACAAAACCGACCCATGTTTCATTTGTACCTTCTATCACATAGACAATTTCGGTAAATTCTGTTCCTCTTTCAAGTACAGTGACCTCTGTTTCATCAGGAATCGTTATAAGCACTTTGCTTTCTTCAGTATTTTCTTCCCATAGGTCAACCGCATCACCTGGTCGATCTCCAATTACGAGAGATTTTTCATCGACTGCATCCATCACTTCTTGAGTTTCTGGAGTCCCTATTTCTTCAGCAGCAATTTGCGAAGAAAACCCTTGTAAAGGCAGTACCAGAATAAGAAGAGAAACACCAAATTTTTTACATATATTCAATTGCAAAGGTCCCTCCAAAAGTAATTTACTCTCATCCAGAGGCTAAAAATGCACCCCTTAATAAAAAAGTATAGATAACTCCAAAATCCAAAGGCTAAAAAAGAAAAATTAAAAATTTGTTCGAAACAACCAATCCCTTCCAACTGCTCCAGTAAAACTATGTACCATTTTAACTAGTTATTTAGTAAGAGCATTTTTATTCAACTATTACACTATCAAATTTTGACAAATTTCTCTATAGTTTTTTCATTTGGATTTATTTGGATAAATAAAAAAACCAGCTGAAATTCAGCTGGTTAGGACGCCGCTTTGTTTTTTCATGACATTTTCGCGGAACTTTTTTTGTTCTGCTTTCGACATGGATTTATACATATCGAGGAACTCTTCGTATTGAGGGATGACCTCTTTAATTGGGCCGTAATCTTTAATTTCTCCATATTCCAGCCACAAAGCCTTTTCACAAAACTCTTTGATTTGCCTAATGGAGTGGCTGACAAAAAAGATCGTTTTTCCTTTTTCCTTAAACTCCATCATCTTTTGTTTTGATTTTTGCGCGAATGCCTGGTCACCAACGGATAGAGCTTCATCAATCACCAGAATGTCTGGGTTAACGGTAACGGATATGGCAAACCCAAGGCGGGATTTCATTCCGCTGGAGTACTTTTTTACTGGCTGATCGACAAATTTCCCTATATCCGCGAATTCAATGATCTCATCTTCCATTTCCTTGATTTCCTTTTTAGTAAATCCAAGCATTAAACATTTAAGTTCAATATTCTCACGGCCAGTTAACTGGTTATTTAACCCGGATGCAATAGCGATCAGTGCAGTTTGTCCAATAGTCTCAACTTTCCCGGAAGTAGGAGGGATTACGCCTGCAATAATATTCGAAAGAGTTGATTTACCAGAACCATTTACCCCTACAATGCCAATTACATCACCTTTTTCGGCAGTGAAGCTGATGTTTTGCAGTGCATAGAAGTCTTCCCCATAGCCATTTGGCAGGATAATATCAAGTAATTTTTCAGAAGACTTCTTATGCATCTTATATTTTTTGTATACGTTCTCTATTATTACTGTTTTAGTCACAGGTAAGTCACATCCACTTTATAGATAGTCAATAAAATGATTTCTGAATTTAACATGCAGGACAGAGCCGATTAATAATAATACTAATACAACTCCCCAGAAATATAGTGAGTATTGCGGGTTCTCAAGGATATACCATCCCGTCCCTAACATGGCGGATCTGTATCCCTCTACAATGTAGAAAAGCGGATTAATCATCATCAATTTCAGTATATAACCAGTAGGATGCCACAATAAAGGTGTTAAATACAGCAGCATTCTTACTATAGCTTGAACAATCATCTGAACGTCACGGACAATCGTAGCTAAAGTAGAAGTAATCAGTGAAATAGCAATTAATAACATTAAGGCAGCAAACATAAAATAAGGCAGCTGGATAAAAAATATAGATAGACGGTATCCAGCAAATTGAAGAATTAATGTTATAACGCCGACTAACATTAGATGTGAATATAATTTTGACACGATCACATAAGTTGGGATAACACTCATGGGAAAGCTCATTTTAGATATAAAATTGATCCGGGTATAAATTGATTTGGATGCCTGAAGGATTGCTGGATTTACAAAGAACCAAACCACCATTCCCGTTATCATCCAATAGACAAATGGAACATTTCCAATCGGCTCCCCTTGCCGTATTCCCTCACCAAAAACAAACCAATAAATACTTAACTGAATCATAGGGTTAATAATTTCCCATAAGATGCCCAAATAGTTATTCGTATTAGCACTTTTCATTTCAAACAAAGATAATCTTTTAATCAGGTAAAGGCTAGTAATTTGCTCCTTAACCACCAAAAACAATGACTTCATGTTACGGATCCTTCCTAGTCTTTTTAGAGCCTTGATAATAAAATAGGCTTTAACAAAGCAGATGCTTCGAAGTAACTCTAAACTCCGAAGCACCCATTTATTTTAACATAGATTCACTTGATTTCATAATTAGTTAGTAAGAAGCCTTTTCGGTTTGATATACCTTGGATGGCTTATTCTCAAACAAATAGTCAACAAGGTTTGCACTTGACGAACCAACAGAATACTTATTCCACCTTTTGGAATAAGTTTCGATTTCTGCAAGATTGAACCTATTTTTCTCAATGGTATCAATAATTTCTTTCGTTCCTGTCACAACAGGCCCTGGCAGCATTGTTTCATACTGGTCCCATAAGCCTCTTTCTTTCTTATATTTTTCTAAATCATACGCGAAGAAAATCATCGGTTTCCCTAATATGGAAAAGTCGTATGGGATTGATGAGTAATCAGTAATTAAAATATCAGTCATTAACAGCAATTCATTTATAGTAAATTCCTCTGTTGAGAAATTGTATACAAATCCAGGATAGACTTGAGAATAATCAACAGTGTTTTTGACAGCAGGGTGAAGCCTTAGCAAAAGGACAAATTCTTCCCCCAGTTGATTTTGCATCTTTTCAAGTTCAAGCTTGAGCTTAAAGTCCTCAAGCTCATTATCTCTATAAGTTGGCGCATAGAGTATTTTTTTCTTGGTTTTTAGCATTGGGTACTTTAAATAAAAATTTGAAATAACGTCCCTCTGGTGCTTTTTATCAAAAAAGAAATCTGTCCTCGGTATGCCAGTTCTTAAAATTTTTTCATTCGAAAGATTAAAGGCGTCTTTAAAAAAAGTGGCCATAACATCCGATCCTACAATCACTCGATCAAACTTCTCATAAACCTTTAAGAAGCGCTGCTGCGCTTTATGTCCACGGGTTTTGATCGATTCATCCTGAAGTCCAAACTTCTTTATTGCTCCGGATGCGTGCCAAAGCTGAATACACTCAACTTCGGGCTTGAAATTTGTTTCTGCAAGAAAGCCAAAATAATTATCTACAAAAATATATTTTGAAGTAGCGAGGTGGTAGATTGACTTTAACTGATCCAGAACATTAATCGTCTCAAACGGAATTAAAGTCACATCCTGGTATGAGCTGAAATGCAGGCTGCTCTTGCCCTTGTAGAGTACAACTGTTTCTGCCCCTATATTTCGGCGTCTCATCTCTTCATAAACATATTTGCTATTGTCACCAAAGGTGATAACAAACGTTACCTTTTCCTTTAGCGGGAGGATGTTAAAAATAGTAAAAACCAGCTTGAACACGAAAAGATAGATTGTTATTGCAATCTCTCTAACCATTTTTCACAACATTTAAATCTTCTTTTATCTGTGATGTTGAAATGCCAATAGTTCTAGGCAGGTAGACAACTTCACAGTAGTCTTTTAGGAAGTCAAAATGACCTTTCCAATCATCACCCATTACAAAAATATCAATCTCATTGTCTATTACATCCTGGATTTTTTGTTCCCAATTGTTTTCGGGAATCACTTTATCTACATATCTGATTGACTCAAGAATCATCTTACGATTATCAAAACTATGATATGCTTTTTTATTTTTTATTTTATTAAACTCATCCGTTGAAATCGCAACTGTTAAATGGTCACCAAGATCCTTTGCTCGCTTAAGCAAATTAATGTGACCCCAATGGAGCAGATCAAATGTGCCATATGTTAAAACTTTCTTCAATTTAGTTCATCTCCTTACCAAGTTATACGAAACCGGGTAACCTGCTTTAGACACTAGTATTTACAAGACGTTAAAAAACTTAATATAAAATTTACATAATACATTATATAACCCACAGAGCTTTATTTCAAACTAATGCCGGAAATTGTCATTACCATGTAACCCATTTTTAACAAAAAGACCCCTTATAAGGGTCTTAAATCTACTTCACTCTTTATTTATCATTAAGAATAACTTCTTGAATCACTCTTTTTGCAGCTTCACCGTTTTCAAGATAACAGAATTCCTGATAAAAGCTTTCAAATGTTTCCGGCAAATCACTGCCCGGCAATTCTTTAATATGACCGATCACCTCTTCTGTTGTTACAGCAAAAGGTCCTGGAGCTTTTTCTTCGAACTCGAAATAGAAGCCACGGAGGTGATCACGGTAATTGTCAATGTCATAAACAAAGAAGATAATGGGCCTTTTAAGATTGGCATAATCAAAAAATACAGATGAATAGTCAGTAATTAACAAATCAGCGACTAAATAGAGCTCCCTTATATCCTCATAATTGGAAAAATCAAATGCAAATCCTTCAAAAGGTGATAAATCCAGATTATCTGCAATGAGGTAATGCATCCTTAATAAAATAATATATTCTTCACCAAGCTCTTCCCTCATTTTATGAAGGTCTAATGTCAGATCAAATTTATACTGGCCTTTTCCATAAAACTGATCATCCCTCCAGGTAGGGGCATATAAAATGACCTTCTTATCCATTGGAAGGTTAAATTTCTTCTTTAGTGAAATGATTGTTTCTTCATCATTATGAGTATAAAGGGCATCATTTCTTGGATAGCCTGATTCAATCATGGCTTTATCGAATTGGAAGGCCCTTTTGAATATCTCTGTCGAATACCGATTAGGAGAAATCAGGTAATCCCAGTTCCTTGATTCCGTATAGAAATTCTTTTTGTACTTTTCTGTATCCGTTCCTGGCATATAAACTTCCTCGATATCGGCAGCAAGCTTTTTCAAAGGTGTTCCGTGCCAGGTCTGGAGATAAACCGTATGGTTAGGTTTAGGAATCCAAAGAGGAAGCCTGCTATTGCTTATCCAGTATCTGGCCCTCGCCATGACAAAAAGCCACTTTACTGAAAACCTTTTTACATAATTTAACCCTTTTCCTTCAAAGTTGTAAATGTACTTAGGATCTACACTCCAATACATTTCATATTCTGGATGATTTTGTTCGAGATATTCATAAATAGCTCTGGGATTACAGCTATATTGCTTACCCAGAAAGCTCTCAAATATAATTAGATTTTTCTTTGCTGGCAGAAAGCCAACGAGCTCAAACATTTTTTTATATAAAGATTTTACCTTATTGCTTCTTTTTATTCTTACTAAACTGTTCTTCAGAAATCCCATGTTTTCCCCCTCATTTAGACTTTGTCGAAACTTGTTGTCTACGCATTATTATAAAGATATACCATTGGGAATTCAATGAGTAAGAAAATTCAGCCCTACTTAACGATTGGGATATCTTATCCGCCTCAATAGTCGAACTGAAATCAAAAAAAGCCAGGCACAGACAAAACTCTGCACCCAGCCGTTCAGACGATTACCGTTGGCGTTTTAAGATCTCCTCCATAATCCGGTCATTATTATGGCCATCCACTACTGAAAAGATCAGGTCTCTTCGATCTGCAATATCCTCTCGCTCTTTAAAGTCCCTAAGAACGACTTCCTCTACCTTATCAATAAGATCTTCCGTTGTAGATACGATATCCCCCAGGAAGGTTTCTTCAATAGGCCTTAATATGCCAGTAGCGAAAAATTGATCTTGATCAAAGTGGTAATAGATAACGGGTTTGGCTAAATAGGTAAAATCAAAAGACACGGAAGAAAAGTCCGTAATCATTAAGCTATTCTCTTTAATAAGATCCTGGACGTTTTTCTCTCCAAGCTTTACGAGACGAATTCTTTCATGATCAATGTCTACATTATGAATAATATAATCCTGCATGCGGTAATGCGGATAGAAATTCAATTTCAGATCATATTCCTCAAGTATTGATTTCAGTCTATCTGATTGGATAAAACTAATATACTTCTTATAATAGCTGGAATGAATGAGCTTCTCTTCATTTACAATCCATTCACGCCATGTTGGGATTAAGAGGATTTCCCTTTTCGGGAAGTGGTTTTGCTGCAATTTATCAAATCTAGCCAGCCCAGTGACCACTACCTCATCTTCATCATACCCGAACTTCTTTACGACTAATGATTTTTCAGCTTCGGATGAAACAATAAATAAATCAAAAGGGTACTTATAGTATCCTTTATTATAAGGTACATTTTTACGCCCTAAGACGCCATGCTGCAGAAAAATCTTTTGGGCTTCCCGGTAGCTCTTCAGCTTTATCCCTTTAAATGGCAGAATATAGTCTAAATCATGTGTTCCGATAAACTTGGTTGCTTTGATGCTTTTTTCAATATGCTCCTTACTGCCGATCAATAAGGTATTTCCTAATCTTTCTGCTTTTTCCCTATCAGGTGAATCTGAGTTAATGGCATAGTAAATTTCCAGCTCAGGAAACTTCTCTCTGCAGTACTCAAAAAAGCGCAGTCCATTATCCTGAGCAGTATCAGGACGCTCCCCTATTAACCAGATATCCTCTTGCGTATTTTCTATGGCTGCTTTTTGAATTTGGTCGTAGGACTGTGCATCATATTTGAAGCTCTCAAATTTGAAGTTTCCCTTTGGGGTTAATGTAAGATTATACTCGATTACATCGCCACTTGTGAGCGTGGATGAAAAACCAATCAGTACATCATCTTTATAATACTCAAACTTTTTTAACCCGATTTTCACTTTCCTGTTTAAATGTTCCCCTTCAAATAGAAGGTAAAAATCTATAATCTCTTTAAAATTATTGACCAATGCCTGCAGCTCATGAATAGGTATTTCAACCTTAAACCTTTTATCCTCACTGATTGACAAAGGATAATTCAAATGGTCTTCTGTACTTCGATTCATCAGCATCAAGGAGACGGTATAATCATTTAACCTCTTATTTGCATCCTCCGCCAAGTACGCAATCCCTTTTAAATTAAAATGTCCTTCTGAAACATGAAACTCATTGACATATTTCGTTAACTTCGACTGGGAATAAATAAATGAAAGTCTTTTGTACTTTGTTCGGTAAAAGGCACAATAATATCGATCCTGCTCTCCATAAGAAGTCACTTTTGTGTTGTTCTCGGATACCGCATGACGGTTTGCTCTAATTCTAAAATTATAATAAGCCTCTTGCTTTTTTATGGAAAAATAAGTATCCCATCTTCTGGGACGATCAATATGATCCAGGTTAAGGTCTTGAGGGTTAATAGTACACTCTAACTGTATAGTGTTATTTTCATTTATAAAGGTAACAGGGAAATTAAAATATTCATTGGTATCCCTTTGCCTGAACCGGATATATAGCTCTTTCTGTTTAATATCGTAATCCCCAAATAGCTGGTACTTGTTGAATGTCATCAAAACATGAAATGTACCATCCACTTCTTTTATGTTTAGTTTTTGAGGCTCAACTGTATCGTAAGAAGTTTTCGCATAAATTTTCCCATTAAATGTCGAAACAGAAATATTTACAGCTTCTTTATAACTAGGTATATGAATTTGTCTTTGAAATTGCGATTCCATATCCCTTTTCACATAGCAAGGAAAATACCTGACTGAATCCTGCAGTGTAAATTTTACATACAAATTCCAATAGCCTTTAGGAAGCATGGTATCTTTATCAACAGGAATACTGGCAGTAAAGTGATTTCCTTCAATTGTTAGAGGAGCTTCAACGACTACACCCTTTTTATTTTTCAGCGTGAAGAAATACTTTCCGTTCGTAAAGTGTTCCGAAAATGAATCATGATAAATTTCACCTGAAACCTTTAACTTTCCATTCTCAAAGTACAAATCATGAATAAAATTGGGTATATCGAAAACAGTAGTCAGCTCTTCATAGCTGCCCACCCTGAAAAAGATGCGTTCGTGCCGATCTCTCCTAATAAAGAACATGTTTTTAGTGTTTTCAAAAAAGAAAACGGAGTTATTTTCATCATAATTCTTGATAAAACGAACATGATATTGCTTGTTGTCCGTTTTAATAAAAAGAAAAAGCTTTCGTTTTGATTCTGCCAGCGTTAACTTCTGCTTTTGCAATTCAAAATGATACACATATGTCTTATCAAGCGTATCTGCCAATTTCCCTTCCTGGGAAAACACAGCTTCATTTTTACTGTTAGCAAATATAATTGAAACAGCCTGATCTTTCTTCACTAATGATTTTTTTACTTTAATACTAAAATAGACCATCTCATCATTTTCATGAATCCGAACTAATTCACCATAAGAGAAGAGATTATTAATTATGTATTCCTTTGTTGTTTTCATCATTTTCTGTCTGGCTTTTTTTATAAATGTTACGATATCTATTTCAAAAACCTTCTTTCTCTGCCTATGATGTAAAATCCTTCATTTATAAAAATACATTTTTTTCATGCAAAAACCCCGTTTAAACATTCAGACTCTTCATATACAAATCATAGTAAAATAATTTACAAATCAAATCAAATTAGTCTAACACTCTCCGGCCATTTTGTCATTTCCTTCATCAAATACCAACCCTCAATTAGTATACAAAAAATACTTATCCTAATATATAGGATAAGTATTTTTCTTGTAAATATTTATGCAGATGTTCTTAATGAGCGAACCTCCACCACTTTTGGTGCTTTTTTCTTTTTTACTTTCCCAATAATAAACTCGCCCATTGGAACCAGGGATATTAATTTAATGATTGCTAAAGATAATAGCAATGTAACGAAGAATAATGCGAATACCCTTGTACTTGTATGTTCAAAATAATTGGCAACATATGGTGCCGTAAACCTTAGGATCTGCCAATGAAGCAAGTAGATTCCAAACGAATAATTACTTATCAAGTTAATGATTTTAGATTTAGGAATAACTTGACCCCATGCCAGAACAACAGCAGATACTGACAGTACCAGCGGGAATAAGTCGAGTCTCCTTGAATTGACAATCGTAATGCCTGATTCATATGATAAATAAACCATAAAAAGCGAAACAGCCAGATAAACGAGTGTTAACCAGCGGAACTTATAAAGCTTCTCTGCAATAACCTTATAATGTTTACCAATAATAAACGCTGCAGTAAAATAGCCGAACCAGGCAAGGAACGGAAGCTTCAGCATATGGCTATATCCCTCCATAAAAGCTGGGGGATTGTTTATTACGGTAGAATACCACATCATAACTCCAATGCTTATAGGGAAAAGCCAGGTCAAAGAGATCTTAAACTTGGTTACAATATAATGAAGAAGATAGAACTGAAAAATGACGATGATGAACCAGCCAACAAATTTGCCGGTAACAATGTTATCGAAAATTTTGAGGTCTAACATTACATTTGGATTAAAATGTTTTGCAACTAATGCATCGATTACACCAAAGAAGAGAAACGGGGCGAGAATCCATTTGAACCTTCCGCTCCAGAAACCTTTAGGCAAACCATCAGGATACCGATTAGCAAGTATAATAACCGAAAGGACAATAAATGTCGGAGTTGCATACGTTAAAAATACTCTAAATAATTGGTAATGTTCAATTTGCGGGTAGCCAACTACTCTTGCAGTCTGGGTCGTACTATGCAAAAAAACAATGCTTAGACAAGCAACAACTCTTAGTAAATTCCATTCTTTAATCATAGTTACCCCTCTTAATTAGATTTTTTGACCATTAACCTATAAAACTATAAATTATTTGTATAATTGTGTCAAAGTTTATATAACACATTTCTGGATATTTCTTCATTTTCCGACATTATTAGTATACTAGTTTTTTGTTCAAATAAAAATGCCCCTTTAGCAAAAAGGAGCATTTTTATTTGAATTATGTTTTATTGATTGAAATACCTTTCCAGCCCTTTCCAAATACCTGTGGCTGCTTTCTTCTGATAAGATTCCGAAGAAACAATCGCTAGTTCTGTCGGATTAGACAAAAAGCCTAACTCAACTAAAATCGCAGGGTTACGGTTTTCACGTATCACGTGAAAGTCCCCTGTGTGAACACCGCGATTATATAAACCTGTTTCCTCAATGACTTCCTCTTGAATATACGCTGCAAGCTCTTGTTCATCAGCATTAGCAGCCCAGTAATAGGTATCGATGCCATGTGCACTTGGATTAGGGTTGGAGTTGTAATGAATGCTAATAAAAGCATCTGCATTATAATAATGACTGATATCTACCCGCTCAGAAAGGGCCAGGAAAGTATCACTTGAACGCGTCATGACCACATTTGCACCTGCTGCTTTTAAAATTGATTCAAGCTGTTTGGCGGTCTGAAGGTTTAATGTCTTTTCGACCTGCAGTGCTCCAGGATCAAAATCGCCATGGCCTGGATCAATAACAATGACCTTTCCCCTTAAACCTCTTTGCATGTCGGTTTTTTTGATATAGCCAGTCAGCCTCTTCCCATTTACATAAACAGTTGCTTCATACCATTTAGACGTAAAGGTTTTAACCCTTAAGGATGAACCTTTTGAATATGACTTTAAAATGGATGAGGCTGTAGAAGCTTCTGAATAGACATTTACGCCTGTAGGTGCCTGTGCAATGCGGGTTATCAATGTTTGTTCGGAAGCAGCTGTTTCCACATCGCCTTTATAAATATAACCTGTCTTTCGTTGTCCATTGACATAGACAGTGCTAATATACCAGTTATCTGTAAATGTTTTAAAGCGTAAAATAGAGCCTCTTGGATAGCTTTTTAGGGCTGAAGAGGACTTAGAGACCCTGGAATAGACATAAAGTCTGCTTTCATTTACAATCCCCTTCAAATCTTCCTGGGGAGCATCAGCGTCAATAACATCACTTTTCTGAATATACCCCTTCGTAGGTTCCCCATTTACATAAACGGTCGTCTGATACCAATTATCAGTGAACGTTCGATATTTAATGGTTGACCCTTCTGAATAACTTTTTAGTACACTGGAAGAATTTGAAACTTTTCCAAACACATTCAGCCTGCTATGCTTTACAATCCCTTCAAGCAGCTTCTGTGGTTCATCAGCGCCTATCACATCGTTCTTGTGAATATACCCGGAAACAGACTTGCCGTTTACATAGACCGTTGTTTGATACCAATTAGCCGTATAGGCCTTATATTTTACGGTTGTTCCTTCAGAATAACTCTTCAAAGCTGTTGAAGAAGTTGAAGGCTTTGCATAGACACTAAGCTTTTTGTGTACCGCAATTCCTGTTAAAACGGTTGGATCCAATGAATCAAGGTTAATGACATCATTTTTAAAAATATATCCGGTCCGAGCCTTCCCATTTACATAGACTGTTGCTACATACCATTGGGAAGTAAAGGTCTTGTAGCGCAGCACTGCCCCTTCGGCATAACTTTTAAGCACACTTGAGGAAGTTGAAGCCTTTGAATAAACATTAAGGCTTATGTTCCTTACAACTCCCTTCAGATTTGTCTGCGGATCAACAGGCACCTCGATATCGCTTTTTTTTATGTAGCCAGAAACAGCTTTACCATTAATGTAAACAGTTGTGGCATACCAATCAGTACCCGTTGATCGAAACTTTAGCAAAGACCCTTGTGCATAGCTTTTTAAGATAGATGCCCCATCTTTATCATCCGAGTAAATATGGGTAGGGTCCTTTAGGGCAATCCCTGAAATAATAGTAGACTCTTCAACAGATGCAGCTTCCAGTGACATGGTTGAAACTTCCTGAGATGAAGAAATCTGTTCAGAATCATCAGCGGATTCTTTGGACTCACTGGATGCCTCCAGTTCTCCTGATTCTTCTGCTTCTTGAGTTGCTTTGTTTACGGCGTCAGTTTCTTGATCAGCATGAACCCCATCTTCTTCAGCAGGACTCTCTGTTTGCTCGATAAGATCACCGTCTTTTTCAGATGTTGAGCTATCTTCTTCAACTGCCATTTTCTCGTCATCACTCGTATGACTCTCTTTCATTTGAAGAAACTCATTCTTTACATACCCGGTTAGAATCTCACCGGTCTCTGATTCTAAATAACTGATTTTTGAGTAATCAGGACCTTCACTCAAAACCGTTATTTCTGATCCATTTGGAATAGTTAAGAGAATCTCACTGTCTTCCGTTTCTTCTTTATAGATCGTGATCTCTTCCTGACTCTCCGAAACTACAAATGCATGTCCTGCGTCAGACTGTTCAAACGCAGCATTTACATAGCCAGGGATCACAGAGGTTAATAAAGTAAGAGCAACAATAAACGAAAAAATCCTTTTCTGTACTGCCATAATTTCCTCCTAAACAAAATAAAATTACATTTTCCTCAAATTTCAACAAAATACCCTAAATTAACCTAGGAATATATTAACATATTATACAGAATAAAATTCTCAGAAATTTTTTCCTTTTATTGTTACAACCTTTTAGGAGACAAAATAAAAAAAAATACAGGCATCCCAGGAAAAGGAAACACCTGTATCTTAATAACTGCTATTACTTCAGAAAATACTGATTAAGTCCTTCATAAATTCCCCTTGCAGCTTTTCGCTGATAATCAGCTGTTCCCACATGTCTCTCTTCATTGGGATTAGAAAGAAATCCTAATTCAAGCAATACAGAAGGCTGCCTGTTTGTCCTTAACACATGGTAATTTCCATATTTCGCCCCAAGATTTCTCATGCCTGTCTGAATCAGTAAGCCATTATGAATGGATTGAGCAAGGCGTCCATCTTTGGAGTTATTATAGTAAAAGGTGATTATTCCGGAACTGGTGCTTGAATAGGCATTGTAATGGATGCTGATAAAAGCATCTGCTTTCTGTGCATGGCTAATATTTACCCGCTGATTGAGACTCAAATATTGATCATTGGAACGAGTCATAACCACTTTTGCCCCTGACTTTTGGAGCAGGGTTTTTAACTCCTGGGCTGTCTTTAAGTTGAGCGTTTTTTCTTTGTGGATTTTTCCGCTCGTACCATTATCATAACCACCATGTCCCGCATCAATGACGATAACCTTTCCTTTCAGACCTGAATTAGGAGATGCCACCAGCCAGCCTGCAACCCAGCCTTCTTTGCCTTTACTTGTTTTTACTTTGATCCAGCCCTTGCTCTCACCTGTTTTGACAAGAGAAGTGCCAGCCTTTTCCAAAGCGATAATCCCAAAGTTAGTGCCCGGACCTTTCCGGATATTGCTGTTCTCCTTTAAGGTAATTCTTGTTTCTTTCACCGTGACGGCTTCCTTATCATCTGCCGGCTTTTTTTTATCAATATAAGAAGAGGAAACCCATCCCTTCAATCCTTTAGCCGCAGTTATAGAAGACCAATTACCTTTCTGGCTATGTACTTCAACTGCCTCTCCTTTTAAGACCTTACCCACAACTTTAGAAGATGTGGCTGCGCTGGCACGCACATTTAATATATCAGCAGTAACATAGAAGGTACCTAAGCTTTTAGGAGGAGCAGCTTGCTTCTTCTTTGATACATAGGAAGCTGAGACCCATCCCCTGCTCTTTTTGCTTGGGATATACACTTTAAGCCAGCTTCCATCCTTCCCCTCTACCGTTATTGCTGTATTTACAGGTACTTTTGTTATGATGGAACCATTAGGGACCTTTCTGACATTTAAGCTAGTGGCTGTTACATAACCTGTCCAAGTAACAGGCGTTAGATAAGTTGAAGAAACCCACCCTGTTGTTTTGCCAGTTGTAATTTTGGACCATCCTTTTTGCTGTGCACTTACCGTAACGACCTGGCCTTTTTTCAGCTTTCCTATAACAGAGGAAGAAACTGTGGCCTTAGCACGGACATTCAGAATGGTGGCCGTTACCTTTCCCTCAAATGAATATGCTGCTTTCACTGACTGATTATACTGAGGAACAAAATGAAACAACAAGACCAAAACAAAGAAGACTTTTACCAATGATGACTTCACTCATTACCCACCTTTTTTGTCGAATATTTTCCAAAAACCCATCTATTAAACTATAATACATGAAAAAGGAAAAATTCAGGGTCTTTTTTACTAAAATTCGGTGATTTAATCATTTTTTTATTACATTGGGCCTACATCATCCATTCCTTTTCTGCCAAATAATAGGGCAATGATTCTAAGATTTTTATATCCATTTCAGATGAATTTTGATATTCTATAAAGATAGGATTACAAAACTTGTAAAAACGTGGAGGATTTAATAGATGAGAGCAGAAAAAAGAAAGAAAAAGCCGAAATGGCTGAAGGTGATCGGAATACTATTTTTGGTTTTATTAATTGCCGGCGGCAGTTATGCTTTTATGGTATATAAATCTCTTACAGATGCTGTGGAAACAATGCACCAGCCAATTGACCGGGAAAAATCAGATAAACGTCCTGAAAAAATTACACTGGATAAAAGAGAGCCGTTCTCTGTATTGATGCTCGGTGTGGATGAGCGCTCAGGCGATAAAGGCCGCTCGGATACAATGATTGTGCTTACCGTTAATCCAAATAATAAATCCATTAAGATGCTGAGCATTCCTCGTGATACCCGAACAGAGATTGTAGGTAAAGGATTTGAGGATAAGATTAACCATGCTTATGCATTTGGTAATGAAGAGATGTCCATGGCCACTGTTGAAAACTTCCTGGATATTCCGCTGGATTACTATATTAAAGTGAATATGGAAGGGTTTAAGGATATAGTGGATGCTGTAGGCGGCATTACAGTTAATAGCTCACTAGCATTTAATCAAGGCGGCCATAAGTTTGCTGAAGGAGCCAACAATCTCAATGGTGACGCTGCTCTGGCATATGTCCAAATGAGAAAGCAAGACCCCAATGGAGACTTTGGGCGCCAGGATCGCCAGCGCCAAATTATCCAAGGTGTTATTAAAAAGGGAATAAGCGTGAACTCCCTGACAAACTTTGATGATATTTTTGGAGCACTTGGCAAGAACGTGCGCACCAATATGACATTTGCCGAAATGAAGGATATTCAAAAGAACTATCGGGATGCTGCGGGAAATATTGAACAGATGACCATATCCGGCAATGGGCAGACAATAAGTAATATCTGGTACCTGATTGTTTCAAGCGATGAGCAGCAAAGAGTACAAAATGAATTAAAGGCACATCTTGAATTGAAATAAATCAATTCTTTATTACGATAGAAACAGGGACAAAGCTTATTCTTTGACACCAAATTCAGCAATATCTATAATGATCATCGTATTGCCATATGCACATTTGGAGATTGCATGGACATATCCCCTTCCATTTTGGAAGGGGATTTTCTTATTAATATTCACACACCTAAAAATAGAAAAAGGCGAAGCGGCCTATGCTTCACCTTCTGTGATTAAAACCGATCTTTATGCTTCTCAAACACTTTCTTCACTTTCTCCACAACCACTTTAGAACCGCCCTTATCTTCCACTCCTTCAATCATCATAGCCATTAGGAGTTTTGGAGATTCAGGGTTGTATGCAACAAAGAGGCCATTTTCCTGCCCTTTTTCTTCCGCACTGCGTTTTAATTCGGCTGTTCCCGTTTTCCCTGCAAGCGGATAGTCTTTCATGTTTGCAGAACGTGCAGTTCCGGATGGATCCTGTACCACTTTGATCATGGCAGATTCAACCGTTTTGGCGTTTTCTTCACTTATGATGTTTTCCTTCCACACCTGGTTCTTTTCTTCCTCCTCCATCAACACAGGTTTAATTAGTGAACCTTTGTTAATGAATGGTGTATACGATGCGGCGAGGTGGAGGATATTCATTTCTACCTCAGCCTGGCCATAACCTGAATCGGCGAGTTTAATTTCACTGTCCAGACTTCCGATTTGGGATGGCTCCATAGGGAATTCGTACGGCATTTCTTCTTCAAATCCAAATTTCTTTAGGCCGGCTGAAAACTTATCTTTCCCTAAGTCCAATGCTTCCTTCGCAAAATATATATTGTCGGAGTACATCATCGCTTTTTCAAAATTGACTGGAGCATTTGGATCCTTTACCCTGGTGACTTGATAACTGCCCCATGATTTGCTTTTTTGCCACTTCAAACCTTTTACATTAATGGTTTCGTCAAGTGTCAGCGTTCCTTCAGACAATCCAACTGCTCCAGTGATTGGCTTCATGACAGAACCTGGTGCGTATGTTTGTTTGAAACGATTCATAAGAGGCATATCCTTATTTTCCTCAAGCGCCTTCCATTCCTCCCCCGAGAATCCGAGCGATGCCTGGTTTGGGTCAAAGCTTGGGCTGCTGACTAATGCAAGGGTTTCACCTGTGACAGGGTCAATAGCGGCTGCTGTCCCAGGACTTCCTTCCATTTCGTTGTATAAATCCCTTTGAAGCGTAATATCGATAGTCAGCTGGATATTTTCCCCGTTTTTTACAGGCTTTTCAGCCAGCACAACTTCTGAGCCGTCCTTTTTCTTGATGCCGATTTTTACTCCGTTCGTACCTTTCAAACGTTCTTCAAGAACCTGTTCGAGCCCTCTCTTACCGATAAGGTCAGTGCTGGAATAGCCTTTTCCCTCCTGCTTTTTCAGTTCATCAGCGCTGATTGGCCCTACATAGCCGATCAAATGGGCGGATGCCTCTCCAAATGGATAAATTCTGCCTTTTACATCCTGCTTCAATACACCTTTCAGGGCAAATACCTTATCAAGCGTATCTTTATCATCAGGAGATACCTTCTTTAAAGGCACAAAGTAACCTGGCTGCACCCAGCTGGCATTTAGAGTTTTATTAATCTGCTCCTCTGAAATATCCAGTGCCTCTGATAGCCCTTTAATGGTTTGCTCCTTTTGGCCTTCCATCTGCTCAGGAACGACCCCGATCTCGTAAAGAGTTCCATTTAGGGCAAGCGGATCTCCCGTCCGGTCCACAATATCGCCTCTTTGCGAAGGCACAGCAGAGTAAGTAATTTTATCTTCTGGTCCCAGCTCCGGGAAAATATATGTCGTATCCCAGGCTACAAACCAATTTTCCTCATCCTCTTTCTCCTCTTTCACTAGATTGGCATCATGAGTGAATTCAATCTTTCCAGCAGCACTATCCATGCTTGCCGAGAATGGAAGAGCTGCCTTTTCTTCTTTCTTATACTCCTTCTCCATATCTGGTTTATATGTAACCTTTAAATTGCTGATTTCCAAATCCTTGTACACTTTTTCGTAACGATTAACATACTCTTTTTTACTGATGGATTTTTTGGCGTCAACAGACAGGAACTCATACATCTTCTCAAACTCCTGTTTGTTCCAATGCTCCACATACTGTTTAAAGCGGTCCTGCGGCTTAATTTCCTTATTGCATCCACCCAAGAAGGCCAAAATGAATAAAGAAATAAATAGAAAAAACACCCTTTTCATGCAAATCCCTCCTTCCAACATATTACCATTTTCTCCGCTTTTGTTACCACTGAAATGGTACCAGTTTTTCAATCAAACGTTTGATTGATTTTTAATTACAATGAAAATGAAGCAATAAAAAAACCCAGATAACAAATCTGGGCACACCCTCTCCTATCTATCATTCCACTGGTATAAATTTGGCAGCTAACGTAAGTTCGATTTCATCACCTTCATCAGCGTAAAATACGTATTCGATTACCCCAATCTCGGAATCACCAAGAATGATATTAACTTTAGAACCGCTATTAACGAAAAAATTCCCGAAGCCGCTTTGAGCAACCACTTTATAACGTCCCACTGGCAAATCCTTGCCAACAGTGAAGAAACCGGCAGACAGAACTTTGGGCTCTTGTTTCTTTTCAACGATTTTACCTTCAGCAGCAGCCAGCTCTGCTTTTTTCGTTTTGATTTCTTCAGTTAAGTCCCTCAACTCTTTACTGCTCTTTTCCACTTGCTTTTGCAGCTCTTTCATTTCTTCTTCTGCGCGGCTTTTATTTTCTATAATTTGAAGGGCGTCATTCTTTTCCTTCTCCATCTCCTGAAGCTCTTCTTGAATATCTGCCACTTCTTTTGTATGGCTTTCCGACTTGTTTTTTAACTCTCCTAATAAGACTTCCCGCTCTTCAATCTCTTTCACCAATTCATCAAGACTAGCCTTTTTGCCATGTAAATCAACTTTCGCTGTATAAGAGCCAATAAAGTAGAATACTCCACAAAGCATAACAACACCTGCCACAGCAATCCAAAACCAAATACTTCCCAAAATCTTTCTGCTGCTATCATTCTCCAAAACTTCTCCCCCATTCATCAGTTCATGGCGCTATATAAAATATATGAAGGGCCAATTCCATTAATGAGAGAGATCATTTGAAAACAATGAAAAACAGCCGCCCCAAAAAGGATGGCTGTTTGCTATGTATTATACTTTGCTGGCTAAGATGGTGACCATTGCACTAAGAAGAACGGTAAAGAACAGTAAGGACACATAAAGCACCTTTTTCTTTATCCTTTTTTTTCTTTTAATTTCCTCGGGTGTAATCCACATAGACTTTGACATCAAAAAATTAGCTCCTTTACATTTGATGGCAGCTGGCTGGCCTTACCATCGAGATAGAGGCCCCTTTAGCTTTGCGTCATTACCTTTCAGTAATTTTGCCCTTTAGTATTATCGGCTGCCTTTTTGTTTGTTTTAGACATTATTTGTCACTCGCAAAAAGTTCGAAAATTTAGGCAACAAAACTCTAATACCCACCTCAAAGAACTTTAAACCTTAAATCAAAAATTTTGTCGGTTTTTCCCGATAACATAATGAACAATTTCGTTCGTTATTAAGGTATAATAGGGTTAATATCAAAAATTACGGGAGCTGATTAACATGCCATTAGTACATATGAAAGAAATTTATACCCCTTTAAAGCTGGTGGGAATAAAGTTTTTTAAAAGCAAGGAAGGCAGCACTTATATAAAAGTTTTAAATTACCGGCGCAAAAAGCTATTCATCTAAGTAATGAAGCGTCTCTGCCCTTTTCATAGACAAGTGGATAACTGCCGCTAGAATCAGGGCAAGAACAATCCCGAAAGAATCAAAAGCCACATCAAATACTCTTCCATCTCTTGCAAAAAAAAGCTGAAGAATTTCAGTTGTGACTGCAAAAGAAAAAGCTGATACGCCAGAATAAAGCAAATTTCCCTTCAGCGAAAATAGCACAACCGTTAGAATAAAGAAGACAAAAGCATGCCCCAGCTTTCGAAGCAGGAATGCCAAAGATGGGCTTTCAGGCATCGCATGGAACAGATCGGCAAAAGATGGATTACCGTTCCAGTTAAAATGAAGAATCCCATGCTCTAAAAAGTTCTCTAAACTCGCTGAGCAAGTACTTATGAAAATAACCGTACACCAAAATAATAAAAAAACATATCTGATCAATCTCCCCACCTCCTCCTTCCATACATTCTTGCCTTCGCGAGGGGTTGTATACAGAATTGGAACTTTAATAGTATAGGTAAGTACAAAAGACGGGCAAAGCCCGTCTTTTGCTATTTTTCAGCTGCCATGTTTGAATAACAAAAGCCCTGCGAAGACGATCCTCTTCACAGGGCTTTGCGGTAAATTCTTATACTTTTATTCTTCTCTGAGTGTAAATAAATAATATTGAAGCTGCCAGCAATGTCAGTAGACCCATGGCTAATAAATTATAATGGTTCGTTGCAGTATTAGGCAGCTTACTTCCACTTGCTGCTTTCTTTTCTTTACCTGCAGCAGTTTTCACTTTATCAGCTAGGTTTGGATCTGACTTGCCGCCTGAAGCTGGCGTTTTTCCTGGAACAGGGGTATTATCAGAATCTCCATCCTCTTCAGGGTCTTCTCCAGGGTCTTCTCCAGGCTGTTCTTCACGATCTGTAACTACATTTTCGGATGCCTGAGCAATAACCATTCCTTCATCATTCAGAGCTTCAACCATGATGCGATAGCTCGTATCGGGTAATAATTCTTCAAAAAGATAGCTGCTGCTTTCAGAATCCAGGGAATCCATATACTCACCATCTAAGTAGACATCATAGCCGGAAATCTCTTCGTCTCCTTCGTATGTCCAGAAAGCTTCAATCGAGTCTTTATCTGTTTTCATATCGGTAAAGTAGAAGTCATCACTTGCTGTCCATACATATTCCCAGGCATAATCAACGGGTTCCTCTCCAGCATAGGCTTCCAAGGTAATCTCATATGGTGTTCCTGGCTCCAGTCCTTCAAAGGTATAGCTTGTTTTAGAGGAATCCACTTCATCAGCCAACTCTCCGTTTAAATAGATACGGTAGCTACTGATGTCTTCTTCCCCTTCATATACCCAAGATGTTTCAATCGAAGTGCTGGTTGTATCTATCCAATCGAAATATAAATGTCCTTCTTCACTGTAATTTCCGTATTCAACATACACACCTTTTGCTTCAAGCTCTTCAATCACACGCATGGCTTGTGATCCTTCAGATAGGTCGAGCAGGTCATTGTTATAGAGACTTACATATTCCAGATGCGGCAGCTCCAGCAGGACCGTAATATCCGTAATTGGAAGCTCATTCGCACTAAGCATAACCAAATCCTTCAAATGAGACAGAGGGCTTAAGTCTTCAATATTGTTGCCATCGATACTCAAGAACTGCAGTGCGCCTAATGAATTAGCCCACTTAAGGTCCGTGATGTCCGTATAAGCGACATTTAGAGCCATAAGATTGAGGCTGCCGAGAGCAGACAGATCTGATAACGGATTATAGCTGACTTCTAGAATTTGAAGATTACGGAGACTTTCGATTCCCTTTAAATCCGTCAGTTGATTATTATCCAAAATCAGAAATTCCAGTTTAGTCAGATTTGAAAAGTCAGGTATTGCTGTTATTCCATTTGAAGACAAGAAAAGGTAATTTAAATTTACAAGCTGATTCAATGGTGAATAATCCTTCATATTCGTGTTTGATAAAAAAAGAGTGGTCAAGTTTTTCAAAGAAGTCAGCGGCTTCAAGCTTGAAATTGGATTATCAGCCAAATCAAGATCGCTCAGCTTAACGAGACTGCTAATCGGAGTAAGATCGCTGATCTCGTTCCCCCATAAAGAGAGAGATTCAAGATTCACAGCCTTTTCAATACCTGACAAATCTTTTATAGAAGCTGCTCCAATATAGAGATGGGTAAGATCAAGCATATCACTCTCTTGTACATCCCTGACTATTCCAAGCGTTTCCTTAATGGCCTTTTCCAAGTTCTTATCTTTGAATGTAATGACTTTGCCCGAAGGCGGCTTCTTGCTCGTTACATCCAATGCTGCTCTTCCAATCAGCTTTCCATTTTCATAAGCTTTAACCTTAAAAGTGTATGTGGTATCAGGTTTAAGATTTTCAATGATTTTTGAAGTGGTATCCCCTGATAGCTCTTCTTCTTTCCCATCAAATATGAACACATATTGATCCGGATAAGAATAGTCCTCCTCGTCCTCTGTCCAATATCCCCATTCAAGTCCAATTCTTGACTCGTTCACAAACGTTGGGTAAATTTCGAGATTCACATTTTCCTGCAAATCATGATAGACTTCAACACCTTTGGCTTCTAAAGCCTCTATTACCGCAAGGGATGGAGCATGTTCTTCTATTTGCAGATTTCCATATAGATAAACAACCTGCAATTTTGCCAGATCTTTTAAGAAAGTAAAGTCATTAATATCGGTGTAGGATAAATCAAGATTGGCTACATTTAACAAGTTGGATAAAGCGCTTGCTTCCGTAATCGGATTGTCTCCAATATCCAGGATAATCAGTTTTTTCAAGCCGGATAGTGGAGTTAAGTCCTGAATCTGGTTGCCGTAAATCACCAAGTGATCCAGGTTAACGGCATCTTCAAGTCCCTCTAGTGACTCAATGTTCATATTGGGTGCAGCAAGAGATGTTAAACGTTCAAGGTCACTTTTATATAGTTCGCGTTTCAGCCCTAACTCCTCCTGAATGGCAAGAAGCAGGTTCTCATCAGCGATGGCTGTCTTTTCACCCTGGGGGGCAGAGAGTGTTGTAAAAGAATGCACCTGACTAGCAAGCACCTTGCCGCCTTTTAGGGCTTCGACTTTAATTTCATAAGAAGCTGAGGCATTAAGTCCTGATAAATGATATTCATATACCCCGCCGTCTAACGTTTTTTCCAGTTTTCCATTCACATATAATTTGTACTCTTCAACCGTATCGAGATTATACATACCCCATGAAATTTGCGCGGATGATTCAGTGATCCGGTAAGCTGTCAGTAAAAACGAGGAGGCTTCCTCAAGAGTTTCAACTGTGACTCCCTTCGAAACCAGTGACTCAAGAACGGATGAAGTTCCTAAATCCAGGTCCAGATAACCCGCTTCCACCTTTTCCAATTGCGGCAATAATAAAAGTACATCAATATTGGAAACAGGCAAAGACATTAATTTCACGGAAGTCAGTTTGCTTAGTTCCTCCAGAACAGAAATGTCTGAAACAGAAACGTTTTCAATTTTTAGCGTCTTTAAATTCACTGCATGTTCGAGCCCTTTCAGGCTGGTAATATCACCAAAGCTATTATTAATCTCAAGGGAGGCAACGCCAGTAAGATCATCCTTTAAGATAGCACCCTCTGCTTTCCCAATTGCAAATCGAATCAGTTTCTCTAAATTAGCATCTTCAAAAGAAACCTCTTCCTCTTCAGCTGGCACTTCAGCTTTTTCCTGCTCACCGTTAGCTTCATCTGAATTTCCTGTTTTTTCTTCACTTGCGCCAGTATTGGAAGGCTGCTCAGAAGCTGGCTGAGAATCATCGGCATCCTTTTCAGTCAGGTCTTCATCACTTTTCTTCACCTCAGTGACTTTGACCTCCTTCGAGTCACTCACATCCTGATCTTCTGCCTTTTTTACTGCATATGTATATGTCTGATCTGATTGAATATCAGCATCTATATACTCATATTCTTTTATTACCTTTCCATCCAGGTTTGAAGTTGATTGTAATTTTGCACTAATGGATGTTTCCTGGGAGTTTTTGATGATAAAGAATGTTTCCTCGGCATCTGTCTCAGACAGGGTTTTCCACTTTAGAATGACCTGCCCTTCTTGATAGATTGGATCCATCAGGTCAATGGCAGTCGAAGGATTCTTGCTTTCTTCTGCGTTGGCAGCCGGACTGAAAAAGGAGAAAATCATGGTTAAGACAACTGCTAAATGTAACCACTTTCTTTTAGGCATTCTCACTGCTCCCTTTATTGTAAAATTTTACTATCTCTATTTATATATGAAATATATACTATATATAGGCAGTTGTATATCGCGATAATTGTCGTAAAAAATATATTTTTTAAGGGTGATAGAGTTGAAATATGCGGTCCTATTTTTACTGCTCGCAGGATCTGTTCTAACAGGCTATTCATTATGGCAGATACGTGATTCACATGTTCAGACAGAGGAAAAAAAAGAAGAAGCAATGGAGATTTTAGAAGCTTCAAAGGCAGAACCGATCAGTTTGGATTTTCAGCCGAACGAGACAATTGGCCTGCTCACCGTTCCAAAGCTGCAAAAGGAAATCCCCATTATCGAAGGAACGGATGAGGAGCAGCTTGCAGCCGGTGTGGGGCATTACCCCGGAACGGCATTTCCCACCCAAAAGGATCAGATTGTGCTGTCCGGACATCGTGATACAGTCTTCCGGCAATTTGATCAATTGGAGTTAGGAGATATCTTCACTGTAAAACTCCCTTATGGAGAGTTTTCCTATGAAATTTATGATACGAAAATAGTCGATGCAGATGACCGCACAATTATAAGAAGCACAGCTCCCGATGAGATCCTGACTGTAACAACCTGCTATCCCTTCAGCTACCTTGGTGACGCTCCAGAAAGATTTATTTTTTATGCGAAACCGATAGATTAATAAGCAATCACAAGGATAACACCTGATAAAATGGGTGTTCTTTTTGTATTCTCTGCACCTTTTCTCATTTATCGCCACGCATGTGAATAGGATAATAAGTATACAACCTCTATGTGGAAAAGGAGCGTTATTCATGGGATTCAAAAGACACCAGCAGAATACAATCCTTAAGATCATCATCGGATTGATTGTGGCGGCTATAATTCTGTTTGCTTCCAAATTACTTTTCTCATCATCCGAAAAGCAAGCCACAGAGATTGCGGAAAAATTTTACTCCTACGAACAGGATGGAGAATTCTCCTCATCATGGGAACTCTTTCACCCCAGTATGAAACAGAAATTCACAAAAGGACACTATATCCAGGACCGCGCCCACGTTTTTATGAATCATTTTGGTGTAGATACTTTTACATATACTCTAGGCAAACCCGAAAAGCTTAAATCCTGGAGAATGTCCAAGGAGGACACTGCCATCAAGGAAGTTTATAAGCTTACTGTCATCCAAACATTCAAAGGGAAATATGGTAATTTTGATATCGAACAGGACATCTTTGTGGGGAAAGAAAAAGATGAATGGGCGATTCTGTGGGATTATAATAAGTGACAATAACAACGAGGCATTAAGCTAAGATCTAACCCCTAAACTCAATTACTTCTACAAAACTAATCGGTCTCGATTGTGCTCTTTTTTACTGCATGGCAGCTGTTCTTTTGGACACTTTAAATAGATTGTTGAGGCATTCTTTCTTGATTCTTTCGTGGCAGATGAAGTCATGGCGGATTTCTTTTTCCAGCTTTGATACGATTTCTTTAATATGTTTTTCTTTATTTTTTAATTTTTTATTCGTAAGATACGTATCAATTTTTTGTTCAAAATATTCTACTGTTCCAAATAAGGGTCTCATAGATGCTCACCTCTTTCTTTATAAGCTTATTAAATCATTTCCCTAATAAACGACAGCCAAACTGGAAATATTCAGAATTTTTACCATCCAAACACTTAGTTTTTAAAAGCAAAGTTCCCAGATATGAACAGGGAAAAAACAAGAAAAGAGATGGATCCAAACTGACCATCTCTTTGCAGAATAAATCATTTATCTTTTCGATAAAACTTCTTCCTCATATTTATTTATTTCATCAAGCCATGTCTCTTTGACTGGCACGCCCATTGATTCACAGTAATAGTCCCACACTGCTCCAAATGGGTATGTCTTAAATTCTTCCATAATTGCCAGGCGTTCCGTAAATTGACTCTTTTCTTGAAGATCTTTAAGGTAATCAACAGGAGTCAGCAGCGCATACAATAAAGCCTTGACCATATTGCGGGTCCCAATGACCCAGGCGGCTACCCGGTTAATACTCGCGTCAAAGAAATCGAGTCCAATCTTCACTTTATCCAGAGCATCACAGCGTACCAGCTCCAAGGCAATTTCACGCAGCTCATCATCCAATGTTACGACATGGTCACTATCCCAGCGTACAGGCCGCGAAACATGTAACGCCAGCTGATCCGCATATAGAAGCATGGAAGATATTTTATTGGACACTGTCTCAGTTGGATGAAAGTGACCTGTGTCAAGAAGACAGAGTTTATCATTTTTCAGGGCATATCCCAGATAAAATTCATGGGAGCCAACAACATAGGACTCCGAACCGATGCCAAACAATTTGCTCTCGATTGCATCGATATTAAATGCAGGTTCTATTTCTTCTGCAAAAATTTTATCCAATGACTCTTTCAATCTCACTCTTGGTGTCATCCGGTCGCTCGGAATGTCCTTATATCCGTCAGGTATCCAGATATTTGTCAGACACGGAGTTCCCAGTTCCCTGCCAAAGTACTCGCCAATTTTACGGCTGGAGATGCAGTGATTAATCCAGAATTCTCTAATTTCCTCGTTCGGGTGGGATAGTGTTAATCCATCTGCTGCTTTTTCATGGGAGAATAATGTAGGATTGAAATCCAAGCCAAGGCCAAGTTTCTTAGCCCAATCCACCCAATTTTGAAAATACCTTGGCTCCAATTGGTCGCGTTCAATTACTTTTCCATCTGTTTCTGCGTAGATAGCATGCAAGTTTACACGATGTTTCCCCGGTATTAGGGAAAGAGCCTTTTCCAAGTCATTTCTTAATTGCTCGGGAGAGACAGCCTTTCCCGGATAATTCCCTGTCACATCAATGCCTCCGGAAAGTTCATTCTGTTTTGTCTCAAACCCCCGGATATCATCTCCCTGCCAGCAGTGGACGGAAATAGGAATGACTTTTAAGACTTCAAGAACTTTATCTGTATTGATTCCCCATTTTTCGTACGCCAGTTTTGCATTTTCGTAGTTCTCCTGTATCTTCATAAGGCACACTCCTCATTGACTTCTGACCCTGCAGGGGTGAATCCCTTCAAATCAAAAGACCTTTTAATTATGGTTCTCGCCTCTTTTAGGTCCCCAATTTCACCCAGCGATATGAGCTGGGCAGCCAGATTTCCGATGGCTGTTGCTTCAGAGGGGCCGGCGATCACCACTTTGCCGGTCTTGTCCGCAATAAGCTGGTTCAAGTATTCATTCTGGCAGCCTCCGCCGATTACGTTAATGGTCTTAAACTCCTGTTCGAAGATCTCTTCAATTTCAAGAATGGCATTTTGATAGCTTTCTGCTAAACTGACAAAAATACATTTAGCAATCTCACCAGGTGTTTCTGGTACAGGCAGGTTCTTTTCCGTACAATAATCCTGGATTTCCGCAATCATATGATCCGGCTTCAAAAATCTGCCATCGTCTACATTAATAATGGTATGAAAATCTGCTGCCTCACGGGCCAGCGCAACTAGTTCACTAAAAGAATATTGGTCCTTGTAATTTCTCTTCACTTCCTGGATCATCCAAAGCCCCATAATATTCTTTAGGAACCGATAACGGTAATCCACGCCGCCTTCATTTGTATAATTATATTGGCGGGCTTTAGGAACACAGATCGGAAAGCGGTTCTCAACACCAATTAGGGACCAGGTTCCGGAGCTGATATATATGGTATTTTCCACTTCAGGCACAGCCACTACAGCTGATCCCGTATCATGGGTCGCTGGCAATATAACTTCAAGATCAAACCCAAATTCTGCAGCAAGCTCTTTCTTTAATTTCCCAAGAACTGTGCCTGGAGGCATGATTTCCTGGAATATCTCCTTATTAATTCCAAGCTTTCCGATGATGCCAGCGTCCCAATTTTTTGAAAAGGCATTGACCAGCTGCGTGGTGGTTGCGTTGGTATATTCATTTGATTTTTTTCCGGTTAATAAATAGTTGAAATAATCCGGAATCATAAGAAATGTTTTAGCTCTTGTTAACACTTCCGGCCTAGCTCTTTTCAACGCCTCAAGCTGATAAATCGTATTAAAGGTAAGAAATTGGATTCCCGTCTCTAAGTAAAGCTGATCCTTTTCGATCAATTTAAATACTTCTTCCATCATGCCTGCCGTCCTTGGATCCCGATAGGATACAGCTTCAGTTAAGGGCTGGTCATATTTATCCAATAGCACAAAGTCTATCGCCCAAGTATCAATGCCAATGCTGTCCGGCTTCAAGCCCCGTTTCCTGCATTCATGCATTCCCTTTTTTATTTCCATGAATAAAGTATCAACATCCCAGCAGAATTGATCCTGATTTTTGATGATTTTATTCTCAAAACGGTATATTTCTTCTAATTTCAGTACACCTTCCTCAAGGTGTCCGGCAATCAATCTTCCGCTGGACGCACCAATATCGACAGCCAGGCTGAGTTTGCCCATGCGAAACACCCTCCTTTGGAAACGTTTACTTTAAAGTGAAATAAAACTGGCAGAACGATTTGTCCAGCCAGCATGTATTAATATTATTTAGTCAATTGAAGGATTCCTGGTTTAGGGATTACTCCAAAAGCCTCAGCTAATACGGAAAGCTGGTCATCGGTTATAACCTGTTTCACTCCTCCACGGTGGGAATGAATCAGCATGTAGATCTGCGCGGCTTTCTCAGCAGTCTCGATTAAGCCAAATGCATCGTCAATGGAGCTTCCTGTTCCAAAAATGCCATGATGCGGCCATACGACTAAACGGTACTCACTCATCTTCTTTGCTGTTTCTTTCCCAATCTCCGTCGTGCCTGGTATCATCCAAGGAAGGAGCCCCACACCATCCGGGAATACAATTATGCATTCTGATTCCATCTGCCAGAGTGATTTTGTAAACGCTGCTTCATCCAATTCATGAGTAAAAGTCATGGCAACAACATTGGTTGCGTGGTTATGCATGATCACCCTGTGAGTATTATCATGCTTGAGTCTGACGATATGGCTCATGAAATGAGACGGAAGTTCGCTCGTTGGTTTTCCGCCATTGGCAAATCCCCAAATGATATCCAGTTCATTACCACCATCCGCTACTTGGATAATTCCCAGCAGTTCTTCAGGATTATCAATAATATTTTTGAAGTAGCTTCCTGAAGCGGTTACTAGAAAGTACTTACCGGCAAGCTCCGGGACCGGAAAATCCAGGCTGATTGTACGGATCGCGCTCCCTTTTTCTATATATGGCGCCACTTCTTCTTCATCTAGGATTACACTAACATTCCCTCCGTTGCGTTCATCCCACCCTAATCTCCACATATTTTGTGTTGCCTGCATCATCTGCTTTAAAAATGGAGCTTCCAGCATATTTCTTTTCGCATTAACAATACTCATTTCTAATGCTCCTTTATATTATGAAATTAGTGACCTATCATTTTTTAAACCAACGAAAAGTGTTATCAATATTCTTAATTTTTCTATTTATATTATACTTTTTTCTCAAAAATAAAACAACACAAACAAAAGTAATTGTGTTGTTTTATTTTTGTTTTTTAAATATACGCAATACGGACAGTGAGCTGAAGTTCTTCCAATCTTGCCTTAACGCCGGGATTAATCTCTGAATCAGTAATGATCTGACGAGCTTTGCTTAAAGGTGCAATTTTAGAAAATCCCTTTACGCCAAACTTGCTGGAATCAACCATGACAATCACCTGATCTGACTGCTCGGCCATTTTCTTCTTAAGGAGAGCCTGCTCTTCATTTGAATCACTTAATCCATTCTCCAAATGCAGCCCTTTACATGACATAAAACATTTATTGACGTGGTACATATCAAGTGACCTCTCTGCTAACGGACCTAGATAAGACATAGATTTTGTGTTCAGCCTCCCCCCTGTGGATATGACTTCAATCTTGTCTTTTTTGCTCAGTTCTATAGAAACTTTTATGGAGTTCGTAATAACTGTGAGGGGAATATTTGGAAGGGCTTTTGCCATGTACCAAGCTGTCGTGCTTGCATCGAGGATAATCCGGTCCCCGCTTTCAACCAGCTCTGCTGCTGCATTGGCAATGGCTTTTTTTTCACTTACATTTGTAATTTCGCGTTCTGATACATCCGGGTCTTCCTCCTGAATACTGACAGCCCCGCCGTGGCTTCTTTTGAGTTTATTTTCTTTTTCCAGTTTCTCCAGGTCTCTGCGGATCGTCTCTTCTGTAACATTGAAAGACTCACTTAATTCACTGACCCGAATACTTTTACGAATATTAACAATCTCGACGATCTTCTGTTGCCTTTCAGCTACTAACACTTTATAATCCTGCCCCTTTTTCAATGAGTTTTTGTTTGTTTTTGTTTGTTTTTGTTTTCAATACTATAACACACTCACCATTACGTTCTCAATGTATAATAAAGGAGCTGTACAGGTTTATGAGAAGCACGTAAAAAGGGGGAATCCAATATCATTGGATTCCCCGCTTCTTTCAATTAATTAGAAATCATAGTCTCCAGCATTTTCAGCTGTAAAGTCTGTTGGAGGTCCCATGATAATTGTTTTGTTATCATCCCAAACTTCAATTTTCCCAACAGCCGGCACATCCTGGCCATTTTCAGGATTCTTGCCTTCTGCCAGATCTTTAGCAAGAGCAACTGTTAAGTAACCTAATTTGTCCGGCTCCCAAAGAATCGCTAAATCTAATGATCCATCCTCAAGGAATGGCTTAGAATCATTTGGAAGAGCCGTTCCAACTACTGCAATCTTATCTTGAAGCCCTTTTTCCTGAACTGCCTGTGCTGCACCAATTGGAGCAATAGTAGAGAAAGCCATAATCCCCTTTAAATCAGGATATGCTTTAATTAAATCAAGCGTCTTTTGGTATGCAACAGGCTGCTTCTCATCAGTAGGAATAATATCTGTTACCAGTTTGATATTTGGGTAGTTCTCTTCAAGCTCTTTTTTGGCACCATCGATCCAAGAATTTAAGTTAGCTGCAGAAAGACCGCCAGTCAAGATGGCAATTTCGCCTTCCTCTGTTCCCATTTGCTCAACTAGAGACTTCGCGATATGGCGTCCGTAACCCTCATCATCGATTTGGTGAACTGATAATTCTACTACTGATTGATCCGCTGGAGTATCCCAGTCCATTACCGTGATGCCTTGTTCTTTAGCTTTCTTTAAAACAGGTGTTAATGATGCCGGGTCATTCGGAGCAACAGCGATAACATCAACATTTTGGCTGATCAAATCTTCAATAACTTTAACCTGCTGAGCAGCATCCGCTTCAGTAGGGCCGGTATAAATAACTTCAACGCCTAACTCCTCACCGGCTTTTACTGCTCCCTTTTCAGAAGCATTGAAATAAGGGATACCTACAAGTTTAGGAACAACAGCAATCGTCAGCTTGTCGTCTCCGCCGCTCTTTTTGTCTGATCCTTCACTTTTGGATCCTGCACTCTCTTGTGATACACAGCCAGCCAGAAGTCCTAGAGCTAAAACCATTGACAGCAACGATACCAAAAATCTTTTCATTCGTTTTTCCCCCTTTAATAGTCTTGCATTTATATGGTTATCCGACTATGTCAGATGACACCCGCTCGTTTTAAGCTGCAGCAGCTTCCTGCTGCCTTTTTTGTTTCTTTTCATCCGCTTTGGCTTTAAGAAAGTTAATGACAAGAACAAGAATGAGAATCGCTCCAGTAATAACGCCCACTATCGCCCTTGGGACTCCCATTAAATTCAATCCATTGGATAGAACCTGGAATATGATAACTGCGTATACTGTGCCAATAACTTTTCCATATCCGCCCTGGATGTTTGTTCCACCAAGTACTGCGGCCGCCACACTTTGAAGGAGATAGGAAGAACCCAAGTCCACTTTCGCCGTATTGTACCTGGAGGTCATGATAATGGATGCAAGCGTCGCCATAAAAGCGGCAAAAAGATAGACTTTCATTAGGACTCGGCTGTTATTAATTCCTGAGAAAAGGGTGGCCACCGGGTTGCTTCCAACCATATAAACACTTCTTCCCCAGCCAGTCTTTGTCAGGAGAACCCCGGTTAATATGGCTACAATGATAAAGATCAGCATCGATAAGGGGATAATCCCCATATAATATCCATTCCCGATCAAGCTGTAAGACTCACTAAAGCCAGATATCGATCTGCCCTTTGTTATACTCAAAATAACCCCTTCAAATAAAACCATTGTGCCCAGTGTTACGAGAATAGGTGAAACGCCTATCTTTGAAACGATGAAGCCATTCAAAGAACCACATGCCAGTCCAACTGCAATACCCACGAGGATAGCCACAAGTATGGAGTATCCGTTCATTTGCATCATGGCAATTGTTACACCGGAAAGTGCTGCTACATAGGTAATAGAGAGATCGATTCCCCCAGTGATAATGACGACCATCATCCCCAAAGCAATCAGGCCGAATTCAGGCAGCTGAAACATCATGTTATTAATATTGTTCGATGATAAAAACCCCGGTGCCATTATTGTCATTAAGACAATTAGCCCAACAGCTATAATTCCTAAGACATGTTCTTTTGATAGCGATTTCATTTTATTCCCTCCTCTCTATGCTTCCACTTCGATACGCGCCATCTTATTCTTAGCCCTTTTATATTGAATATGGTCGAATGAAACAGCCAATAGAATGACGACACCTATAACAACCTGCTGCCAGAAAGTATCGATTCTGGCCAGGATCAATCCGTTTTCCATAATTGCCAGCAGCAATACTCCAAGGAAAGTGCCAACAACGGAGCCTCTTCCTCCCATAATATTGGCGCCGCCAAGCACTACGGCTGCGATTACAGTCAATTCAAAGCCAAGCATTCCATTCGGATCCACAGCTTTTGTGTATGAAAGCTGGGCAATAGCTGCAATACCTGCCAGAAATCCCATATAAGAGAAAACAAATATTTGCACTTTATCAAAATTGATCCCAACCCGGACAGCAGATTCTTTATTTCCGCCAATCGCCAAAACCTCACGGCCAATCACTGTATATTTCAGAACAAACCAGGTGAAAACGGCAATAAGTATAAAGATAATAGTCAAAATCGAAACACCAAACACATTAAAGTTAGCAAACTTCAAAAATATGCTTGGGAAGCTGCTGCTGTTCAGATACTGGCCATTAGTGATATACAGGACGATCCCATTAATCATGCTCATCGTACCAAGCGTAACGACGATTGCAGGTATCTGAATCCTTGAGACCAGGAAGCCATTAATAGCGCCAAAGAAGACGCCAATCAAAGGTGCAATAATAAATAATAGTAAAATAGCAACTGGACTATCCGGCATTAAAACCAGCAGTTTTCCAATAATGACCCAAACTGCGCTTGTCACAGCTGCAACTGAAACATCAATGCCGCCGGTAATAATAATGAGTGTCATCCCTACAGCCAGGATGCCGAGTACCGCATTTCCTTTCAAAATATCAAGGATATTCCCAGGGCTTAAAAATGCCGGGCTCATGATGGTCAGGATCACGCAAAGTAATATGACAATGGCCGCAATGCTCATTTCTTTAGACTTCAGTATAGAGTTCATTACATTTGCACCTCCTGATTTGGAACAAATGATGCCTGCTCTTTATTCCTGTTCGCATTTCCTGATCCAAGCAATGCCAAGTTCATAATGGATTCCTGGGTCGCTTCTTCAATACCCATTTCTCCCGCAACCCGCCCATGCCTCATGACAAGCACACGGTCACTGACCGCCAGCACTTCAGGAAGCTCAGAAGAGATCACTATTACACCCATTCCTTCAGAAGCCAGTTTGCGGAGAAGTTTATGGATTTCAGTTTTTGCTCCAATATCAATTCCATTTGTCGGCTCATCAATAATCAGTATGTCAGGCTTGGTCGATAGCCACTTCGATATAACAACCTTTTGCTGATTCCCTCCGGATAGGTCACCTGCTGCCCTTTCAGGCAGTGACGGGCGCACATCCAGGGTTTTTACGTAATCATTGGCCAATTCAATTTCTTTTTTACGGTTGATTAACCCCAATTTGTTTCTTAGTGTTTTTAAGATCGGCAATGAAATATTGTTGATAATCGATTGATCGAGAATCAGCCCCTGTGTCTTCCGGCTCTCGGGAATATAAGCAATTCCTTTTTTCATTGCATCTTCACTTGATTTAATGGAAACAGCTTTACCATTAATTTTAATCGTTCCTTGATAAGGCTTATTAACTCCAAAAATAGCTTGGGCAAGTTCGGTTCTCCCTGAACCAACCAATCCTGTAATCCCCAGCACTTCACCTTTATTCAGTTCAAAGGATATATCTTTGAAATTCCCATCCTTTGAAAGATTCTCTACTTCAAAAATCGTTTCGCCGGCTATATTTCTGGATTGGTTCTTTTCATACAGGACGGTTCTTCCAACCATTAAGTTAATTAACCGGTCTTCATCTAATTCGCTGCTTTCGTAAGTTCCCACATACTTCCCATCCCTCAGGACTGTAAACCGGTCAGAAACTGTAAATAGCTCCTTTAGTTTGTGGCTGACGAAAATAATGGAGATCCCTCTGCTTTTCAAGTCATTAATTACTTTATACAGCTTTTCTACCTCCCCGCTTGATAGGGAAGAAGTAGGCTCATCCATGACAATTAATTTGGACTCAAAAGCCAGGGCTCTCGCAATTTCAATCAATTGCTGCTGGGCAATGCTGAGCTTTTCCACAGGGAGATGAATATCAATTTCGACATCAAGCTCTTTCAAGGCCTTCCTCGCGATGTTTTCAGCTGACTTCCAATTAATTTTCTTCCAGGGCCTGCTTGTACTGTCTCTTCCTATATAAATATTTTCAGCGACTGATAGATTTGGGAATAAACTTAGGTCCTGATAAATGATTGAAATGCCTTTTAATGTGGCGTCTATTGGTTTATTGATTTCCGCTTTTTTCCCTTCAAAATAAAACTCTGCCCCAGAATCAGGCTGATAAATACCAGATAGAATCTTAATTAAAGTTGACTTTCCGGCTCCATTTTCCCCAATTAACGCATGCACCTCGCCAGGTTTGACTTCCAAGGTTACGTCATCGAGCGCCTTAACTCCAGGAAACGTTTTGCTGATATGGGTCATTTTCAATAGATAGTCAGACATGATAATCCTCCTTTCATCTGGCAGGTCAAGCAGAAGATGTTTTCCGGTTCTCCGTCATATAGTGGCTGATTTTCCTTTCCTTACAGAACTGATTCACTTCATCCAGTGTAGGAATTCCCACCTGCGCTCCCAGCTTGGTAACTTTCATCGCCCCTACAATGGTTGCGAATTCCGCAGCGGAAACAAGATCCTCACCATCTGCAATAGCACAAGCCAGTGCACCTGCAAATGAATCACCGGCACCAACTGTGTCTACCGCCTTAACAGGGATTGATTCTATATAGGTAGATCTGCCATCTTCATATACAAGGGATCCTTTATCGGCCATTTTAATTATTGATTGTTTTACACCCATGTGCTCAAAGTATTTCGCTGCTTTGTTCGCTGTATCTATGTCGGTCACATCAATGCCCGTCAGCTGTTTGGTTTCCTGTCGATTCGGAATAATCAAATCGGCATATTCCAGGGCGCGCACTGTGATTCCCTCTGCTGGTGCAGGATCCAATATGACGAACATTCCCTTTTTCCTTGCTTCAATCATAGATTGAATTACAGCTTTCTCAGGGACTTCCATTTGGACCAAAAGCACTTTGCTATCATTGATCTCACTGAAAGCTTCTTCTATATCCTGAACAGATAACTCATCATTGGCGCCTTTTAACACAAGCATGGTATTCTCTGCTGTCTTATCAATGGTTATAATGGCACAGCCAGTCGAAGTTTCCTTCACTCGTTTGATATTAGAAATATTTACTTTACTGGCTTTTAGGGAATCCAATAAAATATCGCCATAGGTATCCTGACCAATGCTGCCTACCATATTTACGGTTTTCCCCAGCCTTGCGCATGCTGTAGCCTGGTTGGCACCCTTACCTCCAGGCAGCAGCTCCATCTTCTTTCCAAAAATGGTTTCTCCGCGATTCGGATAGTGGTCTGTTAATGCCACAATATCTATGTTGATGCTTCCAACAACTGTAATTTCAGCCAATTAAGCCACCTCACATTCCTGATTTAATTCCAGCTTTCTGTTCACTTAAAAAGGCGCGAAGCTTCTTTACTGCATCCTCCAGACTGATGTCGTTCCTAAATAGACAGGAAGTGCCGAGAACCAGCATATTTGCACCATTCCCAATTACATCGGGAATGGTATGGTAGCCAATATTCCCATCTGCCTGAATATCCACCTTATAGCCTTCTTTTTCAATTAACTCTCTAATTCTGCTAATCTTTTTATTCATCAGCGGAACAAATTTCTGTCCTGCAAATCCCGGGTTTACGGTCATGACTGTAATATAGTCAATGACATCAAGTACATATTCAATCTCTGAAACCGGAGTAGACGGGTTCAAAGCCACACCAGCTTTTAAACCTTTATCTTTAATCTTCTGTAAAGTCCTCTGCAGATGGCCAGTTGCCTCTGTATGTACGGAGATCATATCTGCTCCAGCATCAATGAATAAATCAAGATGGTCCTCAGGTTTTTCTATCATTAAATGCACATCAAAAGGCTTCTTCGTATACTCTCTTATTTTTCTGATCAAATCAGGTCCCATGGTAAAATTGGGAACGAATTTTCCATCCATAACATCCAAGTGATAGAAATCTACACCAGCCTGATCCAGACGGGTTACTGATTCCTGGAGATTTCCCATATCCGCACACATAAGGGAAGGTCCAATTAATGTCATTTCGTTACCTCCTTCTGCCCTGCAGCAAGATTTCTTTGAATTGCAAGCAGTGCTTTCACCGGTGAATTTTTCTGTGCAAACTCATAATGGAGACCGTCATAAACTTCAAAAATCTGATGATAGATTGTCTGGTTTTCAGGAATTGGCCTATAGACTTCATTATCATAGTGAATCATTTTTGGGATGGCCTCGTTAATGGAATCCCATCCGCCCTGTTCCTTTCCTGCTGCAACTGCAGCAAGAACGGCTGCTCCCATCGCACATGTATGAGGCACCGATACCACATGCACGTTTTTGCCGGTAATATCTGCAAACAATTGCATTAGCAGCTTATTCTTTTCAGCCAGGCCGCCACAAGCATAAAGTTCATCAATGCTGATACCGCTTTCATCGAACACCTGAAGGATTTTTCTTGCACCGAAAGCCAGGGACTCAAGCAGTGCACGATAGATATGTTCCGGCTTGGTGCTGAGAGTTAATCCCAGGATGGTTCCTGAAAGGTTTGGATCCTTTAATAGACGATTTCCATTCCACCAATCCAGTGCGACAAGTCCGTGTTCTCCCGGCATAAGTCCTGAAGCCTTTTTTTCCATCAGCTGATACAGGGATAACCCAGCGGCTTCCGCCTCTTTTGAAAGATAATCAGGCACACAATGATTGATGAACCATGCCAAAGAATCTCCGCCTGCACTTTGCCCTGCCTCGTATGCATAATAGCCGGGGAGGATCCCATCCTCTACTACTCCGCTTATTCCTGGAACAAAGCGCTCTTCTTCATCTATGCACATATGGCAAATTGAGGTGCCCATAGCCATAACCATTTTCTTAGGAGCATCAACTCCTGCTCCTATAACTGCTGCATGGGCATCAATAATTCCGACTGCTACCGCTGTGTTTTCCGTTAAACCCAGTTCCTCAGCCATTTTAATTGTTAAAAAACCCGCCCTTGATCCGACTGGATAAATTTTTGCTGATAACTTTTCCTTTACAGCCTTTTCAAAATCAGGATGAAGCGTTTTCAAAAACTCGTTTGATGGGTAGCCTTCCTTCTTGCTCCAGCTGCCTTTATATCCCGCCATACAGGAACTTCTTATATCTGCACCAATAAGCTGCATCGTAATCCAATCCCCTGCTTCTATAAACCGATCGGCAGCTTCATAAATTTCAGGAGCTTCATTTAAAACTTGGAGCATTTTAGGAAACATCCATTCCTCTGACAATTCACCGCCATAGCGCTGAAGAAATGACTCGTTTCTCTCAGTACCGCGGCTATTAATAAGAGCGGCCTCTTTGTCTGCAGCATGATGCTTCCAGAGCTTCACCCAGCTATGTGGGTTTTCCTTATAATCCGGACATAAACAAAGCGGAATCCCACTTCCATCGACAGGCAGTATCGTGCTGGCAGTAAAGTCCACGCCCAGCCCTATTACTTCTTCTTTATTTATCTTCGAATCTGCCAAGCAATTTGTCACAGTTTCCCGTAAAGTATGTAAATAATCATTTGGGTTTTGCAATGCCCATTGCGGCTGAAGCTTTATATCAGTTCCGGGCAAGCTGTCTGTGATCACGCCATGCGGATATGGGGAGACTGCGGATGCGACGATTGAACCATTTTGAACATTCACCAGAATAGCTCTTGCGGACTCTGTTCCGAAATCTATCCCAAATACATATTTAGTACCCAAAATTGCCCACCACCTTATTTGATTTTTATTATAATTTAGACATTTTTGTTTTTCAACATTTTTTTATTAATATTTTTAAAAAACAGACATTTACAAAAAAAATTACTTTGTTTACCCATGCTTGTAAACGATTTTATAAAGATACAGAGATTTATCAATATATATGACCCATATTGATCATAAATAAAGGGTTATTATTAAGATTCCCCAGCCCTTTGATTTGGCTTTTCAAAAAAAAAAGCACAGATCCAAATTGGATCTGTGCTTTAATCAGCAACAATTGTATTAATACCCAGGTTTCTGATATTCCTTACATCATTTACTGCCATTTTATCATCTGTAATTAAGTAATCAACATTCTTTAAATTTTCAATGCTGACCAAGGACTTCGCCCCATATTTACTGTAATCCGCTAATAAAAACAGCTGATCAGAGATCGAGATAAAATGCTTTTTAATTTGGGCCTGCATTTCATGGACTTCACTTATGCCCCTCTTCGCATCAAACCCTGTACAGGAAAAGAAAAACTTATCCAAATGGTAATCCTCTATAACTTTTTGTGTTGATACTCCAACAAATGACAATGAGTCCTCCAGCAAATATCCACCAACCGTTATGACTGTAATTCCCTTTTGATTGGCCAGCTCTAAAGTGACAGCAATTGAATTGGTGATAACCGTTATTTCTTTATCTTTTATAAACTTTGCCATCTGCAAAGCGGTTGTACTGGAATCAATTCCGATGATATCTCCATCTTCTATGAAAGAAGCAGCTTTTAACGCAATAGCGCGCTTTTCTTCAATATTGGTCTGTTCCCTTTTCAAAGCCGGTATCTCGGAGCCTGATTTTTTAAGGGATACTGCACCACCGTGGACTCTTGAAAGAAATCCTTCTTTTTCAAGCCTCTCTAAGTCCCTGCGGATCGTTTCCTCCGTAACCCCAAAACGCTTACTCATATCCGCAACCCGAACCATTCCAAGCTCATCTACGAGTGTAATCAACTGTGCCTGTCTTTCATTTCCTATCCAAGGTGTGTCTGATTGGAATGAAGAGACCATATTTCATCACCTATTTCTTTTATTCTTATTTATTATTGTAGCATAACCACATAAAACGGACAATATTTCTTTGTTTTTTGTGGTGTTAATATTTGTTTCTGGTTTGTTTATTTCAAAACACTTCCACTTAACTCCATTATTTATACTTTCAATTCTCTTGTACTATATATATATTTTACTTTTTTTTAACTCCATTTACTATTAAAACGTTTACAAAAATTTGATGAAACATCCAATTATAAGTTTCGACATAGTGTTGTGTAATTTCCCAGGAAAGGATATTTTCCTGCAATTAAATAAATGCATTCGTTGGATTTGGACCGCTTTTTCAATCGAGAAAACAGCACGCATGGAGAATGATGTCGATTGGCTTAATATCAGCTTTGACTATTATTGCTTCTCTCACATAGCTTATTACTTTATAAACTAGGTGGTTTTCATATGCAAATCAAAACGGTTTTCACAAAAGGAGATAGAGAAATTGGTGAAGACGCAATGGCAGTTGATCCTCAACAGTATATGGGGTAATTGGGGCAACTGGCCATGGCGGTTTGCCAGGATCACTGGCATCCGGGCTGATAAAAGAAGCTCTTGAAAAAGAAACGCACTTACCGCAGAAGGATATGGTACTAGAAGGAAATATCAGACTGAGGGAAGCAACAGAGAATGCAAATGGAAAATGGAGGGCAGCCTCTCTTTGCCCAAATCCCTAGACATAAAAGGAGCTCCTGTGGACTTGCAGCCATTCACATCTATAAAAATGAAGATGGAACAGCCACTTCAATTGATTAGGCATCAGCTGGTGATTGCATGCTATTTTCTGCAGTTTAAGAATCACTCCATCCGGCAGGTCACCTTTAACCATAGCTCGAGGATGAAGCCATCATGCTCATGCTAAAAGAATGGGCAATTATTTAAATGGCATTTCCAGAATAGAGGACGTTTCAATTGAAGAGCTGAAATAAAATCATCAGCTCTTCAGGAGAATGTGTTGAAATGGCTCCTGGCGAACCGGAATAAGCTGAAACACTCCTGAGGGGTATGGGATTATAGACGGTGCCCGGGAAGCTGCAGATTTTCTGGAATATGGACATAGCCCGCTTTTAGCTGTGAATAAGACCCTTTTGCTGTCGGATGGTTTAAAGCTGCATTCCCGCCGAGAGTCGGACATAGAATAGACCTTGCCTACAACAGCAAAATGGCATTTGATAATGGGCTGGATGAATTGGAGAAAACTATTCTGCAGCTGGAAGAATCTGATCCTGCCTGCTTATATTATCCAAGGTTAAAACAGCATGAGGATCAATCAGTGATATATAGGATTGTAAACAAGGTAAGGCCGTCCGATTGATCGGGGGCTTTGCTTACTTATCTATTCCTAACCTTTAAATAATACCCTTTTTCCTCCCGGTTATATGCAACACAATTGACTAACGTTTTGTATTTATATTTGGTGTAGTAAACATTTATTTCTTTGAGATCTCTATGTATCGTTTTTTCACTTACTTTAAAATGTTCTGCTGCCTCTTTCTTTTTTATTATTTCCCCGCTATTCAACATTTCAAAAAGAGATAGAACACGTATCGTTTTAGTACTTGCTTCTTCAATCACCTCTTTTACTCCCTTCATCAATTATATTAAGGAAAATAATAACATATGGATAGTACTTTTGTAATACATTTAACCCTATTTTTATCTTTTAAACCTTACTAATATGTGAATCCTCATACTACATAGGCCTTCCGATGGTTAATTCCCCATAATATAGAACTAGCGAATGATTCTTCCTGTCGAAATACCCGATTTAACCCCTATACATTGTTATAGTTGTGGATTGCAACATTAAAATCGAAAGCTTTGCAAATGATAAAAGCGAGTCCTGCACATCTATGTGGACAAGCATTTTCTGTATTTATCGAATTTTACAGGTCTATCCACTCCGATTTACAAAAGCAAAATAAACTTTAATACTTTCCAAAAGTTTGGTTAATGATTGGTTAATACATGTTTTTTATACTGTGGTAAAGCTCTCCAAAATACCCCATCGAGGAGTGAAAAAATTGAACAAATCCCTAAAAAAAGCAGTCATTCTTGTGATTGCATCCATCAGTTTATCCTCAGTTCTATTTGCAGGCATGCCGGCTAAAACTAAATCTGCTGAACAGAATAAAGTGGCAGCAGTAAAAGAAACACTGCCTCTAGGTCTACCCTCTTTAAACGAATCCAGAACCACCGAAAGCCTTGCCCCAGGGGTTACATACACAAAAATTATCCGGGGGGAAGTATCTGAAAAGGATTATTTCACAGTTGATATGGACTTTACCGAAACACGAAAACAGGCTAAAGATTTAGCAAAAAAGCTTGTATCGGCAGGGTATAATCCCCGCATCGACCGTATCGCCAACCGGGCCATGGATGACAAGAAAAAAGGGCCTCTTGGTTACCTTGTCAGGGTTGGAGAGTTTCAGAATGAAGAAGCTGCTAAAGAACTCCAGCAAGAATTATCCGGCATGGGCTACACAGGACTGCGCACAGTTTATAGCGGCGAAAACTCTAACCAGACTACCGGCCCCTGGACAGTCAATGTACTAGAGGTAGATCCGGACTCTTTTAACGGAAGCATTTTACCTGAGCTAGGAAATAATAAGGTTCCTGGAAAAGAAACCCTCAGTGAAATGGCTGGACGCAATGACGCGCTGGCTGGAATTAATGGAGGATACTTTGTAGTAGGAAACAAGGATGGTACACCTGGCGATCTTGCCGGCATTTCAGTTATGGACGGAAAGCTGATAAGTGAAGCGGTTAACGGGAGCTCAAGCCTTATACTTCCTTCTGCAAGCATGGACGCCCGCATTGCTTCAGTTTCTTCCTCCCAAACTGCTGTCTCGTCTGACCGTGCAGTGCGGGAAGTGGATGGATTAAACCGGAAACCGGGATTGATCCGGAGCTGCGGAGGTACAGGAGCAGATACTCCAACCGAGAAACCAAGGCATGATTTTACTTGCAGAGACGGAAGTGAACTCATTCACTTCACACCGGACTTTGGAAATCAAACGGAAGCTGGAGATGGGATAGAAGCAGTCTTGAATGCGTCTGGTGACGTGATCGAACTTCGAAGACAGCCAGGAGGAGAAATTCCAAGCGACGGGTCTGTTCTGGCTGGAACAGGAGAGGCAGCCCAGTGGCTTGAGGCCCATGCTCAAGCCGGCATGAAGATTCAGGTAAAGAATGAGGTAAGAGCAGATGAAGAACCAATACCACTCGAAGAGGCAGCGGGTATTATTAACGGTGGACCACGATTATTAGAAGAGGGGAAAATTTTCATTAATGCAGCAGCAGAAGGCTTCCACCTGGAAGACAACCCGGAATTCTATTATCGGTTTGGGGAAAAACGTCATCCCAGAACACTTGCCGGGATAAAAGCAGACGGAACCCTTCTATTTGTAACAATTGATGGCCGGGCTCCAGGCATAAGTGTTGGTGCAAGCTTTGAAGAGAGCGCCAGGATCATGAAGTCACTGGGTGCGGTCCATGCGCTTAACCTTGACGGAGGCGGATCCACTTCCATGACCGTTCGAGATACACTGGTGACAAAACCTTCTGACTCAACAGGAGAACGGCCGATCGCGGATGCTATTCTATTGCTTCCGTAGGATAGAGCCATTTTTTAATCAAACGTTTGATTTATTGAGTCTATACACATGTCCTAACTTTTTTGCCTTAAAAAAATATAAACTACAGATAAAACCTTGCTTCAAAAAAGCAAGGTTTATTCTTTTTCATACTTTTTTCAGGGCTGATAAACTTCAAAAAACAATAAAAATAAGCTGGCACGTTTAGTATATAGACACCAGCTTGCAGCTTAAGATTATTTTCTATAAATCCCTCGGAGGTTTCTTCTTTTTAGTCTTTGTATGCTAGCCACTGTGAAAGCTTTCCTAACAAAGTACTTCCAATTATTAAATCGACTTTCCAATAAGCAAAAATACCAAGTATTTGATTAAGCAACCCAAGATTCCAAAAGTAAAAAGGGTAAATAAAATTACCTACTCCAAATAGTATTAATACCGCCGAAGCAATGAAGCTACCTTTAGCTATTTTTAAAAGTAAGAGTTTACCCGACTTCTCTTTTTCTACAAAGTTCTCTTTTGCAATCTTCTTTTTATTAATCCAATCGATCCAACTCTCTAGTAACCAAACTATAGACCAGCTTAACAAGGGTATTTTAATAATATATCCGTAAGCAATTAGTATAATTGAGTCTATACTTTCATCAACCATCATATTAATTAATAAAACTAAGGTAATTGCAATAAAGAATAATATGCCCATCGTTGTTAGAATCTTCGATACAAATCTAATTGGCCAAACGTTCTTAGTAAGAAGGGTATAAAAAACAAATAATGAATATAATGAAGCGAATAACCATTCCGCATGAAATACTGCTGACAACAGAAATGTAATAACCACCCACATTACAATTGTTGTTTCTGGATCATTTATATTGTTAACCCTGTTTCTCCTTGGACGTCTTCCTTGATGCCCTTTACGGATTATACTTTTAAAGCGGGGTATCTTAGTCTTACCTCTTGATCTCTTGGTACCTCCACCACTGTACATCCCACCGTTATATCCATCGTACGATTCATCATCCATTTCATACTCTCTCCAATTCTAGTTGTATTTTCACCGAGTAATTTTAAAACTTTTTTCCTGCATTTACAACATTTTATTCCAACTAAACTACTATTTAAACAAACCAATCTCAATTAAAGGTGGATTTAATAACTATTAATGTTTAATATTTACACTATATAATAATCCATTTATAATAGGCTAAAAGAACTAATAGGAGATAATTAAATGGCTGAGTTTTTTGCAATTATTTCAGGGATAGTTATTACCGGTGTCTTTATCTCAAATCTGGATTCAGCAGAAGATATAGAACCAAGCAGAGGGTTGATTAAGTTTGCCTTTAAATCTATATATGGCTTGTTTACTGATACAAAAAGGACTTTAATAAAACTTGGTCTGCTTTTTGGTTCATTAATAATATTAGCTATAAGCGGCCTATCCATTATCATGAATTTATAGTGTAAAGTAAACCAAAAAGGGAGAATCGCACCAAGCGAATCTCCTTTTTTAATTTATAGAAAGCTTCCTTTTATGTTAGGTCAACTATTTACCTCACCTATTTACCTAACTCACTCTTTCCTCTGAGAGGCTCAATTCAAACTTCTGTACAAAATTGCAGGTAGTACACGCCCGTCCGATCGATTGTCTGGTAACAGGATCCCGATAGTACGTTTCATAAAATCCGCAAATCGTGCATTCTAGTTCATGGATAATTTCCCAGTGGCCTAATACAGCTTCCAGTAACAATTCGAAATGCAACTCTCCCACTCCCATTTCCCTTTTTGTTTTTTATATCAAATGTGGCGTGCGAAAGTTCCCGAATCCTGTAAAGTCTAATGGAGCATCTTTACGACATAGCATCATTTGAGTATCGGGTAAGGGTTAGGAAATTAGGCTCCTACACTTTGGAGAATACTGAGTTTTACACGTTTCGATATTTTCATTTAGTTTTCGGGAAATAACATGCATGGAATGTCGTTATTTTAGGAGTTTTAGTAAAACAATTAATTCTATTAAAATAGACTGATCAAGTTCAAGTTTAATTCCTTGGAGCCCAGATAGTTATATGAAAAATATAATTTTCTTCCTAACTGAGCAGAGATTATTCAAAAAACCATCTTAAGGCCACTTTCAACTGGAATTTGGTTTGATATATTTTTGTATTATCTATGACATATTCATTTAACGAATTTTGGTTATAATTAACCTATCTAAAAGATCAAATTTTTTTGCGAGCAATCGCACTGGCGGGATCTTTTTTAATGAAGTTCGGGTCATCAGGATTATACAAAATAATTGAGCGCTTTACGCTATACTTCGTAAATGGACCATCTTCTATACAATAAAGATGGCACAGCTAATGTAAACGTCTTTAAGGTTTTAAAAATATCATCTTAGAAGAACATCAATATTCCTTAATTAAAAGAATATGATTGGTTAGTATAATGACGTCATGTTTAGTAATTATCAGGACAAATTTAATAATTCTTGAGAATACCTAAAAAGGATTGGTTTTGGGTGAAATTGGTGTAAATAGACTAACGAAAGAAGATGAAAATTTGAACCAAACACGCATAAAGTGGATTTTGTTACTCGTAATTGTAATGTGGGGAAGCAATTTCGTCATTACAAAAATATTGCTTGAAAGTTTCCCTTTTTGGACCTTATTATTCTTTCGGAACCTTTTTGCCGCTATTGCGTTGATTTGGGTTGTTCGAAAATTCCTTTTTATTATGCCAAAAAATAAGAAGGTGTGGGGTTATGTTTTAGGTGCCTCTGTTATTGGTGTTGTTATTAACAATGCTTTCTTTCAATTTGGACTAAAATATACGTTAGCCACTAATGCCTCACTCATCATGGGATTAACACCTTTAGCAACTGCCTTGATTTCGTATTTGGTCTTTAGTGTACCTTTACACAGGAAGCAAATGCTTGGTATTAGTCTTGGCTTTTTTGGCGTTTCGCTAGTAGTATTGGAAGGGGAAATCACAAACTTAATTAATTTATCTTTTAACATTGGTGATTTGTATATCGTTGGAGCCTTATTAACTTTTAGTGTTAGCTTCATATTTATAAAAAAAGCAACTGACATAAAGTTTCCACCGGCAATCATCAGTTTGTACGCCTACTCACTTTCTTCAATCTGTTACTTCCCCATGGTGATCTGGGAACAAACGATGAAAGGTTGGAGTGAGCTGCCTACGAGTTTATTACTCTGGGTAATGCTGATCTATGTCGGTGTATTTCCTACAGGGATAGGAAATATGCTGTGGAATCGAGGAATTAGCATCCTTGGTCCCGGTCAATGCGCCATTTTTATGAACGGAATTCCCCTAGTTGCAGCCATTACATCATTATTGGTATTAGATGAGCCTATCTTAGCTTTACAAATTATAGGGTTTCTCTTCATTGGTTCTGGGGTGATCTTAGGATCTCAACATAGTGGGCAAATAGCTGTTAAGAAAGAAGAGAAAGAAACTACCAGCGTTACCATGTAATATATGATAATCTTGAATATACTGGAATAAGTTAAAAGTAGAGTTCAAAAACAAATAAGTATTCACTGGAATGGGTCACTACCATCCAATTTATGAGTCTAAAAGGGAGAAAGTAAGTAAAACGAAAAACCTTGCTGTATATAAGCAAGGTGTTTTTTTTATGAAAAAATCTCAAACTTTTACTACTTCACCGTACCCGGGGTCAGGCACGCTTTTTTCCCCTTTCCAGCCTTAACTAATTGATTTTCGAAAAAACATAAGTGTTACCTTGGTTACTGATACATTTTACTTTGTCCTGAATCTCTACTTCTTCAGTCACCATTGCCGTTACTCTTACACCCCCTTCAAGGTCGATTAACGCAACCGTGTACGGGGTTAAATGGGCGAATTCAGAAGAGGAGATACAGATTCTCGTATGAGAGTATACGTTTCCCTCTCCGTTTATTTCTTTTTCATGAAATTCAGTATGCTTACAGACAGAACATATCCACTTGCGCTGTATATATTTTTTTTTGCATTCAGCACACTCAAAAACCTTTACATTTGTCATCAAAGATTCACCCTTTCAAATAGGTGAACCGTTGAATATGCACCTGTTCCACCTAAATTTTGAGCCAGACCAATCCTCGCATTATCCACTTGATTGCAGCTGGCACCCCGTAGCTGGGCCACTATCTGATAAATTTGCGCAAGTCCAGTAGCACCAATTGGATGCCCTTTTGAAAGAAGGCCGCCACTTGTATTAACAGGCACTTTCCCTCCGTGTTTTGTTAGGCCCTTTTGAATTGCCTCCCAGCCTGTTCTCTTTTCAAAAAAGCCTAATTCTTCAATTGCAATCACCTCTGTCATCGAAAAGCAATCATGCAGCTCAACAACATCAATATCATTTGGCCCCAGTCCCGCCTTCTCATAGGCACGGTTCGCAGATTCTCTGATGGCAGGCAGACTCAGCAGATCCTCCATCTCCTGCATTTGCGTGGTTCCCGAAGCCTGTGCTGATGCCCGGACAATGACTCCATTCTCCCCTCTGGAAAGAACAATTGCTGCAGCGCCGTCTGTTGTTGGAGAGCAGTCGAATAACCCTAATGGTTCAGTAATCATTTTAGCTCCCATAATTTCCTCTAAGCTCGTTGCTTTTCGGAACTGGGCGACTGGATTATTCATGGCATATTGCCGATTTTTTAGGGCAACCATTGCAAGATGCTCTTTCATTGCCCCCGTTTCATAAAAATAACGGTTGGCGAGCGTCCCAAAAAATCCGGGAAAAGTCAGGCCCGCGTGCTTTTCATTTGAATCATTGTCCATTGCGGCATTAATCGCTTTTGTTGTTACTTCCGTTGCAGAGTCTTTCATCTTTTCAACACCAGCAATAAGGACATTCTTATATTCTCCGCTTTGGATCATCAGGTAAGCTTGACGAAAAGCAATTCCGCCCGACGCGCATGCTCCCTCTACTTTTACAGTTGGAATGGGACCCAGCCCCAGATCATTAGCCACAATAGCTCCTAATATTTCCTGATTGACCAGGGAGCCCGCCATGAAATTCCCAATATAAACAGCATCTAATTTAGGAAAACCTGCTTCTTTGATCGCGTCAAGACAAGCGTCCATAAGTAGGGTTTTTAAGGAAACGTTTTCGTGTTTTCCGAACTTTGTAATTCCTGCTCCAGCCACTTTCACCTTAGTCATTACACAGCACTCCCATTCGGTTGCTTTAGCTCTCTTTTTAATATCTTTGCGCAGCTGCTTATTCTTACTTCTTCAAATTTCAAAAAAATAAATTAAGTACTTAAAAAACTAGCTCAGCAGCGCCAAGCTAGCTTTTAAAATTCTTCACTGCGAACGAGACTATTACTCTCTAAATTGAGATAGATTTATCCGCCCGCGCGTTTTCATCAATATCCTGGTAACTGGAGACCTTTCTTGTATCATTTGTAAATAAAATCAAAATAAGAGAAATCGTCACACCTGCCATCATGAATCCTCCAAAAACCCATGGGGATGGGCCATACGTTTCTGCCATAGTTGTCCAAACCATTGGCCCGAAGCCGACAATGGCAGCTGCAATCTGATAGCCGACCGACAACCCAGTGTAACGGACTTTGGCAGGGAATAGTTCTGAGAATAATGTTCCTTGAGTGGAAAAAATAGCGGCCCAGATGACACCCAACATGGCGGCCTGGAAGAAGTAAAGCCATGCCGGACTTTCACCGACCATGGTGAAATAAGGGATCGCTAATAAAAACATAAGAATTAACCCAGCTGTGTAGATTGTTTTCCTACCAATGAAATCAGATAGGTAACCCACCACAGGAATGGTAATAATCATCGTCGCACAGCCAATGGTCAAAGCAGTTAGAGCTGTATCCCTGGAATACCCTAAATACATAGTCGAGAATACAAGAACGAAGGACATGAGAAATACATTAAAGAATCCATCGCCAAGCTTTAGGCCAATGACCTGAAGGACTGTTTTCCAATTGGAACGGAACGTCTCAAAGAATGGGACTTTGGCAAGATCGCCGCTTTCCTTTTGCTGCTGAAAGGCTGGTGTTTCATCGATTCCATTTCGGATCCATAATGCCAGGGCAATTAGCACAATACTCATAAGAAACGGTATTCTCCAGCCCCATGCCAGAAACTGAGCATCAGTCGTTAAGGAGCTGATTAAGGTTAAACTGAAGGATCCAGCCACGAGCCCTAATGGAACACCTAATTGAGGAATGGACCCGTAGAGTCCGCGTACTCCTTTTGGAGCATATTCAGTGGCCAGCAACACAGCTCCTCCCCATTCACCGCCAAGGGCAATGCCCTGGATTAGACGGAGCAGAACCAATAGAATTGGTGCGACAATCCCAATTTGTGCATATGTAGGCAGAAGTCCGATAAGAAAAGAGCTTCCTCCCATCCCAATCAGAGTAAGCATTAAGGCGGCCTTCCGTCCAATTTTGTCACCCATGTGGCCAAAAATGATACTTCCGATTGGCCTTGCTGCATAACCAGCTCCAAATGTCGCAAACGCAATCAGCAGTGAAATGGCAGGATCATGATTAGGAAAAAATAGAGATGAAAACACTAGACCTGTTGCCGTCCCGTATAGATAAAAGTCATACCATTCAATGATTGAACCAACAAGACTTGCCATCAATATGCGGCTTTTTTTCATAGAACCTACTCCTTTTTAAAGTATCTATTATGATCCTAAAATTTTTTTATGGTGTATGATTCAATTGCTGTAAATGCTGTTTTCTGATGATATGCTTTTGTATTTTACCTACAGAGGTACGTGGAAAGTCTTCAACAAAATGAATGGAATCTGGAACTTTGAATTTCGCAAGCCGATCACGGCAGTAGGAAAGTAATTCGTCACTCGTTACTTCAAAGCCAGCCTTTGTAATGATATACGCAATAATGGCCTCATCGCGGATGTCGTCCGGCACCCCGATAACAGCAGATTCATAGACAGCCGGATGATCAGCCAGAACACTTTCCACCTCATTGGCTGCTACATTTTCCCCAGCGCGCTTGATCATATCCTTAATGCGATCGACAAAATAAAAATACCCGTCTTCTCCCAGCCTTGCATTGTCTCCTGTATAAAGCCAGCCATCTCTTAATGCTTCCGCCGTTGCTATAGGATTTTTAAAGTAATCTTTCATTAAAGTCCGGCCGGGTACTCCTTTAACTGTAATTTGGCCAACCTGCCCTTCAGGAACTTCATTCCCATCCTCATCCGTTATTTTTACTTCATAGCCAAGAGTCGGCTTGCCAATACTCCTATTTTTCCGGACACCATCAATGGGGTTCATTAATGGAACACCGATCGTTTCTGTCATTCCATACATTTGTAGCAGCGGAACATTATATTGGTTCTCGAATCTTTCCACCTGATCCTCTGCCACACTTTGGGCATACCAGATGACCCTCATCGAATTCTTGCCATCAGCAGGATCGTATGTCTGCGCCAGGATCATCCTAATCGGTGCTGCAAATAGGGATCCTACTGTTGCACCGAGATTGATTGCCTGTTTGAAGTAGCGGGATGCACTGAACTTTTCTGTAATGGCCATACTCGCCCCAACGGTTAAAGCTGACATTGCAGAGTAATACTGAGCATTTCCATGGAACAGCGGCAGAACGATTAAATGTCTGTCCTCAGGAGTTAGACGGATGGACTTAGACATAACTTCCCCTGCAAACAGATAGTTCGCATGGGTCACCTGAACGCCCTTTGGCTTGGAGGTTGTGCCGGAAGTATAAAGCATAGCGGCTACATCCCCTGCATTTAAAGGAACATTAGGGACTAAAGCTTCTGCACCTTCCATCAAATACTCTAAACTATGCTTCCTGTATCCCTCTCCTTCAGATCTGGCAAGGAGAATTTCCTGAAGGTTAGGGAGCCTGTCACGGATTTTAGTGAATTTCTCCAGGTACTCTTCTTCCGTAATCAATAATACGGATTCAGAATGATTGATCACATATTCCATTTCATCCGATGTGGATAAGATATTGGTTGGAACCATGATTGCACCAATATTCGCAAGCGCAAACCACGAGGTCATAAATTCAAGGGTGTTAGGCAGGTGCAGGGTAACACGCTTTCCTTTTGTTACCCCAAGCTTGAGAAAGGACTGACTTAACCGATTTACTCCATCTGCAAACTGGCGATAGGTTAATTCATGCACTTGTTGTTTAAGATCTTCGAAGAGGATAAACGTCTTATCTGGGTACATTTCGACTTTTTCGCTTAACAATTCACGCAAGGTCTTATGACCGACAATGTCCAAACCGTATGCCTCCTTTGGTTTCATAATTAAAGCGTTTACATTTTTCTCAGCCAAGTTTAAAATGAATTTCAAAGACTATGGTTTTTGACTGTAGTCTTTGAAATTCATTTTAGTTTAATTGTGATAGGTGAGTCAATTAATTTTTAGAAAATTAATTTAATTCAGATATAATTAACTAAGTAATATAAAAGGAGAATCCAGATGCCAGGATTAACGCAAAGACAATTAAAAGCCCAGGAAACAAAGAAAAAAATCCTTGATACCGCCTTGGCATTATTCGGTGAGAAGGGGTTTGACCATGTCACTGTGGATGAAATAGCTGCAAAAAGCGGAACATCTAAAGGTGCTTTCTATGTCCATTTCAATTCTAAATATGATATTTTCCTTGAAAAGTTCAAAGAAATCGATGAGTTTTATGCTGACTTTATGGTAACACTGCCAATTGAAATGAAATCATATGAGAAAATTTCGCTGCTGGTTAAATCGCAAATGGTTTACTTGAGAGATAGCTTAGGGAAAGACCTGCTCAGAACCGTTTATGTCAGTGCTTTAATCCCTAATAAGTCTGATTACTTCTCGAATATGGAAAGACAGCTCTATAAGATTGTTTACAAATTAGTGGAGGAAGGACAGGTTGCTGGGGAGATAAAAGCAGAACGGTCTCCCAGTGAATTAACCATGTTAATCACGCGCTGTATGCGGGGAACTTTATATGATTGGCAATTATTTGAGCAGTTTCAACTTGTTTCAGAGGGGGAGAAATTTATTCAAGCAATTTTAGAAGGGATTCAGGAGGAGGTTTAATAGAAAAATAAGCTTAGAGGATATGTATTAAATACACAGAGGAAGCGAAGAAAATAGACCTTGCTTCCTCTAACAGTATGTCTTAATCATGCTATGAAACTGGATTCTGTTAACGGCTATTAGCTTTTATCCCAGTACCAGCTTTCCTCTCCGCCAACCTGTTCAGCTTCACTGCCTCCCATATACTTCGATCTGTAATGCGCATACTTCCTTCCAAATCGGATATAGTACGAGCGAGACGAATTACTTTAATTTGGGTGCGGTTGCTCCAGTTTCTCTTATTGGAGAACTGTTGCAGTGTACGATATTGATCTGGTGTTAAAGGACTTGTTTTCAGTAGGGTGTCATAGGAGACTCCGCTATTGCAGATTTCTCTTCCATATCGCTTGTACTGCCTTTTCCTTGCTTCCTCAACTCTCTTTCTTATAGTTGAAGATGATTCTTCACTTCCGGTTTGTACAGATTTTAAATGGACAGGCAGCAATGATAAATTAATATCAAATCGGTCTCTTAATGGACCTGACAGCTTATTTTGATAGGCAATAATTTGTTTGGATGTACAGGTGCAGTAGTGGGAATTCGAGCCGGCATAACCGCACGGACAAGGATTCATGGCACCTATCAGAATAAAAGAGGCTGGATATGTTACGGTTGCCTGTGTACGGCTAATGCTTACTTTGCCACTCTCTAAGGGCTGACGGAGCATATCAAGTGTTTTCTTTGTGAACTCCGCTATTTCATCGAGAAACATCACACCTCGATGAGCAAGAGAAACTTCTCCCGGTCTTGGGTATTGGCCTCCTCCAACAATCGAGACCCCTGAAGCTGAATGGTGAGGATTTCGGAAGGGCGGCATTTCTGTATGTTCCCATAAACTTCCGCTTAGCTGATACAAACTGGTCATTTCTAACTGAGCTTCTTTAGACAAAGGAGGCATAATAGATGGAAACGTTTCTGCTAATAGACTTTTGCCGCAGCCGGGAGGACCGGTCATAAAAACATGGTGTTCACCCGCAACTGCTACCTCTAAAGCATATTTTGCATAAGAATGACCTACTATTTTCTTAAAATCAGCAGAATGTGATTGGTATTCTACTACTTTTGCTTTTCGAAACAATGGTATTATCCCTTGCCCATTAAGGTGGAGGATAACCCTTCCAAGGAAGATACATATACAATCTCCAAATCTTTAAATTCCAAAGCAGGTAGCCTTTCATCAAAAGGCATGTACAGCTTTTTAAAGCCCAGTTTTTTGGCTGCCAAAACAGCCGGGAGCATCCCTTCCACAGGCTGCACCCTGCCATCCAAGGAAAGCGAACCGATGAAGCCGGTATGTTCCGGAATGATAGGTTTGAGCTCTTTCAAACTGACCAATATACTTATGGCCATGGCAAGATCAAACAGCGGCCCATTTTTCTTAAGCTCTGCCGGTGATAAATGAATAATGAATTTTTGGCTGGAAAGAGAATATCCTTGTGAGTGAAGCGCAGCGGGTACCCGCTCTTTTGACTCCTTCACCGATGCATCCGGAAAACCCACTATAACAATGGAATCCACTCCAATCATAGCTTTCACTTCCACATGGACAAGATATCCTTCCATTCCTCTTAGACCAATACTAGCTACTCTGGCACACATTGCCGCCCCTCCCCAATCAATTAAACGTTTTTCTCTACAAACAGTTTATAGTGATTCTCAACCGGTTCTCTGAAATAAGATAAGGTTTTACTGTGGCTAACGTGAGGATTTAACTTAAGAAGATTAATATAAGAGGAATAACTGCTCCACCTGTAATCCTCCAGGTTCATGACCATTTTGGCCTCCAATGGATTTCGATGGACCGGCTGACTTCCAGAAAATAAGCATCAGTCTCAATGAGCCTTGCGCCATAACGGCCCTGAAAAACATGCCCATCTGTTCTCAACCGCTGATTTAAATAAACAGCATAGCGGGAGTGCATTTCTTTCATGAATATGGTAATGAAGAGTTTCCAGCTGAAGGTGTAAGTGGTTAGTCATGAGGCAATAGGAGTGTAAAACAAAAGGCATCATACTGCGGACATCTTCCAAAATAGACAAGTATGTTTGAAAATCAATATGATCATGAAAAATAGCTGCCCTGCGATTTCCTCTGGCAACAATATGATACATTGCACCAGGATACCAAACCCGAGGCTGTCTCGGCATAAATTAACCCCCTTTAAAACGAAAGGAACATATGTTCTATATCTAAATAATAAACCTAATCTAATTATTCGTCAATATCCTACACAAAAAGACTAGCTCAGCAATGCTAAGCTAGTCTTTAACACTTCACCGTATGTGGGGTCAGGCACCGTTTTTTCTAAACTTTACTGCTTCATTCCTTTTTTTTGATACATTTCTTTATAATATTTGTCATAGTCACCTGATATAACTTCCAGCATCCACTCCCTGTTATCCAAGTACCATTGAATTGTTTGCTTAATCCCCTCTTCAAACGTATAGGTTGGTGACCAGCCTAATTCACTCATTATCTTACGATTGTCAATTGAGTAGCGACGATCGTGACCGAGACGATCTTCAACGTGAGTAATTAAATCTTTGCTTTTATTTAAAATTTCAAGAATAAAATTAACGATTTCTATATTCTCTTTTTCATTATTACCACCAATGTTATATACTTCTCCAGCTATACCCTTTCGAAGAACAGTATCAATGCCACGACAATGGTCTTCAACGTGCAGCCAATCTCGAACTTGTTTACCGTCACCATAAATAGGGAGTAACTGTCCTGTTAAAGTATTGTTAATCATTAGAGGAATTAACTTTTCAGGGAATTGATACGGCCCATAATTGTTTGAACATCGTGTAATATTAATAGGTAATCCATAAGTTTCATGATAAGCACGAACAATCATATCAGCTGATGCTTTTGATGCTGAGTATGGACTATTAGGTGCGAGTGGCGTCTCTTCAGTAAAATAGCCTTCCTTCCCTAGGGTTCCGTAAACTTCATCTGTTGACACTTGAATAAACTTAACCCCTTCTTTAAATTTACGACTGTTTTTATCTTCAGGATCAACTTTCCAATGTGTTTTTGCGACATCCAACAGGGATTGTGTACCAAGGATATTTGTCTTTAAAAAAATCTCTGGATCAGCAATACTACGATCAACGTGTGATTCCGCTGCAAAATTGATTAAAATTTGTATGTTATGCTTTTTGAATAAGCAATCTAAAAGTTCACGATCTCTTATATCACCTTTAACGAAATAATAGTGTTTATTATCTTCAATATCAGCTAAATTATTTAAGTTTCCAGCATAAGTCAATAAATCTAAATTTATAATAGTATCATTATAATGCTTAAGCATATATTTAACGAAGTTAGAACCAATAAAACCCGCTCCACCTGTGACTAAAATATTCATGAGTTTATTTTCACCTCTTTTGTTGTTACAGAATCTGCAATCTCCTTTAAATACTGACCATATTCCGTTTTGTGTAAAGGTTTAGCTAGCTTATTTAACTGCATATGATTAATATACCCCTTACGGAAAGCAATTTCCTCTATACAAGCAATATATAGACCTTGACGTTTTTGAACTGCTTCAACAAAATTCGATGCTTCAAGGAGTGATTCATGTGTTCCTGTATCTAGCCATGCTAATCCACGACCAGCAAGCTCAACGTTTAGTATCCCTCTTTCTAGGTAATAATTAATGACAGAAGTGATTTCCTTCTCCCCTCTAGCAGATGGCTTTACTTCTTTGGCTACATTTATAACATTATTATCAAAGAAATATAATCCTGGAACAGCATAAGAAGATTTTGGCTTCTCAGGCTTTTCTTCTATCGAAATTGCCTTTGAACTTTCATCAACCTCGACTACACCGTAAGCCCGTGGATCTTTTACGAAACAACCAAAAATTGTTGCTCCTTCTTTCATCTTTGCAATATCTACTAGGCGGTTTCCAAAGTTTGAACCATAGAAAATATTATCTCCTAATACCAGTGCAACTGGAGAATCACCTATAAATTGCTCACCAATAATAAATGCCTCTGCAAGACCATTTGGATTATCCTGAATTGCATATTCAAAGGACATACCTAGTTCATCACCATATCCTAGCAGTTCCTTAAACACTTCAACGTCTCTAGGTGTGGAAATTATTAAGACCTCTTTTATCCCCGCTAACATTAGAACCGATAATGGGTAGTAAATCATAGGTTTATCATAAACGGGGAGGATTTGTTTAGATACAGCCTTTGTTAAAGGATAAAGTCGAGTTCCTGATCCTCCTGCAAGTATAATCCCTTTCATTATTATGTCCCCCTTACTAGGATAATCTTCTTCATTTATATCGAACTTATAAATTTATCATACGAAGTTTAAGATGGTTAATATTTTTAATATTTACCTAACAACCGACCTAATTAGTCAAAACCTTAACCACTGGAATTCAAAGATTTATTATGACGCATTTTTTTGAATTTTCTATTCAATAGATTTCTACCAAACTGTTTAATCATAATTAAATTTTAAATTACCAAAAATAAAGTAATTGATGGGTTGCTTTAATAAACCTTATTGATAATTTTTGTTAACTAATCCTTTTTCTGCGGTTAATACCTTTTGAATAACAATAAACAATATTAAATAGCTAACTGTACTTATTGTTGCATACAATATAATTGTTTGTATTGATGTGAAATTTAACATGTTCGCAATTACAAAGGCAAGTATGATTACCACTAATCGAAAAATATTCATCACCAAGCCAATATTTTGTTTTTCTACAACTTCTAGAATACGACCCACAGGTAAAATTACAAAATGAACATAAGAAACAAAAGCTAAAATACGAGCATAAATTCCTGCTTCGTACCAACTTTGTCCAAAAACAAAACTAAATAGCAAAGGTCCAAATAAAACAAATATAAATAATGGTACTAACCCAATTAAAGCTAGTTTACTAGATAGTTTTATGGACAAGGTTTTTATTTTATCAGGATTACTTTTGCCAATACTAGCTACCTCAGCATAGAAAACTTGTGAAACAGATGTTGCTAATAAACTGATAGGTAAACTCACTATTGAATTTGCTAAACCGTATAAACCAGCTGCAGAAGTTCCAAATAATGACGTTAGGATAATAATAGGTGCCTGACTACCTGCTGTATAAACATAGTTACTTGGGGCTGAGTACAATGGAAAGTTAATATATCGAACTGATAATGTTTTTATATCTGTCCAGTTAATTGCTTTTACAAACTCTCTTCTATTCTTTATTAAAGGTGAAGAAAGTCGATATATTCCTCCACTTTGTCCAATTATATGACCAAGAATCAAGCCTGATGGCCCTAAAGCTAATAACCCCAAACTAATTTTACTTATGTTTCCAGATATACTCTGAGTTACTTTTGTTCTTGTCACAGTTTTAAAATCTTTAGCTCGCAATGACCAATGTAAAATTATATTATAAATCCCTACAAACATAACACCTAGAGGAATTAAGTACATATAGTTAATTAAAGACTTACTATTTAATAAACTTATAATCTGTTCTCCCCAAAACATAAGTAAAAACGACAAAGCTGTGATAAAACTTAATAATATGAAAAACGCTCCTGCAATTAAATTATAAGCTGAATAGTCATCTTTAGCGATGGGAATGGCTTTTTGGTAGTCTAAAGATGCCCCAATACTTAAAAGCGTCAAAAGTGACACATAAACAGACAAGGTTCCATACTCTTGTGGTGAATAAATTCTTGTGATAACTGGAGACAGCAAAATCGTTAGTATCTGAGCAAATGCAGTGCCACTTACCACCATAACTATATTTCTAACGAATTTATTTTCTAAGAGTTTATTTATTCTCTTCATGCTTCTGCCCCTACTCTTGTAGCAAAAATCCTTGATTTTCTACTATTATGGTTTCAAAAAAATTTCTTAATAAACTCTATTACTTTAAAGATATACTCATTACTAATACCGTAATACATTGGTAACCTCAATAAACGTTCGCTTTCGGTGGTCGTATACTTATCCTCGCCTACAAACTCTCCGTACTTTAATCCAGCTTCAGCAGTGTGGAGAGGTATATAATGAAATGCTGTTTGAATTTCATTTTCTTTTAAATACTGAATAAGATTTGATCTCTCTTTAATATCATTACATTTAATGTAAAACATATGAGCATTATGTTTACAATTCTCTGGAATGATTGGTAGGTGGATATAACCTTTCTCCGCTAGCTCCTTAAGGCCATTATAATAAAGTTCCCAACTATTAAGACGATTACTATTAATTTCATCAGCACCTTCTAACTGTGCAAATAAATATGCTGCATTTAGTTCACTAGGCAGATATGAACTTCCAACATCTACCCATGTATATTTATCTACTTGTCCGCGTATGAACCTGCTTCTATTAGTTCCTTTTTCTCGAATAATCTCTGCTCTTTCCATGAACTTTTCGTTTTGAATAAGGAGTGCCCCACCTTCACCCATCGAGTAGTTTTTCGTTTCATGAAAACTAAAGCAACCAAGGTCACTTATGGTTCCTAAAGCTTTTCCTTTATAGGTTGCCATTACACCTTGGGCGGCATCCTCAATCACATACAAATTATGTCGCTTAGCGACCTCCATTATTGTATCCATTTCACAGGCTACACCTGCATAATGAACAGGAATAATTGCTTTTGTCTTGTCTGTAATAGCCTCTTCGATTAAGGTTTCATCAATATTCATTGTATCCGGACGAATATCAACAAAAATAATTTTTGCCCCACGGAGTACAAAAGCATTTACCGTGGATACAAAAGTGAATGATGGCGCAATTATTTCATCACCTGGTTGGATATTAATTAGGATAGCAGCCATTTCTAATGCATGCGTGCAAGAAGTAGTCAAAAGAGCTTTCGGTGTATGAAAATTCGATTCCATCCATTCGTGACAACGCTTAGTGAACAAGCCGTCGCCACTTAATTTTTTATTATTTAATATCGCTTCTTCAATATAATGAGTTTCTTTTCCTAGAAACGGTGGCATGTTAAAAGGTATCATTTCAATTCTCCCTTTATAAAATAGTACCAATGATCAATGCTAGCAACATAATAGCCATTTTTAATGTAAGCATTAATCGCACTTAAATTTGTCCCTTGTGTGGATACTTTGATACCATTAGCTGAATTATTTACTGCTATGTTATCCACATAATTTAATAAAATTTGTGAAATGCCAAGTCCCCTATAACGAGGAAACACTCCAAGCAAACCGATAACTACACATCTATTTCTCATTCTATATGTTACAAAACCAGCTAATTGACCACCAATGAAATAACCAATACATTCATCATCCATTTTGCCGAATGTGCTATTTACTAACCATGTATAGTAAAATTCATTTACTTTCTTTTGAGGAAATATGTTATATCTAGTATTTTCTCCATATAATTCAGAGAAACTGTCTTCAAAAGGTCTTAAATCTGAGGACGAAAGAGACCTGAAATTAGAATTGATAATATCAATTTTATGGAATTTTTCTTTTAAAAATGTAACTTTATTTTCGTAAAATTTAAATTTATTCAATTCTAATTCATGTATAAAGGATAAATCGCTAACACTAGGAAGGGCTTGGATTAATAAAGGGGAATCACCTAACAACTCAATGTCCAATGTTTCTATTTCATCAATATGAAACACGTTAACTCCCCAAAAATCTGAATCCCATTGTAACTTTTCCATTTAATAGATTCTCCTTATATATTTCTTGTAGTAACCTTAGGCACTAAAAATTTTTTCCCAATCTCTTATCAACTTATCCTTTGAAAACTGTTCCTTCAAAATTTTATAGTTCAATTCTTGATCTTTCTTTAACATTGGATCGAAAATATCATCGAAATTACCATTTGCATTAAAAACTTTCAATCCATGGTCTTTGCAGAAACCCCATGTTGTGATATCTTCCCGAATGTATACCTTTTTTCTCAAGCTAAGTAATGTTGTTATATTACCTATAGCTTGTTGTCTTCGATGATTAAAAATTGCTATATCTATTTTACTTAGTAATTCTAAATACTCTTTAAAAGGTAAGAAAGCAGTTAAAGGAATAAACTTGTCCCCAAATAATCTTTTCCCCTCTTTTATTACCTTGTCTTTATAATTTATATTTCCATATGAAAGTGGACATATAATTTTTATTTCTTCATCTTTGTAAGTATATAAGCTTTGTAAGACTTCGACAGTGTTATTAGATGGGTCTGCAGAATTACCTACCTGAATGTATATGCTATTATCTATACTGTTTACTTTAGAAACATCAAGTTCTTTAAAAAGATTACTAGGATAAATAAATGAATAATAATATTTCCCTTTTGTTCCATACCACGATTTTGCCAGCTCATAGTCCCCTTTAATATGTGTTATAAAACCTCCCATCCTTTTTATTACAAACCCTCTTACCCACTCATAAATATTAGATCTAAATTTATTTGATTTAAATTTGTAGTAATATAGGTCGGATCCCCAGATCACCCAGAAGCATTTTTTTAATAACCAAGGTTGTATAAAAAGTAATACAACCAAAATAGGAGACATTAATGCATGAAGAATAATTTTATCTGCAGTATACAGCCCAATTAATAAATTTAAAGATATTTTATTTTTTACAAAAGTGACGTTATCTCTTTGAATTTTATTAATCCTGTTATCTTTCCCCATAATAATAAAGTTGTTCTCAAAGCCTTCAAAGTTACTATTAATAAAATCGATAAAGGGCTCAGAAAATTTTTCGTTTGTATTTTTAAATATATGCATAATCGTCATTTTTCCTTTTCCTATCTAAAAAGATTTCAACTCAATTTCTTTGAAAATAACGTCTATGGTATTACGCTAACCAGCTACTTAAATAAAAGATCCTCAAAAACATTAAGAGTTAATAACAATTTTTGCACAAAGTAATATCTTATGAAAATAGTCATATTGCTTGTGTCCTGTTGCAAAAATCTATATCTATTCTTTAGATTTCTTACTATTAATGTGTATTTTTCATTTCCTGCCTGCGGTTTCTTTCATATACACCAATCGAAACTCCCATAACTATCCATGGTATTAATCCAATTCTTATTTCTCTGAAAAAGAAATATCCCAATGAAAAAACCTGATAACTCAATAATCCAACAAACGATGCTACCAACAAACAAACTACCTCAGGTCTATGTGTCTTACGTATATTTCTTATAAAGTACCATAATAAATAGATAACCAGGGAATACTGTAGTATAAAACCTAAAGCACCATACAAGACAAAAATATTCACAGGCTCTATTTCAATAAAAAATTCTATACCACTATAATTCTGAAACACTCTAGAAATGCCAAAAATATACTGTCTAAAATCGGTTAATAAGTTCAAAGCAAAGTTTATTTGATCTGTACGAGCTCCACCGTTAGTTTCAAATAAATCATTCCATCTATATATTTGCTGTAATATAATTGGATTATTATTAATATATAAAAAATATATTACTCCCAAGACCAAAAATAACGCTAAAAGAAATTTTAGTGTAGGCTTAAAGCCTTTTCTTTGCTGATATATTTTTACAAAGTAGAAAGCGAATAATGAGAATAATAAAGCTACTATCCCAGCTCTGGATTGACTTGCTAATATATTTACAATAGCAGTTCCCATTAGAAATAGAGTTAGCCACTTAAATTTTTTATAAAAACTATAAACTGAATATGCAAATATAAACATAAAAGTTGCAATTCCACCATTAGCTGTAGCCATTTGAGCGACTCCATGCACTCTTCTTAAGTGCAATTCCCGATTAAGTTGAGCAAACTGCTCAACTCCTTCTCTAAATTTATACAGACTTAAAAAAAGTGACTGCCCAGGCCAAGGAATCCATTGCAAGATTCCAATCAACATCGCTATATTGAATATAATTAGAAAATATTTTATTAATTTATCTATTTTTACTTTAGTATGGTAAATCCAAGTAATAAATGTGATTATACAAGCAAATCTCACAACATATTGCATAACATCACTTGGAAATATTATTTTATTAAAAGCTGTTAAAGTTCCAATAACTGTTGATAAAAAAATCTCTATTATTATAAGGAAGGAAAGTACTAAGATAGGTTTAATAATATTGGGAATGGTGATCATTCCCAATATTATTAATGCAGAGATAAAAAGCCCTATTGGAGCTAGTAAATATAGAATTGGCGTGTCAAACCCAAACAAATTTATAATAGGAAAAATACTCATTAATAGTATTGTAAAAATAAAGATTTCTTGGAGATTTATTTTTTTCACAAACATCAATGTCATCCTTTAAAGGAGTTATTTTCAACTTAAATATAACAAAATCTAAAAATGGATTAAATTTTAATATCTATTAATTTTAACTACTTCGTATATAGTTCTAGATACTTCTTTGAAATGCTATCCCAGGTAAATGTTTTGGATCTATAATAGCAATTATTTGATATCTCATTAAATGAAGCTAAAATTTTCTTAATGGATTCTACTATCATACAATGATTATTAGGATTTACAGAAAAGCCTACTTCTCCCTCATCAAAGAATCCATCTATGCCTTGACCTTTTGAATAAATTACAGGCATCCCTTTAGACATTGCTTCTATATAAACCAATCCAAAAGTTTCTTTAAATGAGGGCATTATAAAAATATCACTATTATCCATTATTGAGGAAATTTCTTCCTTATCATTTAAATACCCATGAAACATTACACTTTTCCCCATATTTAATTTTGCACATAACTGTCTACATTCAGTTTCAGCCGGACCATTTCCAATAACATTTAACTTGACTTGGATTCCCTGAATTTGAAGTTTGCTGCTGGCAGAAAGTACAGTTTGAAGGTTTTTGTTTTTATTAATTGCTCCCATAAATAATAATGTAACTTCCCTAGTATTCCCCTTTGCTTTTTTGGCATGTGCATTTTTATGCCAGTATTCCTCAACTCCATTGGGAATTACAAAACATTTACTCTCAATTCTCGAAACAATTCTATGAGGCAAAAGTGATAGAAGTTTTTGTTTATAAGAATATGAAATAAAAACAATTGCCTTAGCATTTAATAGTATCTTATACATAAGTCTTCTTAAATGAATACCATATTTATAAAAAGTATTTATATCTGTGTTCCTTACATTTACTAAATAATTAATTCCGTACTTTTTATACAGTTTATATGCTGTTCCTCCATCACTAAATACAGTGTGCGCATGAATAAAATCAATTTCCTTATTTATTAATATTGATTTCTCTATTTCTCTCGTTTGCTTATTAACTTTATTGTAAAAAAGAAATTTATCATATTTTTTTAATATATTTCTATAGTAATAATTTATTGTATTGTGCTCAGATTCCAACTGATTATTTCCTATATAACTCTTATTTTTTACAGGGATAAATACTTCCTGGTTTATCCCTTCAAATGAAAGTTGTTTTATTAAATTTTTATATAATTTATTACCTATATAATAGGAACAAATGTGTAATACTCTCATCTAAGCATCATCCTAAAATTAATCTACAATCTATAAACTCCAATAAACATATCCTCTTGGTTCACATTCTTTTCTAGACATCAATCCCTTAATGTCAACCAATACCTTATTTTCATCAACGTAAACAGTATCTAAAAAATCTAAATCGTAGTTTTCTTTAAACTCATTATGATTAACAGCAAATGTTACACAATTTAAATTCCTCAATTCTTCTTTCTCTACTAGATTTATTCTATAAGCCTCCCAGACATCTTCTTTATCTGCAACTGGGTCATGTACTAAAACATCTACTCCAAACTCTTCTAGCTCTTTAATAATATCAATTATTTTTGTGTTTCTAACATCTGAACAGTTTTCTTTAAATGTAATTCCTAAAATGGCAACTTTTGCTCCCTTAATAGGTTGCTCTGCTTTAATCAAACTTTTAATAATATTTTGCGCAACATATACTCCCATATCATCATTAATTTTTCTTCCCGATAAAATAATTTGAGAATGATACCCCAGTTGCTCTGCTTTGTACGTAAAATAATATGGATCAACACCTATACAATGTCCTCCAACTAGACCGGGAGTAAACTTTAGAAAATTCCACTTTGTCCCTGCAGCCTCTAGAACTGCCTTTGTATCAATTCCCATCCTATTGAAAACCATAGATAATTCATTCATAAAGGCAATATTAATATCTCTTTGTGAATTTTCTATTACCTTTGACGCTTCTGCAACTTTTATTGATTCCGCCTTATGAATCCCAGCTTCAATGATTGATTCATATACTTTTGATATTACTTCAAGAGCAACTTCATCAGAACCTGATACCACTTTCGTGATTTTAGTTAATGTATTAATTTTATCTCCTGGATTAATCCGCTCAGGAGAGTATCCAACTTTAAAATCTATGCCAAACTTTAAACCTGATTCTTCTTCAAGTATTGGAATGCATACTTCTTCAGTTGTCCCAGGATAAACTGTAGATTCATATACAACAATTGAACCCTTTGTAAGATTTCTCCCAACAGTTCTGCTTGCTCCAATTACCGGAGATAAATCAGGTGTTTTATCACTATTTATAGGAGTAGGTACTGCTACTACATGGAATTTACAATCCCTTAGTTTAACCTCTTCATTTGTAAATAACATACTAGTATTTTTAACAGCATCATCTCCTACCTCATCTGTTATATCAATACCTGATAAATACTTGTCTAATTTTCTTGTATTCACATCGAATCCTATTAGCTCGTATTTCTTAGCAAGTTCAATCGCTAATGGAAGACCAACATAACCTAGACCAATAACCGATATTTTGTCTTCTTTATTTATTAACTTTTTATATAAATTCATTAGAAAATTACTCTCCTTTTACATGCTTTATTATGTCAATTAATTTATTAGTCAGTCTTCCAAAATCAAATTCATAGGCGGCTAGACGAGCATTATTACCCATTAATTGTTGCTTCTCTTTATTAGTACTAGCTAAAATTACTGACTTTGCAATGTCATCTGCAGTTTGTTTTGTTGCACTTATCCCACAATTAAATTTTTCACAAATACTGAATCCCGTTGTGTAGGTTTGTACAATACATTTTCCTGCAGCTAAATATTCGAAAAACTTATTCTGACTTTGGCCGTATTTATCAAGTGAAGTACTCGAGTTATGAAGAATATTGATGTCAGCCTTTTTAAGAATAGAAGGTACAAACTTCTTTTCTACTCGACCCTTAAAAACAACATTACCAATCCCTTCTTCTTCACACCTTCTTTTCAGAATTTCACTTTCATCACCAGCACCATAGATTAAAAATCTTATATTATCTATTCCTTTAGTTTGAATAATTTTTGCAGCATCTAATAATAGCCCTAGATTATTAACTTTCCTAATAGAACCAGCGTATACTACATTCGTATAATATTTGTTGTTTAAATCGCTATCCTGAATTTGGTGTTTTTCGCTATTTTTATCAAATGTATCTATTACAACTCCATTACTAATGTGTTTAACTTTTGAAAGATCAATCTCATCTTCCCAACCTTGATCTCTTATATAATCTTTTCCACCTTCCCAACTCATTACAATTGAGTTGGCTTTTTTATAAATCCATTTTTCTCCCCTATATAATAGTTTCGCAAGAAGACTATTTCTTTTTAATACACCGTAGGCCACTAAGCTTTCAGGCCATAAGTCTCTTACCTCACATATACATGGCACCCCTAACTTCTTGGCAATTTTAATTCCTGCAACCAAAGTAAGTGGATGAACACTTGAAGCTATTATTACATCGGGTTTCCCATATAATCTTTCTATTTCCCTTGCTGTAGGAAAAAGATTTTTATAAAAAGATAACATGTTTTTTATTCGTTCTATTCCATTATTTTTATATAAAGTAGTTTTGACAAATATAAAAGGGATACCGTCTTCCTTTTTAATTACATAATTTCTCGAGGCAATATCTATAACCTCTTTACTATTATGGCGTGTATTAGCACAAAAAATAAAAGGATCATAATCTTTCTTAATTAGATTTTCAGCAAACCAGTAATGCCGTCCACCTTTGTTATAAAAACTATTAGTGGCATAGTGATTCATAATCCATACCCTTTTTTTAAGCATTTTTTGTTACTCCTGATCTACCTATAATTTTGATCTCATTATACTTCATCATATAAATACCTTCTTCATATGAACCTATCGCCTCTTGATTTACAACCCCACTTATATTATTTATAATCATTTCAGGAACATCTACTCCACACTCATATGCATGCGGATATCCACCACCAAAACGGGGGTTTACTTCAGAGATATAGTAATCACCATTTACTTCAAAAACATCAACATCAATAATTCCCATAAATCCAGCTTTTTTAACAAAACTATAAATTAAATTAAAAAGTTCTTCGTCTTTAATTGAGACTGCCTTATCTGTTTCTCCTGCCCTCATCTTAATCTTTTCTTTGGCAAAGATTGCTACTGGCTCTTCTGAAATAAGATCAATATAAACATCGACACCGTATTCAATTCCGTCCATATATTCTTGAATCATTAAATTGTCAAACCGACTAAATAACATTTCAACTTCTTCTTTTGCTGTGACCTTACTAATATTGATACTAGCACTACCTTTTACTGGTTTTACAAACACTGGATAGTTAATAATACCAGCCTCAACATCCTTATAAAATCTGTCTTTATCTATATAGCTTTTTACAGTTTTATATCCATTCTGCACTAAGAATTCAAACATCTTATACTTATCAAAGCACATTTCAACAACATTAAATTCAGGTACTATTGGTACAGTTCCAATGTCTAAAAAAGCTTGTTTATTTTCTGAAAGAAGACTAAGTTCCGGGTCTATCAATGATAAGACGGCTTTTACATTGTTTTCTTTGCAAATAGAAAGAATGACACTTAGATATTCCTCATTATCCATTTTCGGAACAATAAAGTGTTTATCTGCTTCATAAAGTGCAGGTGCTAAGTTACTACAATCTGCCGCAAATACATAACCTTTCCCAGTTAATTCTTTTTTGAAGTATTGCACAATTTTATTTCTTGTCCCACAACTTAAAATTAATATGTTAAAATCGCTATTCATTTACAAGTTCCTCCAGATCATCGAAAAACAAAGGTGTACCACCAGTATGGATAAATAAAACATTTTTATTACTTATTCGATACTTAATCAAATACTCTTTCATGCCCCAATAACCTTTTCCTGTATAAGTAGTATCCATAGGGATGCCGTCCTTTATAAAGACTTCCTTTATGGTTCTTAATATCTTTTCATTATATGAACCATACCCATCAAGAACATAATCGTCTACAAAAGCAATTAAATCGCTGGTTGCTGATTTTCTACCTAATTCATTAAAATAAGTATTTACACTATCAAGAATAACCTTACTACCATATGGGTTTCTTCTGGCATTACTTATTCCGATAATTTCTCTATTATCCTCATACAATAACTTCGCACATACAAGCCCTGCTTGTGTGGTTCCTGTACCAGATGTATGGAAGATAAAATCAAAATAAATACCACAAGATCTTTCATAAGCCAATATTTCTTCATAAGCCATCACGTAAGCATGTGTTCCGATGTCGCCATGTCCCCCACCCTGTATAAAATAGGGTTTGAAACCTTGTGATTTTAACTCATCTAATTTTCTTTCAATCGTATCGCTCACTTCAGAAACAAGACACCTTGTAACTATTGCACCAAACAAATCAATCATTTTACTATTATAGGTTGGTTGATTAGTTTCATTAGGTGAAATTATATAACATGGGAGGCCCTTTGAAGCTGCAATATTAGCTATTATTCTACAGTGATTTGAGCTACTACTACCATAAGTTACTACGCAATCAAAAGCTCCTTTTTCCATATCATTAAAGAATAACGCAGCCTTCCTTGCTTTATTCCCTCCAAATGAAAATGGCAAGAGATCATCACGCTTTATATAAAAAGTGTTGTTATTTAGATTTTCACTAATTCTTTGAATTGGTGTTGGTTGAAAGTCATTTAATGTCACCTAATATTCATCCTTAAAAGATCTATTCCATAGATATATCTGTCTATTTTTTTTTCTTCATGAATCAAATCATTCTTCAATAAACCTTCTTTTTCAAATCCAACTTTTTCAAAAAGTTTTTGAGCTGCAATATTATCAAATTCAGTATATAAGTAAATTTTATGAAGCCCAAAGTCCTTATAAGCTAGTTGGAATAATAACTCTGTTGCTTTAACTGCGACACCTTTACCTTTGTACTTTTCTTCACCGATACAAATGTATAATTCTGCTTTTCTATTTTTATTATCAAGATTTAATAGTCCAATTAAACCAATAGGTTTACCTTCGAAAGTGATAGTTAAATCAACCCTATCTTTTCTTTCTTCAAGTGTTTTGAACCACAATAATGTCTTGTCTTCTCTTAAAGGTAAATCATAGTGAAGGTATTTATTATTATTTACATCATTAATCCAACTAACCTTATAAGGGACATCTTTCTCTTGAAATTTACGAAGAGCAACATTCATAATTTTGTATCCTCTCTTTTATATACTGCTAGATTTTTTATAGTCTTGATTATTTGTATGAGTATAAATACTTTCGCTTTTGAACATTTTTAGTATTGTCTTATATAAAATCTTAATATCCAACCAAATACTAAAATTTTCAACATACTCTATATCAATTGGAATCCTATCGTCCCAACTAACTGAATTTCTTACTGTAACTTGGGTTAAGCCAGTCATACCTGGTTTCATATCAAATCTCATTTTTTGAAAGTCACTGTACTCATTATATTTATATGGATGATGTGGTACTGGTGGCCGAGGTCCTACCAAACTCATTTCACCAACTAAAACATTTAACAGTTGAGGTAGTTCATCTAGACTTGTTGCCCGAAGTAGCTTACCAATTTTCGTAATTCTGTTATCATTGTCAGTTTTCACAAACAGCCCAGTTCCGATCTTTTCTGCATTAACAACCATTGTTCTAAACTTTAATATCTTAAATATCCTTCCATGTTTTCCTAATCTCTCTTGCCTAAAGAAAACAGGTCCTTTTGAGGTTATTTTAATAGAAATTGCAATAAATAAAAGTATTGGGGAGATTACTATAATACCTACTAAACTGCCAAAAACATCAAATAATCTTTTCAAAAGTAAATTCAAACTCTTCATTATTTAATCCACAACCCTTTAATAGTATCTGCAATTCTCTCTAAATCCCACTCTGTCATCTTTGTATCAGACGGTAAACAGACTCCATTCTCAAACAAACTTTCTGACACATTAGTTCCAACATAATCATACTTCTCAAAATAGGGTTGCATATGCATAGGCTTCCAAACAGGTCGAGATTCAATATTCTCTTTTTCTAGGGCTTCCATAATATCAATTGGCCTAACTTTTCCATTTAAAGTTATACTGCTTAACCAATAATTCGGATTATCGAATTCATTTTCAGGCATAACTCCTATACCTTCGAGCCCGCCAAGCTCTTTTTTATAAAACTCATATATATATTTTTTCTTTTCAACTCTTTGTTCCAAAACCTTAAGCTGTCCTCTCCCAATTCCTGCAACAACATTACTCATGCGATAATTAAACCCTAGTTCACTATGTTGATAATGTCTTGATTGGTCTCTACTTTGTGTGGCCCAGAATCTTACTTTATCAACTTTTTCTTCATTGTTTGAAACTAGCATTCCGCCACCGGAAGTAGTTATAATCTTGTTACCGTTAAAAGAGAAGATTCCGTAATCACCAAAAGTTCCTGTGTGTTGCCCTTTGTAATATGTGCCTAAAGACTCAGCAGCATCCTCGATCAGAACTACGTTGTGCTTCTTACAAAGTCCTACTATTCTATCCATATCAGCAGATAGACCATAAAGGTGAACTACAATCACTGCTTTAACATCAGGGTATTTCTCAAAAGCTTCTTCTAATGCCTTCGGACACATATTCCATGTCTCATAATTACTATCTATAAAAACAGGTTCCGCATTTTGGTAAATAATCGGATTAGCAGTGGCAGAGAAAGTAAGTGACGGGCAAAAAACGATATCTCCCTCGCCTACTCCAGCTGCTCTTAATGCTAAATGGATTGCAGCAGTTCCAGACGAAAGTGCTGCAGCAGCCCTGCTTCCAACTTTAGCGGCTAGTTCTCTTTCAAACTCATCAACATTTTTACCAAGGGGAGCTATCCAATTTGTATCGAATGCTTCCTTTACATATTGCATTTCATAGCCTTCATCGCTCATGTGTGGCGAAGAAAGGAAAATTCTTTCTCCCATATCATAGACTTCCTTCCTACTGCTTAATAACTAATGATGATTTGTTCGTATCCAAGACCATTGAAGCACCAGATACCAATTCCTAATATAAGCCCTTTCTCATATCTTGTTTGATATATGAGCAAGAGCCTATTCTAACAAAATATATTTATCCTAAACATTTTGCTCATTTAGAATATGAGAATATTTTATTCTTCCTCTTATTAGCCAAATTCAAAACAAATTCACTAATTTCATTTGTAGACATCCCATCAAACCTATCAATCAAGTAATGAACCTCATCCTCTTGCTCAAGCACTGCCTTCCCAATAAAAATCTTCGGAAACACCGCTTCCTTATGAACCTCATTCTCCCCAAGCAATTCCTCATACATCTTCTCCCCAGGGCGAATCCCAGAGAACCGAATACCAATTTCCTCTTCCGAATAACCAGAAAGGGTTATCAAGTTCTTAGCCAAATCCACAATCTTAACCGGCTCACCCATATCCAGTACAAAAACCTCTCCACCGCGAGCCAACGCACCCGCTTGCATCACAAGCCGCGAAGCCTCCGGTATCGTCATAAAATACCTAGTCATATCCGGATGCGTAACCGTTACCGGCCCGCCAGCCTGAATCTGCTTCTTAAACAACGGAATAACACTTCCGCGGCTGCCAAGCACATTCCCAAACCGAACAGCCACAAACTTTGTAGTACTATGCTTATCCAATTCTTGAATAACCATCTCCGCAATCCGCTTCGTCGATCCCATCACATTCGTAGGGTTAACCGCCTTATCAGAAGAAACCAGCACAAACGTCCCAACACCAAAGGTGTCAGCAGCTTCCGCCACATTCTTCGTCCCAAGCACATTGTTCTTCACTGCCTCTTTAGGGTTGTACTCCATTAAAGGAACATGCTTATGAGCAGCCGCATGATACACAACATCAGGTTTATGATTCTCCATCACTTCAAAAATGCGAGTCCGATCCTGAATATCCGCAATCACTGGCACAATCTCTAATTCATTCTTATGTTTATTCCGAAGCTCCATATCAATCAGATAGATCGAGTTCTCTCCATGCCCTAACAGAAGAAGCTTCTTTGGCTGGAACTTGCATACCTGCCGGCAGATTTCCGAGCCAATCGATCCGCCTGCACCAGTGACTAGAACCGTTCTTCCAGTCAGCTTTTCCGAAATACTTTCAATATCCAGCTTAACAGGCTCACGGCCCAAGAGGTCCTCTACCTCAACATCACGGAACTGATTAACTGATACATTGCCCAGCATGACATCCTCAATCATCGGCATGATGACTGTCTTTGCTTTCGTACCAGAACATTCCTCAAAAATCCGCTGCATTTCTTCCTTGCTAAGGGAAGGAATCGCAATAACAATTTTATCAATATTAAGCGTTTCAACTGAATCGGCAATATGCTTGGAATCTCCTACTACCGGCAGACCAAGTATATGTAATTTATACTTTTTCGGGTCATCATCAATAAACGCAACTGGTTTAATTTCTGTATCGCCGTTTTTCAATAGCTGCCTTGCCAGCATCGTTCCTGCAGCACCCGCGCCGATAATGAGTGCGCGTTTTTGTTCAACCGTACCTTTAATATATCGATCCCGGTACACCCTCCATGAAAAACGTGACCCGCCGATTAATAACACATGCATCATCCAGGCAAGCATCAGGGCTCTAAAGTAAATATCCCCAATTAACAGCAGCTGAATAATACCTGTTGTCATGATCGAAAGACTAACAGCCTTTACAATCGCAACAAGTTCTCCCACACTCGCATATTCCCAGGCTTTGTTATAAAGCCTGTACATGGATGCATACAAATGATGGCTGAAAAGAAGTGTAATCGCACTCACCAGCAAAAATTCCGATTCGAGCCAGGCAAGCGTCGGGTGAAGTGTCATTACACTTACATAAATAGCTGATAAAACAATCAATGAATCCAATAGCACCAAAAAGGTCAGTCTCTTTTGATACGTCAATTAAATATCCCCTTCCATTTAAGGACTTTACATCTATCACAAATACCCACCAGAGTAATTTTTCCCAAAAATAAATACCTAATGGAAATACATGTGTCATGACACCTATACTTTCATTAAGTATTTATCTGCTATTAGACATTTGGGCATCTAACCCGTCCTCACCTAATGCTAATTGGCCACAGGGGCTAAGGAGAATGAATCTCCCACAGCATTATCGAGTGTCTCCATTGATAAAGGCAAGGAGACATCGCCATCATTTGGTATTTTATAATACTTTTCGACTATACCAAGTATAAAATTGAACCCGCCCAAAAATTAGGAAGGGTCATTTTTTTGTGAGTTAGAATAATCCTAAAAACTTTTTCCGCTGAACCCGCTCTGGAATCTCTTTCATCACATTCATATTCTCAACCAATAGTGCTGCATTTTCAGTAAATAGATACACCATATCTACCCCATATTTTGCTTCAATGCTGTCGTATGCCTCAGCCATCTTAAATGGCCGGGTTTTATGATTATGAGCATCCGATGCAACAAAATGAGTTAAATTCGATTCAATTAATTGATGTGTAAAACTCTTAATCTTTTTCCCGAAATGTCCTGTCACACTCGCAGCAGTTACCTGGCTGAGCGCTCCATTTTTAATCAGCTGATACAGCAGCTCAGGGCGTTCGATAAATCCTGCATTTCTTTCCGGATGAACGATGATCGGTATTAACCCCTTCATCTGCACATCATATAGAAGCTTCTCCGTATAACCAGGCACATAACCAGATGGCAATTCGATAAACACATACTTTGTTTCTGACAAGGTCAAAATCCCGCCATTTTCGTAGTCTTCGATCAACTCACCACGGATAGCCGGCTCTTGTCCCGGCAGTATCTTTAAGTTAATTCCTTCTTTTTGAAGTTCTTCATTTACTTCTCTGACACTTTTGATTATTTCTGCTTTGCTATTTTCATATTTTCCATTCTTATGATGAGGGGTTGCGATGATGGTGTCGATTCCTTCTTCGACAGCCTTTTTTGCCATTGATAATGTTTCACTCATATGCTTGGCTCCATCATCTACCCCAGGCAAGATATGACAATGTATGTCAATCATCGCAATCCCTCTTTCCATCATTATGTCAATTAACCAGATCTTCTCTAATAATAGCACCTATTTCCCTATAGGATAACCGGTGTATTTTGCAGAATTTTGTCGAATCTAGTTATTTCCCACCATAGTAGTAGTAGTATTGCGAATCCTGCAGTTTCTTATGATTTAGCACAGCTCCCAGAAGCTTTGCTTTTGCAGCCTGCAGCAGCTCTTTTGCTTTCCCGGCTGCTTCCATCTCGGTTTCTCCGCTATAAACTACTAAAATAGTGCCGTCTACATGATTGGACAATATTTGTGCATCCGCTACAGCCAGAATGGGCGGTGTATCGAATAGAATGACATCATATACTTTATAGGCATCTTGAATGAATTCATCCATGGCCTTCGATCCAAGCAGCTCAGCAGGATTTGGCGGAATCGGGCCGCTTGCTAATACATACAAATTGGGCTCCTTTGTAGGAGAAACGGCATCTTCTAAAGAAGAACTTTTCGTCAAAACATTTGTCAGCCCATTCATATTGCTGACATCAAAGGTATAATGGGCAGTTGGCTTGCGCAAGTCAGCGTCGACCAGCAATACCTTCTTGCCCTGATTGGCAAAGACAACAGCCAGATTAGAAACAGTGGTAGATTTCCCTTCTCCAGGACCTGATGAAGTCACTAAAATAGAGCGTATCTCTTTGTCTACAGATGAAAATTGGATATTCGTCCTGACCGTTCGATATTGTTCAGAAACAGGGGATTTAGGGCTTAGCATTGTAATCAGACTTCTTTTATTGGTATTGACTTTTCCTTTTCTCCTATTAAACAACACTCTCACCGCCCGCCCTTTTTCTCGCTGCTCTGTTGCTTATTTCTCTTTGAACCTTTGCCGTATCAATAATGGATATCACACCAAGTACCGGAAGATCCAGATTTCTTTCTATATCTTGTTCATCCTTGACCGTGTTATCGAAATACTCGAGCAGGAACGCCAGTCCTACACCAGCCATTAATCCGACTACCATGGCAATCGCAATGTTCAGGTATGGGTTTGGCTTTACTGGTGAAGAATTTACTTCCGCCTTTGCCAGGATACTGACATTATCGACATTCATAATTTCTTTGATTTCTTTTTGGAATACACTTACCGTGGTATTGGCAATATCAGCCGCCATTTTCGGATCCGCATCCTGAACAGTTATTGCTACTACTTGGGATTCTGTCTGGCTCCCTACTGTAATTTTTGAATTCAACTGTTCAGTAGTCATATCCAAATCTAAATTATTTTTCACAATATCCAGAATGGCTGGACTTTTGATGATCACATTGTAGGTATTGATCAGCTGCAGATTGGTTTGAATTTCACCCGGATTGTAGACTGGCTGATCGTCTTTGGCCTGATTGACTAAGAACTGAGTAGAAGATTGATAGATAGGGGTTAAAAAATAAAAACTGACAATTCCGCTTACTAATACTGCAACAAAAGTTATGGAAAGAATCAGCAGCAGCCTTTTTCGTAAGGTTTGCAGCAATTCTTTCAGACTGATTGTTTCCTCCATGATTTCCTCCTGTATAGTGATAAAGGTAAAACAAAAATATTATAGCACAGTTTCTTACCTTTTTTGGCTAATACTGACAAAAAATAAAAGAAACCACCGAATTATGTAAGATTCCGTGATTTTTTTCTCTCTCTTTTTCTGCGACTCTCTTATTTTAACCATAAACTGTAACATTTTTGTAGCCTTTTTGTAATATTGGAAGGAATTACAACTTATTAGTCGAACCTTGTCAAGAGATGTTGAAAAATGGTAGGAATTTGGGATAATCTAGTTTATCATTATATAAGCATTCATACCTGTATTTATATTTCTTAGGAGGGAGCAACATGAAAGCATTTATTACCTTCTTATTGGCTGCCTGCTGTGTTTTTATATTAATAGCCGGAAATTTGCATTGGCAGAAAAAGATTGCTGGCAGTGCTGGACCAGAAAGTCCGCCTGCAGCTGAAAGCGAATCTGCAGAACCAGCCGATCCCGAACGAGATAGAATATTCAGTTTAGCAGCCAACTGGCCGGAAAGCAGCCGGAAGCAGCTTGAAAAAGCGGTGGATGAACAACGTGCTTTTACCATTACCATCCTCGGATCTAAATCACTTGGAGAAGGATCTGATTCCTGGCCGGAACTTTTAAAGACAGAGCTCCAGTCTGCGTACGGGAAAGATCTAATTGAAACTAATTCTCTTTCCTATGACATGACTTCAAATCAATTTGTTAATCAAAACATGGAAGAGCTTCTCAACAACCCTGGCGATTTGATTCTCTTTGAACCTTTCACCTTGAATGATAATGGTGAAGTTGGAACGAAAGCAGGACTGGAAAACCTTGCTTACGTTATGGCTGAAGTGAAAAGCAAACATCCGGACAGCACGTTTATCCTGCAGCCTCCTCATCCACTATACGATACGATCTACTATCCTAAAGATGTGGAAGAGCTGAAGGAATATAGTGAAGAAAACTCGATCCCTTATCTGGATCACTGGACTGCCTGGCCAGAGCTGGATGATCCTGAAATGAAAGAGTATCTATCCTCTGACAACAGCCAGCCAAGCAAAAAAGGCCATCGTATATGGGCTGACTATTTAATAGAGTATTTTATCCATAAAGAGTAGTCATCTAGACTAAGCCGGTTCGAACCGGTTTAGTCTAATTTGTTATATGAATATGCAGATTTCCATCTAATAATTTATTCTCCACTTCAAAAGAATCCAATATCTCCCCCAGCGGAAGGCCTTTAATCTCTCTTTTTTCAAAAAAGGCAGCTTTGTCTATTTTCAAACTCTCCTGTTTCACATCTATACTTTTGCCATTGAAAGCAACTTGCATTGATTTTCCGCTATTTTCTTTTACATCCATGTTTAAATAATCTCTTACAAACTTATAATCCACATATAGCTCTCCACCATAATAAAAGAAGAAATCCCTGTACGAATAAGTCTCACTCTTTGTTGGATCTTCCTCCACTTTTGATAGATACTGATCTGTTTTCACATTGGCTTTATATGCATTCAGGATGCTTTTTTTCTCCGTAATGGCATAATTATTGATTTTCCTGCCTTCCGGCGCATTCACAAGATTATTCACATCGAAATAGTAAATAAATTTAACGCGCGGATATAATTCAGGAAGGTGTTTATACATCCGGGTTATCTTTTCTACAGCGAATTCATCATGATGCTTCCCATCTGTCACGGTGTAATTGGTTACCCCGAATTCTCCAATGACAATCGGTTTTTTATGGCTATAGGTATTATAGACATAGTCCAATAAACGCAGCGGGTCTTCAAAATCTGACTTTTCTTCGATCTTATCATTATGATAGAAGACGTTATAAATATTGACGCCAACATAGTCGACATACTCATCACCCGGATAGAATTCATCTATCGTTGATTCCGGCATAGTGAAGACATTCCAGAGCATCATGACGTTAGGGGCTTCCTTCTCCATCACATCATGGACCAATTTCCACTTCTCGATGTATTGCTCGGAATGACCGGAATAAAACGTCCAGGTTCCATTCATTTCACTGGCGTAGCGCAAAAGAATCGGGACCTTTAGTTCACCTGCATCCTTTGCGAACTGTCTTAAATACTCATCATCCTTTACTTCTTCCAGGCCGTTATTCGGCTCCCATGCCACCTGCGGGAACCCGCCTGCTGCTATGACCTCTTCAGCCCACTCCTTAGGGAACGGCTTTCCATATCCGACATATTTGAAGTAGGAAGCATGTGTTTTCCCTGTAAGCTTGTTGAAGGTATTCATGCTTGTATCGATATATTCATCCTGCAAAACATAACCGCCCAGGTAAATCCCGCTTCTCGGTTCATATTTTTCAGAAGGAACATTTTCTTTATGTACAAAAATGGTTGAGCCCAATTCCTGGTCATGAGCCTTTTTTGCTTGCTCCTCCGGACTCTTGATAGAGACCGTATTCGTTTGTTTATCATAAAAAAATCCCATTTGAAATCCTAGGTATTTTTCGACAGACACCTCAGGAATATAGGCTGTGCCGTCAATTATTTCATATCCGCACAGCTTATCCTTTGTCAGACTGCACTCTTGAATAAATCCATTGTCATATGTCAGCTTTTTATCTTCATAGCGAATGGTAAGCTGATTCTCTTCTTCCACTGTTTTCACTGATGTAATAACTTCTAAATCAGGCAGGGAAATATAGAGAGTGCCGTTCTTTTCACCAAGAGGGTGAAGTAATTTATAATGATTGCCGTCATACACCACACTGTCGGAATAACCACCTTTAAGCTCTTCGCTGTTTTGTTTGATTCTATTCCAAATTTCAGCAGGCTCTATAATCACGATTCCAAATAGGATAACGATGAAAAATGCGGTCACAACCGAGAGTACTAGCTTTCGTTTCGACATTCTTTAAAATCCTTTCTTTACAAGTAATTGATCAAAAGGCTTACGGGTATTCTGCTTACCCTCATTCTACCAATGTGCCTGATGAACCGCTGTAAAGATTCTGTTAATTTATAGCAAATGTTTGTAAATAGGATGTTTCAATGCTGTTATCTTTATTCACCAAGGGTCGCGCACCGAAGACTTCTTTCAGTTTTTTTCCTATCAAAGTGAACACAAAAAAGAGAAAAGGCCTCTGCCTTTCCCCTTTCATTTATTATCTCTTCTTCACTGTTATTTTTACCGACTTCCCGGTATTGCCTGCCTTGTCTTTAGCATACACATAAAGGATTTTTCCTGTTTTCTGTTTGGCTATCTTTACAGAAAAGCTGCCTGATTTGGCCGCTTTAGCAGAACCAATTACTTTGGTGCCAGCTTTAACATATACCGTGGAATAAGCTTCAGCTTTTCCGGTAACTTTTGTTGATGAAGATGTGACCTTATTAACGGAAGGCGTTTTAGGCGGTGTTTTGTCCTTTACCGTGATTTTTGCTGCCTTGCTTGTGTTGTCCGCCTTATCCTTTGCCGTTACATATAGAACGGTACCAGCTTTTTGAGCCGATTTGATTGCGACTGTGAACTTTCCATCTTTAGCAGCTGTAGCTGTACCCAGTATAGAGCTTCCTTTTTTCACAGTTATCCTGGACCCTGCTTCTGCTGTTCCTGTAATTTTTTTATCAGAGTCCTTCATTGAATTTACTTTTGGTGCGGCTGGAGCTGTTTTATCTATTACCGTTACTTTAGTGGTTTTGCTTACATTACCGGCTTTATCTGCCGCTGTCAAACTCAGTACTGTGCCGGCTTTTTGAGCCGATTTTAAACTTACTGTGAATTTTCCGGACTTATCTGCAGTCGCCGTGCCGAGTGTACTGCTTCCTTTTTTGACTGCCACTTTGGAACCGGCTTCTGCTTTTCCAGTTATCTTTTTGTCATAATCTTTTACAGGATCTGCCTTTGGCGCTGCCGGGGCTGTTTTATCTATTACCGTCACATTAGCCGCTTTACTCACATTGCCAGCTTTATCAGCGGCTGTAATTGTTAAGACCGTTCCTGCCTTTTCAGCAGCTTTTAAAGCTACACTAAACTTTCCGTCACTTCCTGCTGCAGCCGTGCCCAGGACGGATGAGCCTTTTTTCACGGTCACTATTGAGCCCGCTTCTGCCTGACCTGTCACCTTTTTATCATAGTCTCTTACAGGATCTACTTTAGGTGTCGCTGGCTCAGTTGTATCCTCTTCTTCACCCACAAAGGTATATGTAATATCCGCCCCTTTGTCCACTGGAATCTCGCTTGATGCCTGGGTAACAATAGCACCGCCACCCCTTAAATAGGTAGATGTTCCTGAATATAACCGCGGCTGCAGCGCATTAAAAGCCTGCTCGCCTTTAAATCCATATTGTCCGTCCTGCTGCTTCAAAAGAAGCGCTCCACGGAAATTTGTCATCGTTTTCCCGAATGTAAGTGACGGATCCACATATTTCTTCATGACATTTTCTACTGCCTTATAGTCATTATTGGAATCCTTCAAAATTTCTTTAAAAATGGCATTGCCTTTGTTCGCCTGATATTTTACATACTGTCCAAATAAATAGGATAGTGAATAGTTAGCAAGCGTGTCGCCGTCATAGTCCCAATACAGGAGTGAGTGTCCTCTGGCAATTGAATTGGAATAGTTGTAATAATCAATTCTGTCAGTCAGCGGCTGTCCTGTGTACACTTGTTCTGCCGCCATGGCCAAGGCTTCATCAAGCCAGATATCCATGCCGTCTTCATCGCCTTCAATAAAGACATTCTGGTTGAAGTTGACCATATGCTGAAATTCGTGAGCCAGCGTTTCATAGGAAGCTGAAGGATCTTTTGCTGCACCAGTTCCCATTAGCGGATAGGTATCCACATAGAAGATCTCTGATTGATTTGAATACTGAATATTATACAGGTCCCCTGGATAGAAATATCCGGCTATATAACCTCCGCTTCCATTAAATCCATCCTGTATATCATAAGCAAGAATATTAATTTTCCCGTCCCCATTTACGTCCGATTCACCTGAGAAATGGTTCGTAATGACGGGATGAATGCCTGCATCAAACTCTTTGCCAAGATCTTCAGCCTGCTTTTGTGTCAGCTGGCTATTATTTACCCACACATTCGCTTTTGACCCGGAATAGAGCAGGGTTGCATTTATCTGGTAATCCGCATAGGAGGAAAAGTCGTACACCCAGAAATACTTTGATTGTCCCAGCTGATAAGCAGATCTTTTACTTTTATAGCTTCCCAGCTGCTTCCCTCTATTCTTCCTCACATCAAAGGGCTTCTTTACATCCAGTCTGTATGCATCCTGCTTCAGTTTTTTATTGGAAGCATATTTATCATTATTGATGGAGAACTGCCCCGTGCTTTGATAGGAATCCGCTAAAACGGATTCATTGCTGATGATGGTATATTTGTTCGAGGATCCTTCCTCTTCACCTTTATAGAAAGGATTTTTTACTTTTAACAAGAAGACATCTGAATAGTATTCTGAATAAACACTTTCAGAAACACCCATACGCATATAAATGTATGGCTGTTCTGCAAAATAGGATTTATCAATATATGACTCCAAATAAGCGTTCTGAATACCGTACAAATCATAGTCTACAGACCCCAGGAACGCAAAGCTGTCATTTTCTTCTTCATAAAATTCAAGGGAGACAATGGAATCTTTTGAATAATAAGCAGATGATTGATAATAGAATTCAAGCATCATTTTGGAATCGTTATATTCCATGACACCTTCAAACCAGATATGATGAAATGAATTCCAGCTATCCAGTAATGTACCAGCATAATCGCCAGGTTCCATTAAAGGAAAATCATCTTTTGTTACTGATTTAATATCTTTTGAGGCCTCTTTAACCTTTTTCGGAGCTCCTTCTTTATGGATCGTTTCCTTCAGACGGCCGGCTTTGGCCGTATTCTCTTTCTCCACTCCCAAAACTGTGATGGGCTGGAATGCCAGAAGCAATACCAGCAACAGGCATATCACACTTTTAAACTGACTCATCTCTTTTCCTCCGCTATTCAAATTCTATCACTCTACTCACTTTCAAATTAGTAGAATATGTATATTATATAGGGATATTTATCTAATGGATGTCGAAAAATAGGAATGTGAAAAAATTTTTTCTATAAAAAAAGTCCCCCTTATTAAGGAGACTCTGAATATCCCTTTATCTTTTGGATACGAGATGGGCAACCAGGATGTATCTTTGTGGTGCATCACCAATAAAATCAAATGGGTAGCAGGTTGTAACCGTCAGCATGGCACGCGGTTTAGGGACAATGACTGTCCTGTCGTCCGCATCCACAATCCGTACTTTATTGACACGGTACTCAAAGGTTCCGGCCTTTGTGGTTACTTCCAGAATATCGCCTTCGCCTACTTCACCCAGCCTTCTGAAGACCGTATCTCTATGACCGGAAAGGACAGAGTTATCTTTTTCCCCCGGCATCACACTGCCGGCATAATGCCCTACGCCTTTTTCAAGCTCATCTTCATCTGTTCCATGGATAATCGGCAGAACGGATTTGATTTTCGGGATGTACAGCTCACCGATTTCCTCTCCAATTTCCGGTTTATCCGGATATAAAACATCTTTTTCTTCTTCCACTTTTACCGCAGCAGAGACTTCTTTTTTTAGCTCCATTTCTCGTTCAGGCGCATTCATCTTATAAGAGATATACCCTTTTCCAACTTTATAGACGCTTGTCGTTGTAAACCAAACTCCCAGCACAATTAAGCTCAAACTAAAGAAAAGAAGAAGCAGCCGCTTTCTGTGGCTGACTTCTCTATTCTTTCGGCTTTTCTCCCGCCTCATATTATCTTTCCCTTACTCTGCGGAATAATGTCGTGCCGATCATAATACCCAGCAGTCCAAGCACCCCATACATAAGATTGTTTGAAGCTGTATTTGGCAGCTTTCCGCCTTTTACTGTTTTGTTTTCAGAAGAAGGCTTTTTCACCTTTTCTACTTTTTCGGCCGCATTTGTAATATCTTTTCCTGTTTCTTTAATTAAATCCGAATCAAACATTTCACCTGTGATAATAAGATCTGCCAGGAAATCGCCGGCCAGATTATAAATGCTGATTTTCAGCTTGGCATTAATCAATTCCTTCATATTCACAAGCTCAAGGAGGGTCAGGTTCTTTTCAGTATCTTTCGTAATCAGAGTATACTCTGCTTTTACCTGATAAATGGATAGCAGTTCATCAAAGATTGACAGCAATTCCTCTATCTGTTCGGAACTCAGTTCCCCTGTCTCGTCGAACTCTCCAATAGCCATCATTCTATAAGACAATTCCTCCATCCGCTCCATGGTCTCAGGGCTCAAAAGGTCATCTTCTATTGAAATGAGGTGATTCTTCAATCTCTCAATCTCTTCATCTGTTAAGTCAAACTCGGCTTTGAAAACTTCTAATAGTTCCAGGATCATATCCTCGTCGACAAACTCATCTGTCGTATAGAAAAACACGCTTTCCTCAAGGTCACCGACAAAAATGTAATCTTCCAGTTCCTCACCAAATTCTGCAAGCAAGCTTCTTAAAGACTCTTCAGTTAACTCATAATCATCATAGATAAATTGAATGTTGCTTAAATCAGCTTTGATTACTTCGCCAAGAGAATCACTTAGTTCTTGTACAGAATCATAATCTTCAACAGATTCATCATACATCGAAAGAACCATTTCAATGTCTTCCTTCGTAACTTCAAAACCCCTAGTTGCGCTAATGTCACTTAGATACTGCTGAAATTCTTCCTCAAATTCTGGACTCTGAGCTGAAGCGACAGGGCTGAACAAACTGAAAATTAAGACTAAAACTGATAAAAAAACGCCTAATTTCCTCATAATCTTCCTCATTTCACCATTTTTTCAATACTTCTATATTATATTTCCTGTTCCTATTTTTTACAATAAACAATTTAAGAGATTTAAATTGTCATTGAACTTCTGATGAAAACAATTTATATTTATTACAGATTCAGGAAATTAGGAGGGATCATTTTGAAAAAATTGTTATCAGCCATCATTACACTATGCCTTTTAGCCTCACTGTCTTTTAGCCCGGCAGCTTCCGCGAAAACTGCCAAAATCAAGACATATAAAAATTGCACAGAGCTAAATAAGGACTATAAAGGCGGAGTAGCCCGGACTGCGGGCATTAAAAATAAAGGCGGAAAAACCAAATATAAACCGTATGTATCAGCAAAACTCTACGATGCGAACAAGTCAAAAGACCGGGATAAGGACAAAATTGCCTGCGAACGATAACAAAAAGGGAAGCAGCCAGCTGCTTCCTCTCTGGGCAAAACAGTCTTGAGGCTTAACTTCTTTATTGCATCCGCCCAGCACTGCCAAGAATAGAATAGAAATAAGTAAAATCAACCATCTCTTCATGGTAATCCCTCGTTACTGCATTTCACCATTTATATTGAGAGCGATTCCATTCCTAACCCATTTATCTAAATAAAATTTATTCTAACTTAATGATAAGCTGAAGTTCTAAAGCTGCTTAACCTGCCGCTGCAGCATACTTGATTAGTTTTGTCTTGGAAAGATTAATAAGCAGCGGCAAATACAAGCAAGGTGAATTATTAGTGTGATATGTCAAGAAAGTCATCTAAAACAACTACTGAATGTTTTTTTGAAACTTTAAAGAGGTTATCGAGGCATTCTTTTTTTATACGATCGTGGCATGTGAAGTCATAACGAATTTCCTTTTCTAACTGTGAAACAATTCTTGCAAGGCGCTTTTTTTATTTTTTGTTCAAAATACTCAACCGTTCTGAATAAATGACTCAAATGGCTCACCTCCCTTGTTATGTTTATAGGCTATTTCCCTTGAAAAGGCATTCAAACAATAACTTTTATCTGTCAGTATTTAAATTCCATAAGTTTAAAAAAATTCCATAATAGTCTAGTTTCTCAAGAAACATTTAGGTATAATAGTCTAGTAATTATTACCTATTATCTTTTTAGAAGCTAAAAGTATGGAGGTGAAAGAATGGCAAAAGTATTATTGAAAAACCAAGGTGGTGTAGTGAAAGAGCTGAAGGTTGGATTTTCGTGGACTACATTCTTCTTTGGCGGCTGGGTCGCTATGTTTAGAGGACAGTGGGGAGAAGTGGCAAAGTGGTTCTTTTTAAATCCTATTACACTTGGTATATGGGGCTTGGCTCAATGCTGGACCACTAATAAAAAAACAGTTGTCAGCTTTATTGAAAAAGGATATGAGCCAGCCACTGACAACGATAAAGCTTTATTGGTTCAGAAACAAATTGTTGCATGATCTCATACTCAAATGAGCAAGATAAAGAGGATTAATCAATACATATTTGCTGTAAAATCCTATTCTATTGAATAGGATTTTCTTGATAGTTGAAACTTCAACGAGAGTTGGAACAGGGGGTACAATATGAAATATTGTAAAGAATGCGGTAAACAGCTGAAGGAGGGAGCGCAGTTCTGCGGTGAATGCGGAACTAGTTATTCTTCAAACCAGAAACAAGATTCCAGCACTAGAGTCACTAATTCTGTAAAATCCAAACCTATGGATAAAAAAACAAAGAGAATTATAGCTGCGGCCGGCGTTGCCCTCATCATTCTTTTTGGGGGATATAAAGCTGGAGAAGCATTGACTTCACATAACAGGCTTATTGAAAAATTTGAAAATGCACTGCTGGAAAAAGACGAAAAGGCAATATCCAAGCTGCTGACCTCTAACGATAAAAAGCTGGAGATTAATGAAAAATCTGTAAGTGGATTTATTGCTTATATTGAGAAAAACCCAGATCGAATAGAAGAGATTATACAAGGTCTTGAGAGTCAAGCAAAACTGATGGAGCAGCAGAATAATTCAAACAAGAACGAGCAGACAATGGCTGAAGAATTTTCCCCAGACAATATGGTGAATCTTGAGAAGGATGGAAAAATACTTTTCTATGATAAATTCGAGATTAACATCCCATCTGTCTATTTAAATCTTTCAACTAATTATAAAGACACGGAATTATTCGTGGATGGAAAGAAAGTTGGAAAGTCTTCAAACGCTGATTTTGAAAAGACTTTTGGACCTTATCTTCCTGGTATTTATAAGATTGAAGCCAAGTTAAAAACTGACTTTGTAGAGCTTACAACAGAGGAAGAAGTATTACTTAGCGGCTTTGACAATAAGGAATCAATTGGTTTGTACTTAGAGGGTGAAGACGTCACTGTCTATTTTGATGGTGATGATACCACCAGCCTTAAAGGGAAACTATTTATTAATGGTGAGGATGTTGGGGTTAACCCCTTTCAAGAGTCTACATTCGGACCTGTACTGACTGATGGTTCTATGAATCTCGAAGTGGAAGCAGAACTGCCTTGGGGAAAAATAAAAACTGCGAAGATTCCAATTGATACTAATGAAATACAAATAAATTTAGCAAACAATGAAAACTTCCAAAAGACCTTAATGGATACAGTTGTTTCCGGAGCTAAAGAACGACTGGAAGCATACACGAGCGGAGATATAGAAAAATACTCTGCCGCTTCTCCTTCTGAAAAGGATAGTCTTCAGGTAAAGGTTGATGAAGCTAAGGAATATGATATAAGTTTTAAAGGGAAATATTTAGGCTCTGCTTTTGATTTAAACTCTTTTTCCGTCTATTCTGAAGAGGGGAAATGGAAGGCGCAGCTGTCTGTAAATGAGAAGTATCAATCTGATGAATATTACGCAGGTGAGTCTCCAGATATGCAGAATAGTGAAGAGTATGTGGACTATACTTTAGTTTTTGATGATAAGGCTGAGAAATGGCTTGTAGACGGCAGATATTCTGCCTGGAGCTTTAATGATGAGCATATTAAAGAGTTTAAAGAAAAGAAGCCCAAGGAATATGTAACTAAGTGGGGAAATTCCACTGCCGCTTCTGCGACTGCCTCTAGTAATGAGGGAACTTCAGAAGAGGTAACCAAGTTAATGGACAACTACTTAAATCAATTGGTTTCCGCCATTAACAGCAATCAATTTGATTCCGTCTCTCCCTATCTTGCAGCTGACAGCCAGCTGTATAAAGACCAAAAGGCGCTTGTAGAAAGATTGGGTGAAAAAGGCACAACCGAGGAGCTGCTTGACTATCAAGTCAGTAATTATTCCCAGGAGGGCAGCGAAACTATTATTTATACTTGGGAGAAAATCAAAATTAATTACGCTGATGGCACTTCCGATACAAAAGAATATAATTGGAAATATACAGCAGTGTATAATGCTGATAATGAACTAGTATTAACTAATTTAGAAGCAGAATAATATGAAGAAGAGCTTGGTCAATCGACCAAGCTCTTCTTCATTAAAAACCGCCAAATAATCCGAGTAAATCAGAGAAAGCATCTTTCAGAGCATTAAATAGCATATCCCCCATAATGGCAATTGCAATAAAAGTTAATACATATGTAATTAAGGAACCATAGATTACATCTACTCCGTCCACATTGCTTTTTTTAAAAGAAGCAATGACTAGAGGAGGAACCATGAAAATTGACCCCACGAAACCAAGGAGTAAGAATAAGAAAAACAATTTCACTTTTAGAATTGACATAATAAGGGCAATAGCCAAGATTGCAACAAAAGGTATTAAGAAAGAACCAAAACGGGCAACAACTTCCTTGAAAGATACATTAATACGTCCGAGTTTGATTGATGCAAAGGTAAATACAGCAACTAACATGATGAAAATCGCATAAGCAAATGCAGGCTTAATCACAACATCAGTGAAAGGAGGATTAATTTGCATTTCTTCCCCAAAGAAACCAGCGCTCAAACTGTTCATATCCGCCAAAATACCCTTTAAAGCAAAATATAACATTAGAGGAATTAGAAAAGAATACAGGAGAATTGTAATCAGGCCGTTAATAAAATGTTCTGACCCTACTGCTTGTGAACTTGCGTAAGGTTTTTTGATTACCTCCATGAAGTACCCAAAATACATTTTTGAAATATTTTTGGTGGATTCTATGTATTTATTAGACTGACCTGGGGACAATGCACTTGAAGCTGTATTTTCTACTGCAGCAGCACTTTCAGTCCTTCCCCCGCCAGTTAGCGATGATCCACAGTTTTCACAAAACCTACCTCCTTCATTTGTATGAGAACAATTAGAACAAATCATTAAAAACTCCCTTTCTTTAAGAAAATAGTCATAGGATTATAGCACTATAATTATAATATAACTTTCCCATTTATGGTAATTTTTTTATAGAACTTGGAGTTTTTAATTGAAAGAGTACAATTTTCGAGTTGTTTGCATGCCAAAAAATAAAAAAGCGGGATTTACCCGCTTTTAGATAATACCTCTATTATTAATGCTCAGAAGGAATGCCCATTGTTGAATATGCCGGACTATGTTCGGAAGGAATACCAGCTAACTCAATCGTTTTGCCAACACTATGTTCTGATGGGATGCCAGCTAACTCTACAGGCTTGACAACACTATGCTCTGATGGAATGCCAGCCTCCTGGTTCCCTGCGAAAGATGCTCCAGCCCCAATTACCCCTAATGCCAATGCTCCGGCCAAAATTATTTTTTTCACGACATTGACTCCTCTCTCATTCATAATTTATTGAATATTTCTATATTAACATTTATTGAGTAATTTTTCCATTTCCGATTCGACAATTTGGATAAATTTATCATTTTTTTGCAGCTTCAGGATATAAATAGCTTTTTGAAGAAACTCTATTCCCTTTTCTTTATTGCCAAGTTTTATATGATTCTCTCCGCTTTGATAGTGCAGATTGGCAAACAGATATTGGATTTCTTCATGTATGCAAATATCAATTCCCTTTTGGCAATATACAAGGGATTCCTGGAATTCCCCTACCTCTGTCAAGGCCTGGGATAACCCAAATAGGATCCTGACTTTCCCTCTGCTTTCAAGGATATGCGGCAGCTTTTCCAAATCATTAAGTGCCTTTTTGAACATCGATATGGCTTCCTCATAGAGATTCATATCTTTATATAAAATAGCGATGCTTGCTAATATTTCGACTTCTCTTTCCGATAAGTTGACCCTTTTTTCATTTGTAAGGTCCAAAGCGCCGTGCAATAATTGGATCGCTTTATCAAAATCATTTTCAAGATAAAAAACGCAGATCCCCTGGTGCCAGACCAGGAATTGCTTCAGCATGACAGGCTGAAAAAGGGGATTATCCAGTTCCTTTTGAACAATTTCATAGATGGCCTTATAATTCCAATTCCGCTTGTGCTTATTAATAATTTGCATAACAGCTGTAGAATAATTTATGGTAGACTTCGAGGCAATATTAAAGAAGTACGTAAGATCAATATTCATTTTATTTGCTAATTGATTCAGCGTTTCCAGACTTGGATACGCTTTCTCTCTCTCAAAAGAAATAAGCTCTTCCTCAGAACATATGCCCTCTGCCAGCTCCTTAACACTTAACCCTTTATACTGACGAAAAGATTGTAAGCTGTCGCCAATTAAATACTCACTTAAATTCATCAGCTTTCCCTCACTTAGTATGATTAATAGTATTATTTTACCATAAAAGGTATTATATCGTTTAATAAAGTTTCAGGAGTGTTCAGGAACTGCATCAGTCTATGCTGTTTGTGATGAGCATGCTTTAAAGATATACTGATATGCACAAAAACATTTATGCAGCTACTTTAAAAATAGCCCCACTATATTATTATTCGATGTTTCCGGCAAATATCCTTTCATTAATTAAAAATTTTATAAATTACCGCATTCTGCTTATTGAATTTATTAATATACAAAATAAAAACCCTTCTATAAAAGGGTTATGTATACATCCATATTCTGTGTCTAGTTGATTTCGTTAATTGCCCACGATTTTTCTCAGGTCATTTTCAATCTCTGAAAGAAGCTGGTTTACACTCATTTCCTTTTCCCCAACTCCGATTTCATATACTTTTGTAAGCATCTCCAAAAAAAGTTCATTTATCGTTTTATGACCCTCATTGTCCAGCAACTTTTCTACTCCTCCTATTTTCCTAGCAATCTTATGACAACATTCTAGTTCTTTTTTTATCATTTGACAATATTTTTCCAATTAAAAAAATAAAAAGAACCGCTTCCTCAAATGGAACCGGCAAAAATTGGAGATTAAAAAGGATGTTACTTCAGATGCAGTTAGGGTTTCCTCCTAAATGCAATTCTCATCTTTATTAAAACACTTATATGCAATCTATGTATCATTGATAATTACTCATTTTTTATGAGTTTCAGAGAGAAACCTCTTGTTTATATGGATTTTCAATAGTAAATATAACTATAAGAATATTTTTAGGAGGGTATCATTTGGACTTCTCTGCAATTGGAAAAAAAATCAAAGAGTTAAGAAAAGCAGCAGGTTTTTCCCAAAAGGACCTGGCAAAGGATATATGTACTCAGGCGCAAATCAGCAAAATTGAAAAAGGCGATGTCCTTCCTTTGGCATCCACTTTATATTTTATTTCACAGAGGCTGGGTGTTGATATCAATTATTTTTTTGAGCACGGAACGACCCCGAGGCTTGATTATGTGCAGGAGGTTAATAACCAGCTTAGAATAGCCAGGCGCAACCTTGATTACCCCCTCATAAAAGAGATTGTGAAATCCGAAGAAAAGAATCCCCTCTTTACATCAAGCAAGAAAAATTTCCAGAACCTCCTCTGGCATAAAGGAATTTACAAATATCATGTCGATCACCAGCTCGAGCAGGCACTTTCATTTATCGATAGAGCCATCAATTTGACATTTGAGAAGGTGTGGAGTGAAAGGGAAATCGAGATTTTAAATAGCAAAGGAATATTACTATATGAAGCAGGAAGATACACGGAAGCCCTTGATATCTATCTTCAAGCAATGAATCATTTAGAGGGAATCCTCTATTTGAATGATGAAACCGTCCGAAGCAGGCTACTTTATAATACGGCCAAAACCTATACAGACTTAAAGGATTATGATCGCTCTACCAAGCTCTGCCATGAGGCCATCGAAAGCTGCTTAGAAAAGGATCAGTTATTTCTTTTGGGACATCTGCATTATCATATTGGATTTAATTATGAACTCCAGGAACAGTTTGTTTTGGCAAAAAAATATATGGAGCAGGCCCTTGATATTTTCCGTCTTCAAAGAGATGAACGATATAATGACTATATACGTGGTAAAGTGGCAATTTTCGACAGAAACATCCAATAGTCACCTCGACATAAGTCGACAGTCCTTCATTATTGTAAAATAATAGTTAGTTTTTTGTATAATGATGTAAAAATATGATCTTTTTGGACGATATATGTGGTAAAATAGTACAAAAATATGTCCAAGGAGTGATTCGGAAAAGTGAAAAAACAGATTGTCTCAATTGCTGCTGCAGCAATGCTCTCTTCTGCCTTTGCCTCTCAGGCTTCCGCCGATACATATACAGTTAAAAAAGGGGATACCCTGTTTCATTTGGCTATCAAATACAAAACGACTGTTACAGATATTAAAAAAGCCAATAATTTAAGTTCCGATTTTCTATCAATCAATCAAAAACTTGAAATACCAGGGGCTGCAGCAGCAGAGAAGCCTGAATCCAATCAGCCATCAGGCGGCTCCACAGCACCTGCACCAGCGAATACGGCTAAAACTTATACCGTTAAAAGCGGGGATACTCTATCTAAAATTGCCTTAAGCCATAAAATTAGTTTAAAAGATTTAATGAGCTGGAATGGCCTTAGCACGCACTTAATCTACCCTGGACAAGTCTTTAAGGTTTCAAAATCTGCTGGTAATACCACAGGAGATACCGGAGAGCAGGCAGGTTCAGCACCTGCACCGTCAAGCCCTGCAAACGGCAGCAGCTCAGAGGTATATATAGTTAAAAAAGGGGATACTCTAGGCGGCATTGCTGCTAAATACAAGACTACTGTTCAGCAGATTAAAGCGTGGAATAAATTAAGCTCTGATTTAATCCTGATTGGACAAAAGCTTAACTTAAGTGCAGACAAGGATTCAAATGAATCTGTTTCCAGCGGAAAGCCTGACAATAATGAGCAGACAAGCGGGGCAGCAGCGTCGGTTTTGGCTGAAGCCCAGAAGCATGTTGGTGTCCCTTATCAATGGGGCGGCCAAACTCCTTCAGGTTTTGACTGCAGCGGGTTCATTTATTATGTTCTAAAGCAGACAGGCTCCAAAATGGTACGCTACTCTTCAGAAGGCTACTACAGCCGTTCTTTTTACGTGAATACGCCGCAGCCTGGCGATTTAGTATTTTTTGAGAATACATATAAAAAAGGCATTTCACACTTAGGTTTCTATGTAGGAAATAATAAATTTATCCATGCCGGCTCATCAGGTGTTGAAGTCTCCAGTCTGGATAATTCGTATTGGAAGAAACATTTTGATGGATTTAAGAGATTTTACTAGGACACCTTTTTACAGGTGTCTTTCTTCATATTCTGGAAGGAATATACATATATTTTGAAGAATACTATAACTAGCGGGGTCTAAAGGAGGAGATCAATTGAACATCGTAGGCATTATTTCATTTTTGTCCTTATCTTTATTACTAATGAGTCTTCTTTTAATTTATTCCAAGTTCCAGCATCAGACGCCGGGCAAGCTGGCTGCGATTATTGTTTTTTTCCTTATGAATGCAGCCCCCCTAGTGTATATTGTCTATACCGAACAAAGCATGAATTATGCGAGCAACTCCTTTACACTTGGCTCAGCCTTTATGATTGTATGGCTGGTTACAGCCGTGGCTATGTTTATCGGCATTCTGTTCAGAGCCCGATCCGGTAACGAGGATCCTTATTATTAGGCATAAAAGAACCAGCAGCATATATGGCTGCTGGTTTTCTCTATCTGGAAAGAAGTCCTCTTGCTGCGTATTTCAGCATGTCTTTCTTTCTTAAATCCTTTAAGTCTTTCTTTTTAAGCTTTGCCACTTCTAATGGTGTGGCGAATGGAAAGCCCGTTTTGAGAAATGGCGGCCGATCGAGAAGAACCAGTTCCCCCTTTTCCACCCCTTCTTTCACTTCCTGGGTCTGTCCGATTTTCAGCCCTGTTTCAATTACCTTGCGTTCAAGCCTGCCGTTTTGCTGGATGGCATATGTATACGTGCCTTTTTTCGCCTTCTTCACCGCCTGGGCTGGAACCGTCATGGTATTCTCCACTTCATTTGTAACGATTCGCAAATCGACGTGTTCTCCATGGAAACTTTCAAACTCAGGTGATTCATTCAGGCTAATAGTAAATTCATAGCGGCTTTCTGTTTCCGCATGCGGTTCTGATGTTGGATAGTTTATGATTTTTTCAAGGGTACCGTCTATTTTTTTGCTGCTGCCTTTTGGAATGATGAATACTTTCATTCCTTCTGCGGCTTTATGAATTTCCTGCTCGGTAAAAATTCCTTCAACTTTCTGTTCATTCGAAATGATGGTTACAACCGGATTGGTAAGGTCATTCTGAATGCTTTTGACTGTTCCCGCTACTTCACTTTCCACCGTCAGATTAGAAAGACTTTCGTCCGCGGCTTCCATCAAATCCTCATACTTCTCGATTTCACTTTCAAGCCTGCTGACTTGCAGCTCCTTTTCAGCAATATCCCGCTCAACCGTTTGAATCATATATGCATTTGGATTGGGTTCATCTTCTTCCGCAGGTGTAAGGGCAAGCGTTCTCTGCATGCTTTCCAAATCTCTGATATGACTTTCTATGCCAGTTTGTTCACGTTCCAGTTTTTCTTTTTCTATCTGAAAATTTTCCTTCGTCATGGCTATGTCATCCGGTGAGTATTCGAATAAGCCTGTTCCTGCCTGGACCTCGTCCCCTTTTTCTACAAGAAATCCCTTAAATGTGCCTGTTGTATTCTCATAGTATAGGTGATGCTCTTCCTTCGGAGCGAGAACCCCCTTTGCTGGCATAGTTTCAAGAAGGTCCTGTTTTTTCACTGCCGTCCATTCATCAATATAGTAGGTTCTGCCGATTTTATCACTTTTCAGGAAAATCAGGGCAATATTGCAAGCCAGGAAAAGCGTTACACCAATAATCAGCAATCTCACTTTCCACATCATAGAAGATCCCTCACTTAAATTAACTTTTCCAATTGAATGGATGAGAGTAACGCTGAGACAATCACGAAAAACAGATGCGTTCCGATCAGCAGGAATATAAGGAAGCGAGGGCTTCTTTCGGAAACGGCTTTTAAGTACTTATATTGCAGGACAAATGTCCAGATTTTAAATAGTGTAATGGCGGAAAACGTGTAGATCAAAAGATCTGGAAATGAGGCTGCCTGAGCAATGACGCCGAATGAAAATAGTGATGATTCACTGTTTAATCCGAGAAAAAGAAAGAGCGGGATGTTAATAGCTTTTTCTATTAAGAGAATCAGCATAACCATCAGCTGAATGCTTATCAGCTTTTTGTATTCAACATCAACCAGCGTCCAAAATAACAGGGAGGGTACGAAAATGATCATGGCAGCATAGATGATGCCGTAAACGATTTGTCCGCCGCCAAAGAACAGCTTGTACAGCTCATACTCGCTTCTGGACATATCAGTCAGACTTTTTGATGTCTGCTCACTCCCAATGCCAAAGTAAGCACTGAGTCCAAATATCAGTGCACTCAGCAGCATGACCAGCAGAATCTGCTTCCATAAGCCTGATAGTCTCTCCTCTTTTCTCAGCTGATGTGAAATCATATAAGGTTCCTTTAACCCTCTCAGCAGCGGTACCCGATAGCCCATAAAGAATCCCCCAAAAATATTATCTATTATTCTTTTATTTTAACTTAAAATCAAAATATTGGGAAATAGGTAGAATTGTGGAGAAACGGGTCCTATAACGGTTCAAATTATAGCAAAAGACCCTTAATACCCCATTTTCCCTGATGGTTAGTCTTTATTTTACAAAAATAAGTGTCGGAATTTGCAAAAACTTTTGTTGTTTCAAGTGACTAGAAAGGCGGTATAGTTAAGTAAGAATTTTACATCTATGTCCTTGTCACGAGAGAATTAAAAATCGAGGAGGGCTTACTAATGAAAATAAAAGCTGGAAACTGGACAATGCTGAGTGAGCAGGAGAAATTATTTATTTTGGAAGCTGTCAGCTTTTTTCAGTCTAGAACGAAGAAGAAGTCATAAGCTTTATGGGAATCTGTATCTTAAAAATAAATAGCAGTTAAAAGGGCACCTTTCTATTTGAATACGAAAGGTGCCTAAATTTTTGTGGCTTAGCCGGCTCCGCACTCCACACCGCTGCTAAAGCCAATTCATTATATAAACATACAAAAAGGCCATCGCCGTAACAGAGAGAAAGTATGCCCCATTCCATCTGAATGCAACGGTCAGCCCGTTTTTTTGAACACATTGGCTGATGATGATATTCATGGCGTTAAGAGGTGAAATGGAAGAAGAAAGCATCCAGGTGAATATGCACATAAATGCCACACTGACTACCGTAATATCAGGCATTTCCGCAAAGTTCAGCGAGGTTAGGATCAGCGGAATGACTATTATTTGATGGACTCCCAGAAAGGCCATAAACGTTACAAAAAGGATGATGAAGGAGAATAAAATCCCGATAGACTGCTGAGCTGACCAATGCATGGACCATTCCAGCAGCTGTTTTACAGGTGTGTGTGATACAGCGTTGCCAAAAAGGCCCGCGCTTAAAAACAGGCAAATCTCCATCTTCTGTGCCAGTATTTTACTCTTATATAGTGAAATCTCTTCTTTTACAGCCTTCTTTTGATTCCTCAGAATCATCCAGCCTGCCGGCACAATGCAACAGACCATGCTTACCAGCAATAGCATCGATTTTTGGGTAACCTGCTCCATGACTATCAGCAGGAACACCAGGCCAAAAACAAAGCCCGCCAGAGTGTATAAATCCCTTCTTCTGCCTTTTTCAGGCACTGAAATTTCCGCTTCTCTCTCCATTGCAGCAGCCGTCTCCACAGCTCCAGCAGGACGGAACAGAATCATCCCTACTGCCATCTGCAAAACCGCAAAAAACACACCAAAAGCTACATAAGAAAGATACGTGATATCTAAATAAAACAACACAATTCCTACTGAAGCAAAAAATGGTGACCAAATAACAGCCGGGGTAAATCCTGCATAGTAAGACCTTGATAATAACTTGGACGGAATTTTGATGTTTTCGACAAAGCCGTGTACAATCCTTAAGGCCCCCATGTTCAAAATGGGAGCCAGAGTCAGCATAAATGAGGTAATGCCATAAAAAGTATGGGCGGGGCTGTTTTTCAGCTCATTTAAATACGTTATTACTGTGTCGATGATCCCTTCTCTTCTTAAAGGAATGGACAGAAGCGGAGCCAGGATGAGAATGGCCAGCAGTGCCATATTCTGAGTGATGCCCTCGATCAGCAGCATGCCCCTGTCTCCGACTGCATAATGAATGAAAATCCCCGCAGTGAATAGTCCCAGTGTAAATATCCTGCCCTTCCTATCCAATAAAGGCATCATGGTGAAAAATACAGCTGCAGCTGCCATTTTAAAAATGAGGCTAATGTACATATTGGGCATAAATGCCTCAAGAATATAAAGAAAACACATACTTAATACGAGAGAAAACCGTATCATAGGAACCCTTCTCTCTATTATTTAACTCCACTGGAAGGACTTTTAACCTTAGCTGGAGCATGACTGCTTAAAAGATTCATAAATTCATTGCCAAGCTGATCAGTTGAAGCTTTCCCGCCAAGATCCGGAGTTAGTGCACTCTTATGATGAAGCAGTTCTTTCATCGTTTTCAGGATGGCGCTTCCCCAAGCCGGTTCTCCAAAATGATCCATCATCTGGCTGACGGACCAGATGGCAGCAAGAGGGTTGGCAAGACCTTTCCCGGCTATGTCCGGTGCGGATCCATGAATAGGCTCGAACATGGATGGAAACTCCCTTTCAGGATTGATATTCGCTCCCGCAGCCAGCCCGAGTCCACCTGTAATCGCAGCTCCCAGATCGGTTAGAATATCCCCGAATAAATTGGAGGTAACGACAATCTCAAATCTTTCCGGCTGCAGAACAAAGTAGAGGCTTGCAGCATCCACCAAATAGGAGTAAGTTTTGACATCCGGATATTCTTTCCCCACTTCAATAAATACCTCATCCCAGAACACCATGGAATAATTCAGCGCATTTGCTTTACTGATGCTTGTTAAGGTCTTTTTCTGTTTGCGGGCTTCTTCATATGCGTAGCGAATAATGCGTTCTGTTCCTTTCCTTGAAAACACACCGGTCTGCAGGACCACTTCCTCAGGCTTTCCTTTGAATAGCCAATCTCCTGCTCCTGCGTATTCCCCCTCGCTATTCTCCCGTATCACCAAAAAGTCGATCTCTTTTTCCCCTTTGTTTTTAAGCGGTGTCAGCTCCGGGTGCAGAAGTTTAATAGGACGAATGTTTACATACTGATCAAATTCCTTCCGGATCTTCAGAAGCAGGTCCCACAGTGAAATATGGTCCGGTACACCCGGGTAGCCTACTGCCCCTAAATAGATCGCATCAAATTCTTTTAATTGGTCAATCCCATCATCAGCCATCATTTTTCCATTATCCAAATAATACTCGCAGCCCCATGGGAACTCCGTAAACGAAAAGGATAGACCGGGATCCAGCTCCTCCATTTTTTTTAACACTTTTACTCCTTCTGCCACAACCTCAGGACCGATTCCATCCCCGGGGATCAGGGCAATTTTCCAATGCTTCATCTCTTAACCTCCTATGCTTTTGGGCCACCGGTAACATCTAAGACCTGACCGCTTATAAATGAGGATGCCGGACTAGCAAAAAAGCTTGCGGCCTGTGCGATATCCTCTGGTGTACCTGACCTATTAACCTGAATTTGCTTAACTTTGGATTTAATCTATTCCTGAAAGCTACCCAGCCGTTCTGCGACAGCTTTTGCCATAATAAATCCAGTTGCACTGGCATTCACAGTAATTTTGTATTTTTCCAGTTCATGATATTTCCTACTTTTTGTAATATTCTAACTATATATTTAGTAGATAAATGTTGCAATACCTTATTAGGTGTTGCGGCAACGCATTAAAGGGTGAAGAGAAGAAAGTTTGCAAAAGGGAAAAGCAACACAACACTTCTTGAATTTAATAAAACATATAATATAGTACGGACAGTGTCGCCCGAGATAGGCCTGCCCAAATTTTTTGGAAAAACAAAAAGAGGACTCCACATCAAAGTGAAGTCCCAATAATAACTAGATTAAGAAAATAGTTTAATAAGGAAGCTCAAGAGTATCCCCACAACCCCAAAGTCCGAGTCTCCAAAGGTAGTTCCTTCAAATCCAAGTGATCCAAGAACCGGCAGCAATAAGGCCGGAAGGAATGAGATTAATAGACCGTTGGCAAAAGAACCGATCATCGCTCCCCGCCTGCCTCCAGTCGCATTACCGAATACCCCTGCCGCCGCACCTGTGAAGAAGTGCGGAATCAGACCTGGCACGATAATTTTCAATCCGAATAATGGAAGCAGGAACATGGAAAGCAATCCAGCTACGAAGCTGAATAAGAATCCGATAATAACTGCATTCGGCGCAAAAGGGAACACTGCCGGACAATCAAGGGCAGGCTTTGCATCTTTTACCACTTTATCAGCGATTCCTTTAAAAGCTGGCACGATCTCTGCAATAAGCATCCGCACACCGGCAAGGACCACATATACACCAGCTGCAAACGTAATCGCCTGCATGAGCGAGAATACAAGGAAGTTCACTCCGCCGCTCAATTCAGATTCCACATATCCTTTTCCGGCAATCGGCGCCACAACCAGGAAGAGAATCGTCATTGTCAGAGACATCGCAACAGATGTATCACGCAGGAATCCAAGTGATTTTGGCACTTTGATATCCTCCGTCGATTTGGATTTATCCCCTACACGCTTCCCGATAAAGCCGGAAACAAAGTAGCCGAAAGATCCGAAGTGGCCGACAGCTATACTGTCATTGCCAGTGATTTCGCGTACATATGGCTGGACAAGCGCAGGCATGAATACCATTAATAATCCCAGAATAATAGACCCGATAATGATCAGCGGAAGCCCTGTCACTCCGCCGGTTGCAAATACAGCTGAGATCAGGCAGGCCATGAATAAAGTATGATGTCCTGTAAGGAAAATATATTTAAACGGTGTGAAACGGGCAATGATAATGTTCATGACCATCCCGAAAAGCATGATCATTGCTGTTTCTTTCCCAAATGTCTGCTGGGCGATCGCAACGATGGCCTCGTTGTTCGGAATGACACCCTGGATATGGAAGGCCTTTTCAAACATTTTTCCGAAAATATCAAGTGAGCCTATTAAGATGCTTGCTCCTCCATTCAGGATGAGAAAGCCCATGATCGTTTTAAGTGTGCCTGATATGACATCGGCAATACCTTTCTTCTGCAGAAGCAAGCCAAACAAGGCGAATAAGCCAACCAGGATGGCGGGTGTGCCCAATATATCATTCATGATGAAATCAAACATGTTAACCCCTCCTTTTTAAATCCTCTGTATCTCTCTTTAATCTAACTAGTTTTCAGGTTATACTGTATTTGTTCTTTTTATTTTTCAGCGGGCGGATTTTTCCGCCTGCTCTTTTTTTCTCTATTAGGATAAATGTGATTCCAATGCCGCTTTTAGTTCATTTTGATCAAGGATGTTTGTCAAACCAATGATCGTTCTTGTTCCGTCATCCAAAGTGGAAATCAGGTCTTTAGATCCCAGGTAGATGTCCGCTTTTTCGGATTTAGCCGTTGTTAAATCGGTATGTGAAACATCTGCTTCCACTCCCATCTGGCTTAAAACTGTTTTTACGTTCATTTCTACGATAAAGCTGCTTCCAAGTCCATTTCCGCATACTACAAGAATTTTTTTCATGTTTATTTCCTCCTTAGTCTTGTGAATATTGATTAATAATTTCCAATACGTCAGCTGCTGTATCAGCATTCTGGAGCTTTTCAAGGTTATCGCTGTCAGACAGCATTTTGGACAGCTGGGATAATGCTTTTAAATGGGTTTCATTATCGATGGCTGCCAGCACAAAGAATAATCTAACCTGATGTTCCGGCTTTTCCGAAAAAGCACAGCTCTCCTTTAATTGCAGAAAGCTCATTCCCAGCTTGTTCACACCAGCTTCAGGGCGGGCATGAGGAAGGGCAATTCCAGGTGCGATGACGATATACGGCCCCATTTCTTTCACATTTTCAATCATGGCATCAATGTAATTCTGGCTGATGGATTGATCAGCCAATAGCGGCTGTGACGCCATTTGCAGTGCTTCCTGCCAGCTTGCAGCAGAATCTGCAAATTGAATTTTATCGGCGGTGAGAACTTCATTTAACATTGGCTTTTGATCCACCTCACTTTTTGCTTCTTTATTTGATTGATAGTAAACTTTCAATTCCTGGATCAGCATGCTTTCGTCTTTGATATCTGCATGCTTCCGGATAATGTTCATCAATGCGTCTATGTTTTCAGATTTCGGCCTTTTTTCTGATGCCTGAACCTGCTTAAGCAGGGATTCCTTCTCAGACGGGTTAAGAATCGGATTTACAATAAACACCGGTACCTTTTTCCGGGATACTGGCGTGGTCGAAATGACAAAATCCAAATCAGCCAGGGACGCTTTCTCATATTCACGGACAGTGTATACATGTGCCACATCCACAAACGGCATGAGATCTTCAATTTGCTTCTGCAGGATTCGGGACGTGCCGATTCCGCTGGCACACACCACAGCCGCTTTTTTGCGGGCTTCCACCCTTACGCCTTCTTTATCAATCCAGCCTCCAAAATGCATCGCAATATAGGCCGCTTCATCATCCGATACTTTTTTGCCAAGCACGTATTCAAAATGATGAACCACTTTTTTGGTTAGAATATACAGGTCCTGATAAGACTCCTGTACAGATTTAGATAATGGATTCTCCAATTCGATCCCATATTTGATTCGGAAATAAGCCGGTTTTAAATGAATCAGTAAATTTCGTTCAAGTTCCTTCCGATTTTGAAAAAATACGCACGCATACTTTTGAAAATCATCGACCATTCTTACAGCCATTGATTTGAGGATATCAAGGTCCTGGTTTTCCAGCTCATGTGTATCATAGTCGCTTATTTTTGCACCCAACAGGTAGGTTGCAAGATAGCAGGCTTCATCATCGGGAACCTCAATATGGAAACCGCTTTCAATTTTCCGGCAAATAAATTGAGCAGCGGTGTACTCTTTTGTTTCTTTAATGACCTGTTTTTCAACAGGATCCATCTTGATGTATTTTTCCTGGTTAAACCTTTTGATGAGCATAAATATATGGGCGCTTAGCGTCTCCATCACTTCATCTGTGTAATGAACGCCAGAAAAAGATTCACTTTCATTCAGAATCTCATAAATCGTCTCTAAATCAGTACGCTGAAACATTTCAGGTGACAGTCCAGGCGTGTCCTGGATGGTTAACTGGACTTCAGATAATAGATCATTCCAGCCGCGATTGGTTAAGACCTGTGATAGGAAGTGTATCAGCATTTTCCTCTTATCCTGCTCTTCGCCGGCAATAAAGTAGCCTGAAGGTTTATGGAAATTCAACTGAACCTGGAACTGGCTTAGCTGCTTTTTTAATTCCTTGATATCTGCCAGAAGCGTACTCCTGCTGACACCCAGCTTATCCATCAGGTCCTGAAGATAAATGGTTTTCTCACGGGTCAGGATAAGGATGGCAGTCCAGGCCATTCTTTCTTTGCGCGAAAACTCATAACTGCCAGCTTTATCAAACGAATGCAGCCGCTGTTTAATCTGCTGCTTTTCTTCTTCATCGAGAAAAAATCCAGCAGCACGAACATACTGCAATTCATCTAAACCCTGGTCTTTTAGCCAGCTATTAATTTTGTCAACATCATAATAAACAGTCCGCTTGGAAATCTGTAATTCTTCCATCAGCTCCTGCGGAGAAACATGTGTAGGCGCATGGACCATTTTCGTCAAAATCGCCATGCAGCGCTGGTCAAGAATCATCGGGAGCGCTCCCTCCTTTACCTGATTCTAAAATAGTAAGTTTGCAAAAGTCAGACTCTAAATTCATCGAATTGTCTGCTTACTACGTATTATACTCCTGTATTACACAAAATGAAGTCCGAATTATGTAAGGGGGTTTTTGCAAAGACTGGACTCAAGGAATAAAAAAACTTCCTAATAGAATAGGAAGCGGGGGTTATACTTATTCATTTCCCTTAACAATGTGGCCTTCTGCATCATAAACTGTAACCTCAACCGGCAGTTTAATTTCATCTTTCTCGAAAACAGCATACCAAACCCACAGGTTATCCCGAACCAAAAAGCGGGTTGGCTGGATATTGCCTTCACTGTTAATTATGATGGTCTTCGCATGATCCTCCGCAAATCCATATATGATGGAAAAACCCTTCTCAGACTTTTTATCTGCCCGCCAGTCAATAGGTCCCCTATCTGTTTTTTCCTCGCTGAACTCCTGGAAATCCATCATCGGATAGATGAACTTCTTAAACTCTGCAAACTCCTGATTGGTCAAAACAGGGATAATTCCCGAGTTGGTTTCCGCAAAAACCAAGCGTGAATGGGGGTCAAACAAAAGAATCCGCTGGCAGGCTTCGCCAAATTGCTCTGATACTTTTTCGCAGATGCTCTTTTCCAGGGAAACAGCAGGGATAACCGGCTTTGCAGGTTCTGCAGTACGTGAAGCAAATAAATAAACAACAGCGAATATTAATCCTAAGCTGAGTACAGCGAGTAAACTTTTTTTCATCTCACTCACCCCTTTAATTCTTATCATATTATACTTTTCAAGAAATAAAAGCTTAAAAAAAGCGAACCCCGCAAGGTCTGCTTTAAAAATTAAATTTTAAAGGTATAGCAGGTTCTGCATTACGTGAAGCAAATAAATAAACAACAGCGAATATTAATCCTAGGCTGAGTACAATCAGGGAACTTTTTTCATTTCACTCCCCCCCCCTCTAATTGTGCTAAACCAATATTCTATATGTAGCATCTCGTGCTAAGTTCCTATCTAATTCGTAAAGTTGGTATAACCAAGTGTATTCTTTTATATGGGTGTATACATATTCAGCATCTATGATAATCGGGTATAAAGGATTACCCAAATTAGATCTAGTTATTTTTTTGCCGAATTTTTTAATTGGAATATTATATGTGTTTCTAAGAGCCACATATAACATCGGGTTCATTATACCTATAAGGTATTTAATCTTGCTTTTTCTTGTGTGTTCGGCCATGGTATATACTAGCCTATCTAAGTTTTTATCTTTTCTGTGTTCAGGATGTATGGATATGCAATCTATCTCAGCGATTGATGATATATTTTCCTGTATTATCTCTTGGTCTTTGAAAGGAAAATATGTGTCTATATCTGAGGATGCTCCAGAATGCCCATAAGGTATAACTTCGGCGGTTCCTACTGGAATATGGTTGTGATTATAAACAAGGTATCTGCATACATTACCTAGGGGACATTCCAAAATGTAATTTTGTTCCAACCATGAAGGAATAAGAATTTGATAAAATTCCTCAAAGTCACCCTCTGTTTCTACTCTCTTATAAATTGTGTTCATTTTAACCTCCTACTTTTAGTCTAAGCATATTTTACTATGTTCGTGTTAGCGAATGCTGTAGTTTTTTGTCGTAATTATCAAACGAGTTGCCGATATGTAAAAGTATTATAAGAGCAGATAGAAGCAGTAACGGAGGGGGAGCATGAGTCCAAACCAAAGACAGTTAGGCGATATTTTTTTGTTATCGACAGAATTCCATTCTTCGAGGATAAAATTAATTCATATGGACAGGTGAATTTAATACTGTGATGATGATGGCAAAAAACTGCTGCATAGAAGAAGACTTTAGCTTAATAAAAATAACGCTTGGGACAGCATCCCTAAGCGTTATTTTATGTTTAGGCGTTCTTTGTTGTTCTTGGAACTCTAGCTTCTTTCCTTTGGATTCGTGCCCTTTCTTTTTCATTTCTATAATTGTTTACTTTTGCTTTTACCTCAGCAGGATTCAATTTTTTTGCTATAGCTTTAACTAATAAATCTTCAACTTTATAACAGATGTTTTGGTATATTCCCATTCCTATCCCCCTTAACGGATCATTTTCCTCGCAACATAAAGTCTTCTCCCTAACCAACTAAGAGCAATAACTCCTGCCCCTCCAGCTGCTGTAGCCTGATTTTGTTTTTGTTCCTCTTCATATTGCTTATAACCTTTTTTATAGTAATGTTTATAGATTACTTCAGCCTTTTCATACTTGGACGGAATAAAATACTTTTCACCATTTTCTCCTAAAGAATTGGCAGACTTTTGGATCTCAATTATTTCTTCATTCGAGTCAAATCCATCTTTGTACCACTGAATAAGTTTGGCATTATTTAGATTAGGATCTTTGTATTTCAACATTGTAAAGGCCGCCTGATACCCCATATCATAATACTCTTGTTTCAATTCATTCTGCGCCTTTTCGTAACCTTCTTGATATACCTTTATGAAGAGGCTATTAACATTTTCAGGTGGTGAATGAGAATCCTTTTTACCATCTTTGTAACCTAAGTCTTGGTATTCTTTTTTCATAATCTCGATTCGTTCTTGTAAAGCCTGATTAAAACCACTTTCAAAAGAGGCTTTTAGGCCAGGGTGCTTTAAATAACTTTCAGGAATTGCAATTTCATCTTGTTTCTTCCCTTGAGCATTCCCTTCATTTAGAGCCTTTATTTTTTCAGCTTCTATCTTTTTCTTTCCTTCTTCATAACCTTTGTTATAGCCAGAAGAATAGCCTGATGTGTATGCATTTGAGCCCTCGGAAGTGGAATCGTCAGCATCTGAATCTTCATACCCATCCTTTAGTCCTTGGATATATCCATTTTCTTCTCCACTCTTTGTATCAGCTTGTTCTTGTTTAAATTGGACCTGTTCTGGACTATTGTTGATTTTTGTTTTATCGTAATTACCCGGAGCTTCACAAGGAATTCCATCATCTACTTGGCCGTTGCCCCAACCATCTAATTTCTCCGGGTCATAAGTTGCAGAGTACCCCTTTGAATTCCAATATTCTACGACTTCATCATATGTGGCAAATTCAGAACAGTCCTTGTCGCTGCTGGCCGCCGGCTTACTGGTTGTCGATGTTGAACTTCCAGAGGAAGAGCTGCCTCCATTATGGTAGTGATATCCCGAACATAACCCCTTTGCCTGTGATTTTGGACTGCAATTATGTCCGCCATTAGAATCTGTCCGGCCACTATGAGCATATGCGCTTGCACCAAAAAGTAAACTAGTAGATAAAACAATAAATAATACTTTTTTAACCATCATTTCCTCCATTTGTATATTTTCTATGTATATTATAGTATTTATGGTAAAAATTAATAGAGTTATATTTTTCCATTAAATATAAAAAAAGCGAACCCTGCAAGGTCCACTTTTAAAATTAAATTTTAAAGTTAATCAGATTCTCCCGCTTCTCCTTAAGCCCTCTTACAGCCCCTTCATAGCTGAGCAGATCCCCTGTGAGGGTTTCATTCCGATCCTTGATCATTCTCGAGACCTCATCCGGATTCGGTCCTCCCTGGAGGCTGCGGATTTGAACAAAGTATTCAGGAGAAATGATTTTCTTCCACTCTTCCTCTGACAGGGAAACCGGAACATATCCCTGAATAACTTGATTTACATCCTCCACTTTCCAGTCGCATAGCTCTTTCTGTTCTTTCACGGTTTGTTTCGAAATATAGCAGGCAATCGAGTGGGCTTTCCGAAATGGGATGCTGTAGTCTCTTGCCAGGGTGTCAGCCAGTTCTGTGATCGTGATGCACGACTTTTTGGCCATTTCTTTCGCATGATCTTTATTGACCTTTAAAGTGGCAATCACGGCATACATCAGCTTTAATACCCGATTCGCATTATTAAAGGCGCGATACAGATGGGGCTGCAGATCATCCTCAGTATCGACGATATCGCCGAATGGTGTGTTATGGACCATGTTCATGGCTGCATATGCTTCACCGTAAGCACTGCTGGCAATGGACCTGGAATGTTCAATAGAAACCGGGTTCCGCTTTTGCGGCATAATGCTGCTCACCTGTACGTAAGGATCCGCTACCTGGAAGGTGCCAAACTCCCTTGTTACATGCTGAAGGAAATCCTGAATCCACCGGCCGGTATTCACCATGCAGGTCATCAGGGCAGAGGACGTCTCCAGCAGGTAATCGGCTCCCGCAATCGAGTCGTATGAATTCTCGATAAGTTCCTCAAATCCCAGCAGTTCGCGCGTGCGTTCCCTGCAAATCGGGAAGCCGGTCGTTGTAAGGGCCGCTGCGCCGAGCGGGGATTTGTTTACGGTTTTATAGGCAGCCCACAGCCGGTTGATATCCCTTTGAAGGACATCATATACAGCAAGCAGATAATGTCCCAAAGTGGTCGGCTGGGCCGGCTGTGTATGGGTATACCCGGTCATATAGGTCACTTTATGCTCATCCGCCTGCTCAAGCAATGCCTCACTAAGCTGATAGGCACTGCCCAAAAGCTGAAGCAGGTGTTCTCTCAGGACCAGCCTGTACATAGCGATCCCCATATCATTCCGGCTCCGGGCAATATGGATTTTTCCGGCCAGTTCATCACCGATCTCTTCTCCTATTTTCGCTTCCATCATAAAGAAGAGATCTTCAAATTGTGGCTGATAGGATAATGAGCCGGTGTCTGACATTGCCACTTTATTAATACCTTCCAGCATGGTTCTTGCTTCTTCTTCCGGAATGATTCCCTGTTCTGCCAGCATGATCACATGTGCCCGGTGGATATCGAACATGACATGGAACAGATAGTCACGCTGATCATTAAAAACGGGCATTAGCAGTTCTTCTGCATACGTCTTGCCGGGAAAAACATGGCCTTCATTTTTAATAAACTCTTCTAATTTGCTCATTTTTTCAACTCCATTTTATGACAATGATTCCGACCAAAGCATCTGGAGGCTTCTTCAATGAAATAAGCTATGGAAATATATATATCTTAGTATATGCGTGGGCAATTAAAATGCTGATTTTGCAGCTATTGTAAAAGGCACTTCATCCAGTCTTTAACTGGATTGGGATCTATCCGGGTTTCCATTGAATAACTTTTGTCCCCTCGCCCCTTGGTGATAGGCACTACCCGAAATTTGTCGATTGTGAACTTTGCAAATAGAGTGGGGAAGGTTGCAAATAGATGAGTGATTTTGCAAATAGAAGGGGATTTTGCGCAAATAATACGGGAAAATTGCAAATAGCTACCTGCTTCCTGCAAATAGAGAAACCGTGGAAGTGCCCGCGGCTAATAGAGGTGGAGAATCTGCAAATAGAGCACGAAAACTTGCAAATAGACTCCCATCTAAAAAGAGGTATATAGACATTTATATCGAAAATAACTAAGTAAACACAGAAAGGAGAGCTATACTTGATTAGTAAAAGTCTGAAAGTCCCCGAAATAAACCTCCAGCTTGAAGCGTTGGTAAGAAGAATCCCCGAACAGCACCCCTCACGTGAGAAAGTGATCTCAGAATATAAAAAGAGAAGCGCGGGATTTAAGGGAGAAGAAAGATTATTTTATTACTTAAGCTTTCTGGAACCTAAAAAGTATTGGATATTTCATGATTTGCGGTTATCAAACGGATCGCAATTTTTTCAAATCGATGCATTGCTGCTCACGGCAAATTTTGCACTCATATTGGAAGTTAAAAATTGGACAGGCACCTTGATTTTCAACCCTCATTTCCAGCAGGTCATCCGCATCCAAAACGACAAAGAAGAAGGATTTCCAGACCCCATTTCACAAGCCCGGCATCAGACGAACCAGTTTAGAAACTGGCTTGATCTTAATGGGTTTCCTCGCATTCCTCTTGATTTTTTAGTTGTAATCAGCCATCCTTCCACCATAATTAAGGCAGAGACAGATCCGCTGCAAATATCTAAGAAAGTATTACACTCTCATCACCTTTTATCCAAAATGAATGGCATTGAAAATAAGTACCCTCAGGAAAAAACTGATTCTAAGGAGATTCGGAAGCTATGCCGGACTTTGTTAAAAAAACATACCCCGGTACAATCCGAGATTCTCGAGCAATTCAATGTCTCAGCTGAAGAAATTCTGACTGGTGTCAGCTGTCCTAAATGCACTTCCCTTCCGATGATATTCCATTGGGGGAAATGGCACTGTCCAATGTGTTTATTCTCCTCTCCCTTAGCCCATGAGGCTGCAGTCCAAGACTACTTCCGGCTTATTAAGCCGTCAATTACCAACTCGGAATTCCGCTCATTCACCCATATCCCATCCCCCTATACTGCTTCAAGAATACTCTCCAGGATGAACCTTTCTTTTAAAAGAAATAAAAGACACCGTATCTACGAAAAAACACTTGAACAGTGATACACCTCACAATTTTTTCCAACAAGTTAATTTATAATTAAGCTGAATTGAGGTGCTAATATGGAAAAGAACTGGTCTATTTCACTTGAGCATGGTAATTACACTAGTGATGTGGAGCTTCTGATCAACGATGCGATGGCGGCAGTAAGCCAGACAGCTAAAGGGTATTATGTCAATATAGTTACACCAGCTGAATTAGGAAATCCCGATAACTACCTAACTGAAGCACTGCTCATATTCTTCGGAAATAAAGTGGACTCTCAATTTATCGATCAATGCGGATGCGGGGGGTATGTTTTGAGGGTATGGAAAAACAAGTGAGGGACCTGACCATTTTGTGTGATTATAAGAACCGGCATGTTATTTTAAATTACTATTATGAAGAGGAACTTATCGATCGGGATGGGATTAGTTTTAATGAGATTTATGTTCATCACGGAACGATTTACTTTATCAAAAATAAAAAACGGATCGTAACCATCAATTCGAAGAAATATCGGAATATGTTGATAGGCGAGGATTTTCAAAATTACTATATTATGCGGAGAGATAAGAATCGTCTTGATATCTATTTTCCTTAAACAGAGCTGCGAAAGCGTTTGGATGCGCTTTTGCAGCTTTTTTTATTTGGGAGGAGTGATCTCTATTTGCAGGAAGCCTGCGTCTATTTGCAGAATCTCCGGTTCTATTTGCAGAATCTATGACTCTATTTGCCAGTTGATAATCGTATACTGTTCCCGGATCTTTTGCTGCTCGTCTATTTGCAGGAATCAGCTTGCTATTTGCAATTTTATAGTTCTATTTGCAGAATTCAGCCTGCTATTTGCAGCTTACTCTGTTCTATTTGCAGAATCCACGGTTCTATTTGCACATCTGATATGGGTGCCGTTTCCTGTTCAGTATCCAGTTCTTCTTTTTGCAGAATCCAGCTTACTATTTGCAGCTTACTCCGTTCTATTTGCAGAATCCACGGTTCTATTTGCAAATCTACTAAGCGAGCCGTTTCCCGTTCAGTATGCAGTTCTTCTTTTTGCAGAATCCAGTCTGCTATTTGCAGCTTACTCTGTTCTATTTGCAGAATCTCCGGCTTTATTTGCAAATCTACTAAGCGAGCCGTTTCCTGTTCTTATGCAGTTTGTCTATTTGCAGAATCGAGCTAACTATTTGCACTTAACCTGTTCAATTTGCAGAATTCCTGGCCCTATTTGCAGGTTAAAGCATCTATTTGCAACTTTCCACTCTCTATTTGCAACGTTCACATTCCAAACCCGCGGCCACATAAAAACAGACCCGCCAAATCCTGGCGGGCCCAACCTATTTACTCCACTTTAAACCTCTTAATAGAATCCAGCAGTTCCTCTGCCATCCCTGAAAGTGATGCAGCCGATGCCGCAATTTCTTCCATGGACGCCAGCTGCTCTTCTGTAGCAGCTGATACGTCCTGGCTTTCGGCAGTCGTGACAGCGGCAATTTCTTCGATTGCGCTGACGAGTTCCACCACCTGGTCGGCTCCTTCGGCCATGTCCCTGATGGATGATGACACTTCTGCGATCTGGCCTGAAACGGTGTCGGCAAATTGCTGGATGTGGCTAAAGGCATCTCCGGCATTGTTCACCAGGTCGATTCCTTTTTCCACTTCAGCTGTTCCCTTTTCCATGGAAGAGATGGCTTTGTTTGTATCCGTTTGGATCGTTGAGATCAGTTCGCGGATGCTTTCGGTTGACTTGGACGATTGCTCTGCCAGCTTGCGGACTTCATCGGCTACAACGGCAAAGCCTCTTCCGTGCTCGCCTGCTCTAGCAGCTTCAATAGCTGCGTTTAGTGCGAGCAGGTTCGTCTGGTCTGCAATGGCAGAAATAACATTGACAATCTGGCCAATTTCCTCCGAACGCTTCCCTAAAGTATCGACAATTGAACCCAGTTCAGAGACTGTTACATTAATATTTTTCATCTGGTTTGTTGAAAGGTCGATGGCTTCATTTCCTTTTACCACAACTTCATTTGTCTCATTGGCCGTTTTGGCCACGACATTGGTGTTACTCATAATTTGCTGAATGCGGCCGGACATTTCTTTGACGACAGAGGTGCTTTCTTTCACCTTTTCTGTCTGCTGCTCAGTTGCCGAAGCTACTTCCTGGATGGAATTGGCCACCTGCTCTGTTGCCATGTTGTTCTGCTCAGAGCTTGCTGTCAGCTGTTCCGATGAGGATGCCAGGTGGACCGCTTTTTCGCTCACCTGGTTGATCAGCTGCTGCAGCGATAGGACCATCTTATTAAAACTGACACCCAGTTTGCTGATTTCATCGTTGTTCTTGACAATAAACTTCTGGGTCAGATCCCCTTCGCTGACTTTATCGGTTGCGGCGATGAGCTGATTGAGCGGGCGCGTTATCGAACGGACAATAATGTAAGAAACAAGTGCACCCACAAGGACGAAGATGGCAATAAATATGATTGTCGACACTAAGATAGGCTGGACAGCTGACGTCACTTCTCCCAGGTTCATCGTGCCGATTACCTTCATGCCTGTCAGCCCATTGGTGGTGAAGTGCATTTCTTTCTCTACGCCTTCAAGCGTGTACTCAACCTGTCCCTTTTCCTTTTCCAGGACTTCCGGCAGCCAGCTGCCTTCTGCCTGGGTGCCCGGCTTCTCCAGCGGATGTACTAAAAAGCTTCCCTCCGCGCTTAAAATGGCAGGATAGCCCTCTTTTCCAATTTTAATATTATTGGATAGCTCGCTAAGAGCAGAGAGACTTAAGTCAATCCCAATAACACCTGAGCTGTCGCCAAGCTTTTGGGCTACAGTGATGAGGATATTTCCACTTACAGCATCAACATATGGCTCTGTAATGAAGGCTTTTCCTTTTGCCTCCATTGCTCCCTGATACCAGGGGCGTGTGGTGGCATCAAAGTCAGCTGGCAGATCTGCACGGGGGTAGATAACCAAATCGCCATTTTCAGAGCCTGCATAAATAGCCACTGCCTCCGGATGGAGCTCTTTATACTGGCTAAAAGCATTTGTTGTTTTATCTAATTCTTCCTCTGTATAGAAATCTTTTTTGATCCGCTTGGAAAAATAATTTGTATCCTCCATCTTAGGTTTAATAAAGTTCATAATAAATTGATCAAGAATTTTAACATTTTCATCTGCACTCATGGTAATTTGATTCTTTATCTCATCATGTGCCTTCTGATAAGATATGTATCCGATTGAAATAGAAGGAATTAATAGAATAATAATAAATGAAAGCAATAATTTTTTTCTAATCGTAAATGAGAACAGCGACCCTTTTTGTTTCTGTCTTTTCTTTTTCATAGTTTTACCCCTTTTAGTAATTTACAGCTTTAACCTGCGAGATGGCGCCTTCCAGTTTCTCGTCAACCACCCTGGCATCGTCAATATGCCTCTGGATCAGTTCGTTCACTTGGTCAAAAACAGATTTTGTATCCGCAATCTCATCGGCCACCTCCTGGGAATACCCCTTCTGAATGTTTATCATTTCAATCACTTCACCAACTTCGGATTCAACTGTATGGATCAGGTTCGTAATCGAATCAATTTTGCTGGTTGTTTGGCCGCTCAGGGACATGCCATCTTTAATTAATTCGGTGCTTGCTACTGTTGAATTCAATGTTGCTTCAATATCGTCCTGAATATTTTTCGTCAGGGAACTGATATTCGCGGTGCTTGTCGCTGTGCTTTCGGCCAGTTTCCGGACTTCATCCGCCACGACTGCAAATCCTTTACCCTGCTCGCCTGCTCGTGCCGCTTCGATGGATGCATTCAATGCAAGAAGGTTCGTTTGGTCTGCAATATCTTTAATGACCTGAACAATCATCTCGATTTCTTTTGACCGTTTGCTCAGCGCCTCCATTTTCTGTGAATTCACTTCCAGCTGCTCTCCCAGCTGCTTGATCAACTGCTCAGACTTGCTGACGGATCCGCGGCCTTCCTCCGAGCTTTTTACCATCTCTTTTGCAGATTGAATCAGATTCCCCCCTTTATCTGATAAAGTGAGGCTGTTTGAAAAAGTAGCTTCGCTATGTCTTTTTACATTTTCAAAACCGTCTTTTATTTTCAGAACCAGGTCGCCCAGTATATAATGCTGACCATTGACCATCTCATGCTGGCTTACTGTAGTCGTCAAATCTTCATTAAAAGAATTTATAAGTGTCTGGTAATATTTTTCTCTGCGCTGAAACTCTTCTTCAGCAACCTGGAGTTTTGCTTCCAGTTCCCGCTTTTCATCTTCCAGCTGCTTCAACTTTCCTTTTCCGAACATCATTGATCTCCCCATCTCTTATATACTCCTTTATTATATCGACAGAAAACGCGAAATTTTGTGACCTTTTTCACTCTTTTTTAAAATATCTGGGTCTATGTGTTCAAAAAAAGAGACACCCGCCTTTTATGGCAGGTGTCTCATCTCTCTTATTTTTTACCAGCGTGCAGTCAGCATCTTTCTTCTTGTATAGAATTCCACTCCATCCGTTCCGTTTGCGTGAAGGTCTCCATAGAAGGAGTTTTTCCAGCCGGAGAATGGGAAGAAGGCCATTGGTGCCGGTACTCCGATGTTCACTCCGAGCATACCGACCTCGATGTTTTCTCTGAAGTAGCGGACACTGCTTCCGCTGTCAGTGAATAGGCATGCACCGTTTCCAAAGTCGGATTTGTTCGTAAGCTCGATTGCTTCTTCAAGATTTTTTACACGCACCACAGAAAGTACCGGTGCGAAAATTTCTTCTTTCCAGATTTTCATTGATGGATCCACATTATCAAAAATCGTTGGCCCGATGAAGTAGCCGTTTTCGTGGTATGCTTCGTCTTTGCGGCCATCACGGACAAGTTTTGCTCCTTCTTTTTCGCCAATTTCAATGTAGTTGCTTGTGCGTTCCTTGTTTTCCTGGCGGATGACTGGGCCAAGGAATACATTTTCATCCAAACCGTTTCCGATTGTCAGCTGACTCGCCTGTTCATTTAACCTCGCAACAAGCTCGTCGGCAATGGAATCCACGGCTACTACTACAGAGCAGGCCATGCACCTTTCACCAGCTGAACCGTATGCAGCAGCGATAATTTCCTTAACTGCGCCATCAAGGTCTGCATCAGGCAGCACGATCGAGTGGTTCTTAGCACCAGCCAGCGCCTGGACGCGTTTGCCTTTTGCTGTAGCTGATTTATAGATGTACTCGGCAACAGGCTGGGAGCCAACGAATGAAATTGCCGGTACATCCTTATGGTCGATCAGGCTGTTTACTACGTCATGGGCACCATGAACAATATTGAATACGCCAGCCGGAAGGCCCGCTTCTGTGAACAGCTCTGCCAGGCGGTTAGCGAGGATTGGCGTTCTTTCAGATGGCTTTAATACAAATGTGTTGCCGCAGGCAATCGCTAGCGGGAACATCCAGCATGGAACCATCATCGGGAAGTTGAAAGGTGTGATGCCGCCAATGACTCCGACCGGATAGCGGTACATGCCTGATTCAATGTTTGTCGCAATATCAGGAAGCTGCTTGCCCATCATGAGAGATGGAGCACCTGCAGCGAATTCCACACATTCTATTCCGCGCTGCACCTCGCCATAGGCTTCTTTATAGTTCTTTCCGTTTTCCTGAGTAATGAGCTTTGCCAGCTCGTCCCAGTTATCTATTAAAAGCTGCTGGTATTTAAATAGAATTCTCGCTCTTTTTGGCACCGGCGTTTTACTCCAGACTTTAAAAGCTTCCTTGGCTGCCTGTACAGCATTGTCGACATCTTCACGTGTGGAAATCGGTGTACGGGCAAGCTCCTCGCCTGTTGCTGGATTTGGCACCACTTCAAATTTATCAGTATTGGCGTCCACCCATTCGCCATTGATAAAGTTTTTTAATACCGTTGTTGTTGTCGCTGTCATAAGTAAAATCCCCTTTCGAAATTAAAAGATTGAATATAAGAATATTGCCAGGAATAGTACAGCCGTTGGCATTGCTACACTTAGAATGAATATTGGCCAATAGGAGCGTTTATGGGTTTCTCCGCATATCGCCCGGATTGTTGTCACGACATAGCCATTATGCGGCAGTGAGTCCAGTCCGCCGGATGCAAGGGCCGAAATTCTATGCATGGCACCAGGGTCCAGTCCTTGCGACAGATACATTGGCGCCAGAATCGGCAGCGCAATTCCTAAGCCGCCTGATGCCGACCCGGTAATACCGCATATCAGGGTAACGGCAATCCCCAGTCCCATTAACGGCGGTCCCGGGATATTTACCAGTGCATCTACAAAGGTGTCAAACGCAGCAACCTGAGCCGCAACACTTCCGAAGCCTACAACCGCACATGTATTAGCTGCGGCAACTAAAGCATCCTGGGCACCCTTGGCAAGCGCCTCCCAGAACCCTACTAAATATTTCATCATCAATACACATGCCAGAACGATGCCGCTTGTCAGAGAGATTAATGCGGCCGCCGTCGAGGAAGTTAAGTTGGCTGCCGTATTTAAAATCACAATTACTGAGGCCAGCGGTAAGATGGCCATGATCACATGCGGATAGTCTTTCCCTGCTGGAGCAGCATTTGGCCTTTGCATTTCCAGCTCCGATTCAAGAGCTGCTGCCGACTCATTGGCACCGGACGGCTGATTCGGCAAGGAGAATACCTCGCCATTTTTGACCGCTTTTTTCACCATCCGGCTAAGCAGAATACCGCCTATTACCATGATCAAAAGGGCCATTAACACCCCGATGATTCCGCCCGCTGTCGGCTTTGTTCCGAAAAACTCTGTCGGAATTAAATTTTGGATTTCAGGCGAGCCCGGTGCTGTCATCGTAAAAGATATGGATCCGAACACCAATGCCGCCGGGATAAAACGATGCGGCAGGTTGGCCACTTTAAATAGTGACACAGCAATTGGATAAACGGCGAAGCCTACAACAAACAAGCTGACGCCTCCGTAAGTCATGATGGCTGCTGCCGCCACGACTGCAAATACCGCTCTTGATGGCCCAAGTGTATCCTTGACCCAATTCGCAATGCTGTCAGCCGCCTTGGTTACCTGCATGATTTTTCCGAATATGGCACCCAATAAAAAGATGAGGAACCACGAGTAAAAATAGCCTGTAAAGCCTGTCATGTAATGCTCTGTCAGGGCTGTCTCAAGGTTAAGCCCTCCTGTAAGAGCAACCACAACTGCACTGATGATGGCGGCAATAATAATATTTACGCCTTTCATAGTTAAATACATTAATAGAAGCAGTGAAGCGATTAACCCCAGCATTCCGATCATCTGTTTATCCCCCCTGTTACACTTTCTCGGTTTCAGAGGAAAACTGATAATCATAGCAAACATGGTAAAGCTCTTCGAGTTCGCTCTTAGCCGGAACCCTTGGATTGTTGCCCGGGCTGCCGCTGTCGATCGCGTCGTCTGCCATTTTGCCAACCGCATTCGTAAAGGCTTCCTCGTCTATTCCCCATCCCCTTAAGTTAGGAATATTTAATTTTCGGCAAAGCTCTTTGACGGATTGAACAGCCACTTCTGCAGCTTCTTCATTAGTAAGGCTTTCATTATCTGGCTGAAAAACTCTTCCTATGTCCGCTAAGCGGTCCACACATGCTTCCTGGCTGAATTCAAGAACAGCCGGCAGAAGCATGGCATTCGAGATTCCATGAGGAACATGGAATAACGCGCCAATTGGACGGCTCATTCCATGCACAAGGCATACAGATGCGTTTGAAAACGCCATTCCAGCCTGCAGGGACCCAAGGCTCATTGCCTCCCTGGCATCGACATTGTCCCCCACATTGTAAGCGGTTAAAATATTTTCCACGATCAGTTTCATGGCCGAAATCGCTATTGTGTCTGTCATCGGATGTGCCTTTTTGGAGAGATACGCTTCAACCGCGTGGCTTAGGGCATCAACCCCGGTTGCGGATGTTACATTCTTCGGTGATGAAAGGGTAAGCAGCGGATCGACAATTGCCACGCTCGGCATAAACGCAGGCTGTTTGATCATCATTTTGACATCATTGGATGAATTTGTGATGACGGTTACATCTGTCGCCTCAGAGCCAGTCCCGGCTGTTGTCGGAATCGCTATGTGAGGAACCGGTGCATTCTGTGCAAGTTTCTTTCCTCCCATATACTCGCCGATATAGCCGCCATTTGCTGCTAAAACCGCTATGGCTTTTGCCGTATCGATACAGCTGCCGCCGCCTACTGAAATAACCAGGTCACATTGCTGTTTTTGTAATAGCTCGAGCGCTTCTGCTACATACTCGTCAGTAGGCTCTGATGCGACCCCCAGATAGACCTCACTTTGTACGCCCGCCTCCTGAAGATAGGTTCTGCATTCACTTACATATCCAAGCTGATCCATTATTTTATCACTGATTATTAACGCGTTTTTCCCTCTAGCCGCCGCTTCAGCACCAACTTTTTCGGAAGAGCCCCTTCCATAAAAAATCGCTTCCGGCACCCGGAAAACTGCTGGTTTCTCCATTGGACATTCCACCCCTTTTGTTCTATTACTACTTATACTTGCAAGGAGCGTGCCAACTTTGAAACCCAGTAAAGTCAGTGTTTTCTATCTGCAATAGTGTAGCCACTACACTACAGTTGTAGATTTTTTGTAGCGAAGCCACTACACTGCATTCAGGTTATTCTATGCTTTTTCAGTTTTTGATAGAGAGTTGTCCGATGAATTCCAAGCAAATCGGCAGCTCTCGATTTATTTCCTCCTGCTCTTCTTAATGCATCCAGAATAATTTCAGACTCTCTTTGGCTGCCCAGTAATTTAGCTTCCTCAATAGACCCTGCAGCCCGATTCACTTTTTGCAGAGTGGGTTCCGGCTTTCTCAGCATCTCCGGTAAATGATGATAGTCAATGACCTTCCCATCAACCAGTGTCACCAGCTGTTCCACCGTATTCACCATCTCCCGGATATTCCCTCTCCACGGATGCTGGACAAAAGCGTTCACCGCCTCAGATGTAAATAGTTTTCCAGGTGTCTGGTACCGCTCACAGATTTCCTTCAGATAATGGACCAGCAGGACAGGAATATCCTTTTTCCGTTCCCGCAGCGGAGGGATATGGAGCTGGATGATGTTCAGCCGGTAATAAAGATCCTCCCGGAATTCCCCGGTTTCAACCATTTGCATAAGGTTGCGGTTTGTCGCGGCAATAACTCGGACATTTATCTGATACTTTTTCACACCGCCGACACGTTCAGCTTCCTTTTCCTGCAGGACCCGCAGCAGCTTGGTCTGCATGACAAGCGGCATCTCTCCGATTTCATCGAGAAAAATCGTGCCGTTGTCTGCAAGCTCAAACTTCCCGGGCTTTCCGCCTTTTTTCGCCCCGGTAAAGGCGCCTTCTTCATAGCCAAACAGTTCAGACTCGAATAAATGCTCCGGAATGGCCCCGCAGTTAACACTGATGAAAGGCCCGGTGGAAAATGGGCTGAGGTGATGAATGCTCTTGGCGAACATCTCTTTTCCCGTCCCGCTTTCTCCTGTTATAAGGACAGTAGCCGCAGTCCTGGCAGCCTTCCGTGCCATCCGCTTCACTTCCGTAATTCCTTCACTTTTCCCAATGATCTGGTCAAGGGTAACACGGCTGTCATTTTCCTTTTTCTTTGTGAAAAGATCCGGCTTGGCCTCTTGATTTTCCTGCAGTTTTTCATAGATTTTATAAACTTCTGTGACTCCCTCAAAAATCAGCATTCCGATGGCGCCGGCAATCCGTCCTTCCTTCCAGAGGGGAATCCGGTGCACCACCATGTCATGTCCCTGGATGTTCTGCAGAACCCCCCGTTCAGCAATTCCGGTCTTTACCGTTTCATGAAGATGTGTGTTATCAATTACCTCTGTGACATGCCTGCCAATTGCATCCTCCCGCGTTATGCCGGTAAAACGGCTATAGGCTTCGTTAAATTCCTGCAGAATGCCGTTTTCATCGACAACCGCTATTCCCTCATAGGCACTCTCCAAAATGGCGCCAAGTGCACCCGCGGAATTATGCTGCTGCCTTAGCTTATACAGGTATTTGGAGAGCCCATCCAAAATATCTCTGGCTGTCAGAATGCCAAGGAGCTCGCCATCTTCGCCCGTGACAGGAAGCTGGTCGTACGGAAGCGACATAATATCAAGAATGGAATCATCCGGCCGGACAGCTGCCTGATTCGATTTGGGAATGCTGCCAATTAAAGCATCACCCGGGTTGCCCTGGGCGAAGTAGTTAAGCAGCTTCCTGGAAGTGATCATTCCAACCAAGCGATTGCTTTCATCTGCGACAGGCAGGCTTTCCAGATGAAGATCCGCCATCATTTTTGAAGCCTCTGCCAGAGTCTGCCCCGGCTGAATACAAAACGGGCTGGGTGTCATCCAGTTTTTCACTTTAAGGTGCTCATCATTTAGTAAGTCCTCTTTCTTATCAGAAATGGATTGAGGCATACGGAACTCCTCCGGTAATTTTAATTTTCTAAATTATAACACTTTTGAAGAGATAGATAGGTTCCAGTGTGGTGCCTGAGTGTGAACATACATTACTAATAGGGATGGGAAACCTGTAAATAGAGATGCTTGTTTTGCAAATAGAGATGCTATATCTGCAAATAGAGCATTCCGCAAAGTCGATGCCGCCGAGTTTTATAGAAAATAAACTTTTTAAAATTAAACTGATTCCAGTTTCGGAGTTTTGAACATTATTAATAGAAACGGGAAACCTGCAAATAAGGAAGCTTATATTGCAAATAGACTGGTTGAACCCGCAAATAGCATGTCCCATCTTGCAAATAGTGATAGAAATTCTGCAAATAGAGCATTCCGCACAGCCGATGCCGCCGATTTTAAAAGAAAATTCACTTTTAAAAATTCCAGTTTCGGAGTTTTGAACATTACTAATGGAAACGGGAAACCTGCAAATAGAGATGCTTATTTTGCAAATAGACGGTTGAACCTGCAAATAGCATGGCCCTTCTTGCAAATAGTGATAGAAATTCTGCAAATAGAGCAATTCCGCAAAGCCGATGCCGCCGATTTTAAAAGAAATTCACTTTTAAAAATTCCAGTTTCGGAGTTTTGAATATTACTAATAGAAACGGGAAACCTGCAAATAGAGATGCTTATTTTGCAAATAGACGGTTGAACCTGCAAATAGCATGGCCCATCTTGCAAATAGTGATAGAAATTCTGCAAATAGAGCAAGCCTGCACAGCATTTGCCGCCAAGTTTTATAGAAAATAACACTTTTAAAAAGTAAACTGATTCCAGTTTCGGAGTTTTGAACATTACAAATAGAAACAGGAAATCTGCAAATAGAGATGCTTATTTTGCAAATAGACCGGTTGAACCTGCATATAGCATGGCCCATCTTGCAAATAGTCCCAGAATTTCTGCAAATAGCGCAAGCCTGCACAGCAGATGCCACACGATTTTAATAGAAAGAAAGACAGAGAGCCTGAACCCCTCTGTCTTTCTGCTATGCACTTTAGAAAATCGAGAATAAAATGACCGCTAAAATAACACCAAGTATCGGCACAATCACTGTCAATGCGCCAAATGCCGGATAGGCATCTTTATGGGACTCGCCGCAGATCGCCCGGATGGTTGTCACAACGTAACCGCCATGCGGCAGGGAATCAATTGATCCGGATGATATCGCTACAACACGGTGTAGTTCACTTGCATTGACACCCATATCCAGATAGTGCGGAGCCAGAAGCGGCAGGGCAATCGATTGGCCGCCGGAAGCAGAGCCGGTCAGACCGGCAATGACTGCAACAGCCAGGGCTCCTCCGATTAAAGGGCTTCCCGGAATGTTGGTCATGGCATCAACCGCACTTGCAAAGGCAGGGGTTGCTTTTGCCACACCGCCAAAGCCGACAACTGCAGATGTATTGGCAATGGCAATCAATGCGCCGATGGTTCCTTCTGATACGGCTCCCCATACATTCGTGAAATACTTACGGTTAAGAAAATAAGTTGCAAAACAGCCGCTCAATAAGGCAATAATCAAGGCTGACTGTGCCAATGAATCATGGAAAATAAATGAAATGACAAGGACGACCACTAGCGGAATCATACTTAATAATGGGCTTGGCAAGTTTTCACGGATTAGTGCAGAGTCTGTTTCTCTTGCCTCAAATTTTTCTCCATTGCGGATCGCCTTGTTAATCATTTTCTTCAGCCACCAGTATCCAAATGCCATCATAAAGACAGCAACAATGAAGCTGACTTCCCAGGCGGCATATGGGGAAGTGCCCAGGAACTCAATCGGAATCCAGTTCTGGATCTCCGGGGAACCGGCAGATGTCATGGTAAATGTGGTCGAACCGAAGGCAAGAGCTGCCGGAATGAATCTTCTTGGCAGATTGGCTTCCTTAAATAGGCTCAATGCCATTGGATAGACGGAAAAGGCTACAACAAACAGACTTACGCCGCCATAGGTTAAGACCGCACAGGCTATGACAACGGCTAACGCTGCCCGCTTCATGCCAATTTTATCGATAATCCATTTGGAAACACTGTCGGCTGCTCCGCTGTCTTCCATAAGTTTTCCGAAAATGGCCCCGAATAAGAACATCAAATACCACGATGTGATAAATCCGGCAAAACCGTTCATATAGTTGGTCAGAAAATTGACCTCACCCTCGCCTGCCAGCTGAGGGAAAATCGGCAATCCACTGAATATTGCAACAATAAAAGCTGAAAGAGGGGCAGCAAGCAGCAGGTTCATCCCTCTCATCGTTAAATAGATGAGAAGCCCGATTCCCCCTAGCAATCCAATCATACTTAGCATAAGTTCCTCCTATCCCGAAAACCCCTGCCTTCTCTCCATTACCTTCTGTCCTTTACGGATCCTCTCTCCACCAAATGGCCTTCTAATCTTTGGATTTCAGGGGTGTCCGTGTCCCCATTAATATGCTCCAAAAGAAGGTTAATCGAATAATCGACCATTTCGTCTACCGGCTGGTGCCAGGTGGTTAATTCATAAGATGACCAATCTGACATAGCCACATTGTCAAAGCCTACAACAGAGATATCCTCAGGGACTCTGATGCCCTGTTTTTTCAGATAATCCATTGCTCCAAAAGCGGATATATCATTTGCACAGAAGATGGCATCTATCTTTTTACTGCGTTCCAGTAATTTTTGGGCTGCAGCAAATCCTCCTTCATATGAATAAAGGCCGTTTTCGGTTAAAAAGGAAGAGATGCCGTGTTCTGCCAAAGCTTCCTGGAAGCCATTTTTTCGATCAACTGTTGTTGATGTATTCATCGGTCCGGAGATAAAGGCGAGATTTTCATGTCCTTTTTCTATCAAGTAGTGCCCAATCCTTTTCCCGGCAGCAAAGTTATCGCATACAACAGCACTGCTTAAGGAATCGTTCACATATCGGTTAAACAGGACGACCGAGATGCCATTGCGTGTAAATTTCTGCACAGTCGATGAGGTCAAAAGCGCATCGGTGATGATGGCCCCCTCAACGCTGTACTCAATTAAATGGCTCACTTCATCCTCTTGGATTTCGTTATTCTGGGAGTTGATAAACATCACCTTGTACCCTTTTTCGGCCAGCCTGCTGTAAAATTTATCGAGGATTTCCGGATAAAAAGGGTTCTGGATATTTCGCATGACAACACCAATGATGCGGGACTGATTGGTAATCAGGCCCCGTGCTATGGCATTCGGCTGATATCCAAGCTGTTCGGCAGCATCCAGAATAAGCTGTTTCTTTTTTGATGAGATACTTGAATTTTCACTAAAAGCCCGGGATACGCTCGATTGGGAGACGCCTGCCAATCGAGCGACATCCATGGCTGTCACTTTTTTATTTTTCAACGCATGTTCCTCCTGCCCGAGTCTAGACAGAGAAATTATATCAGATTTTACTTACTTCACGAGACTGCTGTAGCGTTTTACACGAAGATCTGCCTGTGCCTGGTGGCCTTTAAAGCCTTCAAGGTCACATAGGCGGGATGCATATTCACCGATTTTCGCACTCGCTTCCGGAGTTGTTCTCTGGTATGTGCATGTTTTCAGGAATTTGCCCACCCATAGTCCGCCAGTGTAGCGGGCTGCTTTTTTCGTTGGAAGCGTATGGTTTGTTCCGATTACTTTATCACCGTAAGCCACATTTGTTTCAGGCCCAAGGAAAAGTGCACCGTAGTTAGTCATGTTCTCAAGGAAGTAGTTTGGATCTTCAGTTAAAACTTCCACATGCTCATAAGCCAATTTATCCGCTTCTACTACGGCTTCTTCCAGGCTGTCTACTAAGATGATGGAGCCGTAGTCTTTCCATGCCGCTCCTGCAACATCGGCTGTTGGAAGAGTCTCCAGCTGGCGTTCGATTTCTGTTACTGTTTCATTCGCTAATTTTTCAGATGTTGTAATTAGACATGCCGGAGAGTTTGGTCCATGCTCTGCCTGCCCTAAAAGGTCTGTTGCAATCATTTCCGCATCGGCTGTTTCATCTGCAATAACAAGGACCTCTGTTGGACCGGCGAACAGGTCGATTCCGACTCTTCCGTATAATTGGCGCTTCGCTTCCGCCACAAACGCATTTCCTGGTCCAACAAGCATATCAACCGGCTCGATAGTTTCTGTTCCGATTGCCATTGCACCCATCGCCTGGATTCCGCCAAGAAGGTAAATCTCGTCAGCGCCTGCAAGATGCATCGCAGCAACCGTTGCAGAAGGAATTTCCCCTTTAATCGGAGGTGTGCAGGCAATCACGCGCTTAACACCTGCCACTTTAGCTGTCAAAACACTCATGTGGGAACTTGCAACCATTGGGTAGCGACCACCTGGGATATAGCAGCCAACACTGTTTACCGGAACATTTTTATGGCCAAGGAACACACCAGGCAATGTTTCCACTTCAATGTCCTGCAATGCTGCTTTTTGATGTTCAGCGAAATTGCGGATTTGTTCCTGCGCAAACTTGATATCGTTGATTGTTTGTTCAGGTACAGATGCCACGATCTCCTGGATTTGCTCTTCAGTTAATCTGAATTGCTCCGGTGACCATTTATCGAACTGCTCGGAAAGCTTGCGGACTTCTGCATCTCCGTTATCCTCGATATTTTTAAGAATGGCGCTCACCGATTCTCTTACTTTTACATCTGCTTCCTGTACCTCTTGATCATTTTTGCCTTGTTTTAAGAAAGTTGCCATTTTGTTATCACTCCTGTTTTTATTTTTGAATACGTATGCAAAATTGAGGAAAAAAATTTATATGGCTGTCCAGCCGCCATCTACTTTTATTGTATCGCCTGTAATGAACTTTGATAGGTTGGAAGAAAGGAATAGAGTTGCGGCTGAGACATCCTCGGCATCCGCAAGCTTTCCAAGCGGAATTCTGCCGTAGACTTCCTTTTCAAATTCCTTGTCCTCGAACATTTTTGAAGTAAGCTCGGTTTCGATAAAAGTGGGGGCCACTGCATTTACATTGATGCCATGTGATGCCCACTCCACCGCGAGCGCTTTTGTCAGCTGCACCATGCCTCCCTTGCTGGCACAATAGGCCGCCCGTTTGTAGTAGCCGACAAACGCCATCTGGGAAGCAATATTGACAATCTTGCCGGACTGATTCGGGATCATATACTCGGCTGCTTTCTGGCTGCAGAAAAATGCTGCCTTCAAATTGGTATCAAGCGTCAGGTCCCAGTCCTCTTCGGTTACTTCCATGGCAGGCTTGGCCCGGTTAATTCCGGCGTTATTGATCAGCACATCGAGAGAGCCCATATAATCCACTGCTGCTTCTGTCATTCTTTTAATCTCTGAGACATTATTTAAATCAGCGGAAACATAATAGCTATTGTTGTTAATTTTTTTCAGTTCATCGGTAGTCTGGCGGAGTGCGTCTTCATTTCTGCCCACGACCACAACCTTCGCTCCGTTTTCGGCAAAGGACATGGCGATATCCCTTCCGATTCCTTTGCTTCCGCCTGTCACGATTACCGATTTATTCTCCAGATCAGGAAAGTTCTTCATGCCATTCCTCCATCAGCTTTATTGGATTCCCAGATCCTTCTTTAGAAAACGGATCAGCTCAGCTTCCCTTTTCTGATTGTACTCTTTGGAAAAAGCCTCATCCCACTTGTAGTAGCCTTCACCCGTTTTATCGCCGAGCTTCTGTTCAGACACAAGCTTCTTTAGTGCCGGCAAAGATTCCTCTGCACTGGATAAGTGCTGGAACAAATAATCAGATATGGCGGAGAAGACATCCAGTCCGCCCATATCGGCCGTCATCAACGGGCCTGAAACAGGGAGCCTGCGTCCAATGCCGTAAGTAACGGCATCATCAATATCTTCTTTGCTCGCGATGCCTTCCTCCAGAAGGTATTGGGCTTCACGGAAAAGTGCATATTGAAGGCGATTGCCGACAAAACCGGGAACCTCTTTTTTCACTTCAATCGGCTTTTTCTTCATTTGCTTTAAAAGCTGAAAGGATCTTTCCACTGCTTCATCGCCGGTCTTCTCACCGCGAACAACCTCGACAAGTGGAATTAAATGTGCCGGGTTCCAGAAGTGTGTCACTACCGTGCGTTCCGGATGGGCAGTCTCTGAAGCAATCTCCGTTGGACTAAGGCCTGAAGTATTGCTTGCGAGAATGACATCGGGGGCACAAAGAGCGTCAAGACGCTTAAATAAGTCAATCTTTAATTGAATGTTTTCCGGTACAGCTTCAATCACGAAAGTAGCACCCTGAACTGCTTCTTCAACAGAGACAGTCATTTTAATATTTTCCTGAATGTGGCCAGCTTCCGATTCGGATAAAATACCGTTATTGAGCATAACCTCAAGCTTCTTCAGCATGTTGGTCCAGCCCTGTTCCAGGTCGGCGTCGCTGATTCCCTGCATGGTTACGTTCAGTCCGGCCCAGGCCGCATTAAGCGCAATTGAATGGCCCATCGTGCCGCACCCAAGTACAGCTATTCTCTCCAATCGCTCACCATCTTTCTGAAATTTCTAGTATTTGAATACGTATTCAATATACAATGTAAGCGCTGTAATTTCAACATAAAATTATAAATTGTTAAAATATTCATTTGTTTTTAGCTATAAATTTAATCAAACGTTTGATGGATTTTAATAAAGTGAATGACAGATTAATCCCAGTCGGGCCGCCCTCTTCCCGTGAATGTGAACATTACTAATAGAATCGGGAATGTTGCAAATAGAGGAGCTTATTTTGCAAAAAGATTGCTGGAACCTGCAAATAGAATGGCTAATCTGCAAATAGAGGGAGAAATTTTGCAAATAGAGCAATCCAGCACGGCAGATGCTGCCGTTTTAATAGAAAATAACACTTTTAAGAAGATAGACTGATTCCAGTTACAGGGTTTGGCAGATGTGATGTGTGAGTGTGAACATTACTAATAGAATTGCGAAACCTGCAAATAGAGGGGGAAATTTTGCAAATAGAGCAATCCAGCACGGCAGATGCTGCCGTTTTAATAGAAAATAACACACTTTTAAGAAGATAGACTGATTCCAGTTACAGGGTTTGGCAGATGTGATGTGTGAGTGTGAACATTTCTAATAGAATTGCGAAACCTGCAAATAGAGAAGCTTATTTTGCAAATAGATTGCTGGAATCTGCAAATAGAATGGCTAATCTGCAAATAGAGGGAGAAATTTTGCAAATAGAGCAATCCAGCACGGCAGATGCTGCCGTTTTAATAGAAAATAACACTTTTAAGAAGATAGACTGATTCCAGTTACAGGGTTTGGCAGATGTGATGTGTGAGTGTGAACATTACTAATAGAATTGCGAAACCTGCAAATAGAGAAGCTTATTTTGCAAATAGATTGCTGGAATTTGCAAATAGAATGGCCAATCCTGCAAGTAGAGGTGGGAATTTTGCAAATGGAGCAATCCAACACGGCAGATACTGCCGGTTTAATAGAAAATAACACTTTTAAGAAGATAGACTGATTCCATTTTGGCAGATGTGATGTCTGAGTGTGAACATTACTAATAGAATTGCGAAACCTGCAAATAGAGAAGCTCATTTTGCAAATAGATTGCTGGAATCTGCAAATAGAATGACCAATCCTGCAAATAGAGGGAGAATTCCGCAAATAGTCCGTTTCGAACGGCTTTTTTTATAGAAAAAAGACAAAGAGCCTAAGCCCCCTGTCTTCTCTGATAAGATTAAGTATCCAAAAACGTCTTCCCCTTCAGCTGATCCAACGTCACCACAAAGTCGTGCAGCAGTTTGTAGGAGTTTTCCATATCGTCCAAGTCGACTACTTCAATCGGCGTATGTGTATAGCGGGATGGGATGGAGATAACCCCTGCTGTGACGCCTTTGTTTGTCATATGGATGGCGCCTGCATCTGTTCCGATTCCCATGAAGACTTCATGCTGATATGGGATATCTCCTTCTTCGGCCACTTTTTCAAGGTGCTGAGTGACTAGCGGGTGGGCAATCAGTGATTTATCAGCAATTTTGATGCAAGGGCCATTGCCAAGGATTCTCGTGCCTGTCATGAGCACGTCTAATGTATCGCTGGTTGGCGTTGTATCAAGTGCCAGCGCAAAGTCAGGCTCTACAGCAGCAGAAACAACGGATGCTCCTCTTAACCCAACTTCTTCCTGAACCGTAAAGGCACCGTAAATGTCGCCATGCTGAGTCCCATTTCCTCCGATATTTTGGAGCAGATGAATCAATAGGGCACAGCCTGCCCGGTCGTCCAAAGCTTTGCCCGTAACGCGGTTTTTTCCTATTTTCTTAAACTCGGTGCCATAGCTGATGGGCTGCCCAATCTTGATTCCCATTTCCGCGGCTTCTTCTGCTGTACGGGCTCCGATATCAATATAAAGATCGCGGTGGCTGGAAATGCGTTTTGGATCATCCCATTTCACATAGTGGGCTGAAATGGTTCCGATTACTCCATCAATATTGCCTTTTTCAGAGCGGACCTTAACCGGCAATGATAAAAGAATACGATCATCGAATCCGCCTAATTTCTCAAATCGAATTAACCCATTCTTTTCGATTTTTTTCACGATAAACCCAATTTCATCGGTGTGGGCCGCAATGACTAACGAAGGATAATCCGGGTTATTCCCTTTCTTTTTCACAATCAGGTTCCCGACTGAATCGACGTGGTATTCATCTACATAATCCTTCACTTCATTTAAGATAAATCGTTGGACGTCCTGTTCAAAACCGCTTGGACCTACGATAACACATAAACCTTTTAATAATTCATACACAGTGAAACCCTCCCTTAGATATGAAAAGAGTCCCCCGCAAACGCAGGGGCTCTGGCTGTTAGTTCGTCAAGTAAACCTTTGTAAAGTCATCATCTTCCATTGGGTGTGCAGTGAATCCCTGGACATAGGCTGCCATTGCGATTGGCGGTGTTGTATGTGCAAGCGTCACCCATGGGGCATCCTTGTGGAAAATTTCCTGGGCCTGCTGGTAAAGCTTTGCCCGTTCGTCCTGGTCAAATGTTACACGGGCATCCTGCAAAAGCTTCGTGAATTCTTCGTTTTCATAGAACGCACGGTTGCTGGCAGGTTTCTCCGTATTCGTTGCACTCAAGTTCGGGAACAGGAAGTTATCCGGATCGGCCATAACGCCTGTCCAGCCGTATAAGCCCATTGGATGTTCCCCGTTTCCAGACTTTTGAAGGTACGTTGCCCATTCATAGGTTACAATTTCGGCTTCAATGCCAACTTTCTTCAGATCGGACTGGATGGCTTCTGCCACCTTCATCGGCTGCGGCATATACGGCCTTGGGTTGCTCATCGCCCAAAGCTGGGTCTTGAATCCATCAGGATATCCTGCTTCCGCTAATAATTTTTTCGCTTCTTCCACATTAAATTTGTAGTCCTCAATGCTGTCATTATAGCCCCATAACACAGATGGGAATGGGTTTTTCGCCACTTCGGCATAGCCGTTATAAAACGCATCCACAATCGCCTGTTTATCAATGGCCATATTGACTGCCTGGCGGACTTTAACATCATCGAAAGGCGCCATTTGTGTATTCAGAACCATGTAGCCGATGTTAAAGCTTGGGCGCTTGACAAGACTTAAGTTTGAATCAGCTTCAATGGTCGTGGCATCATCCGGATTCAGCCCATCAATGATATCAACTTCACCCGCTTGAAGAGCAGTAAGACGTGAGGAATTCTCCGGTATTACACGGAAAATCAGCTCATCCAGATACGGACCTTCGCCTGCATAATTTTCATTTTTCTTTAGGACGATTTTGTCATTAGTTTTCCAGCTTTCAAATACGAACGGGCCAGTTCCCACTGGATGTTGATAGAACTTGTCACCATGCTTTTCGATCGCCGCCGGACTTGCAATTCCAAACATAGGAATAGCCAAGTAGCTGATAAATGGAGCTGTCTTTTCAGTTAATTTAAACTCTACTGTTGATTCATCAACTGCTTTTACATACTCGATCTTATGGTTCGGGTCTCCTTTAAAGCCGCCATACAAGAAAGGGTAGTATGGAAAATCCCCTTTGTGGTACGGGTTTTCAGGGTCCATCCACCGATCGAAGTTAAACACGACTGCATCTGCATTAAAATCGGTTCCATCCTGGAACTTGATGCCCTTTTTCAGTGTAATGGTCCATGTCAGTCCATCGTCAGAGACTTTGTGAGATTCCGCTAATCCCGGCTGGACTTCAAGATTTTCGTCATATACAAACAGTGTTTCAAAAATATTGCTAGTTACACGGATGGATTCGCCATCCGTTACATTGATGGGATCGAGCCCAATCGCATCAGCACCGCGGGCATAAATGAGTGAACCGCCCTCTTTTGGATCGCCGCTGCTGCCGCCTGATGCTTCTTCACCACTGCCGGAACATGCAGAAAGCAGCAATGAAAGAATCAGTAAAATGCTTAAAACTAGTGAAGACTTGCCTTTCATTGTTTTTCCCCCTTGTGATTTTTATGTAGATGAAAGTAAGATACAGTCTTATTTTTAGACTTTTCATACTTTTTAATAAAAATTAGTATATATTAGATTATCGAAATATTCTACTATATTTTTAGAGTCGAAATGTTTATTTTGAAAAGCTTGTCTTTTCAGCTTCTTTACTACAAGGAGTGTAAGCGATTACATTAATTTCTGGACTTTCTAATAATTTTCTGGATACCAAAAAAACTGACCCAGTCAGTCTGAGCCAGTCATTCTATCATTTATGAAAATCCACATTCATTCTTTCTTCACCAAACACCACTGAGGTCTGGCTGGGTTTCGTTTCAGCAATTACTTTTCCATTTCTAACTGAATACTTGACAGCTGCCTGCCTCCTGATCGCTTCATACTCATTTTCCGCATCAAGAATAATCAGGTTGGCCGGCTTTCCTTCTTCAATTCCATACTTCTCATCAATGTTTAAAGTTTTAGCACTGTTAGTTGTTATCAGGTCAAACGAGTTAACGATTTGCTCATACCCCATCAGCTGTGACACATGGATGCCCATATGGAGCACCTGCAGCATATTGCCGGTGCCAAGCGGATACCATGGATCGAAGATGTCGTCATGGCCGAAGCTAACATTCAGCCCTGCTTCAAGCAGCTCTTTTACTCTTGTAATTCCCCTGCGTTTCGGATACGTATCAAAGCGTCCCTGCAGATGGATGTTTACGAGCGGGTTTGCGACAAAGTTTATGTTTGATAGCTTTAACAGTCTGAACAGCTTGTAGGTATAAGCATCATTATAAGAACCCATTGCCGTTGTATGGCTGGCTGTTACCCGGCTGCCCAATCCGCGTTCATAGGCTTCCGCAGCCACCACTTCCACAAAGCGCGACTGTTCATCATCGATTTCATCGCAGTGGATATCGACAAGGCGGTCATATTTTTCTGCAAGATCAAAGGCCGTTTTCATTGAAGCAACGCCGTACTCCCTTGTGAACTCGAAATGAGGAATGCCTCCTACCACATCAGCTCCCATTTTCAGCGCTTCCTCCATGAGCTCTGCGCCGCTTGGATATGAATTGATTCCTTCCTGCGGAAAAGCTACCAGCTGGAGGTCCACATAGTCAGCCATTTCTTCTTTTACTTCCAGCAGGGCTTTTAATGCAGTCAGACTGGGGTCCGTTACATCCACATGTGTGCGGACATGCTGGATTCCCTGTGCAATTTGCCATTTGAGAGCCGTTTTCGCCCTTGTTTTTACATCTTCATGTGTCAGGGTTTCTTTTCTTTGTGCCCATCTTTGAATGCCTTCGAATAATGTTCCGCTCTGGTTCCATTCCGGTTCTCCTGCTGTCAGGGTTGTATCCAGGTGAATATGGGGTTCGATGAAGGGTCCCGAAACGAGGGATCCGGCAGCGTCCAGAATTTCCTGGCCGGCATCCACTTCCCCTTGAGTCAGGCTATGAATCTTTCCATCTTGTATCGCTATATTCCATAAGCCTTCCCGGCCTCTAAGTTTCGCGTTTTTAATAATCACTTCTTAGTTCCCCTTCCTGAATTGAATTTCTGCCTTGTAATGAAGCAGCCAATTTTGATACCAGGACAAATATGATTGCTGAACCTAACAGCGAGTTGACTGGCGGGATCCCCGGCACGAAATTTGCAGCGGCTACCCCGGCTGCCCAGGCAAGAATGGCGATCCAGTTTACAGCCTTAAACTTCATATCTGCAAACTTCTTATATTCTCCGCGATTTACGATAAAGTAATCTGCCAGGATGATAGCTCCGATGGATGGCAGCGTCGATCCCAGAATCGTCAGGAATCCGACAAAGTTGTTGTACAGCCACATGGCCGCAATCGTTCCGACAATCCCGTTGAAGATGACAACCTTTCCTTTTCGGATTTTCAAAATGCTCGCAAATCCTAAGCCTGATGCATATAGAGCGTTATCGTTCGTTGTCCAGATGTTTAAACCAAGAACCAGAATCGCCGGGAAAATCAGCTTCTGGATGAACATGACTTCTGAGATATCCGATTGCCCTGTTGCAATTGCACCGACTGCACCGAACAGGAACATGATCGAGTTTCCGATGAAGAAGGCGATGACAGTTGATACTACCGCTGAACGCTTTGTATTTGAGAAACGTGCAAAGTCCGGAGTCAGCGTGCCTGCACTGATAAACGAGCCGACGCAAATTGTTAAAGCCGCTGCCAGACTAATGGCCTCTGTTGGCTGATATTGCATAAGCCCTTCCAGTCCGCCTGCAGTTTCGGTTGCTTTAAAAACGGAGAAGCTTCCCAGAATAGTGATTAAAGGTACTGCTATGAAGCTTAAGATTGCCAGTGCCTTCATGCCGAAGAAGGCTGTGCCTGTCATCAGGAGGCCTGCCACCGCAATCAGAAGATACGCATCAATGCCTGTTACTTTTTGAACCGGCAGCGCAAACATCGCTACCCCAACTCCGAACCAGCCAACCTGAGTGGCAGCAAGCAGGAAGGATGATAGGTAGGATCCTTTTTCACCGAAGGCATAGCGGGTAAGCAGATGTGTGGATAAGCCGGTTTTTGCTGCGATATAGGCAAGTGCTCCTGTATAAGCACCTAAAATCAAGTTGCCTGCCAGAACGATTCCGATAAATTGAATGAACGTTAATCCTGTTCCAAGCGTTCCGCCTGACCACATGCTGGCCGAGAAGAAGGTCAGGCCGAGCATCACCACAAGCATTTTCCAAAATCCATTGCGATGCCCTTGAGGTACCGCTTCTAACGAAAAATCCAAATCTACTTTTTTCATACCAATTCCTCCAATCGTTTTTTGAACTGGTACCGAAGGATCTTCGATAGTAAGTGGATGGAAAAAGAAAAAGGCTTCTCGCCGTTTTCCGACAAGAAGCCTTTTTCCTGTATGAAGAACCATTGGGCAGGATACACCTCACCCATTGGTCATCATACTTCCGCTGTCCTTGTCAGCCTCACGGGACTGAATTAAAGGTACCAGTATTTAATTGTCTATTATTATTTCAGAAAATATCGGTGGTGTCAAGGTGGGGAATTTTAGGGGGACTAGTGTAGCAGGTTGCGAACCCTGTTGTCACTGCCCGATATTCTGCGATCGAAATAGCCCTTATTAGGCTATTTCAATATCCAGGCCCACGCTTCTTCCAGCTGATGGCCTTCAAAATATTCGACTGTAATTCCAGGCAGGTAGTTCGTGAGCTTTGATACAGTGCCAATCCAGTCTTTATCACTGACAACAGCAAATTTATTAAATTGCTTCCACCTTTTTATATCAAATTCCATTCCTTCCGTTGCTCCCTGGAAAGTTGTTCCGTCTACATCCGTCATGATGGCCAGGATATTGAATTTCTGGTCATCTTTAAAATTTTCTCTTACGTATTGATCCAGCTTTTCAGCATCTTCCTTTGTTGCATTGCCATTGAAAGCGAGGGCGATGGTAGAGGGAGAGCGGGATTCTATGAATTGAAGCATACTGGTTACCTCCAAGTGGTTTTATTGAGGTAATTTCCCAATTAAGCGGGCTGTAAAACTAACAGTGGGGAGTTTTTTATTGGAAATGGAGTGTGCTATTTGCAGAATGAGAACCTATTTGCAAGTTTGCAATTCTATTTGCAGTATGAAGAACCCTATTTGCAAGTTTGCGATTCTATTTGCAGAATGAAGAACCTATTTGCAAGCTTGCGATTCTATTTGCAGAATCAAATACTCTATTTGCAAGTTGGCAATCCAATTTGCAGAATGAAATACTCTATTTGCAAGTTTGCGATTCTATTTGCAGAATAAAGAACTATTTGCAAGTTTGCGATTCTATTTGCAGAATCAAATACTCTATTTGCAAGTTTGCGATTCTATTTGCAGAATCAAATACTCTATTTGCAAGTTTGCGATTCTATTCGCAGAATGAAAAACTCTATTTGCAAGTTTGCGATTCTATTTGGAGAATCAAATACTCTATTTGCAAGTTTGCAATCCAATTTGCAGAATGAAATACTCTATTTGCAAGTTTGCGATTCTATTTGCAGAATAAAGAACTATTTGCAAG
>NZ_JBYTDU010000003.1:3421-95279 GCF_058791715.1 Cytobacillus sp. EB106-05-05-XG126 | reverse complement strand
TTTGCGATTCTATTCGCAGAATGAAAAACTCTATTTGCAAGTTTGCGATTCTATTTGCAGAATGAAAAACTCTATTTGCAAGTTTGCGATTCTATTTGCAGAATCAAATACTCTATTTGCAAGTTTGCAATTCTATTTGCAGAATCAAATACTCTATTTGCAAGTTCACGATTCTATTTGCAGAGTTCACAATTCGGTTCTTTTCGAACAAAAATAGAACCAGCAACGCCGGTTCTATAAATTATTTCTTGCTGTAAAATCGATCCCGAACCTTTTTGAGGCGGGCATGATAGTTTAGGATATCAAGTCTTGCTTTCTCTGCTTCAGGTGCGATCGGCCGAAGCTTTTCAATTTCCCAATAGTCTATAATGACATCGAGAACCTGATCAAAGTATTCAAGCGGGCCGTAGTTGGCCTCTTTTGCAATGATGGCCATACGGTTTTCAAAATCCGGCATGACAGCACCCGGCATTTTAAAGTTCATGATGACGTTGGCGAGGTAGTAGCAATAGTTAGGCTCTAATTGCAGGTGATGTTTTATAACGTCTCTGTAAAAAGTATAGTGCAGAGTCTCATCCTTAGCCAAACGCCTCAGCAGGCTGGACAAATCCTTATCATGAGGCCCTGCCACCTTTGCCACATTATAGTAGAACACCATGGTGGCCAGCTCCTGCATGGAGGTATAAACCATTGTTTCAAATGGGGTATGGAAATCAGGATTCCAGCCATTTTCCACTGTCTGCTTATGCAGCTGGTGAAGCCTGCCCGGATGGACATTACGCGTGATTAAGAGATAGGTTTCAAGCAGGTTGGAGTGCTGATCCTCTTCCGCTGTCCAGGTATGCACAAATTCCTTAATAACACTCAATGACCCTTTAAAGGTCTGGTCTAAATATGATGTAAACCATGGGAGATTTACTTCTGTCAATAGAGCTGTCTCCACAGCCGTAATGACGGACTCCGGAAGCGTCACCTGGCTTTCATCCCATGGTACACGCCGGAAATCCTGCGCTTTATCCCATGGAAGAAATTCGTGATAACCCCAATCTATTTTTTCAGCCCGCTTTTTGTGCTCCTCATACAATTCCCTTACCTTCGGCTCCAGACGAAAATCGAGATGATTTGTTAACAAGTGTAGACCTCCATCGCTATTTTATAGCTAACTATTATGACCTGTTACTAATTTAACTATATCACATTTCTGCGTTAACTAACTAACATAAAAGTCGAATTTTCGGGAAATTAGGACTTTTATTTTCTTATTTAGATCAATAATATTGAATACTTTTCCACTTTTGTAAAAACTGTTCAGCGGAGGCGTTTTCTTCTCCCGGTTTGAAAAGTTAAACAAACCAAAAAACCCAGCTGAATAATCAGCCAGGCTTTTTGAAATGTTTGATGAAACTTTTGTTCAAACATATTAAGCTCCAGTTTTTCAAAACTTCAACTCATAAACCTTCCGCGGCCGCCCGCGCTGCCCAGGCTGTTCTTCACCCGTCACTTTGGCAAGCCCCAGCCGCTCGAGCTCAGCCATAATCCTTCTTGAGTTGCGTTCGGTGTTCTTCAGCCACCTTGAGACTTCCTGTGCCGTGACAATCTTTTTTTGATAGTGCCTTGAAAGGTATTCGATTTTGGATACGATTGCCGGATTGATTTTGGCGCCTTTAAAGCGTTCTTCCCATTCCTCTCCCCAGATGCGCTGCTGGTAGGAAATTGCCTCTTCGCCGCTTTCGGAAAGGTGTTCCTTAATTTCCTTATTTTCATCGACACTAATCACAGGAGAAGCTTTCTGGTCACGTGCATATTGGAGGGCGAGCCTCACATTCTGCTCTGCATCATAAGCTGTCAGCCCGTACCCCACACCGATTCTGACCTTCAGCTTGCTGTGGATTTTCGCTTCTTCTATAAGAGAGTACATGGACGCTTCCTGAAAGTGCATATCCATCTCGCCACGGGTTGTATAAATAAAGAATAGACCATCCCCGATTTGCACAAAGGAGCCTTGCACTTTTTCGGCATAGTCAAGCATGACCTGTTTGATTTCCAGCTCATGCCGCTTCATTTCATAGGTAAAATGCTGCTCTTCGAGTGAGCTTGGAGAGTGAACGACTTCCATTCCCATAATCGCTATCTGGGAGCGTTTATACCAGTTGGATTGGCCTCTTTCCCTTAAGTAGCGGAGCACAAGTTTGATCGCGACAGGTGACGGAACCACCCGGTAGCATGGGATTCCCTGCTCCCTCAGCCGGTCATGAACCTCCTGGACACATGTCAATGCGACCTCCGTTTTTCCTTTCTCATAAAGCTCCTTATGAAAAAGGATGATTTCCTCTGCCGGTTCGTATTCATTGTAAGAAAATGTGTGGATGTTCAAATCTCCTAAAAAATATGTATTCTTAAGTATATCCAGCTCGGATTCCTGAATGGTGTCCAAGCTTGCCTTCTGAAATCCGCCTTCCCTGAGATGCGCTTCAAGGAGTGTTCCCAGCAGGCTGGAGCCATATAGAGGGGGATAATGGGCATTTTCTTCCCCGATCAGCCCTTTTGAACGCGCGTAAAAATAAGGGGCCTGTCCGGAGAAAAACCATAAATCGATTTCCGTTTTATGGTCCCTGATAATCTTCTCCGTTTCTTTTGTTTCCTTATAAATGTATGGAATCATCTCAAGCTCGCTGTATTCACGCGACAAGGCAAGTATGTGTCCAACGGAGTCTCCCGGCCCCACTACCCCAACGCGAATCTTCATTCTTTTCCACCTGCTTCTACTTTATATGCTTGTTTCAGTTTTTAAATATTGTGCGATAAGCTTTGTTCCCATTTCCAGATCTTCAATAGAGGCAAACTCCTCAGGATGATGACTGAGGCCATTTTTGCAGGGAATGAATAAAAGCCCTGAAGGCCATTTGGCCGCCATGTTCATCACATCATGGCCTGCGCCGCTTTCAAGCACCAAGGCTTTGTATCCCAACGCTTCACCTGATTGCTGCAATTTTCGCATCACTGCCTCATCAAGCTGAACGGATGGATTATGAACAAGCGTTTTTACTTCTATTGTAACACCAAAAGATTCCGAAAGCTGATGACATTTTTCACGGATCCGCTTCTCCATTTCTTTTTTCAGTGAATCATCCACACTGCGGATATCGACTCCAAGCTCAACCGTTCCGGGAATTACATTCATGGCGTTCGGCTTTAGTTCAAAGGTGCTTGCTGTTGCCACAATTGGCACCGCACTGGAATTCGATAAAGCAAGAGCTTTCTCTGATATAAATGGAACAAGAGGTGCCGCTGCAACAAAGGCATCCTTTCGTTTGCCCATCGGGGTCGTTCCTGTGTGCCCCATCTGTCCATTGACGATTACCTTTAAGCGGATTGGACAGGCAACTGCCGTTACTGCTCCAAAGTCTGCACCGGCATCTTCCACTCTGGTTCCCTGCTCAATGTGAAGCTCGATAAAACTTTTTAAAGCTGACTCCGGCCGTTCAGCATCTTCAATTGCATCCCATGACAGTCCCATGTCCTCGACTGCCTGGCGGATGGTGATGCCATCCTCATCCGTTACACCTTCCACTTCATTCTTATTAAGAAGGCCGCTCATTGCCTTGCTGCCAATGGTTGATACGCCAAAACGGGATGATTCCTCAGATGCAAAACAAATGACTTCAATTGGTGAAGCAGGCTGGAACCCTTCTTCTTTCAATTTCTTTACGGCAGCCAGACCGCAAAGGACACCGGCGACTCCATCATAGCCTCCTCCGCCCTTTACGGTATCCACATGAGAACCTACGGCAACAGCCGGTAATGAATCTTCAGCTTCCCAGCGGGCAATCGCATTCCCCGCTTCATCTCTTCGAACCTTCAAACCGATATCCTCAGCAATGGATACAAATACATCAATGGCCCGCCATTCTTCTTCCGTGTAGCCTAACCGGCAGAACCCTTCTGCCTGGTTCATGCTGTCTGTTAAATTTAACGCTTTCAGATGCTTATCCAGCCATTCTTTCATTCTCAACACTCCTCCCTGATCTAAAATGAGGCAGATTGCTCTGCCTCATCTATTCCTTAATTTAATTTTCTTATAGATTCAAACAGCAGCTGGACGGCATTCATCATCGTGCCTTCATTAATATCGAACTTCTCGTTATGATGGCCTGCCGCCAGTTCTGTTCCGAAAATACAGTATGTCGCCTGTCCTCCATTTTGCTGAACACGCTCCATGAAGAAGGTTGCATCCTCGGAGCCTGCAGGTGAATTGTCTTCAAGAATGCTTTCTTTTATATAGGAAGCTTCTTGTGCACAGGAATGCAGGACGGATGCCAGCTCTTTTGAACCATGAGCACTAATGGCCTCGCCCACAGTCTGAATCTCGTATTCTACTCCATACATTTGGGCTGATCCTGCAATAACTGCTTCGGCCTGTGCTTTGACATATTCGTTAATTTTTGTCGTTTCCCCGCGTGTTTCAATTTTCAGCACCGCTTTATCTGCAATAATATTGCGGCCTGAGCCTGCATGCAATTCACCCACATTGATGCGGGTTGCCCCTTCTGAATGACGCGGAATAGCGTAAATATTCAGAGCGGCAGAAGCGGCGGCCAGCAGGGCGTTTTTCCCCTCTTCCGGATTTCCGCCTGCATGGGAAGAAACTCCTTTAAACGTTACATCAAGTTTTGACGTTGCCAGAAATCCGTTTTTTGATGCCACAAAATGTCCATCTGGAACTCCTGTGCCGACATGTGAGGCAATTAAATAATCCACATTATCGATAACTCCGGCTTCGGCCATTGAACGAGCCCCGCGGGTGCCTTCTTCTGCAGGCTGAAAAATCAGTTTGATTTTCCCCTTAAGGCTGTCTTTGTTTTCAGCAATCAAGCTTGCCAGGCCAAGCCCGATGGTTGTATGGGCATCATGTCCGCAGGCATGCATGGTGTTTGGAACTGCAGACCTGAATCCTTCTTTTTGCGGAAAATGGCTGTCTGCCTCTGATTCATGGATCGGCAATGCATCCATATCCACGCGGAAGGCGATGGTCGGCCCTTCCTTTTTCGTATCCATAGTCGCGACAATGCCTGTGTATCCATCTTTGAAGGGTTCGATATAGTCTTTTTTCGCCCCATTTTCGAGAGCCCATTGATAATGTGCGGCAGTTTCCTCTTGATTTGGCTTACCCATAAAATAATCAGCGGCCATTACCTGCCTGCCCATTTCCAGCCCGAAGCCAAGTTCATCCAGGATCGATGCGACAATGGAGGCTGTCCGCATTTCCAGGAAGCCTCCCTCTGGATAACGGTGAAAATCACGGCGCCACTCTTTTAATTGGTTTTCAAGATTACTCACTTTTTAACCACATCCTGTTCTTATAGATAAGGACCGATTCCCGGACCAAACGGGATTCCAAAGAAGACGAATACTAAAAGCATAATGATCCACGTGATCAGGAACGTAATCGAGTACGGAAGCATTAAGGAAATGAATGTTCCAATTCCTGCTTTTTTGTCATACTTCTGCATAAATGACAGGGCGATAACCATATATGGCATCATCGGTGTCACAATATTCGTAGATGAATCTGCTACACGGTAAGCCACCTGAGTAAATGCAGGGTGATAGCCAAGCTGCATAAACATTGGCACAAACACAGGTGCTTCAAGCGCCCACTTAGCTGAACCTGAAGTGATCAGGAAGTTCAGGGAAGCTGTAAAAATGATGTAGCCGATAATCAGGCCAATTCCGGTAAACTCCACATCCTTCAGAAACTCTGCTCCATTAACCGCTACCCATGTTGCGATATTAGACCAGCTGAAGTAAGCAATAAATTGAGCGATTGCGAAGATTAAGACAATATAGGATGCCATATCCTTCATGGATTCAGCCATAAAATTGGCCACATCTTTACTGCTCTTAATATTTCCAACCGTGATTCCGTATACAGTACCAATAATGATAAAGAAGAACAGAATAATCGGGATAATGCCATCCAGGAATGGAGATGGAACCAGTCCGCCATCTTCATTGGTTAACGGGCTATTCGGTATAAGGATCGCTCCCACAATAAGGGCTATATAGGCGAACCCGGCAATGACTGCATTCCGCAAAGCCTTGCCGGCATTAGGAGGATCTTCTGTAATGGCTTCTTTTACCTCATCGCCCTTGTATTCTCCAAGGCGCGGCTCAATGAACTTCGTCGTGACAAGTCCGCCAACAATGGTTAAAACAAATACGGAAACAATATTAAAATACCAGTTATCAATTGGTGTAACGACCATATTCTCGTCAATAATTTTGGCAGCTTCTGTTGAAATTCCGGCCAAAAGTGCGTCTGTTCCTGCAATCAGCAGGTTTGCTGTAAAACCGGCACCGGCTGATGCATACCCTGCAGCCAAACCGGCAATCGGGTTGCGGCCAATTTTGTAGAAGACCATTGCTGCAAGCGGCGGTACAAGCACCATTGCTGCATCTGAAGCGATATTCCCCATGATCCCGACAAACACAACGGTGTACGTGATTAATGCCGGCGGTGATTTTAAAATTGTTTTCTTAATGGCATAATCCAGCATGCCGACTTTCTCGGCAAGACCGATCCCGAGCATCATGGACAGAACCAGTCCAAGCGGCGCAAATCCGGTGAAGTTATCGAGCATGGATGTCAGAATAAAATTCAGGCCTTCTCCAGATGCCAGGTTCTTAACTTCCAGTTCCTCTCCCGAGCCAGGGTGGACAACAGTAGCACCAAAGGCACTGAATATAGCTGAAACAATAATAACTAACACTGCGAGCCCGGCAAATAATATAAATGGATCCGGGAGCTTGTTTCCTACCTTTTCGACTCCATTGAGGAATCGCTGGGCAATCCCAGGCTTCTTGTTTTCTGTTACCACTTTCTTTCCTTGTTTTTCTGTTTTCATATACTCCCCTCGCTTTTCTGTTTTTGGTATTTATTACTTATGAATTAAGCCTCGTTGGTTTTCAATGTGTATGCTTGCTTTAGCTTTTTGGCAAGCTCGCCGGATTGAGATTCACCTCTCTGGTAATCTGGGTTCGGACTTACATACCTGCATTGCGGATTTCTTTGTCCGAAGTTGCTCCGGGTTCGGACTTAAGAGCTCGAATTTCTGCTTTCTCTGTCCGAAGTTGCCTCGGGTTCGGACTCAAAGCACCGTATTTCGGCTTTCTCTGTCCGAAGTTGCCTCGGGTTCGGACTCAAAGCACCGTATTTCGGCTTTCTCTGTCCGAAGTTGCACCGGGTTCGGACTCTAAAACCCGTATTTCGGCTTTCTCTGTCCGAAGTTGCTCCAGGTTCGGACTCTAAACACTGCATTTCTACTTTCTCTGTCCGAAGTTGCACCGGGTTCGGACTCTAAACCCCGCATTTCTGCTTTCTCTGTCCGAAGTTGCTCCAGGTTCGGACTCAAAGCACCGCATTTCTGCTTTCTCTGTCGGAAGTTGCACCGGATTCGGACTCAAAACACTGCATTTCTACTTTCTCTGTCCGAAGTTGATCCGGGTTCAGACTCTAAACCCCGCATTTCTGCTTTCTCTGTCCGAAGTTCCTCCCGGTTCGGACTCTAAACACCGTATTTCTGCTTTCTCTTTCCGAAGTTGCTCCGGGTTCGGACTCAAAACACTGCATTCTACCTTCTCTGTCCGAAGTTGCTCCAGCTCAGACTCACTCGTCCCCGCCCCAATGGGAGCCTACTTTAAAGCAGAGGGCTTAACCTCTGCAGGAATTGGACATGTGTAAGGATTAGCTTCCTTAAACTCTTTGAATTCCTGTTTAACAGCTTCCAATTTTTCCTGGTCGGTCAGCAGTTTTACACCGGTTAATGCCATAGCTTCTGCTGCCCGGAGCATCCCTTTGTGCGCATAGGTGCTGATGCCTTGAGTGGTCATCTGCCAGGTATGGAGCGGTGTTCCCAATGCTGATGTTGAGGCTGTCAGCTGCGCGGTTGGAACGACCCAGCTTACATCTGAGACATCGGTAGAGCCGGCAAGGACTTCTTTGGAAGGTTCATAGGCTGAGATGGTTTCAGCCAGGTATTTCCCCTCAAATTCACTGCCATCCCCCACATAGCCAAACCCTCGTAAAATATCTAAATAGCTTTCTTTTTCACCATCTGATAGGGTTGTCCAAAGCTTTTCGGCAAAGGCCTTTTCTTCTTCATCCGGTTTTTCGATTCCGGCTTCCTGAAGGCTTTGGCAGAGAATTTTTTCAAGACTGCGGTTTGGAATATAATTGGAGCAGGCCTTATCAAACTCAATGGTAAGCTCTGTTTCTGTCATCAAAGCTGCGCCTTCCGCGATTTTGCATACCCGTTTATAGATTTCGTCCACCTGCTGAACCTTTGGCGCCCTGATCAGATAAAGGACCTCGGCGTCTGCCTGTACGACATTCGGCGAGATGCCCCCTGTGTTGGTGATGGCGTAATGCATTCTGGCTTCCGGCACAACATGCTCGCGAAGGTAATTCACACCTACGTTCATGAGCTCAACCGCATCGAGGGCACTTCGTCCAAGATGAGGCGAGTTCGCCGCATGTGAGGATAAGCCTTTAAATCTGAAATAAACCTGATAGTTTGCAAGACTCGATAAGCTCATGATGCTGTTGGCAGGAGATGGATGCCATGTTAAGGCTGCGTCCACCCCTTCAAATACTCCTTCGCGGACCATGAAGGTTTTTCCGGAACCGCCCTCTTCGCCTGGACAGCCAAAAAACTTAACCGTCCCAGGCAGATTGTTTTCTTCTAAATATTGTTTTGCAGCACAGGCTGCCGCAAAGGCGCCGGTCCCCAGGAGGTTATGGCCGCATCCATGACCGACATTCAGCTCGGTTGGTTCATACGAAGTTTTATTTGGCACCTGCCCCAATCCGGACAGAGCATCGAATTCACCAAGAAAGCCAATAACAGGAGCTCCGCTTCCGTAAGAAGCTACAAAAGCGGTTTCAATATTTCCAGCATTCCGTTCAACCTGGAAGCCTGCTTTTTCACATTGGGATGCCAGAAATTCTGCTGATGCATACTCTTCAAATCTAGTTTCAGGATGGTGATAGATATACTCGCTTATTTTTTCAAATGTCTCTTTGTTTTCTGCCAAAAAGGCTTTTGTAAAGTTCATGATTTCCTCCCTTAATTCTAAATGGCCGAACCGCCATTTAAGATATGAATATAAGCATCGACCGCAACCAGTAAAGCATCTTCGTCAAAATCGAATTGAGGATGGTGGTGAGGATAGTCAAGCTTCGTTCCAAACAGCATAAACGTAGCTTTGCCGCCATGCTTCTGGACCCTGTTCATCATAAAGCTGACATCTTCCGATCCGGAGACAGGGACAGATGGCAGCACTTCCTTCACAAGCTCGCTTGATGCACACCATTCGGTAATTTTCGGGATCAGCTCTTCATCACAGACAACCACTTCCGTAACTCCGACTGCTTCAAGTGTGCAGGACACATCGTGCATATCTGCTGCCGCCTGAAGAATCCGGGTCGCTTTTTCAGCCATATATTGGGCAATTTCCGGAGTCTCACCACGTACCTCAATTTCCATATAGCTGTCGCCCGGGATGATGTTCCTGCCGCTTCCTGCGGCCAGCTTCCCAACATTCACCCTGGTGACACCATCATGGTGGCGCGGAATGCCGTAAAGGTTGTTAGCAGCTGTTGTCGCTGCCAATAAAGCATTTTTCCCGAGTTCGGGATTGATGCCGGCATGTGAGGAAACTCCTTTAAAATATGCATTGTATTTGGTTGAAGCCAGAAATCCTGGCGTTGTGGCTGCGATTGTTCCAACGGGCAGGGACTTAATGCCGATGTGGCCTGAATAAAAATAATCAACATCATCAAGCCAGCCTTTGTCTGTCATGGCCCGAGCCCCTCGTCCACCTTCTTCTGCCGGCTGAAATAAAAGGGTAAAGCGGCCCTTAAGCTGGTCACTATAGGAAGAAATATACTGAGCAACCCCAAGGCCGATGGCGGTATGTCCGTCATGTCCGCACGAATGCATCACATTCTCTTCTTTTGAGATAAATTCGTATTGAGCTGGACGATGGGCAGGATCTGCAGATTCGTTTATCGGCAGGGCGTCAATATCAAAGCGGAAACCAACATGGTCTCCTGTTCTGCCAGTATCCCAGACTGCCACAAGCCCGGTATTGCCGCTGCGCATTTGATCGAGCCAGGATTCTTCAACTCCCCATTCCCTTGCCTTTTTCTCTTGTGCCTCCAGATCAGTTTGTGCAGGAAGCCCCATACGGGAATTCTCTTCAAGCGCGTCTTTACCTATATAAAGTTTGAAACCCATCTTTTCCAGTTCTTTTCCGATCCGGTATGTAGTGATGTACTCCATGAACCCCAGTTCAGGCAGTGCATGCAAAGTGCGCCGCCATTTGATCAGCTGGGGAGTTATTTCCTTTAAAAAGCTGCTGTCCATAATGATCCCCCTTGTTGAATGTTATTTCGGACATTTTCCGTTTCATTACCTTAAATGTATTATACACATATTATTAGAAAATTCAAATTGATTTTTATTCAAAAAACAATCTAACTACAATACCTTTTCCCTAATTTACATATTTAGTGTAAAATTTCATATTTAATACTGTAATAAAATTACTATTTACACTAAAATAAAGGCAATCATCTAATCTGGAGGAAAAACATGGCTAGGAAAAAAATATTCCTGCTTGTACTAATGGGGTTGTCTATTTTTCTTGGAGGGTGTTCCAGTTTCTTTCGTGATAGTGAAGAGGAACATATTCAAAAGGTGTATATCCGTGTTCAGGATTACACTGGGGAAGAATACCGTCAGCCTTACGGGAAAAAAACGGATAAGATTGCTGAAGCAAACCAGGATGTGATTGAGGAAGCCACAATTAAATATTTCAAGGAAACATACAAAACCGATGTGAAGGTTCATAATATGGTCGGTGTGCTGGAGGGTGTTAAGGTATTTGTGGAATCAATAGGTGAACCGCATTTTTATACTTATGCTTATGTACAGATCCAGGATAATAAGGTGTTGCCTCACCTCATCGGGGCTGAGAAATACAAAATACAGGAAGCCATTCAGGGTGGTTTATATCACATGATTTTTGAAGAAGAGTTTCAAAAACTCGATGGGTATTTAGAGCTCCTTGCAGAAGAAGGGCACGTTACAGGGAAAACAAAGGAAGCACTTCAGAATGCAGGCGGCCTCGGTTTTATGACTCCCTATTATTTTATTAACATTCTCAGTGCTGAGGAAGCGATTAAACCTGTATATGATCTATACATAAGAAAACCTGATGCCAGTAAAAAAGAGTTAAGGAATGCCTTTGCTGAAAACCTATTTGACTCAGAAAATTTCTCTATTAATATTCAGCTGTTCATGAGCAATAAAGGTGCTGAGCCGAGTGAAGAAATTTTCAATCGAGTAACCAGGGATCTCGAAGAAATGAACGGTATCCCCAAGGGGACCTATAGCTTTACTTTAAATGACAACCTGATTCAGAGAGAAACATCTCAAGGTGTTAAAGATAACTCTTTAAGGAGGAGCTTTCCGAATTATATTGTTGGAATATCCCTAATGCTTGGAGGATGTTCTGGTATGAATAGCACTAATAACAATAAAGACAGTGAAAAAACAAAAGAAACACAGGCTGGCCCTTCTGAAGAAACTAAGATAAGCGTTCAGGATTATACAGGTGAGGGCTATGCATTACCCTATGGAAGAGTGACAGATGAAATTGCCGATGAAAACCTTGCTCAGATAGAGGAAGCTGCCACCAGCTTTTTCAAAGAGAAATATAAGACAGACGTAACTGTGCATAATGTGGTTGGTGCAAAGGATGGGGCCACTGTGTTTGTAGAATCCAAAGGTGAACCGCATTTCTACACCTATGCTGTAGTACCAATAGATGAACTGGAAAAGAAAGTAATGACGGAAAAGATATGGGCGGACAAATTCCAGGTCGAGAATGCCATTAAAGGCAGGTTATATGGCATGATCTTCTAAGAAGAATTCAATCAACTCGATGACTACTTTGATTCACTTGCAGCAGAAGGTCAAATAACTGGCAGAACGAAGGAATCCATTCAAAATGTTGGTGGCCATGGTTTCTCAACCCCTTATTATTTTATTTCAATGAGAAGTAAAGAGGCAGCTATCCAACCTGTATATGACCTTTTCATGAAAAACTCTGATGAAAGTGCTGAAAACCTCAGGAAGGCTTATGATGACAATTCATTCTCGGCCGAAAACCTTTTCATTAATATTCAATTATTTATGGCCGATAAAAATGCAAATCCAGATAAAAAGTTATTTGATCAAATCATAAAGGACCTTGAAGAAATGACTTCAATCCCTAGAGGTTCATATAGTTTTGTCTTAAATGATAATTTTATTGATAAGCAGAGCTCCAGTGGCATGGGAAATAATTCACTAGATTTAACGAATGATATTATTAAAGAATAATACTCTGAACACAAACCTTTTGAGAGGACATGTAATTAATGCGCAATAGGCAGTGAAAAAGCAAAAGCACATAAGGTTGTTGATATACGTTAAAGCGCAACAGTTTTTCTTGGATCTGCAGGAAGGCCCTATTTTTACCTATGCTGTCTATTTGCAATCTCATTGTTCTTTTTGCAGGTTTCCAGCGGCTATTTGCAAATCAATTGCTCTATTTGTAAATAGCCCGCAACTATTTGCAGATTTCATAATTCTATCTGCATATCCCTTTCTCTTTACTATAGAAAAGATCAATCAAACGTTCGATTAAATTATTTGGTGGCAGTATATTTTTCATTCGGTATTTCCAGGATTCATTCTTTCATAATTGTTCAAGCTTGCAAGAGGAAGTTTAATTTCATCCAAAAACTGAACTCGCTCTTCTTATGTTCTTACCATGAGAAAAATCTTAAGCAACATATTTTTAGTACAATACTCCCTAACCCCTCTCTTACTTTTTACCCATTTTTACCTAAAAAGTGTAATTTTCCACGTTAAAACTGTAAAAATCTAACTTCATCGGCTAAAATAGGGGGTATACTCTGAATGGCATATTCCTTAGGGAGGACATTTAACTAATGCGCAAAAAAACAAAAATTTTACTATGCAGTGTTGGAATATCATTAATGCTTGGAGGATGTTCTGGTATGAATAGCTCGAATAACAATCAGAAAAGTGAAGAAACAAAAGAAACACAGGCTGCCCCTTCTGATGAAACAATGGTAAGTGTCCAGGATTATACCGGGGAAGGCTATGCACTTCCATACGGAAAAGAAACGGATAAAATCGCTGATGAAAACCTCGATCAGATAGAGGAAGCTGCCATCAAGTTTTTTAAGGAGAAATATAAGACCGATGTAACGGTGCATAATGTGGTTGGGGCTAAGGATGGGGCTACTGTGTTTGTTGAATCAAAAGGTGAGCCGCATTTCTATACTTATGCTGTAGTACCAATAGATGAACTGGAAAAGAAAGCGATGACAGAAAAGATATGGGCGGATGAATTCCAGGTGGAGAATGCCATTAAAGGCGGATTGTATCACATGATTTTTAATGAAGAGTTCAAGAAGCTCGATAACTACCTAGAATCAGTTGCGGCTGACGGGCAAGTAACAGGTAAAACAAAAGAATCCCTCCAAAATGCTGGCGGACAAGGTTTTATGGCACCCTATTATTTTATTTCCATGACAGATGAAGAGTTGGCTATAAAGCCAGTCTATGACCTTTTTATAAATAATCCTGATGAAAGTGTAAAAAACTTACGGAATGCTTATGATGATACACAATTTAATCCTGAGAATTTCTTTATTAATATACAATATTTCATGTCTGACGAAGAATCAGAACCAAACAAAGAAATATTTAATAAAATCGTGAAAGACCTTGAAGAGATGACTTCAATTCCTAAAGGTTCTTACAGTGTTTTCCTTAATGATAATTTCATTGATAAAAAGAGTGCGGATGGGACTAAGGATAACTCTCTGGAACAGTCTTTCCCTGACTATATTATAAAAGATTAAAGAAGGTGAATAAATGAATACAAATAAGAGTTCACCAACTGCTGCTCACGATATTTCGTTAAATAATGATAAAGATTTAGTGGAGCTGGCAGGGCTTCACGCTTATACTTATCCAAAAGAACAGGACGTACTAAAAGTTAATGGCGTTGGTTATTTAGTTGTTAACGCTCACTATACGGATCCAACTGGCCTGGATGCCATGACAATAAGAAATTTGAAAACTGAAGAAATCTCCATTATTTATGTCGGCACAGACGGATCTACTAAATACGGAAATCAGGACATTATTACTGATGTACAGCTGTTAAGCGATCTGACACCTGCTCAGATCACCGCTGCAAAGGACTACTATAGCCAGATGAATGAAAAATACGCCCGTGTTGGAGGAGTATCATCTGTAGCAGGGAACTCCCTTGGTGGAGGCTTGGCTGGCGCGGTTGGAGCCGAATATCCAGATGTGAAATCCGTTACGCTTAATCCTGCCTTATTGCCGGAGGGCATGACCGATATTAAAAAAGACTATGACAACATCACAAACTATTTCAGCAGCTACGATGTGCTGACTCAAACCTTGATCGCATTAAATCTGCATGACAGGATTCCAGGAAAACAGTATGAAATCTTTAATGGGATTCCTGAATTTACGAAATTGGGAACCAACCATACAGGTTATCTGAGAGAGAAAGATGGCCGTCAATATTATGTTATCGGAGAAGTCGGCAAGCCGGGTTATGGAAAAATCTATGTGGATGCAGATGCCCATATCGTATCCAGCATTTGGACGGGAGTACCGCTGTATGGCGGGCACTCAGACCGCATCGAGATTAACAAGGAGAACCTTGATCTTCTGGCTTCCTCCCTGCAAAACCATGTAATGGAAAGACTGAATCTTGCTCACGAATACTTGGGCAATTCGGTTGCCATTGTAGACGATGAAGCCAGCCGTTACTATGAACGGCTCAGCCGTCTGCAGAAGATTTTCGAAGAGATGTTTGAAAATCTGATCAGTGAACCGCTGTTTATGGGGATTACTTCGATCAGCAACCGATTAACAGCCGAAATTGACCATTTGGTTTCTTTGTTAAATGTGGCGGAAAGTCATGCTAAATCCCTGAACTATATACTGAATTCACCGCCTGCTGAGCTGCTTGAACATATTTTCCGGACGAACGTCAGCGTGGAAGGCATCTTTAATGAAATCCGCGGCTTTTTGTATGATTTGAAAGCAGATGTTCAGGATCTTTCCAAAAGCCTTATCCGGATTATTTCCAATAAAATCCCGGAGCTTTTTGAGGGCGGAAAAGAACTTTGGTATGATGCTGTAGTCAGTGAATTAAAAGCCCATTATGGAATCGTGAACAATAACAGGGATAAGCTTCTTTCACATATCAGCGAATATCAGAAACAAGTTCAGGATGTTGCCTCTAACTTTCATGACCGGGACCTTTCTCTGGGACAGTCGATTAGAAGCAAATCCACCCATTCCAATTCCATATCCGTACAGGGAACGAATACGTATAAGCTGGAAGATTCCCCATATATGGAGCTGAGGATGAAGATTAAGGAATTCCAGATGGATACGTCTTATTCTGCTTTCACTGCATCAACCCAGGCACTTCTCTTTCCTATATTGCATAAGGGCTGGGTGATTACCCTGAACATCGAAAATGCATTAGAGCTCCTGTCGAGCACTATCAAAGGCGCAACCAAATTTGCCTTGGACTACACCATCCCCGGCAAGTTATTCGGCCTGTTTTCGGACTTTGACGATAAAATCCGAAACAGCGTCAACAACGCGCTGGCGCCGTTGGACGAATTTGCCGGCACGATTGAAGGCATAAGAAAAGGCTTAGACCGATTAATGGCGGAGTACCCTACTCTATTAGAGAATTTCAGGCCTTATGTCGAGACAGCCATATTCAATAATAGCGGTTACTATAATGTCCACCTCTATAACCTTGCATCTATTGCTATTTTAAGAGAAATGGAAATGCTATTTGATGATGTGGTATATCAGCTCGGGAATCACAAAGCTGAAGCGATTGAGGCATTGTGTGAAGTTTCTAAAAAAGTGAAGGGTAATATGGGGATATTGTATGAACAGGTGGACCGCGGGACGATAAATTAATAGGAATAAATAAACCGAGCTTAGTGGCAGCTCGGTTTTCCTTTTATATAGGCTGTATTTGATAGTTTATTTGCAGAATTTAATTGTCTATTTGCAAATTGATTGCTCTATTTGCAATTTGATTATTCTATTTGCAGGTTTCCGGCTCCTATTTGCAAGCCCATTGTTTATTTGCAAGTTTCCAGTGGCTATTTGCATATTTCATTGTTCTATTTGCACGTTTCAGGCTCCTATTTGCAAGCTCATTGTTTATTTGCAAGTTTCCAGTGGCTATTTGCATATTTCATTGCTCTATTTGCAAGTTTCAGGCTCCTATTTGCAAGCTCATTGTTTATTTGCAAGTTTCCAGCGGCTATTTGCAATTTTCATTGCTCTATTTGCAAGTTTCAGGCTCCTATTTGCAACCTCATTGTTTATTTGCAGGTTTCCAGCGGCTATTTGCATATTTCATTGCATATTTGCAAGTTTCAGGCTCCTATTTGCAAGCTCATTTTTTATTTGCAAGTTTCCAGCGGCTATTTGCAATTTTCATTGCTCTATTTGCAAGTTTCAGGCTCCTATTTGCAGCCTCATTGTTTATTTGCAAGTTTCCAGCGGCTATTTGCAAATTTGATTGCTCTATTTGCAGGTTTCCGGCTCCTATTTGCAGCCTCATTGTTTATTTGCAAGTTTCAGGCTCCTATTTGCAAATTTAATTCCTCTATTTGTAGATTCCATAATTCTATTTGCAAATTCGCCAAACTGCCAAATGCCTGCTCTTTATGCAGCCGCTGGTAAGTGTAGTGTACGATTTAAACAAACGTTAGAATGAATTATTCTGCCCTCTCAAGATACTCCCCTAACAGCTCTCTAAAAAGCTCATTCAATTCCTTATTTTTCTGCTCCTTCAGCCATTCCACCTGGTTAATGGGCAGGTTTAATTTAAGTGTGATTTTTTCATTGGGCATTTCCACTTTTCGAATCTCTTCCAGGGTAATGCCAGCTTCAATATCGGGAAAATGGGGAGCATCCTCTCTTATTTTTAAGAGCCCTTCATATGACTCTTCTGGATCTATTTCGCAAAATAAGCTCAGACGGGGAAGCTTCCCTGGCACAGCCTTTAGAAACATAAAGGAGCTTATCTGCCTGCCGTCATCCAATACAACTTCTGTGATCAGACTGTCCCTGTCCTGATATTTTCTTAGAGTAACTTCGCTAACAATCATGTCTACTTCCAGCGTACTTCCGGATGACGATTCAAAAATATAGATGGCACTGTTAAACACATATATTTCTTCTCCATCAAGATTTATAAACTTTATAGCAGACATCTTTGTTCCTCCCATATTCCATAAAAGCTGCATCAAACAATAGCATTGTCTAGCATATTTAATAAAGCGCAAAGCTGCTGAGTCTAATTTCAACATTTGCTTTAATAGGGTCAGCATTCAATGTAAATCTATAAATATAATGTAACATACGAAAGCATAGCCCACTATATATACGTACCCTTTAAATGTTACTAAATTCGGAGCAAGGCTTTGCTAAAGAAATTTCAGGAGAAGTTCTGAGGAACTAGGGTGTGCTCTCTTCCGGCACTAATTTTTCAATATATCTTAAACAAAGAAAAACACTCTAGATGCTGGCATCTACAGTGCTTGACTTTTTGTTTGAAATTTTTTGTGGGGGGTTTAGCAAGCAATAACCAAAGAAGAGAAAAAGAGGGGACAATATAAACTTTGCCGTGTAAATGATCTGTTAAATTACACTTTGAGTTTTAATTTCAAAGGAGATTGACTTTTCAAGTAAGCTGTCTTTTGATATTGCCGATATCTCTTTCATTTCTTGCGGTTTTCTCCCATATAAAATCCTGGTCTCTTTCAAGGACTTTAAAGTGCTCTAAGATCTCTTGATGGCGCTGATCACTTTTAGTTTCCAGTTCCTTCAGCTTGTTTTGAACCTTTTTGAGTTCCCCCTGCATACTCTGCTGGGTGTACTTCATTCCTTGCTGCTCTATTTTCATTTCTAGTTGTTCTTTTTTCATCTCTTGCTGTTCTTTTTTCATTTCCTGCATATCAGATTGAAGACTGCCAACCATTTTTATTAATTGGACCAGCATACTTTCCATTTTTGCTTCGTTCATTGTTCACACCTCCTCTTTTATAGTATATAACAAATTTCCTAAGATAAATGTGACAATTTCTTTAGAACACGGGGACGATTCAACCACACTCGTTCTTTTCACAAAATACTATCCAAAGTAAAATACCGGCCACAAAGGGCCGGCAGCTGGTAACATTCAAATTACTATTTATTTAATAGTAAGCTTTTTAATATTCTCTGCTCCTCGAAGCTCCACTAAATCACTTTTCTCAATAATGACTTCTTTAACTTCTGCACCGCTAAAGTCTACGATAATCGGCTCTTTCTTAGGTGTTACACGGACACTCACATTCATAAGGCCATCCCCCTGCAGGACAGCAGAGTTTTTGAGCCAGATGCCATTTTTAATCTCCGCTGTTTCTTCCACATTAATAAAGGAAACCTTGTTCACTACTAATTTCTTCTTTTTATCATCAGTAAGATTATATTCCTTTTCAAAATCCAGCTCTGTTACTGGAGGCAGGCTGTCAACATCTATGATACGCCCTTCCACCGCCGGTTTGATTGTGCCCAGGCTGGATAGGTGATCCGCGAAGTTTTCCCAATCGGAAAGTCCAAGATCTGTTACTCTGCCCTCCTGGTAAGCTTTTGCGAAGACTGTATATCCATCTCCGCCTTTAGCGGTGAAAGCATTCGTAGCGATTGTGTAGGTTTGATTGTCCTGGATTTCAGTGTAAGTGCCCTGTTCATTTTTATATTCAATCGAAACAATCCGCTCACCGGCAGGTTTAGTCGAATCGAATTTTACTTTTGCAGCGGACACGTGCAGGAAGCCGCCATTTTCTGCAGGATATTGTCCTACGCTGATTTCAAAGGCCTCTTTTAATTCAGCTCCCGTTACCTCCATAGTGGCTAATGTATTGCCAAATGGAAGAACAGTGATTACTTCGCCAACTGTGATTGGCCCTGCATCAATCCCTGCACGAATGCCGCCTCCATTTTGGAGTGCCATGATGACATTGCTGTTATACTGCTTTGCTTTTGCCAGCATTCCGTCTGTAATCAGGTTGCCCAGGGCGGTTTCATTTTTCCGTACACTCGGTCCTGTGCTGTCTCCGCTTGTACGCGGATTCTCAAGGGCAGCCAGCGTTTCTGCTCCGATTTCCGTGTTCTTTAATTCTTCTATCTGTGAAGAGTATTTTTCAAGCAGCACTGCAGCCTCAGGGTCCTCTGCTTTATCCGCTACTTTAATAAGCTGGCCAACATGCCCGACTACTTTTCCTGCCTCGTCAAACTGCACATCCAGCGTTCCGAGATAATTATTGTATTGGCCGGCTTGTACAATAACTGTAGGATCCTTTGCCGCTCCTGTTTCGTCAGCTTCCACAACTACTGGGGCATTTAATTGCGTATGGCTGTGTCCGCCAACAATCACATCAATTCCATCTACTTGAGCCGCCAGGTTTAAGTCATTATCCACATTCGGGTTATCATCATAGCCAATATGAGTTACAGCCACTATTTTATTAATACCCATGCCCTCGAAAGCTTTTACTGCTTTTTCTGCTTCTTCAAGATAATCTTCGAATGTTACATTACCCGGACTTGAAATGCTGGCTGTTTCAGCTGTAGTCAAGCCAAAGAATCCTACTTTTTCTCCATTAACTTCTTTGATGATGCCATTATATATTTTTCCATCAGCAGGTTCGCTCGATATAAGATCACTGAACAGTCCCTGCAGGTTGGCATCTTGAGAAAAGTTCACGTTTGAACTGACGAATGGGAATTGTGCTCCTTTTACAAAGTCAGCCAGTGCTTTATGTCCTTCCGCACTTGAGCCCAAATCGAACTCATGATTACCGAAAGTCATAATGTCATAGCCCATGAGATTCATAAATTCAAGGTCAGCCTGTCCAAGGAATTTATTAAAATATAAAGTTCCGGAAAAAACATCTCCTGCATCAACCAGCAGGGCATCCGGCTTTGCTTCTCTTACTTCCTTTACCGCCGTCACTTTCTTTGCGGCACTGTCCATATTTGCGTGTGAGTCATTGGTATGCATTAACGAAAGGGTGAAATCTGAAGCTGAAGTCTCATTTGCTGAAACCAGGCCTGCCGGAATGGCTGCAGAGATGGTTAATGCTGCTGATAAGGCTACTGTAGATAATACTTTAATAGGTAATTTCATAATAAATGCTCCTTTCAATTTTTAATCAAAGGGATTGAAAGCCGGAGCTGCTGCACTCCGGCTTCAATTGTTATGCCGCTCCTTCTTCCTCATAAGGAGACTCCATTACTTCCCCATCCGAATCTTTGAAAATGATATGAGATGGATCAGCCTTTTTCCCAAGTGTCCACTTCTGCACATTTTCAGCACCGCGGATTTCCACGACTTTGTCACTTTCGATCATGACTTCTTTAATTTCTGATCCTGTTAGATCCACAACTGCCCCTTTGTTGGCGGAGCTGATGACCACTTTTGTATGTTTCAGGCCTTCGCCTTTAACGGCAGCTGATTTCTTCAGCCATAGACCCTGCGAGAGGCTGGAAGTGCCATCCATCACAACTAATGCATTATGCGGTCCTACTACGAATTTCTTCGCATGGTGGTTTACCAGATTGAAAACATGATCATATTTAGGCTCTTCCGGTTTTGCTGCCGGCTTTAAGCTTGTCTGAATCAGGACAGGGTCATGGTCACTTGCACGCCCGTGCTCTTCCATGAAGCCCGAGTTGATATGAAGAATATCTACTTCTGTTTTCTTTGCCAGGTTGTTGGATACTAAAATATGATCCAGCACCTGTGCATTTCCCTGGTACGTATAGGTGTATCGCTCTTCTGCCGGCACTTTTTCAATCATATTAGTCAGTTCTTCGCCCTTTAGTGCCTGTAAAGGATTGGAGAACTCAAAATCGTTAAAGTCGCCAAGCAGGACGACATTGGCATCAGGGTCTTCCGCTTTTACATTCTTTACAAAACCGTTCACAACGTTAGCGATTTTCATGCGCTGGATTTCACTGCTTAAGACTGGCGGCTGCTCTTTTCCGAATAACGGAAGATCTCCGCCTTTCGAGTTAAAATGGTTAGCTACGACAATAACGCTTTCGCCCTGGAATTCGAACTGGGCTGCCAATGCTTTGCGGCTATCTTCAAAGGCTTCGTTTGTTGGATCAATTCGTCCCGGGTTCAGCGTCAGTTTGCCGTTTTCGAAATCAACAGCATCTGTCGCAGAGCCTTTTACACCTTGGGTTAGTGTTACTCTTTCAGCGTTATAAAGGAAGCCGACACGGATGTTTCCTCCAGGCTGGCCGCCATCCTGTTTATCTTCTGGTGCAATGTCTGTGTATGTGTAGGCTGGGCCGCCTAGTTCTTTAATTTTTTCAATTAATAATGCTGCACTTTGATCTGCTGCTGTTGTGCCGCTATCAGTTGGTCCGTCATTGTCCTGTACTTCTGTCAGGCCAATGATATCCGGCTGCTTCATTTTATCTGTGATTGCTTCTGCTAATCTCGTAACCTTTTCCGCATCTGTTTTTGTTGAGAAGTTTTCAACATTATAAGAAGCGATCGTTAGTTGATCCTCTTCAGGGACAAGGCTTGTTTCTTCTCTTGTCGCAGAGCCTTCCACGAATTCCGGCAGGGAGTCAGCGTCACTTAACACTTTATAGTTACTGAAGCCGTAGCTGACAACACCCTGGATGCTGCCTTTGAAGCTGTCGCCCATTTTAGCAACAAAATCTTCATCGTTAATATCAAGCGTGATTCTCTCCGGGTTAAAATCGTTTTCTGAAATGCGCAGGCCGCCTGCTGTTGTGTTGGTATCCACATCTCCAGGAACAACTACAAGCTCGCCGTATTTCTGCGGGGCAACTACTTTAGCGTTGTCCACTTGAACCAGCATGCCTTCCAGGCTTTCGTAAAAATCGATTCCATCCTGCTCTGGATCAAATTCTGTTAATTCATCATTATCAATAATTTCAGTCGGAAGATTTTCTTTGTTAATATCCACCGGAGCAGGAAGTTCCTGACCGGAAGCAATGATTTCGATCAATGCTGCATTGATTTCTGTCACAGGAAGGTCTGTTTTCAGCTTGTCTGAATAGCCGTCAAGCACCCACTCTTTAACCTGGCCCGAAGCGGATACCAGATCTCCAGCTGTTACACCGTGGCCCTTTTTATAAACGAGGATTCCTTCAGATGTATTTTCATCATTGTCAGGCTGCTGATCTTGCATGTAGAAATTGCTGCTATCCACTACCTTAGTGACAATTCCTTCAACATCTGAAACCTGCTGGTTCGCATATTGGGAATAGTGGCCTGCACCTTGAATATCATGAATGCGCAAATCTTCCAGCCCAATCATGTACTGAAATACAGACACTTTGCTGTCTGTTAAGCCATCCTTAACAGCTATTGCTTTAATCGTTGTCTCTTCATTAATAACAATGTGATCAGAATATACTGTGCTTTCAGCCGTCGGTTCTGATCCATCAACTGTATAATGAATTACAGCGCCATCAGTGGAGGTCGATAGTTCCACTGCTGTTCCAGCTTTAACAGGGCCCGCTTCAGGGGAAGCTGTAACCGCTGAAACCTGTGGTGTACCAGTATCTTCTACAAACGTGTAAGCTGTTGGGCTTTTTAACCCCGGGACGGAAAAGTATGCTTCAAGTGAGCCTGTAATCTGGATTTTTTTCCCGAGGTGATTCGGGTTGTCCACTAAATTCAGCTCTGTCCTGATAGAATTATTCGGCAATTGAACCGGCAGTATTTTACTGGGGTCTGTTTCACTTGGGGAATCGGCAATAGCTAAATTTGTATATACGTCAAATGGGCCGGTATGGGTATATTTTGGCCCATTTGCGGTCGTTCCCACAATATATCCTTCAACTGTTGCTGTTCCGTTATTATCCGCAATCGCTTCTGCCACAGACTTCACTTCTTCTGCACTCGCCGCGGCAAAGGGACTGAATAGACTAAGAATTAAAGCAAAAATACTAATAAAGCTGATTAACTTTATGCGCTGCTTTTCTATCATGCGATCCTCTCCTATTTCCTTATTTTAAAGCGTTTACACACACTACCATTCTAGTAAATCACTCTTCTTTTTAGCGTACAATCTGATATTTGTAAAAATTGAGTAAACTATAAAAAATAAGCAAATGTGCATATATAATTATCAGGCATTAAGACCCTCAAACGAGACTCCAACTAATCTTTTAGCACTAGTTTTCTGTTTTGCAGATATAATTTTATAATTTTGTAATCATAGTCACCTTTTACTAAAATGTATCCCTGGATATATGCTTGCGGAGCTTGCACAGGCGGCATTCCGAGTGTGACATTTTTAGAGAAATGGCCATCGCGAGACTTTTTCTAGCTTTTTGCATGAGTGGAATTATTTTGTTTGCAGTTTTCGGGATTTTATTTGCAGATTTGGAGATCTATTTGCAAGTTTAAGGATTCTATTTGCAGTTTTGGAAGATCTATTTGCAGTTTTGGGAGATCTATTTGCAGTTTTGGGAGATCTATTTGCAGTTTTGGGAGATCTATTTGCAAGTTTAGGGATTCTATTTGCAGGTTTGGAAGATCTATTTGCAGGTTTGGAGATCTATTTGCAAGTTTAGGGATTCTATTTGCAACTATGATGTTTTATTTGCAATTTTATTCCTATTATTTGCAGTGTTCACAATTGGGAATAAAAAAAGAACCTCCATTAGGGAGATTCTCTCAAGTTTATGCTACTTATAAACTTTTATAGTAACCGTTTTGCTGCCCCATTGCAGGGCTTTCTGTTTATTTGGAATGAAGACGTCAATTTTGTTGCCTCTTACAGCAGAACCTTTGTCCCCGGCAATTGCTTCCCCGTAACCTGGAACATATACTTTTGAACCCAGTGGGATGACTTTCGGATCAACTGAAATAACCTTGGCGTTCGGGTTCTTTTTCAGGTTGATTCCTGTATAGGTAATGCCGCTGCAGCCTTTGCAGCTGGCAGTGTAGGCAGTCGCTTTCACTTTAATTTCTTTATAAGCTTTCTTTGATGCAGCCTTTACAGCTGTCTTTTTAGGTGCTGCAGCTTTCGCTGAAGCTCCGGTAACTTTAAGCACTTGCTTTGGTTTAATTGTATCTGAAGATAATTTATTCCATGATTTGATTTGCTTTACGGTAACGTTATGTTTTTTAGAGATGGCCCAAAGCGTATCTCCCTTTTTTACTGTATACGTATTTCCTGCGGCTGAAGTGACATTGGAAAATCCAAACGATAGAAAAACAGCTGTGATTAAATAGATTACTAATTTCTTCATGATATCTCCTTTATGTCCCTTGATAGGAACATATTAACACCATTAGATAACAGAAAGATGTCAGTAAAACTCTTTTTTTGTTACAAATTAAGACGTTTTTAATATATTTGTAATAAAAATTACCAGATTTGCATTTGAAATTCATTATGCGTATTAATATTCTTTTGGATTTGCAGCTTAATGTGCCAGGAAAATAGTAAATTTAAATCTCTGTACCATTTTCTAACTATTTGAAATATTTTTTAAAGAATTTTATAATAGACAGCAACTTCCTTTTACATGGTAATACTGCAGTTGTATAAAGGAAAAAACGAATGGAGGGATTTAAGAATATTGAGAGCAGAGACATCGCAAGAAACAGGATTACAAACTAATAAGAAAAGAAAATGGGAGATGCCGGATACTTATGTTATCCTCTTCGCTGTTTTATTAATGGCAGTAGCAGCTACTTATTTTGTCCCGGCCGGAGCCTTTGAAAGAGAAATCGTCGATGAGGTAGAACGAGTTGTACCAGGTACATATTCAGAAGCGGAAGGGAATCCGACTGGTTTTATGGATATATTCCTCGCACTTCAGGAAGGAATGGTCCAGTCTGGCGGCTTGATTTTTCTTGTTCTTTTTGCAGGCGGAGCCTTTGAGGTAGTTGAACGGTCAGGTGCTATCAAAGGAGGTATTCTACGTGCTGTTACCAAAACACAGGGAAAAGAATTCTGGCTTATCGCTGTTGTTTCTATCTTATTTGCATTAGGAGGAGCCGTCGGGGCTGTGGCCAATTCGGTTATCCCTTTTGTCGCAATCGGACTGATCATCACCCGGGCCCTCAAGCTTGATGCTCTTGTAGCAGTTTCCATTACGTTCGGGGCCACTTTTGCCGGCTTTAATGTCGGGTTCCTGAATCCCTATACGGTTGGCATCGCTCAATCGATTGCCGATGTCCCCTTATTCTCCGGAATGGCCTTAAGGCTTATCGCATTTGTTGTGATCGTAGGTGTAACCATTCTCTACACCTGGCGCTATGCCAGGAAGGTCCTTGCTGATCCATCTAAAAGCCTGGTCGGAGTATCCAATGCAACATCCTCTTTAGATGACAATCTTGAAGCACCTTTCACAGGGCGGCATAAACTGATTCTCAGCTTTGTCGGATTGTCACTGCTATTTTTCATTTTTGCCACCATTCAATTCCAATGGACAATTAATCATATGGCTGCCTTTTTTATAATCATTGGTCTCATTTCGGGTATTATTGCAGGCATGAATTATAATCAAGTGGCTTTAACCTTTTTGGAAGGCTGCCAAAAGCTTGTATACGGAGCATTAATTATTGGTGTTGCCAGAGCCATTCTGATTGTTATGGAAAACGCAAGCATTCTCGATACATTTGTCCATGCACTTTCCGTTCCACTGGAAGGGCTATCCCCTATCCTTGCGACAATCGGGATGTTTGTTTCCAATGCCATTCTAAATTTCCTTGTCCCATCAGGGAGCGGGCAAGCAATGATATCGATGCCTATTCTGGCTCCTCTGGCAGATATGATTGGGATTACCCGCCAGGTTGCGGTGCAGGCCTATCAGTTTGGTGATGGATTCACCAACAGTATCTTCCCGACATCAGGACCACTCATGGCCAGCCTTGCTGTAGCCGGTGTACCTTGGATCAAATGGGCCAAGTGGATGATGCCGCTCTTCCTGATTTGGTGTGTGATTGCTGTTGTCATGCTTAGTGTCGGGGTTCTGATTAATTGGGGGCCAGTTTAATAAAGAGATTTAAGGCACCTTTACATGGGGTAAAGGTGCCTTCAATTTAATAGGCAAATTTATGATTGCCAATCTGTTTTATCACTGGACGGGTGAAAATCCATTGATCTGTCGCCGTATAAGGGTTGTAATAGTATGTAGCACCATTTGTGGGATCCCATCCATCAAAAGCATCTTTTACTGCCTGATAAGCTGTAGCATCAGGCTGCAGCCAGTACTGTCCGTCATTCACAGCTGTAATGGCATTCTTTTGGAAAATGACATTGGAGAGTGTATCCGGAAATTCATTTGACTCCATACGATTGAGAATGACAGCGGCAACTGCCACTTGGCCTTCATAGCTCTCTCCGCGCGCTTCCCCATAAACGACATGTGCCAGCATGTCCACATTCCTAAGCATTTCTGCTGTGTTAACTCCCACGATGCCATCAGCCGCTAAACCGAAATCATATTGAAAGTTTCTTACTGCGTTCTCTGTTACCGTTCCATAATACCCTGTATGGTCTGTATTAAAATAACCAAGCTTTTGTAATGCTGATTGAATATATGTAACTTCCGGGCCTGCAGAGCCATTCTTTAAAACAGCAGCATCTGCTTTCGGCTGGCTGAAACTCAGCACAAATACCATTGCAGCAACGGCCGTAATCCACTTTATGTAATTCATTTGAACACTCCTCTTTATGTTTTTTAGAACTCGGCTGCCCTCCTTTTAATAAAGTCATATGTTTACCTTTGCTTGTTTCCCTAAAGGATTCATTAGAAAACTCGTTCAAATGGTTTAATTTTCGGGATAGGACAAAGGGACAGGCGGGTAATAGAAAAAAGCCGCTCTCTATAAAGAACGGCTCCCCATTTATAATTTAAACTTCTCCACCGACTGTTCCAGCTGTTTAGAAAGACTGCTCAGCTGAAGAGTCAGCTCTGAAATCTTTTCTACCGCATTCTCCTGCTGGTCTGTTGAGGCTGCGACCTCTCGGGAAATTTGTGCTGTGTCTTTAGATAGACCCGCAAATTCATCAATGGATGCAGAAATCTCTTCTGATCCGGCTGATAGCTCTTCTGTTACAGCAGAAACCTCCTGGATCTCCCCGGTAACTCCTTCAACCGCATGCAGAATTTGATTGAATTTCTCGCCGGCGCTATTAACCAAAACTGTGCCTTCTTCCACTTTGCCGGAGCTCGCATGCATATTTCCGACTGCCTGTTCAATAGACGATCTAAAGTGATTTAGTTTTTCGGCAATTTGTCCAGCTGATGCTTTTGAACCTTCTGCCAGCTTTTTAACCTCCTGGGATACAACCGCGAAGCCTTTGCCATGTTCGCCTGCCCGTGCAGCTTCAATGGCTGCATTTAATGCAAGCAGATTGGTTTGCTCCGCTATGCCTGAAATTAGGTTGACGATATCCTCAATTTCAATAGCCTGCGTACCCAGCTCTTCTATAAATAGAGATGAATCATTTACAGTCTTTTTAATCTCATTGATCTGCCGGATGATGGACTGAATTTCATCAAAACCTTCTTTTACCTGATGTGTAACTGTATTGGATTGTTCGCTCACATCTGTGGAAGCCTCCGCAATACGCTGAATGCCTATAGCCATTTCTTCGATTGCTTTTGCAGATTCCTCGCTTCTGATCAGCTGTGTATCAGTAGCCCCTGCCACTTCCTGAATCCCTCTGACAATCAGGCTGCTGGCCTGGCTGATTTCTTCCACCTTGTTTTCTATTTTCCCTGAAGAAACCAGGAGTGCTTCTGAAGATGATTTAATGTCTTCAACCATCTCCTTCGTAGATTGTGTCATTTTTTTGAAAGACTCTGTCACATGTCTAATTTCGTCATTTCCTTTTACTTTAATCGAACTTGCCTTCTCTTCTGCTCCGCGAAGATCGCCATCAGCCATTAATTGAGCGGCTGAACTGATGCTTTGCAGCGGATGCAGTCTTCTTTTGACGAACCAGGCCAGAATGGTAACCACGGCAAGGATTAACAGTATATTTATCACCAGGTTCATCGGCAGCACTTCCAGGAGTACTTGATCTGAAATGCTGTTAACATTCTCTGCATTAATATCGACACCCAATATCCCGATTACTTTTCCATCTGATTTAATGGGTACGAATGCTGAAAGATAGTCTCCATATTCCGGATCATGAACGATCGGTGAACTTGATGCTTTTCCATCCAGGACAGGAGAAATATCTTCATATGTTGTAGCCGTTGTCGGTGTTTTAATGTCTGCAGCAATATCGGAGTCCTTCGGCAGGCCATCAACCATTATAAAGAGTTCCTTCTTCTCGGAATCAGCCATTAAAGTATATACGTAAAACGCGCCTGTCTTCTCGCGAAAATCATTCAGCTGCTCCCGAAGGTCCCAATAGGTTTCCGACTGATTGGGATTCTTTAAGAAATCATCATATTTTTCGGTATCCATCTTTGAAGCAATATTGTCTGCAATGCTTAAACTAAAATTTTCAATAGAAGACTCTACAGAATTTTTCGTGCTCAAGTAGAGCATTGCAATATTGCCGAGTAATACAAATGCCATTCCAAGAGCCATGACCAATGCAATTCTAGCGCTGAGTTTTTTCATATATTTCACTCCATTAGTAAATATTTCATATATGAATTATAACTTTTAACCTAGTTAAATAGCACTAGAAAAATCAGGAAATACACAAAAAATACTGAAACCATTCTGGCTCCAGCATCTCTCTTAATCTATCATCATTTTCAAAAAACTCTTGCCTTCCTCAGTCGCTGGCAGTCCAAAAAACTCGCTGAATGTCGCTCCAACATCAGCCATCGAATTGCGTTTTCCGATGTTAACCGGTTTTATCCGCTTACCGGCAGCTAGTATTGGAACGTATTCTCTCGTGTGGTTGGAGTGTCCGATGGTCGGGTCGTTGCCATGGTCAGCCATGATAATTATCAGATCTTCCTCTGCCATCTTGGGCAGGAATTCTCTGAGCCACTGGTCGGTTGTATTGAGCAGACTCGCATACCATTCTGTATCTTCCGCATGGCCTGCCAAATCTGTCTCTTGTACATTTACCAGAAACGCGGCATCCTCTTTTTCTTTTAAATAGGAATTCTCTAAAGCTTGCAGAACTTTTTCAGTATCAACGATTGGATCTGCCGGCCCCTCGCCATGCAGGACATCTGCCGTCTTGCCAATCCGATGGACTTTGATGCCATGCCGGGCAGCGATCATCGGAAATTGTCCGTCTATGTTTACGCCGTAGCCCATGTGATAGACTTCATAGCCTTTTCCGTACACCTTGGCCTTCGGGGCATCCACTCCCCACTGGCCTGGATTTTTTTCATGGACAACTGACAGGATATGTCCAATGGTTGTATAGGGTCCTCCAAATGCAATAACGCGGCTGGTGTCTACATTCTGGCGGACAATTTTCCCGACTTCCTTTAACTCCTGGAAAGGCATTTTATTAAAGTCAGCAGTTAAATTGATGATGTTTCCCAATGAGGACTCAAGATTATCCCCGATGACACAGGCACCATTTACCAATAGAACGGGCCGGTCTTTCCATGGGTATTCAACCTGATAGCCTGCTTCCTTCAATGCCTGGTCCAGATGTGGATGAATATCTTTCATCAATCTTTTATTCGAGCGCTTCGGGCAGCTCCCGGCAATTTCCTGGTGACCGAGGTACGTGTCTGCCCCGTGATGTGCCAATGCCGAGAAGCCGTAAGCATTGGCAGGGGCTTCCTTCCCATCCACAAGCGCTCCCAGCCCAAGCTTATATAGAGTCGGTATTTCTAAAAATTCAGCCGATTCCCGAATATGCTTATAGGTATTGGCCCTGCAGTCAGAAGGGCTGAACTCTCCGCAATCCTCCATTGCACCGATGCCAAAGCTGTCAATCACCAGCAGAATTGCTTTTGCCATCCTTACCACTTCCTCTCAAAGTGAACCAATTCCGGCTTTCCGCTTTGAATTCCTTTAACCAGGGCAATATGGGCCCTTGTGACGAACACCTGGGTGCGGAAAGAGAAAACAGCTGTATCGCCTTCAGAAACCTGAAAGCCGTTCGGTTTCTCAATCGCACCATAGTAATCAATTGCTTCAGGAGCCGGTTCGATTGCTTTTACATACTGGTTCAGTATGTCTTTTTCATTATTACCGACCAGACACCCGGTTAAATGGGAACGGCCGTAATAGCCCCCGCCGATGACGTAATACTGCTCCTGGTCCTGGTGGGACACTTCGGTTACATATACAATGGCAGGTTTCTCGGGAAGATCCCGGTACGCATGCAGCGGGGTCGTTCCGGTAAGGGCATGTCCCGGTTCTCCATGTGTTACACCCTGTTCTGCCAGAAAAGGTATGGTTTCACAGCTGGTCGCACTTGGACCGTTTACCTGTTTTACAGTAATGCCCTTTTTCTCCAGAATGTCTTTTGCTTTTAAAAGGGTTGTAAAGTTAGGAGTCGGTTCCATGCTTTTCTTATCTTCAGATAGCTGAAAGTTCGGAAAGGTTGTGACGCCTGCTACGTTAATCCCGGGAAGCCCGGCCAGTTCGGGAAGCTCTTCATCCAGCTTTTCCAATCGAAATCCGCCCTGCTGTCCGGGATAAATCATATCGCCTTCTGCATATACCCTGAGAAGTACATCCTGCACCCTTCCTAATTGAACAGCCGCATCAGACAGCTGTCTGGCACGCGCTAGGGAAAATAGGGTAATGACCTCAGGATTCCATGACAGCACTTCCGGCCACTGATTTTTCCCCGGCTGGACCAGGTGGCCGACGTTCCCCATTTTTACGCCGCCTTCTGCCAGTGTTTTGGCTTCATCGAATTCAACAGCAACCGCCTTTTCAATGCCGTGCTCTGCAATAAACTTGCCTATAAATGGAAGCCTTCCAAGCTGCTTGCTCATGAAATAAAGCGTAAAGTCATGATTTTTTGCCGTTTCTGCCAGAGCTGCCACATTCTCTCCGAGTATATCGAGGTCAATCACGTACGTATTCGGGGGTATCTGCCCGCTTTGATGCAGGGTGACACCTGATTGAATCAGCTTAGGATTTCTGCGCTTTGTTACATCTAAAAACATGGAAGTTTCCCCCTTTATTTACGGGTTTCAACGATGCTGCACTTCTTTTGCAATAGGTATCACTTTTTCCAGAATGCCGATGATCGTGTCTGCTCCTGATTTCATCGGATTGATGCGCAGGCCATATTCCTTCAGCTCGGGCTGTGCTTCCAAAAAGCTGCCGGAAACGCGGTAAATCATCGGTATGATTTCATATTTTGATTCCGCCCCAACCGGATGGGTGGCCGCTCCATGCTCGTCACTTATGCTGATCACGCTTTGGGCAATCGGATTTTCCAGCTCTACAATGACGTTTTTGGATTGGGCATTCGTCATGTAAGCGGCACGAATTCCGTTCACAGCGCCTTCATTCAGACGGCGGCAAAGCTCTTCCACCTGCTCATTCTGAATAGCCAGCGAGACAGGCGCGAAGGTCATCATTCTTAATAGCTCCATGGCTTCGTAGCCCTGTACCTGGCCGCCTCCCGAGTAGTTATAGTGATGCACCCGTTCGATGGCGTCTTTTTTGCCGGCTATGACGGCAATTCCTTCCGGCCCGAGAAGCTTAAATCCCGAAAAGGTTGAGTAATCCGCTCCTAATTCCACGCCAATTCCCTTTGTCTTCAATGCACAATAATTGTCATCCACGACAATTGGAAGATCCGGGCGTTCTTCCTTCACAGCTTTGATGACTTCGGCCAATTGGTAATGATCTGCAGGCTGCTGGCGGGCATGCTGAATATAGAAAACTTTAGGACTTTGATTAGTTCTGATGGCTGTTCTGACTTCCTCAAGATGGTTGTAATCTGCCTGGACTGTTTTGATGCCTAAGATTCTTAACGTTTCCTTTGTCGTCGTATAAACAGGGGCCGTGTGAATGAACATTTCATCTCCAGGAGACAGAAGCATGCTTAGAATATTGCGGATCGCGCCTGTTCCGGCTCCCCTGACAAGGGCACAGTCTTCTGTTTCAAAGAAATCAGCCAGAACTCTTTCAACAAGATACGTTTGTTCCGGACGCTTATATATGGGGGAAACTCCAAGGTCTCCCATCGAAAGAAATTGCCTGCCCTTGAAATGGCGGCTCATACTGTCAACCAGTTTGAATTGTTTTTCCTGTGCTTCCTGTATGGATAAGCTTGGCAAAACTGAATTTGCGTACTTTAATTGGGCTCGGTTGTATGTGGACACTATGATCGCTCCCTTATTGAAAAAGCTCTTGATGGATTAACGGTCAAAAATTGATGAAGGATGCTTTCCGGCACTCCGGATTTCTTCAATTTTGGAATAAACGTCTCAAGCACAAGACCGTAGCCCGGGCCTCCGTTCTTCTTCCAATGCGATTTGCGGGTTAAGTCAGCTGACAGAAGAATTTGCTTCTCATATCCGCGGTTTATAAAATCAATAAGAAAGTCAGCTCTATCTTCATCGGGACGGTAATTATTTTTTCCAATCGTATCAAACGCGATATAGGCTCCTGTTTCCAAAACAGCGAGAACTTCGACTTTATTCGGGTTGAGGTCCTGATGGCCGATGATAATCTGATCAGCCGGCAGGCCATGCTTCGTCAGCAGCTGCACCTGTTCAAGCCCGAGTGTTCCGAGCGTTGTATGAGTGGTCACCGGAAGGCCGGTTTCGGTACCGGCCATGGCGGCACCAATTAACAGCTCACGTTCGATCTGCTTCATTTCATTTTTGCTTGTGCCCACTTCCCCGATGACACCCGGAAGTATGCCCGTATCAGCAATCCCTTCCTTGGCTTCTTTTATAAAATGCTGTGCAAACTGCTCCGCTTTCCAGCCGTCTGCAAAATCCGGGATATAAGGATCTTTATAAAAGCCTGTGCATGTAATAAGGTGAACCCCGGTTGCCTCGCTCAGCCTTTTTAGCACAAGAGCATCCCGGCCCATGCCGTCATTTGTCACTTCCACCATTGACCTTCCGCCGAGACGATAGAAATCCTCCAGTTCCTCACGCATGCCCTGTTCATCGTCCAGAATCGTATCCGGATCTTTTTTCACTCGCGAAAGATCAATGGAGAGATGCTCGTGAGCCGAGCAAATCCCCAATTCTTCCGGAGCAATTTTTCCAAGTACGGTTTGTATCATGGCTGTCCGCTCCGTTCTCTTTAATGTTTTTTACTGAGGTATGTTCATGATTCCAAGTACAACCAGGATATTGGCTATGATTCCGACTGCAATGGCACCCACAGGGCCAACCGCAATGCGGACAATCGGGCGTCCTGCCGCTTCATTAAGCAAGTAGAAGCCTGCAATAAAGAAGAATCCAAACCCTGGTGCAATCGCATTGGCAGCGTTCGCTCCACCGATTAATAGTGCTACTTCCAGAAGCTTGGTCATCGCACTGCGGATATTTTCCCCGGAATTACGGACACCGGGATATTTATCAAGGAATCTTGCAATTGAGCTTAATAGCATAACTTCAATGAAAATAATAATGACACCGCCGATTAAGGCTACCCAAACATTCGGGGAGAAAAATCCGACGACGAAAATGAGTGTGAATCCGACCGGGCTGTATACACCTGTTGCGATCGCTGTACTGGCGACAAGCGGAATAAAGCCGAGCGCACGGGCAGCCGCAGCAATTCCGGCATCTGTTGCTTTGCCCTCTGCTAATAGATTTAGAGAGATCGGATCTCCTGCCATAATCCATAGATTCGTAGCAGCTGCAATAAGACCGCCAATAATCATAAAGAACACAACATTTTTTCTGATTTTAGCCACTTTATCACTGAATACAGCGGCAAGGTCGATGGATGAGCCTTCTTCGGTTTTTTCCTTCATGGCAAAAACAAGCAGGAAGATCATTCCTGTAATAAGGGCCATTCCTTCCTGGTTCAGTGTTACTGTCGTGCCTGAAATCGTCAGAACTCCGCTTTCATTCAGCCAGACAGCAAGCTGACGGATCAATGCAGAAACGATAAAGGTTATAACCCCTTTTTTAACGCTGAATTGCATGGCCACCGCAAGTGCCGGGAATGCCATAAAGGTAACGACGACCGGTGTTCCGACCGCTCCCATTGCTTCAAGGAAATTAAGAGGCAGATAATCGAACAGCTTCACAAAGCCTTCGAGCCCGATTAACAGCCCTGCTCCATAAGCACCGCCAATTACTGCCGCAAGCGGTGTTCCCCATTTATTCTTCGGCGTCAGCAAACCGATAATATCTGTTCCCAGCAGGATACTGTGAACGAGGATGATACTGGCCGAGAGTGTAAAAGGTATTCCAAATCCGATTACAAGTCCGAAACTCATCGCAAAGGCAGTAAAGGCCAGGTCCCTTCTCGTCATCCGCCCTTCCACATGTTCGGAGACAATTGGACGGAGCCCATCATTAAAAACGGCAATATTCATATTGGCCAAAACAGCAGCAACGGCACCGATCAGGATAATTAATGTCATTTCCATTTCTTTTTCCCCCTCAATTAAAATGGATTAGCTTTTATTCTTTAAAGCTTTGATAATCATAGGCACTGCGGCTTCTTTGTGGTCAGCTGTAAAGCCGAATGCTTTCTTCCCTTCGCTGACAGCGGTTACAATTTTTTCCTCAACAGGCTTTTTCCCCGGCATGGAAACTGTCTCGCAGTTTGGCTTGCCGAGAAGGGCAATCGCCATGGCTAAAGCACCGCCGCCGCCTGTATGGCAGGCTCCTACATAATAATCTGCCTGTCCCGTCTTAACAGCCATCGCTGCTTCCAGATCGGACTTGACCATCGTCGTTATGCTGCTATCAATCTCTTTTATTAAGCTCTCAATCTCTTTTTTATCCACCTGTCCGCCAACTACAATTTTCATCTTAATTTCCTCCTTTGTTGATTTGCAGTACATTTGTGTAATGTATAAGCAGAAAATCGATTTCCTCTTGGGGGAGCTGATTCTTCCATTGCTGCTGTACAAAATCGATTTCCTTCATTGCTGTGGATGCTTCCGGTGACTGTTTGACTTCATCCAGCAGGGCAGGATGAGGAGCCTCCACCTGTTCGCCATTTTCAATTCTCGTCAGAGCTGTCGGCAAATGGGTGAAAAGCATTTCCGCCCCTTCTATGGCATCCTTTTTCAAGTGTGACTGCAGGTGCATAAAAGCCAATGTCGTTATATCAGCGGCTATTGTGCTGACAACTGATGAGCTTAATAGGATATCCATTCTTTCTTTGAGTTGGTTTAGATCCATAATTTTAACCCCTCCAAAATACAGTATTTAGTATATTAATGGTGCTAAGAAACTAGAACTTCAGTTTCTTAATAGTGCGGATATTTTTCCCCTTCCTCTACCAGCCTTTGGATCTCTTCCACTTTATTGAACTGGAGGAGCTGGATTTGTTCCCTGATATTTGTTCTTTCACTTTCAATGACAATGGCTGCTCTGGTAGCTTTTACGGCCAGTTCCTTTGCTCTTTTCGATTTAAAATCAGAGGAAGCAAACGTTTTTAGCGCTCTCGCTTCATCTGCGTTCCAGACAGCTGCATCAATACTGCCGTTTTTCAGCATATTGAAAAGCTGCATATAGTCCACCTTTATCAATTCAACCTTGTGTTCTTCACATTCAAGGAGAGTGATATTGGCCTGATCGGCAGATGAATAATCGATTCCGATTTTCATGCCATCTGTAATCTTGCTGTTTTTGCTATCTGAAAAAAAGACTTTATGGGACGTGACATAGGTCTCCGGTCCAAGTGTATGAAGAATTTCCAGGCCATCAAACTCCTGTACGGCCTCTTCTGCCGCCAGCTGGGACATGATCGCAAAATCGTAGCGCCGGGTTTTTAATGATTCGACCCGCCTTCGGGCCCCTCTCATATAAGCAAGGCCAGACTTCTTGTTAATCTCTTCAAAACCTTCGACAATGCCAGTCGCCAATCCCTCATACTTGCGGGAATAAGGCAGCGGCATAACGCCCATCACCGGTCCGATGCCGGCAATCTCATACAGCAGGTTGATATCCCTCTTTTTCAAAAAAGTCCCCAGATGCCCTCTGGATTCAAGCGAGATGGCATGCAAATCCTCCAGCACTCTTAATGCCCCCTGCACAGTCCCGCGGCCCAGGGATAGCTTGTCTGTAAAATCACTTACCCGGGGGATTCTCTCTCCCTCTGAAAACTGAATAAGCTCCTTTGCAATAAACTTGGCAGCCAGCCCATTCTTTGAATATAAACTTTCCCAAATACGGCTCATATTGTAATACCTCTTTACTTTGATCAATATACGGAAAACTGTATATTATGAGTGTAGCGTTTTTATTTAAGTAATTCAAGCTAAAGTTTTTTCATTTGTTTGTTTATTTAGTCTATAAAGGATTCATATTTTGTTAAATTTCTGCTTATGTGATTAAGGTGTCCAATAAGCAATACGGTTACCCGGAACAGCTGCAATTAACCATTCCTCCTCGCCTTGACGGCAGCCATCGCCAGCTTGCCAGCACTCATACATTTCATGAGATCCGTTCACAGATAATATTTTTCCTGATTGAAAAGCTACATACAAATGCGGCATATTTTCACCTAACCAAATATCCACAACTTCCTCATTTAATAGACTATCTATAGACATGGTATTTTCTTTAATTGTTATTGTCTTTTCATGAAAGTTCACCGCCTGGTCAAAAACTGTCCATTTAGGATCCTCAATATGAAGCCAGGATTGGGATTGATTGGACGGATGTTTCAAAGAGAAATAGAGATAGAAAGAATCTGGCCCATCAGATTTTATCCTGATGACCATTCCTTTTACAAAGATCTGCTTTAAAGCTGCTTCAGCAAATTCCTTATCTTTTTTATCCAAAGAAACCATTTTTCTTCCCCTAAACCAGTTCACGTTCAATCCCCTTACTATATTGTAATGACCCCAACCCACTGACTTGTTTTTGAAGCTACTTGAAAGGTCCGGTTATCCACCCACTCCGGTTTTCCTAAAAATCTTCCATAAACGACATGGCTTGGCACCTCTTCAACAAGGACTTCTTCCTTAACCATCAGGCCGCTTTTGTGATAAATTTTGGCCATCAGCTTAAAGGACGTAACCGTATGGACTCCGACAACATAGGCAGTGTGTTCTTTATCAGGGCTCTTTTTGGGAGTGCCTTTTAATAAAAACTCTACCGAATACTTGTGTTCTTTAATTTTTTCAAGAGCATCCTTAACCGGAGTATAATTCCAGCTATTTTCTCGAAAAACTGGAGAAATAAACTCATTGAATACTCTGCAATACTCGATATATTTCTCTTCCGGATCACGTAAATCCAAGAATTCCTTTGGATTATATGGGATCTTGATGGTTAAACCATTCTCGATTGTATAGGAATCCACGATGGTTTCCTTCATACCTGCCAAACAGTAAACCATCAAAGATTCCACTTCATCAGTTAATGCCCCTTGCAAGTAACGGCTTACTATCAGTGAAAAAACATTCGTCTGGAGATTAAAGCCAACTTCATTCTTCTTTTGTCTATTGGTTGCGTCGTGAAGAATAATCTCTTTTAATTCCACCTAAATTCCCCTCTGCCTAACGTGATCGAAAGAACTCAATATCATACATTTACTCAAATTCATAGAATATCCTATTTGCTATATTGTTTTTCCCCTCCAAAATCACTTCCCTAAAAAAGAGTTCCAGATTTTTATAGGATTTCAGGATTTTTTTGGATCTATATTCTATCTCCAATATATTCTCGTTAAGCATATCAATCACATAGTACGTATTTTTCACAAGCGAATCAGCAAAAATAAAATGATTTTCCGGGGTTCCTTTTCTTCGGTATAAGTCCTGCATAACTTCTAAATCAAATGCCTGGTGAACCTGTTCTTCATAACTTAGCCCTCTGTAAGTCTCCGGGCCTATTCCTGACACTCTAAGGATGTCAAATAAGTAACAGCCATTGCAGTTTCTTAAAAATTCTTTATAAACTGATGGAAAGTGAACCTTTGTTTTTGTTTCATAATCCACGATCGCCTTAAGTACTAGGCCTGGCTGTATGTGGGTATGCCAGCAGCCTTCTCCTAAATGGCCATATAGGACAGTATTGGTTCGAAGCTTTTTCTTATCTGTCTCATAGATTTGATCTAATTCTTTTTTTAGAACATCAGCTTTGACTATTTTTGACATGTTTAATCCCCTTTTCCGAAAGACTGTATCAATAGGAATTAAATTTTCATTGTTTTAATGTATTATGCGCAAAGGCTCACATTCATAAAAACTTTCAGACTGATAAACATGATACGGGAATTTACTAGGTTCACCTAACAGCAATCCCAATTATAAAGGACATTAGTGAAATTCCTGTTTTTTAAATCTTCTTCTTTTATAAAGAAGTTTGCAACCCCGCTGTCCCCGAACATCAGGTCAATATCATCGTCCGTATCCGCCTGGAATAGCAGTATGGTATATTCTCCTGTTGGATCATTTTTTTCTCTCGGATCCTGCTGGGTGAAGTAAGGATAACCGCCTATTTTATGGCCCTCTGCACCTAACTCCTCAAAGTAGAGCTCATGTAAATCTTCATAGTCGGGATGATCGATGGATTCGAATAAGTCGATATTGACCATGTCCTCAAAACGGAAGTCATCAGCAGGTACAGGAGCGATCTTAAGCTGGAAACTCATCTTTGCTTCCTGGACGATCGGATCATATTCATTACTTAAATCAGGTACATACGAAAAGTCTGCCACCAGGTCTTCCTCATCTTTTACAATACTTGGATGATAAATAACCCGGAAGTTTCTTTGCGCAGTCGGGTTATCAAAATCAAGCCCGTACACATCATCAGCCGGCGAGAGATAGAATTGAAGAATCCCGCTTTCAGGCATCGGCTCAATGTGGGGAACTTCTTCGAAATTAATCTGTGCAAATAGATTCATATAATTCCCCTGCTTATCCTTTGGGTGATCGCTCAACTTTGGAAGGTAGGGATGTCCTCCAAACTTACTTTCAAAAAGGGTGGTCTCCCCTCTTTCTGCTTGGATGCTGACAAACGGTTTAGCTGTTTTTTCTAATTCGGCCCGATATTTTTCAAATTCCTTCGGCAGCTTTAATACTAAACTGGTCATAAGATTCTATCCTCCTGATTCTATTCAATCCACCTATTTAGTCTCTTCTGTTAAAATTTCATCCATATATTCCTTTAATTCTATGCTTATTTCTTCCGGCGATTCATCCAGGAGCTCTCCGGCCACTTTGGAACCAGGGAATTCCCGTAAGACTGGCATGCCTAAAAAGATGCGTTCGCATTCCCAAATTTTAATAATCTTTAAGTCTATGAGGTCACCGTTCTTGTCAGTAAATCCTACTGAAATGGAGGAACTGTATCCAGGCTGAAAGACATCATTGCCCTCTTGGTCAAAGGCAGCTTCCAATTTAAGGCCTTTCTTTGAAAAAGCAGTTCTATGCTCTTTTTGGAGTCTTTCAGCCTGTTCTTTGAGCTTCTGTTCAATATCTTCAATCTTCGTTTTTAACTGTGGGGTAAAGTCTTTATCCTGAATTCTCATACCATCAGCTACTCTCATTATTCTTAGAAACGCGGGTCAGCTCACCGATACTGCTCTTTAAAAATCAGCTTAAACTTGGGCCTTAATGTTATTTCTATAATGTTTTCATATAAATCTGATTCACCATGAAACAATCGAATGATCGCATATTCCTTTTCGTCCGCGGCAATTTCTATTTTCCTTACAGATAGCAGCTTCATATAGGAAAGAACTTCATTAGAGTTTTTTTCTTTTACATCCATTATAAATTCATCATAAAAAGGAGATAGCCTGACCTCCATTACTTCATTTTCGTTTTCAAAAATAAAAGATGAAGTGTCATAATAAAAATTCTCCGTCTCATCTTTTCTCCCCGGCAATGATTCAAACACCGATATTAGGTCAGCTTCTTCTGGAATATCCATGATTAAAACCTCCTTTCAAAAACAGCTATTACCATTCCCTCCACTCCTCTGTGATGTCCCCGTCAAACTCCAAACCCGCTATGCCTGCAGCTTCCATAATGTATTCACAGAGCTCTTCTCTTTCAAGTGTTTCAATAAAGTGAAACTTCAATCAGGGGGTTCCTTATCCCCCACTGATTGTTAGTTGAACCAATCGGGCCTTTACGGGCAGTTTGACCCCCGCTTATCCTCCTTTGATTCCTCTGAGTCTTGAAGTGGGGGTCTTACTGCCCGTTAGACTGCGATAAAGTAATCATACTTTTCATTTAGCTTGTTCAGCTTTAGAGTCACTTGTTTTACATATTTCTTGATCTCTTTTTCCGTCAAACCGCTATCTTGGGTCAGATTTTTCATAAACGAATCAAGAACCTTATTGGCAGCTCTTATATTTTCTTTTGTGAACAGATCATCACCATCTGCCATTCTCGTTTCCCACTCTTTTGTAGGCAGAGCCAGATCCCCAAGCTTCATATCCTTTTCCGGATCCCTATTCTTAATTTTCTGCTTGGTGTAATACACTTCCTCAATGTTTTCACACACAGAGAGATCGCCATCTTGTACATGCGTATCGGGAAAGATAACAGCCTTTAGCTTAGGCAGATTTTCAGTAAAGCGAATTGAGGGTATATCCCCACAATTAATCAGCTTTAATTGTTCCAAATGCATCAATTCACCAATAGACGAAAAATCTTCAACCCCCTTGCAGCTCTCAAACTCCACATCAATCAGCGGAGCCTTCACTTTGCGAAGCGCACTAACATCTTTTAAACTCCTAAGATAATTCAACTGAAGCATTTGCAGGCTCACTATCTCTTGGATTCCTTCAAGTGTGACAATATTTGATTGTGTTAAAATAAGCTCTTTTAAGCTTTTTAACCCACTAAATTCAGTGAGATTCCTGGCTTTCGGCTTATAGCTCCACAGCTGGGCTCTGTTTAGCTTACTTAATTCATTCAGTCCGGCCGTTTTACTCGGCAGTTGCCCGTATACTTCTTGCAGATTCTTAAGTTCTCCTATTTTAAAAACATTTTTAGTGGTTGTTTCATTTATCGATAGAATCCTTAGGTCCCTTAAGCTATAAATGCCGCTCAGGTCTTTTATAAAAGAATTAAAAACATCCAAATGTTCAATGCCCGGGCATTCATTCAAAAAATAAACATCTGGAGAATCAAAATCTGACACACCCACATGTTTAATGCTATGTTTATTGATATATTCCACACTCTCATTAATAGCGGCCGGATTTTCAAAGATTACCTTCTCTCCAGTTTCACTCCTGCGGATATATACATTCCCTTCATAATAAAATGGCATATGGATACCTCTTTTTCATTTAACTTACTGCATACTATAGAATTTCTCCGCCGCCATCCATTTTTCCTATCAACAAAAAAAGAGCTGCTATAAAAGCCGCCCCATCATAACGTTTTATACGTTTTCCTATAAAATACCCTTAAAACCTTTCGCCTGCTCATCCAGCTTTTTTGCTGCTTCCCCGATATCTTTAAATGCGGATACCGCCTGTTCATTAAGAACCTGATTTTCAGAGATGCCTGACTGCGATTGCAGGGTAGCGTCACTAATTTTGTTGATTTCAGTTGATATTCCTTCAATATGGGCGTTGACTTCCTGAATAGAGTCCTGCACCCGGTTTGCGAGCTTTCGCACTTCTCCGGCAACGACGTTGAAGCCTCTGCCATGCTCGCCTGCACGCGCGGCTTCTATGGCTGCATTTAAGGCGAGCAGGTTGGTTTGCGCCGCTATTTCCCGGATCGTTTTTACGATGCTTCCGATGGATTGTGCCTGTGATTTTAGAGAATGGAGGATTTCCAGGTTTCCTTTGGACTCATGAACGAGCTTGCCTATTGCCTGAGCGGCCTCTTCACTTCTCTCAATTCCAGCTTTTGCTTTTTCACTAAGGGCTTCTGACATTTCCTGAAGCTGGTATGCCACCTGTGCTGTATTCGTTTCCCGTTCTGTTATATCTGTTGCAATCTTCACGACACCAGCGACCTTGCCGTCATTCCCGAAGACCGGTGTGTATGTAGCCTCGAGCCAAATAAGGTTTCCCTGTTTGGTCACACGCTGGATTTTTTCCTGAAAGCTTTTGCCTTTGCGCAGATTTCTCCAAAGCTCCTGGTATTCCCTGCTGGCGGCAAATTCTGGGGTGCAAAATTGCTTATGCTGCATATTTGGCATCTCTTCTGCCCGATATTTCACAGTGCGGGCAAAATTTTCATTTGCCCAGAGCACTTTCCCATTCCCATCAAATTCAATCATCGCCAGAGAATTTTCAATTGCAGCCAAAACAGCTTCTTTTTCTAGGACCTGTGTGCTTTTAACATGATTAGGCTGATACGTTGTAAGCATGCTCTTCCTCTTTTCAAAAAAAGTTTGTCAGAACATATCCTTACAAAAGAACTGTTCCCCTGTAAGTGCTGGCCGGTTGCGCTACTAGCTCGAATTCATTCAAGCGCCCAAATTACCTTGAATTCTCATTGCTTCCAACTTGTTCTATTTATATGTCTATAGTACTAGTATCGGTTTGGTATCACAATTTTAAATGCTCTGCTATCCTATATGCTGAAAATTCTTATAATTAAACATTAAGACCCATGATTCCCATAATTAGTAAAAGTAGAATAGAACTGTAAGAGATAATGAAGAAGGGATGGATTTATCTGAAAAATAAGCTGATTGCGTTATCTTTGGCTTCTGTTTTAAGCTTTTCGCTTTTTCCGGAAAGTAGTTTTGCGGAGCAAACTGCTGTGGAAAACCAGGCGATCATACCTGGTGCGCACACAGTAACAGAACAATACTTTGACGGCGCCGGCACCAACTGGCTCACAACAAAGAATCCCCTGCAATATCAGCAGGCAACTCTTTACGGCAATATCGGCCTGACTCCTTATCTATGGGGAAATGCAGCGGAAGGAACCGGATGGCATCAAATGTACAAGCCCGCTTCTGTAACAGGGACTCAGGTAAATGGTGTTTTTGAGGATGCCCAGTTTGTCATCAGGGTTCCGGATCATTGGAATGGCCGGCTGGTTGTTTCGGGAATCCCGGCGACACGAAATGAAACGTCGACCGATCTGCTTTTCAGCGATTATGTATTGGAAAAAGGATATGCTTTTGCTGCGATCGATAAAGGCACCCAGGGGGAGGCTGATTCGGATGATCCATTTGCAAAAGTAAAAAATGCTTTGGTTAATGAAGATGATAGTGTAGCAGAATGGCATCAGCGGTTCCGCCAGGTTACGAAAGCCGCTCAGCAGTACTTAGCCAGCTCACATTCGGATGGGCTGATCGATCCGGCCGATTCTTCTGACCCGGCGAGCGATTTAGTATCCGCACAGCATAAGGTTCCTACATATGCGATGGGAATTTCCAATGGCGGATACGTCGTGCGTTATGCTCTTGAAAATGATGACCCGGAGAAAACCGGAGAACCGCGGCTTTTTGATGGAGGAGTCGATTGGGAAGGTGTTCTCTGGACGGAGAAAAAAGAAAACTTGATCAGTTCCCTGACCACTGTTGTGAATAATGCTGAGGAAGCTTTGTACGGCAACGGCAAAGACCAGCAAAAAGCGGTTAAAGAGCTATATAAAGCAGGTTTGCCAAAAGGGTCGGAAAAACTGTGGGCCTACCATGATCAGGTATACTGGTTTATCTCGCTGAATATCTATCGGGACCATTTCGATCCGGAAGCACCAGGCCGGACGGATTGGAGCAATTACCTGAACTTCGTTAATGGCGTGAGAGATCGTTCCTATGATCCTATTTTTGAAGATTATAAGTATGTGACCCGGCCGAAGGAAGTGAAAGAAAATATTAAGGCGGTGGCCAATACGGGCGATATTGATGTGCCGCTTATTTCTTTTACAGGTTCCCTTGATTCACTTATTTTCCCGGAGATCCATGCAAAGGGATATCAAAAGCTGGTCAAGAAAGCCGGAAAGCAGGATCTTCACCGGATGTATACGATTGAGAACGGCAACCATGTCGACAGCCTGGTCTGGAACCCCGGCACCGATCCGGATCAAGAGCTTCAGCCTCTGCTGCCTTATGCTCATCAATCATTTGACCTGCTAGTTGACTGGGTGGAAAACGGAAATGCGGCCCCTGCGAGCAAAACGGTTGATGCACCGGAGAACCCGGTTAAGGTCATTGATTTGAAAACTGGGCTGGAACGGGATCCTCGTTAGAGTGGCGGAGATGTGGTTCGGAAATTGGACAAATGCCTTCCGCACAGAAAAATTTCTATCCGCACAGAAATTTGGGTTAAAAGCACAGAAAAAATCTTATCCGCACAGAAATTGAGGCTATCCGCACATAACGATATTTATGAATGCATCTAGTTGCAGTTTTAGATAAAATATCTTCTAAATATGCTGCCCCAGTCGTTTTTGATTGGGGCTTTTAAGAGTTTTTTGGTTAATAAGCAGTTCTTTCCTGCTTTGGGTTTGTGCTGGAGGACAAATTAGATCGCTCTGGGCGAAGGTTACCCCCGGGTTCGGACTCTAACGGGCGCTTTCCTGCATTCTGTGTCCGAAGTTACCCCAGGTTCGGACTCTAACGGGCGCTTTCCTGCATTCTGTGTCCGAAGTTACCCCAGGTTCGGACTCTAAATGGCGCTTTCCTGCATTCTGTGTCTGAAGTTCCCCCAGCTTCAGACTCAAAGTGGATAATTTCTGCTTTCTCTGTCTGAAGTTGCTCCAAGTTCAGACTCAAACTACATCATTTCTGCTGATTCGGTCCGAAGTTACCCCAGTTAACCCCGCTCATCCCTCCCAAAACACCCTATCATTTCAGCGAAGAACCTTCCTGCTTCCTGTCAACAGCCACACCACTACCGGAATCAGTCCAAAGGAAACCACGGTAATCCCCGTCCAGCCTCCGGTCTGCCATACCAGACCGGCAAGCGTCCCACCGGTTGCGACTCCAAGATAATAGCTTACGAGATAGAGGCTCGAAGCACCGGCTTTGTGATGGGCAGCGCGCTCATTTACAATAGCCGCCATTAGTGAATGCGCCACAAAGAACCCCAGACAGGTCAGGCATAGGCCTATCACAATTACCGATAAGGATTGCACATTTGTAAGCAAGGTCCCTCCTATTAAAATGACAGTTCCAACCGAAACCAGTGTGGTTTGCCTGAAATAAGAGGATAACCTTCCGCCCAGAATGGAGCCTACTATACCAAAGCTGTACGCCAGGTAGGTAAAAGAAATATTTTTTACAGAGAGATTAAAGGGGTCCTGTTCCAGATAAAAGGCCAGGTACGTCCATACTCCTGTAAACGAGAATTGGAGGAGGATCCCCATCGCGAATGCAGGGAAAAGCTTCGTATTTTTCAGATGTGAGGCCATTCCTGACAAGTCTTTTTGTACAGATCTTTTACTGGGGCTAAAATAATGAGATTTTGGCAGAGTTATAAAATAAATGATGAATAGCAAAATGGAAAATCCAAACAGGCAGTAGACAGAAGTCTGCCAGCTGGCCATATCTGCAATGTACCCGACGAAGATGCGGCCGGCCATTCCGCCAATGGCATTCGCTGCAATATACATGGTGATGCCGAGACTGATGCTGCCTGGGGCGAGTTCCTCCCCTAAATAGGCGATGGCTGCTGCGGGCAGGCCCGCTATACAAAAGCCCTGCAGGAAGCGAAGCACCAGAAAGGTTTCAAAATTAGGCGCAATCGGCAATAGCGCCAGCGGAATCATGGTGCAGACAAGAGTGAAATTCATAATGGAAACCCGTCCGATTCGATCAGACAGAAATCCGAAAAATAATAATCCGAAAATCATAGAAACTACAGCAGCAGACAGTGATAAACCGGCTGCTGCAGATGTGACGTCAAATGAATCTGCCAGCAGCGGCATAATCGGCTGCACAAAGTATAAATTGGCAAATACTAAAATGGATGCACTCGTCATTGCAATCATCATTTTTTTGAAGCCTGCATCCTGCAGCGAATATTTATTTGATTCCTGTTGTCGAGCTTGTACGGCAGTCATTTTTTCACCCTGTTCCATTAAAGCGTTAAATTTATCATACCATTTCCTTTAAAAGGAATCGAAAATTTCCCCCTCTCGATTCCCGTTAAAAACTTCCCTCAACCTTTTTTTGAAACAGTGCGCACCTTCATTCCAGCTGTCCTAAATGTTATAATAAAGGAATGTACTTTACAGGGTCGACTAACCCGTTTTACGGGAGCCTTGTTCTAAATAGATTCGACAAAATTCGGTGGTGCCTGTTACCAATTAGGAGGTATGAATATGATTCCGGAGCGGTTTTTGGAGCCTTTGGAGTTTGCAGCGAATGAGCTGAAGGGGCTGCTGCGGGCTGAGGATGAGGAGGATGCGCGCCTGGTGCAGAAGGGGCTGATGCTTTTTCGGCAGGGGCTTGTGTATCAGCTTCGCTTTGAAGGTGATAAGGTGTTGGCGACCGTACAGGATGTGACTCCCGCAAAGGTAGAACTGGATCTTGAGTACATTCATTTAAGTGAGTGTTCCTGTCCGGCCGAAGGTTTTTGCCGCCATCAGACCGCGGTCTTTCTGCAGCTTCTTTCCAAGGCCAGGAGTGTGTCCACGTGGATTGAAGAGTGGCGGAAGCCGATTAAGGAAAAGCAGACCGCCAAGAATTGGGGACTTCAAAAAGCGAAGGATCTTTTAAAATCCTCCGGCCAGATGAAGGCGGATTATGATCTCTGGGCTGCTTCATTCGACGAAAGCTTTACCGAGCTGATGGAAAAACAGGGAGAGCCCCGTCCTTATGTCCTGCCTGAGCTTTTCCATGTGTATCTGCGCCGCATGAAAGCGGGAGCACCGGTGGAGCAGGAATGGAAGCTTCTTTACCTTCTGATCGGCTATGTTTTTTCATTCAAAAAGCTAATGGCGCTGAGCAGGAAGTACGGCCATGGCGAGGAATTGATTGACCGCTATTACCGCCATCTCTATCAGTCCCTGATGGAGGATTCCGTTGAGATCATGAATAAACTGTCGGTGCACTCCCTCCCGTTCGCGTTCGATCAATTTATCGAAAAGCTGAAGGATGATTCTGCCGGACTGATCACCGGTTCTTTTGGGATGGAATATGAACGAACACATTTATACCGGCTGCTATGGACGCATTTTTTCAAAAAGAAAGAATGGCGTGAAGCGGAGATCGAGAACCTGAAATCCTCCATGGAAGAGGAGCCTAACCTGCCGATATTGGCTGGCTATGTGCACCTTCAGATTCTTGAACGCAATGATGAACAGGCACTTAGTGTTTTAAATGTGCCAAATGTCTTAATGACACCTTACATGCTTTACTGGCTCGATTACTTTTCAGCCAATAAGGACTGGAATCGGATGGGCCCGTATGCAGAAGCATTTATCCATAAATTACGTGATTATCTGAAAGAAATTGATGACTATTACGCCTGCATGGATTTTACCCGGATGTCCGTCAAGGCGATTTCTCCTTATTGCCTGGAGAGCAGCAAAATGGATTTATACGAAAAAGCCTTGATGGAGACGCTGCCGTACAGCTACAGTGACTATGAGTATTTTCTTTTTGAAAAAGGTGAATTCATGAAATGGGCGGACTTGCAGGCATTTATTGGCTTTGATCTTGATTCTCTTGGCAAGGACCGGATCAGGGAAATCAGCAAAAAGGAGCCCTCCATCCTCCTGCCGCTTTATCATCAGTCCATCACAGGCCATATTAATATGAAAAACAGAGATCATTACCGCGAGGCCGTCCGGAAAATGAAAAAGCTTCGCACGCTGTACAACAAGCTGAAACGCCAGGAAGACTGGCAGCTTTTTCTTGAATTGCTGCTTGAAAAAACGAAACGTCTCCGCGCCTTTCAGGAAGAATGCAAAAGGGGTAAGCTAATCGATGCTTAAAACGAGATTTCTTCATGTGAAAGTGAAACCAATAAACAATGACCGCTACCTGATTTTTGCTGTTGATGAAGAGGGGCGCCTGCTTTCTCCGAAGGAATGGAAGCCGCTTCTTTTTAACCATCACAGGGAAAGCTTTTTCGGAACCATGCTTGATGCTGCAGAGGCAGACGGTATTAAAGGGATCTCTGTAAGCGGATGGCAGCTGGTTACCCTGTTTGCGGCAGAGCAATTCAACCGTTTGATTGATTGGAGCTGGGATGAAACGGCAGAAATTCTGCTGGCCTCCTCTCCTGCTCTTTATGACTCGATCGTGGACCAGGAATGGATGCCGGACTTTGCCGCCTGGGAACAGGATCAATTCCGCTGGGCACTGCCTGAAAGTGTGATCACCGAATTCGGCACAAGCTTTTGGGAGCAGGCAGTAGAGGGCTCTCCAGTCAGGGAGTTTATCGGGGATTTATTCCACCTTTCCCTTGATGGCTATATGAATCAAAACCAGGACGCAAAATCACAGTTCGGTGAGAAGCTTGAAGCTTTGCGGAGTGAGCATCTCTCACCGCGTGACCTTGCAGCTTATTTTGATGAAGAAAGCTGGCAGGAATGGATCGGTGTGAAAGCAAATGAAGCTCCTTTTTCAATCGGACTTAAGCTGGAAGAGCCCGGCGATATCAATACCAGCTGGGATTTGACGATTTTTCTGCGCGGAAAAAAGAACCCGGATGTATTTGCCGACTACAAGGATTATTCGAATTATCCGCATGACTGGCATGATTATGAGGACTCAATTGAAAAAGAAATCCAGCGCTGGCTGGAGCTTTTCCCTTGGCTTGAAGGCAAGCCTGGCGAGATTTCGACTATGCTGACGGAAGATGAAGCCTGGACTTTTCTGACAGAGGCTAGCGAAACCATGCTGGCACTTGGCGTGGAAATTCTGCTTCCATCCTGGTGGCAGGCAATGAAGAACGCAAGCCTCAAGGTAAAAGCAAAAGTGAAAGGAACAGGAGGCCATCGCCCCTCGTTTGTCGGCCTCCAGTCCATGCTGGATTATGATTGGCGCTTCAGCATGAATGGCGTTGACTTAACAGAGGAAGAATTCCGGGGCATGGTAGAGGAAAAAAGACGGCTCGTATACGTTCGCGGCCGCTGGATTAAGCTGGACCCCCACTTCGTCCGCCATATCCAGGATTTAATGAAGAAAGCGGAAAAAGAAGGTTTGCATGTCCGCGATTTGATTGAGCAGGAGCTTATGGCTGACGGGAGCCCGCAGGAAGATGATCTGGATAACCCTAAAACATTTGCCCGGATTCAGATCGAGCTTAACCGCCAATGGAAACAGATGGTGAAGCAGCTCCGCGATATTAAAAACCTTCCGCTTGAAGAGGTCCCGGCAAGCTTCAAGGGTGATCTCCGCCCTTACCAGAAGCTCGGGATGAGCTGGCTGCTGTTTTTGCGCCGCTATGGATTCGGCGCCATTTTGGCAGATGATATGGGTCTTGGAAAAACGATTCAGCTGATCTCCTATCTTTTAAAAGTTAAAAAAGAGGAAGACACCGGCCCATCTCTCATCGTTTGCCCTACATCGGTCCTTGGCAACTGGCAAAAGGAGATCGAGCGCTTTGCCCCCGGCATGAGCGTATATCTCCATTACGGATCCAACCGCCTAAAGGGAGAAAGCTTTTCTGAAAAAGTAATGGAGTCTGATATTGTGCTGACTTCCTATGGATTAACCCATATGGATCTGGAGGATTTTGAAGCAGTCCAGTGGAGCTCCATTTCGATTGACGAAGCCCAAAATATTAAAAATGCCCAGACAAAACAATCGAGGGCTGTCCGGAAGTTAAAGGGCAAGCATCATATTGCTCTCACCGGCACGCCGATGGAAAACCGTTTGACCGAACTCTGGTCCATTTTTGACTTCACGAACCACGGCTATCTTGGCAGTCTCGGTCAGTTCCAAAAGCGCTATGTTCTGCCGATTGAGAAGGATGACGACAAAAATAAAGTTAAGCAGCTGCAGGCCTATATTCGCCCCTTCCTGCTCCGCCGCACGAAGAAGGATGAAGATGTGGCCCTGAACCTGCCTGATAAGCTTGAGCAAAAGGAGTATTGTCCGCTGACTGCTGAACAGGCTTCCCTTTATGAGCAGCTTGTCCAGGATACATTCGCACAGATCGAAAAGCTTTCCGGGTTTGAGCGCAAAGGACTGATTCTGCAGTTATTAAGCCGCTTAAAGCAGCTGTGCAACCATCCGGCCCTTTATTTAAAAGAAGAGAAGCCTAAGCATGTCCTTGAGCGTTCTGTAAAGCTCGAGAAATTAAGCGAACTCGTCAGTGCTGTTCATGAACAGGGCGAAAGCTGCCTGATTTTCACCCAATATATCGAAATGGGGAATATGATCGCCGGCCTGCTGAAAAAACAATTCGGATTCGACGTGCCGTTTTTAAATGGAAGCGTGCCAAAGCAGGAGCGGGATTCTATGATCAGCCGTTTTCAGAATCATGATTTCCCGGTATTCCTGCTGTCTCTTAAAGCCGGCGGAACCGGTTTGAATCTGACGGCAGCAAACCATGTTATCCATTATGACCGCTGGTGGAATCCTGCTGTGGAAAATCAGGCGACTGACCGCGCCTACCGTATTGGGCAAAATCGCTTTGTTCATGTGCATAAAATGATTGCCACCGGCACACTCGAGGAAAAAATAGATGCTATGCTTGAAAAAAAGCAATCCCTTAATGACCAGATCATTACGAGCGAGAACTGGATTACCGAGCTTTCAACAGATGAGCTGCGGGATCTGGTTCACCTGACATAAAAATGGTTCAGTCTTCAAGTCCTTGATATGCATAAAGGCTTGGAGGCTGTTCTTCTATTTTCGCATATTCCGGCTTATTGGGCATTTGCGTCAGGAAAGTGACTTTGCTTCCTTCCTTTATAATGAAACAAGATAGCAGCTGGTATGTAGGTTTCTTGTCCCCGGCGTTAATTGCCACCTGACTTAATAAGAAGTTAAACTTGTAGTGAATAGTTCGTTCCGTATCGTTGAACATAAGTGAAGTATGGCTTCTAAGAGGAATTCTTTGATAGGATTTATTATTCTGGAGCTTAATGAGCTGAAGCGCATCAAAGAAGCTTGGCTGATGATTAGTATTAAGATTTTTATTTTCTGTTTGAAAATACAGGTACCCGGTTTTATCTCCTTTACCCACTAAATCCCCTCCTTTTTATTATTTTCAAAAAATATATTCGACATATTCCGTGAAAATCCTCCCTGGTTCTTAATACCTATACAGCAGTATTTACTATTCGTGAATAATAGTCACGTTTGTTAGCGTGACCACCGTTCACAAACAGCCTTTTTACACTTTATTCCCGCTAAGTTAAAAGAAAGAAAGCAAACGGCGGTGAAAAAGGATGTCTTTACCTGAAATACTGAAAAAGTTAAGAACAGACCGAAAGTGGACTCAGGATTTTGCAGCAGAAATGCTGAAAGTGGATCGCTCAACCATCAGCAAATACGAAACAGGCAAGGTCACCCCCACTTACCAAACCCTCGTACAAATGGCAGAAGTATATAAAGTGAATAAGACCTTATTGACTGATGAATTGGAGAGCCCGTCCTCCTACTCAGCGGCGGACAAGTCCGTTTTAAAAGAAAACCCGGATGATAAGGATATGGAAATGATCCGGGAGATCATCAGCCATTATCCGGACCTGAAAAAAGCCCTCCTGGATATATACACCTTTAACGAAAAGAAAAAAGCCCTCGCTGTGAGAATGATTAAGAACAACATTCATGCATTGAAGGAATTTTAGGTTATTCCCTGGCACTGAGTCTGAACTTCGGCCTTCTTCGGACTCAAAATGCGTAAACGCCTGCCGCTGTGTCCGAACCTTGGACTACTTCGGACTAAAAGTTGGGAACAACAGATGGATATTGGCGCCATGAACCCACCACCATAAAAATAACCCGGCACAGGAGTACCGGGTTCCAATTTGGGGAAGTTTTGGGGATATGATTGATTCTCTATATGGAAGAAAAATGTGTGGACAGCTGGATGGGGGATGCCGTCAATTCATGATGGAGAAGCCTTTAGCTGTTTGAAGCTTTTGTGTATGGCCGTTTTGCATGACCGTTTCACGGATGAGCGATTCAAGCTGGAGGACTCGTTTGTTCAGATCATCGACTCTGTGGTTTGATTTTCCGAGCATTTTGATGAGGCTTTCGAGCATATATTCCAATGCCTTTTCTCTTTCAGACACTTCATTCAAAACGGAAGCTCCTCCTTGGTTACAGTCACCAGAATGTCCTCTGCCTTCTTCCGTTCAAGAAAGCGGACGGATTCCGCTACCACCTCTGTTACATAAATGCGCTTCTTTTCCTGATTATCATAATGCCTTGTATGGATCCGCCCGGTTACTCCAATCAGGGTTCCTTTCCGGCAATACTGAGATGTATTTTCAGCCGTTTTCTTCCATAAGGTGCACTGCACAAAATCTGCATCGATTTCACCCTTCTGGTTGCGGTACTGGCGGTTAACTGCCAGTGTCACATTTGTTACCGGAATTCCCTCCTGTGTCCTTTTCAGCTCAGGATCCTTTGTCAGCCTTCCGACCAGGGTCACTTGATTGATCATGGTATTCATCTCCTCTCTTTGATAGCCTTATCATAGCCGGAACTTCTTCACTATGTAAAAAAGCGAAAATGTGTTTTTCACAGTGCTTTTTCGGCAAAAACACCGTTAAAATTTAATTTTCCGCCCCTTTTCCGCAAAAAACTGCCTCGATAATGCGATTTTCAGCATTAATAAAAAGAAAATTCGACAAACTGTCAAATTCGCTTTCAGTTTGGGCTGTGTTATAATTTTTTAAAGACAACTTATTTTAGAGATGGAGGTAAGCCATGAAAACATTTAAACTTGTTTCTCTGCAATTGGTGGAAGAAAAAGGCCTGATTGATATTGAACTGGATGATGGATTGATTATCAATAAAGAAGATGAGAAGAGCAGCTGGCTTCTGGAGGCATTTATTGATAAATCCTATCTTGAGTATTTCAAAAAGCGCGCTGATGATAAGGACGAGCTGACCATCCAAGTTGTTATTACCAAAAAAGAAAACGATCCAGCCGCATTCCAAACTAAAATTACCTCTATCAGCGAACTGGAAAACCATATCAGCATCCTTTTTGAGGGATCACTCAAAAGAACGAAAAATGATTACGCCGAATTGCTGCTTCAGGACCTCTTGGACAAGGGCTATATCGGCGACAATCTCCTCGATGAATTCAAGGTTAAGATGCAAAGCAAGCCGCGCCTTGCCACTGCTAAAAAGGAAAATAAAGAAACTCCCGCTCAGTCATGACGGGAGTTTTTTCTTAACTATTACTGATCCTTGTTATCTTCATCCTGCATATCAAGGTTATCTTCCACAGCATCTTCGCCCGGCTCGTTGTTGTCTTCCATCATGTCGCCGTCGTCATCTGTGTTGATGTCGTTGTCATCTGTGTTTTCATTTAGATCATTCGTCATATCGCCGTTGTCACCGTTCATATCGCCATCATTTACATCACCATTTTCCTCAGTGATTGTATCATCTTCCGGCGGCGGCTCCTGGTTGTCAGTAGCACAGCCTGCAAGTAGCATGGCGGAAAGAGCGGTTCCTCCGATAAGAGTTAAAAGCTTTTTATTCATCGTAAAAGCTCCTTTCAAAAGATGTATTGTTGACCTGCTGCATTGGTCTTCCTTTATATTTCCCAAAAACCGAAACAACTTGCATCTTTTTTTACAGAAAAAATCCCGCACATTGTGTACGGGATTACCAACTCTTATCTTTCAATCGCAAACATAATTTCCGCTTCCATCGCAACTTCGCCATCAACTGTCGCACGGGCTTTGCCTTTTCCGATTCCTCTGCGGACAGAGAGCAATTCGACTTCCATGATGAGTGTATCGCCGGGCCGCACCTGGCGTTTCCAGCGGCATTTTTCCACACCGGCGAAAAAGGCGAGTTTGCCTTTATATTCATCCAGTGACAGCAGTGCCACAGCACCTGTCTGCGCACAGGCTTCAAGCGTCAGGCATCCCGGGAATACATTGTAATTAGGGAAATGCCCATTGAACACTTCCTCGTTGGCACTTATATTTTTTTTGCCGACAGCTCTTTTTCCAGGCTCAAGCTCTTCAATGGAATCCACGAACAGGAATGGATATCGGTGAGGGATGATTTCTTTGATTTCTTCTACATTTAATTTCATATGTATCGCTCCCATGCATTATTTAGTACCAGATACTAATAGCTTATATTTATTTTACTAAAAAATTGATGATACGCAAAGTGCCAACAAAAAAAGAAGGGTTTGCAGCCCTCCTTTTCATTTCCTATTCTTTTTCCACCAGTTCAACTATATGCATCCAGGTGGACTTTGAAAAAATATCCTTTACTTCGCCGCCGCCAATGACACCATACCCGACCGCGGCTCCTGCCGTAACGCTCAGGAAAATTAAAAGCACGACAATAATAATCCGAAGCCAGATCGGAATGAGACGGATGCGAACCCGCCCTTTACGCGGTGACTCATCTTTGCTGCGTTCATTTTTCAGTTGTTCACGCGTCTTGACTGCTTCTTGATTACTGTTGTTTACTGACATTTTATTTCCCCTTTTTATCTAACGTATTCCATTGACCAGTCCCATCATTTGATCAGCCATGGAGACGGATCTGGACTGAAACTGATAAGCCCGCTGGAGGTTGATTAATTCTGTCATTTCCTTGGACAAATCCACATTGGACTGTTCCAGGGAACCCTGGGCCATTCCAATCTGTCCGCGAAGTGCACCGTTCAGCTCTGTAAAAATCCCCTCGCCGTCTATTCCATCCGGCAGGCCAAGAAGATTATCGCCTTTTTGTTCCAGGAATTGAGGCTTGTTGATCAGAACCACTCCAAGATTGAATTCCTGGTTGGCACCATTGGCTGCTTCTGCCAAAAAGCTCCCTGTATCAGTTAGTTTAAAATTTTTAGCCTGTCCATTTATTATAATCGAATTATTATTTTCATCAAGAACCGGCAGTCCGTCAGCTGTCACAAGCATGGTCTCATTTTCTGAAACCGGTGTTAAATAAAAAGCGCCTGCTCTGGTAAAACGCACCGCTGCTCCGTCTTCTGTCTGCTCCAGAACACGGAAATACTGGCCATCCTTTGTGATAGCAAAGTCGAGCGGCCGGTCTGTTGCCTTTAACGCACCCTGCATCATGACGATTTGGGACTGTGCCAGCTTTGCACCCACGCCCTGCCTGATGCCTGCCGGTGTCAGTCTTCCTGCCTCGGCAGCCGGATTCCGCTGATTATTGAACTGCTGAAAAAGCAAGTCAGTAAAATTGGCTTCCCGTCTTTTAAAGCCCGCTGTATCAATGTTGGCCACATTATGACTGACAATATCCATCTGCTTCTGCAGCTGGGCGAGCGTATTTGTTGCCGTGATCATCGTACGATTCATTGTTTTTCCCCCTTAGCGGGTCTGCCGCAGGTCATTACCCGATCCGCCCGATTTCATTTGCGGCTTTCTCCATACTGCGGTCATATGCCTGCAGAACCTTTTGATTTGCTTCAAAAGAGCGATAGGCGGCCATCATATCCGTCATTGTACGGGATGCATCCACATTGGAACGCTCCAAATAGCCCTGCTGAAGCTTGAATTGGATATTCTGTGCATTATAGGCATTTTCGAGGATGCTCTCTTCTGTCGCTGCAAAAAGTCCGTCGCCTTCTTTTCTCAGACTTTCGGGATTTTGGGCAAAAGTGATGCCTAGTCTGGCTGTTTCACCCGCTTCACCGGTAATCACACCATCTTCACTTACTGTAAAACGGTCACTGGAGAGCTGAATCCGCTCACCCGCATCATCTAAAATATATAATCCGCCTGCTGTCGTTAAATAGCCCCCGGCATCGATGGTAAAATTCCCATTCCTCGTATAGCGGGGTTCGCCGTCGTTTCCAGCTGCGTTATAAAAAACAGTCCCACTTAAGCCTGTTTCCGGATTAACCGGCAAATTAAGATCCAGCAATGCCAGGTCAGTACCCAGGCCTGTTTCCTTCATATCTCCCTGCATGAAGGACGGAAGCGTCTCCTGCATATAAACCCCCGTAGTCAGTCTGCCGACTTCATTATTATAAGGAAGGTTTAGTCCATTTTCAGTCGGCACGGTCTGTTGTCCCATGCGCTTGAGAAGCATTTCCGGAAAAGACCTCAGGCTCGTCTGATCTGCTTTAAAGCCGGGTGTATTGGCATTAGCCATATTATTTGTCAGTACTTCCGTTCTCCGCTGCTGTGCAAGCATTCCGGAAGCAGCCGTGTAGAAACCTCTAAACATCTTTTTCACCTCTATTTGTTCCGAACAATCTATTCTAGCTCTATTATAAAAAACTTTTCGACAATAAACATTAAAAATTTGAAGAATGAAGTCAGATTTTGAAAAAAGCTGTACCTTTTTTTCATCGGCTGAAATGGAAAAATGTTTACAGATAAAACCTTTCAGATGAGCCTAAAAGAAAAACCCGCCAGTGGCGGGTCCCTAAGTTATACAAGCTTCTTCTTCGGAAGCTTATCAATATTATCAAGCATGATGCCAGTTCCAACAGCTACGCAATCCATTGGATTTTCGGCAATTAAGACAGGGACTTTCAGCTCTTCCGCCAGAAGCTGGTCGATTCCGTGAAGAAGTGCGCCGCCTCCTGTTAAAATTACCCCGCGGTCAATGATGTCTGCAGACAATTCAGGCGGTGTGCGTTCCAGCACGCTTTTAGCAGCCTGGACGATGACATCAACCGATTCTGCCAAAGCACCCTGAACTTCCTCTGACCGAACTGTAATGGTTCTAGGAAGACCTGACACCATGTCGCGGCCGCGGATTTCCATTTCTTCGTTTTTGCCGCCAGGGAATACAGTCCCAATCGTTACTTTAATGTTTTCAGCTGTTCTTTCGCCGATTAAAAGCTTGTACTCTTTTTTGATGTATTGAAGAATTTCGTTGTCAAATTTATCTCCGGCCATTTTTATGGATGAAGATGTCACAATGTCTCCCATTGATAATACCGCGACATCCGTTGTTCCGCCGCCGATATCGACAACCATGTTACCGCTCGGCTGGAAGATGTCCATGCCTGCTCCGATAGCTGCAACCTTTGGCTCTTCTTCAAGGTAAATCTTTTTGCCGCCGCTTTTTTCAGCCGCTTCCTTGATCGCTTTCTGTTCAACACCTGTCACATTTGTGGGGCAGCAGATCAAAATGCGCGGCTTTGATAAGAAGCCTTTAACATTCAATTTGTTGATAAAATGCTTCAGCATCGCTTCTGTTACATCAAAGTCGGCAATAACCCCGTCTTTTAGCGGCCGGATCGCCACGATGTTCCCCGGCGTACGGCCAACCATGCGGCGTGCTTCTTCTCCTACGGCCAGCACCTTGTTTGTATTTCGGTCAATCGCCACTACCGATGGTTCATTCAGCACAATACCGCGGCCTTTAACGTGGATTAGCACGTTGGCAGTTCCTAAATCAATCCCAATATCCCTAGCAAACATTTCTTTTTTTCCTCCTTGCAACATGGCCAGCTTCTGTCCGCACCTTTGAAGGCTCTCTCTATTTAGGCATTCTTAAAGCGAACTTCGCTTATTAATTTTTTAGTTAGATGATCAAATCATTATTCGCAACAGCAGTTCAAGCCACGCAAAAAAATCAGTTCTTTAATAAAAGAAATGATTTTGCCTGGCGTCTCTTTAGGAGTCCTAGTCTTTACGAACCAAGTTCTATCCTAATTTTATATTTTATCACATTCCTTGTGAAAGCAGTAACATTTTGACAGAATTTGTGAGACTTTTTGCGGGTTTTTGTCGAAATGAGGGAAAGGATGCAGGCGACTTGAAAAGGGGCTTAAATCCATAGAGCAAAGCCAAGGTTTCAGGCTATGGAAACAGCTTATGAGCTTTTAGCCCCCGGAGCCGCAATTGAGGTTCATGTACAGCTTTGAAAATTAGCCGTGACACTTTTTAAAATGGCAGTCTTTAGCCTTTGACGCCTTTATCGGCGTCATTTGTTTCATTTCATTTAACTGGCTCTTCTTCCATTTCTTCTTTTTTATACTTCATTTTAGTGGCTTCTCCCCCGCGCAGATGGCGGATCGATTTATGATAATCCAGGATTTCCTTTACTTCGTTTGCCAGTTCAGGATTGATTTCAGGCAGTCTTTCCGTCAAGTCTTTATGGACTGTACTTTTGGATACGCCAAACTCCTTCGCGATTACGCGAACCGTTTTTTTCGTCTCCACGATATACTTTCCAATCTTGATAGTTCTCTCTTTGATGTAATCGTGCACACCACTCGCCCTCCCCAATTTGGATGTGAGAAGTGTGAAATGAGACTCGCTTTCTGTCTGGATTTTAACTGTATTCCGCATGGATTCCTGATTAATTGAAGTTAATCGTACATGCGCCTGAAATGCTTACTTTCAGTTTGCGATAATTAAACATGTCCTCAACATATTCATTAGTTTAGTAAAACGATCCCTCACCTCATACATTCTCTTTGTAAGGTTTGTAACAGTTTATTAGCTTGGTTGAGGGAATATGCACGAAAAACGCAATAAGGACAAGGTTTTGTTTAATTTTTTTGAAAATAGGACATCTGGAAGTCAAAATAAGAAATGTTTTCAAAAAATTCTATGGGGTATTTAAAAACTAAGCAGTCTAAAGACCAGTGATAATTTTCCTAATATCAATTGTTCCATGGATAAGACTCAGGACTTTCCCCACACATTCGACAAAATTCTTCATTCCTTGTTAATTCATTTCGATGTCAGCAAACTATTTCATTTGCATCAGATACTTGCATATATTTAGGAATTACAGAGCGCATTGAACTATATGGATTTTCGGAAACAAGGGAAAAGAGCCAGGAACTCCTCCCTATTGTGAAGCGGATCGTTATCCCGTACTATTTTTTCGGAAAACAATTCATTTAATTGGTTATGACACCATAATATTCCAAAGGATAGGTGAATATAGAATGCAAACACGCAAGGAAAGAATTCAAAATGATAAAAGAAAGAAGATGAAAGCTAGAGGAATGACGGCAGCCAGCACTGTTTTTGCGGCAGTAATTGCGTCAGCCGGTTTTAGCGCTTCAGCAAAAGAAGCCCAAGCTTTGACAGGATTCTATAAAGTGAAGCAGGGAGATACCTTATACAAAATCTCCAGAGAACATGATATGACTGTTAAAGAATTGAAAGCGGTTAACAACCTTAAGTCTGACAAGATCCAGCCCGGCCAAAAATTGGAGGTTCGGATTGAACGACATACAGAAGATTCCTTTGAGACAGCCGTTTATACTGTGGTGCCTGGCGATACACTTTGGGGAATCGCAAAGCGCTACCGTATGAGTGTCAATGAACTGAAAACATTGAACAAATTAAAAAGGGATATGGTCCTCATCAATCAAAAATTGACCATTAAAGGGGATATTTCCAGAACAAAGGCAATCATCACCGGTGCTGCAGACAATTTTACGGTGGAATTTAAAAACGGGGATGATTATTTCACATTAAAGGTACCGTATGGAACAGCACAGTCCTATCAAAAAATGTCAGGAAAAAAAATCCTCGTGATCTACAAGGACGATGCTCTGATCAATATTCAATAAAGGGATGGAAAGCCGGATTCAGCCGGCTTTTCTCTCGTTACCCACATCACCCACCCGCTCATCAACATTCCAACCACGTATGTCTGACGCTTAATAATGCAGTGATCTCATTTGACTGTCAGTTGCTTTAATCAACTCCCCCCAGGTTTTATGGCCCCTCTGCTGAAATTGATAAAGCAGCTCAACAAATAGATAAGCGGTCGTCAAAGCATCCCCAGCGGCACGATGCCGGTCATAAATGCGGGTGCCGAATGCCATGGCATACCTCTCAAGGTCGCGCATATCGCAGGACGGAGCGATAAAGCCAATCAGATCCAGCGTATCAATGGTCAGGAAATTTTTTAACGAAAGCTTTTCACGTCTACATTCACTTTTAATAGCCAAGGCATCGAAGCTTACATAATGCCCAATCAGGCATACCGCCTCCCTTGATTCGACATACTCAAAAAAGCTCTGAATAGCTTCCAAGGCCTGCGGGGCATCCTTTACCAGCTCATCGGAAATAGAGGTTAATTCTTTTATTTCCCGAGAAATTTGTCGTTTTGGGTTAACATATGTCTGAAAAAGGTCCTTTTCCTGCACTTGAAATCCTTTTACCGGGACGGCGCCAATTTCAATGATCCGGTCTGCTGCAGAAACCTGAAATCCTGTTGTTTCCGTATCAAAGACAATAAAATTCAGGTCTTCCAGGGGAGTGGATAACGGAATAGTTTCATACCTTAACGAACATGACAGATTTTTTCTGAGAAAAAACATACCAGCCTCCTTTTAAAGCTATAATGAAAATCTTGCAACTGCCTGGCTCTGCAGCTCCTTTAAGGTCTTTAAGCTTAGAATCAATTCTTCTTTTTCACGGGTAAACATTCTGGAAAATGAGACAACGGAAGATGGGGCGGCACCGTTTTGTTCCTGCTGCCAGCGCTGGGTGACATACAACGTAAGTATAGTGCTTACAGACCCTCTCAAATCGTGTGCAAACTCCTTTGAGAATACCTGCCTTTCCTGCAGGAAATCTATTTTTTCAAGCGGTGTGCCTGATAGTTTCCCATGCATTAGCGACAGTATCTGCAGACTATGGTGATAGGGAAATAAAACTTCTTTTTTCATATCCATGCTTTTGCGCTGCAGCTTAAATAGGGACCTGAGCGGCTGATCCAACGTGGGAATAGGATGTTCCCTTTCAAGGTGTGCCAGCCGGTACAAAAAAATTCTAGACCTTTTCATCTGCTCCTGAGCCATTGCTTCAAATTTTGCATTGAGCCCTTCACTCCCCGCAATGAACCGATAGGAGAAAAAGTTTTGCGCTAACAATAAATTGTCATTAGTGGATTGAAGCATCCAGGTTCGCAGCCGCTCCTCCCATACTGCCAGCGACCCCCGCCATTTCTCCTCACTGCACATCATGAGACCTTTGCACCGTGCGTAACCTGCACTCTCCATGTTAGAAGTGATCCTTTTCCCAAGCTCTTCAAAAAAATCGCCGGCTTCCTCCGATTGGCTTTCATAAACCAGGAAATGATCCTGATCTGTGAGCATGAACTGCTCTCCACGGCCGCTGGAGCCCATATGATAGAAAGAAAATTCGCATGGCTGCTGCAAGCCTTTTTTCCTCAGTTCAGAAAGAGATAGTGCTACAATTCTGCCGCTCATGCGATCGTATAGCTTTGTAACAATCTCAAGCGTTTTTAATATAGGAACACGATCTTTTATTAAAGAATCAATTAACTCATAGATGCCGGTTTTCACTTGCGGAAGGCTATCCCGATCGGCTTTTTCAATTTTTTGAATGGTCTTTATCACATTCTCATTTTTCTTTCTCAGCAAATCTGATAATGTCACAATCCCAGCGACCTTTGAATCTTCCATTACCGGCAGATGTTTTATTCCCTTAAAAAGAATCATTGAAAGGGCGTCATAATAATAAGCGGACCTTGATACCGTGACTGGACCCGCTGTCATAATGGTGCTTGCTGGAGCAGTAATATCTGCCCATTCAGCTGCCACCCCTTCCACAATGTCGCTTTCCGTAATAATTCCTTTTAAGCTGTCCTTTTCTGTAACGAGGACTGAACTAATCTTTCTTTTAAGCATGAGCCGGGCAGCTTCCTGAATGGTTGCAGCAGTGCTGACTGCGGCTGCCTCACTGCTCATGACATCCTGAACCCGGATCATGAATGCATCGTTTTCCCCATAATCTGTCGCAAGCTTGACCTGTTCTGCAAGTGATGTGTATACATCCTTCAATCTGACGGCTACCTGAGTCAGCAGGTAATCATGAACTGCAGGATCATCCCATCTTTTTCTCACCACTTCAAACGGAATGAATATTGCTCTTACCTCACTGGAAGCCTTGACTTCAACCAACTCTCCCGGGGTCTGTTTGGAAACACCCAGGAAATCAGCGAGGCTGGAGAATCCAATCAGCTCTCCTGTTTGGACCACCTCGAGCACTTCCTCCCTCCCGCTGTGATCATTTTTCACTAATACCTCTGAAAGACCTTCTAAAAGGAGCAGAAGGCCATCACGCGGTTTATTTTTTTTCAGGATCATATCATTCTTTTTGTAGTGGCGCACTTCACACATGGCTAGAAGTGAAAGGGCCGTGTCAGATTCCACCCCATGAAAAAAGGGGTGAAACCGCACAGCCTCCAAATTGTACAGGTTATACAGATTTTGATCCATCATCGTTCATCCATACTTCACCATCTTTATATACCATTTGCTCCGGATAGCGAAGATCCATAACTTCCTCCTGAATTTTTTGCGAAGGAGCAGCTGTCATTAGAGAAACAATGATATTAGCTGCAAATGCAGCTGTAGCACCAAACACGCCGGCACCTGTATCAATGATTCCCAGGATTGTAAATCCGCCATATTTAGCTGCAAAGATGTACGCCAAAGTAACACCTAACCCGACCAGCAGGCCGGCAATAACCCCCTGTGAGTTTGAACGCTTCCACCAGACACCCAGAACGAGCGCCGGGAAGAATGTCCCTGTCGCGAGCGCAAATGCCCAGGCAACAATTTGCGTAATGGCTCCTGGCGGGTTAAGCGCGATCACGCCGGCCAAAAGAGTGGCGATGACAATGGACCAGCGGGCAACGGAGAGACGTGTTTTTTCAGTTGAATTCGGTTTTAGCACCCTGTAAAAAATATCGTGAGCAAATGCGGAAGAAATCGCAATCATCAAACCTCCGGCCGTTGATAACGCAGCAGCCATTGCCCCTGCTGCCACCAGACCAATGACAAACATCCCAAGATTGGCAATTTCAGGTGTCGCCATAACCACGATATCATTTGAGATAATGAGTTCCTTCCATTGCAGGACTCCATCGCCATTGCCATCCGCTACCTGAAGCTTGCCTGTATCCACCCAGGTTTTCGTCCAGGCTGGGAGCTCCGTAATTTTGCTTCCGGCAACCTGTGTCATTAAAATGAAACGGGAGAATGCTGCGTATGCAGGTGCAGACAGATAAAGCAAGCCGATGAACAGCAATGCCCATGCTCCCGACCAGCGGGCTGCCTTCATCGTTGATACCGTATAGAAACGGACAATAACGTGCGGAAGTCCTGCTGTACCAGCCATGAGTGTAAACATAAGGGCAAGGAACTGCCACTTCGTTCCATTGGTGAATGGCGCAAAGTATTCAGAGATCCCAAGCTCCCGGTCGAGTTCACCCATTTTTCCGACAAGTTCACCGTAGGAAATCCACGGCATAGGGTTCCCTGTTAATTGCAGTGCCATGAAAATAACCGGAATTAAGTAAGCGATAATTAAAATGACATACTGAGCAACCTGCGTCCAAGTAATCCCTTTCATGCCTCCGAATGCAGCATAAAAGGCAATCAGAACGACACCGATCATGGTTCCAAGCTTTGCATCAATTTCAAAAAGACGGCCAATAACTACTCCGGAACCGGAAAGCTGACCAATCGAATAGGTGAAACTGATGATGATTGTACAAAGGGCCGCAATCACCCGTGCAGTATGGCTGTCAAAGCGGTCGCCGATGAATTCAGGAACCGTGTAGCGGCCGTATTTCCGCAGCTGCGGTGCCAGCAGGAAGGTTAAGAGCAGATACCCGCCCGTCCAGCCCATAATATAGGCAAGACCGTCATAGCCCAGAAGCATGATTGTTCCCGCCATCCCAATAAAGGAAGCGGCACTCATCCAGTCAGCACCAATCGCCATTCCATTGAAGATCGGCGGCACTCCGCGGCCGGCAACATAGAACTCAGAAGTTTCTTTTGCCTTATTGTAAATGGCTATGCCAATATACAAAGCAAATGTAGCTAAAATGATAGATAATGAGACCAAAAACTGTGTATCCAAGAACATCCCCCTTTTTTTCGATCGATTTTTTGACGCCCCTTTTCTCTCTCTGTATAGCGGAAGCTTGAACAGCCGCTCATTTTTTCGTTAATTAATGATCAAGAACTTTTCCTGAACTGATTTGTTCATTTTTGTTTTCATCAATTCCATATTTCCGGTCAATCGCATCTCCCATTTTTGCATTAACAAACAGCAGAATGATAAATGTCAGTACTGCTCCCTGTGCGCCCATAAAGTAATGGAATGGGAATCCGTTAATGGTAATATCACTTAATGGTTCTGCAAAGAAGACCACGCCAAAAGAGGCAAGAAAGCCAATAGCAAAATAAATGATCATATTCCGAGTCTTTTCACGGAAATAACTGTCTGCTACTTTTTTATCGATTTTCTTCAAAACTCCACCCCCGGTAAAAATGATATGTTTGCAGTTTTAATTTTGATGAAAAGATATTATGGGTCCAAAATCACTCCTTATATTGCGATATGTGCAGCCGAATCGCTGCTATTTTACCGGATCCATTTTCCGGATCCGGACAAAACCATTACCTTAAACTGAAAATAAATTTGACTGTATCCATGAAAGGTGCGGGAACAAGGATGATTTGAACGAGGAAGTAAGCAAAGATGGATAGAAATGGGACTGCCAGGAAGATTGGTCTTTTCTTCCTTAAAGCAAGAAAAAGGCAAGTACCTGTAATGATCATCATAGCCAGTAACGGAAGCAATTCGGTTTCCCCCTTTTTGGAAAGCGCTGTCATTTTCCTGCTGCTTTCCGCTTTAAGTTTTAAAATGAATACTCCATTTTCTGATTTCATTTAATTTTAAGAAAATTCATACTTCATTATGTACAAAAATCTTTTTCAGGTCAAGTACATGCTGGAAAAAAATATAAATATTTTTGAAAGACTTTGATATATAAGGTTTTTTCAGCAAAAATAGTTGGTGAAGGCTTTAGGGTATTAGAGGAAAACACTATAGTAATAATGAAAAATGTCCAGAAAAAAGAGCCAATTCGGCTCCTTAGTCTAATTCTTTTATGATCAGCGTAATTGCCTCCAGCAGATCGGCATCTGACCAGCTTGCCATGCTTTTTTTACTGGCAGCCGCCAGTGCATGGGATGCAGGTATGTGCACAAACCCCGCTGGTATTTCAGTGTTTGTCGATTTTAGCAGGTGAAGCACGGAATACATAACGTTATTGCATAGATAAGTTCCCGCTGTGTTTGAGATTGCTGCAGGATATCCTGCTTCCTTAAGTCTATTTACCATCCGCCGGATCGGCAGGGTGGAAAAATAGCCATCGGGACCACTTTCCTCTATCAGCTTGTCTTCAGGTGCGACTCCGCTATTATCCGGCTCGCCGTCCTGGCAATTGATCGCGATTCTCTCAGGAGTGATGGCTGTCCGCCCGGCAGCCAGCCCGAGAGAAATCACTGCATCCGGCTTCTTCCCGGCCACTTCCTCTACTATTTTCTTTGGTGCGAGATTAAAATCAACCGGCAGAAGATGTCCTATAATCTCATAGTTTCCAACCGTTTTGCCATCCAATGCATTCACAATCTTTTCTGTAGGATTGATCGGAAAATCAAGAAAAGGTTCAAAACCGGTTAATAGCAGCTTCTTCATGTCTTCTCCCCCTATATAACACTTCGTTTATCGAAATATTATACAGGATAATGGAAGAATTGTCGAAATAATGATATTCGAATAAAAACGGGATGGTGCCTGTCAAAAGAAAAGCGGAATCGCCTTGCCCACGAACGAACGCAGACTAAGAACGCCACGTCCTCCCAAAAGCTGCCGCTTTCGGTCGTGCGATGTATCGCTGCCGTAGCTTTCCTTGTCCTGGGGGCCTCACCTCGAGGGGGTAGGCGCTCCTCCTAAAAGCTAACGCTTTTAGTCCTGCGATGTTTATGCTCCCGAAGCGTCCCTTGTGGAGCTAGACATCACCAAAAAAGAGCCTGCCATTTCGGCAGACTCCCTATTATTATGCGTCAGTTGATTCAGTTGCAGTGTCTTCTTCAACTTGGTCGTCAGTTTGACCTTCGTCTTCAGAAGTTCCAGCTGGGTCTTCTTCTGTATCAGCAGATTCGTCTTCGTCCGTATTTCCGGCATTTTCATCTGCAGATTCTTCAGCAGAACCTTCGTCTTCCGTATTGCCGGACTCTTCAGAGGACTTGTCCTCAGAAGGAGCAGCCTCATCATTTTCTTCAGTTGCCCCGCTGTTTTCTTCAGCATCTGCTTTGTCAGCTGTGTCAAGCTCCTGTAAAGAGCTTAGCGGCTTATTGAAGAAATCAAGCGGATTGACCGGTGTTCCGTCTTTGCGGATCTCAAAGTGTACATGTACGCCTGCTTCTTCATTAAACAAGCTTTCGCCTGCCTTTGCAAGGACATCACCTTGTTCTACCTGGTCGCCAACCTCAACATTCATCTCTGTAACAGATTGATATTGTGTTACAATTCCTTTGTCATGCTCCACTTCAATGACATTACCCAACAGTGAATCTTCTTCTACCTTGGTAACTTTTCCGCTTAATGCAGCAAGGACATCAAATGTTTCCCCATCCTTAGTGGCAATATCAATACCTGTGTTCGGATGGTATGTGTTATTGTAAAATACTAGAGCAGCTTCCTGTTCTTCAGCCTTGCCGTCATAGTCATAGAATTGTTTTTGAATGACAGCAGAGTCTGAGTCTTTGACAGGCATTACGAAGTTTTCCATTGCACGGTTAACTTCCAATGCTGGCTCGTCGTACTTTTTGCCGGTAATATCAGTGGCTTCGTAATCGTAGCTGTCAGTGTCTGTAGCGTTGTCGCTAGTCTGGTACCAAAGAACACCGGTTAGAATGATTGCTGCACTTGCAATGTAGATTGCTGGGAATGCCCACCGCTTTTTCATAAAGCGTTTAAAGCTGGAATCTTGAGAAGATCGTTTCTTTTCTTCCTCTCTCATTTATCATCACCTCAGCAATCAGTCTGAACAGATTGAGAGGATTATATACATTTCTCTAAAAAAATTTTTTGGGCTTATTTTTCGACAAACGTTTTTGGATTATGCATAATCTGAGAAAATATTTTTAAAGGAGTTACTGAAGAATGGTTAAGTGGATAATACGGGTGCTGCCTTTCCTGTATATGGCGCTAATATGGATCCTGTCCAGCATGCCTGCTGATGCTGTGGTGGAGCTGCCGGATTTGGCAGTAGACCGGTTTATAAAAGAATCTATGCATCTGATTGAGTTTGGTATTTTATATGTTCTTTTGGTTCTGGCAGCGTTGACTGCCGTTAAGCTGACGCCGGGAGTGAATATTCTTTTGGTTTTTTTTGCGTGCTTCTACGGGGTTCTCGATGAGATCCATCAGTCATTTGTACCGTACCGGTCTGCTACTGTGATTGACGCTGTTAAGGATATTACAGGTGTGGCGGTGTGCTGGTATTTTATCAGCAGAGCTCTTTTTTATGGGAAGTTTGAAAGGCTTGGAAATTTTTTGTTATTAATAAGGCGTCTTTGAATTGTGCCCGTTGATTTCCGCTGCGGGCACTTGCTTTCCGCGGTGAGGAACAGAGCTCCTCGGCTTCGCCTGTGGGGTCTCCCGCTCCCTCTCCTCCCGCAGGACATTGTATATGCTTCCTCGAATGAACACCGCACGAAGGAAATGCGTTAGCATTTTCGAGGATCAATTGCCCTCCGCTACAATCAACTCAGTAGATCATACCAGCCAATACAAACAGAAAGAGCTGATTCCAAGAATCAGCTCTTTCATTTATTTTTTAGCCGTTACTTTCGTCAGCAGTTGGTCAGAAGCTGCAATTTCCACTCCTTTATAATAGTGAGCAACGATTTCTTTGTAGTTCTTTCCTTCAGCTGCCATGCCGTTTGCGCCGTATTGGCTCATGCCGACTCCATGGCCGTAGCCCTGAGTGTTTATAATGATATTGTCACCTTTGCGTTCCCAGGTAAAGTCTGTTGATTTCAGGCCCAGTTTCTCTCTGATGTCTTTTCCGCTGACTACTTTCCCGTTAATATTTACTTTTGAAACCCGCTGGCCGGCTGTTCGCTCAGTCACAGTGCCGATGGTGCTGTCATTTGGAAGCTTCACACCCAATTTCCTTTCAAAATCCTGTACAGTGAATACCTCTCTGCCGTTAAATTTAGGAGACTGCAGGTCCCATTTGCTTTCTACACTTTTTAAATAAGGTACGGAATTTGGCCAGATGGCTTCGGAATTTTCGGTAAAGCCGTTGCTTGTTGAAAAGAAGGAAGCTGTTATCGGCGAGCCGTCAAAGGTGAGAATCTGGCCCCTTGTTGAGTTTACGGCATCTTTAACCTTTTGAATTTTCCATTTGTAATCTGATCCCCAAATTTGCTTAAGTTCACTCTCACTTTTATAAACCTGGTGGGTTACGGTATCATACACTAATGCCCCTTCAGGAAGTTCCACGCTATCTTTGTTCATCATTTGTTTCACGATAAAGGTTCTTGCCGCCAATGCCTGCGCCTTTAAAGCTTCTTCTTCAAACTCGGCCGGCATTTCCGATGCTACCACTCCGACAATATAATCTTCAAGCGGTACCGTCTCCAGCTTCTTCTGTGCAAGGCGGTAGACTCCTACCTCTATGGCTGGCCCTTGAGGAATTTCTGCCGCCGTCTCTTTCTTGGCATCAGTCTTAAGCTCCTCACCAAGCTTCCCGCTGACATTTCCTTCTGTAAAAGGAATCACAAGCAGGGAGGGAACGATGAGTGTGACGGCAAACAACAGTGCGGCTAGTACGATGAAAGGTTTGAATTTTGTCATGTTTTAAGCCTCCATAGCAAATAAATAATTCGAACTCAATTCATGTTTATGGCTATGGACAAGCTAATATGACAACTTAATGAACCAGAATGCGATTTATCCAATTTAAGCTTTACTGCCCCGGATAAATTCGATAAAAGCTTTTGAAACCGAGAAATCCATTGAACTTTCATTAAATACAAGCCATGTTTTCCGGTAAAGCTTTTCACCCTTGCATCTCAATTCCCATGTGTTTAAATCTGTGTAGCCTTTAAGGCAAATTTCCGGCAGAATTCCATAACCCAGCCCATTCAGAACCATTTCACGGCATGTATCGATAATATCTACTTCCATTGTAATAGCCGGAGGATGGTTGAAGTTTTCCTTCCACCAAAGATCGATTATATTTTTTAATGATGGATCAGTGTTATAATCTATTCTCGGCAGAAATGGAAGCTGTTCTAAATCAATTTTATCCTTTGAAGCAAGGAAGATTCTCTCTTCATCTATTAAAATTTTTGGCCCCTTCCAATCATAAGGGTCACGGACAATGCCAATATTCGCCTCTTCTTTATGAACCATTTGGATGACCTCATAGCTGAAGCCGGTTTTTAACTTCAAGTCTACCTGTGGATATTGAATTAGAAACGCAGCCAGTATTTCAGGCAATCTATATCTGGCATACGTTTGCGAGACTCCAAGCCTTAATGCTCCTCTTACCTCCCCTTCCATGCTGCTGAGAAAATCCTTCGTTTCTCTTAGCTGATGAATCATCCTATTGGCATATTCCACTAAATATTCCCCTTCGGATGTGAAATCCACTCCTCTCTTTCTGCGTGATAGGATTTTTACAGCAAATTCTTTTTCCAGCTGTTGAATCCTATACGTTAATGAAGGCTGCGAGATATACAACTGTTCCGCAGCTTTCGTAATATTCCGTTCTTTATGGATCGTCTGCAGTATGAGCCAATCTTTTTCGTCCATTTCAGCCTCCATTGAAATAGAAATTTTTTATCGTTAACAATAAAATATCAATATTTCATTTATTTTACTATTCCCCCTACAATAAAGTTATAAATAGTAAAAATTCGTCGGGAGGAACTTAAAATGGCTAAATATGATGTAGTAGTGGTGGGAGCCGGCAATGCGGCACTATGCGCGGCAATTTCGGCAAAGGAGCATGGTGCAAGCGTCCTGGTTCTTGAAAAAGGTCCTGAACATAAGCGCGGAGGCAATTCTTATTTTACAGATGGGGCCATCCGTTTTGCTTATAACGATTTAAGCGATATCAGAAGAATCATGCCCTCATTGACAGATGAGGAAGCCGGTAAAATTGTTATGCCGGAGTACAGTGATTCTGACTATTATAATGATTTAATGAGGGTGACCGAAGGCCAGAGCCATACGGGGCTGGCAAATCAGCTTGTCTCGAAGTCTTACGAAACAATCGTTTGGATGAAGGAGCAGGGTGTCGAGTTTGAACTGAATTATGATAATCAATCTTTTAAAAAGGATGATAAAATTCACTTCTGGGGTGGCCTTCCTGTTAAAACGAAGGAAAAAGGAATTGGCTTAATGAAGGCACTTTTCCAGCGTGCCAAGGAAGCAGGCATTGATATATGGTATGAGGCTCAGGCAACAAAGCTATTGACGGAAGAAAGCAGAATCACCGGCGCAGTCGTTAATCAAAGAGAGAAAGAACTTACCGTAGAGGCAAACAGCGTCGTGCTTGCCTGTGGAAGCTTTGAAGCCAATAAAGAAATGCGCTCCAGGAATTTAGGACCTGAGTGGGAAGCAGCTGCTGTCCGGGGCACAGAATTCAATACAGGTGACGGAATCAATATGGCGATTAAGATTGGAGCCGAAACATTTGGAGAATGGTCAGGATGCCACTCCATTGGTACAGACTATAATGTTCCAAAGGTCGGTGATTTCACAAAGCCAGGCGATATCTTCAAGAAGCATTCATACCCGCTGGGAATCATGTTAAATAAAGAAGGGTACCGCTTTGTGGATGAAGGCGCCGATTTCAGGAACTATACCTATGCAAAATATGGACGGGAAATTTTAAAACAGCCTGGACATGTTGCTTACCAGATCTTTGATAGCCAAGTGAGACCTCTTCTGCGCAAAGAATATAATCTGGAGGAAGCAACTGTTTATCAGGCAGACACACTCGAGGAATTAGCGGAACTGATCCCTGTAGAAAAAGAACAGTTTTTAAAGACGATTCACGAGTATAATGATGCTGTTCAAGTTGGTGATTATAATCCGTCTGTCAAAGATGGAAAATCAACATCAGGCATCAACCCTGAAAAAACAAACTGGGCACTGCGGGCTGAGAAAGGACCCTTCTATGCCTTCCCGGTTACATGCGGAATTACCTTTGCCTTTGGCGGACTACATGTAAATACAGATGGAGAGGTACTAAATAAAGAACAGACCCCCATTCCAGGGCTTTTTGCAGCAGGAGAGATGGTTGGCGGAATCTTTTATAAAAACTATCCAGGCGGATCAGGCTTAATGTCCGGTGCCGTTTATGGCAAAGTCGCCGGATCTCAGGCCGCATCCTTCGCAGTGCATCAATCCAGGGCTTCAATTAAATAAACAACATGGCGTGCTCAGGTTAATGAGCACGCCATTTTTTCTTCAAGCTGTCTCATCCCTGCCAATAAAATGCGAACGCTCCTAAAATAACCCCGATCCAAATCAAGAAAGAAACAGCACCTGCTTTAAGCAAATCTCTCTCACTAAAATGGCCATATGAATAACTGATTAAATGGACAGGTGATTGTGTGATAAAGAAGAAGCCTGGAATACCTGCCAAAAGCACTGCCTTCACCAGGTTCATGGCAGGGAAGCCTGTTAATACCTCCCCCAGAGAAATAACTAAAGGGAGCATAATGGCCAGGAAACCTAAGACATTCACAAACATAATCCTCATCAATGAAGTTAATAGAATTAGGATCAAAGCAGTCATAAACGGAGTCTTCAGAGCAAGGAGTTGGGTAAGATACTTTACCAGCAAATCGATGGTGCCTGTACTTAACAGCATCCCTGATACCATGAGCGTAGAAGCAAAGAACAGAACGATATCCCAATTAATCGATTTTCTTGCCCGCTCCCATTCCCAGACTCCGATTCCCGGGAATATGGTCAAACAAGCGCCCAAAAGTCCAATGAGGGGAATTGAGTATCCATGCATGCTTTGTGTGATCCATAGAGCAAGTGTAACGCCCATAATCGCAAGCATTTTCTTTTCTCTTGCACTGATCTTTCCCAATTCACTGATTTTTGCTTCAAGCAGACACAGCAAATGTTCTTTGTTTATTTTTTCCGGCGGAAACATGATGATGAATGCCAGACCGAGCAGCACGGCAAAAATCGCAATTGGCACTCCAAAAGTAAGAGTCCATTGCAGATAATCAATATGATGGCCGCTATCGGACAAAAGACTGTAAGCATAGATCGTTGAACTTGCTCCTGTTGCAACAAAAGCCCCTGTAATCGGGATCAAATAGGTGATGCCGATGAACAAGGATTTCGCCAGATTGCTCGATTCGTCCATTGACTTTAAGCTTCTGATCAGACTATCAAATACGGAAGACAGAAGGCTTGCTTTGCCAACATTGGATGGGACAAGGACTGATAAAATAAAGACAAGGAAAAACGAGATGAAGACAAGCACCTTGCCCGCACCGCGAGAGCATTTCAAAATCATTAAGGAAAGCCTGTCGGCTAAACCAGTATCGATAAAGGCCCTTGAGATGATAAATGTCGAAACCAGCAGCCAGACCACATCAGAGGCGATATAGGCCAGCACCTCTTCATAAGTAAAAAAATGAAAGGAAAACATCAGCATGACTAATAGTGAACTGTAGGCCAGGGGAAATACGTTTCCGACCCATAATAGCTGGATGATCACAAGCGCTATGAGAGATTGTACTTTAATATCCCATTGCATCGGGAGGATAAAAAAGAAAAGATACAGCGCGATTGCTATCATCATTAGAATTTTCTTGTTCATAACCTTACTCCTTCGGGGTAAACAGGAAAATCCACCATTGTTCTGGTGGATTTTCCTGGACTCATATTAAGCAGAGATAACTTCTTTATCATCATTTCTGCTTTTCTTCTTGAACTTATTGATCACAATTGGATAGAACAGAGATAGTACAGTCAGTACGATCAGTGTAATCGATATTCCAGAAGAGAAGAAAATACTTAAGCTGCCGTTAGATGAAGTCAGGGCCATTCTGAAATTCTGCTCCATATCCCCGCCTACAATAATTGCCAGCACCAGCGGGGCAATTGGGAAGTCCATTATTTTCATGAAAAGCCCAATTACGCCAAAAAGAAGCAGAAGGAAATAGTCAACGGTGCTATAGCTGAGTGTGTATGTGCCTATAAACGCCAGCATGATAATAAGCGGATACAGGACCTTAGCTGGTGTATCCAGGATTTTCACCAATAAGCCGACAAGGAGAATATTGATTATGACCAGTGCGATATTTCCAATAAACATGCTGTTGATCAGGGCCCATACCATTCCAGGATCATTTTCAAAAAGCAATGGCCCCGGCCTCACTCCTAGCATGATAAGAGCTCCCAGCATAACCGCTGTCGTGCCTGAACCCGGAATTCCCATGGTCAAAAGCGGAATCATTGCCCCGACAGAAGCAGCGTTATTGGATGATTCCGGAGCTGCAAGTCCCTCAACAGCACCTTCACCGAACTCCTCTGGCTTCTTTGATAGCTGCTTTTCGGAGGAATAACTCATCATGGAAGCAATTGAACCACCCGCTCCAGGCAGGACACCAACGATAAATCCTAATGGCGCACTGCGGAGTATCGGCCACTTCGACCTTTTCCATTGTTCCTTGGTAAACCAGATTCTGCCAACCTTTTTCTTTTCTTTTTTTACCTTATCAATCGTTAAAAAGTTATAAAAAACTTCTCCTACTGCATAAACACCGATAATAACAATGAGGAATTCAATGCCTTCACTTAAATGTGGAATATCCATTGTAAAACGGTGCACACCCGTCTGGGGGTCAATTCCAATAGTACTAATCAGCAGACCCAGCGCCATGGCAATGAATCCTTTCACCATTTTACCGATTGAAAGTGATACAATCGCCGATAATGTTAAAAGCATTAATAGGAAATATTCTGATGGGCCAAATTTTAAAGCGAAGTTTGCCAGCGGTTTTGCCAAAAAGATAAAACCAAAGACCGCCAATACACCGCCGATAAAGGAAGCCACTGCGGAGATGGCCATTGCCTCTCCTGCCTGTCCCTTTTGAGCCATCGGATATCCGTCAAAGGTGGCCGCGATTGCAGATCCATCCCCCGGTGTATTGAGGAGAATCGAACTTCTTGAGCCGCCATACATGGCACCATAATAGATGGCTGCCATTAAAATGATCGCACTTGTTGGATCCATCCCAAAGGTAATAGGTATTAACACCGCAACAGCTGTAGCTGGCCCCAGGCCTGGGAGCATGCCGACAATCGTGCCTAAAAACCCGCCAATTACAACCCAAAAGATATTCATTGGCTGTAGAACGATCTGAAACCCCTGCAAGAAAGCTTCCATACTAACTTTTCACCTCCATATTTATGGTAAACTCACACCCAATAATTCACTAAAGCCGTACCACGTTATGAACGAAAATGAAATCGTGACAATAATATTAGCCTTCCATTTCTTCCATCCATTCACATAGAACAACAGACATCCCAGAAAAATAATGGTTGAAATCAGAAACCCAAAAGGTTCGAAAATAAAAGCGTAAATCACTCCCAAGGCGATAGTTACTGTTATTAATTTCAATGTTCTCCCCTCAAAAAGCCCCTGGATTTTCCCATTATGTTCATGCAGGGTTTTTAATTCATTAAAGAGATAGATGATGCTAAGCACCAGCATGAAAATACTTAATCCTATCGGAAAATACAAAGGTCCGTTTGGGTTTCCGAGATTTGCCTTTGGAATGGCGAATGAGCTGATTAAAAAGACGCTGGCAATGATGATCATTAACAAAGGCATTCCTATTTTGACAGCTTTCATCCCCATCGCTCCTTTACTTAACCAATCCGGAATCATTGATCAGATCTTTATATAACTTCTCCTGCTCATCAAAAAACGCTTTGGTTTCTTCACTATTTTGATAGAAGTCATCCCAGTCATTATTCTCAAGCAGCTTCTTCCATTCATCCGTTTTAACCATTTCCGTTAACTTCTCATCCCAATATTTAATTTCTTCTTCAGTCATGTCAGGCGGGCCCATAATTCCTCTCCAGTGTGGAAAGACCATGTCTATTCCTTCTTCCTGGAGTGTAGGCACATCTTCGAGCTCTTCCAATGTCTGATCAGAGGATACAGTCAAGATTCTAAGCTTTCCGGCCAAATGCTGATCCTTTACCTCTGATAACGATGTGGTTACAACATCCACATGGTTCCCCATCAAAGCGGTAACCACATCTCCCCCGCCTCCATCATAAACAAGGAAATTCAAGTCTACAGGGGTAATTCCCTTCATGTCTGCAACCTGTACAAAGGCTAGATGGTCATCATTTCCTAATCCAGGGCCAACTCCGATTTTAATAGACTTTGGATCCTTCTTGATCTGTTCCATTAGGTCATTGATGGATTTATATGGAGAATCAACCGATACGGCTATTGCCTGCCATTCAGTGGCAAGAGTTGCTAAGGGAGTAAAGTCTTTGTGTGTCAGCTTGCTTTGTCCCAGTAAATTATTCGTAAGGAGCAAACTCGAATTTACTGCAAGGTTATGAGAGTCTTTGCTGTGCAGGTAGTTCCAGCCCACCTCACCGCCGCCTCCCGGCTTATTAATGACATTTACATTACTCTTAACTAGTTTGTTATCTTTTAAGATTTTCTGTACGGATCGGGCAGTCAAATCCCATCCGCCTCCCGGAGATGCAGGGGCTACAATCTCAATGTTCTTCGAAGGGTAATCTGCACTGTTAGATGCTTTACCTGATGAACATGCTGCCAGCAATAATACAGATAATAGTAATATTCCAATTTTTTTCATGGTATCCACTCCTTTTATTAATTCTGAATTTATAATAAATTCTAAACAAAGCAATGTAAACGTTTTCAAAAAATTGTCCATATAAACCTTTGTATGCATTTTGTTCATTATGTTCATATGTTCATTGGTTCACATAATTATAAAAAGAAAAAGCCCTGATCAGTAGGACTTTTCCTCATCCTTCTTTTATGTAATAATTCCGTTCCGGCCGTCCTACAATCCCATACTCCTGCTCCACATACGCTTTATTGGCACTTACCAAGTATTCCAGATACCTTCTCGCCGTAGTTCGGGATGCACCCATTTTTTCGCCAACTTTGTCTGCAGACATGCCTTTCGTTTCCTTTTTTAGTATTTTGCTTACTTTGTTTAAGGTAAGGTAGTCAATTCCCGCAGGCAAATCGAGTTTATCTTCTTTCACCTTCCGGCTTCCAAATAACCGGTCAATGGCATCCTGATTCACTTCCACTAATGAGTCCAGGATCTGCTTATCATGTCTATATTTCTCAAGTGTTCCGACAAATGTCTCCATTGTTACCGGCTTAATCAAATAGTTATGGACGCCAAACTTCAGAGCTTTCTGCAAATATTCTTTTTCTCTGGCAGCTGATATCAAAATAACATCCAGTGCAGGAAACTTTTCACGGATTTCCAGCAGCAGATCTGTTCCCAATTTATCCGGCATATATATGTCCAGCAGCAGCAAATCCACTTGATGGACGTTCAATAGATTCATGGTTTCCCTTGCATTTAAGGCCTTCCCGATCAGCTTCATGCCCTTAACCCTTGATAAAAATTCTTCATGGATTTGCGCAATCCGGAAATCATCCTCAGCAATTAGAACATTGATTACCCCACTCAAATTCCCCCTTTATAAGAGATAATCATTTTGGCAAGTAAACAGAAAACAGTGTACCATTTTCTTCATTACTGTCAAATTCAATCATTCCGCCTAATGAGCGTGCTTCATCGTTTACATTTCCAAGGCCATATCCTCTATGTTTTCCCTTGGAAGAAAAACCGGTTTGAAAAATAAATGGCTTATCCTCTTCCTTAATCCCCTTGCCATTGTCATTGATTTCAAAAATAATATCATTTCCGATATCTGTCACAAAAAAATGAACCATCTTTTCTTCTTTTTCTGCAACGGCATCAAATGCATTATTTATGAGATTTCCCAAAATAATGATCAGGGAAGATAGCTTGAATTTTTCCTGAAGGGATTCCAGCGAGCTTTCTGGATCAATAACAAAATTTATTTTCTTTTCCGACGCCTGCGCCATTTTCCCTAATAGAATGGCCTGGACTTTTTCATCCTTTATTTTTGATAATAACAAATCTTCCTCAATCGAATGGATATGGGCCTCATTTTTAATAAACTTAATCGCTTCCTCTTTCCTATTCAGCTGAAGAAGGCCGAGAATGGCATATAGCTTATTGGTGAATTCATGAGCTTGAGCTCTCAGGTCATCGGAATACTGCCTAACCTCTGATAGGGCATCAATCATATGCTTGATCTCTGTCCGATCACGGAAGCTTCCGACCACCCCTTTCTTTTGTTCTTCTTCAATAATCGGCTCAGTACTGACAATCATAATTTTATCTTTGTATTGTATTTCAACATTCATTTGTTTTTCATTGTTTGAAAGGATCCTTAACATTTCTGATGAATCAATTACATCAGTTAAGGGCCGCCCTTCTGCCTGTGCCTCAATATCCAGCATATGCTGTGCAGACGAGTTCATCATGGTGATAGCTCCTTGTTCATCCACTGCAATAATTCCTTCCCGCACCGATTGCAGGATCGCATTTCTTTCTCTGAACAAAGTTGCAATTTCATATGGCTCCAGATTGAGGGTATCTTTACGAATACTGTTGGCTAAAAGGAAGCTTCCAAAAATCCCAATAATTAAGATCAATACGGAGGCCTTTAGAATCTTTGCGATATCATCCCAAATAGAAAGGTATATCGCATCCATTTCATATAAAACAACGACTGTACCCTCGACTTTTTTATATGGTCCATAATCCACCAAAACCGGGGCAATCGCTTTAAGCACCTTTCTGCCGTTTTCCGTTGTTTGAAGTACGTAATAGCTCCCATAGGTAAGGGCTTTATCAATATTGTCTTTGTTCAGCATTTTATATAAACCCTGCTCATCTGTTGAAGCAATCAGCCTCCCATCACGACCCTGAAAAAATACAGTCATGGGCTTGGATTGATATTTAATCTGGTCCATCAATATATTGATATTTTCATGTTCGCCGCCATGCCGGAAGAAATCTTGCAGGGCAGGCATATAAGAAAGGGTCTTGGCCGTTTCCAAGGAAATTTCCCTCGCTTTTATCACATCATCAGCCTGCTTCATATAAATAAATAAGCCTGATAAAGACGTGATGATAAATATAATCAGCATGAGGACCAGTCCCAGAATTTTCACCTTCAATGAAACCTTAAGGAATTTTTTCATGATTTCTTCATTAGCGGTTCACTATATCCCATCTTTTTCTTTTATATTAGTATAAATATTCAAAATTATCCATGAATCCTTCTTACTAGTCGGCCTTAAGCTTGCCATAGAAAGCTAGACAGTAAATAAAAACCGCAGAATCGATTTGTCAGTCCTCTGACAGCTCGATTCTGCGGTTTCAGTTTGAAATGCGCGCAAGGCGACTATTTTGACGACTCTTAAAGGCCGCCTTGATTGGCATTATTTAGGCGTTCATGTCAGAAACAAGGCCATTATTAACAGATGTTTCTTCCACTTCTGTCACACGTTCGATATCTGCTCCCAATCCGGCAAGCTTTTCGTGGAAGTCCACGTATCCGCGGTCAAGATGCTTCAGCTCTGTTACGCGTGTTACGCCTTCTGCCACCAATCCAGTAAGGATCAAGGCTGCAGCTGCACGAAGGTCTGTCGCTGCTACTTCTGCGCCCTGCAGATTGCTTGGTCCGTTCATGATCACAGAACGGCCTTCAATTTTAACATCGGCGTTCATGCGGCGGAATTCCTCCACATGCATGAAACGGTTTTCGAATACAGTTTCCGTAATCACACTTGTACCCTGAGCGTGAAGCAAGAGGGCCATCATTTGTGATTGCATGTCTGTCGGGAATCCAGGATGAGGCATTGTTTTAATATCAACGGCCTTCAACTTGTCTGGACCCATAACACGGATGCCTTCAGCTTCTTCAATGAAGGTAACACCCATTTCTTCCATCTTGGCGATTAATGAAGCAGAATGCTCAAGTACAGCACCTTTTACAAGAACGTCTCCGCCTGTAATGGCAGCTGCTACCATGAAAGTTCCTGCTTCAATGCGGTCAGGTATGATGTTGTGTTCTGCACCGAACAGTACGTCCACACCTTCAATGCGGATCGTGCCCGTTCCTGCTCCCTTAACCTTGGCTCCCATTTTATTAAGGAAGTTAGCCAGGTCCACAATTTCAGGTTCCTTTGCTACGTTTTCCAAAACCGTTGTGCCTTTAGCTAATGTTGCAGCCATCATAATGTTTTCCGTAGCACCAACGCTAGGGAAATCGAGATATATTTTTGCTCCGTGCAAGCGGCCTTCAGGTGCTTCCGCTTCAATAAAGCCATTACCAACCTTTACTTTTGCACCCATCGCTTCAAAGCCTTTTAAATGCTGATCGATCGGGCGGGAACCGATTGCGCAGCCCCCTGGCAATGCCACACGGGCACGGCCATTTCTTGCTAATAAAGATCCCATGACTAAAACTGAAGCACGCATTTTGCGTACATATTCAAATGGTGCTTCTACCTTCAACTCTCGAGATGCATTTACTGTTACTGTATTATTTTCAAACTCCACTTCGGCGTTTAAATAGCGTAATACTTCATTAATAGTATATACATCGGAGAGTGTTGGGACATCACGAATTACGCTTTTGCCATCACTTGCTAACAGTGTTGCGGCGATAACCGGTAAAACAGCGTTTTTTGCTCCTTCAACTTTGACAGTACCGCTTAACCTATTTCCGCCGCGGACGATGATTTTATCCAAAGTGTATTCCCCTCCGCGTCCAATTTCTCTATATTAATATTCAATCGTTATGATGGGTGTGCCAATAACAATGTTTGTCTTGGCGCCCATTCCATTTGTCCGTAATCCAAGCTGCATGTTCATTTCATTGCCATTTGTCTCAATGAATTCACCAAAAAGCGGCGAATTTGCTGATGCTGAAATAAATTGGTCTTCTTTTAATGCTTCTATTTCTGTCGCATTAAAAGCGTCCAGTAGCTGACTTGCAGTATCAGGCAAAGACTTATTAATCTTATCATTGAATTCGCCTTGGATACAAGAGAAAATTGTGGCATTTCCTCGAAAAATGTCAGAAATCCTACTATTTAGTTCTGCAGCCAGTTTGCTCTGTTCTTGTTTCCACCCCTGACCTTTGGCCTCATAAATCACATACGTCTGAACTTGACCATTTGTGGGGGTTGATAAAATTTTCACTGCTTCTGACTGAGCATCTGTCTGCTTAATAATAGCTTTTGCTTCCCATGATTTTTCTGTTTTTTGAAAGCTCCATTCCCAATCAGGATATTGAGACTGCAGTTCTTTAGTGAATGCTTTTACTTCCTGAAGGTTTTGGTTTTCCATTTTTTCTCTCGCATGCAAAGTCCAATCTTTGATTAAAATATTCTCGCCCTGTAAAACCGAGGCCATCGTTAACAGGTCAAGCTCCCCTTTGGCTACAGTCGTCTTATTCCCAATGTTTATCATCATGAAACCAATAATGGCAATAATAGATAATGTAATGAATAATTTTTTCATCTGTAAACTCCTCCCCTTAGTACCATTGTTACCAAGGACAGAGTGAGCATACTTGGGAATTGTCGTCACTTTTTGACAAACTGAAAAGGCTGCAAAATCACTGTTATTTCCGATGCTTTTTTTGCTTTTTTATGCATACTTTGAAAACCATTTCACAAGATAGTATGTATGCAGGAAAACAAGCAACAAAAAGATTTTACTCAATAATTGTCAAATTGAAAACATGTATGAAGACCTATATTTATAAAAAATATGGCTATCATATACAGCACTTAAAGAAAGGTGATGTTCTGCAGTATAAGCGGAAGCTGCTGGGACCATAAAAGATAATCGAGAAAGAAGTTGCTGACGGAAGATCCAATTACAATTGAAAGCAGAACATACAATACACGTGCCTGAAAAACATGATTCGCCCGCAAAAGGGTTTCAAACCGCAATGCCTGAAGCGCCCACCAGGCCAGCGCAATAAACACCAAATGAGACATAATGCTGATGAGTGCCTGCTGCCCAAATCCTGATATCATCTTCTTCCCTCCTTTAATTCATTGCCACTTCGCTTACCTGCTTTTTGCGCTACAATACCATTTGACGTTTATACTATCAGGTAAGTTTCATGACTGGTTATTTTTTGAAAATTAAGTTTCTTTCTTTTTCGCAGTTTATTAAGTCCATTATATCGAATTGTCGAATAAACCCGAAATCTAAACCAAGGCAAACAAAAAAGAAGGGGAGATTTCCCCCTCCTATTTATACCCCTTTTGTCCCCTATTTCGTAACAGCTTTTTAAAACCCCCATTTTAGAAAGCTGTTTTCCTTAAAAATCCTGTCCATTGATTTCCACTGCGGCCACTTGCTTTCTGCGGGGAGGAACGGCAGCCTCCCCGGCTTCGCCTGTGTGGTCTCCCGCTCCCTCTCCTCCCGCATGACATTGAATATGCTTCCACGAATAAGCACCGCACGAAGAAGATGCGTTAGCATTTTTCGAGGACCAAGTGGCCTCCGTTCCAATCAACTCAGTGGAAGAACTTATGATTGTTTAGATTAAACACGCTTATTGAAAGAAATCATTAAACTGATTGAAATTGCTCTGCAGGAAATCAAATGCGATATTTGGTGCAATTCCGAACAAGATGGTGGCTGCCAGGCTGATACCGATAACAGCTGTTAAAGCCGCTGGAATCTTAACTTTTCCTGTATCAGCATCAGCTGCAGGCCTGAAGAACATTTGCACCATGACACCGAAATAGTAGAAGTATGAAACGACTGTTGTGGCAATCATAATTGATACCAGTACATAATGACCTTCATTCGGCACTAATGCACCCATAAAAATATTCAGTTTGCCAATAAACCCGGCTGTCCCCGGAATACCTGCAAGTGACAGCAGGAAGATAGCCATTGCGATGGCCAGGAACGGTGTGCGGCGGTAAAGCCCGGCAAATTGGCTGATATCTTCTGAACCCGATTTATGTGTCACATGCTGGATAATCGCGAAAGCGCCTAGGTTCATGAATAAGTAAGCACCGAGGTAAAACCAGAGCGTATCAAACATGAATAGTGACATGCTCGCAATCACAACCAGCAGGTAACCGGCCTGAGCGATGCTGGAATAAGCAAACAAACGCTTGATATTGCGCTGTCTTAGCGCAATCAAGTTCCCAATAATCATCGTGGCTCCTGCCAGGAAGGCAATGTAATCCTGAAGAGCCAGGATCATCGGAAGCCCCTGTACATCACCGGATGGCGCATTCGCAAAAATTGAAAACAGAATGCGGATAACAATGATGAATCCGGCTGTTTTGGAAACTACGCTTAAAAAAGCTGTTACAGGCGTAGGTGCACCCTGGTACACATCCGGCGCCCACATATGGAATGGCGCTGTAGCCAATTTAAAAGAAAGTCCCACCACGATCATAAAGAATGCAAGGCCTAACAGGTAAATATGCTGTTCATTATAGATGGATGTCAAAAATCCGGACATTTCCTTTAAGTTCGTAGTTCCAGTTAAACCGTATACATAACTCATTCCGAACAACGTGATCGCTGTGGCAATACTGCCGTTGATCACATATTTCATGGCCGATTCGTTTGAATGCAGACTTCTTTTTCTCATGCCTGCCAAAATGTAGGACGAAATGGAAAGAAGCTCAAGCCCTACAAACAGGGTGATTAAATCTCCGCTTGAAGACATGATCATTGCCCCAAGCAATGCAGCCATGAACAGATAGAAAAATTCCCCCCTGAATTCTTCCAATCCTTCATTCGGCTCATAGCCAATGGCAATCAACAGTACCATCGCAGATCCGATTAAGAGCAGCAGCTTAAAAGCTTTTGCAAAGGAATCAAGCCTGAACGTATCAAATAAAATGGATTCCGGACTATGCCCGATAAGGCCCAGTAAGGAAACAAGAGCCGCGAGTATTCCGGCAAAGCCGACCCAGCCGAGAATTTTTCGGCTTTGGGATTTCGGCATAAACAAATCCATTAATGAAAGAGCGGTCGCAACACCAAGGATGATGAACTCCGGCGTCATTATGCCCCATTCATAAGATAATAATGTTTCGAGATCCATCCTTCATCACCCTCCTATCCCAAGCATGATCGTTTCAAGTGTTGAGGTCAGCGGTTCGCTCAGCACACTTGGATAAACACCAATCAGGACAATTAAGCCGACTAAGACCAGGACAGGCACGAACTCAAACTTTTTCATATCCGTTATGCCGGCAAAGTCCCGATGCGCTTTGCCGTATGTGATACCCAGTACCGCGCGAAGCAGGTAAACAGCTGTCATAATGATTCCGATTGTACCGACTGCAGCGAGAATCGGCATTTCTTTAAACAGGCCTAGGAAGGCCATAAATTCACTCACAAAACCTGACATGCCAGGAAGGCCAAGGGAGGCCATTGCCCCTGCAAGAAGGAAGCCTGCCGTAATCGGCATCCCTTTTGCCAAACCACCGAGATTTTGAATATTGGAGGTTTGAAACCGTTCATAAAAGACACCCACAAGGAAGAATAATAGTGCTGCGATTAAACCGTGAGAAACCACCTGGAAAATCGCCCCCTGTATTCCTGCCTCATTTAATGCTCCTAATCCGATTAAAACGATTCCCATGTGGGAAATAGAAGAGTAGGCGAGCACCATTTTAAAATCGGTCTGAACAAACGCCAGGAACGCTCCATACAGTAAATTCACGACTCCAAGGACAGCCAGCCATACAGCAAGGCTTTGGAATTGCTCAGGAAATATTCCCATTCCGAAGCGGATTAAACCGAATGCCCCTATTTTCAAAAGCACTCCGGCATGCAGCATGACGATTGATGGCGGAGCTTGTACGTGGACCCGCACCATCCAGCTGTGCAGCGGGAAAATTGGGAGCTTCACACCAAATGCAATTAAAAGCGCAATCAGCATGCCCATTTTCATATTTTCAGAGATTGGCGCAACAAGCTGCGGATTATCCGCGTTCATTGCGGCCATCAAAGCATCAATATTGGCTGTGCCAGTACGGGCAAACAGTACCATAATGACAATCAGCAGAACAGCAGATCCAAGCCCGTTATAGATCAGGAAGCTGTATGCAGCATTTTCTTTTTCATAGTAACCCCATTTCCCAATCAGGAAGAAGGTCGGAATTAATGTGATTTCAAAGAAAATAAAGAAAAGAATCAGGTTTTCAGCGGCAAATACACCCAGCATGCCGACTTCAAGCAGCAAAAACAGCATGAAGTAGCCCTTCCATTCTTTTTTAATATGAATAGAAGCAATCGCTGCAAGTGTAGAAAGTACAGCTGTCAGGACAATCATGATAAGTGAGAATCCATCCAGCCCCAATTCATAATCAATGGAAAAAAGATTTCCAAGCTGGCCGGAATCGCCAAACTGAATCCAGCTTACTTTTTCATTCAGCTGTTCAAGGCTAGCACCTGCCCGGTATTGAAAATAGGCGATCAGCGCCAATATCAGCGCAGGAAGCGTGGCCAGGAAGCCAACTGTCTTGATCAATGATTCCTGCGTTCTCGGCAGGAAAGATAACACTAAAATACCAAGCAGCGGGGAGAAAACTAAAATGGATAGAAAATAAGCTAAGTTCATTTTAAGTACCCCCCTGTAAACGCATAGATGACAACTAAAATAGCCAGGCCGACAAACGCCACTGTTCCATATGTCTGAATCTGGCCATTATGGAATTTAGAACCAAGTTTTCCGAGAGCAGATATGATTCCAGCTACACTCTTTACAAGGCCTTCAACCAGGAATACTTCCAGGAAGCGCAGGAATGAGCTGATGAATTTCGCCCCATTCACTACGGTCAGCGAATAGAATTCATCGATATAGTATTTATTGTACAGAACGTTGTATGAAAGCGGCATTCTGCTTGTCAGCCAATCTCGTGAAAGTGAGCGTTTGCCGTACATTAACCAGGCAAGGAAAATTCCAAGCAGGGATACTGCAGTTGCAACAATCATAATCCAGGCAGGCCCTTCAATATGGCCATGGCCAAGGGCATGGTTATCTTCTACCAGCCAATCACCTAGAAATGTTCCAAACCATGGTGTATTCACATATCCAGCTACTATAGCCAGAACCCCAAGCACTACCATTGGCAATGTCATAACACTTGGCGATTCATGAACATTTTTCATTTCACTTCTTGCTTCACCAGTGAAAACCATAAAGAACAGGCGGAACATATAAAATGCCGTAAAGAATGCGGCAATTACCGCAAGCCAGAACAGTACCGTGTTCCCGTGTGCCCAGGCAGCGATTAATATTTCATCTTTACTGAAGAACCCTGAAAATAATGGCACACCGCTGATCGCCAGTGTTCCGATCAGGAACAGAGGGCCGGTTACGCGCAGCTTTTTCCACAGACCGCCCATATGTTCAATGTTCTGTGTATGAACGGCATGGATGACACTTCCTGCTGCGAGGAACAGCAAAGCCTTGAAAAAAGCGTGCGTCATTAAGTGGAACACGCCGGCTACATATCCTGCAGAACCCAGTGCCAGCATCATATAGCCGAGCTGGCTGACGGTTGAATAAGCGAGTACCCGCTTTATATCCTTCTGAACCAGGCCGATGCTGGCTGCAAAGATGGCTGTGAAGGCCCCAATGACAGCAACGGTCATCAGTGCTGTTTCGCTTGCTGCAAACAGCGGGAATAGCGCCGCCACTAAATACACACCTGCCGCTACCATTGTCGCTGCATGGATTAATGCGGAGACTGGCGTCGGCCCTTCCATTGCGTCAGGAAGCCATGTGTGCAGCGGGAACTGGCCCGATTTGCCGACAGCCCCTACAAAAATAAGAATCGCTGTTAATGTAATCATTGTGCCTGAAATGGCACCCGCTTCAACTGCTGCAAAAATCTCATCATATTCAAAGCTGCCAGCCTGCCAGAATAATAGAATCATTCCGATCAAAAGGCCGACATCTCCAATACGCGTCATGATAAATGCCTTTTTGGCCGCAGCCTTTGCTTCCTCTTTGTAAAAATAGAAACCGATCAGCAGGAAGGAACCAAGTCCGACAAGCTCCCAGAAGAAATACGTCTGAAGCAGATTAGGCGAGATGACAAGGCCCAGCATGGCAAATGTAAATAACCCTAAATAGGCATAGAAAACAGGAAAACGGTCATCCCCCTGCATATAGCCTTTCGAATACGTATGTACCAGGAAACTGACAAGTGAAACAATCACCAGCATCAGTGCATTTAACTGATTAACTTCAAAACCCGCTGTTAACTGAACATCCCCTATAGTCAGCCAAACGCCTTCTGCTTTATAAGTTGGTGCCGAAAACCGGTCAAATAGCACCAATAAGGAATAGACAAGCGATGCCAGGGTAAACAGAATCCCAATATAAGCACTCGCTTCTTTTAGCCGTTTGCCGAATAAAATAAGGAACAAAAACGATAAAAGCGGGAAAAGCGGTATGATCCATGCATTCTCCATCATTATCACAATCCCCTTTTTTGAACACACCCTAGAGCACGGCGTGCCAGATTGGGACCTTATGAACAGGTCCTTTAAGGCGGGAGCCACTTATGGCCGCCTTTTCAATTCTCTATTCTCAGCCAGCGCGGCTGCATTTTTTACAGTATATTTAGTGCTTCATAGCATCCATTTCATCAATGTTAACGCTCTTTTTGTTACGGTAAAGTGAAATCAGAATTGCTATTCCTACTGCCACTTCTGCTGCGGCAACCGCAATAACAAATAGCGTAAAAATCTGTCCGGTAATGGACGGTGTGATGCCATATTTACTGAATGCCACAAGATTAATATTAACCGCATTCAGCATCAGTTCGATTGAGATCAGGACAATCACAGTATTGCGCTTAGTCAAAGCACCATACAGACCGATGCAAAAGAGGATTAAAGCCAATGCCAGGTAAGCTTGAACGGGAACTGTACTCATTCCTTTTCTGCCTCCTTTTCATCGTCTTTTTTAGCCAGAACAACGGAACCAATCAAAGCGACCAATAATAGGACAGATGTTACTTCAAACGGAATAATGAATTTTGAGTAAAGCTCAATTCCGATTTGCTCTGTATTATTGACATGAAGGTCATTCGGCGCTGACGGCAAATCAAGGTTATAAATTCCGATGTAGACCGCGAAAGCGAAGCCAAGAACCCCCACGAATACTAACAGCTTACGCCAGCGGCCGGTTTTGGGCTCGCTTGTGTCGTTATGGCGCGTCAGCATGATCCCGAACAGCATGATGATGGTAATCGCTCCAGAGTAAATCAAAATCTGGACCGCGGCCAGGAATTCAGCTGAAAGCAGCACGTAAATTCCGGCGATGCTTACAAATGTAAATACAAGAGCGACAACCATATGCACAACTTTGGTAAGGTTCAATAAAAGCACGCCGCCGATGACCGCAACTAAAGCTAGAGACATAAACGCTAAAAACTCACCTGAAAACGTCATGCTTTATTCACCTTCCGTATATTTTCATCATTTTCATCGAGCCATTCAAGGTTTTTAAACAGCTCATCACGGCTATATTCCGCCAGTTCAAAATTATTGGTCATGATAATCGCTTCGGTTGGGCATACCTCTGTACACAAGTCGCAAAGGATGCAAATTTCGAAGTTGATATCATAGGTATCAATGATTTTACCCTTTTTGGCAGGGTCCGGATGTTTTTTCCCTGTCAGCTCGATACAATCGGTAGGACAAATATTTGCACACTGATTGCAGACAATGCATTTTTCAGGATAAAACTTTTGAATTCCCCTGAACCGGTCCGGAAGCGGAAGCGGCTCATTCGGGTAATCATACGTTACCTTTTTGCGTGTCAGGTTTTTAAGGGTATACGATAATCCTTTCGCTAAACCAAGCATGTTTTTCACCCCTTGTATAGAAATGCGGAAGCGCCTTGCCCACCCCCGACAAGCACAAGACGAGCCTCACGGAAAGGCGTTCTTTGCCTTTTGGGAGGATTGCCCGAAATGTGGAGGCGACTGCTCAGGGACGACAGGCATAATACGGTTCCTGTAAGAAGGCGTTTTTCCTTCTGGAAGGAAACGGCTTATGATCCCGAGTCCCTAGGAGCTGAAACAAGACAAGCTTGTGACCTCGAGGGGGGTAGGCGCTCCTCCTAAAAGCTAACGCTTTTAGTCCTGCGATGATTATGCTGCCGAAGCGTTCCTTGTGCAGCTAGACAATTCTCGAAGTTATGAGGCTGTTCCTCATTAAAATATATTCAGCCATTCTTTCAGCAAAGCTGTTAAGAAAATATTCGCAAGTGCTACCGGCAGCAGAACCTTCCAGCCAAATTCCATAAGCTGGTCTGCACGGAGGCGCGGGAATGTAACACGAAACCAGACTAAAACAAAGATTACAGCTGTAAACTTAAGCGCAAACCAGACGGCACCCGGAATGAACTCCAGGAACGGCAGCGGTAGCCACCCGCCAAGGAATAGCACGGTTGTCAATGAAGCCATGGCAAAAAAGTATACATATTCCGCAAGCATGAAGAATGCCCAGCGGAAGCCGGAATATTCAACATGGAAACCGGCTACCAGCTCTGATTCCGCTTCAGGCAAGTCAAATGGAACACGGTTTAGCTCCGCTGTGGAAGCAATCAGGAATACGATGAAAGCAATAGGCTGCCAAATAATGAACCAGCCATTTTTTTGCGCTTCAACAATTTCATTCAGGTTTAGACTGCCTGTTAAAAGGATAATGCCTAATACAGACATTACGAGTGGAATTTCATATGAAATCATCTGTGCAGCGGCACGCATTCCGCCAAGCAATGCATATTTATTATTGGAAGCCCATGCTCCGGTGACAATACCGACTGTTGTCAGCCCGGAAATGGCGATGTAATACAGCAATCCAACTCCAATATCAGCAAACTGCAGTTTGTCTGTAAATGGAATTGTCGCCAGCACCATGAATGCCGGTGCAAATGCAATAACCGGTGCAAGAATAAACAGCGGCCTGTCTGCAAGCTTAGGAATGGTGTCTTCTTTTAAAAGAAGCTTTAATACGTCCGCAACAGTCTGCAGCAGCCCCCAGCGTCCGCCGACCTGATTCGGCCCGTGGCGCAGCTGCATAAATCCCATGACTTTACGCTCCGCCAGAATGGCGTAAGTAACAAATCCCAAAACGACTAGCAGTAAAACGGTGGCAAGCAAGAAGAAAATACCGAAATTCAGCAGACCTGCTTCGGAATGGAGAAGTTCTTCTACCATTAACCGTCCACCTCCCCAAGGACAATATCAATTGCCCCTAAAATAGCAATCAAGTTCGCAATGTTTTCGCCTTCAAGCAATTTCGGGAGAATCTGAAGATTATAGAATGATGGCCTCCGGAATTTCATCCGGTATGGCTCCTTCTTTCCATCACTCGCGATATAGCAGCCGATTTCTCCCCTTGGAGATTCGATTCTGACAAACGCTTCCCCTTTTGGCGCTTTGATGATTTTTGGCACTTTGGCCAGAATATCGCCTTCAGACGGGAATTGCTCCACCGCTTGTTCAAGGATTTTTAGTGATTCTTCAATTTCCTGCATACGCACATGATACCTGGCCCACGCATCCCCGCCATCCTGAACCGCCACATCGAAATCAAAGCGATCATAGATGGAGTATGGCTCATCTTTGCGGAGATCCCATTTTACACCTGTGCAGCGCAGATTTGCACCGCTTAGCGAGTAGTTTAAAGCATCCTCTTTCGTATATTTTCCTACCCCTTTGACACGGTTCATGAAAATTTCGTTTCCGGTTACCAGCTGATGGTAGCCTTTGAGCTGTTCACGCATATATGGAACAAACTCTCTTACTTTATCAATCCAGCCCTCAGGAGCATCCCATTTAACGCCGCCGACACGCATATAGTTAAACGTTAGGCGGCCTCCAGAGATCTCATTCAGCATATTGATGATCATTTCACGCTCTCTGAATGCATACAGGAATGGGCTTGTTGCCCCAATATCCAGTAAATATGTACCCCACCATACGAGATGGCTGGCAATCCGGCCAAGCTCCATCGTAATGATCCTCAGATATTCTGCCCGTTCCGGAATTTTCAAATCCATCATCGTTTCCACCGCATGGACAAGGATATAATTATTCGTCATGGCGGCAAGATAGTCCATTCGGTCTGTATAAGGAATAATTTGCGTATACTGCAGGTTTTCAGCCAATTTCTCCGTTCCGCGGTGCAGGTAGCCGATGACCGGTTGCGCTTCTTTGATGATCTCCCCGTCAATTTTCAGAACAAGGCGAAAAACACCGTGGGTACTTGGATGCTGAGGTCCAACATTCAATAGCATTTCTTCTGTTCGCAGCATTGGTTACACCTCCACATCGTACGGTTCATAGTCTTTTCGCAGCGGATGTCCGATCCAGTCTTCCCCCAGCATAATCCGGTATAAGTTAGGGTGTCCCTTGAATCGGATGCCCAGCAAATCATATGTCTCACATTCCGGCCAATTGGCTCCTGCCCATAACGGCTGCAGTGAATCAATTACCGGCTCATCACGGTCAATTTTAACCTTCAGTGCAACAGATTGACGTTTTTTGTATGAGTATAAGTGAGCATACACTTCCATGTGGGTCTCAAAATCGGTGCCATGAAGCTCGGATAAATAATCAAAGCCAAGCTGTTCATTATATTTCAGGAATTCTGCCAATTTAAAATATGATTCAGCCCTGGCAACCAAAGTCGGCACTTCCTTGGAGAGATTATTGATATAGTACTCTTCAAGAACCTCGGCACCAAGGTTTTCTTCAATTACCTTCACATAATTATCAAGGTATGGCTGATTAACAGATGGAGCTTTTTCTGCAGCTGGTTCAGTGTCAGCCTTGGTTCCGGCAGCTTTTGCCTTCGCGGCTGCTGCGGCTGCGGCCTTTGCTTTCGCTGCGGCGATTGCCTTTGCCTTTTCATCATCTGCTGCTCCGTCTGCTTTGCCTGCTGCGGCTAATTTTGCTTTTGCTGCTGCGGCGGCTTTCGCCTTTGCTGCTGCAATCGCTTTTGCCTTTTCATCGTCCCCGCCTGCTTGTTTTGCTTGAGCTGCTGCTTTCGCCTTTGCAGCTGCGGCGGCCTTGGCTTTTGCTGCTGCAATCGCTTTTGCCTTTTCGTCATCCCCGCCTGCTTGTTTTGCTTGAGCTGCTGCTTTCGCCTTTGCGGCGGCTGCAGCTTTGGCTTTTGCTGCTGCGGCGGCTTTTTGCTTCGCCAGATCCATGTCTTCTGCAGGTGTTTCTTCCTTTGTTTCTCCCTGCTCTTTCGCTTTCATTTTAGCCAGGGCCGCTGCCTTCGCTTTTGCTGCTGCGGCGGCTTTTTGCTTCGCCAGATCCATGTCTTCTGCAGGTGTTCCTTCCTTTGTTTCTCCCTGCTCTTTCGCTTTCATTTTAGCCAGGGCCGCTGCCTTCGCTTTTGCTGCTGCGGCGGCTTTTTGCTTCGCCAGATCCATGTCTTCTGCAGGTGTTTCTTCCTTTGTTTCTCCCTGCTCTTTCGCTTTCATTTTAGCCAGGGCCGCTGCCTTCGCTTTTGCTGCAGG
>NZ_JBYTDU010000003.1:0-3325 GCF_058791715.1 Cytobacillus sp. EB106-05-05-XG126 | reverse complement strand
TTCTTCCTTTGTTTCTCCCTGCTCTTTCGCTTTCATTTTAGCCAGGGCCGCTGCCTTCGCTTTTGCTGCAGCCTCTTTTTTCAGCTGTTCAAGATCTTTTTCTCCGCTCATAGGTTAGATCACCTTCTTCCCAGTCTTAGCCTCATAACGGATTTTCTCTTTTAACTTATTAATTCCATAAATCAATGCTGCCGGGTTCGGCGGGCATCCTGGTATGTATACATCAACAGGGACAATCTGGTCGACCCCTTTAACTACTGAGTAAGATTTCACATATGGCCCACCCGCAGTTGCACAGGATCCCATCGCGATCACCCATTTTGGTTCAGGCATCTGATCATAAAGACGGCGGACAATAGGCGCCATTTTCTTTGTTACTGTACCTGAAACAATCATGACATCAGACTGACGGGGAGATGTGCGGAAAAAAGATCCAAAACGGTCCAAATCGTAATGCGATGAACCTACACCCATCATTTCAATGGCACAGCAAGCAAGCCCGAAGGTCATTGGCCACAATGAATTACTCCGCGCCCACGCTTTAATCTGTTCCAAGGTTGCCATAAACACATTGCGCTGCAGTTCTTCCATTTCTTCCGGTGTAATATTATCCAACTTTAAATCCATTTCAGCACCTTCTTTTTCCATGCATAAACAAGTCCAATTATTAGCATAAATACAAAAATCAGCATCTCAATCAATGCAAAAATACCAAGCTTCTCATATGCCACTGCCCACGGGTACAAAAATACTGTTTCCACATCAAAAATGACAAACATCAGGGCAAAAATATAATAGCGGACATTGAACTGCACCCTCGAATCCTGGAATGGCTCAATCCCGCTCTCATATGTGGTATACTTCGTATCATATGGCTTATAGGGCCGCAAAAGCTTTCCCAAAAACAAAGCCACCACAGGCAGCAATACGCCCAGGCACAAAAACACGAAAACTATCAAATAGTTATTCTGGTATAAATTCCAAAGCTCCATGCCCATCCCCTCCAATGCTGAAAATTTTCACAACATTTAAACATGTAACCGTAACCATTATACACCCTACTCTCCCATGTGTCGACACAACCTCAGACTATTATTGGAAATTCTCAATGGACTCATAATTGGATCTCCGGAAGAGAATTTACATAGCCACTTTTGACACATCTTCCTTAGATTATATGAGCTTGCCCCCTGTCAATATCCATTAAATTCTTCTTTATATTTATCTACCATTAAAAAACAACTTTTCTTCTTTGTCAGTGAGATATGTAACACACCAAGAGAATTTTTTCTTTCTTGCACATAGAGGAAAAACTTTCTATTTAAACCATCTTAAGGCTCTAATATATCAAATATGACTATATCTAAGGCTTTTCGTCCATCCAGTATGAACATTATGATGTTTTGCCATTTCTTCGTTATTTTCCTGAAATGTGCGTAATTTAATTATAACCTCTCTGTTCTTTTACTCAGAATTTTCTGTGCTAGCATAATAATTGTCAACTAAGTTTATAGGAGGTTTAACATGAAAAAGTATTTTTATTATCTGCTCGCGAGCTTAATCATCTGGAGCACAGCAGGTGTAAGCGCATATGCAGAAGAAGTAACTGTAAATAAAGGGGATACCCTATGGTCCATAGCACAAAAACACGAAGTGTCCGTTCAGGATATTAAAAACTGGAATGGCCTATCCGGGGATCTGATTCACCCAAATGACAAGCTTGATGTTTCACCTGAAGAAATATACATAGTAGAATCCGGTGATACTCTCTGGAATATTGCCAAAACATACAATATAAGTGTACATCACCTTAAGAAGTGGAATCAGCTGAAATCCGATTTTATAAAACCTGGATTAGAGCTAATCATCTATAAAAATAAATCAGTGAAAAAAGAAGCTTTTAATCCTAAGACCGTCGTTAAAGCAGCAAACACCAATGAGCCTGCAGCAAAAGAAGGGAAAGTTCTGACTGTTACTGCAACTGCCTATACAGCAAGCTGTGAAGGATGTATCGGCATTACAAAAACAGGAGTCAATCTTATCGATAACCCGGATGAAAAAGTAATTGCAGTTGATCCAGACGTAATTCCTTTGGGTTCTAAAGTATTTGTAGAAGGATATGGCTATGCAACTGCCGAGGATATTGGCGGCGGAATTAACGGACATGAAATTGATGTGTTTATTCCTGGAGAGCAGGATGCACTGCAGTGGGGAAGAAAAGATGTAAAGGTTACTATTCTAAATTAAACAAAAGAGGTCTCTCACTGCAGGGACCTCTTTTTTCAATTGCTCTATTCATTTATAGGCTGCTAATTGATCAAGTGTGTTTCAGATACCCGGCAAAAAGCTTTTAAAAGATTTTGCATACACCTAATCCGGATCGCTTCGTCAAATAAGAACACATTGAATATCTCCGCTTCAAGCATAAGGAATACTTTCATGGCAGCATCATCCTTATTGCTTATATGATTATTTGTAAAATAGCTGATTAATTCTCTTTCATAATATTCTACCGTTCCAAATAATACAGTCGACAAGGATCTCACCCCCTGGTTTTCTAACCTTGTCTATTATTAAAACCAAATATTCAATTTTGTACGTCGATAACTGTCTAGCTCCACAAGGAAAGCTACGTCAGCGATACATCGCACGACCGAAAGCGGCAGCTTTTGGGAGGACGTGGCGATCTTAGTATGCGTTCTTACGTGGGCAAGGCGCTTCCGCTTTTCTAAGCATGTTGCTACTATATGACTCTATTCTCTAGGTTTCAACAAAATCTGACACTTTTAACAAAATAGTTAAGATGGCGATTCCTTTTTAATATAAATGAAATATAGCTGTTTCCTTTGAAATTTATTTTTGTGATAAAGTTATATTAAGAGCTTAGATTAGGAGAATTACTTATGACTAAAAACAACTGCCCGGCTATTCAAAAATTCGATGAGCTCGTTACTAAAAGCAATGAGCTAAAAAGGGAGCTGGATGTCACTCCTTTTGAAGATAAACAAAAGTTCATGAGCCTTCTTAAAAAGCTCATAACCGTGCATAAGAATTTAGATCAATTAACCCTATATGACCAGACAAAGTATTAAAATAGATGAAGGACAGGCAAATGCCTGTCCTTTCTTCATGTATCAGCATCAACCACTCACCCACCAACATATCAACCATCTATAAAGTGAAACTTCAATCAGTGGGGGTTTTCCTTATCCCCCACTGATTGTTAGTCGCGTTCTAGTGTCGCTAAGATCTCCGCTATCGCTTCGATCAATCGACACTACGAACCCGATTGGTTCAACTAAGCCTCTGCCTGCGCGTCGGCAAG